>NZ_CP142889.1:0-1094235 GCF_040761425.1 Burkholderia sp. Ed8 | reverse complement strand
CGCTCGACGCCGGCTTCAACCGCTTCCGGCCCGTCGTGATGACCGCGCTCGCGATGCTGATCGGCATGTTGCCGATGGCGCTCGGCCTCGGCGACGGCGGCGAGCAGAATGCGCCGCTCGGCCGCGCGGTGATCGGCGGCCTCGCGTTCGGCACGCTCTCGACGCTGCTGTTCGTCCCGGTGCTGTTCGGCTTCGTCCACGCGTGGCTCGCCCGGCGCCGCGACGCCGCGGCCGCCCGGCGCGTGCAGTCCGCGCCCGATACGCCGGCGCTGCGCTGACGCGCGGATGGCCTCCTTCTTCTCATCCTTCGATTCGCCCGACCCGGACCCATCATGAACGACTCGATCGAACCCGTCGCCCCGCCGCCCGCCGCCGACGCGGCAGCCGCGGCAGCAGCCGTGCCGCCCGCCGCGCGGGGCGCCGCCCCCGACACCGCACCGGCCCGCCACGGCCGCAAGCGGGCCGTGCCGCTCGCGGCCGTGGCGCTCGCCGCCGGGCTGCTCGCGCTCGGCATCGTGCCGCGTATCGATGCACGCGCCGCGCAGCGCATGCAGGTGGCCGCGCAGCAGGCGCTGCCGGTGGCGGTCATCATGCCCGGCACGGCGCCGGCCGATCAAACGCTGACGTTGCCCGGCTCGGTGATGCCGTATGCGGACGCATCGATCTATGCGCGCACGAGCGGCTATATCGCGCACTGGAGCGCCGATCTCGGCACGCACGTGAAGGCCGGCCAGGCGCTCGCGCGGATCTCGGCGCCGGATCTCGACGCGCAGTTGCGCCAGGCTCGCGCCGACGAAGCGAGCGCGCAGGCGAACTACGACTATGCGAAATCGACCGCGCAGCGCTGGCAGGACATGCTGAAAACGCAGTCGGTCTCGCAGCAGGACACCGACACGAAGGTCGCGGACATGAACGCGAAGCGCGCGATGCTCGCGTCCGCGCAGGCGAACGTCGCGCATCTTGCCGAACTCGTGTCGTACGAGTCCGTCGCCGCGCCGTTCGACGGCGTGATCACCGCACGCAACGTCGACGTCGGCACGCTGGTGACCGCGGGCGGCACGCCGGGCAGCCCGGGCCTGTCCGGCGAACTGTTCCACCTCGAACAGACGGACACGCTGCGCGTGTTCGTCGACGTGCCGCAGGACAGCGCGGCCGGCGTGTCGACCGGCACGCCGGTCTACCTGACGACGCCGCAGTTTCCGGGGCGGCGCATCGCCGCGCAGGTCGCGCGCAGCGCGGGCGCGATCGACCCCGTCACGCGCACGCTGCGTGTCGAGATCGACGTCGACAATCGCGACGGCACGCTGATGCCCGGTGCATATGCGCAGGCGCATCTCGTCGTGCCGAGCGCGGCGCCGGCGCTCGACCTGCCGGTCAGCGCGCTGCTGTTCCGCGCGAGCGGCGTGACGGTCGCCACCGTCGGCGCGAACGGGCGCACCGCGCTGAAGACCGTGCAGATCGGGCGCGATTTCGGCACGCGCGTGGAGATCGTCGCGGGGCTCGCGGCGACCGATCGCGTGATCGACAACCCGGGCGATGCGATCACGGCAGGGGAAGCCGTGACGATTGTGTCGACCGCGCACGATGCGGCGCCAGTGGCTGCTTCGTCCGCTTCGCCCGCGCAGGCCGCTCGGACCGCACTGGCCGATCAACCGGCGTCCGCGTCCGGTGCGCGCGACGTGCCGCCGCGCGAGGCCGGCGTTGCACCGGCTACGTCAACGCCCGCTCGGGCGCCCGCCCGCGGCTGACCCTTCGACGCCTCCCACGAGATGCCTGCCATGCGCCTTCTTCATCCGCTCCCGTTCGCTCGCCGCATCGTCGCGCTCGGCGTTGCCGCCGCACTGACTGCCTGCTCGACGCTGCCGCCCTATTCCCCGCCCGCCGTCGCGGTGCCCGCCCACTACGCGGGCGCGCCGGCCGCACCGGCCGCGCAAGCCGGCTGGCACGTCGCGATGCCCGCTGACGCCGCCGCGCGCGGCGCGTGGTGGACCGTGTTCGACGACGCCGACCTGAACGCGCTCGAAGCGCGCGTCGACGTGTCGAACCAAACGGTGAAGAAAGCTATCGCCGATCTGCAGCAGGCGCGCGCGATGGTCGACTATCAGCACGCCGGGTTCCTGCCGACGATCACGGCAGGCGTCGCGCAGAGCCGTGCGCGCGTGTCGCAAAACCGGCTCGGCTCGTCGCTCGCCGGCAAGACGACGCCCGACTACCAGGCCGGCGTGGCCGCGAGCTGGGAACCCGACGTATTCGGCCGAGTGCGCGACGCCGTAGCGGGCGCGCAGGCGAACGCCGCCGCGAGTGCAGCCGACCTGCAGGCCGTGAAGCTGTCGGTCACGGCCGAGCTCGCGACCGACTATTTCGCGCTGCGCTCGCTCGACACGCAGAAGCAACTGCTCGACGATACGGTGCACGCCTACTCGGATGCGCTGACGCTGCTCAAGCAGCAGCTCGCGGCCGGCGCGATCGACGCATCGGCGGTCGCGCAAGCCGAGACGCAGCTCGAATCGACCCGCACGCAGGACACCGACATCGACGCGTCGCGTGCGCAGTTGCAGCACGCGATCGCGACGCTCGTCGGAGAAAGCGCGTCGACGTTCGCGCTGCCGCCGCGCGTGCAGGCGTTCCGCGTGCCGGCCATTCCGGCCGGCGTGCCGTCGCAACTGCTGGAGCGGCGGCCCGACATCGCGGCGGCCGAACGCCGAGTCGCGGCCGCGAACGCGCGGATCGGCGAGGCGCGCGCCGCATTCTTCCCCGATCTCGTGCTGTCGGCGAGCGCCGGCCTCGAAAGCGCGTTCTTCGCGCCGTGGCTCGCCGCACCGAGCCTGTTCTGGTCGCTTGGCCCGCAACTCGCCGGCACGCTGTTCGACGGCGGCCGTCGCAGCGCATCGCTGCGCGGCGCGCACGCGCAGTACGACGGCGCGGTCGCCGACTACCGGCAGTCCGTCCTCGTCGCGTTCCAGCAGGTCGAGGATCAGTTGTCGGCGCTCGATGCGCTTGCGTCCGAAGCCGGCAGCCAGCAGCGCGCGACCGACGCGGCCGACCTGTCGCTGCGGCTGACGACGAATCGCTTCAACGCGGGCGCCGTCAGCTATCTGGACGTGGTGACCGCGCAGACGATCGCGTTGACGAACCGGCGCACGGCCGATCAGATCGACGCGCGCCGGATGGAGGCCGAAGTCGGCTTGCTGAAGGCGCTGGGCGGCGGCTGGCAGGCGAGCGCGGACGTGGTATCGAAAGCCGGAACGATGGAACGAGCAACAGCCGCTCAGCCCGCCCCCGCCGTCACGCCGCCGGCGGCCGGTTGAACGTGAGCACGAAGCGCGTACCGCGCGCGTCGCTTTCGACCTGCGCGGTGCCGCCGTGCAACTCCATCACCGAGCGCACGATCGCGAGGCCGAGCCCCGCCGTGCCGCCCGGCACACCGCCGCTGCGCGCGGGGTCGCCGCGCACGAACCGGTCGAAGATTCGCGGCAGCAGCGCGGGATCGATCGGCTCGCCCGGATTCTCGACGACAACGTTCACCGCCTCGGCCGTTTCGTCGACACCGAGCGTAATGACGCCGCCGGCGGGCGTGTAACGCAGCGCGTTCGCGAGCAGGTTGCCGACGGCGCGGCGAAACAGCTCGACATCGGCGGTCAGGTGCCCCTGCCCTTCGACGCGCAACGTCGAGCCCGCTTCGTCGGCAAGGCCCTCGAAATACCCGGCGATGCGCTCGAGTTCGTCGCGCACGTCGAACGCGCGCTGCCGCGTGACGAAGCTCGGATGCTCGGCGCGCGCGAGAAACAGCACGTTCTCGATCATCCGTGCGAGACGGTCGTATTCCTCGAGATTCGATTCGAGCAGCGTCTGGTACTCGTCCACCGAACGCGGCCGCGCGAGCGCGACTTCGGTGGCGCCGCGCATGTTGTTCAGCGGGGTGCGCAGGTCGTGCGCGAGGTCGGCGCTGAATTGCGACAGATGCGCGAATGCCTGCTGCAGGCGGCCGAGCATCGCATTCTGCGCATCGACGAGCGCACGCAGCTCGGGCGGAGCGCGCGACGCGTCGAGCCGCGTGTCGAGCTTGTCGACCGTGATCCGGCCGGTGTTGTCGACGATCTCGCGCAGCGGCGCGAGCGCCGTGCGGATCAGCCAGTAGCCGAGCAGCAGCGCAAACAGCGCGCCGAGCCCGCCGGCGAGCTCGAGCCGGTCGCGATAGCCGTCGAGCAGGTCGGCCCGGTCGCGCATGTTGCGCGCGATCGCGATGCGGATCGGCGTGCGGTCGCCCAGCGCCGCCTCGATCACGACGCCGCGCATCGGCGTGCCGCCGCCGGCCGTCCACGTGACGAGCCGGTCGGCCGTGATCCGGTCGTTTGCCGGAACCGGCACCGCGTGCGGCGCGAACAGCTGCACGTCGGCGAGCGGAGCCGATGCGGCGGCAGGCGCGTCGTCGAGCGCGGCGAGCCGGACATTGTGCCGCGCGAGCACCTCGCCCCGCGCATCGACGACGGCCATCGACAGCGCCTCGTTGCCCAGCACCTGGCTCGTCAACCGCTCCGCGTGCGCACGCACCGCCTCGAGCGACTCGAGCTCGCCCGCGAGCCGGCGTGTGTGGCGCGCGGCCAGCACGATGTCGAGGTCGTCCTGCGTGTTGACCTGCCGCTCGAGGCCCGCATACACATACGTCCCGACGAGCGCGAACGACGCGAGCGTGGTCGCGGCGAACGCGAGCGCGAGCGTCGCGGCAAGCGAGCGCGGGCGCATCATGCGTCGTCCTTCGGTTCGAGCACGTAGCCGACGCCGCGCACGGTATGGATCAGCTTGACCGGAAACGCGTCGTCGATCTTCGCGCGCAGGCGCCGGATCGCGACCTCGACGACATTGGTGTCGCTGTCGAAATTCATGTCCCACACGTACGATGCGATCTGCGTGCGGCTCAGCACCTCGCCCTGCCGGCGCGCGAGCAGTTGCAGCAGCGAGAATTCGCGCGGCGTGAGGTCGATGCGGGTGGCGCCGCGCTTCACGCGGCGGCGCACCACGTCGATTTCGAGGTCGCCGACCGTCAGGTGCTCGGTCTCGCGCGGCGGCCCGCGACGCGCGAGCGTGCGGATGCGGGCGAGCAGCTCGACGAACGCGAACGGCTTCACGAGGTAGTCGTCGGCGCCGAGTTCGAGGCCGTGCACACGGTCCTGCACGTCGTCGCGCGCGGTCAGGAACAGCACCGGCGTCGTGTGCGTGTCGCGCAGCCGCTTGAGCACGGCCCAGCCGTCGAGCACGGGCAGCATCACGTCGAGCACGATCACGTCGTAACGCTCTTCCTGCGCCAGCATCAGCCCTTCGCCGCCGTCCTTCGCGAGATCGACGCTGAAGCCCGATTCCTCGAGCCCCTTCTTCAGGTAAGCGCCCGTCTTCGGTTCGTCTTCGACTATCAGGATGCGCATGGCCGGCTCCGTCGCTAGCGTGGGGACATCCGGCGATGTTACCCGGAAATGGCGCCACGGCTTCGCTGCGTGCAGGCGCGCACGGCGTTGATGACAAAACCGTAATCAGCCGGTCAGCGTGGCGAGATCTTCTTCGCGACGCGGCCGAACCCGGTCCGGCTAGAGCCGCCGGCTCGCGTATTGCCGCTCGCTTGCGCCGGCGCGGTCGACCCAGCCGCGGTAGAACGCGCGGTACTTCAGCACGAGCTTGTCGTACTTGCTGTACGCGCCGCCGCCGTCCGGCTTCATCCCGTTCCAGATCTTGACGTCGTACCCCGCGGCCTGCCGGGTCTGGAGCCCGAACAGCAGGTAGTCGGTCGCGCGACGCAGGAGGCCGCCCGCCTTCCGGATCGAGATGAGCATGTGCATGACGTTCTTGCCGTCGCTCACCGGCGTCACGCACTGCAGCAGCTTGTATTTGACGTCTCCGTCCAGTGCGACGGTCATCACGCACCCGCCGGGGTAGCCGTCGAAGTGCAGGTTCATCTGCGACATGTTCATGCCGAGCGCGCGCGACAGCATGCCGAAAGGCCCGAAGTACCGGTCCACGGTGAAATCGATCCCGGCACCGAACCACGCGCCCGCCCGTGCCAGCGACTCGACCTCCGGCCACGGGCGCCAATCGTCGAAGAGCTTGAGCTCGAAGGCCGATATCGGCAGCGCGTGGACGGGCGCCGCGTGCTGCGCGTCGTAGAAATTCTCGACGATCCGCAACACCGCCGTCGTCGTCTCGAACGCGAAGTGCAGGTGCATGAAGTCGCCGTTGTCGACGTCGGCCGCGGCGATTTCGGGCAGCGGATGCAGCGGCTGCGCGGAGCCGTACCAGACCCACACGTAGCCGTACCGCTCGGCCGTGACCCACGTCGGCTGGCGCGCCCCGCGCGGGACCGGCTCCAGGCGGCACACCGCCGGGCCGTGGCCGGGGATATGCACGCACTGGCCGTGCTCGTCGTACCGCCAGTGGTGAAACGGGCACCGGATGCACCCGTCCTCGACCTGCCCGTCGGCCAGGTTCGCGCCAAGGTGCGCGCAGTGGCGGTCCATCACCACGGCCCGTCCCGACGCGCCGCGCCATGCGACGCACGGCTGGCCGAAGAGCGTCAACGCCGCCGGCTTGTCCTTGAGGTCGGCCGTGCGCATCGCGACGTACCAGCTCGCGGCCACGCGCGTGGTCGCGTCGTACGCCGCCGCCGGATGCGCGCCGGCACCCACCTGATTCAATTGAATGTCGTCGATCATTTCGATTCCGGGGTCGGGCGACTACTTCAGCGCCAGGCCGATGCGGGTCGTGACGTACGCCCTGAGCAGCGCGAACATCGGGTTGTAGTCGAAATACCTTTTCACCTCCGCCGGCGCGCTGGTCTGCGTCCAGTGCAGCAGCTTCATCGCAGGCAGCAGGCTGTACTTCGAGTTGTTGAGCTGCGGCCTGGCCCCGGTGATGCAGTACCCGAAGCCGAACATCGGCTTGGCGAACTCGCGTTCGTTGATGAGCGCGTGAATCCGCGCCGCGGCCTCCCCGGCCGGCTTGCGCCCTGCGCTCACGGCCTCGACCTCGGCCTTGGCGTCGTTGAACAACTGGTAGTACCCCTCCATGTCCGCGCACAGGAACCCGAGGTACGGCGCGTCGTCGTCGAGGCGATCGAGGTCGCGCTCGTCGCGCGACGCGCGGAACCGCGCGTGGGCTTGCACGAGCCGGAACTGGCCGAGGATCGTGCCGACCGCCCACAGCCTGTGGAACGCGTCCCACAGGCGAAAATCCGAGAACGCCGTGTAGCAGCAGCTGACGAAGTCGTCGTTGTGGTCCAGCAGCTTCTGCTGGAGCCGCTCGATGTACTCGAAGCGCTCGGGGGAGAAGTCGTCGTCGCGCAGCGCCTTGATCAGGCGCGCCGCGAGCGCGTGGATGGTCACCGCGGTGTTCTCGAGCCCGCGGGAGAAAAGCGGATCGATGAACCCGTTCGCGTGCAGCATCAGGCAGTAGCGATCGCCGACGCACGCGCGCGACGAGAACTGCAGGCGGTCGGTCCTGACCCAGTCGCGCACCGGCACGGCGTCGCGGAACTGCGCCGCGATGCTCGGGAACCGCGCGAGGAATGCGTCGAATTCCTGCTGCGCGGGGATGTCCGTTTTCGGGTGGACACGCGGGTCGAGTTGCAGGCCGACGCTCACCAGGTTGTTGGTCGACCGCGGGTGGTTGTTGAACGGAATCACCCAGAGCCAGCCGCCCTCGAACATGTGGTGCAAGGTCCCCTCGTGCCAACGCCAGCGCTGCCCCTTGACCTTGAAGATGTCGTCGAACGGCTTGACCCCGAGCATGTGCGTGTAGAGGCTGCGCGAATGCGTCTTGAAGCGGCACGGCTCTTCGCGCAGCGCGAACTTGGTCGCGAGCGGCGCGCGGGGCCCGCCGCAGTCGATCATGTACCGGCCGGTGAACCGTTCGCCCTGGGCGGTGGCCACCGCGACACCGTCCTTGTCCGCGTGGTATTCCGTCACGGTCGTCTTCTGGCGGACCGTGCAGCCGTATTTGATCGCGGCTTGCAACAGGTAGGCGTCGACGTCCTGCCGGTAATAATGGCTCTCCGGCCCCCACGGCAGTTCGGGAATGACGCACTGCGTGAACTCCTTCGGATCGTGCTCCTCGCCGGGCTTGTGGAATACGAAGCCGAAGTTGCGCTTGATGCCCGTGCTCGATGCGACGTACCGCTGCGTCGCATAGAACGACGTGATGTGGTCAAGTTCCGGAATGCCGTAGCGATCGGCGATGATGCGGTTCATCAGGGACGTCTCGGGGATCGACGATTCGCCGATCGTGAACCGCGGGTGCGACGACTCCTCGATGATCAGCACGCGAAACCGTTGCCTGGCCAGGATGGCGCCCATCTGGGTGCCCGACATGCCCGAGCCGAGGATGATCACATCGAAGTGGTTGCTGTCGCGCCCGTTCGCGGGGCTCTGCTGAGTCATGGGGGCACACTCTCCTGGTGAGATGGAACACATGGCCGCGCGTGTCAGGCGCCGGATTCGTCGAGCGCGGCGCGCACGCGCGATCGCGCGGCACGCGTGAGCGTCAGCAGATCGCCGAGCATGCTGGGCGCGTACCCCCCGCTGCCGATCGACGGGCCGCTTTTACCGGCTTCGTATGCGCGCTCCGCCAATTTGACGTGAGGCGCCCGGAAATGCAGCAGGACCTCGAATACGCGGTCGAGGGCCGCCAACCCGGCCGCGACGGGCTCGCCCCGCGCACGGGCCGCTTGCGCGTCGCCGAGCGCACGGTCGACGAGCGACGGCTGCCCGGCGAACCGCGCGTAGATCGCCCTGAATGCGGGCAGCACGTAGGGCAGGTACGTCTCCTTGAATTCCCGATACGCGTGGTGGTCCGATTGCGACCCCCACAGCACGTGCTCCAGCACGAAGAGCGGCATTTCGACGGCGCCGGGGCCGAGGTAGCTGCGCCCCCCACTCGAATCGGTTCGTAGAACGGACGAAGCTCGTCGTAGAAGACCTGCAGCGAGATGAAGCGGTACGCGTAAACAATCGAGTCGACCATTTTCCGCAGATAGGCCGCCAGCGCGTCGCACCCTTGCGCGAACGCGGGTGCCTGCAGCGGCACGTCGGACAGCTCGACGGTCAACGCGATGGCCGCCTCGAGCGCCGCCATCGAGAGGCGCACGCTCTCGAGCAGGTGCGCTTCGTCGCGCAGCCCGGTGTAGCTGCGCTGCGCGTCGGCCGCCGCCGGGTTCCAGACCGTCACGTGCAGGAGCGTCTCGCGCGGCGGCAGGCCGGTCGCGCGCGCCAGGTCGAGCAGCACCGGCTCGAGCCCGGGCACCGCGTCCACCGGCTCGTGTCCGTGCCGCTTGAGCGACCCGAGGAAGAACCCGATATCGCGCATCGCGGCCGCGGCTTCGACGAAGCCCCAGCCCGCGGGCATGCCGCGCGCCGGGAGGAACGCGCGCAACAGGCCGACGATGCCGGGCACGTCCCGTTGACGGTTCAGGCCGGGCAGTTGCAGGACGAACGCCCGCGCCTGCAGCGGATCGCACGCCGCCACGGCGTCGTGCGTGGCCGCGATGGCGCTTACCCGGGCCAGGGTGCTGTCCACTACAGGATCTCCGGCGCCGCGAGCGTCGGCCCGGGCTGGCTGCGAGACAGCCCCGCGTGGCCCTCGCGCAGCGAGCGCAGGTAATCGTGGTTCGTCGGCAGGCTCTTTCGCAGATGCTCGGCCTCGCGCTGGATCCGGGCGAACATCGCCTCCGCCTTGTCGATCGACTCCGGCCGGTGCCGCAAGAGCGGCAGGGACCGGTCCGGCAACAGCCCCAGGCCGGCAAATATGCAGTAGTAGTTGCCGTTCAACCAGAAGTTCTTGAATTCGTAGTCGAAGGTGTCGTAGTACGTCGAATCGTCGAACGACGCGGTGGTCAGCGGCAGCCCCGCCTTGTAGCGTTCGACCTTTTCCTGGATGGCGTCCGAGAGCCGCAGGTCGTGCCGGTTCGCGCGCCAGAACGGGGTGTCGTCGCGCGACGTGGTGAAATAGTGCGCCTGGACGAAATCCCGGCAGTCGTCGAACATGTAGACGATTTCGGCATTGAATGCGTCGGTCAACCGCGGGTCGAACGACGTGTCGGGGAAGTGCTTCACCAGCTGGTAAAGCGCCGCGTAGATGAAGTAGATGCCCGTCGATTCCAGCGGCTCCAGGAAGCACGACGACAACCCGATGGAGACGCAGTTGTTGACCCACGCCCGCCGGTTGCGCCCGACCCGGAACTTGATCTGGTTGAGCGGCTGCTCGTCCGAGAGCCCCCAGAGGTCGAGGAAGTCGGCGGTGGCCTGGTCGCGCGACGTGAACTTGCTCGAGAACACGTAGCCGCTGCCGAACCGGCCCAGCATCGGGATCCTCCAGGTCCAGCCCGAGTTCATCGCGATCGCCGAGGTGTACGGCTCGATCCCCACGCGCGCGTCGTCGGCGGGCACCGCGCTCGCGACCGCGCTGTCGCACAGCAGGTAGTCGGACATGTCGATGAACGGCTCCTTCAGGGCCTGGTTGATCAGGAGTCCCCGCATGCCGGAGCAGTCGATGAACAGGTCCGCTTCCAGCGTCCGCCCCTCCTTGGTGGACAGGCTGGAGATATAGCCGCGATCGTCCAGGTGAACCTGCTCGACCTCGTCGACCACGCGCTTCACGCCGCGTTCGACGGCCCAGCGCTTCAGGAAGTCGGCCACCAGGTGCGCGTCGAAGTGCCACGCGTGGGACATCTGGCGGGTGCCGTCGGCCAGGCACGGTGCCAGCTTGGCGTCCAGCGCCTCGGTCTGCGGGTAGCAGGCGTACGCCATCGGCTGCTGGAAGCCCTGTTCGCGCTTGCGCATCCAGTAGTGGGTAAGCGGCACGCCGTCGCAGTTCGGCACGTTGCCGAACAGATGATAGAAATGATCGCCGGGCGCGCGGTCGGGCGACTTCCGCCAGTTCACGAACCGGATGGCAGACTTGAACGCGCCATTCACCTGGGGCATCCACTCCCGCTCCGGTATTCCGAGAAAGTCGAAGAACACCTTCTGCAGACTCGGAATGGTCGCCTCGCCCACGCCGATCCGGGGAATCGCCGCGGATTCGACGAGCGTGATGTTCGCCTGCTGCTGGAGTGCCCGGACGAGGTACGAGGCGGACATCCAGCCCGCCGTGCCGCCGCCCACGATGACGATATTCCTGATCGGATTACTCATGACACGCTTCCCATGGGATTGAAAACCTGAATGGACAGTGCCGCCTTTTCGAATTGAACCGGCAAATTGTTCGGCAACGCGTCACAACATGATGCCACCCATCATGACAAGTCAAATCGCAAATACGTAGTGAATTGAATCGAATTCAATCAACAATGCGAATCCCCATCGAATGCGGCGGCACACCGCGCAATGGATTCAGCCTCGGCAGATTGACTTGCCGATTCGACGATCGCCGTTAGTGCACGGCCATGATCAATTGCCCTGATTGCCAGCACGATTGATACGCCATGCACTTGACCGCTGCGGCACACCTTAACAGCGTTCAGGACGGCATGCCGAGAAAAATTTCATATCAATCTAAAGTTATCCAGAGAAATTCTAAATCCCGCAAAATATCGACGAAATGCTGCACAACGATCGATTTAATTTCTCAAACCAAATGAATTCTGTTTTTTATTTAAATCGCATAAACAAGTACCCCATTTTACAAAAAAAACGCGAAATGACCGACCTAATTAACAGGAAAGAAATAAAGCCCTCTTCATTTCCAAAACAACGAAGTCGATCTTTTCGAATTTCGGCAGTTTTGATGCCGACCTGAAAATAATCCGACTCGTCGCCGGAGAAATTCGTCATCATGTGTCCGGGCGGACACGAAGACCATGCAATGAAAACGGGCACGTTCCCGAAAGAGCGGATCGCCTCTGCACTGAAGCATTCCAGCGGCGCCCCGGCTTCGGCCGGACGCGAACCGCGACACCGACGAATCGAGGAGGCCGCGTGCCCATCCAGGAAGCGTTGCTGAAGATGTCGATGTACGTCTCGCTGGTGCTGATCGTGCCGGGGCCGACCAATACGTTGCTGCTGTCGTCCGGGCTGAAGGTCGGCCTGCGCGGTACCTGGCCGCTGGTGATCGCCGAGGCGCTCGGCTACGCGATCGCGATTTCCGTATGGGGATTCTTCCTGGCCGCGTTCGCTGCGGGCCGGCCCTGGCTGTATGACGTGGTCAAGCTCGCGAGCTCCGTCTACATCTTTTTCCTCGCGCTCAGGATGTGGACGCATAGCCGCGTGCTGCAGGACGTACCGATCGCGCCGGTGAGGTTTCGCGATGTGTTCGTCGCGACGACGATGAACCCGAAGGCGCTGCTGTTCTCGAGCACGCTGTTTCCGTTGGAGGCGTTCAGGTCGGCCCACTATTTCGCATGGACGCTCCTCGTCTTTCTGGTCGTGCTCGCGCCGATCGGCGTGGGCTGGTCGTCCCTCGGCGGGCTCCTGACCTCGCAACGCGCGTGGGCCGCCCGAACGTCGACGCTGCTGCGCGGCGCCTCGCTCGTGCTGTTGATGTTCTCCGGCACGCTCGTGTACTCGGTCGTGAACCGCTGACCGCAGGCTGCCGATCGTCGCGACGCGTGAGCACGCATCGCGCCGCGACATGACCGCGACCGCCCTGAGCGCGGCCTGGCGCAGAGCCGGCGCCGCTTCACGGTGAGTTCGCCCTCTCCGTCGGTACCCGGAACGATTCCCGCCGCCCTACGTGCATGCCGCGCCACGCGCCGGCATGTCGACGGCCGATTGCATGAACCGCTGATCGACCGTCGCGGCGATGCGCTGGGCCGTTTCGTACAACGCCGCGCTGATCTGCTTGACCGACATCGCGCCCGCTTCCCCCGACAGCGCGAGGTACGGGCACGCGAGGATCGCGATGGCCGAACCCGACTTGTCGACGATCGGCGTCGCGATATCCGTGATGCCGGGAATGCGCGCATTGGGACGGCAGAGATAGCCGTCGACCAGATGGGGCGGCAACGTGTCGTCACCGGGCGGCGGATTGCGCGACCCACCGGCGTGCCCGTCGGCCCGCGACAACCGGGCCCGCACGTCTTCGTCCTGAAAGGCCAGGTACATCTCGCCCGCCGCGCTCCCGTGCAGCGGCATGCGCGTGCCGACGCGGACCGCGATGTTCCATTCCGTCTCGGCGCCGGCCGTCGCGATGACGATCATCGTGTCGCCGTCGAATACCGCCAGGTAACACGACTGGACCGTCTGCAATGCGAACTGTTGCAACAGCGGCGTGACGAGCGCGCCCAGCGATCGGGTCGGCGCATGATGCTGCCCGAGAAAGTAAAGCTTCATGGTGAGCGCGTACCGGTCGTAGCGATCCACCCGGTAGATGTAACCGCGATCCTCGAGCACCTGCATCATCCGGTACAGCTCGCTTCGGCTGCGTTTCAACGCGCGGCAGATGTCCGCCTGCGCCATGCCGTACTGGCGATCGATCAGCAGCTCGAGGATATCGAGGCCTTTCTCGAGCGCCGGGGCGCGATAGCTCGTCTTCTTCCTGGGTCCCGGGCTGTCCGGGGGAGCGACCGGGTCCATGTCGGGATTCCGCATATGCCGCATTGCCTCTGAAATTCAGTTCGTTCGAGTCATGCCGGATCGACCGGCGTCGCTTCAGGACGCCGTTGCCGACCGGCCGTCAGCGCGTTTCCGGCCACCATGGCTGCGGCGTTTCCCGGATCAGGTAGTCGTCGAGGTTCTTGCCCGCCAGCCACCGGGGACGTGCGCCCTTCCCCGACCACGAGCGGCCGGTGTTCGGGTCGTAGTATTTCGCCGGCGCCTTCTGTTGCCGCGCCTTGATGAAGCCCGCCGCGCGCAGCAGTTCGATTTCGGTGATGCTGAACTGCCGGACGTACTCGGCGATCTCCTTGAGTCGGGCCTGCTTCTCCTTCTGCCGGACTTCTTCGACGATCAGGTTCAGTTGACCCAGTTGCTGTTGCAGTTCGCGAATGGTGGGACTTTTCATTTGACAGGTTCAAGCGAGACTCGACAGGTTGCCGTTCGACCCCGCGCGGCGCGGCTTCGAACGGGGTAAAAATGGCGGAATACCCGCTCACGACGGCTGAATCGCGTGGATCACGCCGCGCAGGTTCCTGCACGACGCCTCCTTGACGCGCGGCAGCGCGGCATGCACCTGGTCGCGCAGCTGGGGAAGCTCCGACACGAAGCGGTCGAGCACCGCCGCCAGGCGCGTCGCGCGCATCGCTTCGTCAGGCTTCATCAGGAAGGTGTCCGGCAGCCCGAAATGACTGAAAAGGCCCTGGAACTTGTCCTGGTAGGTCAGCGCCGCGACGGGCACGCCCATGCCAAGACTGGCGATCGCGAGATGCATGCGGCCCGTCACCACGCCGTCGACCTGCCCCGAAATGGCCTTCAGCTCGGCCGCCGACATGCGGGTGCGCGGGTAGTACAGCCGGTCGCCCATCTTCTCGGTCAAGGCGTCGTGCAGTGGTTCGAGACAGGTATCGTCGCCGTCGCGGCCGCGATAGTCGTGAGACAGCAGCACGACGCTGACGCGATGCCGTGCCGCGAGCCCGTGAAGCGCCTCCTGCGCCGACGCGACGAGCGCCGCGATATCCGTGTCGCTGGCCCGGCGAATCAGCATCGGGTGCAAGTTGAAAGCGATCACGATGTCGCCGGCCGCGCGCCGCGATTCGACCCACGATGCCGTCCCCCTGACGCAATCCGACGCATGGTCCGGCTGAAGCATGAATGCGGAATCCGCCACCAGCTCGGCGGGCGCCGAACTGAAACGCCTGAATCGGTCGAGCGACACGCCGTCGCGCACATTGACCAGCAGCCGCGCGTCGATCTGGTCGAATGCATGCCTCAGTTGCCGGTACGGCTGGCGGTTGAAGCTGAAGCCGAGAATCGCGCCGGCCACGCCGCGCCGGACCAGCAGGTCCGCCGTCGCCAGCAACCGCAGCGACGTCATCGGCGAGTAGTAGCCGTCCATCACGTCCGCGCCGATGACGACCACCGCGCTGGGCTGCAATGCGGCCAGCCGCTCGACGGTGTCCATCAGGCGCCACGGCTCGCGCCAAGCGTCGACCGCCTGAAAGCCGAGCCGGGTCGCGGCGTCCGCCGCCTCCGGCGTGGCCGTGACGACCGACACCCGCAACGCGCCGTTCGCAACACGCAACCGCTCGACGACCGCGCGCAGCATCGCCTCGTCGCCTTTCGAGCCGATCAGCGTCCACGGGTCGCACGGCAGGACCAGCAGATGGGCGCCGGGCGCGGCGGCGTCGCTCGCGGCACGCCGTGCGGCCTCGCGACGCCATTGCAGGGTCAGTCGCGTGACGTACAGCCGCACGCGCAGCCGCTGCTTCAGATCGGCCAGTTTCGACATGTTCGATTCCCCTGGTTGGTTCGATGGTTTCGATGGATGCGTCCGTCACGCGTGCGCTGCAACCGGCCGCCGCCGGAGCGTCTCGCGCAGGACATCCAGCTGCGTTTCGTGCCAGGCCAGCGCGGCGGCGCGTGCGGCGGCCCCCTGCGCGACACGCTGCGCGCGGTCCGTCGCGAGCCGGACGACCGCATCCGAGAAGCCCTGCGGATCGCCGTCCCGCACGACGGTCACACCACGCAGGTCCTGTTCGCCGAGGCCGCGCGCGCCGGTCCGCGTGCTGACGATCGGCACGCCGAGCGCCATGCTCTCGAGCAGCTTGATGTTGATGCCGGTGCCGAGCAGCATCGGATTGATCGAGATCGGCGCGATCGCGAACGCGTCGCCCAGCTCGGCGACGGTGCCGCGCTTGACGAGGTGCGGACCGTCCGGCACGGCCGCCGCGATCGTGCCGGCGAGATGCAGGCGAAATGCCGGCAGCCGCGCCACGACATGCGGCAGGATCTCGTCGACGAAGTACTTCACGGCGTCGCGGTTCGGCTGGTTGTCGCTGCCGAGAAAGGTCGCGTCGGCATACCCGGCGCAGTCCACCTGCGGCGGAAACGCGAGCAGGTGACTGAGGACCGCGACCGACGGCGTGTCGCCGCCGCCGAGGCGTGCCGTCAGCGCGTCGCCCTCCTCGGCCTGGATCGCCAGCGCGACATGCGCACGGCGCAATCCGTCGCATTCCCGTTCCGGCGGAATCGAAAACATGTAGCGCTTCGCACCGGGGCGGCCGATGAACGGCACGTGCCGGTCCGCGAAGATGTCGTGCGTGTCGACGACCTTCACGACCGAATCGGGAAACGCATCGAGCGCACGCGAATAGAACACGTATTCGACGAACACGGCGTCGAACGCGTGGCGGTGCTGCAGCGCGCGCAACTGCGCGGAGAAGCTGTCGCTGAACAGCTCGTCGAGCCCCGTGTAATACGCATGCCGGCTGCCGGCCGCTTTCGCGGCGAGGCGACGCGCAAGCCACGCGACCCGCTTGAACCGATAGCGCGCCAGCGCCAGGCCCGCGCGACGCAATACCGACACGCGGTCCGCGCCGAACTCCTCGCGATGCGCGTCGAGATCCACGCCGCCCGTCTGGCGCGATTCCAGATAGACGAAATGCACATCGCAGCCGAGCGACCTCACCGCCCGCGCGAGATTCAGGACGCGACTGCGATTGCCCGCGTTGACGGGAAACAGCGGAATCGGCGAAACGATGGCGACTTTCATGAAGCGTTTCCTTGAAGCGGAGCGGGCGGCGGCGTGTCCTCCGGCGCACGGTGACGAATGGCGACGAACGCCCCCACGCGCACGGACTGTCCTCGCGCGAAGCCGACGCCGTGGACATAGATGCCTTTCTCGTGATCGGCGTCGTACCTGAACGGGCCGCCCGGCACGGGCAGCCACCGGAATCGCGCGTCGTCGAGCGTGCGCGCCGGCGTGTCGGTGCGCAGCGTCATCGGCGGGTACGCGCCGACGCGCACGGCGGCCGCGCCTGCCCCGCCGCCTTCCGGCACGCGCACCGATGCGTAGAGATCCCAGCGCCCGTCGCGCGGCAGCTTGTCGAGCTTGAGCTGGACCGCCCATGCGCCCGAATCGCCGCGCATCGCGATCGCGGCGCCGTCGAGCGAACCCGGATCGGCCACCAAACGCGCGCTGTCGTAGAGGTTCACGCGCGACACGTCGATCGCGCGCCAGTCGCCGTCGGCCAGACCCGCCACGAGCGGCGGCGCGACGACGGGATGCCGGTCGATATCGAGCAACGCGCCGAGTGCCGCGAGATTGCCGCTTTGCCGATACTGACGAATGCCTGCTGCCGCGATCGCCGCGTCGAGACGGGCGCGTCGCGCGCCGACGTCGAGGTCCCAGCCGTCCTTCGCGGCGCGCGCCGCGTAGCGCTCGCGCAGGGCCAGGATCACGAAATCGAGCGGCACGCGCGCCTGTCGCACGCGCGCGCCGCGCACGGCGTCGCCGTCGACGGCACGGGCGGCCGCGTCGAAATCGCGTTCCGCCTCGCGAACGAAGTCGTACGTGTACATCGACATGCCGACCGGCGTCTGCTCGGCGAGCACGTCGCCGCTCGCGCGCAGCGCCGCATGCATGCGGTCGATATAGCGCATGACGGCCGGGGCCGCCGCACCGTAGTAGGCGTCGCAATATTCGCGGACGAGCGCACGCGGGTCCGCCGTCGGCGTCCACAGCATCCGTGCGATCAGCCACACGCGCAGGCTCGCGAATTCGCCGCCGCGCGACTGCCAGTCGCCCTCCGCGAAGTAGCCGTCGACGTTCGGCAACGTGGCGAGCCACGCAATGCTGCGGCCGACCGGATAGAGATTCGGCGTCGGCTGCAGGTAGCCGCCGAAGTTCACGACGTGATCCCAGACGGTGACGTGCCGCGCGATCTGGTTCCATTGCTTCAGGCCGTCGCGCAGCCGCGCGTTGCGGTCCTCGTTCAGCGCGACGCTGTAGTCGACCTGGATCGTCATCGGATAGACGCGGACGTGATCCGGCACCTGCATGCCGTCCGGCGGCGTGAAGCCCCAGTGATAGGCCGGCATCGCGAAACGCGCGCCCGGCACCGCGGCCCGGACCTGCGCCGACACGTCCCGCACCATGTCGAGAAACGCGGCCGACAGCGCGCCGCCGTGCGTATCGGCGAACGCGCGACTCGCCTGATCCGGGTCCCAGCCCCAGTCCATGTCGCGGATGCCGAACCAGATGCGGCCCGGATCGGGCAAACGCTTCAGCCGCTTCACGATCTCGGCGGCCATGGTGGCGCGGACGTCGGCCGACATCATCGCGAGTTGCCCGCCCGCATACCAGGACGGGTGAGCGGCCGCGTAGCGGTCGCGCGGCACGAGCGTCCAGAAGTCGGCGTCGCCATCCCGCGCGAGCCAGCTGCGATCCCACATGTCGATCCCGGGCGGGGACGCGCGGTACGACGTCCCGTGCGACTCGCCGTTCAGCAGGTTATGCGCGCGAAACGGCTTGTCCTCGCCTTCCGCACTCAATACCTCGCGATACGCGAAGCGCGGAACCTGCCGCACGGGTGTCGCGTCGACGCGAAGCTCGGCCTGCCTGGGCACTTCGGTGGCATCGGGCGCGAGCCACTTCACGCCCAGCTTGCGGTCGAGCCACCAGTACGCGCCGAACAGCGTGCCGCGTGGCGTCCCACCGGCGATGACGAGGTCGGCGCCGCTGCGGCAGACGACGAAGCCGTCGCTGCCGAGCCCCGCCGCGTTGGCCGGCCCGCATCGTTGCGCCGCATGCTCGCCGCCGACGACGATCGCGGGTGTCCGGTCCTGGCCGTCGTCCGACACGGCGAACGACGCGCCGCTGATGCGCGACAGGTAGTCGGCAATCTCGTCGGCCGCGTGCCGTGTGACGGCATCCGCCGCACCGGCGCGCACGCCGTAGCGCGCGACGCCGTCCCGCGCGAGCAGCACGCGCGACGCCGGCGGCACGAGCTGCGCGCCATCCGCGCCGTGCATGACCAGCGCGTACAGCGCGGCGGCCACGGCACACCGGACGACGCGAGACGGACGGACTGGCGTCATTGCCGGGCGATCCGCGACACGCCGGGCGGCAACGACAGCGGCACGTGGAATTTGCGATAGAACCGCCACAGGCTGCGCAGATGATGGCGTCCCGCACGGGAGACGGGGCTCGCCGCCGACTGCCGCTGATGCTCGTGCACGAGCGTGACGCCCGGCATGCCGAGCACGCGATAACCGGCAAGCCAGGTCCGTGCGCACAGATCGACATCCTCCATGTAGAGGAAATACGATTCGTCCATGCCGCCGAGCGACTCGAACAGGTCGCGTCGCACCACGAACCCCGTTCCCATCACCCATTCGGCGTCGAACGGACTGCCGCACGACCAGGCATCGATCATCAGATGCCGAGCCATCCGCGCGCGGAAGCGGTTCGAGCGGCCGAGCGCGGTGCGGCGCGCCAGGATGTCGAGCCAGCTGTAGAACCGCCGTGCCGAATACTGGCGGCGGCCGTCGGGATACTGCAGATCGAGCCCGACGAGCCCGGCCTCCGGGCGCGCGTCGAGCAGGTCCAGCACCCTGGCCAGCCCGTTCTCGCTGAAACGCGTATCGGGATTGACCACCAGCACGTAGTCGCGCCGGCAGGCGGCCATGCCGAAGTTCACACCCGACCCGAAACCGCGATTGCATGCGGCACGCAACAGCCTCACGCCGTGCGGCAGTTCGCGTCGCAACCGCGCATACGAGTCGTCCGGCGACGCATTCTCGACGACGACGATATCGTCGGCAAACGCGACGCGTAACGACGTCAATGACGCCACGCATCGTATCGTCAGGTCGGGCGTGCCGTAATTGACGACGATGACGCTGATTCTTCCTTCCGTTTCCATCGTGATACCCCGCGCCGTGATTGATGGTGTCGGCCGGTCTGCCCGGCTCTGTTGATTGACGGGCGCGTCATGCCGACGCGCCGACCTGCTCGACGAGCCGCCAGAACTTGCTCGCCGATGCGTTCCAGTCGAACCGGTGGATCTGCTCCCGGCCCCGCGCGACGAGCGCGTCGCGCGATGCGGCCTCCGTGCCGAGCCGGCGCATCGCGACCGCGATGTCGACGACCGACAGCGGATTGACGAGCATCGCGGCGGCCCCTGCCACTTCCGGCATCGCCGACACGATCGACGTCAGCACGGGCACGTCGGACGCCATCGCCTCGAGAATCGGCAAGCCGAAACCTTCGTACTGCGATACGAACGCGACGAACAGCGCGCCGCGGTACAGCTTCGGCATCGCATCGTTCGGCAGGACCCCCGCGAACACGAGCCCGTCGGCGCACCGGTGCTGCGCGGCATGCGCAAGCAGCGCCGGGTCGGGTTCGCCGGTCAGCATCAGGCGCACGCCGAGCGGCAACAGCCCGCTCGCGCCGAACGCCTCGATCAGCCGGTGCAGGTTCTTGTAGTTGCGCCGGTTGCCCGGATACAGCACGTACGGAAATGGATAGCCGAGCGTGTCGCGATTGCGCCGATACGCGTCGTCGGTGCCGTTGTGGATCGCGTGAACGCGCTCGGGCGGCATGCCCGACCAGCGCAGGAATTCGTCGCGCGTGAACTCGGACACGCAGACGATCGCCGTGCAACGCCGGTACAGCGGCCGGAGGATCGTGTCGTAGTAGAAGCGGTGCGCGCGCGTATAGAAATGGCGATGCGTGAGGTCGTGCACGACGACGACCGAAGGGAAGTCAGGCAACGTGGCCGGAACGAACCCGGGATTCCAGAACACTGCGTTGCGGGCCGGCAGCCGCCGCAGCGCCCGGCTCAACGCCAGCGGCGACAACGGATGCGCGACACCGCCGCCGACCGTCAGCGGCGCGATGCGCACGGTCGACGGTGCACGCTCGGCATAGGCCGCCATCACGTTGTGGATGCCGGTGCCGACCGGCCAGCGCGTGTCGGTGTAGACCGTGAGCGGTGCGCGCTCGACGCGACCGGCGCGATCGGCGCTGTCCATCGACGGGGAGAGGATCGTGCTCATCGTTCAGTCCATCCAGCCCAGCAGCCGATGCGATGCGGCGATCCAGTAGTACTTCGCCCGGCGGGGATTGCGGCGCGCGCACGACAGCACGCAGCCGGCCACGGGCCGCGCGATCATGTAGAGGACGTACGCGAGCGGATAGCGATTGATGCGCAGCACGTGCCCGAACCCGCGGTTGTAGCGTCGTCCGCGCGCATACGCATGCTCGTCGAGCACGGCCAGCGGCTCGGGATGATGCACGCGCAGGTGCGGGTCGTAGTCGATCCGGCATCCGGCCCGCAACGCGCGGACCAGGAAATCCACCTCTTCCCCCGCGCCCCAGCGCGAGGTCGCGCCGACGCCCAGGTCGACGTCGAACTGCCCCGCCGCGGCGACGGCAGTCCGGCGCAGGAAGATCGTGTACGACGTCGCGCACACCCACACGTTGAAACGGTTCACGGTCTGCGCCGACGTCGCCCATCGTCCTTGCGACGGCCTGCCCGCGGCGTCGACGCTCATCCCGGTCATGCCGTCGATCGTGCTGTCGGCCGACAGGCGCGCCGCGACCGCATGGAGCATCCCGGGCCGATACCAGCAGTCGTCGTCGGGAAAGCCGACCACGTCGCCCGTCACGGCCTTCAGCCCGACGTTCGTCGCGCGCGACTTGCCCTTCTCCGATCGCAGGTGGACGATGGTCAGCCGGTCGCGATACCGGTCGACGATCCGCTCGACGCGATCGTCCGGATTCTGGTCGACGACGATGACTTCGAGGTCGGCATAGGCCTGCAGCAGCAGCGAGTCGAACATGCGCTCGATCTCGTCGCTGCGGCCGAGCGTCGCCATGATGAGGGAGAATTTCATCGAATAGACCCGGACGGAAAAAAGGATCGGGGCCGCGCGACGCGCGGCGCGGTGCGTGCTTTGCGGGGTGCCGCCCGAGGAGCGAGGGCGAACGACGCGAGGTAGCCGATGAACAGGTACGACGTTTCGCTCTGGTGCATCGGGTTGATCAGCGACCAGGCGACGATCGGCGCCAGCATGACCATCGCGCGCCGGCCCTGGCCGAGGCCGCCGAAGAACACCGCCCACGCGAGCAGCCCGATCGGGCCGGCGACCAGCATCAGGTCCAGCGGCGCGCAGAAGACGGCGCTCGTGCCCTCGCCGAGCCCGCGCACGGCGACGGCCGAGTGCGAGAAGTAGTGTTCGACGAAGCCGAAGCCGTGACCGATCCAGTCGCGGCCGACCAGCTTGATCGATTCCGTGAAGGCCAGCCCGCGCTCCTGCTGCAGGCGGACCTGCAACTGGTCGCCGGTCAGCTCGCGCGTGAACATGTACAGATAGAACCCGGCGCCGGCGGCCATCGTCAGCACTTTCGCGAAGAAGTAGCCGCGCACCTGGAACAGGATCACGATCGCGCACGCGATCAGCACCGTCTTCGATTCGCTCAGCAGCGTCACGACCAGCGCGAGCACCACGAACTTCACGACGTCGGGAATGCGGCGCGGCGACTGCAGGAAACATGCATAGGCGCTCAGGAAGAAGAACGCGGCGAACCAGTTCCGCTCCTTGAACGAACCGTGAATCGCGTTCTGCATGAAATCGACTTTCTCGTACAGCACCGGGACGTCGAAGTGCTGTAGCGCATACTGGAACGCCAGGAATCCCGTGATCGCGACATAACCGAACGGCAGCGGCCGCTGGCGCGCCCGTGCGCCGTAGTAACGGCCGATCAGATAGAACGCCGGCATCACGAACACGAATTTCACGATCTGCTCGGCCGCCTTGAAGTGCGGATAGCCGGACAGGAACGTCGTCGACAGCGCGGCGCCGACGAACAGCGTGAAGGTCCAGATTTCCCATGCGCCGACGGGGATCCGGCGCCGCACCAGCAGCACCGGCAGCACGAGCACCGCGAACAGCTGGCCGAGCTGCGCGCCGCCGATCTTCAGGAACTGGATCGCGTTCAGCAGCAGCAGCACGAGCAGCACGGCATCCGCGAGATCGAAGCGCGCGCGCGGCGCGGCCGGCGCCGCACCGGGCGACGCCGCATGCTGCCGCGGCACCTGCCGGACGAGGCCGTTCATGCCGCTTTCCTCGCATCGCGCAACGCGATCAGCATCGACACGGTTTGCCGGGCGGCCTGACGACGCAGCATCCAGGTCGCGCCGGCATACGCGGCGACGAAACAGACGATCAGCAGGACCAACCGGGCCATGACCGGCACGCCGCCGAGCCATGCGCCGAGCCGCGAGACGAGCAGCGCGCAGCCGAGCGCGATCAGATAGGGCGGCACGAGCCGTCCCAGCAGGCGGCCCGGGTCGACCGACAGTTCGACGACGACGGCGCCGAAGCTGAGCGGCGTGATGAACAGCACCGCACCGACGTACAGCCACGCCAGCCCGGCGACATCGTGCGACGGCAGGCACAGCATCGCGCCCAGCACCAGCACGAGCTTGACGACCGTCAGCCACATCGTGACCCCGGGGCGGCCGCGCGCCGACAGGAATGCGCCGTTGACGAACTGGACCGTCTGGACTGCGCCGAGCGCCATCAGCGGCGTCATGACCGCGGCACTGTCGGCCCAGCGCGCACCGAACAGCACGATGGTGATGTCGCGGCTCATGACGGCCATCAGCACGAACAGCGGCGCCGCGGCCATCGCGGCCAGCCCCGTGACGTCGAGGTAGGTGGCCGCCATTTTCCCGGCGTCGTGCGCGACGCGCGACAGCACCGCGAGCGCGACGTCGGTCGCGGCGCGGCACAGCAGTTCCAGCGCCGTCTGGTAGAGCCGCGCGCCGATCGCGTAGATGCCCAGCCCGGCCGCGCCGTACAGCGCGACGACGATCAGGTCGACGGTGCGCGTCGCCCACCAGTCGATCAGCCGCGCCGCGACGACGTGGCCGCCGAAGCGCGCGATGGGCCAGAAAGTCGACGCGTTGCGCCGGCTGCGCGGACGCCAGACCGGTTTGCGCCAGAGCCAGAACGCGGACATCGTCATGAAGGTCGCCGCCTGCGCGATCAGGCTCCACGCACCGGCACCCGCCACCGCCAGCGCGACCGCCACGGCGCCCGCGACGCTCACCGCCACGAGTTGACGCATCGCCAGCGTGCGGAAATCCAGCCGCCGCTTGTACAGTCCCTCCTGGAACGAACTGGCCGAGCCGATCGGGACGAACACGCAGGCCACCCGCAGGTAAGGCGCGAGGCCCGGTACGCCCAGCCAGGTCTCGACATGCCCGGCCATGGCGAACAGCACGGCCGCGAGCACGACGGCCATCGTGATCGACAACACGAACGGCCATTCGAGATCGTCGTCGTCGAGCGTCGCGCGCTGCACCACCGCGTCGCCCAGCCCGCCCTCGGCGATCATCAGGACCAGCGACAGCGACAGCGTGACGGCCGCCGCGAGCCCGACGTCGGCCGGGCCGAGCCAGCGCGCGACCAGCAGGTACGTGACGAGCGTGACGAGCTTGCCGCCCCAGGCCTGCACCAGCGCCCATGCCAGGCCGCGCACGGTGCGCGCGCCGAGCCGCTCGCCGCCGGACCACGCATGGCCGTTCGCGGCGCGCGGCGCAAGGTCGCGCAGCGCGGGCTCAGTGCTCGGTTTCATACGCGTAGTTCCCTTCGCCATACGCACCGTAGACGGCCTGACGCCGCGGCACGTCGTTCAGCACGACGCCGCTGATCGCGATGCCCGCGTTGCGCAGGCGACGTTCGGCCTCGCGGATCTCCGGCATCGAGCTGCGGCCATGCCGGACGCACAGCAGCGTCGTCGCGCCGTGGCGGCCGATGGACGCCGCGTCGTGCAGCGCGAGGATCGGCGCCGTATCGACGATGACGATGTCGTAGAGCCGCGACGCCGTGTCGAGCAGCCCCTTGAAGCGGCCGTCGGTGAACAGCTCCGAGGTGCGCGCAACCGCACCGCGCGCCAGCACATCGACGCCGGCGATTGCCGAACGCTGCACGCCGCGCTCGAGCGTGCCGCTCGCGATCGCGTCGGGCAGGCCCGGCGCCGGTTGCAAGCCGAAGTGACGGTGCGCCTGGCCGCGGCGGATATCCGCGTCGATCAGCAGCACGCGCTTGCCGCCCGAAGCGAACAGCGACGCCAGGTTCGCGCAAAGGAACGATTTGCCCGCATTGGGCTGCGGGCTCGTGACCATGATCACGTGGTGCCCCGACTCGGACAGCGTGAACTGCAGCGTCGTGCGCAGGCTGCGGATCGCGTCGACGGTCACGTCCTCGGGAATTTCCGACGCGAGCACATGCGCGCCCTGGGCCGCGCGTTGCTGGCTTCGCACCAGGCGTCGCTGCTCGCGGCTGTGCGGGACCACCGCATAGACCGGCACGCCCAGCGCCTGCTCGAGGTGCTCGGAGTGCTCGACGCGCCCCCAAACCGCGCGTTGCGCGAACGGGGCAGCCACGCCGAGGGCGAGCCCGACACACAGCGACAGCGCGACCAGCAGCAGGCGCTTGGGCTTGACCGGCTTCACCGGCAGCACCGGCTCGTCGACGGCCCGCACGTTGCCGATCTCGCTTTGCCGGGCGATCTTGAGCTGTTGCGCGGTATTCAACAGGTTGGTGTACAGCTCGGTGTTGACGCGCACGTCGCGCAGCACCGCGAGACCTTCCCGCTCCGTACCCGGCAACCTTGCTTCGAGCGCCTTCAGTTCCTGTGCCTTGCCCGCCAGTTCCGCGAGGTTGGCGTCGAGGGCCTGCACGGCCGGATGGCCATCGGCGAATCGCGCGATCAGGTCGACGCGCTTCTGCTTGAGTTCGAGCGTGCGCGTCTCGATGTCCACTTCCTGACCGAGCAGCAGCTTGCCCTGTTCGTCGAGGTCGACCGTGCGCGTGCGCGAACGAAATGCCGCGTACCGTTCCTCGGCATCCTTCAGCGTCTTCTCGACCGTCGGCATGCTGGCCTCGAGCGATTTCAGCGTCGCGGCGGCCTCCTCGCTCCGGTAATCGCGGTTCTGCGCGACATAACCGTCGACCACGGCCTTCAGGATTTCCCGGATGCGCGCCTTGTCGTCACCCTCGAGCGTGACGGACAGGATGCCGGACTGCTTGGCCTTCTCCTCGACGGTCAGATCGTCCTGGAGTTGCGACACCGCCTCGAGCTGCGGGATGCGCTTGAGCCGCAGCACCGTGCCCGGGCGGGCATCGAGATCCGCGACCAGCAGCGTCAGCGGCTGTCCCTTGAACGCCCCGTGCGCCGGCACGCCCACCGCGCCCTTCAGCACGACGTCGTCGTCCTCGTCCCGAAGCACGTAGCGACCGCCGCCTTCGGCGGTCACGGTGAACCCGACCCCGTCCAGCACGTCGACGCCGTCGTGGCTCTTCTTGCCGACCGTCCCGAACGCGGCGACGTTGAACCGCTCGCCGCCCCATGCAAACCGCGACAACCCCCACAGCGGCGGCGCCACGCCGTCGTCCCGGTAGCGGCGTGCGACCCAGCGGCCGATCAACGGGAAATAGCGCGGTTCGGCGATGATGTTGAGATGCTGCTTCGACACGACCTGGTCGATCACCATGCGCGCGCGCACGAGTTCGAGTTCGGCGGCGGTCGTGCTGCCGTTGTCGAGCAATGCCGCGATGTCGTGCAGCGGCGAATTGCCGGCCGTCGTCGATTCGTTGACCTGGATCGTCGCGTCGACCCGGTAGATCGGCGTCGCGAACACGACGTACAGCAGCCCCAGCAGGAACACGCCGGCCGCGATGCCGAGTACCAGCCGCCACCGTGCCAGCACGATGTCGACGTATGACGAAAGGGGGGCCTCGTCGTACAACGCCGCGTCGTACAGCCGTGCTTCGGAAAGGTCGGTCATGGCAAATCCAGTGTCTATCGGGTTCCGGCGGTTCATTTCGCGACCAGCGCGCCGGTCATGCCGGCATTGATGGCGGGCAGCAGCAACGACAGCACGCGGCTGAGTCGGACGAGGCCGTTGCCGTCGACGTAGACGACGTCCTTCGGCGCGAGCCTGAAGTCGTTCGCGAGCACCATCGCGACCGGCGACTTCGCGTCGAGATGAAACACATCGGGCGTGCTCGAGCCGCGACCGCGAATCACATAGACCTGCGCGGTGTCGGCGGTGCCGCTGTTGAAGCTGCCGGCCTGCTGCAATGCGTCGCCGAGCGTCAACGAACCGTCGCGCAGCGGCAACGCGAGCGTCGGCTTCGCGACCTCGCCCATCACGAATGCCCCGCTGTCCTCGCGCGACTGCACGCGCAGCACGTCCCGGTTGCGCAACAGGATGCGGGCCGGGTCGATTCGTCGTGCAACGAGCTGCGACAGATTCAGCACGTAATGCTCGTCGCCGCGCATCAGCTCGATCCGGCTACGGTCGGCCGTGGGTTGCAGGCCGCCCGCGCGATCGAGCGCCTCGATCAGCGTCATCGGCACGTCGTTGATCGGCTGGCCGCCCGGATTGCGCACCTCCCCCTCGACGTACACCTGCTGGCTGCGGTACGACGTCACGCGCACGGTGACCTGCGGATCGCGGAAGGTCTTCGTCAGCGCGACGCGAAACGCATCGCGGACCTCGGTCGTCGTCCGGCCCGCGACCGCGATCGTGCCGACATACGGAAACTGCACGCTCCCGGTGTCATCGACGACGAAGCCGTTGACGGGATCGCTCGGCCGTTGCGTCGACGACGACTGGCTCGTCGGCGCCGCGGCGGACAGCTCGGGGTGATCCCACACCGTGATCTGCAGCACGTCGCCGGCGCCGATCCGATAGCCGCCCTTCGCGCGCTCGCGCAGCAGCGTGTCGACGTTCTCGGCCGCATCGCTGTCGTCGCGCATCGATTTCAGCAGGTTGACGTCGATTTCCCGGATCGGCACATCGAGCGACCGTGCCGGCTCGCCGTTACGTGTGCTGGCCACCGGCAGCGCCTGCGAACCGGTCATTCGCATGCCGGGTGCGACCGCACATGCCGTCAGGAACACGGACAGCACGAGCGGCGCCAACGCGCGCCCCCGTCTGCTGCCTGTCGATATCACGTCGAATGCATTACCCATTGCTGCCTCGTCTGTCGCGCTGTCGTTCATGCCGTCCGTGGCGCGTTGCTCGCGGTTGTTTTCATGACGTCGGTCGAGGGCGCGACTCGTCTCGCCCCCGTCCCGTGCCTGCCGATCGATCACCATGGCGAGCGGGACCAGGGCGGCACGATGCCCGGCCAGTCGCCCGCCGTGCCGCCGGCCCCGGCGGGTGTCCGAATCGGGACGCGTCGCGCACTGCGCGCGCGATGCACGGTCGGCATGCCCAGCGCATCGCTCGACAACGCACGCATCTGCCGCTCGACCGGCAGCGGCGCATAATTGCCGGCCGACGGCACGGCGACGCCGGATGCGACCGCCGGCTTCGCGATCGAACCGCGCCAGGGATTCGACGTGTGTGACGCGGGGTCCACAAGACCGGTGATCCACCGCGGCGGATTCGGCGCAGCGCTCGTCGCGGGGCGCGCCGCCGGCGCGCTACCATGCGCGGCCGACATGCACGCCAGGCCGGCGAGCAGTGCGAAGTGGCGAGCGCGCATCAGCGGCCTCCCCGTGCGATGGCCGCCGGAATCCGCGCGATCCAGTACGCGACCGCGCGCTCGATGTGATGCGCCACCGCATCGAACACGTCCGCCGACTTGCCGACGGGATCCGCGATATCGCGCTTCGTCGCATGGTCGAGCTGGAATACGCGACCCCGCGCGAACGGATAGCGGCGCTCGATCTCGCGGCATTGCACGAGCGTCATCGCGAGAATCAGCTGCGATGCGCGCACGTGGCCGAGATGCACCGGCTGCGCGATATGGGACGTGATGTCGAAGCCGCGTTCGCGCATGACGTCGATCGCGGCCTGTGCGGCCGGCCGCCCGGCCAGCGCGATCAGCCCGGCGCAATGCACGTGCACCGACGGCAGTGCGCGCGCCAGCATCGCGCTCGCCATCGGGCTGCGGCATGCATTGCCGTCGCAGACGACCAGAATGCGTTCGATCATGGCCGGGCTCAGTAGGCGTTCGGATGAACGAAGCCCTTCAACACCGTGGCGGCGACAATCCTCATGTCGAGCCCGAAGGACCAGTTGCGCAGGTAATAGAGGTCGTGCTGCACGCGGCCGACCATCTTGTCGAGGTGATCCGTTTCGCCGCGATAGCCGTTGACCTGCGCCCATCCGGTGATGCCGGGCTTGATCCGGTAACGATGGATGTAGCCCTCGACGAGCGGCCGGTACAGATCGTCGTGCTCGATCGCGTGCGGCCTCGGCCCGACGACCGACATGTCGCCGCGCAGCACGTTGAAGAACTGCGGCAGCTCGTCGAGGCTCGTGCGGCGCAGGAACGCGCCGATGCGCGTGATGCGCGCGTCGCCGCGCGTGGCCTGGCGCACGATGCCGGCCTGTTCGGCGTGCACGCGCATCGTGCGGAACTTGTAGATCCTGAACACCCGGCCATCGGCGCCCTTCCGATACTGCGTAAACAACACCGGGCCCGGCGACGACAACTTGACCGCCAGCGCGATCAACCCGAGCAGCGGCGCCAGCGCGACGAGCGCCGCGGCCGCGAACACACGGTCGAACAGCGCCTTCTGCATCAACGCGCGATGCGACATCGGCGACGCCACCAGGTTGATCGCGGGCATGCCGACGAGATCCATCATCGTTCCGCCGAGCAGCGCGATGCTGCACATGTCCGGCATGAAGCGGATATTGATCAGGTCGTCGCCGAACGTCTTCAGGACCCGCCGGATCGTCTGTTCCTCGGAGATCGGCAACGCGAGCCAGATTTCCGTCGCGGCTTCGGCGCGCACGGCCGCGGCGAACTCGGCGAAATCCGCGATCGCCGGGATGATGCCGCCGGCCCCGCCCGCGGGATCGTGGAGCACCACCGGGCGGAACCCGCTCGCAGGGGACAGCGCGAGCGTTTCGATCACCCGCACCGCATGCGCGCCGTTGCCGACGATCGCCACCTTGCGAAGATTCAGGCCGGCATGCCGCACGTGCGCGAGCATCGTGTAGGCAGCCAGGCGGATCACGACGAATCCGCATCCCGCGATCGCCGTCCAGTAGACGAACCACAGCCGCGACACGTGATCGACGCGATGCATCGCGAACAGCAGCACGAGATTGCCCGCCTGCACCGCGACCCATGCGGCACTGATGCGGCTGATCATCGCGATCCACGACCGCCCGCGCCACGACTGGTACACCTGGAATGCGGGAAAGACGGCAAGCGTCAGCATCGCGACGAACGGGACGACCATCGCGTCCGACCGGCCGAGCGTATCGTCATCGAACCGCACATGCGACGCGGCGGCCGCCGCCAGCACCACGACGAGTGCATCGAACAGGCGCGCAACAATCGACTGAACTCCGAACATGATTCTTCTCCAGGCGGCGCGCGACGGCGCCGCATTTGCCGTCACACGCGCCCGTATGCATCGTCGAAGCGCACGATGTCGTCTTCGCCGAGATAGCTGCCGGTCTGCACTTCGATGATTTCCAGCGGCAAGCGCCCGGGGTTCTCGAGCCGGTGCCGCACGCCGATCGGGATGTAGGTCGATTCGTTTTCGCCGAGCAGGAATTGCTCGTCGCCGCGCGTGACGGTCGCGGTGCCTTTCACGACGGTCCAGTGCTCGGCGCGGTGATGGTGCATCTGCAACGACAGACGCGCGCCGGGATCCACCACGATCCGCTTGACCTGGAAGCGTTCGCCGCGGTCGACCGAGTCGTACCAGCCCCACGGGCGCCGCACGAGCCGGTGCGTCTCGGCTTCCGCGCCATGTTCGGCCTTGATCCGGGCCACGAGCGACCTGACGCCCTGAACGTGCTGCCGGTCCACGACCAGCACGGCGTCGGGCGTTTCCACCACCGCCACGTTGCTGACGCCGACACACGCGACGAGCCGGCCTTCCGAATGCGCATAGCACGCAGTCGCGTCCTCGAACATCACGCGTCCGCGCCCGGCGTTGCCGTCCTCGTCCTTGTCGAGCGCGGCCCAGACGGCGTCCCACGACCCGAGGTCGGACCAGCCTGCATCCAGCGGCACCGCGACGGCCACCGGCGGTTCGGTCATCGCGGCCAGCCGCTCCATGACCGCGTAGTCGATCGAATCCGACGGGCTCGCGGCGAACGGTTCCGGCGCCGGGTGAAAGCAGCCGTCGTCCGCGCGGCCATCGCGGATCGCGGCGACGCACGCTGCGTGAATGTCCGGTGCAAGCGCCTCGATCGCGCGCAGCCAGACACTCGCCCGGACCACGTAAATGCCGCTGTTCCACCAGTGCGAGCCCGACGCGACGTACTGCGCCGCGATTTCGGGCGCGGGCTTTTCGACGAACGCATCGAGCGTGTAGCCGCCGGCGGCGCCGTCCAGCGAGACCTGGCCACCGGTACGCAGATAACCGAAGCCCGAATCGGCATGCGTCGGCCGGACGCCGAGCGTCGCGATGCACCCGAGCTGCGCGTAACGCAATGCGGTTGCCATCGCACGCTCGAAACCGGACGTGTCGTGGATCGCGTGATCGGCCGGCATGACGACCAGCACGGCGTCGCCGTGCTCGGCCAGCGCAAGGGCTGCCGCGAGCGTCATCGCGGGCGCCGTATCGCGGCGCGCCGGCTCGACGACCACGCGCGCCCGCAGGCCGCCGGCCGCAAGCTGCCGCACCGTGGTGTGCCGATGCGCGTCGCCGCATACGACCTGTGCAGCAGCCAGCCCGAATGCCGACCCGAGTCCGCTCACCCTGCGCAGCGTCGATTCGAGCAGCGTTTCGTCGCCGACGAGATGCGTGAGTTGTTTCGGGTGCTGCTCGCGGGACATCGGCCACAGCCGGGTTCCCGACCCGCCGGCCAGGACCACCGGCACCACCGCGCCCGCGGCGACACGATGCCGATCCTGAACGCCCGGATCGGCATGGCACGCCTTGTCGACCAACTCGATTTCACTCATCTCATGTACTCCTCAACATCCACCTTTCCCATCACGACACCGCATGGCACTACCTGTCCCTTGCACCCATTGCCTTGCCTGCGAGCATGTCCGTGCTGACGCCGGACATGCTCCGCCCTCGGTATCCCGATACGTCGACAACATTCATCCCGGACGTCACCCGTCCATCGATGAATTAATCAATAAATTCGCATTCCTATATGTAATGGAACGCGCGGTTACCGGACGAGCGATTCGATTCCCGCAAGGAACCCGGACGATGAACGGACTGCGAATTGCCTAGGCGCACGCCTCCGCACCGATGCACTGTCGCCGCGATGGCGTGTCGGCCCGGTTCGGCATGGCAATGAAAATGCCGCGTCCGAGCCATCCCGAACGGATTGGCGCATGAACGCGATTGATCACGTGAAGGCCCGGAATCGACCGCTTCGCCCCCGCGTCGCGTCCGGATATCGGAATAAGGATGTGATTCATGATCGGTCTAACGTTATGGTATTAACTACTTCGGCACGTGCCATTTAACGCACGATCCGTGCCATTGCATCCCTTTCTTTTGCTGCAACGCAGAAAAACCTCGACAAACCAATGACCTATGTCCGGAATTGAAAAGGTATGAATAAATAGAAATAATCGGGTTTAACGTTTGCGGGGATGAAACGCTCTCGCCCGTTACGTAACGATGCGCCGTAACGCACGCCGGACGGGAACATGGCACGGAACACCCGGATCGTTGCGATTGCGGAACGGGTGCGGCCGGAGAACGCGGCCTGAACGACAGATTCACCGCACATTGCAGCGCGTATCGGAATGCGGTGAATATCGGCGGCCGGTAATCCGCAATCCAATCCAAAAAAACCTGTCAACCGATTTAAATACCGGCAAGGTGCGCTGGAAATGGCGGATGCCTCGCCATCGTTTGCATACGACAGCGCGACAAAAATGGATCGACGGCCGCGACGCGTGACGCAAGCGGCGTGGAATCGAACGGGGAGCGTATCGGTCGCGCGCGCAGTGCGGCGCGTGTACAAGCCTGGACAGGCAGGGATCCCGGGATGTTTCGGATGTCGTGCCCGGGGAAGAGCGACGCCATGCCCGGTCGTGCATGATCCGGATCGTCCGGTCGATCACGTCGATCGATTCGCGCACGACGTATCGCGCGCCGTGGCCGGACCGCTGGCGACCGCGGAGCACTTGCGCATGGCCTCGCCCCGCGGTGCACGTGTTGGCGGCGACGGCCGGGCGTTGCCGGCCGTCGCGCGCTCCGTCACTGACTCAAGTTCGCGCTCGCATCAGGCCTTCAGCATGCCGAAGACCTCGCTCAGCATCGACTTCGCGTCGCCGAACAACATCCGGTTGTTGTCCTTGTAGAACAGCGGATTGTCGACGCCCGCATAACCCGAAGCCATGCTGCGCTTCATCACGATCGACGTCTTCGCCTTCCACACCTCCAGCACCGGCATGCCGGCGATCGGGCTCGTCGGGTCGTCCTGCGCCGCCGGGTTCACGATGTCGTTCGCGCCGATCACCATCGACACGTCGGCCTCCGGGAAGTCGCCGTTGATCTCGTCCATTTCGAGCACGATGTCGTACGGCACCTTCGCTTCGGCCAGCAGCACGTTCATGTGGCCCGGCATGCGGCCCGCGACCGGGTGAATCGCGAAACGCACGTCGACGCCCTTTTCACGCAGCAGCTTCGTCAGCTCGAACACCGTGTGCTGGGCCTGCGCCACCGCCATCCCATAGCCGGGTACGATGATCACGCGCTTCGCCTCGCGCAGCAGCTCGGCCGTTTCCGCGGCGCTCACCGCCACCGCCTCGCCGGCCGGCTGCGCGCCGCCGCCGGCTGCCGCCGGCGCGCCTGCGCCGCTGCCGAAGCCGCCCGCGATCACGCTGATGAAGTTGCGGTTCATCGCGCGGCACATGATGTACGACAGGATCGCACCGGACGAGCCGACCAGCGCGCCGATCACGATCAGCAGGTCGTTGCCGAGCATGAAGCCGGTGGCCGCCGCCGCCCACCCCGAGTAGCTGTTGAGCATCGACACCACGACCGGCATGTCCGCGCCGCCGATCGCCATCACCATGTGCACGCCGAACAGCAGCGAGATCACCGTCATCACGACGAGCGGCAGCATGCCGTCCTGGATGCTTTCCGCATGCAGGAACGCGCGGCCGAAGTAGATCACGATCAGCAGCGCGGCCAGGTTCATCCAGTGCCGCGCCGGCAGCAGCAGCGGCTTGCCGCCGATCTTGCCCGACAGCTTGCCGAACGCGATGATCGAGCCCGCGAAGGTGACCGCGCCGATCAGGATGCCGACGTAGATCTCCACTTCGTGGATGGCCTTCTCGGCGCCGGTGAACTGCAGCGACGTGTCGATGTAGCTCGCGAAGCCGACCAGGCAGGCGGCGAGACCGACCAGGCTGTGCATCAGCGCGACCAGTTCCGGCATCTGCGTCATCTGCACCTTCTTCGCGGCGTACAGGCCGACGGCGCCGCCGACGACCAGCGCGGCGACCACGTACGGAATGCCCGCGGCCGACACGCGCGGGCCGGCCACGGTGGCCAGCACGGCGATCAGCATGCCGATCATGCCGAGCAGGTTGCCGCGACGCGCGGTTTCAGGGTTGGCCAGCCCGCCGAGGCTGAGGATGAACAGGATCGCGGCGCCGATATAGGAGACGGTAGTCAGGTTTGAAGTCATTGTTGTCGTCCCCTTATTTGCGGAACATCGCCAGCATGCGTCGCGTGACCGCGAAGCCGCCGAACATGTTGACGGCCGTGAGCGTCAGCGCGCCCACCGCCAGGCCGAGGATCAGCCCGGACGGGCGATCGCCCGCGTTGGCCAGTTCACCGAGGGGCGGCGCGACCTGCACGAGCGCGCCGATCGCGATGATCGACGAGATCGCGTTGGTCACGCTCATCAGCGGCGTGTGCAGCGACGGCGTGACGTTCCAGATCACCATGTAGCCGACGAAGCACGCGAGCACGAACACCGTGAAGTGCGACAGGAAGCTCGCCGGCGCGTACTGGCCGACGACCAGGAAAGCCAGCGCGCCGACCGCGAACACGATGGCGAGCGCCTTGGCCGACATCGGCTCGCCGCTGTGGCCATGGCCCTTGGACTTCGCGGGCGCGGCCGCCGCGGGCGCCGCCGGGGGCTTCGGCGCGACGACCGCCTGCTTGATCGGCGGCGGCGGCCACGTGATGTTGCCGTCCTTGATGACGGTGAGGCCGCGGATCGCGTCGTCGTCGAAATCGACGTTGATCGTGCCGTCCTTGGCCTTGCACAGCTCCTCGACCACACGCAGCAGGTTGGTCGCATACAGCGTCGACGACTGCCGCGACAGGCGCGACGCGAGATCCGTGTAGCCGACGATCGTCACGCCATGGCGCACGACGGCCTCGCCGGGCACCGTGAGTTCGCAGTTGCCGCCCTGTTCGGCCGCCATGTCGACGATCACGCTGCCGGGCTTCATCGACTGCACCATCTCGGCGGTGATGAGCTTCGGCGCCGGCTTGCCGGGAATCAGCGCGGTCGTGATGATGATGTCGGCGTCCTTCGCCTGCTGCGCGTACATCGCGCGCTGCGCCTGCTGGAAGCCTTCGCTCATCACCTTCGCGTAGCCGCCGCCGCCCGAGCCTTCCTCTTCGTAGTCGACCTTGACGAACTCGCCGCCCAGCGACTTGACCTGGTCGGCCACTTCGGCGCGCGTGTCGTTCGCACGCACGATCGCGCCGAGGCTCGCGGCCGTGCCGATCGCGGCGAGACCGGCCACGCCGGCACCGGCGATGAACACCTTGGCCGGCGGGACCTTGCCGGCCGCCGTGACCTGGCCGTTCAGGAAGCGGCCGAACGCGTGCGCGGCCTCGATCACCGCCCGGTAGCCGCTGATGCCGGCCATCGACGTGAGCGCGTCCATCTTCTGCGCGCGCGACAACGTGCGCGGCAGCGAATCGATCGCCAGCACGGTGGCGCGCCTGGCGGCCAGCTGCGCCATCAGTTCGGGATTCTGCGCGGGCCACACGAAGCCGATCAGCGTGCCGCCCTCGCGCATCAGCGCCACTTCGTCGCTCGTCGGCGGGCGCACCTTGAACACGATGTCGCTGCCGGACCAGAGCTCGGCCGCCGTGGCGGCAATGCTCGCGCCGGCCGCACGATACGCGTCGTCGTCAAAGTTCGCACCGGCCCCGGCGCCGCTTTGCACGGCCACCGAAAACCCCAGCTTGATCAGTTTCTCAACCACCTCGGGGACGGTCGCTACGCGCCGTTCGCCGGTGGCTATCTCCAGAGGAATCCCAATCTGTAATGTCATATTATGAACTGTCGGTTGCGGCCGCGCGAAAAATTCAGCCCCGAGTGTCGAGTGGCCAAATTCAGGCTCCCGGCCTTGGTGAAACAGGTCAACCTGGATCAACAGCGCAGCCCTGATGCAGCCACGAACACGTTGTCTCCATCGCCAGGTTCCGTACTCGATATCCGGCGTCGGGCCGTGGGACAGCGGCATCAAGCATACCGGCCGACGCGGTTTTCTCGAAATTTATCTTCTGAATCGAGCAGCATTCGTTTCATGAATCCCGTGCCGAGGATTCAGCGACAGTCTGACCGTTTCGGTTTACTCGTTCAAGTCGCGTGTGATCTCCGCACACGCCCCTTTCCCGGCGAGGCTTCGAAGGAATCGGTTCCGCCGACGGAATACATGTCGGCCGGGCTTCACGATATGGCCCTTTAACTCGCACCGATCCATGCACTCATCGCACCCGACCACGCGTTGCGCCCCTGATCGCCGCCGCCCGATATTGCTTGCTTCGGCGACTTCACGCACGGCTGCTCGGCGGTCGCGCGCCGGCCGTCGGCTTGTCGCTCATCGGATTTCACAACCGAATCATGACGACGGGATCAAGCGCTCCCGATCGCATTGCCTTGCGCGGTCATGTCGATGAAATGCTCCGCCGGCATCGGACGCCCGAGCAGGAAACCTTGCAGCGAATTGCAGCCGAGCGTGGTCAGGAACTGCTGCTGCGCCGTCGTTTCAACGCCCTCCGCGACGATCTTCAGGTCGAGTGCCCGGCCGAGCGCGACGATCGCGGAAATGATCGCGGCATCCTCGGTGTCGTGTTCGAGATCGCGAATGAACCCGCGGTCGATCTTGAGCTCGCTGGCCGGCAGGCGTTTCAGATAGAGCAGGCTCGAATAACCCGTTCCGAAGTCGTCGATGGAAATACGCACGCCCATGTCGTGCAGCTGCTCGAGGATTCTCAAGCTGGCGTCGGCATCGCGCATCGCAGTCGATTCGGTGATTTCCAGCGTCAGGCAGCGCGGTTCCAGCGCGTGCCGCTGCAATGCGGCCTGCACGACCTGGACCAGGCTCGCGTGACCGAATTGCAACGGCGACAGGTTGACGGCCATCGTCCAGTCGGTTCGACCGGCATCGCACCACGCGCGCATCTGCCGGCAGGCCTCGTCCAGTACCCACTCGCCGATCGGGACGATCAACCCGGTCTTTTCCGCGATCGAGATGAACTGATCGGGTGAAATGAGGCCGCGCGTCGGGTGCATCCACCGCAACAGCGCCTCGACGCCGATGATCGGTCCATGCGGCACTTCGAACTTCGGCTGGTAATGCAGGACCAGTTCACGCCGCTCCAGCGCCAGGCGGAGTTCCTGCACGATCTTCAGGTGCTCGCGGACATTCGCGTTCATCGATGCCTCGAAGAAGCAGTACGCGTTTCGGCCGAGCGCCTTCGCGTGATACATCGCTGCATCGGCATTGGTCATCAGGTCCCGGAAATGGCTGCCGTTGCCGGGATAGAGCGCGATTCCGATGCTGGCCGACACGCGCAATTCGTGCTCGGCCACGCGGAACGGTTGTCGAATCACCGCCAGTACCTTGTCCGCCACGCCGGCCGCGTCCGCGGGTTCGTCGACGGACACGACCAGCACGAACTCGTCGCCCCCCAGACGGGCGATCGTGTCCTGCGTGCGCAGGTTCGCGCCGATGCGCTGCGCCACGTCGACCAGCAGCAGATCGCCGACATGATGGCCATACGCGTCGTTGACCGCCTTGAATCCGTCGAGATCCATGAACATCAGCGCGAAACATCCTTTCTCGCGGTCGGTGCTCTGGATCGCCTGATCGATCCGGTCTTCGAGCAGCACGCGATTGGGGAGCTTGGTGAGGTTGTCGTGCAACGCCAGATACGTCAATTCCTGGTTGGCTTCGGCCAGCGACGTCGCCAGCACTGCCGTGCGGGACTCCAGACGCAGATCGAGGATGGAAACGACCAGCGCGATGGCGAGGATGGCCAACGTGGCGACGATGATGACCAGTGCGAGCCAGCCGGCGTCCATGCGCGAGCCGGCTGCGCCGCAGATGCTGCCCAGCGGGAACCGGGCGGCGGCCATCCCGGTATAGTGCATGCCGGCGATGGCGGCCCCCATCAGCACGGCGGACCCCAGGTTGAGCAGGCGCACGCGGGACGAGTTCGCACGCCGGATGAACACGATCCACAGCACGGCGCCGGACGCGACCACGGCGATCGCGACCGACAGGCAAACGAGCAGCAGGTCGTACCGGATGCCCGGCGACATGTGCATGGAGGCCATGCCCGTGTAATGCATTCCCGCGACGCCGGCCCCCATCAACACGGCCCCGCCGCACAGCCGGTGCCACTTCAGCGTATCCCGACAGACGAGCCACAGTGCGCACGTGGAGCAGGCGATGGCGATCAGCAGCGACAGCAACGTGATGGCCGGATCGTATCCGACCGGAATCGGCAACGCGAAAGCAAGCATGCCGACGAAATGCATCGACCAGATGCCCGTGCCCATCACGCAAGCCGCGCCGACCAGCCACCAATGTGCGGCGCGCCCCTGGGCGGTCTTGATGCGCCCGGCCATGTCCAGCACGGTGTAGGACGCCAATATGGCGATCAGGAGCGAAAGAAGAACGAGCAACGCGTTGTAGCTTGTCGGCAGCATTGTTATTTACAGATCGCTTTCGGTTCGGCGGTGACGAGATCACACGTTACACGGGGTCTGCGTGAATTCGCGTGAAGGTCGGGCACAAAAGGAAAGCGGTGCCCGAAGGAACGGACTGGTCGTGCGACCAATCAGGCGATTCCAGCGACCACCGCTTGCATGGCGGATCATAAACGCGACCTTCGGTTCAGGGAAGGATTTACCGCTGCGGGGTCGGTGAAGGACGCGGCCCGGATTGTACGGGCATCCGCGGGCATGCCATCGGGCGGCCGTGCGTCAGGCGCGGTCGCCGTGTTTGTCGATCGACGCCATCGACGGCAGACATCGACACGGGCGAGCGGTCACACCGCTCGGCGTCGACCCGATCGTCTCGCATGGTGCGCAGCAACCGCGCGGTTGACGAGTTCGGCTGTATCGCGATCAATGTACAGTCGCTCGATCGCCTCGACACGCTGCTGCGCCGGCTCGATTCCGGGTATGAGCGAGTCTGTCGATTCCGGCCGGCCTTCAGGCCAGCCCGGTGCGGGCGTTCCAATCCCGGCGTCAGATCGACTGGAGCGCACCGCTCTGCTTGCCCTCGGCACGAAGTTGACGTCCGATGCGGCGAATCTCGGCCTCTCCGCGCTGAAGCGCGTCGACACTGGTGTGCACGGAGTAGTGGCCGAGCACGAGTTCGTAGGGATGCAGAGTGGCGGAACCCAGCACGAAGCGCGTGTCGCCCTCGGCGACCAGTTCGATCACCGTCTCGGCGCGCTCGAAGATCGCGACCTCTCCACGCGTGATGCGGGATGACGCACGCAGTGCGCCATCCATCACGGAAACCCACGCGACGTCCTGCCCCGGAGGAGGAACAAACGCCCAATGCTCGCCATCCTTCAGCGTGACCACGAGGTAGGTCATCGGCGGTGCATCGACAGGGCTCGTCATGCCATCGTACGTGCCCAGGATCACGCGCACGGGGCCCGCGCCCGGAACCTGCTCCGGCATCACATATTGGCTCCTGGTCGGTGCATTCTCCAGATCTGGCGGGAGCGCGACCCAGAGCTGAAAGCCCCGCAGGGGTGCCGTGTCAAAGGTGCCCGTGTGCCACACACCGCCGCCCGCCTGCATCCATTCCACACCACCCGCGGGCAGCACCCCGGCGTTGCCCGTCGTTTCCGCATATTGGACCGCGCCGTCAAGGACGACCGTTACCGTGGCGATGCCGGAGTGCGGATGCCAGCCGAATTCAAGCGGTCGGGCGTGACTGCCATTGGACTCGAAGAGATCAAGGAACACGAACGGCTTGATCAACCGACCCAGGTCAGAGGGACTCACCAGCCGCGTAATCGACCCGTTGCCCAACCCGCGCGCGCGGCGGACGATACCACGTGAACGCTGCTCATGCTTGAGCGGAAACTGGGCGTTTTCGCTTCCCGTCGTGCTTGTTGTCATGGCATTCATCCTTGTTTTCACGTCTTCTTTCGACTTGCCGCTCGTGCGAAAGTGAGCGAATAGTGGCTGACCAACCCGCGCGTCGCGCAATACCCGGTTGGGGTCCCGCCTATCATCCGCGTCCATGACGATATCGAATCGGCATCCTAACTTCTTGCCACGCTGATCAAGCCGGCATGTTGACCTTGGCCCACTCCGCAAAGCCGGTGATCTGCCCGTTGACCAGCGCATCTGCGCGCGCCCTCTTGGCGTCCGCGTCAGGGCCGAAGTAACTGTAGTCTTCGAAGTAACCCATCATCGCGCAGACTTCGTCCGCGCCGGGATAGAACATTTCGTAGGCCTTGCCCGGCACCTGGTTCACCACCACGTTGTGGCCCTGCGCATTCAGGATATCCGCGAACGCCTGCCAGCTGTAAGCGTCGGCGCACAACGACAGAATCTGCCCCTGACCGGCTATCTCCGGATGGTCGAAGACTTCCTTGACCAACTTCCCCAGTTCGTGGATGTCGCCGGCATGGACGCTCTTGCTGTTGATATCCATCGGAACCGCCCAGGCCTTTTGATTCCCGTTCCCGGTGGGTTGCGGCGCCATCTGGCCAAGGAAATTCTGAAAGAAGAACGGCGCTTCGACGAAGCTGTAATCGGGAAAGCCCGCGTCGGCGATCACGGCGTTGGCCCGAGCTTTGTGGGTGAAGTGCGAAACCTCATACCGGCCGCCTGAAATTTCGTGAGCGTCGGGTAGCGTCGACCAGACCATGTGAGTCACGCCGGCAGATTTTGCGGCGCCGACCACATGCCTTACCTGATCGTATTCGCTCGTCCCTGTTGCGGGATCCCAGAAATTCGTGACCAGGAACACCCCATGGGCTCCGCTGAGCGCGGGCGCCAATGTGTCTACCCTGTTCAGATCTGCGGCAACCACTTCGACGCCTCGAGCGGCGAGCCGTTTGGCCTGATCCGAGCCGACATCTCGACTGATCGCCCGGACGGTATAACCGCCTTGATCGAGCAGCGCATTCACCACGCCTTGCCCCTGTCGCCCCGTCGCGCCAAACACGACAATGGTTTTTTCCGACATGGTCATTCTCCTGCGTTTTCTGCGGATTGCCGCTGATACCAAGGAGCCGAGGACATCGCTCGGGGAGCGGGATCCTCAGCGCTCGTCTCGCACCCAGTCGTAGCGGTGTGGTGCGCTCACGTGGCGTGATCGAAGTGAAACGGACTCACTTCACATGCTTGTCGAACCATGCGATCAACTGCTCCGGGTGTTCGGAGAAGTAGTTGTAGCCATCCCAGCGCCGGGTGCTGCCTTCGAGCCAGAACAGCTGCTTGTCGGCAACGGGAATGTTGTCGAAGATCGACTGTACGTCGCCGGGCTTGGTCAGCGCGTCGTCACGCACCTGCAGCAGGAAGGCCGGCGCCTGCCAGTGCTTCGCGTATTCCAGCGGCGACACCTGGTCGATCCTGAAGCTGGTAATCAGCTGCACCTCGCGGTCGATCGCCTCGAACTGGTCCGCAAGCCCCATGTACTCGAGGTTGCGCTCGACCATGGCTCGCATCGAGATCGGCTGCACGGCAACAAGCGCCTGTACGTCGGCAAAGAGCTCCGGATATCGCGTCTTCGCGACGAAGGTGGCGTTCGCACCCATGCAGCGGCTGAGCAGGCCCAGCTTCATGCCACGAGTATCGGGGCGGGACTTGACGTACTTCAGCGAACCGGCGACGTCGCGGGATTCGAACAGGCCCCACGTGAAGATGTTGCCGTTGGCCGCGCCGCTCTGGCCGTGGTTGCGCGCGTCGTAGGTCAGCACGTTGTAGCCAGCCTCATGCAGGTGCTGATATTCCCGCATGTAGTTGACCTCGATGTCATTGCCCGGAACGAACTGCCACCGCGGCAGGTGCGAGGGGAAGCCGTAGCGGTTCATCGGCATCGGGTGGTTGGCGATCACCAGCTTGTTCGATCCCGCTCGGGGAATCCACCACGCCTCCAGCGGAGTGCCGTCCAGGGACGGGAACGTGATGTCCTCGTACGCCATTCCATACTCGTCCGGCGTGTGGAGGATCGGTGCGCGGACCGGGGTGCTGAGGCCCTGGGCCAGCGTCGTGAGCATCTGCGAAGTATCGGGCATGACGGTTTCTCCTTAGAGGCCAGTTCAAAAACTCCGGAGAGGGGTTGTTTACTTCCTCGGCAAGCTGTTAACCTTGGGCATCAGAACAAGGGAAGTCCAAGGATGGAAGCGCCAATCATTGACGACGAACTGTGGATACTGATCGAACCATTGCTGCCACCTGCGAAGCTTCGCGCGAAGAGCGATCCTGGTCGTCCGCGCGTGTCCGATCGTGCGGCGCTCAACGGTATCCTGTTCGTGTTCAAAACGGGAATTCGTTGGAACCACTTGCCGACTCGTCTGGGCTTTGGCTCGGGCGCCACTTGCTGGCGGCGATTGAGCGGCTGGCAAAAGGCTGGTGTATGGGACCAACTGCACGAGTTGCTGCTCGACAAGTTGCGTGCGACCGGCCAAATCGATCTGTCATACGCTGCGGTCGATTCGTCGTCCGTGCGCGCCGTTGGGGCGGGCGAAAAACTGGCCCGAACCCCACGGATCGCGCGCGACCCGGTTCCAAGCACCACATCCTCGTAGACGCCAACGGCGTTCCTCTCGTTGCGATCCTGACTGGCGCGAACACCAACGACGTCACGCAGTTGCTGCCGCTCGTTGATGCGATCCCACCCATCCGCGGCGTTCGTGGCCGACCGCTTCAGAAGCCCGGCGTCGTCTACGCCGATCGCGGCTACGATTGCACCCGACATCGTCGCGCGTTGCGCGAACGCGGTATCAAGCCGGTGATCGCCAAGCGCCGGACCGAGCATGGCAGTGGTCTGGGCAAGTATCGTTGGGTGGTCGAACGTACGCATTCCTGGCTCCACAATTTCCGTCGCCTACGCACTCGCTTTGAGCGACGTGCCTACATTCACGAAGCATTCCTGAAACTTGGCTGCTCGCTCATCTGTTGGAACATCTTCCGACGAGCTGAGCAGGGGTTTTTGAACTGGCCTCTTAGCTATCCGATTCGGGAAGTTTTCCCAGTCCGCAGAAGATACGTCCGAGCCTTTCGTTGAACAAGACGGGCATTTTTAGTATCATCGTTCCATGAGTGGAACAATAGATCTCAACCAATTCCTGATATTCATCCGGGTCATTCAGGCGGGAAGCCTGAGTGAGGCAGCGCGACGCCTGAACCTGCCGAAGTCCACGGTAAGCCGAAAAATCTCCGACCTGGAAGACCGGATCGGCGAGCGGCTCATTCAGCGCACGACACGCAAGCTCAGCCTCACCGAGGCCGGCCGCGTCCTGTTCGAACGCGTCGGCCCCGCCATGAGCGACATCGAAGAGGCGGAGAGCGCAGTGGCGGGAATGCGTGGGACGCCCCGTGGCGTGCTGCGGGTCGCGGCGCCGATGTCTTTCAGCCCACTCAGACCGATCATTGCCGAATACCTCGCTCGCCATCCCGACGTCGCGATCGAGTTGGTGAACTCAGATCGCCTTGTCGATCTCGTCGACGAGCGCTTCGACGTCGCGATTCGGGCGGGCGCACTCGTCGATTCGTCGCTCGTCGCACGCAAGCTCGGAACAGCACAGTTCATGCTCGTGGCGACGCCCGAATACTGCGAACGCCATGGCGTCCCGAAGACACCTGCCGAACTGACGAACCACGCCTGCATCGCCCTTGGCGGTAAAGCGACGTCGCGCGTCTGGCCTTTGGAATCAGGAAGCAAACGTACCGAAGTCCGCATTACGCCACGACTGATGGCCAACGACATCGAGATGGTTCGAGTGGCCGCTCTCGCCGGCGTGGGAATCGCATGGTTACCCAAGGCCTTGTGCACCGACGATCTCGACGGGAAGCGCTTGCGGCACCTGCTCGTCGACTGGTCCTGGGAAGACATTCCGGTCTATGCGCTCTACCCGACAAGACGCCATCTTTCACCCAAGGTCGTCGCCTTCGTCGATCTGCTCGCCCAGCGGATCCGGTTGGGCAACGATTGACGTGCCGCGTGCGGCACGCTCGAACCGGATCCGGTGATCTCCCGAACCAGCTCAAATCGACGCGCGAAAGCGCGTCGGACATTCTTGTGGATGTTCATCCGGCCGGGTTCCTGGAAGATCGGGGGTTTGGCGACCTTCAGTCGCCCGGATCCCGTCCGGACGAACCATCGAACCAACCTATCGAAGCTTCACAGCCAGCCATTCGTTCATCACGCGCGCGTCCTCCAGCCGATCCAGCGCCAGGCAGGCGTCGCCCAGCGCATCGACCTGCGGCCGGTCGAACGCCATGCCCGCCAGCGTGCGATATTTCGCGAGCAAGGCCGCGTCCGGCAGCGGATTGCGCGGATCGCCGAGCGCGATCGGCACATGGCACGATACCTGCCGCCCGTCCGTGCCATGCAGGATCACCGTCGGCTCGTCGAGATCGCCGAGCGCCGGGTCGACCTCGAGCGCGATGCGCGCCAGCAGCGCGGTCACGCGCGGATCGCCGCGCTGCGCCGCGCGATACACGCCGATTCCCGTGTCCCCGAATGCAAGCGCCGCCGCCACCGCATACGGCAGGCTCATCTGCGCGGACGACAGCGTCGTCAGATCGCAACCGCCGCACATGCGCATGACGAACGCGCTCGCGCGCACGACCACCCGCTCGATGTCGCCCGCATCGAACCTGCGGCCGTTCGCGAGCTGCAGCGCCGCGTCGACGGCCGCATGCGCGCTGCGGCACGATGCGTGCGGCTTGATCGAACAGCGCATCAGCTTCCAGTGAGTGCCGAGGCCGTCGGTCAGTGCATCGGGCGCATGCGACTGCGTGGCGAACGTGCTGAAGAAACCGCCCCATACGTCGTCGAACACCCGCGCGGGGCCGCTCACGCCTTCGCGCGCAAGCAGCGCCGCGAGCACGCCGCCCTCCGCCGCCCGCCCGGCGTGCAGCCGCTTCGTCTGCGAACCGTCGTGGATGAAACCCCACAGGCCGCCCGCGAAACTCGCCGCATGGCCGAGCGCGTCGCGCGTGCGCGCGGCGTCGAGCCCGAGCACGCGCGCGCTCGCGGCCGCGGCGCCGAACACGCCGCAACTGAGCGTCGAGTGCCAGCCCGCCCCGTTGTGCGCCGCGTAGCCGCCCGCCGCTTCGAGCACGCGCCGGCCGACGTCGTAGCCGAGCACGATCGCCATCACGCATTCGCGCCCCGTCACCGGGCGGCCCGCGCACGACAGCGCGGCCAGCACGGCCGGCAACACCACCGCGCCCGAATGATCGCAGCCGCCGGAATCGTCGAGTTCGAGCGCGTGCGCGGCAATGCCGTTCACGAACGCCGCATCGCGCGCGCCCGCGGCGTGCCGCGTGCCCCACAGCGTCGCGCCGCCCTGCGCGACCGTGCCCGTCAGCGCGCGGGCGCTGCGCGTCTCGGCGGCACACGTGCCTGCCAGCGCCGCGCCGAACGTGTCGAGCACATGACGCCGCGCCTTCGCGACGACGTCATCCGGCAATGCATCGGCGGCCGTTTGCGCGACGAATGCCGCCAGCCGGGTAGCGCGCGTTTCCGGCGCCGCCGTCATCGCGCGGACGCGTCTGCCACGCAGTGCGCGAATACGTCGACCGGATGGCCCGGCGGATTGACAGGCGCCTGCGCACGCCACCAGCGTGCGATGTCGCGCCCGGTCGCGAACCACGCGTCGCCCGCATCGCGCAGGTGCGCGAGCAATGCGCGCAGCAGGTCGATACGCCCCGCCGTGCCGATGATCTCCGGATGCAGACGCACCACGCAGCACAGCCCGAACCGCCGAAACCCGTCGACATCGCGCCGCCAGTTGTCGAGCACATCGCGATACGCCGCGATGCGCGGCTGGCCGGCCGGCACCGGCGGCGACAGGTTGAACTCGAAGTACGGCTCGTCTTCGAGCTCGTAATGCAGCGGCAGCTCGACCAGCCGCGCGCCATGTGCGCCGCCGTCGCCGCGCGGATGCACGTACGGCAGATCGTCGCCGCGCCATGACGACGACCACGTGAAGCCTTCCGCCACGAGCCAGTCCGCGAAGCCGCCAGCCCAGTTTCCGGTGAACGAGCGAAACCCTTCCGCGTCGCGGCCGGTCGCATCCGCGAGCGCCGCGCGCCCGGCACGGCAGGCATCGATCTGCGCGGCGAGCGGCAGCGCATCGAAGTCTTCGCAGCGATACCCGCTCACGCCGAGTTCGTGGCCCGCCGCGCCGATCTCGCGCACCGCTGCCGCGTGGGTCTCGGCGACGATGCCCGGGACGAACCAGCTCGCGGGTACGCCGAACGCATCGAAGGTGTCGAGCAACCGCTCGACGCCGCGCGTCGCGCCGTAACGCCACACCGACAGCGATTTCTCGCGACCGGCGATACGCGGCTCGCGTGCCTGGATACCGTGAATGTCGTTGAAATCGACCGTGATCGCGACCGCGCAGCGCGCGCCGCCCGGCCACGCGGGAAGGGTCGTCATCGGCCGCTCCGTTGCGTTTGCGCCTCTCGCGCATGCTGCGCGAGCCACCAATCGGCCACTTCGCGACAACGCGCGAACCATACGCCGTCGCGCGCGCGCATATGGCCGAGCCACGCCTCGAGCAGCGCGATGCGCCCTGGCTTGCCGCACACTTTCGGGTGCAGCAGCGTCGTCAGGCACAGCCCTTCCCGGTAGACGCCGTCGAACTCGCGCATCCAGTTGTCGAGCGTCGCGTCATAGCCGGCGATCCGATCGAGCCCGGCCGGATAGTCGGGGTTGCGGTGGTACGCGAGCGACGCGTAGTCGTCGGTTTCCCAGCGCCCCGGTATCTCGACGAGCGGCGGCTCGCCGTCCGCGCCGTGCAGAAGATACGGCCGGTCGTCGCCGCGCATCGAGCTGGAATAGCGCACACCGGCCTCGCGCAGCACGTCCACCGTCGCCGCGCTCCAGTCGCCGGACGGCGTGCGGAATCCGACTGGCCGCACGCCGAGCATCCGAACGAGGATCTCGGCCGACTGCGCCATGATCTCGCGCTGCCGATCCGGTTCGAGTGTCCAGAAGGCTTCGTGCCGGTAGCCGTGATAACCGATCTCGTGGCCGCGCTCGACGATCGCCGCGCATCGATCCGGCCACGTCCGCGCGACCCAGGCGGGCACGAAGAAGGTTGCGGGCACCTCGAACGACGCCAGCACGTCGAGCAGCCGGCCGAGCGCGCGCCACGGCCCGTAACTGCCGAGCGTGAAATACGCGGGGTTGCGCCAGATCGACCCGTTGAGCATCGCGTCGCCGGTCGGACCGTCGAGATCGAACGCGAGCGCGACGCATGCACGCTTCGCGTCCGGCCAGCGGGGAGCCAGATCCGTCATCGCGCGCTCAGTGCGTGCCGTTGATCATCGCCTTCGCCACCGCGTGTTCCTGCAGCCCCCACTTCGCGAGCAGCTTGTGGTACGACCCGTCCGCGATCATCTGGTTGAGCGCCGTGCTCAGCGCACCGCTCAGCGCGGTATTGCCCTTCGCGACGCCAATGCCCGTGTACTGCGACAGGAACGGCTTGCCGACCGGCGCGTACGCGTTCTGCTCGAGGCTGTTCTGGTACGGCAGCGTCTCGCCGCCCTGCACGGCCGCGTCGATACGGTTCTGGCGCAGCTGCATGCGTGCGTCCGACGAGCCGTCGGTGCCGACCACGACGATCGCCGGCTTGCCGGCCTTCACGCAGTTCTCCGCGCTCCATGCGGTCGTGTTGTCCGGGAACGACGTGCGCCGGCTCGACCCCACGCGTTTGCCGCACAGCGCGCTCATCTGCGCGAACTCGCCGGCGCGTGTCTTCAGCGTGTAGAACTGCGGCCCCGTCTCGATGTAGTCGACGAACGTCACCGCGTCGCGGCGCGTCGGCAGGTCGGTCATGCCGGAGAGGATCATGTCGACGCGTTGTGTCGCGACCGCGCTCATCATCTGGTCGAAGCTCGTCTCGACCCAGTTCAGCTTCGCGCCCATCTTCGCGGCGAGCGCTTCGCCGAGATCGACGTCGAAGCCCGCCAGCTTGTCGGTGGCCGGATCCTTGTATTCGAACGGCGGATAGTTCGGCACGATCGCGACGTTCAGCGTGCGCTTCGCGCCGGCGGCCTGCGCGGTTGCGTGGGACGCATGCAGCGCGAGTGCGCCGAACGCGACAGCGGCCAGCGTGCGGGTCAGGACGGATGCTTTCATGGGATGTCGCCTTGTCATGGTGAGTAGTGAAGTGCTGCGCCGGTCTGCGTGCCGGCTCGCTCGGGTGCGGCGGGCCGGGCGGCCCGGCCCGCTCATGCGATCACGGCCGAGATGAAGTCGCGCGTGCGCGCATGCGACGGCGCGGACAGCACCTGTTCCGGCGGCCCGCTCTCGACGATCCGGCCGCCGTCCATGAACACGACGCGATCGGCCACCTCGCGCGCGAAGCCGAGCTCGTGCGTGACGACGATCATCGTCATGCCGCTCTTCGCGAGATCGCGCATCACGGCGAGCACTTCGCCGACGAGTTCGGGATCGAGCGCCGACGTCGGCTCGTCGAACAGGATCAGTTGCGGATGCATCGCCAGCGCCCGCGCGATCGCGACGCGTTGCTGCTGGCCGCCCGACAGCTCGACCGGAAACGCGTCGCATTTGTGCGCGAGCCCGACGCGCGCCAGCAGCGCGCGCGCCTCCTCCTCGGCTTGCGCGCGGCGGCGCTTGAGCACCTGCACGGGGCCCTCGATCACGTTCTCGAGCGCGGTCCTGTGCGGGAACAGGTTGAAGCGCTGGAACACCATGCTCGTCGCCAGCCGCTGGCGTGCGACCTGACGCTCCGACAGCGCGTGGAGCCGGTTGCCGGTGCGGCGGTAGCCGGCCAGTTCGCCGTTGACCCACAGCGCGCCCGCGCTGATCGTCTCGAGCTGGTTGATGCAGCGCAGGAACGTGCTCTTGCCCGAGCCCGACGGCCCGATGATGCACAGCACTTCGCCCTGCGCGACGTCCAGCGTGATACCGTGCAGCGCCTGGAAATCGCCGTACGCCTTGCGTACGTCCACGGCGCGAACGACTGCGTTCGTCATGACGTTCTCCCGATGGTTGACGGTCGCGTCGCTCATGCGCGGCCTGCCGCACGGCCCGCGCCGCGCGCGAAGCGCCGTTCGACGCGGGCCTGCGCGAGCGACAGCACGGTGACGACCGCGAGATACCAGATGCCCGCGACGATCAGCAGCTCGATCACGCGGGCGTTCGCGTAGTAGATGTTCTGCGCGTTGTGCAGCATCTCCGCGTACTGGACGACGCTCGCGAGCGAGGTCAGCTTGACCATGCCGATCAGCTCGTTGCCGATCGGCGGCACGATCACGCGCATCGCCTGCGGCAGGATGATGCGGCGCAGCGCCTGCAAGTGCGGCATGCCGATCGATTTCGCGGCCTCGTACTGGCCGGTATCGACCGACAGCAGCCCCGCGCGCACGACTTCCGACGTATACGCGCCCTGGTTGATGCCGAGCCCGAGCAGCGCGGCAAGGAACGGCGTCATCACGTCGACGGTCCGGAATTCGGCGATGCCCGGGATGCCGAGGGTCGGAAACACCAGCGCGAGGTTGAACCACAGCAGCAGCTGCAGGATGATCGGCGTGCCGCGAAACAGCCAGATGTAACCCTGCGCGATCGCGCCGAGCACCGGGTTCGACGACAGCCGCATCACCGCGGTGACGACGCCGAGCACGATGCCGAGCGTCATCGCGAGGACGGTCATCACGATCGTGTTGCCGAGCCCGGTCAAGATCGAGCGCGCGGTCAGGAACTGGCCGACGACGCGCCACTCGATCTGCCCGCGCGCGAACGCGACGGCCACGTAGGCGAGCGCGACGATGATCGCGATCGAGGCGGCATAACGGCCCCAGTAGCGCCGGCGCACGCGCACGAGGCCGGCGGTCTCGTCTGCCGCGGCGCCGGCCGGCACCGGCGATGCGCCATCGAGGCGCCGCGAATCGGATGCACTCAGCATGACGGCCCCCGGTAGTCGGCCGCCCACGCGGCCTGGCGTTCGATCGCGCCGCTCAGGCGGCCGATCTGTTCGCGCACGCGTGCGGGCGACGTGCCGCCCGCGCCGCCGCGCGCCGCCACGGCCGCGTCGAGCGTCAGATGCGCGCGCACCGCCGGCGCGAGGCGCGGATCCACGGCCTGCAGCTGCTCCGCGCTCGCGTCGGCCAGTTCGATGCCGTCGTGCTCGCACACGCGCACGAGCGCGCCGGTGATCTCGTGTGCCTCGCTGAACGGCACGCCCGTCAGCGCGAGCCAGTCCGCGACCTCGGTGGCGAGCGTGAAGCCGAGCGGCGCCTGACGGCGCATCTCGTCGACGTTCACGCGCATCGTGCGAATCATCCCCGCCATCGCCGGCAGCACGAGTCCGAGCGTATCGATCGAATCGAACGCGGCGATCTTGTCTTCCGCGAGATCGCGGTTGTACGCGAGCGGCAGCGATTTCAGCGTCGCGAGCAGGCCGGACAGGTTGCCGATCAGGCGCCCCGCCTTGCCGCGCGTCAGCTCCGCGATGTCGGGGTTCTTCTTCTGCGGCATGATCGAGCTGCCGGTCGCGTAGCTGTCGTCGAGTTCCACCCAGCGGAATTGCCGCGACGTCCACAGGATCACTTCTTCCGACAGGCGGGACAGGTTCACGGCCAGCATGCTCGTGACGAACACGAATTCGGCGACGTGATCGCGCGCGGCCACCGCGTCGATCGAGTTCTCGCAGGGTGCGTCGTAACCGAGCTCCCGCGCCGACAGCTCGGGCCGCACGCAGATCGCCGAGCCGGCGAGCGCAGCGGCGCCGAGCGGCGAACGCGCAGTGCGACGGTCCCAGTCGACCAGGCGGTCGGCATCGCGATACAGCGCCTGCGCATGCGCGAGCAACTGATGCCCGAACACGATCGGCTGCGCGGGCTGCAGATGGGTGAAGCCGGCGGTCACGGTGTCGACGTGCCGGCTCGCCTGGCCAACCAGCGCATCCTGCAGGTCGAGCACGCCGCGCACGAGCCGGCGTGCGTGGTCGCGCAGATACAGGCGCAGGTCGTTCGCCGCCTGGTCGTTGCGCGAACGCCCGGCGCGCAGCTTGCCGCCGAGCGCCGGCAGCCGCTGCGTGAGCACCCGTTCGAGAAACGTATGGACATCCTCGTCGGCGAGCGACGGCGCGATCGCGCCCGCAGCGTAATCGCGTGCGATGCCGTCCAGCGCGGCCAGCAGTTGCGCGAGTTCGTCGTCGTTCACGATGCCGGCGCGGTTCAACTCGCGCGCATGCGCGCGCGAGCCGGCCAGGTCGTAGGGCACGAGGCGGAAGAAACTCGGATCGGAACGCGACAGGTTCTGCAACGCGTCGGACGGTTCGGACTGGAAACGGCCGCCCCACAGGCGTTCGATCGGTTCGGTAAGGCTCATTGCGGTCGACCTTGACTCGGTTGGATGGCTCCCACTGTAGGCATTCAATTTTTTTTGTTGTAGCGAGAAATTGAATCCGCTTAAATGAAATTTTTCTCAGTATCGTCGCCGCCGACGCTCCCCCGATGCGCAACCGCCTGCCCCCGCTGAATCCGCTTCGCGCCTTCGAGGCCGCTGCCCGGCGCGGCAGCGTGGCGGCCGCCGCCGACGAGCTGCACGTGACCGCGAGCGCGGTCAGCCACCAGATCCGCATTCTCGAAAGCACGCTCGGCATCGCGCTGTTCGTCCGATCGAAGGCGCGCGTGAAGCTCACGCCCGAAGGCGAGGGGCTGCTGAAACCGGTCAGCGCCGCGTTCGACATGATCGCGAACGCCACCGTCAGGCTCGAATCGCCGGCCGCCGTCGGCGATCTCGCCGTATCGACGCCGCTGTCGCTGACGTCGCGCTGGCTCGCCCGGCACATCGGCGATTTTCTCGAGCGCTACCCGGGCATTCATCTGAAAGTGATTCCGTCGAACGACGAGCGCGAGATCCATTCGCCGGACGTCGACGTCTGCATCCGCTACGGGGAGGGCAACTGGCGCAACCGGCATGTCGAGCTGCTCGCGCATCCGGCGCTGTTCCCGGTCGTGAGCCCCGCGCTGATGAACGGGCGCGATGCGATCCGCAAGGTGCAGGATCTCGCCGGGCGCACGCTGTTCTGCGAACATGCGGGCTCGTGGATGCGCTGGCTGGCCGAAGCGAACGCCGACAGGCTGCCGGGCATCCGCATCCTCGAGATCGGCAACGCGCACATCGGCGTCGAGGCCGCGGTACACGGGCAAGGCGTCGCGCTCGGCGACAGCCTGTCGGTGCGCGACGACCTGATCGACGGCACGCTCGTGCGGCCGTTCAGCGAGACGGTGCCGTCACGCCACGCGTACTATCTCGTCACGCGTCACGAGCTGACCGAAGCGCCGCTCGTGACCGCGTTCACGTCGTGGCTGCGCGCCCGTCTGGTGTGACGCGTGCCGCCGGCGGGTACCGCGGCGGCCGTGGTGCGATCAGGACGCGAGGCGCGCCAGGTCGTCCCATACGATGACGACGTTGTGCGACCGCCAGACCGGCCCCGCATCGACGTACTCGCCCGCGAGCCGGCCATCCAGCGCCGCGTAGAAGGCGAGCGCGGCATCGTTGCCCTTGACCACGCTCAACGCGGCGCCCGGATAATGCAAGCGGCTCAAATGCGTCGCGAGTCGTGCGAGCAGCTGGCGGCCGATGCCGCGGCGCTTGAATTCGGGATCGACGTACAGGAACTTGATTTCGCCGCGGCCGCCGAATACGGGCTCCGACGGCGCGCCGGCCATCCCGATGCCGACGATCCTGCCGCCGGCGTGTGCCACGAGCACCCGTTGACGGGCGTCGTTCGACATCAGCTTTTCCCGCCATGTCTTGCCGCGGTAACGCTCGTCGAGAATCGCATGGGCCTGCGCCGGCGCGAGGTCCCGATAGGTATGCCGCCAGACCTTCACGTGAAAATCGGCGATCGCCTGCGCATCGTCGATATGGGCAGTCCTGATGGATATTCCGGTCATGGGAGATTCTCTCGGCGGCCAGGCAGGCGCGGATGCGGTACACGCGGAGGATTGTCGACGATCCGGTCGGCGATGTCGAACGGCCATCCTCACATCGCAAGCTCGAAGAACGACCGCGCGACGACCTGGCCGTTGACGATCAGCTCGACCTCGTGCCGGCCCGCATAGTGCCGCCGCGTCGTGAAATCGCGGATCGCCCGGCTGTGCCGCAGCGCGACGCGCGCGCCGGGCTCGAGCGTCAGCCCCTTCAGCTTGAACACCTTCGGCGACGCCTCGCCATTTTGCTTCACGTACGCGATCCGGTAATCGACGACGAGCCGCTGCGCGGTGTCGGCCGTGGAATGCAGCTCGCAGTCGAGCGTGATCGATTCGCCGAGCACCACCTGCGCGGGCGTCACGCCGAACGGGCCGACGGCAAGCCGCGGCGCGCGTTCGGCACCGAGTATCGCGAGTGCGCGCGCATCGCCCTGCTTCACGAGCGTGCGCAGCGCATGCCGGACGATCCAGCGCGTATGCGGATGGTCACCGCCCCAGCGTTCCGCACGGTCGAGCACCCAGGCCGGATGCGACTTCGCCACGTCGTTCAGGTGATTCGCGACCGAGCGGCGCACGTAGGCGCTCGGGTCCGCGCGCAGCGTGTCAAGAATCGGCGCCGCGAGCGCCGGGTCGGCCTCGATGTCGCGCAGGCGGAACGACCACGGCAGGCGCGGGCGGCTTCCCTCGCTGGCCAGCCGTCGCACGGCATCGTCCGCGTCGTGCGACCAGGCTTCCATGGTGGCGAGCGCACGCGCGGTATCGACGCGCAGGAATTCGCGCACCGCGAATTCCGACGTACCGAACGACGTGAAGCCTTTCAGCGCGTCCATCGAACGGTCGAACGCGTGCCGACCGTACTGCCCGACGTAATCGGGCGCGATGAGCGACACGAATCCGCGGCCCAATCGTGGCGCCGCCTCCTGCAGCAACGCCAGCACGGCGTCGTAGCCGCCGGGCAATGCATGCGCCGCCGCATCGATCGCCACGCTGGCGCGCCTGACGCGCGCCATCAGCGTCAGGTCGTCGAGGCCGTCGAGCGCCGTCGTCAGAAATGCCACCCGGTCGAAACCGGGTTCGATCGCATGCAGCAGGTCGGACAGTGTTCGGAATTGTTGCTCGCCCAACGAATCTTTCAGCGGGGCGGAAGCCTGAGTAGTGGTCATGACGGAAGGGCGCCGGTGTGCGCCGCGGATCAACGGATACGAAAGCGCACAGTATCGCCGAAGCTCGTGCCAATTCCTGTCAGTAGACTATGTGCGGCCGGAACCCTCTCGCGTGAGACTCAGCCGGCACACGTGGATCGCCTCGCCGGCGAGGGCGTCACGGGCACACGCCGCCCTTCACGGCTGCTCGCGCGAAGCGCCTCCGGCGAACCGGTTTCGCCACTGCCCGCCGGCGAACGCAACGACGATCAGCGACAGGTAACCGGCGACGAGCAGATGCCGCCAGCTGTCGAGCGCGGCGCGATGGGCCACCAACGCGACGTCGGGGGCCGGCGCGGCGAGACTGCCCGGCACGACCGCGCGCGTCATCTGCACGAATCCGGCCGCCGACAGCACGGGCAGCAGGACGAGCACGCCCAGCAGCACGAACCGCGCGCGATGGAAAAACGCGCGCCGGCGCAAATGAAACCATAGCCCGAGGCTGCCGTGCACCCACCCGGGCGCGAGCAGCGCGATCTGCAAGCCCTGCGTGCCGCTCGTCAGCAACGCCACGACGACCCGCGCATAGTTCGGTTCGAAGCCGTAGAACGACGTCGCGACGCGCGTGCCGACGACGTGACGGATCAACAGCAGCGGCAGGCTGAGTCCGGCCCACAGACGCAGCCACTCGGCCGGCGGCAGCGCCCAGTGCCGGCGGCCGTAGATGGTGCGGATCGCCAGCGCGAAATGCAGGCCGGCCGCGCCGTACAGCAGGATCGTTCCGGGCACGCTTTGCCAGACGCCGATCGCCAGATGCAGGCCGCGCTCGGCGACGTCGATCGACCAGATGCCGAGCGCGTGATTGATCATGTGAATGGAAATATAGATCCATAACATGATGCCGGACCCGAGCTGCAGCCTTCGCGCGGCACCGCGCACGTGGTCCCGGAACGCCAGCGACCGTGGCGCGTCGTTCGTCGTCGAGGCGGAACCGCGATCGCACGATGACCGGTCCGGAACGTCCCCGCGTAGCTGCTCCCCGTCGCTCATGGCTCCTCCCTGTCGATGCGTCCGGCACTTGATCCGCATACCGCGGCGCGGGCCGGTTTATTCCGGCAACGTGCGACATCCCGCGCGCGAAGCACCTCGCGCGGCGGCGGGAATAGACGCCGTGTGCGCAGGGTATACCGTGTGCGGGCACGACGGATCGCGCTCGTGACGTCCCGCCCCGCTTCCCCTCGCGGCGAGCGGGTTCGAGGAGACCATCATGTCCAACGTTCTGTCGCACTGGATCCTGATCGGCTGCGACGCATACGACGAGTATGTGTTCGTGCCGTGGCTCGGCAAATCGCTGTATCTGAGGACGGTCGCGCTGCGTCGCGTGTGCCTGCTGTGACAGGTTGGTCAGCGTAACTGGACAATGATATGGACCCGAATCTTCTGCCGCTGCTCCCTGCGGCCGCGAAAGAACGGAATTTCCGCGCGGCGGCAGACCGGATGGGCGTCACCCGCTCCGCGGTCGGCCAGGGCATCCGGCGCTTGCGGTTGACGCACGCCGCCCCACGTGAAAGCCCCCGCGATGGTCGTCACATATGAGGCTCGTCAGGTCGTCCCACACGAAGGCGATGATGTGCGACCGCCGAACCGGTCCCGGATCGACATACTCGTCTGCTGGCCGGCAATTCGGCGCTTCGTAGACGTAGACAAAAATAAGGTTGTCATCGTGCGTGGCATCGCGAAAACCGTGTCAACTCCCTGCGATGGTGTTGCAGCGTCCAGCCGCCGCGGTCACGCGTTGTACGCCCTCGAAATAGTCGCGATAAGCAAAGCGGGAATCGTTGTTTGCCGCGCCGCGCCCGGTTGCCGAAAATGTGCGTTTCCCCGCGCGCGGCTCCCGCGTGCAACCCGTGCCCGACCATGACCGATTCCCGCTTTCCTCCCCGCGCTTCGCGCCCCGGCCGGCGCGCCGCGCTGCGCCAGCTCGCCGGCGGCTGGGCGGCTGCGATGCTGCCTGCCGGCGGCGCGCTGGCGAGCCAGCCGCTCGAGGTGCCGCCATGGACGCGTGCGCCCGGCGCGCCACTGCTGTCGCCACCCTACGGCGTGCCGGGGCAGCACGAGCACGACGTGATTCGCCGCAGCGCACGCACGCCTGCGCTGCCCGGTTCCGGCTCGTCGATGACGCCGCTCGCCGACCTGTTCGGCGACATCACGCCGAACGGGCTCGTCTACGAGCGTCATCACGCGGGCGTGCCGGACATCGATGCGCAACGCCATCGGGTCGTCGTGCACGGCCTCGTGCGCGAGCCGCGCGTCTTCACGCTCGACGACCTGCTGCGTTTTCCGTCCGAATCGCGGATCCACTTCCTGGAATGCTCGGGTAACACGGGCAGCGAATGGAACGGCCCGAGCGGGCTGCCGGTCCAGTTCACGCACGGCTTGCTGTCGTGCTGCGAATGGACCGGCGTCCGGCTGTCGACGCTGCTCGACGAGACGGGAATCGATCCCGACGCACGCTGGCTGCTCGCCGAAGGCGCGGACAGCGCGGCGATGACGCGCAGCCTGCCGCTCGACCGGATCCTCGAGCGCGCGCTGGTCGTCTATGCGCAGAACGGCGAACGGCTGCGCCCCGAGAACGGCTACCCGGTGCGGCTGATCGTGCCGGGTTTCGAAGGCAACACGAACATCAAGTGGCTGCGACGGTTGAAGCTGGTGCGTGCGCCCGAGATGACGCGCGAGGAAACGTCGAAATACACGAATCTGCTGCCCGACGGCTGCGCGCGCCAGTTCGTGTTCGAGATGGACGCGAAATCGGTGATCACGCGGCCGTCGGCCGGCCATCGGCTCGCCGCGCACGGCTATTACCCGATCAGCGGCTACGCGTGGTCGGGCCGCGGCCGGATTCGCGCCGTCGACGTGTCGACCGACGGCGGTCGCACGTGGCAACCCGCACGGCTCGCCGGCGACGTACGCGATCGTGCGTTGACACGCTTCGAGGCCGACTGGGTATGGCGCGGCGAGCCGGCCGACCTGCAAAGCCGGGCAACCGACGAAACCGGCTACGTGCAGCCGACCCGAGACGCGCTCGTCGCCGCACGCGGCCTGAACTCGCAGTACCACTACAACGGCATCCAGAATTGGCGCGTGGGCACGGACGGCGAGGTGCGCAATGCGTAAGGTGCTCATTTGCCTGCTGGCGAGCTGCGCGATGACGTCGGGCGCGTTCGGCGCCGGCTTCGGCCTCGGACAGCCGGTCGATCGCGCGGCGCTCGCCGCGTGGGACATCGACGTCGCGCCGGACGGCACCGGCCTGCCACCCGGCGCGGGCACGGTCGCACGCGGCGGCCACGTGTTCGCCGACAAATGCGCGATGTGTCACGGCGCCGGCGGCGAAGGCGGTGTCGGCGATCCGCTCGTGGGCGGCATCGGCTCGCTCGCGAGCGCGAAGCCCAAAAAGACGGTCGGCAGCTACTGGCCCTACGCGACGACGCTGTTCGACTATATTCGCCGGGCAATGCCGTACAACGCGCCGCAATCGCTGAGCGCGGACGACGTCTACGCGGTCACCGCGTACGTCCTCCACCTGAACGGCATCGTGCCCGGCGACGCCCGGCTCGACGCGCGCACGCTGCCGCGCGTGAAGATGCCGAACCGCGACGGCTTCGTGCCCGACCCCAGGCCGGGCCAGCTATGACCCGTCTCGCTCCGCTTGCCGCCGCATCGGGCAGTGCACCCGCGCGCGTCGCGCCATGCGTCGCGCGGATCGAGCGCATCACGGGCAGTCATTCGGCAGATCCTTGTTCGCGTAGATCGGAGAGCATCGCGGCGGCGCACGACGCGGCATCCGTTATGCGGCGTACGTGACACGCCGTCCGCAAGTACAGGGACCCATCCGCCGCGCGCGAAAAGCCGACTTCAGCTTACGTTCCGCATGCGCCGGGATTGATCGCGTCCGGACGCGTCAATACTCAGTGCTGAATGCCCCAGCGCCGCACGGTCGCGCGTTCGAGCGTATCGAACACGAGGTTCTCGACCAGCAGCCCGATCACGATGACGGCCGCGAGGCCCGCGAACACGCGATCCGTATACAGCTCGTTGCGGTTCTGGAAGATGTACCAGCCGAGCCCGCCCTGGCCCGCGCTCGCGCCGAACACGAGCTCGGCCGCGATCAGCGTGCGCCACGCGAATGCCCAGCCGACGCGCAACCCCGACAGGATCGACGGCAGCGCGGCAGGCACGAGAATCAGCGCGATCTGGCGCAGGCCCGTGAGCCCGTAGTTGCGCCCGGCCATTTTCAGCGTGACCGGTACGCCGGCGAAGCCGGTATACATGCTCAGCGCGAGCGGCCACAGCACCGCGTGCACGAGCACGAACAGCAGGCTGCCGGTGCCGAGCCCGAACCACAGCAGCGCGATCGGCAACAACGCAATGGACGGCAGCGGATTGAACATCGACGTGAGCATCGTCAGCAGATCGCGGCCGATGCGCGTGGACACGGCAAGCGACGTGAGCGCGAACGCCAGCAGCACGCCCAGCGCATAGCCGCGCAGCAGCACCGACATCGAGATGCCGGTCTTGACCAGCAGTTCGCCCGACTCGATGCCTTGCACGAATGCGGCCAGCGTCGCACCGAAGGTCGGGACGAGCAGATCGTTCGCGACGATGCGCGCGACGATCTCCCATGCGGCGATCAGCACGAGCGCGATGACGCCGCGGCGAAACCACGCGGCCCCGGCGATGCGGCGCAGCAGCGGTGCCGGCGCCGCGCGCTCGGCTTCGGGCGGCGTGACGAGCGTGCGTGTGTATTCGTCGCGCACGGGCGGCAGCGGCGGCAGGACCGGATCGATCGTACTCATGATGCGGCGTCCTCCGTCGTCGGTACATGGGGGGCGTCGGTGTCGAATAGCAGGCGATGGATCCGTGCGACGTTGTCGCGGAAGTCGCCGGTGTCGACGTTGTCGAGCGAATGCTCGTGACTGTTGAGTTCCGCGCGCACGCGGCCGGGGTGCGGCGACAGCAGCAGAATCCGGTTGCCGACCACGAGCGCCTCCTCGATCGAATGCGTGACGAACAACAGCGTGAAGCGGAATTCGTCCCACAGCCGCAGCAGTTCCTCCTGCATCTTGCGGCGCGTGAGCGCATCGAGCGCGGCGAACGGTTCGTCCATCAGCAGCACGCGCGGCTGCATCGCCAGCGCCCGCGCGATCGCGACGCGCTGTTTCATGCCGCCCGACAACGTATGCGGATAGGCGTCGGCAAACGCGCCCAGGCCGACCTTGTCGAGATAGTGCAGCGCGCGCTCGCGTGCTTCGGCGCGCGACAGCTTGGCGGCGACACGCAACGGAAACGCGACGTTCTCGACGACCGTCTTCCACGGCGGCAACTGGTCGAATTCCTGGAACACGACGACGCGGTCGGGCCCCGGCCCGCGCACGGGCCGGCCGTCGAGCGCGATCGAACCCGAGACCGGCTCGATGAAGCCGGCGATTGCCTTCAGCAGCGTCGACTTCCCGCATCCCGACGGGCCGAGCAGCACGAAGCGGTCGCTGCCGTACACGTCGAAGCTCACCTGATGCGTCGCGCGCACGATCCGCGCGCCGCTGCGGTATTCGAGGCTGACCTGGTCGATGGCCAGCAGGCGTTCGCTGTGCGCACCCGCCTGCGCGGCATCCCCTGCCGGCTGCCCGGCGGCGCCTGTATCGGGGGCGGCGGATGCGACCGGCGACGCGCCGCCGCGTGCCGCATACGGCGGCAACCAGGTTCGGGGAGAAGTGGCGTTCACGATCGAATCTCTTGCGGGAAAAACATCAACATACGGCCGGGCGTCGCGCGGACCAACCATCGATTGCGCATATCGAAACCGCGCCGACGCATAAGCGTCGATCGCGGCGTCGCAGCGTCGACTCCGCTCAACTACCGCCGGCGGTCGCGGGATCGTCGAAGAAGTAGTCGCGCCACGACTTCGGCTCGTTGCGGATCGCGCCGGTGCGATGCATGAACTGCGCGAGCGGCAGCGTGTTCTGCGGCGCGGTCTTGAACTGCACCTGCGGATTGCGCAGGATCTTCAGCAGCAGTGCGCGATCGATCTTCGAACCGTTCACGCGAATATAGGTGTCGGCCGCGCGCTCCGGATCGGCCGCGATCTGCCGTGCGGCGTCGGCCAGCGCGGCGACGAACGCACGATAGGTCTTCGGGTTGTCGTCGCGGAATTTCTCGGTCGCGTACAGCACCGTCGCGGAACTCGGGCCGCCGAGCACGTCGTACGAATTCAGCACGATGTGCGCGTTCGGGTTGCCGGCAAGTTCCTGCTCCTGGAACGGCGGATTGCCGAAGTGGCCGGTGATCACGTTGCTGTTCGCGAGAATCGCGGCCGTCGCGTCGGGATGCGGAATCGCCTGCGTGAGCGGGTCGAGCTTGTCGAACTGCTTGTCGCCCCACTGCTTCGCGGCCGCGTACTGCAGCACACGCGACTGCACCGACACGCCGACTGCCGGCACCGCGATGCGGTCCTTCGCGCTGAGGTCGGCGATCGTCTTCACGTTCGGGTTGCTGCTCACGAGGTAGTACGGAAAATTGCCGAGCGACGCGACGCCCTTCACGTTCTGCCGGCCGCGCGTGCGGTCCCACACGGTCAGGAGCGGGCCGACGCCCGCGCCCGCGATGTCCACCGCGCCGGACAGCAGCGCGTCGTTGACGGCCGCGCCGCCCGACAATCGCACCCAGTCGACCTTGATGTCGAGACCGGCCTTGCGCCCTTCCTTCTCGATCAGTTGCTGGTCGCGCGCGACGTTCAGCATCAGGTAGACGACGCCGAACTGCTCGGCGATGCGGATGCGGCCCTCCGCCTGCGCGGCTTGCGGGATCACCGCGCCCGCGAAGGCGAGCGCGGCGGTGAGCGTGGCCGCCAGCGCGCGACGCGCCGGCAAGAACAAAAACGACATCGGAACTCCGGTCGGGATGAGGCAGGAATGAATGACGCGGCGCGCGGCTCAGAAAGGCGCGTCGCCTTCGATCGTCGTGCGGTACAGCTTGCGGCGCAGGTGGTCGGGCGTGCCGGCGGCAAGATGCATCAGCGAACGGTTGTCCCAGAACACCAGATCGTGGTCGCGCCATGCGTGCCGATACAGGTGCTCGGTGCGTACGCTGTGCGCGAACAGTTCGTCGAGCAGCGCGCGGCTTTCGTCGTCGGGCAGCCCGACGATGCGCGTCGTGAAATGCTCGCTGACGAACAGCGCCTTGCGGCCCGTTTCCGGATGCGTGCGCACGACCGGATGAACGACCGCCGCGACCTGCGCGATCTGCTCGGGCGACAGGTTCGGCCGCCACGGGCTGCGCGCCTGCAGTTCCGCATAACGCGCGAGATACGTATGCTCGGCGCGACGCCCTTCGACCGCGCGACGCAAGTGGGCCGGCAGCGTGTCCCACGCGAGGTGCATGTTCGCGAACAGCGTGTCGCCGCCTTCCGCCGGCAGTTCCTGCGCGTGCAGCAGCGAGCCGAGGCTCGGTTTTTCCTTGTACGACAGGTCGGAATGCCAGAAATGGCCGGCGTCGCCGAGCCCGACCGGTTTGCCGTTCTCGACGATGTTCGACACGATCAGCACTTCCGGGTGGCCGGCCAGCGCGAACTGATGGAGCACGTGAATCTGCAGCGGGCCGAAGCGGCGGCTGAACGCGATGTGCTCGTCCGGCGTGATGCGCTGATCGCGAAACACCAGCACGTGGTGATCGAGATGCGCGCGATGGATGCGCGCGAAATCGTCGGCGTCGAGCGGTTTCGACAGGTCGAGGCCGATGACCTCGGCGCCGAGCGGCGCGTCGAACGGCACGATGTCGAAATGCTGCGCCGCGCCGTCCGGCCGCAAGGCGGGATGCCCGGCGGAAAGCGTTGCGGCATCGCGGATGGCGGTAGTCGTCACGGCACGGCCTCTGATTCGGTCAAAACGCGAATCTACGAGGCCTTGCCGGCACGCGTCAACGAAGCGATTCGGATACGTTTATCTGCTGCGGTGATAAAGATCGCTGCTCGCGCATACGGGGCCGATCGGGGGCGGTGCGCACCTGGCTGAACCGGCAATGCTCGAACGCCTCCGGGAACTTCAGGTGCTCCGGGCGAATCCGGTTGCCGTTCGATACGAGCGGCGCCAGGTGCATGACGTTTTCCAGCTCGCGGACATTACCGGGCCAAGAGTGCGCTTGCAGCGCATGGATCGTGCCCTCGGACGATATCGGCTGCGGCCACTCGCGCAGCGGCGGCAGGCGCACGCGGACGAGATTGATGCGATCGCGCGCGCACCGAAAGGGGGCGATGCTCGCTTTCCGGCAACGCAATGAGCGGAGGGGAATCTGTGCGGTCGCCCATGGTCCGTGCGCGAGAGGAACGGTTGACGATACCGGCATCCGCCCAAGCGGCTTGATCATAGTCAACCTCGAGCGCCCCCAAAATTCCGATTGCGGTGATGCTTCGCTGCCGCGCGCAAATAACGAATCTAGTGCGTGTCGCGCAACGCGGCCAGTGAACGGGCGGCCGCATACCCCGTCAGCCGACGAATCTAGCCTCCACCCCGCTGTGCACGAGGAGGTCGAAACGCTCCGGCCGAATGTGGAACACCGTCGATTCGCAGGTACGGCCGTCCGCCAGGCGCGACGTGCGCCGCAGCACGAGTAGCGGCGAATGCGCGCCGACCCGGAGGCGCTCCGCAACGTCTTCGGGCGCCCCCACGGCCGTGACCGACATGTCGGCGTCCGTCATGCGCCAGCCAAGCACGCTTTCCAGCACCTCGTAGGTCGACATCCGCTCGGCCTGCTCGAAGGTGACGGTCGCGGCGTCGGGCAGCAGGCAGGTCTGCGCGAGCGCGATCGGCTCGTCGTCGACCCAATGCACGCGTTCAAGATAGACGCAACGCGCGACGTCGTCGGCAAAGACGTGGCGCAGGCCCGGCGGCACGTCGCATGCCTCGAACCGCAGCAACGTCATCCGGGCGCGGGCGCCCTGATCGGCGATCGAATCGTGGAGCCCGCGCAGCACGTCGAGCCGATGCCGCAGCCGCTGCTTCGCGGCGAACGTCCCTTTGCCCTGCTTGCGCTCGACGATGCGCGCGTCGCTCAGCCGATCGAGCGCGAGCCTGACGGTCACGCGGCTGACCTGAAAACGCTCGCTCAACTGTGCCTCCGAAGGCAGCTTGCCGCTCGGCTCGTACACACCGCGTTCGATCTCGTCGCGCAGTGTCGTCGCAAGCTGCTCGTAAAGCGATGTCGTGTCGTCACGCACCAGCGTCATCTGGTCCTTCCTCGTCGTGCTGGGTCCGCGCTATGCGCGTCTCCCGATATCGATATGAAAAGCAATTGGAACGCCCAACTTGTATTAATACGTATTATCACATCTCGACAGACGTTCGGGGGCCGCGTTTCGCGGTCCCGACGCCCGGGGAGCATACCAGTGACTGAAAACGCAATCGGCACGCCGCCGCTCGATGGCGCGCAGGCCAGCCGGCCGACACGAACCGAACCGGCCATTGCGCCGCGCATCGATCCGCACGCGACGGGTCGGTCGCGCGGTGCACGGTGGCGTGCGGCGATCGGCTTCACCACCGCGTGGCTCGCGTTCTTCGCGATCGCATGGTGGCTGCCCGCGCCTGCGCATCTGTCGGCCGAAGGGAAGGCGACGCTTGCCGTCGTCGCCTGGGTCGCGATCGTATGGATCACCGAAGCCATTCCCGTCGGCGTAAGCGGCATCCTGCTGCCGATGCTGCTCGTGCTGTCGCACGCGAGCCCGTCGTTCCCGAAGGCGGCCAGCGGCTTCGCCGCGCCGGTCGTGTTCCTCTGCCTCGCCGCGTTCCTGTTTTCCGCGATCATGCAGGCAAGCGGGCTCGACCGCCGCGTCGCGCTGCTGCTGCTCGACCGGCTGAAGGTCCGCACGGCCAACGGCGTGATCTGGGCAATGTTCGCGGTGAACTGCGTGATGGCGCTCGTCGTGCCGGCCGCGAATGCACGTGCCGCGACGCTGCTGCCGGTCACGAACGGCATCGTCCGGCTGTTCGGCGAATCGCCGCGCGAACGCGCCGCGCGCAAGGCGATCGTGATCCAGACGCTCGTGTACGGCGCGATGATCAGCGGCATGTGCATCCTGACGGCTCATCTGCCGAACATGGTCGTGACCGGCTTGCTCGAGAAACAGCTCGGCATCCGGATCTCGTACCTGACGTGGCTGAAGCTGCAGTGGCCGTACCTCGGGATGTTCGCGATCACGCAAGCCTGGGTGCAATTCCATTTCCGCTCGCGCGCCGTCGCGATTCCGGGCGGGCCCGGCGCGATCGCGGCGATGCGCGGGACGCAACCACCCGCGGCGCGCAACGACTGGGCCGTACTCGCACTGTTCGCGGCCGTCGCCGTGTTGTGGGCGACCGAGCCGCTGCATCACCTGCCGTCGGAAATCGTCGCGCTGATCGCGCTGGCGCTGCTGTTCGCGCCCGGCGTGCTGCGCTTCGGCTGGGCCGAAGTCGAACAGCGCACGATCTGGGGCACGCTGTTCCTGCTCGCCGGTGCGTTGTCGCTGTCGTCGGCGATCAGTGCGTCGGGGCTCGCAAGCTGGGCCGCCGATCACGTCTACGTCGCCGCGCGCGGGCACGGCTGGTGGCTCGCCATCGCGATCGTGATGCTCGGCACGCACGTGATCCGTATCGGCATGCTGTCCAACGTCGCGGCCGTCACGATGATCGCGCCGATCGCGCTCGCGCTCGCACCGCGCCTCGGGCTGCATCCGGTCGCGTTCACGATGCTCGTCAGCGATACCGACAGCTTCGCCTATCTGCTGCCGACGCAGATCACCGCCGGCGTCATCGCGTACAGCAGCGGCGCGTTCTCGACGGCCGATTACGCGAAGGTCGGCGCGGTGTCGGTGCTGATCGCGATCGTCTACGGCCTCTGCGTGATCGCACCGTGGTACGCATACATGGGCATTCCCGTCTGGGACGCGAGCGCGCCCTGGCCGTTCGCGCATTGACGCGCGCCGCCTTCCCTCGACATCATTTTGCATTCCACAATGAACGCATCCCACGACGCCATCGATACCATTGACGCACGCGCCGCCGCGCTGCGCGACCGCCTGGGCCCGCACGTTGCGCCCGACGGGCTCTACGAACGCCACAAACGCCTGCCGTTCGCCGGACGCGTGCAATGCAACCTCACGCGGCTCGACGCCGGCGAGTGGAGCGAAATCGTGCTCGACTACGAAGTCGGCTCGTCCGGCATCGCCGACGGCGGCTGGCTAAAGGCGACCTTCAAGTTCTATTCCGACTGGGCGCTGTTCCAGACGAGCGACCCGAGCGCCGCGAACTACATCAGCGCCGAGTACCACGCGGCGCCGCTCGTGCCGGGCCAGAGCCCGGCCACCGTGCAGGCGCTGAACGTGCGCTTCGACCAGAAGGGGCATGAGCGGCCGTTCCAGAAGGCCGTGATCGTCGACATCGTCGACGGCTACGTGAATGCCGGCGACCGGATCGTGATCCGTCTTGGCGACCGCCGCCGCGGCCCCGGCACGCGCGTGCAGACCTTCGCCGAAGACAACTTCCGCTTCCGGCTCTACGTCGACCCGCTCGGCACGTCGCGCTTCGTCGCCGTGCCCGGCGACGTGTCGATCGACATCCGTGCCGGTGCGCCGTCCGACGTGCTGCTGAACGGCCCGCGCTTCGTGCGGCCCGGCACGCGCGCACCGTTCCGGCTGTCGCTTCAGGACCGCTGGGGCAACGCGTGCCGCGATGTCGGCGGTCATGCCAGGGTCGTCGCGTACGATGCCCGCGGCGAGATCGTTTACCGGCGCGAACACGCGCTGCCCGATACAGGCTTTGCGAGTTGGGCGGTGGACGACCTGCCGGTCGACGCGGGCACGCTGCGCATCGTCGCCGACGTACCGGGGCACCCGGACGTGCGTGCGGCCGAAGCGTGGCTGACGGTCGACGCGTCGCTGCCCGTGCCGCGGGCGCTGTATGCGGACCTTCACGTGCACGCACATGACACCGTCGGTACCAACAGTCCGGAGTACAACGCGCGCTACGCACGCGACATCGGCGGTATCGACGTGCTCGGCTACACCGCGAACGACTTCCAGATCACCGACGAGAACTGGCGGCTCGGCGTCGACGCGGTCGAGCGCTTCAACGAACCGGGCCGGTTTGTCGTGTATCCGGTGCAGGAATGGTGCGGCAGCTCGACGGCAGGGGGCGACCACAACGTGGTGTTCCTCGGCGACGACCAACCGGATTTCCCGTACAACGCGCGCGGCGAGCACAATCGCACGCTGGTCTGGAACGAAGACATGAAGGGTCATGCGGTCGAACTCGGCCGCTGGCCCGTCGAGGAACTGTGGGATGCGTATGCGGACAATGCCGCGCAACATCTGGTCATGCCGCACGTGGGCGGTCGTCGTTATATCCCCGACTGGCATCATCCGGAGCTCGAGCGGCTCGTCGAGATCGCATCGTCGTGGGGCCATTTCGGCTGGCTGTACCAGGACGTGATCGCACGGGGTTATCAGCTCGGCGTCGCGGCCAGCGGCGACGAACATCGCGGCCGGCCCGGCGGCGGCGCACCCGGCGTGCAGGTCTTCGGCGTGCATGGCGGGCTGACGGGCGTGCTGGCGCCCGGGCTCGATCGAAAGCACGTCGGCGCAGCGCTGCGCGCGCGCCGCACGTGGGCGACGACCGGCGAGCACAGTGCGCTGCTGGTGCGCTGCGGCGATCACCGGCAAGGCGACGCGTTTGCGCACGAAGGGCCGGCGCGGCTCGACTATCGGCTGCTCGGCCAGTCGGGCTGGGAATACGTGGCCGCGTATGATCACGATGGCTTGCTGTGGGAACGCAACCTGCACGCGGAACTCGGCTACGCGGAGCGGCTGGTCCGGGTCCGCTGGGGCGGTGCACGCATCCGCGACCGCTATCGCTGGGCTGCGTGGCGCGGCCGGATCCGGATCGTCAACGGCACGATTCACCGTTTCGGGTCGAACGGGTTCGAGCATGTCGAGGAGTCGGCATGGCGCACCGGCGCGACCGACATCGAGTTCCGCAGCGACACCTACGGCGACGCGGACAGCATCGAACTCGACGTCGGCAATCTCGCCGCCGCGACGATCGTGGTCGAGGGCACGATCGACAGCTTCGCGAAGGTCGGCGACCCGCTGGAACGCAATCCGTTCGTGCACGCCCCTGCGTTCCGCTTCGAAATCAGCGGCGCGGAGTTGCTCGCGCGCGAATCGGCGACACACGCACTCGGCGGCACGGAGCTTTTCGTCGCGGTCGAACGGCTGACAGACAAGCCGCTGCCCGTCGATCTCGCGGGCAGCATCGACGTGGCGCCCGACAACGCATCGTTCGGGTATCGCCCCGTCTATTTCTTCGGGCGGCAGCGCAACGACAGCAAGGTATGGTCGTCGGCACAGTTCATCACGTTCGAGTGAGGCGTTTGCAGGCGTCGGTCATCTGACGCCTCGAACTCGATCGCATTGGGCCGGTCAAGCTGTCACGACGCCAGCATTGCCGATCCGGCTAGCCGCGCGGCGGGTGTTGAAGTTCGCAGATACGGCTAACGGCGTCCGTTCGCGCGTTAATCTTGTTCAATGATTCGGATAATGCACTTATCCTGACAGGACGCCGGATGGCCTGAGCTCAACTTCTCTTGGCAGGCTGCATCGGACGTTGACGTTGACATAGCGAACTTCCGCGTTTGGCCGATTTCCGCCCAACACGATCGGCTGTAGCCGACCCATAGGGGGCCTTCAATTTCCTCGATCCCGGTCGTTCGCGGTCGACACAGTTCTGTCGCGTGTGCATCGACTCGTATCGGCCAATCACAGCCAAGCCTGCTTGTCAGACTAGACTGCGGGTCCCTCCGGTGGCTCTTCCCGGATGGCGACAGCGATTGCACTCCCGACAATCCCAATGATTCCGACGACTGGAACGACATCTAGCTTTTCGCCCCATACGAAGAAGCCGAAAAGCGTTGCCCAAATGATACTTGTGTAAGTGTAGGGCGCCAGTTTCGCAGCGCTGTCACGCCGGACTGCCACCGTAAATAAAATCTGGCCGACTGTCGAAAATATTGCAAGCAGCACTAAGATAAATAAGTCTTTGAGTGTCGGAGTCCTCCAGGCAAACAATAAAGAAACACCCGTAACGGCAGTCCCGAAGGCCGTGAAGAAAAGCACCGTAATGCTTGAGTCATCGCCAGCTTTGAGCTTGCGAAGCTGAATCATAGAAAGAGCACCGCACAAAGCGCTCAGTAGCAACAGACCTGGGCCAAGGAAGTTCGACAAGCTGCCCTGAGGTCGGACTACTAGAAGGACCCCGACAAAGCCTACGGACGCGGCAACGGCATTTCGCGCGAGTAAGCATTCCCCAAGCAAGAAAGGGGCGAGGACAACAACAAAAATAGCCTCCGAATAGACGATTGCCACGGCCTCGCTCAACGGCAGATACGGCAAGCCCGCGAAAAAGAGTCCTGAGGCGCCGAGAAGCGTGAGTGCACGAATTGTCTGTCCGCGAAGGTCGATCCTTCGGATCCGAGGGCCAAGCGAACCGCCATGAAGACTGGCGAGAACAGCCGGCACAATCCCGAACAGCATTCGGAAGAATGTCACCTCGTTAGCTGGATAGTTGAGGGCTACCGCTTTGCCCAGTGCATCGACGACCGCAAAACAAAACATCGAGACCAGTATCAGCGCAATTGTTTGATACTGGGCGGTGCGATCGGAGACTGCAACGTTGATGCGCATATTATCTCGGCAGTGGTAAGTCCAATGTGAGAAAGCGAATTGTCAACGATTCGGCGTTGCTTGTCCAAGAGCCGGTTCTGGCCGAACCCGGTCGAATGGCATCGCGGTAGCGTCGGACCGGCTGATGCCGCCCCTAACCTGTTATCTCATCCTCCGCGCCGTCAGCGACCGCCGACAAGCCGCTCCTGGCAGCTGCCACATTGCTTTCATACGCTCGGCGTGTACGGCAGGCGCATGCACGGGGTGACTCAGCCGATGTTGACGCGCACGTTACGACAACTCGAACGTGACGGTCTTGTGCTCCGTCACGATTTCGATGAGGTGCCCGCTAGAGTCGAATACGAGTTATCCGACATGGGCATGGACCTGCTCGTTCGCGTGGTCCCGCCGTGGACCTGGATCGCCGAGAATGCGGACCGCTTCCGAGAAGCAAGGCGGATTTTCGACAACCATCACCGCGACGCGAACTCGTAGCTTTCCGGTTATTGATTTGTATTGCTTATTTTCCTGGCGGGAGACGGGTTCGAGTCTCTGAGTGAGCGGCTTATGGCGGTCGCACCTGTCGTACTTCGTCGCCTATCCATTCCAGCTAGCCGCACAGTCCAAGATTCGCGCTATCGCTGGCGTCTTGTTTCGGCTGACACAGGAAGACTGATTGTGATCGGGAAAAACAATCCTGTCCTGCGAATTCGCACTCAGCAGGTGAAGCGAGCGCGAACACCGCCAAGGCCGGTGTTCAAATATTCGATGACAGCATGTATCAGAAGACCGGCAACGCCGGTCTCCTATGCATACGTCGCGGAATCCCCGGGCCAACACTTCGCAAGCGACTGCTCCGCCGCCGCGAAGCGGAAGTCGAAAGTCTTCACGCTCAACCGGCACTGCGCTCGATCAGGAACCGGTCGCGACGGCCGCCTTTGATCCAGGCCGGCTCGCGCCCGCGCCCGCTCCACGTCGCGCCGGTCTTCGGGTCACGATAGCGCGGCGCCGACGCGCGCTTTCGCGGCGCCGCTTTCGACGCGCTGCCGCGGCGCCCGAATATCTGTCCGGCGGTCAGGCCATATTCGGCGACCCGAGTGCGAATCTCCTGTATGACGGCCTCCAGTTCGGCGAGCCGGGCTTCCTCGACCTGCTTCATCAGTTCATCGGCTTGCGCCTTCAATTCGCGATAACCGGGCATGCAACTTCTCCACATTCTGTTGGTGAAAAAAACGAACGGCCGCGACGATGCGATCTCGTGAAACGGCGCGACCGGAACATCCATTCGATAAAGCCTGAAAACGGATCAAGCGCGGCCCGGCGCGTTTTCGGCGCGAAATTCACAAACCAGTTCGCCGCCGGCCGCGAGTTCATCGATCTGATCCAGCGTCAACGCGTCGATCGATGCGGCGATTTCATCCGAGATACCCAATTGCCGCTTGCCCTGTTCGTAGTCGATCCGCAATATGCGCTGCGCGAGCACGAGATACGCGCGGTTGAATTCCGCAATTGCATCGAAGATATCGCCCCGTTCGGTCATGACTGCTCCTGAGCCGACGGCGATCGTCGCATGCCGCACGCGCGGCGCCGAGACCGGCCGTCCAGTAATGGATGCCTGAATCTATGTCATGCGATCGACGTCATGCCGACAATTCCTAGATGGCATCAGACATATTCGAATTCGGCAATCTCAATTCGCGATTCGCCGCTCATCGCTGTCGGATTCAGCCTAGATTCGGTCTCTACTCGAAACGCGAACACTCATACGATGGTCGAACGGCGCGCGAGTCCGGCTGCGCGAACGATATGGCACCGGCGCGCGACGATTGCATGCACGCATCGCCGGTTACCCTCGGCATTGTTGATGCCTGATCCTGAACGGATGGAATTCGAAAATCATGTTGAAAGTGACGAAAGCCGTATTTCCGGTTGCCGGTCTCGGCACGCGATTTCTGCCGGCGACCAAAGCCAGCCCGAAAGAAATGTTGCCCGTCGTAGACAAGCCGCTGATTCAATATGCGGTCGAGGAAGCGATCGACGCGGGCATCACCGAAATGATTTTCGTGACCGGCCGCAGCAAGCGCGCGATCGAAGACCACTTCGACAAATCCTACGAGATCGAGGCCGAGCTCGAAGCGCGCGGCAAGGAAAAGCTGCTGTCGCTGGTTCGCGGCATCAAGCCGAGCCACGTCGACTGTTTCTACGTGCGCCAGGCCGAAGCGCTGGGGCTCGGCCATGCCGTGCTGTGCGCGGAGAAACTGGTCGGCGACCAGCCGTTCGCCGTGATCCTCGCCGACGACCTGCTCGACGGCCCGACGCCGGTGCTGCGCCAGATGATCGACGTGTTCGATCACTATCACGCGTCGGTGATCGGCGTGGAGGAAATCGCGCCCGACGCATCGAAGTCGTACGGCGTGATCGAAGGCAAGCGCTGGGAGGACAACCTGTTCAAGCTGTCCCGCATCGTCGAGAAGCCGGAGCCGGCGCAGGCGCCGTCGAATTTCGGCGTGGTCGGCCGTTACGTGCTGAAGCCGAAGGTGTTCGAGCATCTGCGCGCGCTACGGCCCGGTGCCGGCGGCGAGCTGCAGTTGACGGACGCGATCCAGTCGCTGCTGTCCGACGAGCAGGTGCTTGCCCATCGCTACGACGGCACGCGTTTCGATTGCGGCAGCAAGCTCGGGTATCTGAAGGCGACGGTCGAGTTCGCGCTGCGGCACCCCGAAGTGGCCGCGGATTTCGAAAGCTATCTGGCCACCCGCATGTCTGCGCTGCTGGCCGCCTGACGGGGCGGCCATCACGAATCCGATCATGTGGGCCGCCGTCAGCGATCTCGGCGACGCGGCGCTGACGCTGCCGCTGGCCGTCGTATGCATCGCGTGGCTCGTGCGCTCGACGGCCGGACGGCATCGCGCGGCGTCGTGGGCGCTGATGCTCGCGGCCGGCATGGCGCTCGTCGGCGCGACCAAAATGCTGTACGCCGGCTGCGGTATCCAGATCCGCCCGATACATTTTCGTGTGATCAGCGGGCATACGATGCTCGCGTCCGCAGTCTGGCCGATGGTGTGCGTGCTGGCACTGAGCGGTGGCATGCAACCGCGGGCGAGCGCGTCGCGAGCGCTGCCGCTAGGGCTCGGGCTCGGGCTCGCGCTCGGCGCGCTGATCGGCGTCGCGCGCGTGTTCGACGACGCGCACACGCCATCGGAAGTCGTCGCCGGCTGGCTCGTCGGCTCGGCGGTCGCGCTGGCATTCGTGTGGCGACACGGCACGCCGCGTGTCGACGCACGCTATCGCGTGCTCGTCGTCGGCTCGCTGCTGGCCGTGTCGGCCACCGCGTACGGGCGCCACGTGCCGATTCAGGAGGCGATCGAACTGTATTCGCCGTTCTTGTGCGGGCGATTCGCGTTTCAGCCGTGACGGCCGCGCCTGGACCGTACGCTGCGAACGCCCTCGCCGGCCTCCGGCACATCGCGCGCTCCGCCGACCCCGCCCGAAACGGACAGAATGCCGCCCGGATCGGACGGCCCGGCTCGCCCGACTGTCCAGTCGTCTATCCTCGGTCGCCGGAAGCGCTTCGTCCCGGACGACGAACGCACATTCCGCGTGCGACGCGGCGCGACACGATGCCCGCCCTCCCCGCGGGCACCTTGCCACGCGCCGCACGACCTCTCGCCGCGCGGCACCGGCACGGCCGGCACGCAGCGGATCCGGAGCCTCCGATCGGGCACACGCATGTCGACCTTGCTCTTTTCAGCCAGCGTACTGTTCTTCTCGCTCAACGCGTTCAGCGTGCGGGCCACCTTCGCCGCGTATGTGCTGCTGTGCGCGCTCGCCTTTCTGCGCGCGCCGACACTGATGAACCGGCAGCGCCATCTGTTTCCGGTGTGCACGTACTGGCTGATCAGCACCTGCCTCGCCTTCATCCTGTCCGCGTTCGGCGATTTCTACGTGAACTTCTTCATCAAGTTCGTGCTGATCCAGACGTACATCGCGTTGAGCTACTGGATGTTCGCCGGCGGCGTACTCACACGGGCATCGCTCGACACCGCGTGCAAGACGCTGATCTACGTGCATGCCGCGTTCTTCGCGTTCCAGCTCGTCTTCTACCTCGGAACCGGCACCTTCATCGATTTCGACAGTTACGTGCGCGAAGCGGACTCCGAAGCGCTCTATGCGACCAAGGCGCTGTCCGACAGCCTGATTTCGATCCGTGCGCTGGGCCTGTATTCCGAACCGTCGTTCTATGCGATGACGGTCGTCCCGAGCGCGGTGATCCTGCTGCTGTCGAAGCGACGCATCACGCTCGCGCCCGTCATCGGGTTCGCCACCGCACTGCTCAGCTTCTCGGTCGCGTCGATGGTCGTCTGCGCGGCGCTGTGCGGGCTGCACGTGCTCACTGGGCGCGGGCGGCTGCGGACGCGGATCGCCGTCGTCGTCGTCGCGCTCGCGTGCGTGCCCTGGCTCTACAGCGTGTACGATCAGCGGGTGAACCAGTCGGTCGATTACGATGCGGTCGGCAGCCGGACGCTCGTGCTGACCGAGCTGACCGAGCGCGACGTCGTCGCGGGCGTGTTCGGCGGCGGCCTGTTCTGGGACGAGCGCAACAACGTCGGGAAAACGCACCTGCGCGGCTACCAGGTGCGGGACAGTTCGTTCTACGTCTACCTCGTGTTCGCCGCGGGCATCGCCGGTTCCGTCGTGTTCGGCGGTGCGCTTGTCATGCTGTTCCGCCGCAAGGGCCGGCGCAAGTATCTGCTTTATTTGCTGCCGATCCTGCTGTTCAAGTATCACGTGCTCTATGGCATGCTCTGGCTCACCATCCTGCTGTTCGTCGTGCTGGCCGACCAGGACGCGCCCAACCGGCGCGCGGTTGCCCGTCCCATCCCGAACCCATCCGGCGGCAAGCCGCTCGCGCACCTGACATGAACTCGCTTCGACCTGCCTCGACGTTCCGCGCGCTGAAACGGTCGACGATCGCGGCGCTATGCCTGGGCTGCATGGTGACGGCGGTTCGCGCGCAAACCGCGCCCGCGCCGCCCGGCGAGGTGATCGCGCACAGCCCGGCCGCCACGCGCGTCTATCTCGGCTCGCCGTCGCTGGCCGTGCTGCCGAACGGCGACTATGTCGCGAGCTTCGATACATTCGGCGCCGCGTCGGCGCAGAACCGGGTGTCCGTGTTCACGTCGCACGACAAGGGCACGACCTGGTCGAAGCTCGGCGACGTGCCGGACCAGTACTGGTCGTCGCTGTTCGTGCTGAACGGTGCGCTGTACCTGATGGGGACCAACCGTTCGATGGGCACGCCGACGATTCGCCGCTCCGAAGACGGCGGCGAAACGTGGACCACGCCGGTCGACGCGTCCACCGGGCTGCTGCCTTATGCGGGGCGCTACATTACCGGGCCGGTGCCGGTCCTCGTCGATCGTGGACGCGTGTGGCGCGCGTATGAAAGCGTCGAGGACGGCGACCTGCGTGCACTGGTCCTGTCCGCGCCCGTCGATCGCGACCTGCTCGATGCCCGCAACTGGCGCGCGTCCGCGCACCTGCCGTCGGACAAGCGCTGGCTCGACGGCAGGTTCCAGTCATGGGAAGAAGGCAACGTGGTCGGCCGGCAAGGCGCCGCGCCCGCCGTCGTGCTGCGCGTAAACACCGCGAACGGCCCGGAGAAGGCCGCGCTGGTGGCGACGGGCAACGACGGCCGCACGTTGTCGTTCGACCCGGCACGCGATTTCATCGACCTGCCCGGCGCCGGGAAGAAGTTCACGATCCGCTTCGATCCGCAGTCGAAGCAGTACTGGACGATCACGAATGCGGTGCCGAAGAGCGCCCGGCGGATGAACCTCGAACGCGTCCGCAACACGCTGGTGCTGCTGTCGTCGCCCGATCTCCGGCAGTGGACCGCGCGGCGCGTCGTGTTGCAGCACGCCGATCCGAAACGGCACGGCTTCCAGTACGTCGACTGGCAATTCGACGGCAACGACCTCGTCGCGGTGCTGCGCGTCGCGTTCGACGACCCGGAAGGCGGCGCCGCGAGCCAGCACGACTCGAATTTCGTCACGTTCCTGCGTGTGCGCCGGTTTCGTCAGGACGCGGCATCCGCCGCGCTGACGCAAAGCCTGCAATAGCGCACGCCGGTGTGCCGGCACGTCTCCCGCGCGCCGCCCCACGCGGCGGGCGCGGCCCGTTCGCTATTTCTTGAACACGCCGACGACGTCGCCGCCGTCGACCACCAGCAACGCGCCGATGCGCTGCTGCTGCATCAGCAGCAACGCATCCTCGACCCGCGTCCCGGGCCGTACCGTCGACGGCTCGATCGACATCATGTCGGCGGCCGTGCGCCGCAGCACGCCGTCCCCATGCCGCTCGATCGCGCGACGAATGTCGCCATCGGTCACGATGCCCCAGCCGGTGTCGCGCCTCACGATCGCGAGCCCGAGCCGGCCGCGCGTCATCGCGTCGAGCACGTCGAGCGTCGACGTCGCCTCCGTCACGAACGGCAGGTTGCCTCGCGCCATTTCGTCGTCGACCGTCGACAGCAGCCGGCGGCCGAGCGAGCCGCCCGGATGGAAGCGCGCGAAATGTTCCGGCTGGAAGCCGCGCGCCCGCATCAGCGTGACCGCCAGCGCATCACCCATCGCGATCGTTGCCGTCGTCGACGCGGTCGGCGCGAGCTGCAACGGGCACGCCTCGCGTTCGACGCCGATGTCCAGATGAACCCGCGCGGCGCTCGCGAGCGTCGACGCCGGGTTGCCGGTCAGCGCGATCAGGTCGTTGCCGTTGCCGCGCAGGAACGGAATCAGCTTGATCACCTCGTCCGTTTCGCCGGAATTCGAAATCGCGAGAAACGCGTCGTCCGGCGTCACCATGCCGAGGTCGCCATGATAGGCCTCGCCCGGATGCATGAAGAAAGCCGGCGTACCCGTGCTGGACAGCGTCGCGGCGATCTTCCTGCCGACAATGCCGGACTTGCCCATCCCGCATACGACGACGCGGCCGCTCGACGCGAGGACGATCTCGACCGCTTGCTCGAAATTCGCATCGAGCCGCGCGGCCACGCCGGCCAATGCCCGCAACTCGATCTCGAAGACCTGCCGGGCGGATTCAATATGGTTCTGTCGCATCATGGGTTTGCCGTTTGAGAAGGGAGACGACACGGGCGACGTCGTCGGGCGTATCGATGCCGGGGGGCGGCGCATAGGGCCAGCGCATCACGTCGATCGGCATGCCGAGCCACAGCGCGCGCAACTGCTCGAGCTTCTCCAGCTGTTCGAGTTCGCACGGTGCCGCGCTCGCCAGCGCCTGCAGCGTCGCATTCGCGTAGCCGTAGAGGCCGATGTGGCGCAGAAACCCGGTCCCGCTCGCACCGTCCGCCGCCGGCCGCCCGTCGCGGCAGAACGGGATCGCCGCACGCGAGAAGTACAGCGCGCGGCCGTGGCGATCCACGACGAGCTTGACGATCGCCGGCTCGTCGAGCAGCGCGCCTTGCCCGACCGGGCAGGCGACCGTCGCGACACCGAGATCCGGCGCCGCGCCGCAAAATCCGGCGAATGCCCTCAGCAGCGCCGTCGGCACGAGCGGTTCGTCGCCCTGCACGTTGAGCACCGCATCGGTGTCGGGCCAGCCAAACGCCCGCGCGAGTTCCGCCGCGCGGTCGGTGCCGGACGCGTGACCGGTATCGGTCATCGCGAACCGGATGCCGCGCGCGTCGAGTACCTCGGCGATGCGTGCGTCGTCGATCGCGACGACGATGTCGGTATCGGGCAGCGCGCGGCGCACGCGCGCATGCACGCGGACGATCATCGGTTCGCCCGCCAGATCGACGAGCGGCTTGCCCGGCAGCCGCGCCGAACCGTACCGCGCCGGAATCACGACGCGCACCGTCCGCCTGTTATTGAACGACGTCATGACCGCTCCATTGTTCGAGCAACGGCCGGTATGCGTCGTCGAGCGACAGCCCGGCCTCCATCAGCAGATGCTCGGCCACCTCGCGCGCGACGCCGCGGCCGCCGGCCGCGCGCGCGACATGGTCGACGCGGGTGCGGACGAGCCGATGCGCATCGGCCGGCGCATACGACACGCCGACGCGTTCGATGACCGGGAGATCGTTCACGTCGTCGCCGACATACGCGACTTCATGATCGTCGACCCGTTGCCGCGCCTTGATGTCCGCATAACCGGCGCCCTTGTCGTCGCAGCCGCTCACGAGCACGTCGACGCCGAGTTGCGCCGCGCGCCACGTCAACGCGCCGCTGTGCTTGCCCGACAGGATGCCGGTGCGGATGCCGTGCGCGCGCAGCAGCGCGACCGCGACCCCGTCGTGCGCGTGAAAGCTCTTCATGCACTCGCCTTCGTGCGTGACGTGCAGCAAGCCGTCGGTCAGCACGCCGTCGACGTCGAACAGCACCAGGCGCACGGGCCCGCGATACGTCGCGCCGCTCACCGGACATCGAGCGGCGGGAGCCGCTTGACCAGGTCGTCCACCGCCTTCACCTGCTGCAGGAACGCGTCGAGCAGCGCGAGCGGCAGCGCGCTCGGGCCGTCGCAGCGCGCGCGGTCGGGGTCGGGATGCGCTTCGAGGAACAGCCCGGCCAGCCCGACCGCCATCCCGGCGCGCGCGAGGTCGAGCACCTGGCGCCGCCGGCCACCCGACGCAGCACCGCCCGGATCGCGCATCTGCAGGCTGTGCGTGACGTCGAAGATCACCGGGCAGTCGCCCGTCGTGTCGCGCATCTGGCGGAAGCCGAGCATGTCGACGACGAGATTGTCATAACCGAACGACGAGCCGCGCTCGCACAGGATCACGCGGTCGTTGCCGGCTTCGCGGCACTTCGACACGATGTGCTCGACCTGCGTCGGACTCATGAACTGCGGCTTCTTGATGTTGACCGCGTTGCCGGTCCGCGCGATCGCGACCACCAGGTCGGTCTGGCGCGCGAGGAACGCCGGCACCTGCAGCACGTCGACGACCTGCGACACCGGCTCGGCCTGCCAAGTTTCATGCACGTCGGTGATCACGGGCACGCCGAACCGGCGCTTGACCGCGTCGAAAATCCGCAGCCCCTCGTCGAATCCGACGCCGCGATACGAGTGGATCGACGAGCGGTTGGCCTTGTCGAAGGACGCCTTGAACACCAGCGGAATGCCGAGACGGCGCGTGACCTCGACGAACGTCCCGCAGACGTCGAGCGTGAAGTCCAGGCTTTCGAGCACGTTGAGGCCGCCGAACAGGACAAACGGCAAGTCGTTGCCGACGGTGACATCCGGGGTGAGGGTTACATTCATACGGTTCTCCACGAAATGGGGGATGCTGTCGTTAGCGGGTCGTCCGTGCAGCATAGAGCGGCACGAGCTCGCCCAACAAGCGCGCCTCGGCGAAGCGGTGCCGCGCCTCGCCGCTCGCCCGCCGTGCCAGCTCCCGGCGCAGCGCGCCGTCGCCGGCGAGACGCTCCAGCCACGCGACCGCGTCGGCGGCCGACGCGTAGATCACACCGGTCTGCAGATGGCGCACGACATCCACATTGCCGGCGCACCCGGACACGACGACGGGCCGCCCGGCCAGCATCGCCTCGATGACCGACACCGGCATGCCCTCCCACGACGACGTCGACAGGTATACGTCCGTGCCGGCAAGCCGCCGCGCGACCTCGTCGTGCGGCAACCATCCGGTCACCTCGACGCCCGCCTCGGCCAGGCGCACCTTCGATGCATCGTCGCCGTCGCCGATCCAGACGAAGCGCACGCCGCGCGCACGCAGGCCGTGCGCGATCTGCGCGAACAGCGCCGGATTCTTTTGCGCGCGAATGCCGCCGACCGTCACCACGCGCAGGGGGCCGCCGGCCGGCCGGCCGTCGTCGCCCGCCGGTACCGACGACGGCCGATCGATTACCGCATTCTCGACCACCACCACCGGCTGGCGCAGCCATGCGCGGATCGCCCGGCCCTCGCTTTCCGAGCATGCGACGTACAGGCATTTGCGCACGCATGCGACCCATTCGAGACCGACGAATGCCAGCCGCTTCACGCCGGAGATGTCGCGGCGCATGAACGAGATGCAGTGCGGGCTGTAGAAGAACGCCGCTTTCGGCAGCGCGAACAGCGTCGACAGCCGCCCGAGAAAGCCGGCGAACGACGAGTGCAGGTGTACGACGTCCGGGCCGATCTCGTTGAGCGTCGCACGCAGCCGGCCCGCGGTCCGCAACAGGCCCGCGCCTTTCATCTGGACGTGGCGCAGCGACACCCGCTTGTCGAACATCGCGGCAAGACCGGGCGGCGTATCGGGCCGCACCGAGTAGACGACATGCACGTCGTGGCCGTCGCACGCCAGGCGATTCGCGATCAGGCACACCATCGACAACGTGCCCGTGGCGCTGGATTCGACCATGTGGACGATCTTCATCGGAATCCGTTCCATGAGGGATGAGCCGCCGCGCTGACGGCGAATGACGTCGTCAGGCACCCGGACGGCGCCCCGCGACCGCATCGATAAACGCGAGCACGCCCGAGCGCTCGATCACGCGGCCCCATTCGAGCGACTGCATCGCCGCCGGGTCGGGCCGGGTCGCCCGGACCCGCGACAGCGGAAACAGTTCGTCGAAGATCGCCGCACCGGTGACGTGGCACTGGATGCCGAGTTCGTGCGCGGTGCGCACGTTGGACGGCGCGTCGTTGCAGATGATCTTCTTGCCGAGCGACGCGTACTCGAGCAGCTTCGTCGGCGTCTGGAAGCAATGCGGCCGGTGATACGGAAAGAAGCACACCGCGTATTCGCTGTCGCGGACGATGCGCAGCGCGTCCGGTTGCGGCACGCGGCCGACGAAACGGATACCCGGCGTATCGACGAACGCCGCGTGGATCTCGGGCTCCGGCTGGCCGACCAGCACGAGCGTGTCCGACGCGTCGCGACGCGCGTCGCGATAGGCGGCCAGCACCTTCTGAAAACCGCGTTCGCGGCTCATTTCGCCGATATAGCAGAACCTGGCGGACGGCATCGGCGCGACACGGTCGCTCCCCGCCTCGGCCGGCGCGAAGATCCAGTCCGGCACGCCCATCGGCAACAGCAACGTGCGCACGCCATCTCGAAACGCCATCGCGTCGCGCATCTGCTCGTTCTGGAAGATCCGCAGATCGGGCCGCACGTTCAGCACGCGTTTCACGCCATCCTTGACGGCCGCGAGCCGACCGACCGACAGCGACCGGTAATCGTGAATCACGAACCGCGCGGGCGGCAGCGTGCGATAGAAACCCATGATGCACCACAGGATGCAGACGTCCCGATCGGGAAAGCGCGCGTATGCGTCGATATCGCCGTCGAATACCTCGAACCCGTGCTTCCCCAGGCGGCTGCGGTAAGCGGCTATCTCGGGATAGTTCGCCTTGCCGGGATGCAGAATGAACACTTTCATGTCGGTTCCTGTTCGTTGTCGAGAATGCGCGCGGGGACGCCGACGGCCACGCAACGGTCGGGCACATCACGCAACACCACCGCGCCCGCGCCGATCCGCACGCCGTCGCCGACCCGCACCGCGCCGAGCACGACGCTGTGCACGCCGAACTCCACGTGATCGCCGATCGTCGGCACGCCGCCGAGCGTGCCGTCCTTTCGGATCGTGTTGCCGATCGTCACGCCGTGCCGCAGCGTGCAGTAGTCGCCGATCACCGCGTAGCCGTTGATCACGAGGCCGGTGCCGTGATAGAGCGCGAGCCCCTTGCCGATCTTCGTCTTCACCGGAATCTCGATGCCCATCAGCCAGTCGCACAGCACGATGTAGAGCAGGATCAGCGGCGCGCCGGCCAGCAGCGTGAACCGGCTCCGGCACGCGAGGTAGTGCACGACGCGGTAGAAGATCACCACGCTGCGCGTCTTCACGAACGCATTGCGGCGGCAGTCTTCGGCGATCGCCTCGGCGGTCTGACGCAACGTGATGCGCATGTCAGTGCCGCCTCTCGAACACGCGCCGTGCAGCATCGGCGGGAATGCGCGCGGCGCCGAAGTAGTCGATGCCGTCGACCAGGAACGAATGGATGTACTTCAGCAGCCGCTCGCGATCGAATTCCTTGTAGAAGCAGCGGCCGAGCGACACCACGCGCTTGCCGTACAGCATCGCCTCGAGCCCGACCGTCGAATTGATCGTGACGACCGCATACGCGTGCCGCAGCAGGTCCGTCGTCGGCGACGTGGCGATTTCGAAGCGATACGTCTCCTGCAGGCGCACGATCGCTTCGATCTCGGCCGCATCGGTTTCGGCCGGATGCAGCTTCACGAACAGGTCGGCGCTCTCGTTCGCCGCGAACGCGAACGCACGGCGGATCGCCTCGAGATTGTCGACGTCCGAATGCAGCTTGATTTGCGTGTCGCCGGATACCTGCAGCGGCAGGAACACATAGCGGCTCGTCGCCAGCGCGTCCGCCGACATGTACGTGGCCTGGCGCGGCGCCGGCATCCCGTTGCGCGCCCGCACGCTCGTCAGGCGCCGGCGGCCGACGCCGCGGCTGACCACCTTCATCACGTAGTTGGTCGCCGACATGGCCTTGCGCGCGAACGACGTTCGCGCCTGCGGCAGCGGCATCTGCTTGTAGCGCTCGTAGGCCGACAGCCAGCGCGCATGCATGTGCTCGTCGGGCAGCGGCAACCGATCGATGCTCTCGGGGTGGCGGCTGATCGTCGACAGCGCATTGACGCCCAGCGAATCGACGAACAGCTTGCCCGGCAGGTTCGAGATCTCGATGAAGCGGGTCGCGACACCGTACACCGTGCACGCCTGCCGCACCGCGCGGCACACCAGTTGCTGTCCGTTCCACATCACGCACTGCTCGATCCGCAGGCCGCGCAGCACCTCCGATGCGATATGGAAGATCGCCGCCGACTCGCGCTTCGCGCGCGCCTCGGTCATCTGCCCGTTCAGTACCTCGATCGACAGCGGGTACGGCGTGCGGTCGGCCGCGTGCCCGTCGGGCACGTCGATCGGCATCAGCCGGTTCAGGTACACCGAGCGATAGCCGCTCAGCAGCAGGCCGAGGTGCGCGACCGGCTCGCTCGTCAGGAACGCGAACTCGTATTCGTGCCGCACCGCGCTCACGAGCCGGGTCGCGAAGTAGTAGCGCTCGAGGGAATCGATGACGATCAGGATCATGGTGTGCTCATTCGTCGTTGCGGCGATCTCACGCCAGCGCGCGGGATCGGGACAGGTTCGTGTCGAGGACCCGGTACGTGAGCGCGATGCCGGCTGCCATCAGCGCCGCGCCGGTCAGCGAAAAAACCTGCACGCTCGCCGGGGCCGACAGGTTCATCAGCCGCGCGATGCCCAGCGCACCGGACAGGCACACGCCGCAGGTCAGCTGAAACAGGAAATCGACGCGCTGCGCGCGCGTCGCGAGGAAGATCTGCGACAGCGGCACGTAGATCAGCTGCAGCGCGAACAGCGGCATCAGGCTGTGATAGAACCCGACCGAGCCGTGCCAGCTCGGGCCGAAGAACCGGTTCACGAGCGGCGCGAACAGCAGCAGCCCGCCGGCCATGTACACGACCGCGAGCACCGCGAGCGCGCGGGCGTAGGTCCGGTACACGCGCGGCACGGTCGTGCCCGCATCCGGACGCGCCATCGCACCGATCGCGTCACGGCGAAACACGCCGCCGACGCTCTGCGCGATCAGCGACACCGGAAAGAAGCCGAGCCGGTACGCAGCCGCGAAGTAGCCGGCGCTCTGCGCGTCGAACCAGTGCGGAATCGCGATCGACAGTGCGTAGGTCAGCACCGACGCGCACAGCGTCGACGGCAGGATGTACAGCGCGAAACGGCGGTTCCTGACGAAGAACGCGTGCGACAGCCTGAACGCGTACCCGGCGCGATAGCCGGAAAGCAGAATGGCCGCGGCCATCACGATCGACACCGCCGCGGTCGCCCACGTGTACAGCGCGAACACGTCGACCCTTCCGCACGCTGGGCAGGCGAGCGACAGCACGAGGCCCGCGAGGAACATGCCGTTGACCACCACGCGCGACAGCGCGATCCAGCCATAACGCCTGAGGCTGTTCAAATAGGAACCGGCGGCCAGTTGCACGAACGTGGCCAGCGCATAGACGGCGACGAGAGAGATCCCGGCGCCCGGCGACGGCAATCACGACGCCGAACGCCGCGGTCACGACCAGGCTCAGCGCCGTCACGTTGACGAACGCGTTGAACGACTCGCCCGGCCTGTCGTCGACGCACGCGAGTTCGTAGCGGAACGCGAGCAGCGTGCCGACGAAGGTCGCGAGCGCGAGCAGATAGTTGAAATGGCCGAGCGAGTCGGGCCCGAAGCGCCGTCCGATCACGAAGATGCAGGCGAACAGCGCGATCTGGCCGAGCACGACGCCGGCAAGCGACACGATCGAATCCCGTGGATTGATCATCTCGCCTCCGTGCGCGATGCGCGGCCGGATACGCGGGCCGGGCCGCCGGCGGCGGTGAGCGCGTCACGCATCCTGCGCCCCGTATTCATACGCGACGTAGCGGTACCCGCCGTACTTCGACCCGTATCCGTACTGCCCAAGCCGCGGGTTGACGCCGTTGAAGATGACGCCGCTCAGGCGGACCCCGTTCTGCGCGAAGCGCTTCACGGATTCGCCGATCTCGCCGAGCTTCGTCCTGCCCGCCATCGTGACGAGCAGCGCGGTGCCGGCGACCGCGCCGAGAATGCCGGTATCGGGCACGGCGAGCACCGGCGCCGAGTCGATCACGACGATGTCGTAGCGTGACGACAGGTCGTCCATCAGCGCCGCAAGATTGCGGTTCAGCAGCAGCTCCGCGGGGTTCTTCGGCATCGTCCCGGTCGAGATGAAGTCGAGACCGTCGACCACTTCGCGGTGAATCACGTCCTCCACGCGCGCGCTGCCGGCGATCAGCTCCGTGAAGCCGCGCCCGCGCGGAAAACCGAGATAGTCATGCAGCCGGCCCTTGCGGATGTCGCCGTCGATCAGCAGCACGCGCTTGCCGGCGCTCGCCATCACGACCGCGAGGTTCGCCGACAGGAAGGTCTTGCCGACGCCCGGCGCGGGGCCCGCGATCAGCACGATGTTGTTCTTCGCCTCGAGCATCGCGAACTGCAGCGCGGTGCGCAGGCTGCGCAGGCACTCGACGGCCGGTTCGTTCGGGAAGTCGATCGACAGGATCGACTTGTGACCGCGCTTGCGCGCGGCCTCCTCGGCCAGGTCGCGCTGATGGTCGCTGATCGGCACCGTCGCGTACACCGCGAGGCCGAGACGGCGCTCGATCTCGTTGTGATCGGAGATGCCATGGAACAGCATCGATCGCGTGATCGCGGTGCCGCAGCCGGCGAGCAGCCCGAGCAGCAACGACGCGAGCGCGACGAGCGCCTTCTTCGGCCGCACCGCCACTTCCGGTACCGCCGCCGTGTCGACGAGGCGCACGTTGCCCGTCTTGCCGGCCTGCACGAGTTGCAGCTGCTGCATGTTGTTCAGCAACGCGGTGTAGAGGTCGGTGTTGACCCTCACGTCGAGCATCAGCCGCACGGTATCCTGCTGCAGGTCCGGCAGGCGCCGGATCTGTTGTTCGGCCGTATTCCGATAACCGTTCAGCGCGGCGATCTGCTCGTCGATCACCGCGACGCTCGGATGCCGCTCGGTGAAGCGCGACATCAGCTCCTGACGCTTCTGTTGCAACTCGAGCAGGCGCGTCTTCGCGTCGGCGGTCTGCGCCAGCGCGAGCTTCGCTTCCTCGGTGAGGTCGACCGTGCCGTGCTCGTTGCGCAGCTTCGTCAGGCGCGCCTCGGAATCGGTCAGCTGCTGCTTGAGCTGCGGCAGTTGCCCGCTGAGAAACTCGAGCGACTGCGCGGCCTCCGCCGACTTCCGCTCGATGTTCTGCCGCACGTACTGGCGGCCGATCTCGTTCATCGTGTCGCTGACCCATTTCGGGTCGGTGTCCTGCAGGCTGGCGACGACGACGTCCGATTGCTTCACGCGCTCCTGCACGTTGAGGCGGTCGCGGATGTCCTCGATCGTCTTCAGCCGCGAGTTGCGCACCAGCACGAACGCGGCGCCCGGCTTCGCGGCGATCGACGCGACCAGCAGCGTGACCGGCCCGCGCGGCGAGCTGAAATGCTCGAGCGTGCCGACCGTGCCCTCGACCGGCGCATCGAAATCGCCGCCTTCGAGCCGGTAGCGCTTGCCGCCGAGGTTCGTCAGCGAGAACGCATCGCCTTCGTTCTTGCGCGGCACGTCGAAGCGCGGCACGTCGATGTGCTCGCGGCCCCATGCGTAGCCGCCGAAACCGGCCAGGCCGGGGTCGGACAGGCCGTCGGCATGGCGCGAGATCCAGTCGCCGATCAGCGGAAAGCGCTTCGGCTCGGCGTCGATGAACAGGTTGAGCTTGTCGACCGCGCGTTCGACGACGAGGCGCGACGCGAGGATCTGCTGCTCGGCGGCGGCCGAGGACTTCACGTCGAACAGCGCGGAGACATCGCCGAGCAACGACTTGGCGGCCGACGTGTCCGGGCTGTCCTCGACCTGGACCATGATGTTGGCTTCGAACACGGGCTTGCCGAGCATCGCATACGCGAGGCCCGCGGCCAGCAGCACGCACGTGATGATCGCGATCAGCCAACGGCTTTCCAGCAGGATGTCGAGCACCGCGACGAAGTCGGTCTCGCTGCCGTCTTCGGCGGTGGGCTGCGGCGGGGCGGAGGGTTGGGTCATGGCAGCGACGGGAGGCATATGGGGTTTCATTGGGGCATCGACCTGCGGCCGCGTCAGACGATACGCAGGCGCTTCGACCACTCGGACACGCCGAGCTCGATCAGCCGCGCGCAGCGTTCGAACACGAATCGGGGCTGGCGGTAAGGGTCGTGCACGTCGAAATCCGTGTACTCGCCGAGACGGAACACGCGTCCCCGCACGAACGGGAACTGGTTCTCGAGTGACGTCCGCTGGCGACGGTCCATCACGAGGATCAGGTCGGCGTCGGTACACAGCAAGCGGCCGATCTGCTGCGCGCGATGCGTCGACACGTCGAAGCCGCGCATCCGCATGACGTCCTGCGCATACGGCGCGGCCGGCATGCCGACCAGCGCGTTCAGGCCGGCGGACGCGATGCGGCGCCCGGGCATCGCGTCACGCAGCATCGCTTCGGCCATCGGGCTGCGGCAGATGTTGCCCTCGCAGACGATCAGGATCGATTCCATCACTTGGTCGCAATCGCCGCGGTCAGGCCGGCGTTGATGGCCGGCAGCAACAGGCTGAGCACACGGCTGAAGCGCACCAGCCCGTTGCCGTCGACGTACACGACATCCTGCGGCTTCAGCTGGAACTGATTCGCCAGCACCATCGCGACCGGCGAGCGCGCGTCGAGGTGATAGACCTGCGGCTGCTCGTCCTGCATCCCGCGCACCACGTAGACCTGCGCCGCATCGGCCGTGTTCGCGTTCAAGCTGCCGGCCTGCGAGATCGCCTCGCTCAGCGTCAGCCGGCCATTGCGCATCGGCAACGCCGTCACGGGCTTGTTGACCTCGCCCATCACGAACACGCCGCTCTCGTCGCGCGGCAGCACGCGCACGAGATCGCCGTTGCGCAGCACGATCGTCGACGGGTTGCGCCCCTGCTCGGCCATCTCGGTCAGGTCGAGCCGGCGTTCGACGCCGTCGCGCACGAGCACGACGCGGCTCTGGTCGGCCGACGCCGCGAAGCCGCCGGCCCGCCCGATCGCGTCGTACAGCGTCATCGGGATGTCGTTGACGGGTTGCGAGCCCGGCGTATGCACCTCACCCTCGATATACACCTGCTTCGCGCGGAAAGATGCGATGCGCACCGTGACTTGCGGATTCCTGAACGTCTTGTCGAGACGCCGCGTGAGCTGCGTCTGAACCTGCTCGGCCGTCAGTCCGGCCACCGGCAGGCGCCCCGCGAACGGGAACTGCAGCGTGCCGTCCTGGTCGACGACGAAGCCCGGCGGCGCATCGGCCGGTCGCGGCGCCGCCTGCGCCGGCGCGCCGAGCGCCGCCGCGAGTTCGGGGTGATCCCAGACGACGATCTGCAGCACGTCGCCGCGCCCGATCGTGTAGGCATCCGGCGACCCGACGACATCGCGCGCTTCGCCGCGCGTACTGCGTTCGGTGTCGCGCATGCGCCGGATCAGCGACAGATCGATGTTCGTGATCGACACCGGCAGCACGGTGCTCTCCGCCTGCGCGGCCACGCTTTGCAGCGGAATCGACGTCGGCTGCTGCATGCGCATGCCCGGCGCGATGCCGCACGCGCCCAGCAACGCACACAGCGGCGGGATCATCACGAGCGAACCGACACGCATTGGCCGGCGCGGCGCGATCGCGCGCGCCGACTCCATTTGACGCAACCTCTGCATTACACCCTCGCACTCTTTTAATTTGAAATTTCACCGGTCGCCCCGCGTCGTGTCGAACGCGAGTACAGCACCCCTGTCGAGACCGGACATGCTTGCCGCCACTGCTCACTGCCGAACCCCGCCGCGCCTGCCACGGTGACGCGCCGCCGCCCATCCTTCGCGACGTGCGCGCGGCAGCGGCTAATACGCGCCCGATCCGCGCACCACCACGTTGATCGTCCGCAACAGGATGCCGATGTCGCGCCGCAGCGACCATTCGCGCACGTAGGACACGTCAAGCGACACGCGCGTCGAATAGTCGGTGTCGTTGCGGCCGCTGACCTGCCAGAGTCCGGTCATCCCCGGTTTCGCCATCAGGTAGTAGCGCACGTCGGTGCCGTAGCGTTCGAGTTCCGCCTCGACGATCGGGCGCGGCCCGACGAGGCTCATGTCGCCCTTCAGCACGTTCAGCAGCTGCGGCAGTTCGTCGAGACTCGTCTTGCGGAGCAGGCGTCCGATCGGCGTGATGCGGACATCGTTCTTCAGCTTGAATTCGCGATCCCATTCCGCGCGGGCGTCGGCATCGCGCTCGAGCAGCGCCTTGAGCACCGCATCGGCGTTCGTCACCATCGAGCGGAATTTCAGGCACTTGAAGCGCCGGCCGTCGCGGCCGACGCGCTCGTGCCCGAAGATCGCCGGGCCGCCGTCGCGCCGCACGATCCACGCGATGCCCAGCAATACCGGCGCCAGCATCAGGAGCAGCAACGACGCGCACACCAGGTCGAAGCCGCGCTTGACCATGCGCTTCACGCGCCCCACCGCGCGGTGGCCGATCTCGCGCTGGCCGCGCAGGTCGGCGTGCGCGATGGCCGCCGCACGCATCCGATCGCCGGCACGCTCGATCATTCCGAAGAGCGCGAGCGTCAGCGCACGGAACGCGATCAGGCCGATCCCGCTGGCGAGCGTCCAGTACACGAACCACTCGCTCGACAGCACGTGCGCGCGATGCAGCATGTACAGCAGCGCGGTGCTCACGCCCTGCACGACGATCCACGCGAGCACGGTTCGACCGAGCACGTGCAGTGCCGAACGCGTGCGCGCCGCGTCGTAGATGCCACAGGCGGGAAATACCGACAAGGCCAGCGCGGCGGCAAACGCGACGAGCGCGCCGTCGAACAGCGTCCCGCGCGCGCCGCCGGTGGCACCGATCAACGCGGGAATGAACGCGCCCAGCACGATCAGCCCGATATCGGTCGCTCGATTGATCAACGAATTCATTGATATGAACTCCTAATTTTCAGTCCAGCATCCATCCTCGTTCCGCACCGGCACTTCACGTCAGAACTCATGGCGCCGCGAGGCGGTCATTCCGCTGTGCCGCGGCACGCTGCGGTGCGCTCGCCGGTCAGCGTGCCCATCCGTGTGCCCGTCGGAATGTCGTCACTTCCGTGTTTCCGCAGTGCATCATATTCATCGCGACTCGCGCATTTATCGCTTGCGTCCGAATTCGCCTTGTTGATGGCTGATGGAATCAAGGGTGAATCCATGCCGGATTTATCCGATCGCCCTCACGATTGTCCCGATAACATTCCGTGCGAAATGACACACGTCTTTTCAGTGATTCTCGAATCACGACCGCTACGGCACTACGCCGCCTCCCGCCAATGCAGGATTCATGTTGCCGGTGACATTCGCCATGCCAGACGGCGATTTCATCGCCGGGTGCCACGCGGAACAGACGAGCGAGCATCGGCGGTCAATGTCCGCGCGAATGCTGGTTCGAGGAATAAAAAGGCCTGCACGGTGCGCTCACGAACACACGGCAGGCAAAATTCCGAGGAGTACCGGGGTGCCGCCTCCTCGAAAGGCCAGTCGATAACCTAATCGAGCGGATACGCGGTTCGGGCGGCGGGTGTCGGACGGCGCCACGATTGTGGCCGAATCCGCCTTCGTTGCGCGTCGATCCACCGATATACGAATTTTGCAGTACGAATCGAGCGCCCTGTCATTCGATTGAAATACCGTTCATCCGGAAACTCATTACGCCCGGCACGATGAATTGACGTATCGGCTTCGAGTGACGAAAGGCACGCTCGCGACTACGATGTCGCGTTGTTCATCCAGCTGCTCAGATCCGACGCATACAGCATTTCCGCCGAGGCTTCGCCGCCTTTTCGAGCAGCGGCCCGATACTCGGTTGGTGAAGTCTGCAAGTGCTGGCGAAACAGCTTGGCCATCCGGTCGCCGCTGCCAAGGCCGGTTCGTCTCGCGACCTTATCGGCCGGCAGGTCCGTTTCGATCAGCATGCGACAGGCCTTTTCAAGGCGGATTCTCAACACGAACTCGGTTGGCGTCACACCGATCTCGTTCTTGAATCGCCGGAGGAAATTGCGCTCGCTCATCGCGGCGGCCTGCGCCTCGTCCGCGATGGAGATCCGATTCTCGCTGTTGACGCGCAGGTGATGGGCCGCGCGTCGGATCAAGGTGCTGGCGCGCGCGACACGAGCGCCGAACAGCACGTCGGTCAGCTTGCGGTTCGCACCGGATACCATGCACGCCACGATTTCCTGCGCGATTTCGTAACCCATGTCCACGCGCACGATCGACAACGCGTCCGAGAACGGCCCGTCGTCTTCGTCACCCGCACATTCGATGTCGTCGCGTCCGAGGTGCGAAGCGCCGTCGTCGTCCGCCGACGGCAACACCTTCTCGGCCTCCTTTTGCGCCAGGTGAATCTGCGTCAACAGCTTCCGGCCGCCACCGCTGCCCCTGACCACGCGCGCGCGCTGATGCGCGTGCCTGAGCCACGCGATCAATTGCTCGTCGAGAGCATCGATCCCACCCTCTCCGCTCAGGACGAACATCGCGTGAACCGTGCTTGCATCGAGCATGCGGGTGGCGTCCGTCCAGATTCCGACACCGGACGACGAACGAACCGGGCCGCCATGGATCGAATAAAGCCGCAATTCGTAGTGGTCGGCGAATGCGCCCTCGGCCCGACCTAGCTGATTGGCGAGTTCGAACACTGCCGCCAGCTTGCCCATCTGCATAATCGAAAAACCCTCGAGCAACAGTACGATTACGCTTACCCGTTGATGCCCGGTTCCGGAGCCTCTGCCACGATTCACGCTTAACCCCGCCGACGAATGATTCGATACTGTTTGCATCTTGCGGCCCTTTAACAATTTCTTACATTTCTTGATTTCTGCGCCGCATCATATGCGGCTGGGATTGTTAGCCGATTTATCAATGTCCGTTTCCGCCGTGTTGTTGTCGGAATCAATCAAGCCCGTGATGCGACCCTGTTTATTGACAATAGTCGGATGGAATGTGAATTAATTCTCAAAATTCGATAGAAAATTGACGCTAGTCATCGACAGCGGATATCGATCGGGATAACGGGAAACTTACCGGGCTCAGGATAATTGCGACGAAATTCGGGCCGCCCGGTGCATGACGCCCGTGAGCCGGTGGATCAGGGCTGGATGAGGGAAGATGTTTCGGCGACCGCATGGGTGTGCGGACCACCGCAAATTCGGGCAGTTGCCTCGATTATTCGTGCACCTCGGCGTCACGTTCAAATCGATGTCGCGTGCACGGGTCCCGGGTGTAATGCAGACGGCAATCGATGTAATCGTGTGAGCCCTGATCGGAAATTGCTGAACACGAATGGGTGGTGCGAAGTACGATTTGTATTCGCTTCGATATCGAGGCAAACGTTCGCGACGGACATATTCATCCGATGTCATTGGAAATCCACGCAGTATCCCGTGCTGTATCGACGCTCGAATAGCGGTGCAATTACCGAATATTTCGAAACGGTGCGACGCAAACGTTTCGTTAAATATGGATATACCCCTGATGGGCGCACCAAATTGATGCAGCAATGTCGCGCCGACGCCCTATTCGACATATCGACGTCGCCGGAGAGCGGCAAAATGCGACGCGTTGCGTTCGGATTCGTTTCGACGCTATTGGCACAGCTCGCGGCGTGCCACCGCGCCAAAGCCAATGTGCCTGCAGGCAGCGTGGCACACAAATTGACGGGATGGCCGGGCAATTCGTGAATACGATGACACGCGACCACGTCGCCTTCACGACAGAAACCTGTCGTGGCGCCGGCAACGACGGATTCGATGCCGTTGTCCGACCGTATGAACGCGGTCGTGTCGCGACAGCCAGTACGTCACGATTGGCGTTCCGGCCATGCGTTCGCATCAGGCGAGCCGGATAGAGGCATGTAGACCGTTTCGACATCCCGAACAAGAGGCTTGCAAAAGGCGGCGGGGCCATACATGCACGAAAAGCGTGAAATCGACAAACCCTGCGGTCGGCTTTGCCATCGGAGCGACCCGCACCGTGCACCGCCGGCAACCCGTTTTGCCCCGCCGGGCCACAGACCATCACCTGTAACCGATCGCTCCCCGCGATCACGCGATGCGACGGAGCGTCCGAGAAGGCAGCCCGCGCGTCCGGGAATTTGTCGACATTGCACAACGGAACTCGGCAGACCGCGCCATCCGTCAGGTGCTTGCCGTTCTCAGGCTTATTCGCGATGCGGGTGACGCTGGACAAACATCAGCAACGCTTCACGGAAATGCGACGCGGCGGGGTTTTGCAAATCATGCCGGGTAACCAGATGCAACGGCGCGCGAAACGCATGATCGCCGGCCACACGGCAGTAGCGCACGCTTTCCTGATGGTAACGTTGCATCGACGCCGGAACGAGCGATACGCCGCCGCCCGCCGCCACGAGATTGATTGCCGTCACCATGCGCGGCACCTCTTCCGCGACGTGCGGCTCGAATCCCTTCGCCTGACAAGCGCGAATGAAGTCCGCGTACATGCCGGGCGCACCCGGCCGACGCACGAAGATGAACGATTCGTTCGCGAGCTGTTTGAGCGACACGGAACGACTGCTGACCAGCCTGTGCCCCACCGGCAGCACCAGCAACATGCGTTCTTCGGCGAGGAGTTCGAAGCGTAGGTCAGCGGGCGTTTCGACCGGTTTGCGGAGAATGGCGGCATCCGCGCGGCCGTTCAACATCATTTCGATGATCTCCGCCGCATTCACCTCGCTCATCTCGATCGAAATCTCGGGGTACATGTCCCGAAAATTGCGAATAGCGGTAGGCGTAAGGGGGTGAAACGCCGCCGAACTCGTGAGCGCGATACGCACCGTGCCGATCCGGCCTTGCGCCACTCGGCGCGCATGGACGACGGCGTTGTTCAGTTCGAGCAGTACCGTACGCGCGCGTGCGGCGAAGATCTCGCCGGGCGCCGTCAACACGACGCCGCGGGGCTGCCGCACGAACAGCGCGAAGCCTAGTTCCTGTTCGAGTTCCTGAATCTGCTGCGACAACGGCGGCTGCTGGATATGCAGTCGCGCGGCGGCCCGAGTGAACTGACCTTCTTCGGCGACGGCGAGGAAATAGCGCAGCTGTCTGAGTTCCATCGTTTGTCTGGTATATGCGTTGGATATGGCAACCGTGTCTCATCGGTATTTTACATTCGCGACATCGACACGTACGCTTGCTTCAAAAGCTGGAAGCGCATCAAAGGAGACACATGCAATCCACCTTGCAAGCGGCTGTGCACGCGTCGGCCGCAACGGCACTCAGCCGTTCGCAAACCCGCCGCGCGGTGCTCGCGTCGGTCATCGGCAATGGCCTCGAGTGGTTCGACTTCCTCATCTACGGCTACTTCGCGAAGATCATCGCGCAGGTGTTTTTCCCTGTCGGCAACGGATTTGTGTCGATCACGCTGACGCTTGCGACGTTCGCGGTCGGCTTCGTGGTGAGGCCGCTAGGCGGCATCGTGATAGGCGCATGCGCGGACCGCTACGGTCGGCGCAAAACCTTGTCGCTGCTGATTCTGCTGATGGCGGCGAGCACGCTGATGATGGGCCTGACACCCAGTTACGCAGCCATCGGCATGGCCGCACCGCTCCTCGTCGTCCTCGCCCGTATTCTGCAAGGGCTCTCGGTGGGCGGCGAGTTCGCGACAGCGGCCGCGATGCTGACGGAATACGCGCCGCCAGGGCGCAAGATGTTCTTCGGCAGTTTTCAGATGACGTCACAGGCGGTCGCGCTGCTTCTGTCGTCGCTGTGTTCGTACTTGCTCACCACGCAGCTGTCGCACCAGTCGCTCGTGACGTGGGGTTGGCGCGTGCCATTTCTGCTCGGCGCGCTGGTGGGACCCGTGGGCTTCTACATCCGCCACAAGGTCGGCGAGTCGCCGGAATTCGTACAGTTGCGGGAGCGCCTTGGACATGCGCCACGCCAGTCGCTACGGACATTCATTCGCGAGCGCGGCGATGCGGCGCTATGCGCGATGGGCGTCATCATCATCGGCGCCGCGACCAATTATCTGTGGCACTCGTATATGCCGCTCTATGTCGAACACCAGTTGCATCTACCGCTCAAGAACGCGCTGTTCGGCACGGCGATCTCCGGATTGATCGGCATTGTCGGCTATCCGCTGGCAGGGAAGCTTGCCGACCGCTTCGGCGCGTATCGGCTGTTCTTTCCGGTGACGATCGCCTGGGTATGCGCTGCCTATCCGCTTTTCGCATGGGTGCTCGCGGCGCCCTCGCCCGAACGCGTCTTCAGCGCGCAGATAATCGCGACGGTCGTGCTCAGCGTCATGTCGGGCGCGCACCCCGGCATGCTGACGCAGTTGTTTCCGACGGCCATGCGTTCGACGGGCGTGGCGCTGTCGTACAACGTGGCCGTCACGCTGTTTGGTGGACTCGCGCCGCTCACCGTTTCGACATTGATCGACGTCACCGGCTCGCGCATCGTACCGGCGTGGTATCTGGTGTTCGCCGGCATCGTCTCGTTGTTGCTGGTCGGGTTCACGTCGTCCGGGCGACGCTTGCGCCGCGAGCCCGACCTGTGGCCGGGTGATACAGCATGAGCGCCGCGATGTGCCTTCCCCGGAACCACGAGATGCGTCCACGCAACGAAGTACCCGTCAAAGTCGTCGCCAGCGAGCGGTTGACCGTTTCGACGTCACGCGGCGCAGCGAACGTGCCGCTGTTCACGGGCGGCACCGCCGCACGGGCAACCGCGACGCAGGTCGTCGTGATGCTGCACGGCCGATTGCGCGACGCCGACGCATACCTTCGATCGACGCAGCGCGCGCTCGACGCCTCCACGGCCGATGCGAAAAGCGTGATGCTCGCCGTGCCGCAATTTCTCGCGACGGCCGACGTCGCGTATCACCGGTTGGCGGACGCCTGTCTGCATTGGGAATGGACCTCGTGGATGGGCGGACTTGACGCAGTCGGTCCAGCGCCGCTCAGCTCGTTCGATGTGCTCGATGCGCTCGTCGAACATTACGTGCAGGGCATGCAGAGCGGCCGCTATCCGAAGCTGCGCGAGATCGTGATCGCGGGACATTCCGGAGGTGCGCAGGTCGCGCATCGGCACGCGATACTCAGCAACGCTACGGCATGTTGTCTCGCACGCGGTGTGAAAGTACGTTACGTCATCGCGAATCCTTCGTCGTATGTGTATTTCGACGCGTGGCGTCCGCACTGCGAGGGCATCGATCGAACCGCATGCGCCGGATTCAATGAATGGAAATACGGCACGTCGCGACTTCCCCGCTACGCGGACGGACTCGACGCGCAATCGCTCGAACGTCGTTATGTCGATCACGACGTCACCTATCTGCTCGGTGCGCACGACGACGATCCGGCGCACCCGGCTCTCGACCGCTCATGCGAGGCGATGATGCAAGGCCCGCACCGCCTCGCACGCGGCCGCGCGTACTACGCCTATCTGCGCGCCCGGCATCCGGCATTGCGGCATGTGCTGCATGAAGTTCAAGGCGCGGGGCACAGCGGCGATGCAATGTTCGTATCGCAGGCCGGCGTGTGCGCACTGTTCGGCCCCTCCGTTCGGCTCGCCGAATCTGGCGTCGAGCAGGCAGGCGGTGCTGTCGAATAGCAATCCATTCATCCTGGAGACGACGATGGATAACAGACCGTTGTGGGGGGCGCTCGCCCTCAGCCTTTGCATCAGCGGGTGCGGCGGCAATGAGTCCAGCGGCGGCGCTTCGGCGAGCTCGCCGCCACCGCCGTCAGCCGCGGCCCAATGTGCGGCATTGAACGGCCTGGCGATTCCGGCATCGTCGATTGCCGAGCCGACCGGCGGCGCGACGATCACGAGCGCCACGCTGGTGGAGGCCGCCGGTGAATATTGCCAGGTGAATGGGGCCATCGCTCCCGTCGATCCCGCGGCGCCGTCGATCAGGTTTCAGGTCAATCTGCCGACCCACTGGAACCGCAAGGCGCTGCATTATGGCGGCGGCGGCTTCGACGGTACGCTGATTACCGGCGTCGACGCGCTCGACATGGCGCCAACGGGCACGCCGACGCCGCTTGCCGACGGCTACGCGACGTTCGGCGACGATTCCGGGCATCAGAGCACCAGCATCACCGACGGCAAGTTCGCCGCGAATGACGAGTCGCTGGCGAACTACGGCGGCCTGAGTCTGAAGAAGACACACGACGTCGCGATGGCGCTCATCAGAAAGCGCTACGCGAGCGCGCCCGGCAAAACCTATTTCTTCGGCAGTTCTACAGGCGGTCGGGACGGGTTGAGCGAAGCGCAACGCTGGCCCGCCGACTATGACGGTATCGTCGTGAATCGCCCGGCGCTCAACTATACCGGGCTGCGTTTGAGCAATGTCGTGCTCGGCCGCGCACTCTACCTGAACAACGGCGCAGGCTGGCTCGATGTCGCCAAAACGGTACTGCTGCAAAATGCCGTCATGAGCGCGTGCGATGCGCTCGACGGTGTCGCCGACGGCATCGTGTCCAACGTGGCGGCGTGCAAGGCGCAATCGGCGACGGTGCTGGCGTCCGTGCGTTGCCCGAACGGCGCGGATTCGGGCGACACCTGTCTGTCGGATGCGCAGATCGCGACCATTCAGACCATCGCTGCACCGTTGCAATTGCCTTATCCGCTTGCGAACGGCGTGACGCAATACGCCGGCTACAACATCCTCGCCGGTTCGGTGTTCGCGGGGCCGTACACGACGCGTGATCTCGGCGAATCGAAAGTACCCGCGAATCCCGCGGGAAAGAAAGACGCGAACCAGTGGGTGACAGGCGATCAATGGGTCAAGTACTTTGTCACGCGCGTGCCCACGTTCGATTCGTTGACGTTCGATCCGGTCAATCCCGGTGCATATCAGTCGCGCGTCCAGGCGCTTTCGGCGCTGACCGATGCAACGAGCACCGACCTGAGCGCCTATGTCGCGAAAGGCGGCAAGCTCATCATGACGCACGGCCTTGCCGACGAGATCGTGAGCACCGACTCGAGCACCGACTATTACGCCGGTCTGGTGCAGCGCTTCGGACAAGGAACGGTCGACGGCTTCGTGCGGTTTTATCTGATGCCGGGGGTCGGCCACGGCACGGGCCCCTTTCATCCCGCCATCGATTCGCTATCCGCACTCGATGAATGGGTAGAAAGCGGCAAGGCACCTGAAACACTGACGATGAGCGACCTCAACGCCGCCACGCTCGGGAGGACGCGCCCGTTGTGCCGCTATCCACTGTGGCCCAAGTATATCGGTGGAGATGTAAGGGCAGCGGCGAGCTTCCAGTGCACTAGCTCGTAGCGCACGGCAGTTTTTCTCGTCATCGTCGTTGCCCGGTTTCACCGTCGTCTTTCAGGAACCCGAGCACAACGCCATCGCGTCGACGGGTGGAACGCGAGGATCGCTTGCGCGAACGAACGACCGTTTTGCCGTCGGTAATCCGATGTCACCGCTTCCAAAGCGATTCGGCGTTCGCGAGTCTCGGGATGTCGGAGCAAGGTCATCGCTCATGATCGTACTGTCGCGCAAGTCAATCGCACGCATGGGGTCGCGCTGCTCGAGTCCGCGGAGCGGGCGCCCCCCCTGTCGGGTGGTCACCCACGCTCGTCACGCAACGCGACGAAGCGATACGGATCGTCGCAACGGACTCAAGCAGACAAAGCGCGCGATGCGAGCTGCCGCAGCACCGTCTCGGCGACCGTGCCGGGGCGCGTGCGGGTGGTATTCGACGCACTTGGCGAATTGCTCAAGGATTGCGAGGACAGGCGGATCTGACTCCGGATTCGCCACGCAACTCAACGAAAACTAAAAAAACACTTAAAAAACGCGGCGCGAACCGCTGCGCGGTAAATATCGTCAGCTCACCCGTCCGAAGACGCTTGCCAGCTGGAACATCGACGGATTCCACCGCCCCCCTCGGAACACCCCAGATGTCACGATTCATTTAACTTTCCGTGAGGACTTCGACACCGGCCGCTGCCTACGATGGGCGCATGTTTTCAGGACCTGCTTCCAGGAGCCCATCATGCCCACCCGCAGACATCTGCTGTTCGCCGGCGCCACCGGTCTTGCCGCGCTCGCGGCGCTGTCGTCCGCCGGACGGCGTGCGCTGGTCGGCCGGGCGTTCGCCGCGCCGCCGGCCGGCGCACCGGCGGCCCCTTTCGAGATCACGCTCAGCGATGCCGAATGGCATCGCCGGCTCACGCCCGCCCAGTACACGATCCTGCGCGAAGCCGGCACCGAGCGGCCGTACAGCAGCCCGCTGAACGACGAACACCGGGCCGGCACGTTCGCGTGCGCCGGCTGCGCGCTCGCGCTGTTCTCGTCCGCCACCAAGTTCGACAGCCATACGGGCTGGCCGAGCTTCTGGAAGCCGCTCGACCACGCGGTCGACACCCACACCGACACGACGTTCGGGATGGTCCGCACCGAAGTGCACTGCCGGCGCTGCGGCGGGCACCTCGGCCACGTGTTCGACGACGGCCCGCAGCCGACCGGCCTGCGCTACTGCATGAACGGCCTCGCGCTCGCCTTCCATCCGGCCGCCGCCTGATCCGGCCCCCCTTCCGACCGACTGGAGAACGCACCATGCTGCTCATCGTCCTTGCCTATCTCGGGGGCGTGCTCACGATCCTGAGCCCCTGCATCCTGCCTGTGCTGCCGTTCGTGTTCGCCCGCGCCGACCAGCCGTTCGCGCGCACCGGCCTGCCGCTGCTCGCCGGCATGGCGCTCACGTTCGCCGTCGTCGCGACGCTCGCCGCCGTCGGCGGCGGCTGGGTCGCACAGGCGAACCAGGCCGGCCGCTGGATCGCGATCGTCCTGCTCGCCGTATTCGGCCTGACGCTGCTGATGCCGCGCTTCGCGGAACACCTGACGCGCCCGCTCGTCGCGGCCGGCAACCGGCTCACCGGCTTCGCGCAGCGCGACGGCCGCCCGGCCGGCCCCGCATCGTCGCTGCTGCTCGGCGTCGCGACCGGCCTGCTGTGGGCGCCGTGCGCGGGCCCGATCCTCGGGCTCGTGCTGACCGGCGCCGCCCTGCGCGGCGCGAGCGTCGGTACGACGCTGCTGCTCGTCGCGTATGCGGCCGGCGCAGCGACCTCGCTCGGCGTGGCGCTCGTGATCGGCGGCAAGGTGTTCGCCGCGATGAAGCGCTCGCTCGGCGCCAGCGAATGGATCCGGCGCGGGATCGGCGCGGCACTGCTGGCCGGCGTCGGCGCGATCGCGCTCGGCCTCGACACCGGCGCACTCGCGCAGCTGTCGACCGTCACGACGGGCGGCCTCGAGACGAAGCTGGTCGACCGCCTCGGCGGACGCTCGAACGGTGCACCGGCCGCGATGGCCGCGACCGGCACCGCTGCCGACAGCGCAACCGGCGGCGCGATGATGGCCGCGGCCGCCGACGGCGCACCGGCCGGCGGCGGTGCGATGATGCGCGCGGCCGTCACGACGCCGTCCGCGCTGCCCGTCGAAGGCACGCTGCCGTCGCTCGACGGCGCCGTGCAGTGGCTGAACTCGCCGCCGCTGACCGCGGCCGGCCTGCGCGGCAAGGTCGTGCTGGTCGATTTCTGGACGTATTCATGCATCAACTGCCTGCGCACGCTGCCGTACACGAACGCGTGGGCACGCAAGTACGCGCCGTACGGGCTCGTCGTGATCGGTGTGCACGCACCGGAATTCGCGTTCGAGCGCGACATCGGCAACGTGAAGAAGGCCGTGCACGACCTGGGCATCGACTACCCGGTCGCGATCGACAACGGCTATTCGATCTGGCGCGCATTCAACAACGAATACTGGCCGGCGCACTACTTCGTCGACGCGCAAGGGCGCGTGCGCCATCACCACTTCGGCGAAGGCGAATACGCACAGTCGGAGCGCGCGATCCAGTCGCTGCTCGCGGAAGCCGGCCATCCGGAAGCGCTGAACGTGCCGCTCGGGCTGGCCGGTGCGCCCGCGAACGGGGCGCTCGCGGCGGCCGACAGCGCGGACGTCCGCTCGCCCGAAACCTATGTCGGCTACACGCGTGCGGAGAGCTTCACGTCGCCGGGCGGCGCCGTGCGCGATGCGGCGCACCGCTACGACGCGCCGGCCCGGCCGGACCTCAACGACTGGGGCCTCGCGGGCACCTGGAACGTCGGTGCCGAGCGCGCGTCGCTCGCCGCGCCGGACGGCCGGATCGTGTACCGCTTCCATGCGCGCGACCTGCACCTCGTGCTCGGCCCGGGTGCGAACGGCCAGCCCGTGCGCTTTCGCGTGACGCTCGATGGCGCGGCCCCTGGCGCCGCGCACGGCACTGACGTCGACGCGCAGGGCTACGGCACCGTTACCGGCCAGCGCCTGTATCAGCTCGTGCGGCAGCCGGGAGCGATCGCCGATCGCACGTTCGCGATCGAGTTCCTCGATCCCGGTGTCGATGCGTACGCATTCACTTTCGGTTGATCGCGTGCGCCGCCACCCGGCGCCGTGTCCCCGACCCATTGAAAAGGAGCAAATGATGATCCCGATCTCCCCCCGTGATGCCGCGGCGCGACGGCGCGCGACCTTGCTGCGCCGCATCGGCGCCGTCGCCTTCGCGGCCGCCGCCGTGTTCGGCTACCAGCGTATCGTCAATTCCGCCGAGCCGATGCGCACCGTGCCCGCCCCGACGCTCGACGAGACGTCCGGCGCGTCGCACGACGAAACGGCCGTGCTCGCCGGCGGCTGCTTCTGGGGCGTACAGGGTGTGTTCGAGCACGTCAAGGGCGTGAAGCAGGTCACCGCGGGCTATGCGGGCGGCGCGTCCGAAACCGCGCACTACGCGCTCGTCGGCTCGGGGCTGACGGGGCATGCGGAATCGGTGCGCATCGTCTACGACCCGACGCAGATCACGTACGGCCGGCTGCTGCAGGTGTTCTTCTCGGTCGCGCACGATCCGACCGAACTCAACCGGCAGGGCCCCGATGAAGGATCGCAGTACCGGTCCGCGATCTTCCCGACCACCGCGCAGCAACGCGCGGTCGCGACCGCGTACATCGCGCAGCTCGGCACGGCGCACGTGTTCCCGGCGCCCGTCGTCACGCGGGTCGAGGACTACAAGGGGTTCTATCCGGCCGAGGCGTATCACCAGAACTACCTCGAACTGCATCCCGACGCGCCGTATATCGCGTTCAACGACCTGCCGAAGGTCGCCGGGCTGAAGCAGCGTTTCCCGGCGCTGTACCGTTCCGACGCGGTGCTGTGGCGCGACGCCCGTTCATGACCCGCCACCGGCCGCGTAACGGGATACCGCCCGCCGCGCGGCCGGGCACGACCGGCGCGCGCCGCCTGCGTCCCGATTTGCGCCGCATCAACGAAACCCGTCGCGCCATGCCGGGGCAAACCCGCATCGCGTCCGCCGTCGCGGGCAACTTCGCGTAGACTTCTCCAGATCCCCGCCGCTTCTTGCGGCGCCCGGACTACCCGCCCAGGAGGCGTCACGCATGCTCGCAGTGCCTTTGCCTGACAGCAACACCGTTGGAGAATCGTCCTCCGGCGCCACCGTGCGCGACCTGCGCCGTGTGCCGATTCATCCCGATCACTGGTACCCGCTCGCGTGGTCGCGCGAGCTCAAGCGCGGCAAGACGCTCGGCGTGCACTTCGCCGGCGAGCCGATCGTGCTCGTGCGCACCGAGTCCGGCGCCGTGTACGCGCTCGAGGATCGTTGCGCGCACCGCCAGGTGCCGCTGCACGCGGGTGTCGTCAGCGGCGAAACGCTGCGCTGCTGCTATCACGGCTGGACCTACGCGTGCGACAGCGGCCGCTGCGTCGACGTGCCCTATCTCGGCCGCGAGCGCTTGCCCAACGGCGTGCGCGCGTATCCGTGCCGCGAGGCGCACGGGCTGATCTTCGTGTTCCCGGGCGACGCGACGCTCGCCGAGGAACGGCCGTTCCCCGCCCTCGAATCGGCGGACAACCGCGCGTACAAGACGCGCCGTTTCGGCCGCGAGGTCAAGTGCCACTACTCGTTCATGCACGAGAACCTGATGGACATGAACCATCAGTTCCTGCACCGCAAGCAGATGGGGCAGATGCGCGCGCGCTCGGTGGGCCGTCGCCGCGGCGACGACTGGGTCGAGGTCGACTACACGTTCGCGCGGATGGAAGGCAAGCAGCCGGTCGGCGAGGCGCTCGTGTTCGGCGCGAGCAAGAAGCCGGCCGACCAGTCCGACAAGAGCGTGATGACGGTGCGCACCGGCTACCCGTACCAGACGCTGCAGATCCGTTCGAGCGAAGGCACGCTCGTGATGGACCTGTGGATCGTCTACGTGCCGCTCGACGCCGAACAGCGCACCAACCGCACGTTCGGCCTGCTGTCGATCCACAAGCCCGGCATCCCGTTCGCGCTCGATCTCGCGTGGCCGCTGCTCGTGTGGTTCACCGAGCGCATCTTCCGCGAGGATCGCTGGATCGTCGAGCGCGAACAGGAAGCGCACGATCGCCAGGGCGCCGACTGGAACCACGAGGTGTTTCCGGTCATCAACGAGCTGCGCGACCTGCTGCGCCAGTGCGGCGCGCGCACCGTGATCCCGATCCGCGAAACGCGCGAAGGCGCGTGACGCGTGCGACCCGCCGCGGCGCGCGCCGTTACAGGCTGAACGCGCCCGGCAGCAACGCACGGGCCGTCGTGACCTCGACGGCCCCCTTCAGGTTGGCGAGGATCACTTCGATGTCGGGCAAGCCGATCTCGATGATCACCTGACGGCACGCACCGCACGGCGCGATCGGGCCGTCCGTGTCGCCGACCACCGCGAGCCGCGCGAAGTCGCCCGGGCGATAGCCGGCGGCGATCGCCGAGAACATCGCCGTGCGCTCCGCGCAATTGCACAATCCGTAGGACGCGTTCTCGACGTTGCAGCCGTGGAAGACCGTCCCGTCGCGCGCCTGCAGCGCCGCGCCGACCTTGAAGCGCGAATACGGCGCATACGCGCGTTCGCGCGCCGCCCTGGCCTGTTCGATCAGTTCGTCTCGTTCCATCGAAATGATGCCTCCGGGAGTGGGGTCAGCCGATCTGCTGGTAAAGGGTGGGTGGCGCTTCGCCCGTCTCGCCGAGCACGTAGCTGCGCCGCACCGCGTCCACCGCGTGTGCAGCGGCCGCGCCGTCGCGCGCATGCACGTAGCCGAGCGGCTCGCCGGCCTCGACGCGCTGCCCGATCTCCGCCAGCGCCGTCAGTCCGACGCTGACGTCGATCGCGTCCTCCGCGCGCGTGCGGCCGCCGCCGAGCGCGACGACCGCCAGCCCGAGCCCGCGGCAATCTACCCGCTGCACCACGCCGGTCGCCGGCGCGGGAACCGGCACGATCACCGCCGCGCGCGCCAGATGCCGGGCGGGCACGTCGATCAGGTCCGCGGGGCCGCCGAGCGCCGCGACCATTCTCGCGAAGCGTTCAGCCGCCGCACCCGAATCGAGCGCCTCCTGCAGCTTCGCGCGCGCCGCCGCGACGTCGCGCGCCAGCCCGCCCGTGACGAGCAGCTCCGCCGACAGCGCCATCGTGACGTCATGCAGGCGCGCCGGGCGCGACTTGCCCGTCAGGTAGTCGATCGCGCAGGCGACTTCGAGCGCATTGCCCGCGCACGGCGCGAGCGACTGGTTCATGTCGGTGAGGATCGCGGTCGTCTTCATGCCGGCGCCGTTGCCGACGTCGACGATGCTGCGCGCCAGTTCCGCCGATTTCTCCGCGGTCGGCATGAAGGCGCCGGAGCCGACCTTCACGTCCATCACGAGCCCGTCGAGCCCCGCCGCGAGTTTCTTCGACAGGATCGACGCGGTGATCATCGCGACCGACTCGACGGTCGCCGTCACGTCGCGAATCGCATAGATGCGCTTGTCGGCCGGCGCGAGCCGGGCGGTCTGCCCGATGATCGCGACGCCGACCTCGCGCACCGTGCGACGAAACGCATCCGTCGCGGGCATCACGTCGTAGCCGGGAATCGCGCTGAGCTTGTCGAGCGTGCCGCCCGTATGGCCGAGCCCGCGCCCGGAGATCATCGGCACGTAGCCGCCGCACGCGGCCACCATCGGCCCGAGCATCAGCGACACCACATCGCCGACGCCGCCGGTCGAATGCTTGTCGATCACCGGCCCGTCGAGATCGAGCGCGCGCCAGTCGAGCACGTCGCCTGAGTCGCGCTGCGCGAGCGTCAGCGCAACGCGCTCCTCGGTGCTCAGGTCGTTGAAATACACGGCCATCGCGAACGCGGCCACCTGGCCCTCGGTCACGCTGCCGTCGGTCACGCCGCGCACGAACGCGGCAATCCCGTCGCGATCGAGCGGTTGCCCGTCGCGCTTCCTGCGAATGAATTCCTGCGGTAGAAACATCGTTGCCTCTCTTCGAACGGTCGGAGTCTACTGCACGATTCAATGCAGCGAAAAGAACAGCCCGGCAATCGCGGCGCTCATCAGGTTCGACAGCGTGGCCGCCGTCAGCGCGCGCAGGCCGTACCGCGCGACTTCCGAGCGGCGCTCCGGCGCGACCGCGCTGAAGCCGCCCGCGAGAATCGCGATCGACGAGAAGTTCGCGAAGCCGCACAGCGCGAACGACACGATCGCGAGCGTCTTCGGGTCGAGCACCTGCAGGCCGGCCGCCGCGACGTGCTCGCCGCCCTTCAGGTAGGGCGACAGGTCGCCGTACGCGACGAACTCGTTGAAGATCAGCTTCTCGCCGATGAAGTTGCCGGCGAGCGTCGCATCGTGCCACGGCACGCCGATGATCCACGCCAGCGGCGCGAACAGGTGGCCGATGATGCCCACCAGCGTGACCTGCGGGAAGCCCGCGAACGCGGCCGCGCCGCCGACGATCAGGTTCATCAGCGCGATCAGCCCGACGAACGCGATCAGCATCGCGCCGACGTTGATCGCGATGCGCAGTCCGACCGACGCGCCGGATGCCGCGGCCTCGATCACGTTCGCGGCGCGCTTGTCGTCGAAATCGAGACCGTCGACCACGACGCGGCTCGGCTCGACGGTCGGAAACAGCAGCTTGCCGAACAGCAGGCCGCCGGGCACGGCCATGAACGACGCGGCGAGCAGGTATTCCATCTTCACGCCGAGGCCGGCATAGCCGACCAGCACCGAGCCCGCGACCGACGCCATGCCGCTCGCCATCACCGTGAAGATCTCGGCGCTCGTCATGTTCCGCACGAACGGCTTCACGAGCGCGGGCATCTCGCTCTGCCCGAGGAAGATCGTCGCGACGGCCGAACATGCCTCGATGCGGCTCACGCCGAGCACTTTCGCGAGCCCCGCGCCGAGGATCGCGACGATCCACTTCATCACGCCGATGTAGTACAGCACCGAGATCAGCGCGGTGACGAAGATGATCATCGGCAGCACGCGCAAGCCGAACACGAATCCGCCGTCGCCGAACAGCTGGAACATCCGCGCGTCGACCAGCCCGCCGAACACGAACGCGATGCCGTGATTGCCCATGTCGAGCACGCGATTGACGCCGTTCGCGGCCCCGGCCAGCGCCGCGCGGCCCGACGGCACGAACAGCACCAGCGCGCCGATCGCGAACTGCGTGAGCAGCGCGGCGATCATCGTCCGGCCGCTCACCGCCCGACGATTGTTCGACAGCAGATAGGCAACCAGCAACAGGAACAGCATACCGAGGAGACTGCGCAGAATATCCACCTTGTGCTCCTTTCTCACTATTTGAACTGTCCGGCGAGCGGCCCTGGCTCGCGGCCCCTGCATGGGGTGGGTGGATGTTACTCGCTCGATACGCGCGCCTGCAACGCCGACAAAATCACCGTGACCAGCCGCATCGATCGTTTCCCGTTTCGCATCTATCCGACTTGATCAGTTGTTCTATCTACCTGGCGGAAAACGCAGGCGGGGCATGCCGCTCTCCGCTCGAACGGACATGCCCCGCATGACACGCGTTGTTCAACCCGCGCGCTCGACCGGATGCGGTTCGCGCAACCGGTTCGCGATCCGCGCGGCCTCGTAGTAGCCAGCCGCCGGCGGACGCTGCAGGTAGCGGCCCGCGCCGCGCACCGCGCGCAGCTCGCCGTCGGCCCACGCGAGCGCGCCGCGCGTGAGCGTGTGCGTCGCGACGCCCTGCACCGTCATCCCCTCGAACACGTTGAAGTCGACCTGCTGGTGATGGGTCTTCACCGAGATCGTCTTCGTCGCGGCCGGATCCCACACGACGAGGTCGGCATCGGCGCCGACCTGCACCGCGCCCTTGCGCGGATACAGGTTGAAGATCTGCGCGGCGTTCGTCGACGTGATCCGCACGAACTCGTTCGGCGTGATGCGGCCATGATTCACGCCGTGATGCCACAGCACCGACATGCGATCCTCGACACCGCCGCAACCGTTCGGGATCTTCGTGAAATCGTTGCGGCCCATCGCCTTCTGCGATGCGCAGAACACGCAGTGATCGGTCGCCGTCGTATGCAGCTGCCCCGACTGCAGCCCGCGCCACAGCGCCTCGCGATGCTCGGCCGAGCGGAACGGCGGGCTCATCACGTGCGCGGCCGCACGCGTCCAGTCCGGGTCGCGATAGACGGCTTCGTCGATCACCAGGTGGCCCGGCAGCACTTCGCCGAACACGCGCAGCCCTTCGCCGCGCGCGCGCGTGATCACGTCGACCGCGTCCTTGGCCGACACATGCACGATGTACACGGGCACGCCGAGCACCTGCGCGATGCGGATCGCGCGGTTCGCGGCCTCGCCTTCGACCTCCGGCGGCCGCGACAGCGGATGCGCCTCCGGCCCCGTCATGCCGCGCGCGAGCAGCGCCTGCTGCAGCCGGAACACAAGCTCGCCGTTCTCCGCGTGCACGGTCGGTAGCGCGCCGAGTTCGAGCGAACGCGTGAAGCTGTTCACGAGAATCTCGTCGTCGGCCATGATCGCGTTCTTGTACGCCATGAAGTGCTTGAAACTCGACACGCCATGCTCGCGCACGAGCGTGCCCATGTCGCGGTGCACGCTCTCGTCCCACCACGTCACGGCCACGTGGAAGCCGTAGTCGGCCGCCGATTTCTCGGCCCAGCCGCGCCACTCGCGGAACGCGTCCATCAGCGGCTGCTTCGGGCTCGGGATCACGAAGTCGATGATGCTCGTCGTGCCGCCCGACAGCCCGGCGGCCGTGCCCGAGTAGAAATCGTCGCTCGCGGTCGTGCCCATGAACGGCAGTTCCATGTGCGTATGCGGATCGATGCCGCCCGGCATCACGTACTGGTCGTGCGCGTCGACGACGCTCGCGCCGGCCGGCGCGTCGATCTGCTCGGCGATCTGCAGGATCGTGCCGCCGTCCTGCGGATCCGCGCAAAGCACGTCCGCGCGATAGGAACGGTCCGCATCGACCACGGTGCCGCCGCGAATCAGGATTGCCATGGGGTTGCCTCCTCGTTGACTGTCGGGTGCCGCTCGACACGCATGTCGCGCGTCATGCGCTCGCGATCTGCGCGCGCTGTCCGGCGCGCCACTTCATCCAGGTGCCGTACACGCCGGACGCCAGCACGAGGCCGACGAACCACGCGTACGTGTAGAGCGTGTTGAAGAACGCCGGCACGTTCGGGAACGACGCCGGAAAGGCGGTATGCAGGAAGCCGGGCAGGTTCGGCAGCACGCCGACCGCGAGCGCGGCGAGCGCGGCCGGGTTCCAGCCGCGCGCGTAGCTGAAGCCGCCGCGTTCGTCGAACAGCGCGCGCGTATCGAGCTGCGTGCCGCGGATCAGGAAGTAGTCGACCATCATGATGCCGGCGACCGGCCCGAGCAGCGCCGAGTACCCGACGAGCCAGGTGAAGATGTAGCCGTCTGTCGTCGCGAGGATCTTCCACGGCATCATCACGATCGCGATCGTCGCGGTGATCATCCCGCCGGCACGGTACGAGATCGCCTTCGGCCACAGGCTCGAGAAGTCGTACGCCGGGCCGACGAGATTCGCGGCGAGGTTGCAGCACATCGTGTCGAGCGTGAGGATCACGAGCGCGATGCCGACGCCGATACCCGTCATGCGGCTCGTCAGGTCGATCGGATCCCAGATCGCGTTGCCGTAGATCACGACGGTCGCCGACGTCACGACGACCGACACCACCGACAGCAGCGCCATCGGCAGCGGCAGCCCGATCGACTGCCCGATCATCTGGTCGCGCTGCGACTGCGCGAAGCGCGTGAAATCGGGGATATTCAGCGCGAGCGTCGCCCAGAAGCCGACCATCGCCGTCAGGCCCGGCCAGAACGTCGCCCAGAACAGCCCGGCCTTCTTGCCGCCGGCCGCGAACTGCGACGGCGCCGACAGCATCGAGCCGAACCCGCCGGCCTTCGACGTCGCCCACCACACGAGCGCCACGCACATCGCGACCTTGATCGGCGCGGACCAGCTCTCGAGCCAGCGGATCGAATCGGTCCCGTGCCAGATGAAGTACAGCTGCAGCACCCAGAACACGAGGAAGCACGCGAGCTGCCCGAACGAGATGCCGACGAGCGGCAGCGCCGCGCCGTGCAGTGCGTTGCCGGTCAGGATGTTCAGCAGCGTGTAGATCGCGCTGCCGCCGAGCCAGGTCTGAATGCCGTACCAGCCGCACGCGACGATCGCGCGCAACAGCGCCGGCAGCTTCGCGCCCTGCGTGCCGAACGACGCGCGCACGAGCACCGCGTACGGAATGCCGTGCTTCGCGCCCGCATGGCCGATCAGCAGCATCGGCGCGAGCACGATCAGGTTGCCGAGCAGCACCGTCATCACCGCCTGCCACGGCGACATCCCTTCCTGGATCAGCCCGGCCGCGAGCATGTACGACGCGATGTTCATCACCATCCCGACCCACAGCGCCGCGAAGTGATACCACTTCCACGTGCGCTGCGCCGGCGTCGTCGGCGCGAGGTCGTCGTTGTACAGGCTGCCGCCCCGCGCCGCGGCGCTGTCGGGATCGGCGGGATTCGCTGCGGATGTCATCGATCGCACTCCACGAAAAACGTCAGCGCCGGCATCGTGCGATGCCGGCCCAGGGGTCACGAAAAGCGGCGGCGCGGACATTGCGCGCCGCCGGACGCCGGTCAGGCCGCCTTCGCATGCTTCTCGGGTGGCGCCGCGGTGCCCGCACCGGCTTCGGCACTCGCCGGATTGTTCGGATGCGTGGTCCAGTTCGCGTAGTCGCCCGAATCGACACGCTCCATCGTGATGCATTGCTCGACCGGACACACGTGCATGCAAAGATTGCACCCGACGCACTCCGAGTCGACCACTTCGAAGTGCCGCACGCCGTCCTTCGTCGCCGTGATCGCCTGGTGCGACGTGTCCTCGCACGCGATATGGCACAGCCCGCACTGGATGCAGCGGTCCTGGTCGATGCGCGCCTTGATGTCGTACTTCAGGTTCAGGTATTTCCAGTCGGTCACGTTCGGCACCGCGCGGCCGCGAATATCGTCGAGCGTCGCGTAGCCCTTCTCGTCCATCCAGTTCGACAGCCCGTCGGCGAGATCCGACACGATCCGGAATCCGTAATGCATCGCCGCGGTGCACACCTGCACGCTGCCGGCGCCGAGCACCATGAACTCGGCCGCGTCGCGCCATGACGAGATGCCGCCGATGCCCGAGATCGGCAGGTTCGGCGTTTCGGGGTCGCGTGCGATCTCGGCCACCATGTTCAGTGCGATCGGCTTCACGGCCGGCCCGCAATAGCCGCCATGCGTGCCCTTGCCGTCGACCGTCGGCATCGGCGCCATCTGATCGAGGTCGACCGCGACGATCGAGTTGATCGTGTTGATCAGCGACACGCCGTCCGCGCCGCCCTTGTACGCGGCGCGCGACCCCATCCGGATATCGCTGATGTTCGGCGTGAGCTTCACGAGGCACGGCAGCTTCGTGCCTTCCTTCACCCAGCGCGTGACCATCTCGACGTATTCGGGCACCTGCCCGACGGCCGCGCCCATGCCGCGCTCGCTCATCCCGTGCGGACAGCCGAAGTTGAGTTCGACCGCATCGGCCCCGGTATCCTCGACGAGCGGCAGGATCCATTTCCAGTCGCGTTCGTTGCACGGCACCATCAGCGACACGATCAGCGCGCGGTCCGGCCAGTCGCGCTTCACCTGCGCGATCTCTCTCAGGTTCACGTCGAGCGGACGGTCGGTGATCAGCTCGATGTTGTTCAGCCCCGCGATGCGCTGGCCGTTCCACTGCACGGCGCCGTAGCGCGAACTGACGTTGACGACGTGCGGATCGAGCCCGAGCGTCTTCCAGACGACGCCGCCCCAGCCCGCCTCGAAGGCGCGGTTGACGTTGTAGGCCTTGTCGGTCGGCGGCGCGGACGCCAGCCAGAACGGATTCGGCGAAGTGATGCCTGCGATGGTGCAGCGAAGGTCGGCCATGGTCGGCTCCAGAAGAATGGTGTCGTGATCGGTATGCCTGGATCCGTCGCGCGTTCAGGCCGCCTTCGCGTCGCGCGCCGCCAGCGCCGCATCGATCGAGGCGGCCGCGCGCTTGCCGTCCTGCACCGCCTGCACCGTGAGGTCGATGCCGTCCGTCGCCGCGCAGTCGCCGCCGGCCCATACGTCGGGCAGCGCCGTACGCCCGTCGGCCTCCACCGCGATGCGCGTGCCGTCGGCCGTCAGCAACGCGGCCGCGATTCCGTCCGGCACCAGCGTCTGCCCGATCGCCTTCAGCACCATGTCCGCCTCGACGGTGAAGCGCTCGCCCGACGCCGCCTCGAATTCGACGCCGGTCACCTGCCCGTTCGCGCCCGCGATGCGCACGGGCTTCGCGTGCGTGACGAGCGTGACGCCGCTCTTCTGCGCAAATTCGCGCTCGGCCCACGTCGCGCTCATCGCGTCGACGCCGCGCCGATACACCATCGTCACGCGCTCGGCGCCGAGCTTGCGGCTCTGCACCGCCGCATCGATCGCCGTATTGCCGCCGCCGATCACGACCACGCGCCGCCCGACCGGCACGTTCTCGAGCCCGTCGGCCTGCCGCACCTGCTCGATGAAGTCGACCGCGTTCATCACGCCGCCCAGTTGCTCGCCGTCGATCGCGAGGGCCCGCACACCGCCCAGACCCATCGCAAGGAACACCGCATCGTGCTGCTCGCGCAGCGCGTCGAGCGTCACGTCGCGGCCGAGCGCGACGCCCGTTGCCAGCGTGATGCCGCCGACCGACAGCAGCCACTCGACTTCGCGCTGCGCGAAATCGTCGACGGTCTTGTACGCGGCGATCCCGTATTCGTTGAGGCCGCCGGCCTTCGGGCGCGCGTCGAACAACGTGACGCGATGCCCGGCGAGCGCGAGCCGGTGCGCGCACGCGAGCCCGGCCGGCCCCGCGCCGACCACCGCGACATGGCGGCCCGTGTCGGGCGCGCGCCGGAACTGCACCGCGCCGGTCGCCATCGCCCAGTCGGTCGCGTGCCGCTGCAGCGCGCCGATCGCAACCGGCTGCGCATCCTGGTGATTCCGCACGCACGCGCCTTCGCACAGGATCTCGGTCGGGCAAACGCGCGCGCACATCCCGCCAAGCGGATTCGCGGACAGGATGTCGGTCGCGGCGCCCTTCAGGTTGCCGTTGCCGATCTTGCGGATGAAGCTCGGGATGTCGATCTGCGTCGGGCAGGCCTGCACGCACGGCGCGTCGTAGCAGTAGTGGCAGCGGCTCGCGGCGGCCGCCGCGGCAGTCGGATCGAGCAGCGGCGCGATATCGGCGAATTCGCACGAGAGTTGCGTGGACGACAGGCGATGCGCGGCGATATCGCCGGTTGGCTTGGTGGTCATACGCGTTCCTTCGACTGAGTGGAGACAAAGCCGTCCCCGCCGGCTGCGAACGCACAGTCGGGGCGGTCATGCTGAGGCATCCTGCAATCAGGCGATACGCAGCCTGCCGGCTGCTACGGTCGATGCGTCATGAAACCGGCTCGCAGGCGCGCGACAGCATCGCGTGCAGCAGCACGTTCGCGCCGGCCTCGATCCATGCGGGTGTCGCGTCCTCGATCTCGTTGTGGCTGATGCCGTCGACACACGGCACGAACACCATCGAGGTCGGCGCGACCTGCGCCAGATAACATGCGTCGTGTCCGGCACCCGATACGATGTCGCGATGCGAGTAGCCGAAGCGATCGGCCGCGCCGCGCACGGCCTCGACGCAGGCGGCATCGAACGCAACCGGCTTGTAGTAGAAAATCTGCTCGAGCGCCGTGTCGAGCCCGATGTCGGCCGCGATGCGCGCGACACCGTCGCGCAGCGCCGCATCCATTTTTGCAAGCACCGCGTCGTCCGGATGCCGGAAGTCGACGGTGAAGAACACGCGGCCCGGAATCACGTTGCGCGAGTTCGGGTGGACCTGCATCATGCCGACCGTCGCGCAGCCGAACGGCGCGTGATCGAGGCCGATCCGGTTGACGAGATCGACGACGCGCGACGCACCGAGCAGCGCATCGCGGCGGCGCGGCATCGGCGTGGGCCCCGCGTGCGCTTCCTGGCCGGTGAACGTGATCTCGTACCAGCGCTGCCCCTGCGCATCGGTCACGACGCCGATCGTCTTGCATTCCGCTTCGAGAATCGGTCCCTGTTCGATATGCAGTTCGAACGCCGCGTGCAGCTTGCGCCCGCCGCACGGCACGTCGCCCGCGTAGCCGATGCGCGCCAGTTCCTCGCCGATCGTCTTGCCGTCCACGTCCTTGCGCGACAGCCCGTACTCGAGCGAAAAAACGCCCGCGAACACGCCGGACGCGACCATCGCGGGCGCGAAACGCGAGCCTTCCTCGTTGGTCCAGATCACGACCTCGACCGGATGCTCGGTCTCGATCCCGTGATCGTTGAGACTGCGAATCACCTCGAGGCCGCCGAGCACGCCGTAGATGCCGTCGAAGCGGCCGCCGGTCGGCTGCGAATCCGCGTGCGAGCCCGTGACGACCGGCGCCGCGTCGGCCACGCGGCCCGCGCGGCGCATGAACACGTTGCCCATCGTATCGACCGTCACCGTGCAGCCGGCGGCCTTCGCCCAGCCGACGATCAGGTCGCGGCCGGCCTTGTCGAGATCGGTCAGCGCGAGGCGGCACACGCCGCCTTTCGGCGTTGCGCCGATCTTCGCGACCTCCATCAGGCTCTCCCACAACCGCTTCCCGTCGACCTTGATCGACGTGTCGAACGCTGCCCGCTTCACTGTTTCCGATACCGCATTCATTCGTATCGCTCCTGTGGGGTCGGTGATGTCGTCAGCCCGGTCTGTGCCGGTGCGCGTCATGCCGGTTTCGGGGCATGCGCGCCCATCAGCGGTGCATGCTTGTGTCGTGTGCGAAACCCGTCAAATCCTGTCCGATTGGACAGGTTTTAGACGATCAAAATCACCAAAGCAATCTCTTTCTTGCGGGAATGGACAGAGCGAGAAACGTGCCATCGCAACGCAGCATCGCGGCGGACGCGCTGTCCGCATGCGTGCGTTCGACGCGGATCAGCGGCTAGAATGAAGCCCAACGCGGCACGCCCGCCGCGCGAGGGTAACGATGAGACATGACGAGGCCGCAGCCGAAGCCACCGACAGCGACGAGACGTCCGCGCCTTTGCGGCGACGCAAGGCACACATCCGCGAATCCAACGAAGCGCATCTGCTCGCCTGTGCGGAGGCCGTGTTCGCCGAACGTGGGTTCGACGGCGCGAGCACCGCGACGATCGCGGAACGCGCCGGCTTGCCGAAAGCGAACCTGCATTACTACTTCCCGACGAAGCTCGCGCTGTACCGCCGCGTGCTCGACGACCTGTTCGAGGAATGGCATCGCGCGGCCGGTTCGTTCGAGGCCAGCGACGATCCGGTGGAAGCGATCGGCGGCTACGTGCGCGCGAAGATGGCGCTGTCGCGGCGGCGCCCGCTCGGCTCGAAGGTGTGGGCCAACGAGATCATCCAGGGCGCGGAGCACATGCAGGACATCCTGTCGGAACGCGTGAAGCCGTGGTTCGACACCCGCGTGAACGTGATCGACGGCTGGATCGCGCGCGGGTTGCTCGCGCCGATCGACCCGCATGCGCTGATGTACCTGATCTGGGCGACCACCCAGCACTACGCGGATTTCGACGCGCAGATCCGCGCGCTGAGCGGCAAGCGCGCGTTCACGCAGAAGGCGTTCGACGAGAAGACCGAGCAGGTCGTGCAGCTCGTGATTCGTGCGTGCGGCGCGGTGTCGCCGAAGGCAAGTTCTCCCGAATGAAAATCGGGCGACGGGTCACGCGCAGGTTCACCCCGCGCCAGACCCGTCGCCCGCGTTGCAGCGTGCGTATTCCGCGATGCGTTACGCGACCCGTTCGATCGCGATCGCCGTCGCCTCGCCCCCGCCGATGCACAGCGATGCGACGCCGCGCTTGAGCCCATACGTGTCGAGCGCGGCCAGCAGCGTCACCATCACGCGCGCACCCGATGCGCCGATCGGATGCCCGAGCGCGCACGCGCCGCCATGCACGTTGACCTTCTCGTGCGGCAGGTCGAGGTCGCGCATCGCGGCCATCGGCACCACCGCGAACGCTTCGTTGATCTCGAACAGGTCGACGTCGCGCAGGTTCCAGCCGGTTTTCTCCGACAGCCTGCGCAGCGCGCCGATCGGCGCGGTCGCGAACAGGCCGGGCTTGTCCGCAAACGTCGAATGCCCGACGATCACGGCCTTCGGCGTGAGGCCGAGACGTTCGGCTTCCGAGCGGCGCATCATCACGAGCGCGGCCGCACCGTCCGAGATCGACGACGCGTTCGCGGCCGTCACCGTGCCGCCTTCGCGGAACGCGGGCTTCAGCGTCGGGATCTTGTCGAGCTTTGCCTTGCCCGGCTGCTCGTCGATCGACACGACGCTTTCCGTCTTGCCGGCCTTCACGGTCACCGGTGCGATCTCCGATACGAAACGCCCCTCCGCGATCGCGCGCTGCGCACGCGTGAGCGACGCGATCGCGAACGCATCCTGCGCCTCCCGCGTGAACTGGTACGCCTGCGCGCAATCCTCGGCGAACGTGCCCATCAGGCGACCCTTCTCGTACGCGTCCTCGAGCCCGTCGAGGAACATGTGATCGAGCACCTGACCGTGGCCCATGCGCATCCCGGCGCGCGCCTTCGGCAGCAGGTACGGCGCATTCGTCATGCTCTCCATCCCGCCCGCGACGGCCACCGCCGCCGAACCGGCCAGCAGCAGATCATGCGCGAACATCGCGGCCTTCATCCCCGAACCGCACATCTTGTTGACGGTGGTCGCGCCTGCGCCGAGCGGCAGCCCGGCCTTCAGCGCGGCCTGTCGTGCCGGCGCCTGGCCCTGGCCGGCCGGCAGCACGCAGCCGAACACGATTTCGTCGATGCGTTCGGCCGGCACGTTCGCGCGCTCGAGCGCCGCGCGAATCGCGACCGCGCCGAGGTCGCTCGCACTGGCCCCCGCCAGGTCGCCCTGAAAACCACCCATCGGCGTACGCGCCGTGCCAACGATTACGATCGGATCCTGAGTCGTCATGATTCGCTTCCTCCAGTGTCAGCGCGGTGCCATGCGCAACGCGCCATCGAGACGGATGACTTCGCCGTTCAGCATCGTGTTCTCGGCGATGTGGCGCACCAGCGCCGCAAATTCTTCCGGGCGGCCGAGCCGCGGCGGGAACGGCACGCTCTTGCCGAGCGCGTCCTGCACGTCCTGCGGCATGCCGGCCATCATCGGCGTCGCGAAGATGCCCGGCGCGACCGTCACGACGCGGATGCCGAAGCGCGCGAGTTCACGCGCGATCGGCAGCGTCATGCCCACCACGCCGCTTTTCGATGCAGCATACGCCGCCTGCCCGATCTGCCCGTCGAACGCCGCGACCGATGCGGTGTTGACGATCACGCCACGCTCGCCTTCCGCATCGGCGTCCTGCTTCGACATCGCTTCGGCGGCCAGCCGGATCATGTTGAACGTGCCGACCAGATTGATCGACACCGCACGGACGAAACGGTCGAGCGAGTGCGGACCGTCGCGGCCGACGACCTTCTCGCCCGGCGCGACGCCCGCGCAGTTGACCAGCGCGTCGATGCGGCCGAACGCGTCGCGCGCGGCGGCGACGGCCGCCTGGCCGTCGGCTTCGTTCGTCACGTCAGTCTTCACGAAGCGGGCGGCCGCCCCGAGTTCGTGCGCGAGGTTCGTCCCGGCATCGTCATTGACGTCCAGCAGCACGGCCTTGCCGCCGGCCCCGACGACCATGCGCGCCACCGCGGCGCCCAGGCCCGAGCCGGCGCCCGTAATCAGAAAAACGCGATCCTTGATATTCATTCGCAGTCCGTATTCAGGGTTGAGCGGCCTTCTCGGCTTCCATCTTGCGCAGCACGAAGCGCTGGATCTTGCCGCTCGGGGTTTTCGGCAGCGCGCCGACGAAGTCGATCGCGCGCGGATACGCGTGAGCGGACAGCCGCCGCTTCACGTGCAGGCTCAATTCCTCGGCCAGTTCCGGCGTGCCGTCGAAGCCCTTCGACAGCACGACGAACGCCTTCACGATCTCCGTACGCTCCGGATCGGGCACGCCGATCACCGCGGCTTCGCTGACGGCCTTATGCTCGATCAGCGCGCTTTCCACGTCGAACGGGCCGATCCGGTAGCCGGACGACGTGATCACGTCGTCCGCGCGGCCGATGAAGCTCACGGTGCCGTCCGGCTCCAGCTCGACGTTGTCGCCGGTCCGGTAATAGCCGCCCGCGATCGCCGGCGTGTCCTGCCGCCAATAGCCGCGGAACCACAGCAGCGGCGAGCGCGCGATGTCGATCGCGAGGTTGCCCGGTTCGCCGGGGCCAAGCTCGCGGCCCGCTTCGTCGAGTACCGCGACACGGTAGCCCGGCATCGCCAGGCCGGCGGAACCGACATGCACCACGTGCGCGAGACCGTGATGGTTGTTCACGACCATCCCGAGCTCGGTCTGGCCGTAGTGATCGTAAATCGGCGCGCCGAGCGCCGCGTCGAACCAGCGCACGACCTCCGGATTCAGCGGCTCGCCCGCGCTGCTGACCACGCGCAGCTTGCCTTTCACGCGCGCCGCCGCTTCCGGCCCGGCAGCCATCAGCATCCGGTACGCGGTCGGCGAGCCGGCCAGGCTCGTGATGCCGAGCCGTTCGATCACGTCGTACGTGCTCTCGACCGTGAAGCTGCCTTCGTAGAGCGTCGTCGCATGGCCGAGCACGAGCGGGCCCGTGATCGCGTAATAGAGGCCGTACGCCCAGCCCGGATCGGCGATGTTCCAGAATCGGTCGCCTGCGCGCAGATCGACCGCTTCGCGCATGTAGGCGCCGAACGCGAGCAACGCGTAAAGCGGCACCGGCACGCCCTTCGGCAAGCCCGTCGTCCCCGACGTCGACATCATCATGAACAGGTCCGTGCCCTTGCGCGGCACGGGTTCGAACGTATCGGGCTGCGCATCGAGCGCCGCGCGGAAATCGATGTCGCGCTCGGGCAGCGTGTCGCCCGGTTCGCGCACCGTCGCGACCGGCGGGCAATCGTCGATCTCGTCGAGCTTCGCGCGATTCGCGACGTTGGTCACGACGACGCGTGCATCGCTCATGCGCAGCCGGTGTTCGATCGCCTTCGGGCCGAATGCGGTGAACAGCGGCTGATAGACGGCCCCCGCGCGCCACGTGCCGAGGATCGTCGCGACGAGCTCGGGCGTGCGCGGCAGCAGGCCGGCCACCACGTCGCCCGGCTTCACGCCCTGCGCGACGAGCAGGTTCGCGACCCGCGCCGACCACGCCTGCATCTGCGCGAACGTGAAGCGGTGGTGCCGCCCGCCGATGTCGATCCAGTCGAGTGCGACCGCGTCCGCCGTCGCGTGCCGGTCGCAGCACTCGACGCACGCGTTCATGCCGCGCTCCAAATCGCCGTGCAGCTGCGCGGCGGCGGTCTCGATTCTGAACCGGGCCACGGCGTCGGCGTAGGCCGGCACCGCCCGGGCGGTCGCTCCATCAGGCATGCGTGTCTCCTGTACGTTATGGCCGCCGTCGAGCCAGGAGCGCGACGGGGCATACATCGATAGTAGACAGCCCGCACATTGCATTCAATGACAAACAGAATCTAGAATCGGGATCGCTTTTGCCATGTCGGGAGGACGCAGAAAAATGGGGCCGCAGATGATTTCGCCGGATTTCGTCGACGATGCGCTCGCGTGCCTGCGCCGGCAAGGCCTGCCGACGGAACCGGTACTGCACGCCGCCGGCCTCCCGGCCGCCGTGCGCGAGCCCGTCACGCCGCAACAGTACGGCCGGCTGTGGCTGGCGATCGCCGGCACGCTCGACGACGAATTCTTCGGCCTCGCCGCGCGCCCGATGCGACGAGGCAGCTTCACGCTGCTGTGCCACGCGGTGCTGCACGCCGGCACGCTCGAGCAGGCGCTGCGCCGCGCGCTGCAGTTCCTTCGCGTGGTGCTCGACGAACCGCACGGCGAACTCGTCGTGGCCGGCGGGCAGGCGCAAATCGTGCTGACGCAGACGGGCGCACCCTATCCGGCGTTCGCCTACCGCACGTTCTGGCTGATCCTGCTCGGCGTCGCGTGCTGGCTGACCGGCCGGCGCATTCCGCTGCAACGGATCGATTTCGCGTGCCCAAGCCCCGACCAGCGCAGCGACTATCACCAGTTCTTCGGCGTCCCCGTGCATTTCGACCGGCCCGACAGCCGGCTCGCGTTCAACGCCGCGTATCTCGCGCTGCCGACGATCCGTTCCGAGCAGGCACTGAAAACCTTCCTCCGCGGCGCGCCCGGCAACCTGCTGGTTCGCTACCGGCACGACACCGGCTGGGTCGCGAAAACGCGCGCGCACCTGAAAGCGCTGCCGGCCGCCGAGTGGCCCGACTTCGACGCGCTGGCCGTGCGCCTCGGCACGACGCCGGCGACGCTGCGGCGGCGCCTGCGCAGCGAAGGGCAGAGCTTCGCTGCGATCAAGGACGAGCTGCGCGGCGCGCTGGCCCAGTCGCTGCTGCGCGCTCACGCGCTCAGCGTCGCGGAGATCGCGGCCGAGCTCGGCTTCACCGAGCCGAGCGCGTTCCATCGCGCGTTCCGCAAGTGGACGGGCACGAGCCCCGGCGCGTTTCGCCGCGACGTGCATGCGGCAAAAGCGGAGCCTTGACGCGCGAAGCGCACGCGGTGCGCTTCGAACATTCGGGTTGTCACCTCACGCTGGCACCGGCGCCGCGGAGCAGTCAGTCGCCGGACGAAAGCGCGCCGCTCGACCGGTCAGCAGTCGATCCCGAGCACTTCGCGTGCGGTCGCATCGACCGCCTTGCGCATCGTGCCGACCAGTTCGTCGATCTGCGCATGATCGATCACCAGCGGCGGCGCAACGATCAGGCGGCCGTTGGTCGATCGCACGATCGCACCGAGTTCGAAACCGACCGTCCGGCTGTGCCAGGTCAGGTCGGCCTCGTTCTCGAAGCGCTCGCGCGTCGCCTTGTCCTTCGCGAACTGGATCGCACCGACCGCGCCCACGCCCTGAATCTCGCCGACGAGCGGGTGACCGTCGAATGCGTCGCGCAGCGCCTTCTGCAGGTACGGGCCCGTATCCGTCCTCGTCCGCTCGACGAGGCCCTCGCGCTCGAGCACGTCGAGGTTCGCCAGCGCGACGGCGGCCGCGACCGGGTGCCCCGAATACGTCAGCCCGTGCGCATAGACGCCACCCTTGTCGACCAGCGCATCGCCGACGCGCCGGCTCATGATCAGGCCGCCCATCGGCACATAACCCGACGTCAACCCCTTGGCCATGCAGATCAGGTCGGGTTCGAAGCCGAAGTGACGATGCGCGAACCACTCGCCGGTACGGCCGAAGCCGCCGATCACTTCATCCGCGCAAAGCAGCACGTCATACTGGCGGCAGATGCGTTCGATCTCCTGCCAGTAGCCGTCCGGCGGGAAAATCATCCCGCCCGCCCCCTGGAACGGCTCCGCGACGAAGGCGGCGACGCGGTCCGCACCGATCTCGAGGATCTTGCGCTCGAGCGACAGCGCCGCCTGCCTGCCGAATGCCTCGGGGCTCAGGTCGCCGCCGTTCGCGTACCAGTACGGTTCGTCGACGTGCGTGACGTTCGGAATCGGCAGGTCGCCCATTTCATGCATGAACGCCATGCCGCCCAGCGACGCGCTGCCGACCGTCGACCCGTGATAACCGTTCACGCGGCCGATCAGCACCTTCTTCGCCGGCTGGCCCATCACGTCCCAGAAGCGCCGTACCGTGCGGATCAGTACCTCATTCGATTCGGAACCCGAATTGGTATACACCACATGGCTGAAGCGATTGCCGAGCAGCGCGAACAGCCGCTCCGACAGTTCGATCACCGACGGGTGCGTCGTATGAAAGAACATGTTGTAGTACGACAGCGCCTTCATCTGCCGCGCGGCGGCGTCGACCAGCTCCGGGCGGCCATAACCGACGTTGGTGCACCACAGCCCGGACATGCCGTCCAGATAGCGGTTGCCGTCGTTGTCCCATAGATATACACCTTCGCCGCGCACCATCACGCGCGCGCCCTCCTCGTTCAGCGCCTTCTGGTCGACGAATGCATGCAGGTGATGCGCGGCGTCGCTGCGTTGATAGTCCTGGGTCGTACGATGCGGAAAGTGGGGGGCATTCATGGGCAAGTCTCCGGTGCGTTGTAGGGATAAAAGCGCGGTCGTGCCGCCCGGCGCGGCCATTGGCGGCCCGCCGGGCCGAATCAGTAGCTGATCCAGGTCGTCTTCAGGCCCGTGTACTTGTCGATCGCGTGCAGCGACAGATCGCGGCCGAAGCCCGACTGGCGGAACCCGCCGAACGGCGTCTGCGCGCTCAGCGCATCGACCGTGTTGACGGACACCGTGCCGGCCCGCAGCCGGCCCGATACGCGATGCGCGCGCGACAGGCTGCCGGTCCACACCGACGCGGCGAGCCCATAGATCGAATCGTTCGCGAGCCGCACGGCCTCGTCCTCGGTGTCGAACGCCATCACCGACAGCACCGGTCCGAAGATTTCCTCGCGCGCGATCGCGTCGTCCGGCTGCACGTCGATGAAGATCGTCGGTTCGATGAAGTAGCCCTTGCCGTCGACACGCGGTGCGCCGCCGCCGATCGCGAGCGTCGCGCTGTCGCGGCCGCGCGCGATCCATTCACGCACGCGCCGATGCTGCTGCTCGTCGACGATCGCGCCCATCCCGCTCGACGGATCGAGCGGATCGCCCGGCATGAATGCAGCGGCATGCGCAATCAGCCGGTCGACGAACGCATCGAGGATCGAGCGCTGGACCAGCAGCCGCGAGTTCGCGGAACACACTTCGCCCTGGTTGAAGAAGATGCCGAAGCACGCCTTGCGTGCGGCGAGATCGAGATCGTCCGCATCGTCGAAGACGAGGTTCGGGCTCTTGCCGCCGCATTCGAGCCACACCTGCTTCATGTTCGACTGCGCGGCGTACTCGAGGAATTTCTTGCCGACGGCCGTCGATCCCGTGAACGCGAGTACGTCGACGTCGGGATGCAGTCCGAGCGCGCGCCCCGCGGTCTCGCCGTCACCCGGCACGACGTTCAGCACGCCGGGCGGCAGGCCGGCCTCGAGCGCCAGCTCCGCGACACGCAGCGCGGACAGCGGCGACTGTTCCGCCGGCTTCAGCACGACGCTGTTGCCGGCGGCAAGCGCCGGCGCCACCTTCCACGCGACCATGTCGAGCGGAAAATTCCACGGCACGACCGCGCCGACCACGCCCAGCGGTTCGCGCGTGACGACCGCGAGGTTACCGGGATCGGCCGACGCGACTTCGCCGTGCAGCTTGTCGACGGCTTCGCCATACCAACCGAACAGGCCGCCCGCGGCCGGCACGTCGATGCCGAACGCGTCCGCGACGCGCTTGCCCATGTTGAGCGAATCGAGCAGCGCGAGCTCTTCGCCATGCGCGGCGATGAGCTCGCCGAGCCGGCACAGCACGCGCTTGCGCTCGGCCGGCGCGCAGCGCGACCAGACGCCGGATTCGAACGCGCGGCGCGCGGCGCGCACCGCATCGTCGACGTCCGGCGCGTCGCACGACGCGACTTCCGCAATGACGGCCTCGGTCGCCGGATTGATCGCGGCGAACGTCCGCCCGCTGCGGGCCGGCACGCCGCGCCCGCCGATATGCGCGAGCGTTCTCGGGACGACCTGCGCCGCGAGACGTCTCCAGTCCGCGTGCTGACGGCTTTCTGTTGAAGTTGGGTTCATTCAAGGCTCCGTTGTGACGACCCGGCGCTTGTGTGGAGTGCTCCGCCCGGCTTCGACCCGACGACGGACGTTGGCGGCCACGACCTCGGCCCATGACCGCCGTGCATCGCGGCAGTCGTCCGGTCGGCCAACTGTCGGTGATCAAAAGGAAATTTGAAAGAACAGTTTTTCTTCTCACTGACGAGGTTATTTCTATCCATTCGATCGTCGTGCAGCGGGGTTTTCCTGCCGCGTCACGATCGCGGCGCCGTTCGTTTTGGAGGTGATTGCTTCGGCATTCCGGTGCGAGCCTGCGTGAAAACGCGACGCAACATTGCGTCGGCACGACGTTGCGCCCCGCGCCGTCCGACCACATACTGGTCGGCCAGTCCGCACGAGGTTGCGTCGATGGGGAGTATCGATCAGGGTGCCGCTTCGGTCTTTGGCGTGATCAGCACGGCCGTGTCCCTGCTGGCGGCGGTTCCGTACGCGCTCGCGATCTACCGGCGCACCGTTCGCCCGCATCTGTTCACGTGGCTCGTCTGGTCGGTCGTCACCGCGATCGCGGCGGCCGGCCAGTTCGCTGCAGGCGCGGGGCCGTCCGCATGGTGCACGGCGGCGATTGCCGTCACGTGCCTTCTGACGCTGGTGGCGAGCATCTTTCGCGGCGATCGCGGCTGGACCGGCCTCGACTGGGTTTTTCTGGGCGCGGCGCTGTCGGCCGTGCCGTTGTGGATGCTGACCGACGACCCGACGATCTCGATCTGCCTGGTCACGCTGATCGAGCTTGCCGGCCTCGGCCCGACCGTGCGCAAGACGATCCGCGATCCGTGGAGCGAAAGCCTCGCCTATTTCGCGCTGTGCGTGCTCAAGTACGCGCTGGCGTTGCTGGCACTGAACACGTGGCGTGGCGCGGTCGCGTTCTATCCGGTCGTCAACGTCATCGCGTCGATCGGCATCTGCGTGGTGATGCTGGTCCGGCGTCAATCGCTGTCGAATGCGCGGTAGGTTTTATCCGCCGCCGCTGCGTGTGCAACCCTTCGGGGATGAAGCGAGGATCCGACATGGATGCAATCCGTACTGTCATCGAACCGTTTGAAACCGCGCTGCGTGCGGCGATGCTGGTCAACGACGTCGACGCGCTCGATACGCTGCTGGACGACGATCTGGTGTTCACCGTCCCGACCGGCCAGATCCTTTCCAACGAAGACGACCTGTCCGCGCATCGTGCGAAGCTGCTGCGCCTGGAGAAACTCGACGTCCACGAAATGCGCGCCTGCGCGATCGACGCGATGATCCTGACCACGACGAAAGCGACACTCGCCGGCCATTTCGACGGCATCGCGTTCGACGGCACGTTTGCCTATACGCGCCTCTGGCGCCGCTCGGGCACGGGCTGGCGCATCGTCGCCGGGCACGCTTCGCAGGTCATGTAGGCTGCGCCCGGTTCAGGCTGTCCGGACATTCGCGCACAGGTGAAGGTGCCGCACCCGTCCATGCCGCGAATGTCGGGTAGCCGATACGCGCGTCGTCAAGCGGGCTGCAACGCCGACGCACGATTGTCCGCGAGCTTGAACTCGCCGACCGTCTGCGCGAGCCTGGCAGCCTGCTCGCGCAACAACGTCGCCGCGGCCGCCGACTGCTCGACGAGCGCCGCATTCTGCTGCGTCGCGTCGTCGAGATGCGACACGGCCTGATTCACCTGCTCGAGCCCCGTGCTCTGCTCCTTCGCCGCCACGGTCATTTCGGCGATCACGCCCGTGATGCCGCGCACGCCCTCGACGATCTCGTCCATCGTCGCCCCGGCCGTCTGGACGAGTCCGGAGCCGCCCTCGATCTTCTCGACCGACGAGTGAATCAGCTGCTTGATCTCCTTGGCGGCTTGCGCGCTGCGCTGTGCGAGTGCACGCACCTCGCCCGCGACGACCGCAAAGCCGCGGCCGTGCTCGTTCGCGCGTGCTGCCTCGACGGCGGCGTTCAACGCGAGGATGTTGGTCTGGAACGCAATGCCGTCGATCACGCCGACGATGTTGGCGATTTCGCCGGACGCTTGCGTGATGTCGTTCATCGTCGACACGACCTCGCTCACGACCGAGCCGCCGCGCAACGCGACAGTCGACGCGGATTCCGCCAGACGGCTCACCTGGCTGGCGGCATCGGCCGAGTTGCGGGCCGTGCCGGCGATTTCCTCGAGCGCGGCGGCCGTCTCCTGCAAGCTCGACGCCGCATGTTCGGTCCGGCTCGACAGATCCTGGTTGCCCTGTGCGATCTCGGCGCTCGCGAGGTTGACGGATTCGCTGAATTCGCGAATCTGCAGCAGGATCGTGCTGATCTTTTCGGCGAACAGGTTGAACGCATGCGCGATCTGCGCGGCTTCGTCCGCGCCGTCGGCGGGCAGGCGTTTCGTCAGGTCGCCGCTGCCGCTCGAGACGTCCATGAGCGCATCGCGAACCAGCAGGATGCGCTTGAAGGCCGCGTTCGTCATCGCGCCGACGAGCGCCGCCGCGATGACGGCGACGATCAGGATGGCAGCCAGCGTCGTGGTCGCGACCGCACGCATGCCGGCCGTCACGTCGGCCTTGTCGAGCGCGAGGACCAGCGACCAGTCGGTGCCTGCGATCGGCTGTGCGCGCACCAGCTTGGTGGCCCCGTCGATGTCGACCGCGACGGGCGCGGACGCCGTTTGCAGCGCGCCGAGGTGATCGGAGTCGAGCGCAGGCGAAAGGCCGGTCGCAGGTTTCATGATCAGGTCGGTCTTCGCCGACGCGATCACGCGCCCGCTCTTGTCCACCAGGAACGCGAAACTCGCCGGTGTCGGGTGAACGGAGGTGACGATCGCGCTCACGCTCTCCATGAACAGGCTGGCGGCCAGCACGCCCTTCACGGCGCCGTCGCGCACCACGGGCACCGCGAACGCGACGGCCGGCTTGCCGGTCGTCGCATCACGGTAGAGCGCCGTCACGACCAGCTGGCCCGCGCTGACGGCTTGCTTGTACCAGGGCCGTGCGGTCGGATCGTAGCCGGGCGCGAGCGGGACGTTCGAGAACGCAGTCTTGTCCGGCAAGCCAAGCGTCAGCACCTCGAAGCCACCCGACTTGCCGAGCAGTTTCAATGCCGGCAGCGGGTCGCCTTCGCCGATCGCGATCGTGTCGGCGAGTGCCTGGGTCGCCCGCGCCCTGCTGGCCACCCATTCGTTGATCGCGAGCGCGTGGCCGGCGAGGATCGACTTGTGGTTCTGGTCGATGGCCTCGTCGTTGTGGTTCTTGACGACGTAATAGACCAGTCCGCCCGTCACGGCCAGCGCCGTGACCACGATGGCGACGCAGGTCGCAAGTATCCGAGCACGAATCGAGGACAGCATGATGACTTCGATCTCCGTTACCGCGTTATTTGAATGGGGTTGCCGAAGGCCGGCAACGTCCTGTTTAACGACAGCGGTGGCGGGAACTTAAGGCCTGACTGGCCTGACCAGTTCAGACGAGAGGTCGGCAGGGCTGCGAAGTCGGAAAAGACGGGGTCGATTCGGCGAGATCGGACTATCGTGCCGACTGTCCGTGGTGCGTCGAGGGAAAGCGTTCAGCAGCGGATTTTCACCGGCACCACAATATCCGGGCGCCTGAAACGTCTTCACAGGCATGGAATCGCCACCCACTTCGCACATGATGACCGACCCAGACCGCGACATCACGGCGACGGTGATGCGTGAACGATCGAGGCTAGTGAGCTTCATCCGGCGCCGGATACGCGACCCGGACGATGCCGAGGACATCCTGCAGGATGTGTTTTACGAATTCGTGCAGGCGTATCGACTGCCTGCCCCGATCGAGCAGGCGAGCGCGTGGCTGTTCCGTACCGCGCGCAACCGCATCATCGATCGTTTTCGCAAGAAGAAGGAGCAGCCGCTGACCGATCTGCTCGAAGCCGAAGACGAACCGGACGGCGAGTATCGGCTGGACCTCGCGCTACCGGCGCACGACGCCGGCCCCGAAGCGCTCTACGCCCGCACGCTGGTGCTCAAGGCGTTGCAGGATGCGCTCGACGAGTTGCCCGCCAATCAGCGTGAGGTTTTCATCGCGCATGAACTGGAAGGGCAGTCCTTCAAGGAGATGGCCGCGCAAAGCGGTATCGCGCTCAATACCCTGCTCGCGCGCAAACGCTATGCGGTCCTGCATCTGCGCGCCCGGCTGCAGCCCATTTATGACGAACTGGACAACTAACGGAGTCGACGGATGAATTTTCGAATCAGATGTGCCGGCAAGGCACTGCTCGTGGTGATCGCCATAGGCGTGCTCGGATGGGTCGTCATGATGCTGTGGAACTGGGTGATGCCGGCGTTATTCGTCGGCGCCCGGACGATCGACTTCGCCCATGCGCTGGGCCTGCTCGTGTTGAGCCGCATTCTGTTCGGCGGATTCCGCGGACACCGTGGCTGGCACGGCCGACGCCACTGGCGCAAGTGGGAATCGATGACGCCGGAAGAGCGCGAGCGTTTTCGGGCCGAGTGGCGATCGGACAGCAACCCGCGCACGGGAGAGTGAACATGCGCGAACGATCCACGGGCAGCTGCAAACAGAAGCCGGGGGTGATTGCGCCGGTCGTCGACCTGAAACGTTGCGAAGGCAAGGGGGATTGCGTCACCGTTTGCCCGGAAAACGTATTCGAGATCCGGCGCATCGATCAGTCCGACTACGTCGGCCTCGGCATGATGCATCGCCTGAAGTTGCGCGTGCATGGAATGAAAGTCGCCTACACGCCGAATGCGCATGCGTGCCGGTCATGCGGGCTTTGCGTGACGGCGTGTCCGGAACGCGCCATCACGCTCGCCCGAAGCACGTAGCATCGCCGGTTGGTCGGCGGCCGAACCTCAGCGCGGGAAACCCGGCGGAGGGAGCAGTCGCTGGATGCGTCGTCGGCCTCATCAATCTCTCCAGGGAATGCACATGACTCAACCCACCATGGCTCTTCTGCAAAGGCTTCATGAGGAGAGCCGAGCCGAAATCATCGCGCGCGCACGCGCGCAGTTCCAGGGATCGAACGAAGCGTTCCTGACGCTCGGCGACGAATACGAGGCGCTTGCTCCCCGGCTGCGGGGACGGTTTCTCGAAATGCTCGGGTTGTCCAGCGAAGACTTCGAGTCCTCGGAAGGCAGCCCGCTATCGTTGGCCGTGTCGGCGGAAACGGGAAGATTCCTGCGCAACATGGTGCTTTCGCAACGGCCGGCCAGAATCCTCGAGCTCGGCAGTTCCCGCGGCGTGTCCACGCTGTATTTCGCGGAGGCGCTGCGCATGTTGGGCCGCGGCGTGGTCGTCGCGACCGAGCGCGACACGCTCAAGTGCGCACATCTGCGCGCGCACGCCAAAACGGCAGGCCTGGACGCTTATGTCGATTTGCGGGAGGGCGACGTATTCGAGACCGTTGCCGAATTGGACGGGGCCTTCGACCTGGTATTCATCGACGTTTGGGCCGACGCTTATCTGAGACTGTTCAAGCAGATCGAGCACCTGCTGCGCCCGGGATCGGTCGTGCTTGCCGACAACATGTACACAGCCGAGGATGCCGTTCGACCCTACAAGCAATACCTGGACAACGATCCGCGGTTTTCGACCACGACGCTGGACTTTGAATCGGGGGTCGAATTTACGGTCGTCGTATCTTGAGTCGGGATGTCGTCGAATGGATGCGATGAATCGAGCACCTTTCTGCGCCGACGCGCATTTCCGTCGCCGAAATGCAAAAACCCCCGCCTGGTCGGGCGGGGGTTCTTGGCTTAGGGAGCCTGACGATTACCTACTTTCACACGGGAATCCGCACTATCATCGGCGTAGAGTCGTTTCACGGTCCTGTTCGGGATGGGAAGGGGTGGGACCGACTCGCTATGGTCATCAGGCAAAGAGGGTTGTTGCGTTGCTTCGCAGCGCAACCAATCTTGGAAGAAGCAGTAATTTTGGTGTTGTGCGTATCAGCACATCGCGGTCATTCAACCGCTGTCTGTAAAACAGACTTGTTATAGGATCAAGCCTTACGGGCAATTAGTATCAGTTAGCTGAACGCATTACTGCGCTTACACACCTGACCTATCAACGTCCTGGTCTCGAACGACCCTTCAAGGGGATCTAGTCCCCAGGGATATCTCATCTTAAGGCGAGTTTCCCGCTTAGATGCTTTCAGCGGTTATCTCTTCCGAACATAGCTACCCGGCGATGCCACTGGCGTGACAACCGGTACACCAGAGGTTCGTCCACTCCGGTCCTCTCGTACTAGGAGCAGCCCCCTTCAAATATCCAACGCCCACGGCAGATAGGGACCAAACTGTCTCACGACGTTTTAAACCCAGCTCACGTACCTCTTTAAATGGCGAACAGCCATACCCTTGGGACCGGCTACAGCCCCAGGATGAGATGAGCCGACATCGAGGTGCCAAACACCGCCGTCGATATGAACTCTTGGGCGGTATCAGCCTGTTATCCCCAGAGTACCTTTTATCCGTTGAGCGATGGCCCTTCCATACAGAACCACCGGATCACTATGACCTGCTTTCGCACCTGCTCGACTTGTCGGTCTCGCAGTTAAGCACGCTTATGCCATTGCACTATCAGCACGATTTCCGACCGTACCTAGCGTACCTTCGTACTCCTCCGTTACGCTTTGGGAGGAGACCGCCCCAGTCAAACTGCCTACCATGCACTGTCCCCGACCCGGATCACGGGCCAAGGTTAGAACCTCAAACAAACCAGGGTGGTATTTCAAGGACGGCTCCACCGAAACTAGCGTTCCGGTTTCATAGCCTCCCACCTATCCTACACAGATCGGTTCAAAGTCCAATGCAAAGCTACAGTAAAGGTTCATGGGGTCTTTCCGTCTAGCCGCGGGTAGATTGCATCATCACAAACACTTCAACTTCGCTGAGTCTCGGGAGGAGACAGTGTGGCCATCGTTACGCCATTCGTGCAGGTCGGAACTTACCCGACAAGGAATTTCGCTACCTTAGGACCGTTATAGTTACGGCCGCCGTTTACCGGGACTTCAATCAAGAGCTTGCACCCCATCATTTAATCTTCCGGCACCGGGCAGGCGTCACACCCTATACGTCCACTTTCGTGTTTGCAGAGTGCTGTGTTTTTATTAAACAGTCGCAGCCACCAGTTTATTGCAACCCCTTCACCCTCCTGGCGCAGGCCAGTCAAGCTACAAGGGCGTACCTTATCCCGAAGTTACGGTACCAATTTGCCGAGTTCCTTCTCCCGAGTTCTCTCAAGCGCCTTAGAATACTCATCTCGCCCACCTGTGTCGGTTTGCGGTACGGTCATCGTTAGACTGAAGCTTAGAGGCTTTTCTTGGAACCACTTCCAATTGCTTCGCTCCCTAAGGAGCTCGCGCCACACCCTTGAATTGCGCACCCGGATTTGCCTAAGTGCCTTCTCCAATGCAGCGACCGGGACTTCCAACACCCGGACAACCTTCCGCGATCCGTCCCCCCATCGCATCTAACAATGGTGCAGGAATATTGACCTGCTTCCCATCAGCTACGCATTTCTGCCTCGCCTTAGGGGCCGACTCACCCTACGCCGATGAACGTTGCGTAGGAAACCTTGGGCTTACGGCGAGGGGGCCTTTCACCCCCTTTATCGCTACTCATGTCAGCATTCGCACTTCCGATACCTCCAGCACGCTTTTCAACGCACCTTCGCAGGCTTACGGAACGCTCTCCTACCATGCGTGCAAAGCACGCATCCGCAGCTTCGGTATATAGCTTAGCCCCGTTACATCTTCCGCGCAGGACGACTCGATCAGTGAGCTATTACGCTTTCTTTAAAGGGTGGCTGCTTCTAAGCCAACCTCCTGACTGTTTTAGCCTTCCCACTTCGTTTCCCACTTAGCTATATTTGGGGACCTTAGCTGGCGGTCTGGGTTGTTTCCCTCTTGACACCGGACGTTAGCACCCGATGTCTGTCTCCCGTGATTGCACTCTTCGGTATTCGGAGTTTGCTATGGCGGGGTAATCTGCAATAGACCCCCCAACCATGACAGTGCTCTACCCCCGAAGGTGAGACACGAGGCACTACCTAAATAGTTTTCGGAGAGAACCAGCTATTTCCAGGTTTGTTTAGCCTTTCACCCCTATCCACAGCTCATCCCCTAACTTTTCAACGTTAGTGGGTTCGGACCTCCAGTACGTGTTACCGCACCTTCATCCTGGCCATGGATAGATCACCTGGTTTCGGGTCTACGCCCAGCAACTGAACGCCCTATTCGGACTCGCTTTCGCTACGCCTGCCCTATACGGTTAAGCTTGCTACTGAACGTAAGTCGCTGACCCATTATACAAAAGGTACGCCGTCACCCCTTACGAGGCTCCGACTGTTTGTATGCATGCGGTTTCAGGATCTATTTCACTCCCCTCCCGGGGTTCTTTTCGCCTTTCCCTCACGGTACTGGTTCACTATCGGTCGATCACGAGTATTTAGCCTTGGAGGATGGTCCCCCCATCTTCAGACAGGATTTCACGTGTCCCGCCCTACTTGTCGCACACCTAGTTCTTTCATACTGTTTTCGCCTACGGGGCTATCACCCGCTATGGCCGCACTTTCCAGAGCGTTCGGCTAACAATACAAATAAAGAGTGCAAGGCTCATCCCATTTCGCTCGCCACTACTTTGGGAATCTCGGTTGATTTCTTTTCCTGCGGTTACTTAGATGTTTCAGTTCACCGCGTTCGCTTCGCATGGCCTATGTATTCAGCCATGGATACTCCAAAAGGAGTGGGTTTCCCCATTCGGACATCTACGGATCAAAGCTCGTTTGCCAGCTCCCCGTAGCTTTTCGCAGGCTACCGCGTCCTTCATCGCCTGTGATCGCCAAGGCATCCACCACATGCACTTGTTCGCTTGACCCTATAACGAGTCTGTCTCTCGACAGCCGCTACAGGTTGAGTTCTCGCGTTGTGCCGTATTCCAATTGAGTCAAACATAGAGTTCGAATCATCTTGAGATACATCGATACAATCACAACCCGGATAGTTTCCACGTCCATCTCAAGACGCTTCCGCTATCCAAATTACTTACTTCTTCCAGATTGTTAAAGAACGACAGCCGATATCTGTTGATATCCTCTGACTGGCTCAATCGCCAATGCAAAATTCTCGGTTCAGCGTGTGAACCAAGCACTTAGCGTTGGTGATTGGTGGAGGCAGACGGGATCGAACCGACGACCCCCTGCTTGCAAAGCAGGTGCTCTCCCAGCTGAGCTATGCCCCCATTGAGTACAGATGCCTCAGGTACCTACCGCCAGACAATGGTGGGTCTGGTTGGATTCGAACCAACGACCCCCGCCTTATCAAGACGGTGCTCTAACCGACTGAGCTACAGACCCCTGAGTCTGTCTTTAAATTTACAGCCGATAAGCGTGAGCGCTCAACTTTGCGAGAAGCTCTGGAAAGGAGGTGATCCAGCCGCACCTTCCGATACGGCTACCTTGTTACGACTTCACCCCAGTCATGAATCCTACCGTGGTGACCGTCCTCCTTGCGGTTAGACTAGCCACTTCTGGTAAAACCCACTCCCATGGTGTGACGGGCGGTGTGTACAAGACCCGGGAACGTATTCACCGCGGCATGCTGATCCGCGATTACTAGCGATTCCAGCTTCATGCACTCGAGTTGCAGAGTGCAATCCGGACTACGATCGGTTTTCTGGGATTAGCTCCCCCTCGCGGGTTGGCAACCCTCTGTTCCGACCATTGTATGACGTGTGAAGCCCTACCCATAAGGGCCATGAGGACTTGACGTCATCCCCACCTTCCTCCGGTTTGTCACCGGCAGTCTCCTTAGAGTGCTCTTGCGTAGCAACTAAGGACAAGGGTTGCGCTCGTTGCGGGACTTAACCCAACATCTCACGACACGAGCTGACGACAGCCATGCAGCACCTGTGCGCCGGTTCTCTTTCGAGCACTCCCACCTCTCAGCAGGATTCCGACCATGTCAAGGGTAGGTAAGGTTTTTCGCGTTGCATCGAATTAATCCACATCATCCACCGCTTGTGCGGGTCCCCGTCAATTCCTTTGAGTTTTAATCTTGCGACCGTACTCCCCAGGCGGTCAACTTCACGCGTTAGCTACGTTACTAAGGAAATGAATCCCCAACAACTAGTTGACATCGTTTAGGGCGTGGACTACCAGGGTATCTAATCCTGTTTGCTCCCCACGCTTTCGTGCATGAGCGTCAGTATTGGCCCAGGGGGCTGCCTTCGCCATCGGTATTCCTCCACATCTCTACGCATTTCACTGCTACACGTGGAATTCTACCCCCCTCTGCCATACTCTAGCCTGCCAGTCACCAATGCAGTTCCCAGGTTGAGCCCGGGGATTTCACATCGGTCTTAGCAAACCGCCTGCGCACGCTTTACGCCCAGTAATTCCGATTAACGCTTGCACCCTACGTATTACCGCGGCTGCTGGCACGTAGTTAGCCGGTGCTTATTCTTCCGGTACCGTCATCCCCCGACTGTATTAGAGCCAAGGATTTCTTTCCGGACAAAAGTGCTTTACAACCCGAAGGCCTTCTTCACACACGCGGCATTGCTGGATCAGGCTTTCGCCCATTGTCCAAAATTCCCCACTGCTGCCTCCCGTAGGAGTCTGGGCCGTGTCTCAGTCCCAGTGTGGCTGGCCGTCCTCTCAGACCAGCTACTGATCGTCGCCTTGGTAGGCCTTTACCCCACCAACTAGCTAATCAGCCATCGGCCAACCCTATAGCGCGAGGCCCGAAGGTCCCCCGCTTTCATCCATGGATCGTATGCGGTATTAATCCGGCTTTCGCCGGGCTATCCCCCACTACAGGACATGTTCCGATGTATTACTCACCCGTTCGCCACTCGCCACCAGGTGCAAGCACCCGTGCTGCCGTTCGACTTGCATGTGTAAGGCATGCCGCCAGCGTTCAATCTGAGCCAGGATCAAACTCTTCAGTTTAAACCTGTTACTGTTTTCGGTTCGGTTAAGAACCGGTCGCTCACTCAAAGCTGACAGGAATATGAATCACTTCATAAACCTGACTTACTTTAGTGTGAGACTCTTGATACTTTCGCTATCTGATCCGAGGATCAGCTCGCTGTCATCAAGCGCCCACACTTATCGGCTGTTAATTTTTAAAGAGCAATCTGCGAGGAACTTCGTGTTTCCCGGCAGCGCTGCGTTTTCAGCAGCAGAGAAGCGAGATTATGAACCGTGTTTCGCAGCTCGTCAACAACTTTTTGCACTACGTCGTTGCGACCGCGGGGCTCAACTTCCGTACCGCCGAGGCCGTTCCTGCCAAGCCTCAACCGCACTGCTTCCCTTCCTTCCGCGCTGCGTTTCCGTGAGCGCGAAAGAGGCGTGATTCTATGCACCTCGCGCCGCCCACGCAAGCCCTTTGTGAAAAAAGTTTGAAAAAGCCCCCGTGCGCTGCCGCGCACGGGGGCTGGGGGTTCGACGGGCCTGAATCGCAACGCGAGCGGTTCGCTATAGCTATGACGTATGCCCGTCTTTCCCCCTATATGAAAAGCAGCGGAACGGACAAGGAACCTGGCGCTGTCGAGTATCATGCCGCGACCGAACCACGCACCCCTATCGACGATGGACAGCACGACTCAATCCGGCGACGCCGATCTTCGCGACGAATATGCGGCGCTGCGCGAACGCGCCATCCTGCTGGAAGAACAAACGCCGGCGCTTCTCCAACGCATCTCGGATGTATTGCCTCGGATCAGCGGCGAATCCGAACTGGCGGACGAGCATCGCGAGCGGCTCGTCGGCGCGCGTAACGCGGCGATGGTCTCGATCGAGAACTATCAGCAGGCGATTCCTTTCCTGCAGACAGCCGATTCGATCATCGAACAACTAGACAAGACGCCAGCGCGCGATGAAGACATCGAGTGGCGCGAATCGCTGCTGCAACGGCTCGACGAGCTGATCGACGTCGCGGTCGTGATGATCAACGACGCCGAAGACTATTTCGATCAGGCGCAAGCCTGCGACCTGTCCAGCGTGCCGAAGTCCATCCTCGAGGACTGAATGGTGCCGCCGGGGATTGCGCGGCGCACCGGCTTCATGCCGTGCGCGCCGGCCATCCCGATGTTGGTCGGTCGACACGCAATGCCTACGGCATCGGCGCCGGGAAGACCGCCCCTCTCCCGCAAAAGCTCACCTTGTCGTGGCAACCGCCCCACAGTCGCCACGTGCCGCCGCTATAGCGAGTCGAGCACGATCGCCTCGCTCACGATCGGCACGCGGATGTAACCGCCCTCCGTGTCACCATACGCATATGCGTTCCCGTCGATCACGTATTGCGCGGTCAACGCGCAAAGGGTTGCGTCTCGCGCATCGACGGAGCGCAGCCTCGACACGTCGATCCCCAGCCGCTCCAGCAATTGCAGGCGCTGGGTACGCTTCTGCTTCGCCGACGCCACCGCCTTGCCCAGCATCGCGCAGGTAATCGCATACGGATAGGTCTCGAAACTCGCACGACCACCCGCATAGTGCACACCGGTCAGCAATGGATAGGTATCCGCCAGCGCGCGGTACACGCGTTCCCCGATGAACATCCAGTCGAAGAAGCCCGACGTGCTTGAAACGGCCTGCTCCCGCGACGGTGTCGGAAAACACGAGATCCGTTCGCAGGCGAGCGCCTGTTCGGCCGCCCGGCGGCCGACGCCTGGCCACCACACGCTCGGCGCGTCGACGCCGACGGCCACGACGTCATGGGTAACACACAGCGCGGGTATCGCCTCGGGGGCAATCCGCGCTTCGCGGCAGACGACCGTCGACCCGCGCAGGATCACGAGATCGCACAACTTCTTGTCGCCCCCGACGTCGACACCCGCCACGGCGGGCACCTGTCGCGCGGCGGATGCGACGGATCGAGCCGATACCATGCCGGAACTTCAGTCCGCCGGCCGCGCGCCGTACGCGGTGTCGAAGATCGCCTCGAGACCGGGATGCACGCCGCGCATCGGGTCGACGACCGACTTCGCCCAGTCGAAATACGCCTGCTTGCGCTCGAGCGGCCAGTCCGCGGGCGGATGCCGCGCGATGTCGCGCAGGTTGCAGATCTTGTCGGCGAGCTTCACGAGCTTCGCTCGCCGGCTGATGGTCGACGCGTGCTCGATCTGCAGGCGCTTGCGCTCCTCCTTCGGCAACGACTTGTCGTCGGTGACCTCCATCACGATGTCCGCCACGTCCTTGCCGAACAGCCGCAGCAGTTCCTGCTCGGTCGTCTCCGTGTCCTCGACCGTGTCGTGCAGCACGGCCGCGACGATCACGCGCTCGTCCTCGATACCGGCTTCGTTGGCCAGCACGTCGGCAAGTGCGATCGGATGATTGATGTACGGCGACGCCTCTTCGTCCTTGCGACGCTGATTGCGATGCTTGTCCGCCGCGAACGCGATGGCGGCTACCAGCTTTTTCATATTTTCCCCTCGTGTGGCCAGACCCGCGACCGGTTGTCCCGGTCCCGTGCGTTTCGGAACCGCTCATACTACCTGCACGCGATGCCCCTTCCCGTGTACCGGCATCGCGGCACGCCCGCGCATCACGCGCCGGCCGGCGCGCGCTGCAACTCGACCACATTGACCCGCGCGCCGAAGACGTCCCGCACGAGCGGCAACAGGTGGTCGTGGTGCGTCAGGAACAGCACCTGGGTTCGCGTCGACAGATCGCGCAGCGCATCGAGTCCGGCCTTCGCGCGCGCATCGTCGAAATTGATGAACAGATCGTCGGCGACGAACGGCAGCGCGATGCGGCTGCCGAGCTGCAGCTCCAGCGCCGCAATCCGCAGCGCGAGGAACAACTGGTCGCGCGTGCCTTCGCTCAGCCCGGCGACCTCGACCGACGCGCCCTTCGTACGCCGCGCATACAGCGCAGGCGGCGTCCGTTCGGTGTCGACGGTCAGCTTCGCGAATTCGCCGAGCGTGAGCCCCGCGAAGATCTCGCCCGCGCGCCTGAGCATCGGCCCCTGCTTCTGGTCGCGATAGCGATCCGTCGCCCACTTCAGCAAGCGGCTCGCGGTGGCCGCCTCCAGATACTGTTCGGCCGCATCGCCCATCGCCGCCAGCGCTTCCTGCCGTTTCGACTCGGCGACGGCCGCATTCGCCTGGCCGTCGATCGCGCCGAACGCCTGGTCGGCCACGACCTGCTGCTGCGACAGCTCGTTCAGCCGCTTGCCGACATCGCCGAGCGACTGCTTCACCGCTTCGAGATGCGCCGGTACGTCGGCGATGTCCTGCTCCGCGACCTCGGCTTCGACGGCGGACCGGGAAAGACCGTCGCCATCGCGCACCAATGCCTCGTGCGCGGCCTCGACCGCCTGCCGAAGCTGACGCTGACGATCCGAGCGCTCGGCCAGCGGCAGCGCCGCGTCGATCGACGCGACGCCGGCCAGTTGAAGCAACGGCTGGATTCGTGCATCCGCACCGGCCACCGCGGCGGCCGCGTCCGCGACCTTGCCGTCGGCGTGCCGCACGGCCTCGTCGGCACGGTCGATCGCACGCGCGATTTCCCGGGCGGCCGCGAGGCGCATCGTCAGCCGGCGCGCCACGTCCGGCCAGTCGCCGCTCGCCAGCCATTCCGGCGCGAGCGCTTCCGCAAGCCGCCGCGCGCCGGCCTCGAGCGCGGCCAGCTCCGCGCGGATCGCGGCGATCCGGTTGCGCGGCGCGTCGGCATCGGCCAGTTCGGCCGTCACCGTATTCGCGAGCGTAAGCGCCCCTTCCGCCGCGGCCAGCGTCGTCGCGCTCGCGGACAGTTTCGCGTCGGCCAGCGCGTCGCGCCACTGCGCTTGCCACGCGTCGTAAGCCGTTTGCGCGTGGCCGGCCCGCGATTGCGCGGTCGCGCATCCGCGTTCGGCTTCCCGCGCACGGTCTTCCAGGCTATCCTGCTGCGCGATCGCTTTCTCGGCCGACTGTACGAAGGCCTCGGCAATCGCGACGAGCGCCGCCAGGCCGTCCGGCTCGCCACCTCGCGATACCGTGCGCAACGCCACGCGCAGCGCGGCTTCCGCGCCGTCCCGGGCCGCATGCAGCGCGTCGAATTCGCGGCGCTGGCGGTCGAGATCCGCCTGCGCGGCGAACACCGTTTCGCGCTTCGCGAGCCAGTCGCCCATCGCCGCCAGCGACATGCCGGGCACCGCGGCTCTCGCCGCGAGTGCGGCCCACGCGTCGCGATGCGCGGCCAGCTCGCGCTCGCGTTCGTCCAGCGCGGCCTGCCTGCGTGCCGCGCCCGCACGCGCGGACTCGACCTGCTGACGCAGCGATTGCAACGTCGCCGCGGCCTGCGTCGCGCCGAGCTGTGCATCGACGAGTTCGTCGGCGAGGCGAATCGCGTCGTCGACCGCCGGTGCGCCCGCGGCGAGATCGACCGTGCCATTGCGGATGTCGCCCCACGCGCCATCGCGCCGCGCGCGCGCCGCCAGCACGTCGGCGGTCGTGACGACCTTGTGGTTCTCCGCGAAATGCTTCTCCTGCAGTTCGAGCCGCTCGAGCTCCTCGAGCGCGCTGTCCCGCGCATCACGTGCCGCGGCGGCCGCGCTCGCGTACTCGCCGTCTTCCTTCAGCAGCGCGCCGAGCCGCGCCGCCGACGGCACGTCGAGCGCGCGCAGCGTGTCGACCGGCATGCGCCACTGGCCAAGCGCATCGAGCGCACCCGACAGCGTGCGTTCGGCGGCCGCGATCTCGTGCGCCAGCGCCTGCTCGCGCTGACCGCTGTTGCGAAAGGCTTGCGCGTCGGCCAGCGCCGCGCGCAGCGCCTCCGGCACGTCGACGGTCGACAGTCGCGCCTGTTGTTCCCGCACCTGCGCAAGCTCGCGCGTGCGTTCGTCGAGCGACTCGCGCGCGCCGGCGAGCGCCTGGTGCAGCGCGCCGTGCTCTCGCAGCAGGTTCGTCACCGTCTTCAGCGACAGCGCCGTCGGCAGCGACGCACGCAGCGACGCTTCGTTCGTCGGCCAGTCGAGCTGGGCCGCCGCCGCGCACGCGGCGGACACATGCCGCTCGACATCCGCGCCGAGCAACAGCAAATCCTGCGCGTGATTCATGCACGTGCCGCGCAACCGATCGAGCGCTTCGATATCGGCGTCGAGCGCCAGCGTGACGGCGTCCGCATCGATCGCCTCGCGCGCCTGCCGTTTCGCGAGCAGGTCGGCGCGACGTTCTTCGAGCACCTTCTGCTCGGCCGCGAGATCGCCCTGCGCCTTCAGCAGATCGGCATACGCGGTCGGCGGCAACTCGACGACCGCACCCAGTTCGGCCAGCGCCGCATCCTTGACCGTCAGCTCCTTCAGGTATGGCGCAAGCCGACGGACGCGTTCAAGCTTCGAGCGCAGCGTTTCGAGCCGGCGCTGTTCCGCGCGCGCCTGCTCGATCTGCTGCTCGATCGCTTCGCGCGCGTCCTTGCGATCGACCCAGTCGCGCGTGCGGACCTGGACCGTCTTCAGTTCGGTCACGGCTTCGTTGAACGACGTCTCGGCCAACGCAAACGCGCTGCCGCTCCGGCGCGGCGCCCACAGCTCGAGCGCTCGCGCGTCGAGCTCCTCGCGCACCGGCCCGAGACTGCCGACACCGGCAGCCGATTCGAACAACACCTGGCCGAGCTTGTCGGAAGCATCGAGAATGCTTCGGCCTCCATCGATCAGCCGTCCGTGATCGAGCCCGAACATCTGCTCGAAGAACTCACGCGTCGCGCCGTCGAGGATCGCCGCCAGATAGTCGTCGGGCAGCTTGTCGTCGCCGGGCGTGCGCAGCGAACTGCGCCCGCGCGCACGGTGGAACACGAGTTCGCTCGTACCGCTCTCCAGCACGCCGCCGATCCGCAGCTCGGGCGTGCTGTGCAGGAAATCGAGCGGCGTCTGCAGCTTCATCCCGAACAGCAGCTCGGATACGGCCGTGCGGATCGTCGACTTGCCGGCCTCGTTCGGCCCGACGATCACGTGAAAATCCTCGCGGGCCGGCGGGAACCGCAGCGTCTCGTCGGTGAACTTGCCGTACTTGATCAGATCGAGCTGGCTGATGCGCATCGCTTACTCCCCCCTCGCCAGCCGCGCGAGCAACGCGGGCCCGACCTGCTCGACCAGCGCCGTCAGTTCACCGGCGCGCGCCATCGTCAGCAACGGCACCTCCTCCTTCACGTCGCTGCGTACCTTGCCGACGAACGGCTTCAGGTCGCGTTCGAGCAGCGCGAGGAAATCCGGATCGTGCGCGGCATCGGCGAGGATCTGCTTCAGATCCTCCAGCGCTTCGAGCTGCTCGCTTTCGCCAGGCTGGTGATCGGCGGCGGACGTCGCGAGCCGGACCTTCTCGAGCCACAGCCGCTCGTTGCCGATGATGCCGATCTGGTTGAGCACCTCCGCGCGCAACTGCGGCGCGCGGCCGAAAAAGAGGCCGTGCGCGGGCGTGCGCCCCGTGACCGTCACGCGCACCGCGCGCGGCACGTGGCCGTCGACGGTCAGCAGCGCCTCCAGCGACTGGCCGATCTTTCTCGACAAATCGGCGACCGACAGGCAATCGGACGCGTCGACCGACACGGCTTCCCAGCGCAGCACGTCCAGATACAGGCGCTCGACCTGCGTGCGGCCTTGCTCAACCGTCACGAGCACCGCGCCGCGCCGGCCCGTCTCGCGGATGTGGCGCCCCTGGAGGTTGCCGGGAAACACGACGGTGGACGGCCCCGTCCATTGCTGGAACTCGTGCACGTGGCCGAGCGCCCAGTAGTCGTAGCCCTTCGCGTGCAGTTCGGCCAGCGTGCACGGCGCGTAGTTCGCGTGCGCGGCATACCCTTCCAGCGCCGTGTGCAACACGCCGATGTTGTAGTAGCCGGGTACCGGATCCGGATAGCCGAGCGCGAGATTGTCGACGATGGCCTTGTCCTTGAAGCTCTGCCCGTGCAGCGCGACGTCGAATTCGGGCAGCTTGACGGTTTCCGGCTTGCGGTGGCCGAACACGGTGACGTTGTCGGGCAGCGTCAGCTTCTTCGTCATCTCGCTTTCGGCATCGTGGTTGCCGCCGAGCACGAACGCGCGGATGCCGGCCTTGCGCAGGCGCCCCATCTGCTGGCCGAAGAAGATGCCCGTGTTGTGATCCTTCCAGTCGCCGTCGTACAGGTCGCCCGCGATCACGAGGAACGCGACGTCCTCTTCGATCGCACGATCCACGAGTTGCCGCAGCGCCTCGCGCGACGCGTTGCGCAACTGCGCGGCCGGCGCGTCGGGGTACGCGCTCAGGCCGTGCAACGGGCTGTCAAGGTGAATGTCTGCCGCGTGGATGAACTTCACGAAGGTTCCTCTGTTTCATGGCGAAGGGCGACGCCGCTCGCACGGGCCCGTGCCGTCAATCGTCGTCCCGCCAGCCGCCGGGCCTGCCGCGTGACGTACGGCGCGTACCGGACCGGATCATGCGGCCCGTTGCAAGCGGGTCGGGATGGTACCTGAAAGCGGGTAACGACAAGACGTTATCCGTCGGTCCGGATGGCCGGGAAGCACGCGATACCGGTGCGAACCGACATTGTGCCGCAGCACGAGCGAGCGACGGCGAAACCGCGCCGCCGCAGAACGGCCCGCTCACGAAACGATGGCCGCGCAATCGTCCGATAGAGGCGATTGGGCCTTGGATCGTGTTTCGGGAGATACGAAACGGCAACGGCGTTGAACGGGCAGCCGGAAAACGCGCTGGATCGCCCCGCGTGCGTCGCGACGCATGCGGGCACCCGACTACATGCCGTTACTCGCCGCGCGGAACGGGCGGCGGCGCAAAGCGGTTGTCGTTGCCGGGGAACGGATTCGCGTTGCGGCGCAGCGCTTCCTCGTCGTCGTCTTTCTGCGCGAACAGCGCAACGCCGATCACGCCGACGTTCGCGGCATCGCCGTACTTCGAGTTCGCGACGTAGCTGTCGGGCACGGCGGCAAAGCGGAACGCGGCGACTTCGTCGCGGCTCTTGCGAAAACCCTCGATCGTCAGCGTGCGGCCCGGATACAGCACGTAGCCGCCGTTCGTATAGCTGCCCGGCCGGCCCGACAGCACGTCGAGGCCGTCGACCGTCGACACGACTTCGAACGTGCGGCGCCCCTGGTTGCGCAGCACGATGATGTAGCGCGAACCCTCGACGCCCGCCATGTGCCAGCGGCCGTTGTTGCGCGCGAGCCGCAGCGGCGCGCCCTTTTCGTCGATGAACGACAGCGCGATGTCGCCATTGGCGAGCGCGACGCGGGTCGGCAGCCGGCGAACCTGCGAGGCCGGCGGATGGCCGGGCAGCGCATCGTTGTAGTAGACCGACGCGAGATCCGTCGGCTTGGCCGGATCCGCGCGTTCGAATTCAACCTGGCGGGTTTCGGATCGCACCGACTCGCCCCACGCGGTGCCGAGCCCGCGGCGTTCGCCGGCGTCCGGTGCGGCGGGGGACGCGGCGGCGCTGGCGGACGGCGGAGGCGGCGGCGGGGGCGGCGCCGCGCAGGCGGCCAGCCAGAGCGCGCAGGCAAGCGCGAAAAGACGGAACAGGATAGTCATGACGTGATGCCTCGGAATGTTATCGGACCGCGCCGGGCTGGCCGACGCGGCGTTTTGGTGTCGTCTGTCGTCACGATGTCGATCGGACATGCTTGCCCTGGTCGACCGGCACCGCCGTCGCGGCGGCCCCGCAACCGGGAGCCTCGCTATTTAAGCATGGCGGGCCGGCAATGGGCAGGGGCCGCGCGCGCCAACAAAAAAAGCCCGGCCCGCATCGAAGCGGGCCGGGCCTTGACGGAACGCGTGCTGCTTACAGCGCGCCGCCTTGCGCCGACGCCGAACCCTTCACGCCGACCGATGCGCCGCCTTGCACTGCGTTAGCCGTGCCTTCGAGCGCCTCGCCGGCCTTCGCCTTCGCGCCACCCGCGACGTCGCCTGCCGTCGACATCGCGCCTTGCGCATGGCTCTTCACCGAACCGGCGACGTGCTTCACGTGCGACTTCGTCGAGTGGACGGCCGATGCCGCCGCATCCTTCGCCGTACCGGCTGCGGAACCGACCGCCTGCGTCGCGCCGCCGACCGCATTGCCGGCTGCCGAGCCGACGCCGCCGACCGTCTTGCCGACGCCGTTCAGCGCGCCGCCGACCACATTGCCTGCGCCAGAACCCGAGCCCGCCGCATTCGCGCCGGCGCCGGCCTGCACGCCCACGCCGCCGCCGAGCAGCGGCGTCTGGACCTGTGCGCCGACGCCAGCAGAACCCTGTGCGCCGGTTTGGGCCGTCTGTGCGAATGCAGCCGACGTCGCCATCGCCGTCAGAGCGGCACCCAGCAGGATCGTACGAATCTTGTTCATGGTCATTCTCCCCAAAGACGTTGTTGCTGCGGGCCGCCTTCGTGCGGCTTGTCGCATGCCTCACCGCGAAGTGCGGCAGGTGGGGCTAATGTAGCGGCGCCGGCGCGCAAAACGATTGAATTGCGGGGACTGTTACTTCGGTTGCAAATGCTGACGATTGACTCACACTGTTTGACAATCGAGGGCTCGCGGCGGGATGGACACCCTATTCGTCGGCGAACGGGAGCGGCGCTCCGCCTGGGTGATTCGCCCGATCGCCACGCATCGGCCCACCCGGCTGGTGAAGCGGCCAGCCTATTTCATCAGCATTCCGAATGATGTGCATTGCTCGGCCATCCATGCGGCCTCGCCATGAAAAACGGCCCCGACCGCCCGTCGGCGGACCGGGGCCGTACGCACTCACCCAGTTACGGCCGGAACGTATCGCCGAGCACGACGCCTTCGCGACGCGGATCGGTACCGCCCTGCAACGCCGGCGACTGGCCGACCGTCACGCGCATCACCGTATTGACGCCGCTCGCCTGCGCCGACGTCGACACCTTGTGCCCGAGCGCGAGCAACCCCGTGATCAGCGGATCGTTCGCACCGTTGTTCGCCGTGTTGACGTTCGGATGCTCGCCGCCGATCGTGGTCGTCGGGCTGTTGCTCGCGCCGAAATCGACGAGCCCCGCGGACTGCTGCGCGTCGAGCCCCCAGTCGAGCGCGCCGACGAGCGTCTTGACCACGTATTGCGGAATCGTGCCGCCGCCCGGCGAACCGGTCGCCATCACGAAATCGCCGCGCGAGCCGTCGGCGGCCTGCCCGAACACGATCGTCGGCGCCATCGAGCTGCGCGGCCGCTTGCCCGGCTGCAGCCGGTTGGCCACCGGATTGCCGGACGTATCGACCGGGTTCGCGGAGAAGTCGGTCAGCTGGTTGTTCAGCAGGAAGCCGTTGGTCATGTGGAACGAGCCCATGCTCGACTCGACCGTCGTCGTCGCGCTCAGCACGTTGCCGTCGCCGTCGACGATCGTGAACTGGTTCGTGCCGTGTTCGATCAGCGTCGTGTCGACACCGAGCGGCACCGCACCGAGATTGCCCGGCTGGGCGGTCCCCATGCTCTTGGTCGTGTCGATCAGCGCCGCGCGCGACTTCAGATACGGCTTGTTCAGCAACGTGTCCCACGTGCCGCCGGGCAGCGGCACGAAATCCGTATCGGCCACGTACTTGTCGCGGTCGGCATACGCGAGCCGCTCGGCCTCGGTGACGAGATGCACGCCCGCGACGGTCGGCTTGCCGCCTTCGAGATCGATCGCGGTCGGCTTCAGCGACTTCAGGTCGAAATTCTCGAGAATGCCGAGCGCCGACGCGACCGCGATGCCGCCCGACGACGGCGGCGGCATCCCGCACACCCAGTAGCTGCGATAGGTCGTGCACACCGGTACGCGACGCTTCGCCTGATAGGCGGCCAGATCCGCGACGGTCGTCTTGCCCGGCGTGAGCGTCGAGCCGTCCGCACCCTTCGTCATCGCGATCTTCGCGACGATGTCCTGTGCGATCTGCCCGGTGTACAGCGCATTCGCACCTGACTGCGCCATCAGCGCCAGCGTGCGCGCGTACGCGGGGTTCTTCAGGACCGTGCCGAGCGTCTTCGGCGAACCGTCGGCGTTCAGGAAGTACGCGGCGGCCTCGGGATCGCGCTTCAGGTTCGTGGCGTTCGCCGCGATCGCGTCGGCGAGCCGGCCGCCGATCGGAAAGCCGTTGGTCGCGAGCGTGATCGCATCGCCGAACAGGTTCTGCCACGGCAGGCGGCCGTGATCCTGTTGCAGCGCCTCGATGAGCCGCGGCACGCCGATCGTGCCGATCGAGCGGCCGCTCGCGCGCGCGTTCGGCTGCGGCGCGGAATGGTCGGTCGCGTCGTCGACGTAACGCAGGTAGTTTTCCGTCGCGGCGGCCGGCGCGGTTTCGCGGCCGTCGTAGGCCTGCAGCGTCTTGCCGCGGGCATCGTAGTAGAGCAGCACGCCGCCCGATCCAAGGCCCGTCGCCTCGGGCACCGTCAGGCCGAGCACGGCCTGCACGGCGACCGCCGCATCGGCGGCCGTGCCACCCTTCTTCAGCACCGCGCAGCCGGCCGCGCTCGCGTACGCGTTCGACGTGGCCACGAGGTAGGTCTTCGCGTAGACCGGTTTCATCCCGGTGCGATAACCCGACGACGCTTCCGGCAGCGACGGATCGCCCGGCTGGTTCGACCCGACCACGACCGTCGCACCGCTGTTGTCGACCGCGAGGCAGCTGGTGTCGGCTGAAGGTGTCGTCGCGTGACCCGCGTCGTTCTCGACATCGCCGCCGCATGCGGTCAGCAGCGCGGCCGCGAGCAATACAGAGGCATACGGAAAAATCGCTGTTCTGTTCATTGTTCGTCGATGTTCTTTTAGAGCGTTGCGATGGGCATCACGCTGCCTGCGACCCCCTCGGTGCGCGGGCAACGCGTTCGATAGTCCCATGAACAATTTTCTTTCCGCAACAAGGAAATGACGCAATGCGGCCGATCGTTGCACGTACAACGCCACCGAACCGGCTTGCCGGCCATTTGCTGCACTGCGTCGCGACGCGGCTTCGTTACGTTGCCGTCCGGCGACGCTTGCCGGCCACGCGGCCATCACGCGCGAAACCGTGCTCCATCGCTTCGATCGCTTCCGAGAAAAACTCGAGAAACATCGTCATCGCGACAGTCGCGCTCATGTCCGCGCGCTGGTAGATGCAGCTGAACGAACGCGCGCCCGCATCGGCGAGCGGCGTCCACGCGAGCCGGCCGGCCGCGACGTCGTCCGCGACGTTCTCCGCGATCAGGAAGCCGATGCCGGCCCCTTCGGCCGCGAGTCGCCGCACCATCGACACCGAACCCGTCTCGACCAGCGGCCGCGCGTTGCGCGGCTGCCGCGCATCGATCTGGTCGAACATCACGCGCAGCTCCGTGTCGGGTGTCATCAGGAGCAGCGGATGGGCGAAGCAGTCGCGCATCCGCACCTTGCCGCCGGACAACGCCAGCGGATGGCCAGGTGCCGTGACGACACCAAGCGGCTGCGCGAACGCGCGCACCTCGACGACGCTCGCCGCCGTGCGCCGGCGCAGCGCATAGCCGATGTCGGCCTCGCCCGTCTCGACCCAGCGCACGATGCTCTCGCCGTTTCCCGAGCGCACGCTGTACGTGACGCCGGGATAGCGCTGCATCGCGGCCAGGATCGCGTCGGGCACGAGCTTCTCGGCCGTCGATGCGGGCACGGCCAGGTTCACGTGCCCGCGCCGCAGTGCGCGCAAGTCCTCGACCTGCGTCAGCGCGTTGTCGAAGTCGCGCTGGCCGCGCCGCACGGCGGCGATCACGATCTCGCCGGCGAGCGTCAGCTGCATGCCGCGCGGCAGCCGGTCGAACAGCGGCACGCCGACCTGCTCCTCGAGATTGCGGATCTGCTGGTGCACGGCCGCGGCGGTCAGGTGCAGCGCGTCGGCTGCCTTGCGAATCGAGCCGCGCCGGGCGACCTCGTCGAAACAGCGGAATGTCTGCGATATCGAACGCATGAATGGACCGTTAGATTTTTCCGAACATGCCGTCAAGAATAATCCAGTTTCACTGACTCTCCGGATCGTCTAGATTGCGCTGCATTCCCGTGTTCGATTCGAATGGAGACCGCAGTGACGACCGTCGACCAGATTACCCAGCGCCGCCGCGGCGTCGGCCTCATCGCCCACGATCCCGCCCTGTCCGCAGGCGGCTACACGCTCATCGCGCCGCAAACGGCGGACGGCAACGTCTATCTCGTCGGCATCGACGGCGAGGTCGCCCATCAGTGGAAAATGCCCGTGCGCCCCGGCCGTCACGCGGTCATCCTCGCGAACGGCAACCTCGGCTACAACGGCAATCACCCGCAATCCGAATCCCGCTACGCGCCGTGGTCGATGTGGCATGGCGGCGACTTCTACGAGGTCACGCCGCAAGGCGAAACGGTGTGGCGCTACGAGGATCCCGCGCATCACCACGATGCGCAGTGGCTGCCGAACGGCAACCTGCTCTACGCCGCGTGCGAACCGGTCGACGCCGCGTTCGCGCGGCGCGTGCCGGGCGGTACGCCGCACGGCGACGACGACGTGATGTACGCGGACGTGATCCGCGAAGTGAACCGGGCCGGACAGATCGTGTGGGAATGGCACGCGCGCGAGCACCTGCGACCCGAGGATTTTCCGATCGCGGCCGGGTTCGGCCGCTATCACTGGCCGCTCGTCAACGGTCTCGCGGTCGACGCGAACGGGCGCGTGCTGATGAGCCTGCGCACGACGTCGGGGATCATCGGCGTAAACCGCGCAACCGGCCGCATCGACCTGCACGTCGGGCCGGACGTCGTGTCGCACCAGCATGCGCCCGTGCCGCTCGCGAACGGCAACATCCTCGCGTTCGACAACGGCAATTTCCGCCACGGCGCGCACGTCGTGTTCTCGCGCGTCGTCGAGATCGATCCCGCGACGCAACGCGTCGTCTGGTCGTACACGGACGACGTCGTGAACCTGTTCTACACGCCGTTCATGGGCAACGCGCAGCGCTTGCCGAACGGCAACACGCACATCACCGAATCGTCAACGGGCCGGCTGTTCGAAGTGACGCCGGCCGGCGAAGTCGTGTGGGAATACGTGATCCCGTGGTTCGCGGAATACCCGGACGAGGCCGCGCGCAAGACCGGCCCCGGCCAGCTGAACAGCGTGTTCCAGACGTTCCGCTACAGCGCCGCGCAACTGCCCTGGCTGCGGACCTGACGCGTCGTTCGCCGTTGCATTCCTGCCATCGTCGCCGTTCGCTTCCGAGGGGCCTGCCGTGTCGCACGATCCGATCTCACCGCCCGTCGATGCACGGTTGCCCGCGTGGCAGCTCGCGCTGTTCGGGCTGCAGCACGTGCTGTCGATGGCCGCGTCGCCGATCACGGCCGTCTTCCTCATCGCGAAAGTCCTGGCGCTGCCGGCCGACCTGACGGTCCAGCTGATCGGCGCGACGTTCTTCGCGTGCGGCGTCGGCACGCTGGTGCAATCGCTCGGCGCCGGCCCGATCGGCGCACGCATGCCGTTCGTGATGGTGCCCGGCGGCGCACCGACGATGCTGTTCGCGGGCATCGCCGCGCAGTCGGGCCTGCCGACCGCCGCCGGCGCGGCGCTGCTCGCCAGCGCGTTCTACTGGGTGCTGCTGCCCGTGTTCACGCGCTGCCTGCGGCTCTTTCCACGCGTCGTCGTCGGCGCGATGCTGTTGCTCGTGTCGATCAACCTGATCCGGATCTACGCGGCGATCGTCGTCGGCCAGCCCGGCTCGGCCGACTTCGCGCAACCGCGCGCGCTCGGTCTCGCGCTTGCGACGATCGTCGCCACCGTCGTCGTCGCCGGTGCGTTTCGCGGCACGCTCGGGCGCCTCGCGGTACTGATCGGGTTGATGGCCGGCGCGACGCTCGGCTGGGCGCTCGACGCGATGCCGGCGCTCGCCGGCGTATGGCACGGCCCGTGGTTCACGCATCCGGTGTGGCTGCCGTTCGGGATGCCGCGCTTCGACGTGCTGGCCGCGCTGCCGCTGCTGATCTTCACCGCGATCTCGATGGCCGAGGCCACCGCGCAGACCGTTGCCGTCGGCGAGACGTGCGGCAAGGCGGTCTCGATGACGCGCGACGTGCCGAAGACGATACGCGGCGATGCACTGGCGTCGCTGGCCGGCGCGCTGTTCGGCACGCCGCTGATCGTGACCAGTGCCGAGAACATCGGCGTCGTACAGACGACCGGCGTGCGCTCGCGCTACGTGACGGCCGCCGCCGGCGCAATCCTGATCGTCATAGCGCTGTTCGCCCCGCTCGCGCGGCTCGCGTATGCGATTCCGGCCGCCGTCGTCGGCGGCACCGCGCTGGTCGTGTTCGCGATGATCGGCGTGATGGGCATCCGGCTGCTCGCCGGCGTCGACCTGCACGCGCGCGCCAACCAGTACACGCTCGCGGCCGCGCTGGTGGTCGGTCTCGCGCCGATCCTGGTGCCGAACCTGTATCGTCAATTCGGCGCGCCCGTCCAGATCGTGCTCGGCAACGGCATGGCGGCCGGCACGCTCGCGGCCATCGCAACGCAACTGGCATTCGCCGCGCTCGCGCGGTTGAGCGGACAGACGCAGGCAAGCGTGCCACCGGCACCTTCGCGCGAAGCGTAACGGCGATAACGGGCAGCGCGGCGCACGCTGCGCTCCGCTTGACGACTTCCTCCGTTCAACCGGCAAGCGCCGCTCTCTCCTGGCGCCGGCACGCGCGTCTCCTCGGCGCCGCCCCGGCTTCGGGTATATCGGCATCATCATCGCGATGGAAACGGCGACGGCCTTGCCGTGCCGGATCGGCGCGGTCCGGTTGCTGCGCGCGCCGCGCCGGCGAAGCGGCGTTCCGCACGGCCAAGGCACACGCGATCGCCGGCCTGACGCTCGGCCTCCTCACGTGACAGGTTGCGTTCATGTCGGTCGGCGGCGAATGGTTCGGGATGGGGATGTCGAGGCAATGGAACGGCGTACCGGACGCGTTCCGCTTCTTCATCACGCTGCCGCTCGTGCTCGTCTACCTGACGATGAACACCGACGGAATCGACGAGACGCGTGCCGCGCCGAACGGATGGACATCGGGACGATTGCCGGCGTCACCGCGTCCGGCTATAAATCGTGGATGGACACGAATCGCTGGATTCACGACCCCGTCGGCGCGTTTCGCGCATGGCAGGAAACCGCCGCGACGGGCGCCGGCCGCCGGCCGTTCGCGCCGCGTTCGGTCGTGCAGCACGTCGCGATGTTCGAGCGGTTCCTGCGTCATCTGATCGCACAGCGCGTGTCGCTGGTCACGTTCGGCCCCGACCACGTCGCGGCGTTCCTGGCGGAACTCGACCGTACCTGCGCACCCGGCACGTCGACGCGCGTGCGCTATGCGAAGCTGATCGACCGGCTGGGGCGGCATCTGGTCGACACCGGTGTGCGGACGATCCACCCGGCAGGACGGACGACGCGCGATCTCGCCTGGCCGGCCGGCGAGCCGGAGCCGTGCTACCTGCCGCCCGACGCCGACGCGGCGCTGCAGCGCCATGTCCAGCCTCGGCCGGACGACTCGCCCACCGACTGCCGGAATCGCGCGATCGTCGCGCTGCTGCTTGCCAGCGGTATCACCTCGGCCGAGATTCGTGCGATGCCCCGCGCCGCGCCCGATCTCGATGCGCAGCCACCGGCGTTGTCCGTGCCGCGCGATCGCGCGCGGCCGGCGCGCCGGGTCGAACTGGCCGAATTCGCGCTGGCGCCGCTCGCCGCGTGGCACGCGTATTCGACGGATACGCCGGCACCGGCGCTGCTGTTCCCCGCACCGCGCGGCGGTGGCGCGATGAACGACATGTTCCTGCTGCTCGTGGTGCGCGAAGCGCTCACCGCGATCGGCTTCCACGCGGCGGACATGAGCCCGCGCGTGCTGCGCAACACGTATGCGCGCCGGCAGTTGCTCGCGGGCCACACGCATGCCGAGGTCAGTGCGATGCTCGGCCTCGTCAGCACGCGAACGGTCACGCGCATCCGGCAGACGCTGCCGCCGGACGCAGCCGCGGATCGCGCTGCGCACGAACGCTGAACGCGTGCGCGGAACGCCCCCTTTTCCTTCCCGTTCGTTATGCGCCCGACTTCGACTGGATCAGGCGCAGGATTCGCGTGTCGTACGGCGATTGCATGACTTCCGCGATGCGAATCTCGGATGCGGCCGGATGCAGCGGATTCAACAGGAAGTTGTGCGCGTGCGGCACGACGACGCTCGGCACGCGCAGCAGCGCGCTCGGCTGCGTATGCAGCCATTCGGTGCCGGCGCTGCGGGTCCAGTCGACGTTCGTTTGCCAGTCGTCCGGTGCGTCGCCTTCCGCGATTTCGGCGACATCCACCGAATCGGGCACGTCGATCCGCAGCAGCTGGTATCCGCTCGGCAATTGGGCAACGGTGGCGATTTCGAAATGAACGAGCGTCTCGAGCAGCGCGAGCGCCGGGTGTTCGGCGAGATAGACGACGGGCTGCCCGGCAAAATGCCAGCGCCCGCCGGCCCGCAACCCGCCGATGCCCTTCAGATCGGCGTAATTGCTGATCCGCCACAACGTCGTCAAGCGAAATACCCCTCGTCGATTTGCGTGAGGACTTCCTCGACGAGGCGAGCACCGTGCTCGGTGCTCGCCATGTCGAGCGACGTGCGGCCGCCGAAGCGCTGCAACCCGTTGCGCAGCCACGCCATCGCCTTGCCCTGGTCGCCGAACGTGGCCGTCGCCTGCGCGACGATGCGCGCGAGGCGGATCGCCTTGTCGGATTCCTCCGGCGACAGGCGCTCGTGCGCCTGGCGACGATGGCTCAGCGTGCGGCGCGGAATGATGAAGGCCAGTTCGTCCGATTTCAGCCCGCGCTCGGACAGCCGGTCGATCACCGATACGTCGACACGCGCGCTCGCGAGCTCGGCCAGATCGGCGCCCGAACGGACACGGATCGCCAGCAGCTGCTCGAGAATCGTGAATTCGGCCTGGCGCGGATGCGCGACGCCTGAAGGATGAAAAGCGATGGTGCTCATGACCTCTCTCCGGCAATTTGCCCAACCATTATAGGCGTTTTGCCGAAAACTTGCGGGAGGACGAGCCAAAGCTGCTGTCGTCGGCCGGTCGACGGGCTCGGCCAAGGATCCCCTCCTGCCCCTGGCAGCAGCGTCTGAGGATGCGAATCGAAGATTCGCTTTGATGAGGCGGAACTATTATTCAGTATATAAAGTCCTCTGAGATGTCTTACGGTTGTCACGTAACAACCCTTTTATTGAATTAAATCGCGCCGCTGAACCGGCATCTGCCATCCCGCAATGCACATTTGTCGACCGGAGCGACCGGCCCGGTTACTCGCCGACCACCATGACGAAACACGTCCCGCGGCCCCCTCCCTCCGGATTCGCGCCCCGATCCCGCACTTCTCGCCATCGCTCATGAACATCCGGTTCGAGATCTCATCGCCGTACGGCCCCACTTGAAGCTGTCGTCGAACCATGTCGAGCCCATGTCGACGCAGCGGGTGTCGGATACGTCCTGAGTATGGACGCCATCAGAACGCCGGTCCCGGTCGAACATCCGGCAGGGCAACGCCCCTACTCACACAGGCAGCTACCCTGCCACCGGCACGCACGGTTCCGCCCGGTGCAGCGGAACGTGCGCGATACCCGATGCAATCAGCCGGCCCACGCCGACGACCGGATCACGCTGCAGAAATTGCCGGCGCGGAAATGCGGATCCTTGTCCGCGATCACATCGGCCTTCACGTTGCCGAACGTCGTGCCGGGCTTATGCTTGATCCCGTCGTAGAACGCCTGAATGATGTCTTCCTTGAAGTGCGGCGTACGCGGATGCGCGCGAACGACGGCCTCGCGCTCGACGTCGCTGTATTCCGGATACGTGAGGCCCAGCACGTCCATCTCGACGCCCGCGGTGACGAGCGCGATCACCGGATGCATGTGCTGCGGAATACCGGGCGTGGTGTGCAGCGCGATCGAAGTCCACACAACGTCGATATCCTGCTGCGAGATGCCCTTGCCCTTCAGGAAATCGCGGGCGGCATTGGCGCCGTCCACTTCGAAGCGCTCGCATGCGCTGCTGTGCTTGTGAGTGAGCCCCATGTCATGAAACATGCAGCCGCAGTAGAGCAGCTCGGGATCGTACTCGAGCCCGCGGCGCCGGCCCGCCAGCGCCGCGAAATAGTAAACGCGGCTCGAATGATGGAACAGCAGCGGCGACGCGGTATCGCGAACGAGTTCGGTGATCTCGCGCGTCAATTGGCTATCGGGGATGGCGATGCCTGCAACGTTCTCAGTCATGATTGACCTCCATTGAAAACACTCCCGATTTTCCAAAGCCCGATAGCTGTCTTCAATAGACGTATTACGTCAAATCCTGCCATTTCGCGCGATGGACGGACGTGATGCCTGCGTGACCGAAAAAACACCGAAAAAGGGCTCCGCCGCCTCGCTCGATGCGCCACCGGCCCCTCTATACTGCTGCGCATCACCTTAGATACCGCACGCATCCGATCACCATGCCGAAGGTCGTGGGAATTTTCGCCGTCCCGGGCGTTCAACTGCTCGATGTCTCCGCACCGCTCGACGTGTTCGCACAGGCGAATGCCGAATGCGGGAGGCCGTTCTATGCATTGCGGATCATCGCGAGCGAATCCGGTCCGATCCGCAGTTCGTCCGGTGCGCAACTGCTGCCCGACTGGATCGTTCCCGACATCCCGGAGCGCATCGACACGCTGCTGGTCGCGGGCGCGCCGAGCGCGGGCCGCGTCACGCTGCGCACCGATGTCCTCGCGTGGCTGCGATCGGCGGCCGTGCAGAGCAAGCGCTACGGCTCGATCTGCACCGGCGCGTTCATCCTCGCCGCCACCGGCCTGCTGAAAGGCCGCCGCCTGACCACGCACTGGGCCGCCGCCGACGCGCTGACAGAAGCCTATCCGTCGCTCGCCGTCGATGCCGATGCGCTGTACGTGCGCGACGGCAAGCTGCGCACGGGCGCCGGCGTCACGGCCGGGCTCGATCTCGCGCTCGCGCTGGTCGAGGAAGATCTCGGCCGCGAGATCGCACGGCGCGTCGCCGCGCAACTGGTGATGTTCTTCAAGCGCCCTGGCGGGCAGCTCCAGTTCAGCCGCAAGGGCGAAGCGCGCCCCACCGGGCGCTCGGTGCTGCAGGAGGTACAACGCTGGATCGCGGCGAATCCGGAACTCGCGCATTCGGTAGCCGACCTGGCGAAGCATGCGGGCATGAGCCCCCGCCACTTCGCGCGGCTGTTTCGCGCCGAGGTGGGCATGACGCCGGCCGCGTGGGTCGAGGCAACCCGCATCTCGGCGGCCCGCCAGTTGCTCGAGAACGGCCACGACACGCCGAAGCAGGTCGCCGCGAAATGCGGCTTCGCGAATGTCGACACGCTCAGGCGGTCGTTCACCCGCCACGTCGGGATTACGCCGGCCGAGTACCGAAAACGGCAGGCGGTTCCTGTGGAGTGATAGGACAACGCATCGACGATGGCGACTGCACCGGTCAACTATTTCGGAATGCGATGTAATTGAGCGTCACGCGGCAACGGGCAGTTTGACGGTATCGAGCCCTGTCGGGCCGAATCCGGAGCGCTCATCGGCGTATGCCCGCGGCCCGTCACGCCCGCAATCATCGGATGAAACCGCCACTCACGCCGATCGTTTACCCAGTTGCAATAATGAATCACTGGAACGCGTATTTCCGACCGGTAACGCGATCGCTACGATGCAATCAACCGCTAAACGCAACGAGCGAAGCGAGAAATCCATGAAACCGGAGGTCACCATGAAGTCGTTCATCACCGCTGTCGTCGCCGCAACCGCCCTGTCCGCCTCGTACGGCGCATTCGCACAATCGAACCCGTCGGGCCAGCTGACGCGCGCCCAGGTCCGTGCGGAACTCGTGCAGCTCGAACAGGCCGGCTACAAGCCCGAAGTCTCCGATCAGTATTACCCGCGCGCGCTGCAAACCGCCCAGGCGCGTGTGACGAACGCCGATGAAGCCGGTTACGGCGCCCAAGCCGCCGCCGGCGTGCGTGCCGGCCGCGCAATCGCGGTCAAGCAGGAAGGCCGCGACTCGGTCTATTTCGGCCAGTAAGCCGATCCCGCGCGCGTATCCCGGTACGCGCGCGGTACCCGCAACACCCCGCGCCCGTTCATCGGGGCGGGGTGTTTGCTTTTCGGCCACCCGCTCCGGACACCGATCACGTGCGGCACAGCACCGTTCACGCAGCCAGTGGATGTTTGCGCATAGAATGGCCGCGTGGTCGGCGCCGGCCGACTCGAACGCGAGCGGCACCACGACGCCCGGCATGCCCGATCGTCGCCGCGCCCGCTGGCCGGCCCGATGCCGCGCTCAACGCATTTTTCGAAAAGGAGCGGTTTCATGTCTCAAACATCCGGTTCCATGATCACGTTTCGCCGCCCGGACGGCCAGGAACTGCAGGGCTATCTCGCGACGCCGGCAAAAACCGAAGGCGCGCCTGCCGTCGTCGTCATCCAGGAATGGTGGGGGCTGAACGACCAGATCCGCGGCGTCGCGGACCGCCTTGCGCGCTGCGGTTACTTCGCGCTGGTACCCGATCTGTATCGCGGCAAGTCGACGGTCGAGGAAGAAGAAGCGCACCACCTGATGACCGGCCTCGATTTCGGCGATGCCGCGTCGCAGGACATTCCCGGCGCCGTCACGTATCTGAAGACGCTGGCCTCGCGGGTCGCGATCACGGGCTACTGCATGGGCGGCGCCCTCACGCTGCTGTCGCTGCAACACGCCGATGCGGATGCGGGCGTGACGTGGTACGGCTTCCCGCCGCTCGACTACATCGATCCGGCGAAGCTCAAGGTGCCGCTGATGGGCCACTGGAGCACGCAGGACGCATTCTTCACAATCGACCAGGTCGACGCGCTGGAAAAGAAGCTGACCGATGCGAAGGTCGGCTTCGAGTTCCATCGCTATCTCGCGCACCACGGGTTCGCGAACGAAACGGCCGTGGGCCCGGGCCGCATCTCCAGCACGCAGTTCGATCCGGTGTGGTCGCAAATGGCCTGGGATCGCACGCTGACCTTCTTCGGCCGTACGCTTTGGACGACACAGGCGTAACGTAACGCGACGCCCTTCGCGGGCGGCCGTGCAAATGAAAACGCCACGGACGCAAATCCGTGGCGTTTTCGTTTCCGCATACCGCCGGTTCGAAACGACAGGCGCGGCTGGCCGCCCCTGCGCTTCGTTGCGCTTACCCGTTTGTCGCAGCCGCCTTGTCGTAATCGACCGGCGCATCCGGCGCGCGCGGCGTTTCGCCTGCGTGCTGGATCCAACCGCCGCCCAACGCGCGGTACAGGTCGACCAGGTTCGTCCAGCGCGCCAGACGTGCGCTGATCAGCGTCTGCTGGGCCGAGTACAGGTCCGTCTGCGCCGTCAGCACCGACAGGTAGCTGTCGACGCCGTTCTTGTAACGCAGGTCCGACAGGTCGAAACGACGCTGCTGCGCATGCTCGTTGCGCTCCAGCGCCGCGATCTGCTGGTCGTACGTGCCGCGTGCGGCGAGACCATCCGCCACTTCGCGGAACGCCGACTGGATCGCCTTCTCGTAGTTCGCGATCTCGATGCGCTTCTGCACGTGCGCGAGGTTCAGGTTCGCGATGTTCTGCCCGCCTTCGAAGATCGGCATCGTGATCTGCGGCGCGAACGACCACGCCGCCGTGCCGGCCTTGAACAGGCCGCCGAGCGTCGGGCTGCCGGTGCCGAATGCGCCCGTCAGCGAGATGCGCGGGAAGAACGCCGCACGTGCCGCGCCGATGTTCGCGTTCGCGGCCAGCAGCGTCTGCTCGGCCTGCATCACGTCCAGACGACGCGTCAGCAGATCCGACGGCAGCCCGGCCGGCACGTCCGTCAGCAGGTTCTGCGCGTCCAGCGGCATGCCCGCCGGCAGGTCGTCCGGCAGCGGTTCGCCGATCAGCAGCACCAGTGCGTTCAGCGCCTGCGCACGCGCACGCGCCTGCGCCTGCTGGTTCGCGAGCGCCGTCTCGACCACCGTCTGCGCCTGACGCAGCTCGAGCTCCGAGCCCGTGCCGTTGTCGAACTGCAGCTTCGTCAGGTCGTACTGCGCCTGGGCGGACTTCAGCGTGTTCTCCGTGACCTTCAGCAGGTCGTCGGTCGACAGCAGCGTCAGGTACTGGTCGGCCACGGAAGACACCAGCGAGATTTCCGACGCCTGCCGTGCGTACGACGTCGACAGGTACTGCGCGAGCGCCTGGTCCTTCAGGCTCTGCACGCGGCCGAACAGGTCGAGCTCCCACGATGCCGACAGCCCGACGTTGTAGGCACGCGAGATATACGGCGCACCGGTCGTCGACAAGCCCTGCGGCACGCGCTGGACGTTGCCCGTGCCCGTACCGTCGAGCGTCGGGAACAGGCCCGCGCGGGTAATCTGGTACTGCGCGCGCGCCGCCTCGATATTCAGCACCGACACGCGCAGGTCGCGGTTGTTCTTCAGCGCGATCTCGATCAGCCGCTGCAGGCGCGGATCGACGAAGAATTCGCGCCAGCCGATGGCCGTCGCCGCCTGGCCGTTCGCGCTGCGCGCGTCGGCCGCACCCGGCTGCGTCGCGTAGACGCCGCCGGCCGGGTACGCCTGCGCGACGGGCGCATCGGGCCGCTTGTAATGCGGCGCCATCGTGCAGCCCGTGGCGAACAGCGCGGCGGCCAGTGCCGCCATCGTTGCAGTCAAAGCATGTTTTTGCATCGTTACCGCCCCTTCGAATCGTGTGCGTCGTCGTGACCGCGCTGCAGGTCGCCCTGCACGAGACGCCATGCATCGTCGACGTTTTCCGTCTCGCCGCTGAAGATCGCGCGAACCCGCACGAAGAACATCGGGATCATGAAGATCGCGAGGAACGTCGCCGTGATCATCCCGCCGATCACGCCCGTACCGATCGCATGCTGGCTGGCCGAGCCCGCGCCGTTGCTGATCGCGAGCGGCAGCACGCCGAGCATGAAGGCGAGCGACGTCATCAGGATCGGGCGCAGTCGCAGGCGCGCCGCCTCGATCGCCGCCCGCACCGGCCCCATGTTTCCGGTCGCCTGCAACTCACGCGCGAACTCGACGATCAGGATCGCGTTCTTCGCGGACAAGCCCACGGTGGTCAGCAGGCCGACCTGGAAGAACACGTCGTTCTCGAGGCCGCGCAGCATCGTCGCGAGCAGCGCGCCGACCACGCCGAGCGGCACCACCATGATCACCGAGAACGGGATCGACCAGCTTTCATACAGTGCCGCGAGACACAGGAACACGACGAGGATCGAGATCGCGTACAGGATCGGCGCCTGCGAGCCGGACTGGATTTCCTGGAACGACAGGCCGGTCCACGAATAGCCGATGCCTTCCGGCAGCTTGCTCGCGAGCGCCTCCATCGCGGCCATCGCCTGGCCGGTCGACTTGCCCTCCGCAGCCTGCCCCTGGATCTCGATCGACGACACGCCGTTGTAGCGTTCGAGCTTCGGCGAACCGTAGATCCAGTGGCCGCTCGAGAACGCGCTGAACGGCACCATCCCGCCCGAACTGTTGCGCACGTACCAGATGTTCATGTCCTCCGGCGTCATCCGGAACGGCGCATCCGACTGCACGTAGACCTTCTTGATCCGGCCATCGGTATCGAGGAAGTTGTTCACGTACTGCGACGCCCACGCGATCGAGAACGTCTGGTCGATCGCAGCGGCCGTGACGCCGAGTGCATTCGCCTTCTCGCGGTCGATGTCGACCTTGTACTGCGGCGTGTCGTTCAGGCCGTTCGGGCGCACGAGCGCGAGCGCGGGATCCTTCGCGGCCATCCCGAGCAACTGGCCGCGCGCGGCCATCAGCGCTTCGTGGCCGAGACCGGCGTTGTCCGTCAGCTCGAAGTCGAAGCCGGCGGCCGTGCCGAGTTCGGGAATCGACGGCGGGTTGAACGGAATCACCATCGCGTCCTTGTAGGTCGAATAGTGCGCAAAGGTCCGGCCGATCAGCGCCTGGACCTTCTGGTTCGAACGCTGGCGCTGCTCGTACGGCTTCAGCTTCACGAACACGAGGCCCGCGTTCTGGCCGCGGCCCGCGAAGCTGAAGCCGTTGACCGTGAACACCGAGTCGACCACGTCCTTCTCCGCGGTCGTCAGGTACGTATTGATGTTGTCGAGCGTCTTGCCGGTCGTCTCCTGCGTGGAGCCGGACGGCGTCTGCACGATCATGAACATGTAGCCCTGGTCTTCATCGGGCAGGAAGGATTTCGGCAGGCGCGTAAACATCACGCCGACCGCGATGAACACGGCCAGATAGATCACGAGCCAGCGGCCCGAGCGCCGGATCACGTGATTCACGCCACCCGTGTAGCGATCGCGGCTGCGATCGAAGGTCCGGTTGAACCAGCCGAAGAAGCCCTTCTTCTCTTCGTGATGCCCTTGCGGAACCGGCTTCAGGATCGTCGCGCACAGTGCCGGCGTCAGGATCAGCGCGACAAGCACCGACAGCACCATCGCCGACACGATCGTCAGCGAGAACTGGCGATAGATCGCACCGACCGAGCCGCCCGAGAACGCCACCGGCACGAACACCGCCGACAGCACGAGCGCCACGCCGACCAGCGCGCCGGTGATCTGGCCCATCGCCTTGCGGGTCGCCTCCTTCGGCGACAAGCCCTCTTCCGCCATCACGCGCTCGACGTTCTCGACCACCACGATCGCATCGTCGACCAGCAGGCCGATGGCAAGCACCAGGCCGAACATCGACAGCGTGTTGATCGAGAAGCCGGCGACGCCCATGATCGCGAATGTGCCGAGCAGCACGACCGGCACCGCGATCGTTGGGATGATCGTCGCCCGCAGGTTCTGCAGGAACAGGTACATCACGAGGAACACGAGCACGATGCCCTCGATCAGCGTCTTGACCACTTCCTCGATCGACAGGCGCACGAACGGCGTCGTGTCGTACGGGTAGTGGACGACCAGACCGTGCGGGAAGTACTTCGACAGCTCGTCGATCTTGGCCCGCAACGCAGTCGCGGTCGCCAGCGCATTCGCACCGGTCGCGAGCTGGATGCCGAGACCGGCCGTCGGCTGCCCCATGTATTTCGTGTCGAACGTGTAGTTCTCCGAACCCAGCGCCGCGCGGCCGACGTCCTTCAGTCGAACCTGCGAGCCGTCCTGGTTGACCTTCAGCAGGATGTTGCCGAACTGCTCGGGTGTGCGCAGCAGCGTCGATTCGGTGATCGTCGCCTGCAGCACCGTTCCCGGCTTCGCCGGCGTGCCGCCGATTTGGCCGCCCGCGATCTGCACGTTCTGCTGCGTGATCGCCGTCGATACGTCGATCGGCGTAAGGCCGTAGTTGGTCAGGCGGGTCGGGTCGAGCCAGATCCGCATCGAGAACTGCGAACCGAGCAGCAGTGTCTGGCCGACGCCGTTCACGCGGCTCAGCGGATCAAGCACGTGCGAGGCCACGTAGTTCGTCAGGTCCTCCTTCGACATCCTGCCGTCCTCGGAGTTGAACGCGAACCACATCAGCCAGTTGCTGCTCGACTTCGTGACCTGCATGCCGAGCTGCTGCACGACTTGCGGCAGGTTCGGCGTCGCGAGCGACAGCTTGTTCTGCACCTGCACCTGCGCGACGTCCGGATTCGTGCCCGGCGAGAAGGTCAGCGTGATCGTCGCATTGCCCGAGTCGTCGCTCGTCGACGACATGTACAGGAAGTTGTCGAGACCGCTCATCTGCTGCTCGATCACCTGCGTCACCGTGTCTTCCACCGTCTTCGCGGATGCGCCCGGGTAGTTCGCCTGGATCTGGATCGTCGGCGGTGCGATCGTCGGATACTGCGCGATCGGCATCTTGAAGATCGATGCGACGCCGGCCAGCATCAGCACGATCGCGATCACCCACGCGAAGATCGGGCGATCGATAAAGAACTTGGCCATGAAACGGACTCCCTGTTATTGCGCGGCCGACGCGGCGGCCGAACTCGCAGCAGCATTGGCGGCGGTACTCGCCGGCGTGGCACCCGCCGCTACGGCGGACGCCGCATCCGGCGCCGGCGCGAGCTGCGCCTCGACGGTCTTCACGGTCGCACCCGGGCGCACCTTTTCACCGCCCTGCACGATCACGTGATCGCCCGCCTGCAGACCGCCTTCGACGATCCAGTTCTGACCCTGCATGCCGGTCGTCTTCAGCGGACGCGGCTCGACCTTGTTGCTGGCGTTCACCACCAGCGCGATCGCCTGCCCCTTCTGGTCGTGCGTGACGCCGATCTGCGGCACCAGGAACGCGTTCTCGTTCACGCCCTCCTCGATCCGCGCGCGCACGAACATCCCCGGCAGCAGCACGCGGCCCGGGTTCGGAAACACCGCGCGGATCGTCACCGAGCCGGTGGTCTGGTCGACCGTCACGTCCGAGAACTGCAGCTTGCCCGCTTCCGAATAGGTCTTGCCGTCTTCCAGGATCAGCGACACCTTCGCCGCGCCCGGGCCGCTCGTCTTCAGGCGCCCGCTCTGCACGTCCTGGCGCAGCTTCAGCCCTTCGAGGCTCGACTGCGTGAGGTCCACGTACACCGGATCGAGCTGCTGCACGGTCGACATCAGCGTCGCCTGGCTCGCCTGCACGTACGCGCCCGGCGTCACTTGCGAGATGCCGACGCGGCCCGTGATCGGCGACACGACATCCGTATAGCCGAGGTTGATCTGCGCGGTGTCGACCGCCGCCTTGCCGGCCGCGACGTCCGCCGCGGCCTGGCCCTGCGTGGCCACCGCGTTGTCGTAGTCCTGCTTGCTGACCGCGTTCGCGGCCACCAGCACCTTGTAGCGCGCGACCAGCGCGTTCTGCGTGACGAGGTTCGCCTGCGCCTTCGCGAGCGTCGCCTTCGCGCTGTTCAGCGCGGCGACGTACGGCGCCGGGTCGATCTTGTACAGACGCTGACCGGCCTTGACGTCGCTGCCTTCGGTGAATTCACGGCGCAGCACGATGCCGTCGACCCGCGCACGCACCTGCGCGACGAGGAACGCGCTGGTGCGGCCCGGCAGATCGGTGAAGACCGGTACGGCCTGCGGCTGGACGGTGACGACGCCGACTTCAGGTGTTTGCGGCGGCGGTGCCGATTCTTTTTTCCGCAGGCAGCCAGGAAAACCGCGGCTGCCGCGACAGTGATCAAGCGGTATGGAACCCGTTCGACGCGCATGGAGCGACCTCTCACAAATAGACGACATTCAATGGGAATCACCAGATCTCCTCGCGGCCTGCATGCGCGGGCGGAATGCTCTCGCTTCCGTCCGACACGCATGCGGGCACGTGCTTCGGGTGTGCGGTGCACCCTGCGGAGCGTTCGTTTGCCGAACTGCTTCCGTAAAAAGGAACGGCGAGCCCGCGGCCCCGACGGGCACGCGTTGCCGCAGCGGCCAGCCGGGACGCTAGCGCGCGGGCCGGAACGCGGCGCCGGCGAATTCGATGAACGCGCGCGCGGCGGCCGACAGACGCGCGGCACGCACATGCGCGAGCTTCAGCGTGACGGGCGCGAGCGGGCGAACCGGTGCGATACGCACCAGCGTGCCGGCCGCCAGATCGGCGTCGACGAGATACGCGGGCAGCACCGCCGCGCCCATGCCGGCCACGGCCAGCCGTCGTGCCATCTCGAGATGGCCGACGCCCGCATTGCCGGGGGCCGAGCCCGGTCGAATCGCGGCCGCAGGGTCGTCGTCGGCCGCCGGCGGTTCGAACCGGACGGTCGTGAGATCCGGCCAGCCGCCCGATGCCGCCGCGCCGCCCTGTGCGGCGACGTAACCCGGCGCCGCGACGCGCACGGATTCGTACGCGGCCAGCGTATGCAGCGCGTGCGCACCGGATACCGGCATACCGTCGATCAGGAATGCGACGTCGATGTCCTCGGCAGTCAGGTCGACGTACGCATCGGTCAGCGTCACGGTCGGCCGCACGTCCGGAAACAGGTGCACGAAACGATCGAGCAACGCGCTCAACTGGCTGAGCCCGAACGCGACCGGCGCGGCCACGCGCAACGCCCCTTCCGGCTTGCTGCCCATCGCGACGAAACGGCCGTCGATCTCGTCGATCGCGCCCAGAATCCGCTCGACGCGCGCGAGATACAGCTCGCCGATTTCCGTCAGCGACTGGTGGCTGGTGCTGCGTTGAAGCAGGCGCGCGCCGAGCCGCGTTTCGAGCGCATCGACCAACCGGCTCGCCATCGCCGTCGACACGCGCAGCCGCGTCGCCGCGCGGCGGAACCCGCCTTCCCTTGCCACCGTCACGAATGCCCGAATCGATTGAAGTTGGTCCATTTGTCCGGATTCCCCTGCGCGGACGGCTGCCGTTCCACCTGCACCCGCCGGCGCGTCGCGGCCAATCCGCATCAGCCCGGCCAATGCAGCGGCGCCGACGCCGGCCTCGCCGGGCCGGTCGGCCCGCTCGCGACGAGCGCGAGCCGGCATACAACGGGCGCAAGCCAGCCTCGGCCGGCCCGATGTACGATCATTCGATAGCAGTCCTGAGTCTTTTCCAGCGATTCGCGGCGGCAACACGTGCGGCAGCGGCCGCGGATCATGCGACGGTTTTGCCTGCGTCACACGAACGCACTGGAACACATTTCTTTCAGCAGGTGCAATGGTATGAAAACCACCGGGAAATAGCTTGCCCGATCCTGCGATTGTTTTGCCTTAATTTCCGAATTTGTGCGCTGCACACCTCGCAACGACGGGCGATGCGACCACCGACCATGCAGGTCCGGATGATCGGGCTAATTTCCGACAGGTTTGGGCAATCCGGCGCACGCAACTGGTCGTACGATGTGACCGCCGTGCCGGCGCCCCTGCCTGTTTCTCGACGGGGAATCGCCGCCGCGCACCTCGCCTCGCTCACTCCGCCATCCGCTCACGCAACATGGAAACCGACGCCCGAACGCCACCGCAACCGCGCCTCCTGCCCGATCACGACCCGCGGTCGCCGGCACGGCCGCACGCGGCCCGGCTCGCGGCGTTGATCGCCGCCTACGCGCCGCACGACGGGTCGTTCGACCTCCCGGTGCGCGGCATGCGCATCTCACGCGCATCCGGCGCGCCGGCGCAGTGGAACCACGGCGTGCACCACGCGTGCATGAGCATCGTCGGGCAAGGCGCGAAGTCGATGCGGGTCGGCGACGACACCTACACGATCGACGAAGCGCGGATGCTGGTCGCGACGGCCGACGTGCCCGTCACCGGCCGCGTGACGCGCGCAACGCCCGCCGAGCCGTTCCTTTACGCGCAGCTCGAACTCGATCCTGCGCGCATCGCCGCGCTCACGCCACGCGTGTTCCCGCGCGGGTTGCCGAAAACCGTCGACTGCGGCGCGCTCGACACGCACGACGCGACGCCGGAAATCGTCGACGCCGTCGCGCGGCTGATGCAGTTGATGGCACAACCGGTCGAGCTCGACCTGCTCGCGCCGCTGATCGTCGACGAAATCCTCATTCGGCTGCTGTGCGGTCCGTCGGGTGCACGCGTCGCGCAGGTTGGCGAGGCCGGTTCGACGGCGCAGCGCATTTCGCGCGCGGTCGCGTGGATTCGCGACCACTACCGCGATCCGATGACGGTCGACTCGCTCGCGCGGCAGGTCGACATGAGCCCGTCGACTTTTCATCACCACTTCCGTGCGGTCACGTCGATGAGCCCGTTGCAATGCCAGAAGGTACTGCGACTGCAGGAGGCGCGCCGCCTGATGTGCCTGTCGGCGATGGATGCGCGGCAGGCGTGCCGCAGCGTGGGCTACGTCAGCGCGTCGCAGTTCAGCCGCGAATACGCGCGGCTGTTCGGCGACGCGCCGGGCCGCGACGTCGCGAGGCTGCGAGGCGAAGCGGTGCCGCTGTCGCGCGTCGCGCCATAAGCCGCTTCACGCGGGCCGTATGCGCGTGCGTGCCCCGCCCTTCTTCCCGTTCTCATTCGCCCGCTCGGCCAGCACGGCTTCGTCGATGCAGCGGGCGAAGTATTCGGCCGACGACGTGGGCACCACGCTGTCGCGAAACAAAAGATACAGGTGGCGCGCCGGGTGTGCGCCAGTAGCCAGCGCCGCCAGAAAATATAGAAATACGTATTATTTAAGCTAGTAAGGATCGGTATGCGGCGCTCGCGCACCGCACCATGCCTGAATCAGGAATTGCGTGACGCGCAGGACGCGGTCACCGCAGCCTCGTCGGCGGCCAGCAACTCGGGCACGCATTCGCGCAGGAAATCGACGAACGTGCGGATCTTCGCGTCGAGATACTGACGCGACGCGTACAGCGTATAGACCGTCAGCTTCTGCAACCGGTATTCGGGCAGCACGCGCACCAGCGCACCGCTCGCGAGCCCGGGCAGGGCGGCCGGGATCGGCAGCGAGCCGATCCCGAGGCCGGCACGCAGCGCGGCGCCAAGCGCTTCGGCGATGTTTACCTGGAAATCCGGCAACGGCAGCTCGAACGTTTCACGACCATTGGGGCCGTCGAGATGCCAGCGGTCGCGCGGAAAGAGCGACGTGACGATCTGCAGGCACGCATGACCTTCGAGGTCGCTCACCGTGTGCGGCGTACCCCGCGCCTTCAGGTACGCGGGTGACGCGCACAGCACGCTGCCCACGTCGCCGAGCCGCTGCGACACGAGCCCGGAATCGGGCAGCTCGGTCGTGCTCAACTGCAGCGATACGTCGTAGCCTTCGTCGATGATGTCGGGCACGTGCTGCGACAGCGTCAGCTCGACCGCGACCGACGGATAACGCTCACGGTAGCGCACGACCGCGGGCACCACGTAGGACTGGCCGAAACTCGTCGTCGCGTGAACGTGCAGCCGCCCCGACGGTTTCGCCTGTGCGTCGGCCGCCTCGGCTTCCGCTTCGTCGATATAGCCGAGGATCCGCTGGCAGCGGTCGAGATAGCGCTGCCCGGCGTCGGTCAGCGCAATGCGGCGCGTGCTGCGGTTGAGCAGGCGCGTGCGCAGATGCGTTTCGAGTTGTGCGACCGAACGCGATGCGTAGGCCGTCGTGATGTCCAGGCGATGGGCCGCGCTCGTGAAACTGCCCTCCTCCGCAACCCGGACGAAAATGCGCATCATCTGTAACGTGTCCATCGACCTGTCCCCGGGATTGAGATCACGTCGCGCCGCCGTGCGGCCTGGGTGCCGGCGGCTCCGGCACAGGCCGGTCTGGCGCGAATTGTGCGGAACAGTACAGCAGCGCTGCAGGCGTGTCCAGTTCGCCGTACGCGGCGTAATCCGGATGCCGAATCGTGCCGTGGAATCGCTTGTCGCATGGCATCCGGGCCGCGCGTGCACGCACCCGAGCATCAACGGGCATTGGGCATCGGGCCGGCAAAAACGCCCCGCCGGCCGCGATGCCGCGGCGCAATTTACGCCCTCCCCGTTTCGCGCGTCACGCAGCGGCCGCCACGTCGAAAGGATTGCGCAACACGATCGTGTCGTCACGCTCCGCACCGGTCGTGATCATCGACACCGGTGCGCCCGCGACCGCTTCGACGCGCGCGATGAAATCCTGAGCGGCGCGCGGCAGCGCCGCGCGCTCGCGCACGCCCTTCACGGTGCCATGCCAGCCGTCGAATCTTTCGTATACAGGCTTCGCGCGCGCCTGCGTATCGAGACTCACAGGCAGATGGTCGACACGCGCACCGTCGAGTTCGTAACCGACGCACAGCGCGATGGACTCGAAGCCGTCGAGCACGTCGAGCTTCGTGATTGCGAGCGAATCGATGCCCGAGATCCTGACGGCCTGACGCAGTTGTGCGGCATCGAGCCAGCCGCAGCGTCGCGGCCGGCCGGTATTGACACCGAATTCCTGCCCGCGCGCGCGCAGCGCTTCGCCGGTGACGTCGTTCAGCTCCGTGAGGAACGGGCCGCCGCCGACACGCGTCGCATACGCCTTGGTCACGCCCAGCACATGGCCGAGCTTCGACGCGCCCAGGCCGGTGCCGGCCGCGGCGGCCGACGCCACGGTGCCCGACGACGTCACGAACGGGTACGTGCCCCAGTCGATATCCAGCATCACGGCCTGCGAACCCTCGAACAGGATGCGCTCGCCGCGATCGGTCGCGTCGTTCAGATCGGCCCAGACGGGGCGCACGAACGGCAGGATCTTCGGCGCGAGGCGGACCAGCGTCGCCAGCATCGCGTCGCGGTCGTATTCGTCGAGCCCCAGGCCCCGGAACCACGCGTTGTGATGATCGACGAGCACGTCGAGCTTGGCGGCAAGCCGGCCAGGCTCCGCGAGATCGCCGACGCGCAGACCACGGCGCCCGACCTTGTCCTCGTAGGCCGGCCCGATCCCGCGCAGCGTGGTGCCGATTGGTTCGCGGCGCTGGCGCTCCTGCGCCTGGTCGATTGCGCGGTGAATCGGCAACACCAGCGTCGCGTTCTCGGCGATCGACAGATTGTCCGGCGTCACCGACAGCCCGAGCCCGGCCATCCGCTCGATTTCCGCGAGCAGCGCTTCCGGATCGAGCGCGACGCCGTTGCCGATCACGCCGCGCTTGCCGCGCACGATGCCGCTCGGCAGCAGCGCGAGCTTGTACGTCTTGTCGCCGACGACCAGCGTATGGCCCGCGTTGTGGCCGCCGTTGTAGCGCGCAACGAGATCGGCCTGGGCCGCCAGCCAGTCCACGACGCGCCCCTTGCCCTCGTCGCCCCATTGGGCGCCTACCACCACCACGTTCGGCATGCTCCGCACTCCATGTGAGAAATTCAGACACTCGTTCGGCCGTGCCGGCCGTTTGTGTGCCATATTGGCGGAGCTGGATCGCCCGATCAAACGATTAAACCTGAACCTTCGTGTGAGTAAAAATCACGCGAAACGAAGCAATGGCCCGACGACTTCCCCCGTTGAATTCGCTGCGCGCGTTCGAAGCCGCCGCGCGGCTCGGCAGTTTCACGCTGGCCGCCGACGAGCTGTGCGTGACGCACGGCGCGATCAGCCGGCACGTGCAGCAACTGGAGGCGTGGCTCGGGCGGCCGCTGTTCGAACGCCACAACCGGCGCGTCGAGCTGACCGACGCCGGCCGTGCGTATCTCGCCGAGGTCGGCGCATCGTTCGACCGGATCGCGCTCGCCACCGCGCAGCACTTCGGTCACGCGCAGCAGCGCGTGCTGCGCGTCAGCGCGCCCGCGACGTTTTCGCTACGCTGGCTCGTGCCGAAGCTGTCATCGTTCCAGGTCGCCCATCCGGCCATCGAGGTGCGGTTGTCGACGTCGAACGAGCCGATCGAGAAATTGCGCGACAAGGTCGACCTGATCGTTCGCGGCGGCCCGCAAGCCATCGACGGTTACGTTGCCGAGGAATTCCTGTCGGAAGTTCGGCTGCCGGTGTGTGCGCCGAAGCTGCTGGAGGGACGGCCGCTGGACACGCCGGCCGATCTCGCGGGCTTCACGCTGCTGCACGCGGCCACCTATCCCGGCATGTGGCCCGAGTGGCTCGCGGCGGCCGGGCATCCGAATCTTGCACCGCGGCACTCGCTCACGCTCGAGCATTTCTACCTGACGCTGCAAGGCGCGCTCGACGGGCTGGGCGTCGCCATGGGGCCGATCGCGCTCGTCGCCGACGATATCGCCGAAGGGCGGCTCGTGCAGCCGTTCAGCGAACCGGCGCTGCCGCCGTGGCGCTACTTCACGTACGTCGCATCCGCGCGGGCAAACGACGATGCCGTGCGTGCATTCAAGGACTGGCTGAAAACGACGGGGAACGCGACCGCGCGAGACGGACGGCACTGACCGCGTCGAGGAGTCGGTCGTGCGTAACGAGAAAGGCAGGATTCCGAATCAAAAAACGGAAATGCACGGAACGTGATTTCAGGCGTGCACCGCGTGATCGTGATGCACACGGCAAGGCGCGGCTCACACCACGCCTTGCCGTCGGACGACGCTTACTGGCTTGCTGCAGCGCCGGCTTTCTTCTCCGCGTTCTGCAGGTTCTGCGGATAGTTCGGATCATTGGCCGCCGGCTTGTAACCGGCATCTTCGAGTTTCTTCAGCTCGGCGGTGTTCTTCGCACGAGCAGCCTTGCGCTCGGCCTTGCGTTTGGCCCTGGCCGCCTTGCGTGCTTCGCTCTTCGCTGCCTTCGCATCCTGTGCGGCAGGCGCGCTGGCGGCGTCGGTCTGTGCAAACGCGGGAGCTGCCGAGCCGAACAGGAAAGCGGCTGCGGTAGCAGCCAGCGCGAGTTTTCTGATCTGGATTTGCATCGCTGAACTCTCTTTTTTGATGACTATCACGGATTGAACAACCATCGAGATACCGCCCCTGTCCTGATCGGTTGTCATGTCGCGATCAGGACCTGTGCATCATAACCGTGTCGCGAAAAATGTGGCGTGAACGTGATGACGGAATCGGGATACATGTATGGGAGAAGATGGGGCTCCGCACAGGCGTCATGTGCTAGAGACCGCGACGCTTATCGCCCGGTTCGGGAACGGCGACGGATTGGGCACGCACGATAGGCCGCTGTTTCACAGGTGGTGATGTCGACATGCTCATCCATGATCCCCGCAGCAGCAGTCGATCTGTGCGTCACGTTGCCATTCGACGCGGCTCGAGCGACGGTTCCTCCCATAAACGGTCACGATTCGGTTCCTCCGGCGATCAGGACGATCGCGTCGAGTCGCCGCGCCGTGATGTTGGCAGTCACCTGTGGCTTGGGTGACCTGTCGAGGTGAAGGTCGTCATTGACGGGTACGTATGACGAAAAGCCGAACACTGTGTGGTGAAGACGTCGATCGGCGTCACTTCACGCATGCGTCGAGAAAGCGCAAGTGACTGTGCTTACGGGTACATCACACCTCGAGCTTTGCCACAGACTTTTTATTTGATCGCTCAGGTGGCCCGCCCGTTGAGCGGTATCGCGATCGACACGGTTTGCCGAACCCAGTGCGGTACCGAAAGGTGAGCCTTTCCGGGAGCCACTCGCGATTTGGCGACGGTGAGCTTCGTCATAGACCGGATCTTCACGTCGGCTCGGAACGATCTTCGGATCGGTCCTGGAGCCGGCGACCTGTGCGGAAGGTGTTCGCCATGACGATCGCTCGCGGTCGGTCGTGCGGCTTTTGGCGGCTTGCCAGAGCCACAGTGCGACGGCTCGGTTGGTCCAAAGGTAGAAAATCGGGAGGCCGCCGCGTGGACACGCAGTCCGGGACGATTGCCTCTGCGCACAGTCCACAGGCTGAATTTGTTCGAAACATGCCGGCTGGCGACCGGTAAAAAGTTGTCCACGGACGCGGGATCACGAGGACAAAAATCCACTCGCCCGCAATCCACGATGATTTCGAACTGCTGCCGGCGATTCCGAAGACGGCCACCGCGGTGGCCACGGACCTGCTCTGTCGGCCAAACGCAAGTGCGCGGGTAATCAGGAAGTGGATTCGTCGATCCCATAAACGGGAACCTGTACGCCGAATCGGGGGATTTCCTCGTGGTTTCCTCCCATAGGTTTCTACGTTTCGGCGTTTGTGAGTAGGCACTCACCTCTCCGGAAAGCCTTGTCGGGCCTGAAACCCTCGCAGGACAGGATCCCAATCTCAGGTTCTGCACTGCTGGATCAGTCGTTCCGCGCGTTTTCCGTACCACAGACGGCTACCGTAGGTAGCGGTTTATGGGGTTCGTCTTTCTGTGGGAGCACACGTGTGTTTACATCTTTGTAAACCACGTTTACTTCTTTAACTACTTTTAGACGGCTCACAGCCTTGTGCCTCATGGGTTTGAGCGGTGTTCGGTACCCATTTATGGGAGCACAGGTGGAAGGGTCTGGGGTTTCAGGTCTGTGGATTTGGGGAATGGGGTACCGAGTTGTGGGGATTGGGGGTTGTGGATATGGGGCGAGCGTACCCGGTTATGGGAAATCGGTCGTAAATCGCGCTGGGTAGTCGTCTATGGGGATGCTTGAGGGTAGCCTTTTATGGGGCGTTTTTCTCGATCCATGAGTCCCTCAAGACACAGCGATTTTCTTTGGGTAGCCAGTTATGGGGTATCTCGAAGGTACCTTTTTATGGGAACCTGCTCGGGTCGATTGGCTGAAATTCACCGTGGTGTTCCGGAAACCTTTCCCATGGACTGGATCGTTGGAGCATAAAGGTTACCTGCTATGGGGGAAATGGCAGGTTGCCATTTATGGGAGCGATTTCCGCGGGCGGGATCGAAAACAATGAAATCGATGACGCTGAAAGGTACCCTCCTGTGGGAATCGATGAAGGTAGCAAGTTATGGGAGGAAAAACGTGCTGTGCTGCAGGGCACCACGAATTCCGCCGACGATCTCGATTGCGGTCGATTGTCTCCCATGGATGGTTACCTTCGTGGGGGCAAATCTCGTGCCGGGTTTCGGTGTCCGGACACGAAAGGTAGCGGCTTTTGGGAAGCATTTTTTTCCAAAGGTAGATGGATATGGGGCTCCTTGCAAACCAAATAATCGAAATTTCCCCTTTTTTATCTGATAGTTAGACGTGATAGTGAAAGTGATACTGGAGCAATGACGTTGCTCCCGGACGAGAAAAGGTATAAAGTCTGCTATCAACAAGGTCACCTTATCCGGACATCACGATGCCGCGCAAGCCCGCAAGCAAAGGCTCAGACAAACAGGTTTCACTGTTTCAGACACCCGAGCCTCCCGACTTGCTGCGCAAGGCGGTCCAGGCGATCCATATCGCGCCCAAGTCCGGAAAGATCGGGCTGCAGCAGCGCAAGATGTTCAGCTCGCTGATCAAGAACGCACTTCGGCAGGAGGCGTTCGAGCCTGGCCGGACCAGCTTCTCGATCTCGATCGCGTCGCTTTCGCACGAGAGCGGGCTGAACAGCAACAACACGAAGTACGTGAAGGACACGGTCAACTCGCTGATCAGTACCGTCGTCAACTGGGACTACCTGGCCGCGGACCGTTCGACGGTCTGGAAAGCGTCGGGCCTGCTCGCCGGCGCGGAGCTCGAGCAATCGGTGCTGAAGTACAGTTTCTCGGACCAGATTCGCAGCGAACTGCTGAACCCCGAAATCTACGCGCTGATCGATATGCGGATCGCTCGCGAATTCCGGCGGTCGCACTCGCTCGCCCTGTGGGAAAACACGGTGCGCTACGAAGGGATCGGCATCACCGCAAAGATCCCGCTGCCGAAATTCCGCGACCTCATTCTCGGCCAGGACAAGGCGTCGCAGTCGTACAAGGAATACAAGCTGTTCAAGAGCAAGGTCCTGGTGCCGTGCATTCAGGAGGTGAACGAAGTATCGGATCACACGCTCGAGCTGATCGAACACAAGTCCGGCCGCAGCGTGGAAGCCGTGCAGTTCAAGGTGACGCGCAAGCAGAGCGCCGATACGGTGGAAGACGGCGACGTCAAGAACGAAGCGCTGGTCGAGGAAGTCGCCAAGTTCGGCATTCCGCGTTCGGAAGCGCGCCGGCTGATCACGCAATACGGCGTGCAGCGCATCAAGGCGGCGATCGCCTATACGCTCAATCGGACAACGAAGAAGAATGCGGCGCCGGTCGACAACGTGGCCGCGTATTTCCGCAAGGCGCTGACGCACGGCTATACGCTGGCAGACGGGCAGGGAACCGAGGCGGTCGCACCGGCGAAGGAATCCGCGCAGAGCAAGCAGGAGCAGATTCGCGACAAGTATCTGGCGGCGAAGGTCGAGGAAGCCGGCGCGTATTTCCGCGAACTGGAGATCGATGACCAGACCAAGCTGCTCGAACGCTACAACGAGACGGTAGTGGGCTCGAAGGACCTGACGCTGTCGCCGAAGAAGAAGGCGAGCAAGCTCGCGCAGACCAGCTTCTTCCGATGGCTGGCACTGGATACCTGGGGCGAACCGACCTCGGACGACCTGCTGGAATTCCTGCTCAAAAGCAGTCTCGCAGGCAACTGATCCAGGCCTCGCAGCCGAGCTGCATCGCGCGCCGGACTTTGCGGTCGTCCGGCTTCGCGGTGCAACGCGGATGCGAGGCCTTCTGCTTTGGGCGCGTTAGTTACTTTTGCGCGGCCGTCGCCAGCTCGGCGACGTAAGCATCGATGACGATCTTGAGCTGGTCGGCAAGCGCCTCCTGATGGGACGCGTCGACGCCCTTGAGCTGCAGATCGAGACGGCCGTCCGGGTAGGTCTTCAACTGGCCGATCGCGCGCGATTCGAGCGCGAAGTCGTGACGGACGCTGTAGCGCGTGCGGCCCGTTTTCTTGTTGCCGTCGCTCTGCGCACGCAGGAAATTCTCGAGATCGCGGACCGATTTTTTCCGGTCGATCACGGCCGTCAGCAGCCGGTCGGCCGTCGGTTCGCCCAGGCGTTCGAAAATCAGCTTCAGAAAGTACGCCGCCTGCAGGCCGACCACGTCGTTCGCGCCGGCCATCCGCTCCAGCAGCGTGTTGGGCAGTGCGTTGAGCGACAGCGTCTTGCTGATCGATGCCTTGTCCTTGCCGATCTTTTCCGCCAGCGTGTTCTGGTCGGAAAAGACCTTTTCGTCGAGGAGGCGCTTCCACGCAACCGCGTCGTCGAAGATCGTCTGGCGTTCGTGGTCGTGGTTCGCGCGATACGCGATCGTATAGAGCTGCTCGGGCGTGTGGTCCGTGCGGAACGTGGCGTTGATGGTCTCGTCGCCGTTGATGCTCGTCGCCCGCAGCCGGCGTTGCCCGTCGATCACGACGAGCTTACCGGGAAACTCGGGAAGCCGCGTGACCTTGATCGGCTCGATCTGCCCTTCCCGTTTCAACGTCAGCGCGAGTTCGTGCAGGCTCGACTCCGAGTAGAACACGCGCGGGTTGAACGGATTCGGGATGCAGTCCTTGACCAGCACCTTCTGAGGTGCGCCAAGATCTGGCGTCCCGGCGGGCGTGACTGCGGGGGGCGTGCCAGCAGGCGTCGCCTCGGCGGCAACATTTGCAACGGCCGCGGGTTCGGGCAGCCGCGTTTCGAGGGCCGCATTTTCCTGCGCGAGTCCGCGCAACAGGCCGGCAGCGAGGTGCAGGTTGCCGGTGGGTTTCTTGTCTTTCGAAGTGTCCTTAGCCATGGGCAGCTCCGGTAGCGCGCGTCGACGCGATGTATTGGGCCATTTCCGTGACCAGCTTTTCGATTTCCGCGCGGGCCTCTTTCAGGCCCTTCAGGTATCGATTGTGGTGGTGGATCGTGGTGCCGAGCGCGAATGTCTGACGATAGACCTCGCGTTGCGCGATCTGGCTGTCGAGCAGATGCTCCCCTATTTCTTCAGCCCTTAGAATTTTTAAAATTTCTTCACGCATTTTAGTTTTTCCATTGACGCTATTCAGCATTAATGCGGAAGAAAGATTAGGGTTTCGAACGGCGCGCATCGATTCGATCATACGGATCATCGCGACGGTGCTGTACAGGTCGGCCGGCGACGGCGACAGCGGCACCAGGCAAAAGTCGGCGACTTCAAGGACGGATGCGATGCGCGGATCTTCGAGGTTGCCGGGACAGTCGACGACGATCACGTCGAAGTTCGCATCCTGCTTCTTGATCTCGCCACCAATGCCGCGGCCGGCGGGCGCCAGCGAAAGGACCGTCATCGGCAGGGTGTTCTCGCCACTCGTGACCCAGCGGACAGATGTGCCTTGAGGGTCGGCATCGATCAACGCGACTTTGTTGCCGCCGGCCTCGAACGCGGCCGCGATGTTGACGGAGATGGTTGTCTTCCCAGTCCCACCTTTTTGATTACTGACGGCGATCTTGAAAGCCATTAAATTCCTCCAAGGAGTTTTGCATAATATATGTAGTTATTGGCAAAATGTCCAGAAAAGCATTCGATGCAATGCATATCTTGACGGTCTATGTGGTTGTCACGTGACAAGTAGGCCAAATGGTCTATTTATTATCAACAAAAATGTTCTAGTAAAAATATAACTTTCGATCGCGTCACCGATGCGACCACTAGAGCCAGGAAAAGATTTGCTCGGCTTCATGTCGACGATAAGACGCAGCGTGAAAACCGGCTGCCGCGACAGATCTCCATCTCTCGCTTTACTCGTAGCGATTTCGATTGGTTAGGATCTTGGACATCGAAGAAGCATCCAGTTGTCACGTGACAAGTCGCTGGAAATCGGTCCCGGGCATCGCGGTACATCGCCAGGAGGTTTCTGACCAGGCCCTGGTGTCGACCCTCGACTATTCCATTTCTGTATCCGATATTCGGCTCTTGACCTTGCTCGATTATCTGATGAGGCGAGTTGTCACGTGACAAACGAGTTGTTGAGATGCGCCTGGAGTGCCTTCGCGGCATCTTCCTGGAGCAGTGAAGCGAACAGCATCGGGATACTTAGGCGTTGTCTACCAAGGCGGATTTTCACAGGCGGTGGTTAACCTCTCGATGTGGCTCGCTGCACGGTACGCTGGTGAGTTGTCACGTGACAACCAAAACTCCTGACTTGGCCGCTTGATGGATTGATCGAGAGAAGCCGCTCGGGTATCACCGTGAGCAAGCGCCTGAGGATGGCGAGTTATGGAGAGCGGCTTATCGCTCTGAACGAACCGCTGCTGACTCCCTGCTCGAGCGTGCACTTGCCCTTGCATGAGTCCTTGGGACTGCCTGGAATAATGGATCCGTTGCAGGTGTATCGAATGTCATTGATGTGTCCCCATTTATTTGGGGGCTCTACGTGGTTTCGTTTCGTCCGCCAGTCGGAAGGGGAGGGGTGTGGTCTCGTCGAACGCCGGTGTTGCCGTCAATGCATCCCGGCGCGCATCTGCGACCGCGACACCGAGAAACCGGCTGAATAGGTGAGAATTCACGAGCCAAACGGCGCGTGACAACGCAGGCGGATCGTGTCGTGAAACATTTTCGAGAAACGGGGTATTCTTGGAAATCCTTTTCTGGCAATGGCTTGCGCCACATTCTTCATGTTGTTTCACGCAAAATGAGCGAAATGGCTCGTGGAAATGGGGGCGTATGGCATTTCCGTCTGCCGTTGCCATCGATACGCAGATGATTGACACAAAATGTATCTTTTGATACGTAATTTGTGGTTAATGAAATGCTTTTGAGTGACCCAGGCCTGCGGGCGGCGGATTCGTTGCTAGTCGTGGTCAGCTTGAGATCATGTCGACACTCTGGCCCGACGCGCAGTGCTGATATTCAACGCGAGTTGTCACGTGACAACGCGTCATGTCAGTCGCACGATTTGGTGATGCGTGGCGCCTCGAGAGAAGTCGATAGATGGGCATATGCGCCCAAGGACCAGAATGCTGAAACAGGCACCGCGGTTGTTGGGAGGGGAAGCCCAGGTACCTTCAGGAAGGGGTGAGTGACCGCGAGTCCGCCACGGGTCCGGCTATGGGTGCAGGATGCGCGCTCCCGCGGGCGTGATCGTTGTCACGCGCAAGACAGCCAAGGGAGTTCCGCGGACAGATGTTGAGCAATTTAATCCTGAGTGGGCACGACGTGCGCATTCTGTCGCGCTCCCCCGATTCAACCGGCTCGATCAAATACGGGTGAAGCCGATACTGGTGTTCTGCGGATTCGGCCAAAACGGAGCACCCGCATCTCTCCCCATCATTGCCCGTGATCAATAACTTGCTGCGATCGACAGAACGACATCCATCCCGCCCCGCAGGTTATCGATATCTCGCCGTGGTGAATTGCCGAACAACCGGCTGTATTCCCGATTGAACTGGGTCGGGCTCGCATACCCGACCCTGAACGATGCCGATGCGGCGTCGAGACGCTCGGACAGCATCAGCCGACGTGCCTCGTTGAGCCGAATCCATTTCTGGTACTGCAGCGGACTCATGCCCGTGAGCTGGCGGAAGTGGTGATGGAACGTCGAACTGCTCATCTGGACTTGCGCTGCGAGATCGTCGACTCGTAGCGACTCGTCATAGTGGGCACGCAACCACCGGATCGCACGTGACACGCGATTGCCCTGGCTGCCGGCAGACGCGATCTGACGCAGACGAACGCCCTGGTCGCTCGTCAGCAGGCGATAGTAGATTTCCCGCTCGACATACGGGGCGAGAACGGGAATGGCGTTCGGGTCGTCCAGTAACGCCAGCAAACGGTTCAGTGCATCGTACAGCGATTCGGTCATGTCGCCGACGACGAGGCCGCGGCCCACGGGGGCTTCGTCGCGATCTGGTGCGACCTGCATCATCAATTCCGTCAGGACACGGAAATCGAGCTTGAGACCGATCCCGAGAAACGGCTTCTCGTGGCTGGCCTCGATGACCTGGGTCGAACCAGGCAAATCGAGCGACGTGATCAGAAAGCGGTTGGCGTCGTAGATGTAGGCGTCGCCGCTCTGAATGACCCGCTTCGTGCCCTGAACGACAAGACCGAAGCTCGGCTCGACCATGCAGTCCATCGGCTGAGTCGGCGCTTCCCGGCGGTGGAAGCTCAGGTTCGGAATGGGCGTGGTGACGTGGTCGGCGCCTTCGGTCCACTTCGCGACACGTGCCGCTAGCGTTTGCCGCAGAGCGCACATGGGGCTGCGGCCGGCTGGTCGTTGATCTGCGCCGTCGAATGCAGCGACGGCGACGTCGTCGTCTCGTTGGCCGGGGGTATATTGGACGGGTGCCGGATGCATGACTTCTCTATTCAGGTAATCGGGGGCGGGCAGGCCGCCGATATGCAGATGCTCCGGCAACGCATGCGCCATCCGGAATCGCGGCATGGCCGCATTGCCGGAAAGCGCAACGATCGGTGGAGCGGCTACTTCGTCGCCTGCGACGCGCAAAGTTGCCAGCGGCGCGATTTCGTTGCCGGCGCCGTCGCATGCTCGTCGACCGTGCGCCACCACCGCTCGCCGCGATGCGGTGCGTCGAGATCGAGGCGCTCACCGATCCTGGGCGTCGACAACTCGATGCCACGCACGAGCGCCAGCGCCGTGACCCGCTCGAACGGTTCCTGCCAGCGATGCATTGCAAGATCGAACGTGCCGTTATGGATCGGGACCAGCCAGCGTCCGCGCAAATCGATATGCGCCTGCACGGTTTCTTCCGGCTGCATGTGCACGTACGGCCATTGCGCATCATAGGCGCCTGTTTCGATCAGCGTCACGTCGAACGGTCCGAGGCGCTCGCCGATCGTCCGGAACCCGTCGAAGTAGCCGGTGTCGCCGCTGAAGAACATGCGCAGGTCGTCGTCGACGATGACCCACGACGCCCACAGCGTGCTGTTGCCGTCGAACAGGCTGCGCCCGGAAAAGTGCTGCGCGGGTGTCGCCGTCAGCGTCAGGCCGGCCACGTCGACACTCTGCCACCAGTCGAGCTGACGAACTTTCCTTGCGTCGATGCCCCATTCGATCAGGCGGTCGCCGACGCCCAGCGTGGTCACGAACACATCGGTGGTTGCGGCAAGCGCCAGCACCGTATCGCGGTCGAGGTGATCGTAGTGATCATGCGAGAGGATCACACCGCGCAGCGGCGGGAGATCGTCAAGCGCGATCGGCGGGGCATGAAAGCGCTTGGGGCCGATGCGTCGGAACGGCGACGCACGCTCGGCGAATACGGGATCGGTCAGCCAGAATTCGCCGCGCAGCTTGAGCAGCAGCGTCGAATGGCCGAGCCGGTACAGGCTGCGATCGGGGGCGGCATCGAGCGTCGCGCGAGTCAGCGTATCGACGGGCACGGGGCCGGTGGGTACGGTGTTGCGCGGCTTGTTGACCAGCATGTTCCACGCGATCCCGAGTGTCTTGCTGAATCCTTCGACAGGACGCGGCGCGACATTGGTGAAACGCTCGCCGTTGTGCTGCGGTGACCCGCCGGACAGCGCGCGGCCGCGCCGGGCGGCGGCGAAACCCAGAATACGGTGAATCAGAACGAGAGGCGATGCCATGTCGGGGCGTCCGGAGAATAAAGTACACTAAACAGTGTAGTTTATTTTTTGGATAAGTAAACTGCCCGGTGTAAAATTTTCGTATGGAAACCAGCACTCCCCCCTTGCGCCTGACCGATCGAAAGCGCGCGGCCATCGTCGATGCGGCGATCGAGGAATTTCTCGCGGCAGGCTACGACGCGACCAGCATGGATCGTATCGCTGCGCGCGCGGACGTCTCGAAGCGCACGGTCTACAACCACTTCCCGGGCAAGGAAACGCTGTTCGCGGCGATCCTGCACAAGCTGTGGGAAGCGACGCAGACCGGCGGCTCGCCGACCTATCGCGCCGACGTGCCGCTGCGCGAGCAACTGCTCGCGTTGCTGGACCGCAAGTTGCGCTTGCTGAACGATGAAGCGTTTCTCGCGCTCGCGCGCGTGGCGATCGGCGCGGCGATCCATTCGCCGGATCGCGCGCGCGACATGGTCGAGCGTCTCGGCGAGCGCGAGGAAGACGTGACGGTCTGGGTGCGTGCGGCCGCGGCGGCCGGCCGCCTGTCGGTCACCGATCCGGTATTCGCCGCGCACCAGTTGCATGGCGTCGTGAAGGCATTTGCGTTCTGGCCGCAGATCACGATGGGTCAGCCGCCGCTCACGGCGCAGGAGCAACGGAAAGTCGCGGAGTCCGCGGCCGACATGTTTCTCGCGTACTACGCGCGGCCGGATGACGGCGATGCCGTGCGCGCCACACCGGACTGACCGTGCGTCGGGATGCCCTGCGCACAGCGAAGCCGGCGCACCTGAAGCCGAACGCGAGCAACTACCCATGAAGACGCTGTTGATCGTCTATCACACGATGACCGGGGGCACGCAACAGATGGCCGAAGCGGCTGCCGGCGCGGCGCGCGAGCAACCCGGCATCGACGTCAGGCTGCAGCGCGCGGATGCGACGAGCGCGGATGACGTGCTGGCCGCCGACGCATACCTGTTCGCGACGCCGGAGAATCTCGCGGCGATGTCCGGGCTGATGAAGGACTTCTTCGACCGCTGCTACTACGCGGCGCTCGATCGCGTTAACGGCCGTCCGTATGCGGCAATGATCTGCGCGGGAAGCGACGGACAGAACGCGTTGCGCCAGATCGACCGGATCGCGACCGGATGGCGGCTGAAGAACGTGGCGCCCGGGCTGATCGTCTGTACCCACGCGCAGACAACGGAGCGCATCCTCGCGGCGAAGACGATCGACGGCGACGATCTCGCACGCTGCGCGGAACTGGGTGCGGGTCTTGCCGCGGGACTCGCACTGGGCGTCTTTTGACGGCGTTGTGGTTGTGGCGATTTGCGGCGCGGGTCGTGCGGACGTACAACCGGTCGAATACCGAAACCCTAGCCGTCTTTTGCCGTTGACGAAGGCCGATGGTATTCGGGCCAAAGACGTTTCACGAGATCGCGCGAGGCGCTGTACGCGTGGCAGCTGTCGATCTTGAGCGGCTTTCCTTCGCTGTCGCGGTAGTCCAGCGACGAGCGCCGCATGCCGACCATCGTCTGATAGGCGGTGGTGGCGATCGGGCCGAGCAATTCCTTCAAGTGCGTGCACGTGTCGCAGGACGGCAGGCGCTTGCGAACCTCGCTGTTCCAGCCGGCGCCGATGCTCAGGCCGACGAGCGCCTGCAGCGAGTCGCCGCCGCCCGGACACTGCGCATAGGGATGCGAGCGAATGAACGTGGATACCGCGCGAACGACCATGTCGGCGTCGAAGACGAGCGTCACGCCGAGGTCGTGGATCGGCGACAGCGCCGCGACCGTTCGCGTACCGCCCGGTGGCGTGAAATCGCTGGTCTTGCGGTCCGCGAGGCAGGCCGTCACTTCGAACAGGCCGTCGCTGCGCCGATAGCCGCGCATGTCGATGTGCCGATGGTGGATTTCCTCGCGCGTGATGCCGTCGTGCGCGATGTCGTGTCGGGGAACCATGTATCCGCTCCGTTTCGTACAACCGGTTCTTTTCGCAGGCAAAGGAGAACATCGCCGGTTGATCGGGCGTGCAGCGAAACGGACCGAGATGCGCTGCCGACGACGTCGATCCGGCCATACTACGCATTTTCCGGCATCTTCGTACACGACGAGATCGATGCGAACGCAACGAATCGAGGGGGCGTCCGGTGCGGCCGCGGGCTGTCGGACGGCCTGTCGCGTGACGTTGACAGGACGCGCGTCACGCGGAATGCCGCACGGGAGAGGCGGGCCGCTGCCGAAGCCGGGCCGGGCTTCGGCCCGATTTCCGCGACGTCCTCGAATGGCGTGACATCCGGGAGCGTATCCATATAATGCGCAACATGACCGCGCGGACGCCTTTCCGGCCTCCGGGGGCGGGCAAATGCAGACCGGCGAGTCAACCGGCCACCGCGCGTACCGGTATACTTCCACCCCTGCCTTGTCCGGCATCGTGGCCGGGTGCCTGAAAACAGCGTGGCGTGCGCGATGCGGCCCCATAGTGTCCCGCATCGGCGGCAGACGGGCCGCCCGCACGGCGGCGAGCTTTCGAGCCGCGCGGCATGGCCGCACGAACCACACCTTATATTCCTGGTGGATTGAATTTATGGGTTTTGAACAACTTGCCGAATTGCGGGCGCAGCTCGCAGCGAAGGCCAAGCAGGAGCGCAACGCGAAGCGGCCGGCAGCACCGGCGGACACCGGCGCAAAGCCGAAGTCAGGCGACCGGCCGTCTCGCGGTGCCAAACCGGGCGCTGGCGCCAAGGCCGGGGCCGGTGCGAAGGCACCGCATCGCGCGAAGCCCGCTTCGGCCAAGCCGTCGGCACCGGTCGATCCGGTCATCGTCGCGATCGGCAAACTGCAGCGGAAGTTTCCGAGCGCGTTCCCGAAGAATCCGGCCCCCAAAGTGCCGCTCAAGGTCGGCATCTGGGACGACCTGGCGCGCGAGGCACAGGCCGTCGGCCTCACCGAGGCCGAACTGCGCGAAGCCATGTCGGCGTGGTGCCGCGGCAACCGTTACTGGTCGTGCCTCGTCGAAGACGCGGTGCGCGTCGACCTGCAGGGTAACGAAGCAGGGCGCGTCACGCATGACGACGCGGCACGGGCGCGCCGGCTGAAGTCGCGCCGTCCCGGCAAGGGCGCCGCGCAAGCGGCCAAGGGCGCACAGCAGCCGCCGAAGGCCGAGCAGCAGGCCGAGGCCGCGGCCGCACCGCAGGCGGCGGATGCAGCAGAAGTTCAGACCGACGCCACGCCGCAGGTCGAGCAGCAAGTGGCCGGCAACGAGTAACGCCACCGCCGTCCGCCGCACGGCGCGTACCCGCATGCATGTCGCACGCGGCGCATGACACGACGGACTGACCTGCCTCGACGGAGGCAGGTCAGGACTGCCTCCCCCGGCGCTTGCCGGCCAGCACCTACCTATCCCGCGTCAACCAGGCAATGCAACCGGACGAGGCACGCTCGTCAATCGGGACTGCATGCTTTTCCATTTCCAGGAAAACGATTTGCATACCTTAATTTATCGGCGTCGTCGCTTGATAATTCGGTTTCCTGAAATAGCAATATCGGAATCGCCGGCCGGGACGTGAGCGATCTGGTCGGGCGCATCGCGACAGGGCGACGCGCGATAATCCCGACAGGCTCCTGATTGCACGACGCAGCTTGCATTTCGAAAGGTGCGGGAAACCCGCGCCCAAGCGATCCGGAGTCGCGTCCACCGATTTTCAACGTCCATTCAAACCGGATCATGAACCCGAGACATTCCGCGATTCTGGTCGCGCTCACGGCCGCCGCGCTGTTCGGCGCGGCAACACCGCTCGCCAAGGCGCTGATCGGCGCGATGTCGCCGTTCATGGTCGCCGGCCTGTTCTATCTTGGCAGCGGGGTCGGGCTCGGCATCGGGATCCTGCTGCGCAGGCTGCACAACCGCCGCGCACCGGCCGCGGATGCCGCGCCGCTGCAGCGCGCCGACCTGCCGTGGCTGGCCGGTGCGATCGTGGCGGGCGGTGTGGCCGGCCCGGCGTTGCTGATGCTCGGGCTGTCGAGCACGCCGGCGGCGACCAGTGCGCTGCTGCTCAATCTCGAAGGCGTACTGACGGCCGTCATCGCATGGGTCGTGTTTCGCGAGAACGTGGATACGCAGGTGTTTCTCGGCATGGTCGCGATCGTCGCCGGCGGCACGCTGCTGTCGTGGGTGCCGGGTCGGGCCGGCGTGCCGGTCGGTGCGTTGCTGATCGTCGGCGCCTGCCTGTGCTGGGCGATCGACAACAACCTGACCCGCAAGGTCGCCGCGAACGACGCGATGGTCATCGCGTGCGTCAAGGGGCTGATCGCGGGGCCCGTGAACATCGGCATTGCGCTGGCGACCGGCGCGCCGCTGCCTGCCGTACCGGTCACGGCTGCTGCGATGCTGACGGGGCTCGGCGGCTACGGGATCAGCCTGGTGTTGTTCGTCGTCGCGCTGCGCCATCTCGGCAGCGCGCGGACCGGTGCGTATTTCTCGATCGCGCCGCTGTTCGGCGTCGTGCTGTCGCTGCTGATCTGGCCTGCGCTGCCGCCGGCAACGTTCTGGGTCGCCGCCGCATTGATGGCATTCGGTATCTGGCTGCACGTGCGCGAGCGGCATGAGCACATGCACGAGCACGAGCGGCTCGAGCATGCGCACCGGCACCGGCACGACGAACATCACCAGCACACGCACGATTTTGCGTACGACGGCAACGAGCCGCACTCGCATTCGCACGTGCATTTGCCGATCACGCACAGTCACGCGCACTTTCCGGACATTCATCACCGGCATCGACATTGACCGCGGTCATGGACGGCGGACAACATGCGCCGCCAGGTGACCGTTTATGGGATGCGTGTCGCGCACTGGTCCATGACGTCGATGACGCAAGTGGACAGGCTGGTCGACGCGATGGCTATCGCGCGTGAGGAAAGCAGAAACCGAAATCTTCGCAGCCCGGGCACCCCGGTGCGGGGCCCGGCGGCGCGCCGAGCGAGGCCGCCACTTCCAGTGCGAGGAATTTCTTCCAGCGCAGGTGGGTGACGTTGCGCGCGGCCAGCGCGGGGAAATAACGATCGAGCATCGCGGATACCGCATCGCGCCCGTCGAGCCCGAGATCGCGCCAGAGATGGTCGGGGCGCAGGCACGCATGCGCGATGATCGACGCGAGGCAGTCGGCATCGTCGCGGGCGACGTCGGGATTCGCGTCGTCCATCAGCCGCGAGCGCAGCGTCGCGACGAACGCAGAATGGTTGGCTGGTAACACTGCCAACGTGACCATTGGCATCAGTGCAGCGACGGGCGCCAGATGCGGAAACTGCCGGGCGAGCAAGCCGGCGAACTGGTCGGGGGACAGCCCCAGCAGCGAGAGTTCGTTACGGCACGCGCGAGCCGCGATGAGCACGCCGAACAGCCGTGCGTCGGGCGTGTCGGCATGCGCGGCCGCCGATCGGAGCGCGTGCAGCGCGCTTTCCCGCGCGGGATCGAGCGCGGCTGTCATCGCATGCCGCCGGATGGCAGCCGGGCCGCGCGAACGCGCGGCACTGGGCGGTTCTCCGTCGCGACCGTCACGCGCTCACTCGACGCCGACGATCACGCTCGATGCCTTGAAGATCGCGGATGCGGCCGAGCCGCTCGCGAGGCCGAGGCGATCGACGCTGTCATTGGTGACGATCGCGACGATTTCGGCGCCACCCGCGGCCTTGATCACGACTTCCGAATTGACCGCGCCCTTCGTGACCGTCGCGACGGTGCCCGCGACGCAGTTACGCGCCGATACCTTGCTGCTGTCGACGTCGACCATCACGATGACCGACGATGCCTTGACGAGCGCGAACGCCTTCGTGCCCGCCGCGAGGCCCAGCGAAGCCGCGCTGCCGTGGGTGATCACGGCGACGATGTCGAGGCCGTCCTGCGTGTGCAGCGTGATTTCGTCGTTGACGGCACCGGGCTTGACGGCGCCGACCTGGCCGGCGAAATGGTTGCGGGCACTGGTTCGCATGATGACTCTCCGAATGAAGGCGGCTGCCGGATCGGCAGCCGCGGATGAATGGAAATGCATCGCCCAGTCTACCGTCAACGCAGGGACGCGTCGCCATCCGGATGCTATGGCGCGAATCAGTAAAACCCGCCACCGCTGTGCGTTTTGCCGCACCGGTGTGATGTATTGAAGGCGATGACGCTACCGTGGCGACTCGCCGTCCTTGATCGTTGCGGCGGCTCGCGCGGCGGCGGCGGCGCTGCCGCGCGCGGCCGCCGTACCGTCGCCGTCCCACCCGCCGCCCAGCGCGAGGAAGAGCCGCACCTGATCGGCCGCGACCTGGCCTTCGGCCGCCGCAACCTGCGCCTTCACGCTCGTCAGCGTGCGCGTCGCGTCGAGATCGGAGAGGAACGACTCGCGGCCGGCCGCATAGAGACGATGGGTTTCGTCGGCGGAATTGCGGGCCGATTCGTACGCGGTGCGCAAGGCGTCCGTGCGTTGCACGTCGGCCGCATAGGTTGCGAGGCTCGACTGTGTTTCGCGCAGCGCGTTCAGCACGACGCCGTCGAAATGCGCGAGCGCGCCGCCCGTCGACGCCTCGGCTTCGCGCACGCGGGCGCGCTGGCCGTTGACGGGGAACGACCAGCTGATCAGCGGGCCGAACGACCAGCGATTCGTGGTGGACGAGAACAGGTCGGCGGCGACGCCGACCGAGCCGGCCGACGCACCGATGCTGATCGACGGATACAGCGCCGCGGTCGCGACGCCGATCCGCGCGGTCGCGGCGGCGAGCTGCCGCTCGGCTTCGCGTACGTCGGGGCGGCGGCGCAGCAGCGCGGCACCGTCGCCGATCGGAATCGGCTGACGCAGCTTCGGCAGCCGTTCGCATTCGACGACGGCCTTCGGCAGGTCGGCCGGCGCGCGCGCGAGCAGTGCGGCGAGCTGGTATTGCGCGACCTTGCGGCGCCCTTCGAAGCGCGGGATGTCGGCCGCGAGCGTGCGCACCTGCGTCACGCCGCGCGTCACGTCGGTTTGGTTGCCGCGCCCGGCATCGCGCAGCCGCTGCGACAGCGCGACGCGCTGCTTCTGCAGCGCGAGCGACTGCCTCGCGATCGCCAGCTCGTCGCCGGCCGAGCACGATTCGACGTACGCGCGCACGACGTCGGCGACGACGGTGATGCGCGCCAGGTCGCCGGCCGCCTTGACGGCCTCGCTGTCCGCGCGTGCGGCTTCGACGCCGCGCCGCAGCTTGCCGAACAGGTCGAGCTCGTACGACACGTTGATGCCGACCGCGCCTTCGTTGACAACCGGCAGCTTGTTCTCGAGCAGGTATTGCTCGGCCGATTCCTGCGCGCGCTGCACCGCGGCTTCGGCGCCGCCCGAGAACCCGCCCTGCTGGCTCGCGACTTCCAGCGCCGCGCGCGACCGCGCGAGGTTGGCCGCGGCGACGCGCAGGTCGGTGTTCGACTTCAGCGCATCGCGCACCAGTGCGTCGAGCACGGGGTCGTCGTACAGCTGCCACCAGTTGCCGGGCACCGCGTCGCGCGACACGAGCGTTCCGTTCGCGTCGTCGAGCGCATGGTTCGCGAGCGGCGCATTCACGTACGCCTGCTGCGGCAGCGTGTAATCGGGGCCGACGGATTTGCATGCGCCGAGTGCGAGCGTAAGCGGCGCGAGTGCGGCCGCGACGCGCAGACCGTGCCGGTTCATTGCGATGCTCCCGCCGCGCTGGCGGCGGCCCCGGACGCCCCGGACGCCCCGGACGCCGCGGTGACCGGTGCCGTGGCCGAGCCGGCACCGGCAGCCGGTTTTGTGTTGTCGTTTCGGCGCGTGTCGGCGTCGCGCATCGACACGGTCGCGGTACGGCCGGCGATCATCCGGAAATCGTCGGGCACTTCGTCGAGTACGACGCGCACCGGCACGCGCTGTGCGAGCCGCACCCAGCTGAACGCCGGGTTCACGTTCGGCAGCAGGTTCGCGCCCTGCGTGCGGTCGCGATCCTCGATCGCGGCGACGATGCTCTGCACGTGGCCGCGCAGCGCATGCGGCTCGCCCATCACGATGATGTCGACCGGCTGGCCGATATGGATGCCGCGCAGCTTGGTTTCCTCGAAGTAGCCGTCGACACGGAACGAATGGCGGTCCACGACCGACAGGACCGCGCGGCCGGCCGGCACGTATTCGCCGACACGCGGCGCGCGGTCGTTCAGGTAGCCGTCCACGGGACTCACGATCGTCGTGCGCTGCAGGTTCAGCTTCGCGGTGTCGAGCGATACCTGTGCGTCGGCGACGCTGGCTTCGCCTTGTTCGACGCGCGTGCGGCTTTCCTCGACCTGCTCGCTCGCGACCAGGTTGCCGAGCTGCAGGTTGCGCGCGTATTCGCGCTTCGCCTGGGCCAGTGTCGCGCGGCGCTGCGCGAGCGTCGCTTCGGCGAGCCGTTCCGCGAGCGTGTAGCGCGCCTGGTCGATCACGAACAGCACCTGGCCGTGCTTGACCTCCTGGTTGTCGGCGACCTGCACCGACGTGATGAGGCCCGCCACGTCCGGCGCGACCTGGATCACGTCGGCGCGCACGTGCCCGTCGCGTGTCCACGGCGAGAACATGTAGTAGTTGATGATCCGCCACAGCACGAGGCCGGCCACGACGACGACGATCAGGGTGAGCAGGATTTGCCCTGCCGAGAGCCAGGTTTTTTTCACGTTAGGAAGCCACGAGATGGTGGGAAGCGATGACGACGGCGGCAAGCACGAACACGTAGATGCCGAGGTCGAAGATCGAACGGTGCCAGACGAGGCGGTAGAAGCCGACGCGCTCGAGCACGGCGCGCACGACGATGTTGATCAGGTAGGCGATCAGCATCAGCACGAGCGGGGCCGGCACGAATACGCCGAAGATGTCGATTTCGCCGATCATGGTCGCGGTCGGAAGGACGGGTTGGAAAGCCGGATCATGCGCGTGCTCCGTCCGAGGCCCGAGGCGCCTGGCCGGCAGCGGCCGGATACAGCGACAGACGCAGCCCGACGAGCGCGTGCAGCGTGTCGCGCAGCCGGCGGTGCGTGGCAGGGGCGGCAGGCGCGGTACCGCCCTCGGCCGGCGCGGCACCCGGCAGGCCGCGGCCGCCCACGCGGTGCAGTGCGTCGTCGATCGTCGCGAGCAGCGCGGGCGGTGCCGGCTGGCGCGCGTTCGCGGCCGCGCAGCGCGCGTAGTGATCGGTGACGCCGGCGAGGACGCGATCGATCGCGTCGGGTACGTCGCCCGACAGGCGACGGCGCGAGCGGCGCAGGTCGAGCGCGTTCAGTGCGATGCGCAGGTCGCGGAAGCTCTCGATCGACGGGTGGCGGTGATCGTCGGATGCGCCCAGGCGCGGCAGCAGCTGCGTGACGCGGTCGAGCATCCGCGATGCGTGGTTGCGCTGGTCGTCGAGCGGCTGCGTCGACGCGGAGCGCGCGACGTCTTCCCAGCCCGAGCGCAACAGGCGCCGCACCGCGAGCTCCGCGCCGAACGGCCGCGTCGCCCGCGTCCACACGTACGCGAACAGCAGCCCGGCGACACCCGCGAGGTTGCTGTTCAGGAACACGAAGAAATCCGCTTCGTACGCGCTCTGGATGCTGATGAAGGTCGCCGTGTTCACGGCGACGAGCATCGTCACCATGTTGAACTGCGGGCGCGGCAGCAGCGTGCCGATCAGGATGAACGGGCCCGCGAACATCAGCACGAGCATCGCGAAATCGTGCACGTGCGGCAGCACGACGAACAGGTACAGGCCCGCGAACACGACGCTCGCGGCGGTCGACAGGAAGAACTTGAACAACAGCGGCGCCGGCTCGTCGAGCGCGGCGAAGAAGCTGCACGACACGGCCACGAGCGTGACGGCCGCCGCACCGTCGTGCCAGCCGGACGAGATCCACAGCCAGCACGCGAACACGATCGCGAACACGACGGTCAGCGTCGAGAACAGCATCATCCCGCGATCGAAGAAGCGTTCGGTGCCGCCGAGCCGCCAGTGCCGGTAGCGCGGCTGCCACACACCCGATTCGTTCGCGATCAGCGCACGCAGCGAACGGCAGTCCTGCCAGATGTCGACGACCTGGCGCAGCCGCCACAGCGCGTTCGACAGCAGTGCGCCCTCCCAGCTCGCCAGGGCGCTGTCGGCGGGCTGCAGCGCGGCGATGCGCTCGCGCAGGTTGTCCGCGACCGCGTCGTGGGCCATGTCGCCGTCGGCCTTCACGGACGGCAGCGGTGCGTCGAACCATTTCGCGGCATCGGCCAGCAGCGCATCGAGAGCGGGCGGGCGCACGTGCAGGTCGCGCATCAGCGCGATCAAGGGATCGGCGAGCGACGACATCAGCGGCAGGAACAACTGCATGCGGCCCGCGAGCGCCTGCGCGCGGGCAAGGATGCGCGGGTGCGCATGGTCGTAACTCAGCTGGCTCAGCAGGAATTCGAGGCCGGTGATCGTCGCGGCGAGCCGTTGGCGGCATGCCGACAACGCCTTGCCGGCGATTTGCCCGGACAGCGTCTCGCGACCGTAGAACGCGGCGTCCTTGAACCACGCGTCGGTGCGTTCGATCAGCGTCGGCGCGAGCCGGTTCGGAAACACGGTGCTGCCGACCACGCTCGCGCAGACGATGCCGAGCACGATTTCCTCGGTTCGCGCGATCGCGACGTCGAACACGGTGGACGGGTCGGTCACGGTCGGCAGCGCGATCAGCGGCATCGTATAGCCGGCGAGCATGAACACGTAGCTGCGCGCGGTGCGGTCGGAGATCGCGAGGTAGAGCAGCGTGCCGCACCAGGTCGCGACGATGATGCTGAACAGGAGCGGCGTCTCGACGAATGGCGGCACGAAGAAGATCGCGGCGGCTGCGCCGAGCGCGGTGCCGAGCGCGCGGTACAGCGCCTTCGAGCGCGTCGCGCCGACGAACGGGTTCGACACGATGTAGACGCTCGCCATCGCCCAGTACGGGCGCGGCAGCTGGAAATACAGGCCGAGGTACAGCGCCAGCATCGACGCGGCGAACGTCTTGCCCGAGAACAGCCAGTCGCGGAGGCTCGGATAGGTCATGACGCGGTGTCGTCGGCGGGGGAGATACGCGAGGCGGGCGGGTGCGACTCGGACGCGTTGAACGCTTCGAGCACGCGCAGCGTCGTTTCGAGATCGGTGCGCGTCACGCCCTTGAGCACCTGAGCGCGCAGCGTGCGCAGGTCTTCTTCCATCCTCGCGGTGACGGCGCGGCCGGCGGCCGTCAGCGAGATCGTTTTCGCGCGACGATCGTGCGGATCCTCGTCGCGGCGCGCAAGGCCGGCCGCGCACAGCTGGTCGAGCAGGCGCACGAGCGACGGCCCTTCGATCCCGACGTGTTCGGCGAGCGTGCCCTGCCGTACACCTTCGCCGAGCCGGCCGGCGATCAGGAGCGGCGTCGCGCAGGCCTCGGACACGTTGTACGTGTTCAGCACACCGTCACTGGTGCGGCGCCACTTGCGCGCGGACAGCACGAGCAGGCTGCTGACGGCGAGGCGGAGGTCGTGCAGATTGGTCATGGCCGAGATGATAGGGTAAAAACATTCGATAGCAAACTATCGTTTTCTTGTCACCCGGATGACATGTCGCTCGTCGCGCGGCCGGTCCGTCAGAACCAATTTAGGCAGCGTGCCGGCGGTGGTCAAGCTGTAAGGTCCGCGCCAGGAATCGCACGCGGCGCGCGAGGCGGCTATATTGTCGAATGTATCGAATGGTCAGACGAAAATCGTCGCGCAGGACCGGCAGGACCGGCAGGGCCGCAGGGGGCGAGCAAATTCGAAGCCCGGGTTCGGGAATGCCGACTTCGCGAAACGCCGTGCGGCGCGCATATTTGGGCCCTTGCCAACGCACCGGAGACTCCATCAGTGTCGAACTCATCCTCGCAGCCCGCCGCACCCGCGTCACTCGACGCGTGGCTCGGCAAGACCGAAACGCTTGGCGACGACATCACCGCGTTCCCGCTCAACGCGCTGGCCGCCACGCTCGACCGCCCGTCGCCCGGCGACGTCGTCCCGCCGATGTGGCACTGGCTCTATTTCCTGCCCATCGCGCCGCTGGCCGAAGTCGGCCCCGACGGCCACCCGAAGCGCGGCGGCTTCCTGCCGCCCGTGCCGCTGCCGCGCCGCATGTGGGCCGGCGGCCGGCTGACGTTTCACGCGCCGCTGCGCGCGGGGCGGCGCGCGACGCGCGAATCGACGATCGCGAACATCGAGGACAAGACGGGCCGCAGCGGGCGGCTCGTGTTCGTGACGGTGCAGCACCGCATCGAATCCGATGGGGTGCCGTGTATCGAGGAAGAGCACGACATCGTCTATCGAGACGCGCAGCAGCCGGGCGCGCCGGCGCAGAAGCCGGTCGCGGCGCCCACGGGTGAAACGTGGGCGCGCACCGTCACGGCCGACGCCGTGATGCTGTTCCGCTATTCGGCGCTGACCTTCAATGGTCACCGTATCCACTACGACCGCAGCTACGTGACGCAGGAAGAAGGCTATCCGGGGCTCGTCGTGCACGGCCCGCTGATCGCGACGCTGCTCGTCGATCTCGTGCATCGCGAACGGCCGGACGCGGTGCTCGCGAGCTTTGCGTTTCGCGCGGTGCGCCCGACCTTCGACGGGGAGCCGTTCACGCTGTGTGGCAAGCCGTCGGACGACGGCAGTACGATCGAGCTGTGGGCGAAGGATCGCGATGGCTGGCTGACGATGCAGGCGACGGCGACGCTGGCTTGACGCGCCGCGCGAACGGCGCGACCCGATTTCGTTTCCACAACCCACGACGAACGCGGTTCCCGGTCGCGACGGTCCCGCCGCAACTGCGTACCGACGCGATTCCGGCCGATGTGCTGGGGACCTCGAAGACACGGCACATGCCGTGCGCGCCGGTGGCCTGACTGCCCGCATCGACTCGACCCGCAGCGCCCTGCTGACGTGCGCGATTCCACCGGGACAATATTTTCAGGGTGTCTTGCCGAGCGACGAGGCGGATGCCACGACGGAGACATCGAGACGGGAAAGACCGGGGTATCGGCGGGCTGGCGCGACGCGATCGGCGCGGTGCCCGGCATCGAGTCGAGAGACAAGCGGCTCGTGACGCGTGCGGAAGCCGACGAGAGCGTCGGTATCGTGAAGGAGGCGGCGGACGAGGTCGCGGAGCGGAACATGTCGGCGCTCGCGTGAGGTTCGGGCGGTCGTGATGCGCTTTGGCGCGTGACGTGATGCCGCCGCATGAAATGCGGCGGCGCTTTTTTATGGTGGTGCCGTTCGGGAGGACCGCCGATGCGTTGCCGCAGCACGCACCGGCCGCCGATCCTCGATCAGTAGTCCCACACGACGGGAACGAAGCGGAAGCCGCTGCCGTCCCTCGCAACATGGCCGATGGAAGGGAACGCGACATGTGCGGCGGCCAGCAGCGCACCGGTGTCGGCGGCTTCGTTGAACAATGCGATGCGCACGTCGACAGCCGCTTCGGGATCGTGCTCGAAGCCGTTTTGCCAGTCGGGATGATCGAAGTTGACTTCGAAGATCGCGTCGCCCGCGAACGTCAGCTTTTCCCCGTTCGACGCGACGTCGACCACGCAGTGCCCGGGCGTATGTCCGCCCGTCACGCGCGCCGTCACGCCGGTTGCGACTTCCACGGTCCGATCGAACGTCACGATGTTTTTGCCGTAGAGCGTCACGAACCTGGCCGCCGCCTTGCGCAGTGCGGGCGGTACGGTTTCCGGCATCACCGTCTTGCTGAAGTCCGGATTCTTCCAGAACGCCATTTCGGCGGCCGATACGTGAATGCGTACGTCGGGGCGCAGCCGGGCCTTGACGCCGTCGGTGTTCAGCCCGCCGACGTGATCCATGTGCATGTGCGTTATCACGATGTCGGTGATCGCGGCCAGGTCGATACCGGCCGATTCCAGACGCATCACCGATCGCCCGGCGCGCGTAAAGTATTCGAAGCCGTCACCCACGCCCGAATCGATCAGGATCAGACGATCGGCGCTGCGCACGAGCGCGATGTTGAGCGCCCAGTCGAATCGGTCGCGTTGCAGGAAACGCCCGTCGAACCAGGCGTTGCGCTCCGCCTCGCTCACGTTGGTGGACATGGTGGAAGTCGGCAGCGGCAGCACGCCGTCGCTGATCAGCACGACATCGACATCGCCGATGCGCACGGCGTAGCGGGAGGGAACGAGTTCGCCCGAACCTTCTTTTCCCAGGAGGTCGATAACCGGCTGGACGTTGCGGAGTGGTGCGTTCATGTTCAGTAGTCCTGTTCGTCGAGTGGATTGAGCCGCGCGGCACGACGCGGTTCGCGAGCGCGATCGTGAAGGTCGCGCGCTTCGGTTCGCCCGGATTCCGGTCGAGCGTGTCAGCGATTGTAGTGACGGCCGATACACGCCAACAGCGCCGCACGTGTGCACATCGTGTTGTCCGGGCGACAACAATCCCGCCGCGGCTTCAGCCGCCCGACCTGCGTCGCCCGCTGTCCGTCGCCGGACGGCGGGCGATGCAATGGATGCCGTTGATGGACAGCCGGGCGCCGCCGGCGCGCGGATCAGCCCGGTTGCGCAGCGGCCAGCATGTGATACGCGGGAATCAGCGCGTTGCCGGTCTCGCCGATCAACCGGTCGTTGGCGATCGGGGCGGTACCGCCGAACAGCGGCGTCGACACGTCGCACGCCGGGCAAGTCATCCCGCCAATTTGCAATGCCCGATGTGATCGGACGATGTGGGGATCGGTTTTTTCAGCGTCGCGGCGGCTTGCGCCGCGACCGCCTATAATCCGCACACCCGTTCGCACTGCACGCGGCCGGGGGCGGCGCGATCGTCGGAAAGCAGCGATACGCGCGATTTCCATCCACCGGACAAAGGGGCACGCATCTTGGCAACTTACATCGTTTTTACACGGGAAAGCACGCAGGATCAGCACGAACTCGATACCTACGCGAGCAAGGTCGGCGCGACGCTCGCTGGTCATCCGGTGAAGGTGCTCGCGGCTTACGGCGCTCAGGAAACGCTGGAAGGCGAAGGACCGGAAGGCGTGGTGATCGTCGAGTTTCCGTCGAAGGAGGCCGCACATGCGTGGTATCACGGCCCCGAATACCAGGCCGTCGTGCAGCACCGGTTCAAGGGCGCGCGCTATCGTGCCGTGCTGGTCGAAGGTGTTTGAGCGCGGCGCTTCTGCCGTTTACCGCGACGCGATGTCGTGGTTGACGTTGTCATGTTTGCGATGACATCTTCCCCCGCGCCCGTCCGTCCGCCGGTGGGCCGCGCGGCCATCACGCTGCTCGCCGCCGGCGTGCCGCGTCATCTCGCCGCGATGTTCACCACAGTGTTGCGCGTCGGCGCGATGCTGTCGCCCGGGCGGATGAACGCAGGCTGAGGCGGGCGGCGCGGCCGCCCACCCGCATCCCGCGCGTTGCCGTTCAGCGCACGTGAGGCTGCAACGCGCGCAACCAGTACGACACGGCTACCGCGCCGCCATCCGGCGTGCCGATCGCGCGCTCGCCGAGATAGCTCGCCCGCCCTGCGCGCGGCGTCATGCGCGCGGTGGCTTCCGCGCCTTCCACGGCCGCTTCCACGGCCGCCGTCCATGCACTTGCGTTGTCGCGATCGCTGTCGAGCGCGCGGCTGAATGCCTCGACGGCCGGCACCAGTGCATCGAGCATCGTCCGGTCGCCGGCATGCGCGCCCCCCAGTTCGCTGATCGAATCCACTGCCGCGCGGAATGCCGCCGCCCAGTCGCGCGCCGACGGTTCGGCAAGATCGGCCAGCCGGCGCGATGCGCGCAGCAGCGCGGTTGCATAGAACGGCCCGGAACTGCCGGCGATCGCGCGGCGCAACGCCGCGCCGAGCGTCGCGAGTGCGCCGGCCGGCGTGGCGTACGCGGTATCGGGCAACGCGAGGATCGCGTGTGCGGCGCGCAGCATGCTCGCACCGAGGTCGCCGTCGCCGGCCGCCGCGTCGAGGTCCGTCAGCGTCTGCTCGTGATCGATCAGCGTCTGCGCGACCGCGTGCAGCGCCGGCTGCAGGCGCGCGGCCCAGGCGTGGCCGGCCGCGTCGAGCGGCGGCAGTGGTGCGTCCGGCGACGCGGCCGCGGCTACGCGGATCTGTGCATTCACGGCGCCGCCGCCCGGCCAGGCGTGCGCCTGCGTCGGTGCGTCGAGCAGCGATGCGCGTTCGTCGTTCATCCGCAGCACCGAGATCGAGCAGCCGGGCATGTTCAGCGCGGACAGGAATGTGCCGGCCCACGCGCGCGCGACGACGATGCCGCGCCGGGTCAGGTTGTCGTACGCGGCACGCAGCACGATCGCGAGCTCCATGTCCGGCGTCGCGCCGAGACCGTTGACGAACAGCGCGACGCGTTCGCCGCGGTCGAGCACGAGATCGGCGGCGATGCTCGACAGCAGCGTGTCGACCAGCGCGTCGGCCGGCAGCGGCGCGCGACGTTCGACGCCTTTCTCGCCGTGAATGCCGAGGCCGAGCTCGATCTCCTGATCGCCGAGGCTGAAGCCCGATTTGTCGGCGCCCGGGATCGTGCAGCCGTCGAACGCGACGCCCATCGTGCCGAGCTCGGCCGCCGCGTCGCGCGCGATGGCTGCAACACGGGCAAGCGGCAGCCCGCGCGCGGCGGCCGCGCCGGCGAGCTTGTGGATCAGCACGGTGCCGGCGATCCCGCGCCGCTGGCCACGGTCGACACGGCCGCGCAGCGATACGTCGTCGGAGACGACGACCGTCTCGACCGGAATGCCTTCCGCGCGCGCAAGCTCGGCGGCGAGCCCGAAATTGAGCCGGTCGCCGGTGTAGTTCTTCACGATCAGCAGCGCGCCGTTGGGGCCGGCGCTCGCGCGGATCGCGGCAAGCACGGCGTCGGTGGACGGCGACGTGAATACTTCGCCGCACACGGCCGCGCTCAGCATCCCTTCGCCGACGTAGCCGCCGTGCGCGGGCTCGTGGCCGCTGCCGCCGCCGGACAGGATCGCGACGGGGCGTCGAGACGGTTCGGGCAGCGGCTGGCGGACGAGCACGTGCTCGTCGCCGAGGATCGCGAGATGCGGCGACTGCCGCGCGATGCCTTCCAGCATTTCTCGCACGACATCGGACGGACGATTCACAAGCTTTTTCATGGCGACGGATTCCGGACGGGTGAACGGGGGCGCGGCCGGGCCTGCATGGGCGTCGGTCGGCATCGTATTGCGGAGAATCGTGCGGGTGCCCGGTCGCCGGGGGCAGCCGGTCGCATGACGGATGACCGGATGCGCGAGCGGCAACGAAGCACGAGCTTCGCGCCACGATACATCAGGTTCGGACGTCAATGCACGGATTGCGGCGCGATCGCGCCGTTGGGCGAGATTATTTCAGCGCCGCAATTTCCTTCGCACGGATCAGCCGCGCGCGCAGCACGTTGCGGCTGATGCCGAGCAGTTGCGCGGCCCGGATCTGGTTGCGGTGGCTGAAGTCGAACGCGACGCGCATCACGGTGTCCTCGATATGCTCGAACAGGTTGCCGTGTCCGTCGTCGAGCAGGTCGCGCAACGCGTGCTCGAACGCAGCCTGAGCATGGGCGGACGGTTCCGGCGCAGGCACGGCGGCCGGTGGCACGCACGGCGACGCAAGGTGCAGGTCGGTGTCGTGCAGCACATCGTGGCGGCACACGAGCAGCGCGTGATGGATCGCGTTCTCCAGTTCGCGGATATTGCCGGGCCAGTGATGCGATACGAGCCGGCGCTCGGCGCGCGGGTCGAAACCGCGCGGTCCGGCACCGAGGCGCGCGCGGTAGTCGTCGAAGAAGTGACGCGCGAGCGGCAGGATGTCGCCCGGACGCTCGCGCAGCGGCGGCACCGCAAGCTGCACGACGTTGAGCCGGTAGTACAGGTCGCCGCGGAAATGCCCGGCCGCCACCGCCTGCTGCAGATCGACGTTGGTCGCCGCGACCACGCGCACGTCGACCGGAATGCCCGTGCGCGAGCCGAGCCGCACGACCTCGCGCTCCTGCAGCACGCGCAGCAGCTTGACCTGCATCGACAGCGGCAGGTCGCCGATCTCGTCGAGAAACAGCGTGCCGCCGTGCGCGGCTTCGAACCAGCCGGGCTTGGCGCCGACGGCGCCCGTAAATGCGCCTTTCTCATGGCCGAACAGTTCGCTGTCGACGAGCGTTTCGGAGAAGGCGCCGCAATTCACCGCGACAAACGGCCCGTCGCGGCGATTGCCGAGAGCGTGCACGTGACGCGCGATCAGTTCCTTGCCGGTGCCCGTCTCGCCGACGATCAGCACGTTCGCGTCGCTCGGTGCGACACGGTGCACTTCCTCGAGCAGCGCGAGCGAGCGTGGATCGGCAAACACCTGCGTCCGCGCGCGGACCTGTGCCGGGCGTCCGGGCAACGTCAGGACGGAGGCGGTGCGTGCCGCAGCGGGCAGGCCGGCCGGATCGCGCGTGTCGGATGCGTCGCGGGACGGGACGACGACACGAAGGTTGAGCGGGCGCGACGAAGCGGAAATGGAAGTCATGGCGATGAACCGTTGGATGGCCGGGCGAGACGGACCCGTGCCGACAAGCGCCGGGGTCCGGCTGCTGCGTGGTCAGCAGAGTGTTCAATGTTTCGCCGCGCGCGAAAAGCATCGATTTCTGATAACCAAAGCGCGATTGCTGAGAAACCTGCAATGGTGCGGGCGAGCGGGGTTGCCCCGACGCCGGGGCGTCGAATTCGATGCCATCGCGCGCCGCGCTGCTTCCTGGGCAGCAGTTCGCCAGCACGGTCGCTTCGCCCGGTTCATCACGTCGTGGAATATCGATGTGATACGCGCGGCGGAACGCTTGCCGCGCTCGCGCATTTGTGCGAATCCCGTGCCGGGCGGACGAACGCACGAAACTTCGCGATGCAGACGATCGCGCCGCGACCCGGCCGCCCGAATGGCACGCTCCTTGCTGACCCGAAGCGGTATCGCCGCATCGACACGCGGCTCGACAACGGGAACGCATCGCATGAGCAACACCCTCAACGTGGTCGCGATATCGGGCAGCCTGCAACGACCGTCGCGTACGCTGGCGCTGACCAACGAGATCGTCGCGGCACTCGGCGCCGCGCTGCCGATCGAGCCGCGACTGATCGAACTCGGCGAGATCGGCAGCCGGCTGGCCGGTGCGCTGACGCGCGCGCAGGTGCCGGCCGATCTCGAGGCACTGATCGGCGCGATCGAGACGGCCGATGCGCTCGTCGTCGCGAGCCCGGTCTATCGCGCGTCGTATACGGGCCTGTTCAAGCACCTGTTCGACCTCGTGCGCCATGACGCGCTCGTCGACGTGCCCGTGCTGCTCGCGGCCACCGGCGGCAGTGAGCGTCATGCGCTGGTGATCGACCATCAACTGCGACCGCTGTTCAGCTTCTTCCAGGCGCGCACGCTGCCGGTCGGCGTGTACGCGTCCGAAAGCGATTTCGACGCGTACCGGATCGCGAACCCGGCGCTGCGCGAGCGCATCGCGCTTGCCGTGGATCGCGCGGTACCGCAGTTGCGTGCGCACGCATTCTCCGCCGCGGCCGCGTAGGCCGCTTCCGTTTCCCCTTCGACCAGGACACCTCCATGAGCCTTCACGACCCTTCCGCCGACGGCGTCAAATTCGCGTACTGGGTGCCGAACGTCAGCGGCGGCCTCGTCGTCAGCACGATCGAGCAGCGTACCGACTGGAGCCTTGAATACAACCAGACGCTCGCACGCACGGCCGAGGCGGCCGGCTTCGACTACGCGCTGAGCCAGATCCGCTTCACGGCCGGCTACGGCGCCGAATACCAGCACGAGTCGGTGTCGTTCAGCCAGGCGCTGCTGCATGCGACGACGAAGCTCAAGGTGCTCGCCGCGATCCTGCCGGGGCCGTGGCATCCGGCGGTGGTCGCGAAGCAGCTCGCGACGATCGACCACATTTCGAACGGGCGCATCGCGATCAACGTCGTGAGCGGTTGGTTCAAGGGCGAATTCACCGCGATCGGCGAGCCGTGGCTCGAGCACGACGAACGCTATCGGCGCTCGAAGGAATTCATCCAGGCGCTCAAGGGCATCTGGACCCAGGACAACTTCACGTTCAAGGGCGACTTCTATCGCTTCAACGATTACACGCTGAGCCCGAAGCCGGTGCAGAAGCCGCACCCGGAAATCTTCCAGGGCGGTAGCTCGCGGGCGGCGCGCGACAACGCGGCGAGCGTGTCGGACTGGTATTTCACCAACGGCAATACGCCGGAGAACCTGAAGGCGCAGATCGACGATATCCGTGCGAAGGCCGCCGCGAACAACCATCGCGTACGGATCGGCGTCAACGCGTTCGTGATCGCGCGTGATACCGAGGAAGAGGCGAAGGCCGTGCTCGACGACATCATTGCGCACGCGCACGTCGAGGCGGTCAATGCGTTCGGCGATGCGGTGAAGGAGGCCGGCAAGGCGTCGCCGGAAGGCGAGGGCAACTGGGCGAAATCGACGTTCGAGGATCTGGTGCAGTACAACGACGGCTTCCGCACGAACCTGATCGGCACGCCGCGGCAGATCGCGGAGCGCATTGTCGCGCTGAAGGCGATCGGCGTCGATCTGGTGCTGGCCGGGTTCCTGCATTTCATCGAGGAAGTCGAGTACTTCGGCAAGAAGGTGCTGCCGCTCGTGCGCGAACTCGAGGCGCAGCGGCAGGCGATCGCGGCGTGACGCGCGGGCCGATCGAGGCAGGTTGCCTGCGACGGCTGTCGCGGGCCGTTCCGATCTGACGCTTCGTATAGCGAAACAGGGGGCGACGGATGCCTGGGGGATCCGTCGATCGATTCATCGGTTCCGATGCGGAAGCGATCGAGGTCGCACACCGCGTCGCGGCGCGGCTCGCGGCACATGTGCCGTTGCGCGGCAGCGAACGGAAGCTGCCGTTCGCTGCGCGTCCGGTTTCCCCCACGCTTGCGCGAACTGGCGGCCGACCTGCCGGCGGAGTGACGCAACGCGCGCCGGTGCGTGCTGTACGGCATCACGCGCGCGTCGGCAGGCGGATGTCGTTACCCGCGCGCGGCCGTCACGCCACGCCCGCCAGCTTCGATGCTTCCCGGACCATCTGCACGCCGAGGCCGCCAAGCACGAGCCCCATCGCCCAGCGCTGCGCGAGCAGCAGCGTCGGGCGCCCGCGCAGGAATTTCGCGATGCCGCTCGAGCAGATCGCCACCAGCCCGTTGGCCGATGCGAACGCGGCGATCAGCAGCGAGCCGAGAAACAGCGACTGGCCGAACACGCTGCCCTGCCGGTAGTCGATGAACTGCGGCAGCAGCGACACGAACAGCATCGCGAGTTTCGGGTTCAGCACGCTCGTCGTCGCACCCATCGCGAGCAGGCGCATCGGCTGCTCGTTCGGCAACGCCTGCACCTCGAACGGCGAGCGGCCGCCGGGTCGCACCGCCTGCCATGCCAGATACAGCAGGTAGACTGCCCCGACCGCGCCCAGCACGCTGCCCGCATAGGGCACGCTCATGAACAGCGTCGTGATGCCGAATGCCGCGCCGAACATGTAGAACAGGTAGCCGATCATCACGCCGGCCAGCGAAATGAGTCCGGCCGTGCGGCCTTGCGCGATCGAGCGCGACATCACGTAGACCATGTTCGGCCCGGGCGTGACCGCGAGCATGCCGCCGATGGCGAGAAATCCGTAGAGCGATCCGGACGTGTGCATTTTTCCGCTTCCTGCATCGAATGAGTGCTGACGGGATTCATTGTCCGGCCGTGGAGGAGAGCAGTAAAACGGGATAAACTGAATCGATTGATCAGATTTCCTGAATCGACATGAAAAAGCTCGACCTCGACGTACTCGCGATGGTGGTGGCCGTCGCCGACACCGGCTCGTTCGCGCAGGGCGCGCAGGCCGTGCACCGGTCGCCGTCGGCGGTGAGCATGCAGATCAAGGCGCTGGAAGACGCGCTCGGCAAGCCGCTGTTCATCCGCGACACGCGCAACGTGACGGCCACCGACGACGGCACGATGCTCGCCGACTACGGCCGCCGGATGCTCGCGCTGCGCGACGAGGCATGGGCGTCGGTGGTGCGCCCGGAGATCCGCGGCCGCGTGACGATCGGCGTGCCGGACGACTACATTTCGTCGCTGCTGCCGCAGGTGCTCGGCAAATTCGCCGCGATGCATCCGCGCGTCGAAGTGCGCGTGATCGGCCAGCCGAGCAGCGCGCTCGTGCCGATGCTCAAGGACAACACGGTTGACCTCGCGTGTCTCACGCGGATCAAGGGCGTGACCGGCGAGCTGATCCGGATGGAGCCGCTCGTCTGGGTCGGGTCGCCGAAACGCGACGTGTGGAAGGAGCGGCCGCTGCCGGTGGCGTTTTTCACGCACGGCGGCAGCATGGCGCGCGATCACGCGGTCAAGGCGCTGAACCGGCGGAAGATCCCGTACCGGATGTCGTACGAAAGCCCGAGCCACCTCGGGATACTGAGCATGGTGGAGGCCGGGCTCGCGGTCGCGCCGCTGGCGCGCTGCTGCATTCCGGATCACCTCGTGCAGCTTTCGGAAAGCCACGGGCTGCCGCCGCTGGGCGAGATCGAGGTCGTGCTCGCGCGCAGCGCGCAGTCGGCGCGCCCGCCGTGCGATTACCTGGCCGAGCAGATTCTCGGCGAATGGCGCACCTGACCGGCCGGCGGCCGGCCGCGCGTCAGCACGACGCCAGCAGCCATTCACGGAACGCGGCGAGCGACGGCAGCGTCTCGTTGCCGGGCGGATAGACGAGGTAGTAGCTGCGCTGGCTCGTGATCGCGTCGCCGATCGACACGAGTTCGCCGCGGCTCAATTCATCCTCCACCAGTACCTTCGGCACCAGCCCGATCCCCATCCCGGCGCGAACGGCCTGGATGAGGTGGGACGTCAGCTCGAAGCTCGGGCCGATACGCATCTGGCGATGGTCGAGCCGATAGTGCGAGAACCATTCGGCCCATGCCTGCTGGTTGCTCGTCACGCCCAGCAGCGTCTGCTTCGCGGCCCATGCCGGCGTGCGCGCGTCGGCCTTGCGGCCACGGCCCGCCTCGGGCGGCGCGATCGCGATCAGGAACTCGTTGTACAACCGGTGCGCGTGCAGGCCGGGCCAGTCGCCCGCGCCGACGGTGATGGCCGCGTCGAGGTCGTCGTTGAGGAAATCGATCGCGCCGATCCGTGAATGAAGATGCACGGTCACGCCCGGATGCGCGGCGTAGAAGTCGTGCAGGTGCGGCAGCAGCCATTTCGAGCCGAACGTCGGCAAGGTGGCGAGCCGCAGCGTGCCGGCGCCCGCCTGGTGCGACATCGCCTGCAACGTCGCGCCGCGGATGCGCCCGAGCGCGCCGCTCAGTTCGGCGAAATAGCGGCGGCCGACTTCGGTCAGCTTCACCGAGCGGCCTTCGCGTCGGAACAGCGGCACGCCGAGCTGGTCCTCGAGCGTCTGGACCTGCCGGCTGATCGCGCTCTGGCTCAGCGACAGCTCCTCGGCCGCGCGCGTGTAGCTTTCATGCCGCGCGGCGGCCTCGAACACGAGCAGCAATGACATCGACGGGGTCAGGCGACGGTAATTCATGAGTTTTATGCAATATTCGCCGGGCAAGAATTCGTTTGTTTCTCGCGGAATATCCAAAGATACTGGAATTCCCGGTCGCGCGGAAACTTGCTAAAAAATCATGTTTCGGTGCGCGCGAGCCGACCGGCTCCACCCACACTGCGTTTTTACCCATGTCGATCGCCCCGTTGCCCCGTCCCGCCAGCTCGCCCGCGAACGTTTACCGCGATTTCCTCGCCGCGCTGCAAGCGGCGGGATTCGCCGGGGAGATTCACGCGGACCACGCGAACCGGACGGTGCAGGCCACCGACAACTCGATCTATCAGCGCCTGCCGCAGGCGGTGATCTGCCCCGCGCATGCGGACGACGTCCGGCTGCTGGCGCGGCTGCTGGCCGAACCGGCGCACCGCGACGTCGCGGTGGCCGCGCGCGGCGGCGGCACGGGCACCAACGGGCAGTCGCTGACCGACGGCGTCGTCGTCGACCTGTCGCGCAACATGAACCGGATCCTCGAAATCGACGTCGAGCAGCGCTGGGTGCGCGTGCAGGCGGGCGTCGTCAAGGATCAGCTCAATGCGGCGCTGAAGCCGCACGGGCTGTTTTTCGCGCCGGAGCTGTCGACGTCGAACCGCGCGACCGTCGGCGGGATGATCAATACCGACGCGAGCGGGCAGGGCAGCTGCACGTACGGCAAGACGCGCGATCACGTGCTCGCACTCGATTTCGTGCTGATGGGCGGCGAGCGGCTGCACAGCGATGCGCTCGACGACGACGAGCTGGCGTGCCGTTGCGCGCGGCAGGACCGCATCGGCAAGGTCTATCGCACCGCGCGCCGCATCAGCGACGACCAGGCCGCGCTGATCGACGCGAAGTTTCCGAAGCTCAACCGCTGCCTGACCGGCTACGACCTCGCGCACCTGCGCGAACCCGACGGCCGCTTCAACCTGAACAGCGTGCTGTGCGGCGCGGAGGGTTCGCTCGGCTTCGTCGTCGAGGCGCAGCTCAACGTGTTGCCGATCCCGAAGTATTCGGTGCTGGTCAACGTGCGCTATGCGGGCTTCATGGATGCGTTGCGCGACGCGCGCGCGCTGCTCGGGCACCGGCCGTTGTCGATCGAGACCGTCGACTCGACGGTGCTGATGCTCGCGATGAAGGATTTCGTGTGGAGCAGCGTGGCCGAGTATTTCCCGCAGGACGACCGGCGGCCGACACTTGGCATCAACCTGGTCGAATTCAGCGGCGACGATGCGGACGACGTCGATGCGCGCGTGCGTGCGTTCGTCGAGCATCTGCGCACCGATACGAGCGTGGAGCGCCTCGGCCATACGCTCGCGGCCGGCGACGATGCGGTGAAGCGCGTGTATGCGATGCGCAAGCGCGCGGTCGGCCTGCTCGGCAACGTGCAGGGCGAGGCGCGTCCGCAGCCGTTCGTCGAGGACACCGCGGTGCCGCCCGAGAACCTCGCCGCGTACATTGCCGAATTCCGCGCGCTGCTCGACGGCCACGGGCTGCAGTACGGGATGTTCGGTCACGTCGACGCGGGCGTGCTGCATGTACGGCCGGCGCTCGACATGAAGGACCCGAAGCAGGCCGCGCTGGTGCGGCCCGTGTCGGACGCAGTGGCCGAACTCACGCAGCGTCATGGCGGCCTGCTGTGGGGCGAGCACGGCAAGGGCGTGCGCTCCGAGTACGCGCCGGCGTTTTTCGGCGAGCTGTATCCGTCGCTGCAGCAACTGAAGGCCGCGTTCGATCCGCACAACCAGTTCAACCCGGGCAAGATCGCGACGCCGCCGGACAATACGATGCGGCTGCTGAAGATCGACGAAGTGCCGACGCGCGGCGACCACGACCGGCAGATCGACGAGCGCGTGTGGCAGGCCTACGGCACCGCGATGCACTGCAACGGCAACGGCGCGTGCTACAACTTCGATCCGGACGACGCGATGTGCCCGTCGTGGAAGGCGACGCGCGAACGCGTGCAGTCGCCGAAGGGGCGCGCGTCGCTGATGCGCGAATGGTTGCGCCTGCAAGGACAGGCCGGCATCGACGTCGTCGCGGCGGCGCGTGCGCGGCAGCCGTTCCTGCGCGGCCTGGCCGCCCGCTGGCGCAACAGTCGCGCGGCGCGCGGCGGCGACGCCGATTTCTCGCACGAGGTGTACGACGCGATGGCCGGATGCCTCGCGTGCAAGTCGTGCGCGGGGCAGTGCCCCGTGAAGGTCAACGTGCCCGAGTTCCGTTCGCGCTTTCTCGAGCTGTATCACCAGCGCTACCTGCGGCCGCTGCGCGACTACCTGATCGGCTCGCTCGAAGTCACGATGCCGTGGATGGCGCGCGTGCCGGCGCTGTACAACGGGCTGATGCGTGCGGGATGGGTACGCACGCTGCTCGAACGGCAGGTCGGCATGGTCGACAGCCCGCTGCTGAGCCGCTTCGATCTCGCGGCCGTGATCCGGCAATGGAGCGTGAAGCCGGCCGACCCGCGCGCGCTTGCCGCGCTGAGCGACGCGCAGCGCGTTCGCAGCGTCGTCATCGTGCAGGACACGTTCACGCGCTATTTCGATACCGAGCAGCTGGCGACGCTGATCGAGCTGGCGGCGCGTACGGGCTTTCAGGTCTGGCTCGCGCCGCTTGCACCGAACGGCAAGGCGCTGCACGTGCAGGGCTTTCTGCACGCGTTCGAGAAGGCCGCGATCCGCAATGCGACGCAACTGGCCGCGCTGGCGCGTTCGGGCGTATCGCTGGTCGGCCTCGATCCGGCGATGACGCTCACGTATCGGCAGGAATACCTGAAGGTGACGGGGCTCGCCGAGGTACCGAAAGTTGCGCTGCCGCAGGAGTGGCTGCTGCAGGCACTGCCGGAAGCCGGCGCGAGCGGCGTGACCGGTTCGTACCGGTTGCTGCCGCACTGTACCGAGAAGACCAATGCGCCCGACAGCGGCAAGCAATGGATGCAGGTATTCGCGCGGCGCGGTTTGCGATTGAAGGTCGAGTCGACCGGATGCTGCGGGATGTCGGGCACGTACGGGCACGAGGCGCGCAATCTCGCGACGTCGAAGACGATCTATGCGCAGTCGTGGGCGGCGCACGTCGACGGGCCCGCGGACGAAGGCGAGGCGCTGGCGACCGGGTATTCATGTCGCAGCCAGGTGAAGCGCTTGTCGTCGAAACAGGTGCGCCATCCGTTGCAGGCGCTGCTCGATCACGTGCGGGCGGCGGGGTAACGATCGGGCGGCGCGGTTTGCGCGGCGCGCGAGGGGGCATCGATCGATGCATCGAGCGGCCCTCTGCGTTGCCGCATGCGACGCATGCCGCGGTTCAGGCGTCGGCTTTCGCGGCCTTTCGCGCGCGCGGCTTTTCCGCCGCGGGAAACACGCCGCCGCCGCGCGGGCGTTTCGGCTCGATCCGCATCTGCCGGATCACGCGCCGGAAATCGATCTCGTGCGCGGCCAGCGTGCCGATCAGTTTCGCGATGACCGCGAGGTGGGACGGGACGGTGCCCTTGCTCGAATAGTTCGTGATCGAACTTTCGTTCATCCGGATCAGGCGGGCGAACTCGCGCGCCGTCAACTGCGCTTTCTTCAGCTCCTGTTGGAATTCCGCATACGCCATTGCACACATGATGCTTCGTCTCCGTGAATCGGCATTCGGCCCGCCCGGCGCCGGCGCCGACGGGTGGCGTTCCCGTCGTGCCGGCGCCGCGGCGGGTTACATCTTCACCTGATCGAGGAAGGTCTTCTTGCCGCTCTTGTAGCCGTAGATCGAGATGATCCCGTGCGTCAGGTCGCCCTTCGCGTCGAACGTCGTCGTGCCGATCACGCCGTTGTACTTCGTCGACGGCATCGCGGCGAGGATCTTGGCGGGGTCGGTCGAGTTCGCGCGCTTCATCGCATCGACCGCGATGTAGACCGCGTCGTACGCGAACGGCGCATCGAACTTGATGCCCTGGTTGAAGCGCTTCTGGTACTTCGCGAGGAAGTCCGCGCCGCCCGGCATCTTCTCGAGCGCCGCGCCGGCCTGCGAGCACAGCACGTTGTCGGCCGCCGGGCCGGCCAGTTCGGCCAGCGAGTCGGTGCATACGCCGTCGCCGGACAGGATCTTCGCGCGCAGGCCGAGCTGCTTCGCCTGCTTCGCGAGCGGGCCGCCGGTCGCGTCCATGCCGCCGTACATGATCGCGTCGGGATTCTCGCCCTTGACCTTCGTCAGGATCGCGCGGAAGTCGACCGCCTTGTCGTTGGTCGCGTCGTGCGACAGCACCTTCAGGCCGAGCGCCTTCGCCTTCTTCTCGAACTCGTTCGCGAGGCCCTGGCCGTACGCGGTCGAATCGTCGATCACCGCGACGCTCTTCACCCCCTTCGCCTGCGCGTAGCTCGCGAGCGCGGGGCCCTGCTGCGCATCGGTCGCGACGACGCGGTAGGTCGTCTTGAAGCCTTGCTGCGTGTAGGTCGGGTTGGTGGCCGACGGCGAGATCTGCACGATGCCCGCGTCGCTGTAGATCTTCGACGCCGGGATCGACGTACCCGAGTTCAGGTGGCCGATGACGGCGACGACCTTGTCGTCGACGAGCTTCTGCGCAACCTGCGTGGCCTGCCGCGGGTCGGCCGCGTCATCCTGCGCGTCGAGCTGCAGCGTGATCTTCTTGCCGCCGATCGTCAGGCCCTTGGCGTTGATTTCCTCGACCGCGAGGCGTGCACCGTTCTCGTTGTCCTTGCCGAGGTGCGAGATGCCGCCCGTCGTCGGTTCGACGCTGCCGATCTTCACGACCTGGTCGGCCATTGCCGTCGACGCGGCCGCGAATGCGGCGGCAGCCAGTGCAACGGTGATCAGGGGTTTGCAGCGCATGCCGACAGTGCTTCGTTCCATCTGCCATCTCCGAATTGAATGTCTTTCTATTGACGTCTCGACCGGCCGGCGAGGCGCCGGGGCGGTCGGACGAGTCTCCATACCCATCATGGGCGTCACTTGCATGGCGTCCGGCGGTGTGACGGGCTCGCCCGGACGAGCGGGCGAATCGTCGCCGGCCGTCATGCAATTCGTATGAATATATACGAAGGCGATTTTGCGCGCCGCGGCGAATCGCGTAGCGGCCCGCGCGGCAAGGGCGGACGCCCGGATGTCGAAGCCTCCGGATGCCGGAAATCGTGCGCTGCGGCGGGCCACCGGCTGCGGTTCGCTGTCGATGTCCTTACGGATGCATCCATTATTCGGCCGGGCGACGGGGCGAAGCCATGGACACTGACGCGCGGTCAATCCGGAACTGTTCGGTCGATTTGTCTGCACAGTTTGGGCACTTGCGATCGCCTATCCGGTTTCGTCGACTGGCTTTCATCAACGGTGGTGTTCGTCTTAATGCAACTAACGGTCAAGCCCGCCTGCGTCGGCGAATGGGTGTCGACCGCCTGCCCGGGACGATCCATTCCGCTTCACAGAAGCTGGGGTGCGTTTCGGTCCGCCTGCTGCCGGATCGACGGGCCGGCACGGCCAACCGAAGCGGTGGCGATCTACGAACGCCCGCGCAGTGCGACGAAGACCACGCCTGCGATGGCCAGCAGGCCGCCGCAGGCCGTCGCGATGCCGGGCCGCTCGCCCGTCAGTACCATCGACAGCAGCGTCGCGACCGCCGGCGTTAGGTAGAGGAAGTTGGCCGCGCGGGCCGCGCCGAAGTAGCCGAGTGCGAAGGTCCAGGTCGCATACCCCAGCGCGGCGGGGAACACGCCGAGCACCACGACGGCCAGCGCCGTGTAGCGGGACCCGCCGGCGAGCGACCCGAGCGCGCCGGGCAGCCAGGGCGTGAGCAGCACCGCGCCGGCCAGCAGCGTGTATGCCGTGCAGGCCAGTGCGCCGTACACGGGAATCAGCCGCCGCTGCAACACGAAATAGCTGGCGGAACACAGCGCCGCGCCGAGGATCAGCGTGCTGCCCGAGCCGAGCACGAGGCCGCCCGGCTGCCCTTGCGCGATCACCGCGATGCCGGCGAGGCTGACCAGCGAACCGAGCCATCCCCAGCGGTTGAAGCGCTCGCGCAGAAACACGGCGGCCAGCAGCGCGGTGAAGATCGGCAGCGTATTCACGATGAAACTCGCCGCGCCGGCCGACACGGTCTGCTCGCCGGTATTGAGCAGCGCGTTGTACAGCGCGATGCCGAGAAAACCGCACGCGACGAAGCGCAATGCGTCGCCTTTCGCCGGCAGCGGTGGCCGCCGCCACGCGAGCCACGCGATCACCAGCAGCGCCGCGGTCGCGAAACGTGCCGACGCGAGCTGCAGCGGTGCGAGGCCGTGCAGGCCGATCCGGATGAACGGGAATGCGGATGCCCACGAGACGATCGTGAACGCGACCGCGCCTGCCGCGACGAGCGGTTGTCGCGCGCCGCGCGACGTCGATGAGGAAAGGGTATTCATGCAGCCATGGTGCGGCGTCGCGAGATGTTAAGCTAGCGCACAGATCAACACGCGGATATGAATATGGTTCACAGCTCGGGTTCGCGTCGGGCTGACGATCCGGCGCGTGCGCGCCCGGTCGTGGACGTGCTGCCGGTTGCCGCGTCGGCGCCCGGCCCGCGGCCGCCGCTCGCGAGCCTGGAGACCGTCTGCACGGTGGCCCGCGAGGGTTCGTTTCTCGCGGCCGCCGATGTTTCCGGCGTCACGCACGGTGCGATCAGCCGGCGGGTGGCCGCCGTCGAAAACTGGCTCGGGATGGCGCTGTTCGAGCGGCATGCGCGCGGCGTGCGCCTGACGCCGGACGGGCAGCGCTTCGTCGGCCGGATCGAGCAGGCGTTCGCGATCATCGACGGCGCGGCCGATCAATGGCGCTCGCCGCGTACGCCGCGGCTGGTCCGGATGAGCGTCGTGCCGGCGTTCGCGCAGCTCTGGCTGTTCGAGCGGCAGCATGCGCTCGAAAGCGAAGCCCCCGCGCTGCGTATCGAGCTCGGCATCGAACTGCGCAACGTCGATATCGCCGGCGGTGAAGCCGATCTGTCGATCCGGTACGGGCGCGGCAACTGGCGTCAGCTCGAAACCCGTGCGTTCATGCCGGAACGGCTGTACCCGGTGGCGCATCCGCGGCTTGCCGAGCAGCTGGCGAAGGCGCGCCGCCGGGCGGGGGACGCCGCGCTGCTCGACATGCCGTTGCTGCACGATTCCGACGTGACGGGCTGGCGCACCTGGTTCGACGGGCTGGGCATTCCGTTCAAGCCGCGGGTGCAGGATCGCCGGTTCGAGGATTACAACCTCGTCCTCGCGGCGGCCGAAGCGGGCCTCGGCGTGGCGCTGGCGCGGACCCCGCTCGCGGATACGTACCTGACGCGCAGCGCGCTTGTTCGCGTCAGCCGGCATGAAGTCGATTCGCAGCTCAGGTATCACTTCGTGCATGCGAAGGGCGAGAGTCGGCCGGAGGTGCTGGCGTTGATGGAGCGGATGGTGAAGGCGTTGGGGTAGGCACGCGCCTTGCCGTGGATGCGATCGACCGTGCGGTGCCATTTCTGCCAGCTCGACCGTCGTCGCCAGATCGTTACAATGCAGCCGCGGAATACGGTGAGATCGCCACGGTGAGGCAGAATCGTGCCTTCGGCCGGTGGCGGGCCACTCTTCAATCATTGCAGTACGGGTTCAAATCTGTTGAAAAGGGAACCGATGAATAGACCAGACAAGTCGTCGAAAGCGCGTGCGGCGCTGGACCAGCTGTTTTCGGGCATGGCGCCCGCGGACGCGACGCGTACTTCGCCGCGCCCCGGCAATCCGTTCGAGGCGGCGGACGACGAGGTGTCCAGTGCATCCGGCGGCCGTGGCCGCGTCGAAGTCACGCTGTCGACCCGAATCCAGCTGCGCGGTTATCCGAGCGCCGACGCGTTCATGAAGCGCATGGCCGAAGCGTGGGGGCTGGAATGGGGGACGTACGACAGCATCCGGGCCGTGGCGACGCTGCCGGCCGGATGGCGCTCGCGCCGCCTTCCGGAAGTCACGCAGATCGTCGACGAACATGACGTGCTGCGCGCCGAGAGCAGCCTGCAGGGCGGCGAGATGTCGTATCTGAAGGTGCACCCGCGCTACTACATCGATGCACGCAAGCGTTTCGGCTGGAGCAAGTCGTCGAAGGCGTCCGACGATCCGGATCTGGACGGTCCCGACTGGAACTGCTTCGTGATCGACCGCGAAAAGTCCGTCGAGGTGCACGAACTGACGACGTCGTCGCTGAAGGCCGACATGGACAACGCCCGCGCGACGTTGCTGAAGTGGCTCGACGAGCACTATCCGAAACATCGCGACCCGTTTGCATACTGGTCGGATTGCGACCGCGCGCTGTAAGGTTGCACGGCGGCGCGACGCATCCGCCGCTTGCCATGGTGGACGACCATTGAAGCAAATCAGTCCGGTCCCGATTCTCTGGGCAGCCTTCGGCGCGGCCGTCGGATCGACCGTCATCGAGTTGCTGCTGTGGGCAATTGCCGGCGACGATGCCGTCCGGAATCTGTTGCGCGACGCACGCCTCACGGCCGCGATCGTGATGGGGCGCAGCGTGCTCGGTTCGTCCGGCGGCTTCGATCCGCTGGTCATGGGCGTGGCGACGCTCGTGCATGCGGCGCTTTCGCTGGTCTATGCGGCCGTGCTGGCACGGCTGGCCCACGGATTGTCGCTTCGCGCCACGCCGCTTGCCGGCGGCGCATTCGGCCTCGTCCTGTACGGCGTCAACCTGTACGCCTTCACGGCAATCTTCCCGTGGTTCATTCCGGTTCGCGGCGCGATCACGCTGATCGCTCATCTGGTATTCGGGGTCACGGCTGCGGCAGTCTACTGCGTCGCCCGGCGCGAGACGGGGCGCTGATCCCGGCATCGATTGCCGAGGGTGCCTGCCCCCGTCATCCGTATCCCGACCCCTGGAATAACCTGGCGCGCCGTGTCGTTTAGCCGTCAGGAGACCCCGGTGCGAAGCGAAGTAGCGGCGAGCGGTGATCGCCGCGCGACGAATCGTGCGCAAGCAAAACGGTGTGTCGGGCGTCGTTGGCGACGCTCGGGATCAAATGGTCGGGGGCAACGCAGGAGCCGATCATGTGCAACTTGTTTCGATCCGCGACAGGCATCGTCTGTCTCGGCCTTGCCGCGTCCGTCTTCGCGCAAATGGCTGACGATCCGGCGGAGAACGGCGCGAACTGCCGCGCGATCGTCGCGCAGGCGGACATCGACGGCACGCGGCAGCAGATCGTGGGGCGCGCGTGCCTGCAAGGCGACGGTACGTGGCAGATCGTGCAAGGCCCCGACGGCAGCGTGCTGTGGTATCCGGCGGCGGCCTACCCCTATGCCGATCCGTGGTACTGGGGGCCGCCGCTGTTCGTCGGAGCGGGCGTGAGCTTCATCTTCGTCGATCGTTTCCGGCGTTTCCACCGCTTCGATCACGTCGATCACTTCAATCCGATCGAGCATCGCCGCTTCGGCGCCCCGATGGGCGCGGGGTTCCGCCATGGCTCGTTTCCGGTCGGTGCGACTCGCGGATTGGGCGGCATGCGGCGACATTAGACGGCGATTGACCGGTGTCGCGATGCCTATTCGACCCTGGACGGTATGCGGCGACTGTCCAGGTCCTTCAGTGCCGGAAAGACGCTGCGGTCCCATGAACCAAGGCCGTACGACTGCCACAGTATTTTCCGTCTGACGAAAATTTCGAACGTGGGCGTCGGTGGCGACAATTTTTCGAGGCGCTGTCGCCGCTCGAACAACCATCGGACGATCGGCGGATAGTCGTCGACCGTTTCGGCGGACGCAATGGTATCGCGTTCCACGATGAAAAGATGCACGTCCGGGTGCGCGTTGGCCCAGGATTCGAATTCGCCTTTTCCGCCCAATGAACCTGCCCACCGCTGGCAAAAAACGCAATCCTTTGCCGCGTGCACGATCAGGACGATCGGTTCGTGCTCGTGCACGTCTGCTGCGCGAATGCGGTCAGCCCAGGTGACCTTCGATTGCGGTTCGGACGCGCTCTTGCCGACGCTGGCGTCCGATTCGTCACTGGCCAGCGCCATGTGCGGAGTCGCAAGCATCAGCGACGCCAGTACCCAGACAGTAGCCATCCTGTGCTGCGACCACCGCAGATGTGCCATGTTCGTGCTCCCGTGCGGGACAGCCGGTATCGATCGACGAAGCGACGCGGACGACCCTGAAATCAGTGTAGTAGCCGGGAGCGCGGTGCGGTATTCCGCTCCGCGCGAGACGACCGGGCGCTTACAGGATCGACGCGAACCGGGGCACGCGAAGCAGGAGACCGGCAACCAGGTAGCACGCGACGCAGGCGACGCTGCCGGTCACGGTGAATTTCAGGAACGGGTTCGCGGGCACGTGCCGCCACGCGAGGGCGACACCGACCAGCACGGGCGGATGGATGATGTAGATGGCATACGCGCGTCGCGACAGTGGCCGCCATGCGCCCGTCAGCCGGTCGAAGCAGCGCTGAAAGCGGTCGACGAGAAACAGGATCGCCCCCCAAGCGACCAGCGGTTCCCAGAACGCGTAGATCACCGCCTGAGGACGGCCGCGCCACGTGGGAACGTGCTTCGCGAGCAGGTAGGCGAGCGGCAGCACGGGCAGCGCCAGCAGCGCGATGCGCGACCACAGCCGGACCTGCCGTGCCGGCAGATGCGCGATCCAGTGCACGCGCGCTGCCCGGCAACCGGCCGCGTACAACACGACGTAACTCGCGAAGTAGCCGAGTTGCAGTCCCCATACGTTGGTACCTATCGGCCACCGGGACCGCAGCGCCAGTGCCGCGATACCCGTGAACCACGCTGCGATGGCCAGCGTCCTGTCGGAAGGGCCGCGGGCGGAGCGGTCCATATCGTGTGCGACAGCGCGCGGGAAGGGGGGGTACAGCAGGGCCGCCGCCACGCTGAAAATCAGCAACGCCTCGGCGAACCACATCGGTCCGTTCTCGAACGTGCCGGTTCGCCACAGATGTTCCAGCGTCTTCGCGAACGGGTGGCCCGCGCCAGACTGTGCGAGGGCGATCGTTACGGGGCCGATCAGGACGCCGTATATCAGCAACGGCAGCCCGAGCCGGAGAAACCGGTCGGCCAGGAAACGGACGGTGCCCTTGCGCGCGATCGACGGCGGCGTGTAATAGCCCGCCAGGAAGAAGAACAGGCCCATGAAAAATGCCTGGTTGATCGCGCAGAAGAGCGTCAACAGCGCGGATTCGACCGACGGCCCGGCGGCCACTTCGTGGTAGTACCACCCGCCGAGTGCGCCGTACGTGATCGCGCAGTGGTGAAAGACCACCAGCAACGTCAGGCAGGCCCGCAGTGCGTCGAGGCCGGCATTTCGATGCACGGCAACTGCCCCGTCTTGCTGAAACGCCAGGTTGACCGGAACGTCGTGAGCGCTCATCGCCTCGCCTGCGTGGTTGGTCCGTCATGACCCGCCTGACGACGATCGTTGTCGCGATGACGCGTGCGCATCCGGCGGGCGTACAGATCCGTACCCTACGCCGTTGTGCTTACAACCTTCCAACAAGCCGTTTTACCGCTGGTGCGGTACCCGGTCAGTCGAGTTTCCCGCGCAGGTCGTCGAACGGAATCATCACGTGCGTGCGATACGCGGGCCGCGCCTTCAGGCGTTCGTACCACGCTTGCACGTGCGGGATGTCCGGCCGTGCGATGTCGAGTTCGAAGTAGCGATACAGATGCGTGCCCGCCGCGATGTCGGCGAGCGTGATCGTGTCGCCGGCGAGAAACGGCTGCCCGGCCAGCACCGCGTCGAGCAGTCGGAAATACTGCGCGCATTGCGCGATGCTCTGCTCGACGCGCGCGGTGTCGCGCTGCTCGGGCGGCGTCCGGAAGTAGCCGCGGAACACGCCGTTGAGGAACGTGGGCTGCAGCGTCGTCTGCGCCCAGTCCATCCAGCGGTCGGCGCGCGACTGTTCGGCTGGGTCGTCGTGCCAGAAGCCGGGGTGCCCGTAACGCGCGGCGAGGTAGCGCAGGATGCTGTGCGATTCCCATACGACGGACCCGTCGTCGTCGATCAACGGCACGCGTCCATGCGGATTCATCGCGAGAAACTGGGGCGTGTCGAGCACGCCGAACCGGCCGCCGGCCGGCACGTGCCGATGCGCGAGCGCGAGTTCGCCGACGAGCCACATCACCTTCTGGACGTTGAACGCGTTGCGTCGTCCCCATACCGTCAGCATGCCGGTCTCCTTGCGTCGTGTGGAATCGGAAGTCGGACAGTGTAAACGCCGCAGGCGTGCACCGCGGTGCGCGCCTGCCGAGTGTCCGTCGCGCTCCCGTCGAAAAAGGCGATCCACCCGGGTCATCGCGGGCTTGATGTGCCCCCATCCGTTTTTTACTATGAGGGAAACGCGCCCGCACGTGCGCCCAAACCACTTCCGAGGGCCTCAATGCAATCCAGGTCGGCTGCTCCCTATACTGTCGTCGTCATGGGTATCGTGATCGCCTGCGCGTTGATGGGCCTGTGCGTGCTGCAGTTGTTGCAGAGCCGTAATGATGCACTCGACCGGGCCCGCGAGACCTCCCGCAATCTGGGCCTGATGGCCGAACGCGACATCGAGCGCAACGTCGAACTCTACGACCTTTCGCTGCAGGCGGTGCTTCACGGTCTGCAGCGCACGGACGTGATGAATTCTTCCGCGAGCCTGCGCCGCGCCGTGCTGTTCGATCATGCGATGACAGCGCAATTTCTTGGCTCGATGCTGGTGCTCGACGCTGGCGGAAACATCGTCCTGGATTCCGCCAACGACGTGCCGCGCCAGGGAAATTTTGCGGATCGCAAGTACTTCACCGTCCATCGCGACAATCCCAATGCAGGGCTTTACGTCAGTGACCCATTCGCATCGCGGTTGCGGGGCGGATTGCTCAGCATGGTGCTGTCGCGGCGAATCTCGAACCCCGACCGCTCGTTTGGCGGCGTCGCGCTGATTGCGATCAACCTCGAGTACTTCCGGCAGCTGTTTGCCGGGCTGTCGCTCGGGCAGCACGGCTCGATGTCCCTGATCGGCAAAGACGGCATATTGGTGATGCGTTACCCGTACGACGTGCACCTCATCGGCCGCGACATCAGCAAGGCCGCGACATTCCGGCGCTTCCAGACGGCATCGGAGGGCTCGTTTTCCGAAACGGCGTCGATCGACGGGGTGCGTCGTCTCTATTATTTCAAGCACCTGCCGAAGCTGCCGCTGATCATCATGGTCGCGGAGGCGGAACAGGACATCTATGCAGGCTGGCGGCACCGCGCGGTAACGATCGGCGCGCTGGTGGCCACGTTCGGCGTCGCTTTTATCGTCGTGTCGATCATGCTCGGCGCACAACTGCGGCGTCGTATGCGGGCGGAGTCCGAACTGGTGCTCCTGGCACGCACGGACGGGCTCACTGGCTTGAACAATCGGCGCAGCTTCGGGGAAGTGCTGGACCGCGAATGGCGCCGCGCCCGCCGCGCTCATTCCGTTTTTTCCCTGCTGTTTGTCGACGTCGACCGCTTCAAGGCGTACAACGACACGTACGGCCATCAGGCGGGCGACGACGCGCTGGCGGCTGTTGCCCGCTGCATCGGCGACAACATCCGCCGCCCGGCAGATACCGCGGCTCGCTACGGTGGGGAAGAATTCGTCGTGCTGTTGCCCGATACGCCGCCAACGGGCGCCGCGCAGATCGCCGAGCGCATTCGTGCGGCCATCGATGAATTGGCGCTCGAGCATGCTGGCAGCGAATACGGGCGCGTCACGGCCAGTATTGGCCTGGCAAGCTGGACACCGGAGCAGGAAGGGGAGGCTGGCGCCGTGATCAAGGCAGCGGACGAGGCGCTGTACTACGCGAAGGCAACCGGCCGGAACAAGGTCGCCGCCTTTCAGCCCCGGCCCGATTGAGGCCGGGATGACGTACCCCTATTTTTGTTCGAACCGGCGTGGAGTCCGAGGTAAAAACCCGCTGCTTGGCATCGTGCGCCCAGGCGAACTGCCTGGGCGACAGGTTGCCGATCGAATCGGACGGGGACGCGTATGTCCTGTAACCGCGGCGGCGTTGCGCCGATGGCCGGACTTCCTGCGTCGAGAAACAACCTCGGGACGCTGCACAACTAGCGGAACGCCCGCATCTGCCCCATCATCATCTGCAGCATCTTGTTGGCGGCCACGGAGAGCTTGCGGCCCACGCGCGTGACCATATGCGCCTCGGCGTTCTCGAGGATCGGATGCGCGATCTCGATCGCGAACAGCTCCTTGGCTTGCAGCTCGGCCGCCACCGCGAAGGCGGGCATCACCGAGATGCCGAGTCCCGATTTCACGAACTCCTTGAGGATTGCGAAGGAGTTGGTGGTGACGACCGGTCCGAGCCGCACGCGCTCGGCGTACTCCACGGCCTCCATCATCTGCCGCGTGCCGTAGGACGGGTGCGTGGCCGCCAGCGGGTAGGTGGCGAGCTGCTGCACCGTCAGTACCTTGTGGGTGCGGCGCGGAAAGTCGGGGCCGACGATCGCCATCATCGGCTGCCGCTTCGAGGCGCGCGACACCAGCTTGGGCTCGGCGGGTGGGTTGTAGACCAGGCCGATCTCGCCCTCGTCGTTCGAGATCTTGCGGATCACGTCGTTGGTGCTGCCCACGTCGAGGTTGACGCGGATCCCGGGGAACTGCCGGCAGAACTGCTGCATCGGCCCGGCCAACAGGTCCGAGACGAAGCCCTCGCCGAGCACCAGGCTGACCTCGCCGGTCTTGAGGCCGCGCAGTTCCTGCAGGCGCGAGAGCAGGTCGTCGCGGTGCGCGAGCTGCTCGCGGAAATACTCGATCACGCAGCGTCCCGCCTCGGTGGGCGTCACGCCGCGCGCGTGGCGCTCCACCAGGGTGGCGTCGAGCTCCTTCTCCAGCAGCCCGATCTGGCGGCTCACGGCCGAGGGCGCCACGTCGAGCCAGTCGGCCGCGGCGCGGATCGTGCCGCAGCGCACGGCCTCGTAGAAATAGACGATCCGGCTGTCGGTAAGGGTGTCGCTCATGATCCAGGTGTTCTAAAAAAGAGAACAATATCAATATTGGAGTTGATTGATTATACGGGTCGCCGGACCGAACATCGTGGCCATGCAAGGCGGGCGCACGCTGGCGCGCCGGCCTCGAACCAACAGCTATCAGGAGTCGTCGGATGAAAACGGTGGGCGTGATCGGTCTGGGCAACATGGGGCGCGGCATGGCGGGTTCGCTGCGGCGCGGCGGCTACACGGTGCTCGGCTACGACGCGGCGCCTGGCGTGGCGCTCGCGCTGGCCGGGCAGGCGGTGCTGTCGGCGCGCGATTCGGTGGCCGAGATCGCGCGCGATGCCGACGTGCTGCTGCTGTCGCTGCCGACCTCGGCGGTGGTCGAGGCGGTGGTGCTGGGCGCGGGCGGCGTGCTCGAGAACGCCAGGCCGGGCAGCATCGTGATCGATACCACCACGGCCGATCCGGACAGCACGCGGCGCGTGGCGGCGGCCCTGGCCGAGCGCGGCATCGGCTTCGTCGACGGCCCGGTGAGCGGCGGCCCGAAGGGCGCGGCCACCGCCACCATGACCATGGTGCTGGGCGGCTCGGACAGCGACATCGCGGCCATCGAGCCGATCCTCGCGGCGATCAGCGCGAAGCGCGTGCATGTGGGCCCGGTGGGCGCCGGCCACGTCACCAAGCTGCTCAACAATCTGCTGACCGGCGTGCACCTGCTGGCCGCCAGCGAGGCGGTGCGCACCGCGCGCGCGGCCGGCGTCGATCCGGAAAAGCTGGTCGAGGCGCTCAACGGCGGCTCCGGCCGCAACAGCGCGACGCTGACCAACTACCCGACCTGGATCTTCAACGGCAAGTTCGATTCCGGTTTCACCATGAAGCTGATGCGCAAGGACGTGCGGCTCGCGCTGGGCCTGCTCGACCAGTTCGACAGCGTCGCGCCGGTGGCGCGCGAGGCGGCGCGTGTGTGGGCCGCCAGCGAGGTGGCCGTCGCCGACGGCGAGGACTTCAACCGCATCGTCGACTTCGTCGACCCTGCCTGAGGCCGGGTAGCCCGCGCCGCGATCCCGCTCGACCCCTATACGGAAACCTGACATGACCCAGCACGCAGACCAGTTGCTCGCCGCCTTCGCGCATTTCTTCCCCGGTGCCGCCACGATCGGCTCGTATATCGACGGCGAACTCGTCGCCGGCCAGGGCGACACGATCCAGCTTTACGATGCGGCGACGGGCGAGGCCACGCTCGCCTATCGCGACGCCGGCGCGGCCGTGATCGACCATGCCGCCGAAAGCGCGCGCCGCGCGCAGCGCGAATGGTGGGCGCTCACGCATGCCGCGCGCGGTCGCGTGATGCAGGAGGTGGCGCGTGCGATCCGCGCCGAGGCCGAGGCGATCGCGCGGCTGGAGGCGCTGGGCTCGGGCAAGCCGATCCGCGACTGCCGCGGCGAGGTGGCGAAGGTCGCCGAGATGTTCGAGTACTACGCGGGCTGGACCGACAAGTTCTACGGCAGCGTGATCCCGGTGCCGACCTCGCACCTCAACTACACGCGCCGCGAGCCGGCCGGTGTCGTGCTGCAGATCACGCCCTGGAACGCGCCGGTGTTCACCTGCGGCTGGCAGGTGGCGCCCGCGGTGGCGATGGGCAATGGCGTGCTGCTCAAGCCGTCGGAGCTGACGCCCTTCACCTCGCTGGCGGTTGCCCAGCTCGGCGAGCGGGCCGGGCTGCCGCGCGGTCTGGTCAATGTGCTGGCCGGTTTCGGTCACACCGCCGGGCAGGCCGCGATCGCGCATCGCGTGGTGAGCAAGGTGGTGTTCGTCGGCTCGCCGGCCACCGGCGCGCGCATCGCCGAGGCCGCCGCGCGCCGTGTGCTGCCCTGCGTGCTGGAACTGGGCGGCAAGTCGGCCAATATCGTGTTCGCCGATGCCGACCTCAAGCGCGCCGCGCTGACCGCCCAGGCGGCGATATTCGCCGGCGCGGGCCAGAGTTGCGTGGCCGGCTCGCGCCTGCTGGTGCAGCGCGCCGTCTACGACGAATTCGTTGCGATGGTGGCTGCCGGCGCGAAGAAGATCCGTGTCGGCGCGCCGCTCGACGATGCGACCGAGGTGGGCCCGATCAACAATCGCAAGCAGTACGACCATGTGATGTCGATGATCGCGCGCGGCGTGGCGGAGGGCGCCACGCTCGCCAGCGGCTCGGCCGAGCGCGTCGAGGCGGGTCGCGGCGGCTATTTCGTGGCGCCCACCGTGCTGGCCGGCGTGTCGAACGCGATGGAGGTGGCGCGCACCGAGATCTTCGGGCCGGTGGTGGCCGCCATCCCGTTCGACACCGAGGACGAGGCGATCGCGATCGCCAACGACACCGACTTCGGCCTGGCCGGCGCGGCCTGGACCACCGACGTGGCGCGCGCGCATCGCGTGGCCGCGCAGGTGAATGCCGGCACCTTCTGGGTCAACGGCTACAAGACCATCAACGTCGCTTCCCCGTTCGGCGGCTACGGCATGAGCGGCTACGGCCGCTCGAGCGGGGTCGAGGCGCTGTACGAATACACGCAGACCAAGAGCGTGTGGGTCGAGACGGCCGAAGCGCCGCCCACCGCGTTCGGTTATCTGTAACTACCGGCCCGCATTCGACGGCAGCCGGGCTTCAAGGGGAGATTCGTGATGGAACACGCACTGGGTATCGAGCGCCGCGAGCTGGGCGGCGCGGCCACCGCCAAGGTCCTGCTTTACGCGGCCGGCATCCTGCTGATCGCCGAATGGATCGGCTCGTTCACGTTCAAGCTCGGACCGGGCAAGGTCGTGCTGCTGCCGATGATCTGGGCGCTGCTGCTCGGTGCCGCGGTGGGGCTGGCCAGTGCGCGCTGGAACAGCAGCGCGCGCCTGAGCGTGCCGGACCAGTTCTTCGCGGCCGCGATCCTGCAGCCGGCGCTGCTGCTGTTCGTCTCCAAGCTCGGGCTGATGGTGGGCAGCGCGCTGCCCAAGCTGGCTTCGGCGGGGTGGGCGCTGGCCTTCCAGGAATTCGGCCACTTCGTCGGCACCATCCTGCTCGGCCTGCCGCTCGCATTGCTGCTCGGCATCAAGCGCGAAGCGATCGGCGCGACCTTCTCGGTGGGCCGCGAGCCGAGCCTGGCGATCATCGGCGAGAAGTACGGCATGGATTCGGCCGAGGGCCGCGGCGTGCTGGCCGAGTACCTGACCGGCACCGTGTTCGGTGCGGTGTTCATCGCCGTGTTCGCGGGTTTCGTGAGCAGCCTCGGCATCTTCGATCCGCTTGCGCTGGCGATGGGCTCGGGCGTCGGCTCGGGCAGCATGATGGCGGCCGCCTCGGGCGCGATCGCCGCGCAGCAGGACCCGGAGACGGCGAAATCGGTGCTCGCCTTCGCTGCGGCCAGCAACCTGATCACCACCACCATCGGTACCTACTTCACGCTGTTCATCTCGCTGCCGCTCGCGGTCTGGGGCTATCGCGTGCTGGAGCCGCTGATCGGCCGCACCACCAAGGCTTCGGCACAGCCCGAGGCGGCCAGCCCGTCGCTCGGCGAAGTGCGGACCGAGGCGCCCGCGCTCGGCTACGGCGGCAAGCTGCTCGCCTGGATCGTGACGGCCGCGATGGCGCTGGTGTGCGACTGGATCGCGCACGGCACCACACCGCTGGTGGGACTGCCGGGAATGGCGATCATGGTGTGCGCGACGATCGTCGGCGATGCGCTGGCGCGCGTGACGGGGCGACGGATTCCGGCCGTCTGCTGGGTATCGGTGGTGGCGATGTTCCTGACCTCGCCGTGGTGCCCGTGGGCTTCGCAGATCGCCGCGCTCGGCTCGCACAACGATTTCCTCGGGGTGACCACGCCGATGCTGGTGTTCGCGGGGCTGTCGATCGCCAAGGACATCCCGGCCTTCCGCCGGCTCGGCTGGCGTATCGTGCTGGTGTCCTTCGTGGCGAATGCCGGCACCTTCATCGGCGCGACCCTGGTGGCGCAGCTGTTCCATATCTGATGCCTCGCGGCGTGGCGGCGGGCGCCATGGACCGGCCCGCCGCCAAGCCGCGACGACCGACAAGCACGTACCCATCTGCATGAAATTGATCGATTCCATCGTCGCGCATACCGACGAACTGACGGCGATACGCCGCGACATCCATGCCCATCCCGAGGTGGGCTACGACGTGTTCCGCACCGCCGAACTCGTCGCCGAGCGGCTCGAGCAATGGGGTTATGCCGTCACGCGCGGTGTCGGCCGCACCGGCGTGGTCGGCACCTTGAAGCGCGGCGGCAGCGCGCGCGCGATCGGCCTGCGCGCCGACATGGATGCGCTGCCCGTGCAGGAGGCCAACACCTTCGCGCATCGTTCGACGGTGCCCGGCGCGATGCATGCCTGCGGCCACGACGGGCACACCGCCATGCTACTGGGGGCCGCGCGCCATCTGGCGCGGCATGGCGAGTTCGACGGCACCGTGCAGCTGTTTTTCCAGCCGGCCGAGGAGGCGGGCGGCGGCGCGCGCGCGATGATCGAGGACGGCCTGTTCGAGCGTTTCCCGGTGGATGCCGTGTTCGGGCTGCACAACTGGCCCGGCATCGCGGCGGGCGATTTCGCGGTGCGGCCGGGGCCGCTGATGGCCTCGACCAGCCTGTTCCGGATCAACTTGCGCGGTGCCGGCTGCCACGCGGCCATGCCGCACCTGGGCCGCGATCCGGTGTTCGCGGCGGGGCAGGTGCTGAGCGCGCTGCAGGGAATCGTCACGCGCAACCGAAATCCGGTCGACGGCGCGGTGCTGTCGGTCACCCAGGTGCATGCGGGCGAGGCGATGAACGTGGTGCCGACCGACGCCTGGCTCGGCGGCACGGTGCGGACCTTCTCCGATGCGACGCTCGACCTGATCGAAACGCGCATGCGCGCCGTGGTGGCTGCGACGGCCGCGGCCTTCGATTGCGAAAGCGAGGTGGATTTCCAGCGCCAGTATCCGGCCACCGTGAACGATGCCGAGCAGACGGCGGTGGCGGTGGCGGTGATGCGTGAACTGGTGGGCGACGCGCATGTGAACGCCGCCGTCGATCCGACCATGGCGGCGGAGGATTTCTCGTTCATGCTGCGCGAGAAGCCGGGTTGTTATGCATTCCTCGGGAATGGCGCGGGCGATCATCGCGTGCATGGGCACGGCGGCGGGCCTTGCCTGCTGCATAACGCCAGTTACGACTTCAACGATGCGTTGCTGCCGGTGGGGGCGAGTTATTTCGTGAGGTTGGTGGAGCGGGTCCTGGGGCGGTAGGGACGCGGTGCTGACTTGTCGGGGCCGACCGCGACCGGGCGCCGCGCACCGAGGTGGCGGGGCCGCGGTCTTGCCGTTGCCCCGCTGCCCGTCGATCGGGTTCGCGTACGCTTTCGCGCGGTCGCGCGCCGTTGAGTTTCGCTGCGTCAGGCGCCGAGCAGGCCGCGTGCGGCCAGATTGGCGTACAGGGCGCGCACGCCGAAGGTCCAGGGGGCAATCGTCGTGCAAAGCTGTACGGTATTGACGAGTGCGCCGAGCGTGGGCGTCGAGATGGTGACGCGATCGCCCAGGTGATGCGTGAACCCGCCGCCGGGCGCGTCGCGGTCCTGGATCGGCGAGAACATCGTGCCCAGGAACAGCATGAAGCCGTCCGGATACTGGTGATGCGCGCCGCAGGTTTGCGCGACGAGGTCGGCAGGGTCGCGGCTGATCTCGCGCATGTGGCTGATGCCGTCGAGGACGAAACCGTCGTCCGCGCCTTCGACGCACAGCGACACGCTGGCCTGCCGCACGCTGTCCAGCGTGAAGCCGTCGTCGAACAGCCGCACGAACGGGCCGATCGCGCACGAGCCGTTGTTGTCCTTGCACTTGCCAAGCAACAGCGCCGAGCGGCCTTCGATGTCGCGCAGGTTCACGTCGTTGCCGAGCGTGGCGCCGACCGGCGCGCCGGCGCTGCTGACCGCGAGCACGATCTCGGGCTCCGGGTTGTTCCACACCGACACGGGCAGCAGGCCCACCTCCGCGCCGAAGCCCACCGCGGACATCGGCTGCGATTTGGAGAACACCTCGGCGTCCGGGCCGATTCCGACTTCCATGTATGGCGACCACGCGCCGCGGCGCTCGAGTTCGGCCTTCAGGCGCAGGGCGGCTTCCGAACCGGGAACGATCCTCGACAGATCGGTGCCGATGGTCGCGGCCAGGGTGTCGCGCACGTCCCGCGCCTTGGCCGGATCGCCGCCGGCTTGCTCCTCGATGACGCGTTCGATCAGGCTGACGGCGAAGGTGACGCCGCAAGCCTTGATGGCCTGCACGTCGCACGGTGCGAGCAGGTGCGTGGCGCCGGACGTGCCGTCCAGTGCCGCCTGCAGCAGCGGCTCGACGCGGCCCAGCGATTCGCCGGGGGCCGCGCGCGCGATGGCGACTGCGTCGGGGCAGTCGAACAGGTCCGCGGTGGTCGGCACGGTACGCGTGATGTCGAACATCTCGCCGCCGCGCACGGCAACGACGCTCGGGCCCGCGTGGGCGCCATCGTGCCGCCAGACGCGGCCGATCAGCAGCGCGTGTGCGAGGTCGTGCGGCAGGCAGTCGGAAACGGAAAGTGTACGCATGGTCAGCTCGGTGGGAGTCGTGGACGGTTGGATCGGCGGGATCAACGAGATCAGTGGGAGTGGCGCGGGTTGCCGCGCTGCTCGATGACCTTCAGGTACAGCGTGGCCGGTTCGAGGCAGCCGCCGGTGGACAACTGGCCCACGAACCGGCGATAGAGTTCCTGCCAGGGCGTCTGCGCCTGCGGGACGGTGAAGCGGGCAGTTTCGCGGCGGCGTGCGAGTTCCTCTTCGTCGACGAGCACGTCGACGCTGCGACGATTCAGATCCACGCGGACGCGGTCGTTCGTGCGCAGCAGGGCCAGGCCACCGCCGACCGCAGCCTCCGGCGACACGTTCAGGATCGACGGGCTGGCCGACGTGCCGCTCTGGCGTCCGTCGCCCAGGCATGGCAGCGACGTCACGCCGCGCTTCACGAGGTCGGCAGGCGGAGCCATGTTCACGACTTCCGAACTGCCCGGATAACCGACGGTACCGCAGCCCCGGATCACCAGGATGCAGCGTTCGTCGATGTTCAGCTGCGGGTCGTTGATGCGGGCGTGATAGTCCTCGGGGCCGTCGAAGACGATCACGCGTGCCTCGAAGGTGTTCTCCGCGCCCGGCTCGGCAAGGTAGGTTTGACGGAAGGCTTCGCCGATCACCGACATCTTCATGATGGCGCTGTCGAAGAAATTGCCTGACAGCACCATGAAGCCGGCGCCGTGTTTGAGCGGCGCTTCGGGCGTACGGATCACGTCGCGATCGGCGTCCTGCGCCGCGTCGGCGATCTCGCCGATCGCGCGGCCGGACACGGTCAGGCAGTCGCGCCGCAGCAGACCGGCCGAATCGAGCTGGCGCAGCACGGCGGGCACGCCGCCGGCGCGGTGGAAGCTCTCCCCCAGGTATTCGCCGGCCGGCATGCAGTTGACGAGCAGCGGCACGGATTCGCCGAAGCGCTGCCAGTCGTCGAGGCTCAGTTCCACGCCCATGTGCCGCGCGATCGCGATCAGGTGTGGCGGGCAGTTGGTCGATGCGCCGAGCGCGGAGGCGACCACGATGGCATTCTCGAACGCCGCGCGCGTCATGATCCGCGACGGGCGCAGATCTTCGCGCACGAGCTCGACGGCGCGCTTGCCGGTGGCGTAAGCCATCTGACCGCGTTCGCGATAGGCGGCGGGGATGCTCGCACATCCCGGCAGCGACATGCCGAGCGCCTCGGCCAGGCTATTCATCGACAGCGCCGTGCCCATGGTATTGCAGTGGCCGATCGACGGCGACGAGGCGGTGGTCAGCTGCATGAAGCCTTCGTAGTCGATATCGCCGGCAGCCAGCAGGTTGCGCGCGTGCCAGATCACGGTGCCCGATCCGACCCGCTTGCCTGCATGCCAGCCGTCGAGCATCGGTCCGCCCGACAGGACGATCGCGGGCATGTCCACGGTGGCCGCCGCCATCAGGCAGGCGGGCGTGGTCTTGTCGCATCCGGTCGTGAGGACCACGCCGTCCAGCGGAAAGCCATGCAGCACTTCCACGAGCCCCAGGTAGGCGAGGTTGCGGTCGAGCGCGGCGGTGGGCCGGCGGCTCTGCTCGGCCAGCGGATGGACGGGGAACTCCATCGGAATGCCGCCCGCGTCGCGGATGCCTGCCTTGGTGCGTTCGGCCAGCTCGAGGTGGTGGCGGTTGCATGGCGCGAGGTCACTGCCCGTCTGCGCGATGCCGATGACGGGACGTCCCGACTGCAGTTCCTCGCGCGTGAGCCCATAGTTCATGAAGCGCTCGACATAGAGCGCGGTCATGTCCGCATGCGCGGGGTCGTCGAACCATTCCTGGCTGCGCAGACGGCGAGGGGCTTGGGTCATGGCAGGCTGTCTCCGAAGGATTTGCTTGGTTTTGCGTGCCGGATAGTTACCGGTAACATGACGTCGATGTTAGCACGGGGTTTTCGCGTTGCGTAAGGGGATTCTCGAGCGAATGATGCAGGCAATGGAGATCGTGCGACGCACGGGCGCGGGTTTCCGGGGCGGTGAATGGCGTGCGCCGATACGCGTCGATCCTCGCAAGCGCTGCTCTCCGATGCGGCGCAGGTGCGCGTGATCGGCAGGGTGTGTATGCGGTCTCGCACGTCGCACTACCGCCGCGCCTCGATACGCAGCTGTTCCCGCACGAGCCGGCCAGCCTGTGCTTTCGGCCAGTTACGCGCTTTCCCGTGCGACGATCGTGTAGTCGATCCGGATGCGTTGCGACGCGCTCCGCTCGCCGCCATCGCGAGCTTGCAATGCCGCCAGCAACGCTTCGCCCGTGCGCAGGCCGATGCCGTACGCGTCGACCGACACCGTGGTAATGCTCGGGTGGCAGCATGCGGCCACCTCGAAGTTCCCGAAGCCGGCCACGGCCATGTCCGCGGGCACGGACAGCCCGCGCCGATGGCATTCCATGATGGCACCGAACGCCGACATGTCGCTCACGCACATCACCGCGTCGGTGTCGGGCCACGTCTCCAGCAGGGCGGCCATCGCAGGCCCACCGTGGCTCATGGTGATCGGTGATTCGCCGAGCCGCACGATGCGCGGCTCACCGAATCCCAGCGCCTTGATCTCCGCCTGATACCCCTTGAGCCGGTCCAGGCCGCGGCGATCCAGTTCGCTGGCGCCGCCGAGAAAACCGATGCGCTGGTAGCCGCGCTCCGCCAGGTGCCGCACCATCGCACGCGCGGCCCGCACGTTGGAGAAGCCCACGGCGGTGTCGATGGGATGCGTGGGCAGGTCCCACATTTCGACGACGGGAATGGCCGAGCGTTGCAGCACCTGGCGCGTCGCATCGGTGTGCTGCGCACCGGTCAGCGCGATGCAGCGCGGCTGGTGACGCAGCATGGAGCGCACCAGCCGTTCTTCACGTTCCAGGTCGTAGTCGGTGTCGCCGAGCAGCAGTTGCAGGCCATGCGGTTCGAGCGCATCGGTGAGGCCGCGCACGGTGTCGGAGAAGTTGGAACTCGACAGCGACGGCACGAGCACCGCGACGAACGCCGAGCGCCCCGACGACAGCGCACCCGCGGCCGCGTCGGCCACGTAGCCGAGCTGGTCGATGGCCTTGCAGACCCGCGCGCGCGTTTCGGCAGCCACGCTGTGGCCGGCGAGCACGCGCGACACCGTCATCTTCGATACGCCGGCCAGGCGCGCTACGTCGGACATGCGGGGCGGTCCGGCAGGCCGGACGGCGGTGGGGCTTGGCATCGGAATGGCGATCCGGGAGAGAAATCAGTCAAGGCTACATCATACCGGTGCGAAATACCGTGCAGGCCGCCGGCGTCCGTTGCGACCGTGGCTCCACTAGGGAAACTCCCCGTTCACCAGCACTTGAACTCGCCTGTCCCGACATGCTAACTTGGTTATGTTACCGGTATCAGATCGCCGATGGTTCCCGTTGCCTCGTCGGCGTTTTTTTTGCGACGGATTGTTATCGGTAACATCCACGCATCATCGAACTCGCAGGTACGAAGAAGACCTACACAATCAGGAGACAAACCGATGCCGTCCATTACGCAGACCGCTGTCGCACCGGCCGCGGCCGCCTCTTCGGAAGACGCCCTATATCGCAAGGTCATGCGGCGCGTTCTGCCATTGCTGCTGCTGTGCTACGTCGTGGCGTACCTGGACCGCGTCAACGTGGGCTTCGCCAAGCTGCAGATGCTCGACGACCTGAGCCTGAGCGATGGCGTCTACGCGTTCGGCGCCAGCATATTCTTCTGGGGCTACTTTCTGTTCGAGATACCCAGCAACCTGCTGCTGCACCGCTACGGCGCGCGCTTCTGGATTGCGCGGATCATGATCACCTGGGGCATCGTGTCGTCGTCGATGGCCTTCATCGTGCCGCTCGCGCAGTTCTTCCACGTGCAGACGTCCACGATGTTCTATACGTTGCGCTTCCTGCTGGGCCTGTGCGAAGCCGGCTTTTTCCCCGGCGTGATCCTGTACATGAACTACTGGTTTCCGGCGCGCCGCCAGAGCGTGGCCATGTCCGGCTTTCTGGTGGCGATCCCGCTGAGCCTGACGCTCGGCAGTGTGGTGTCCGGCTGGCTGATGGAACAGACGCATGGCCTGGCGGGCATGAGCGGCTGGCAATGGATGCTGCTGCTGGAAGGGCTGCCGTCGATCGTGGTGGCGTTCATCGTGCTGGCCTGCCTCGGCGACGGCCCGCAGTCGGCGAAGTGGTTGTCCGCCGACGAAAAGGCCGTGCTGTCGCGCAACCTCGAATCCGAGGCCGCGCACAAGTCGCACAGCATCGGCGCCGCGCTGCGCAGCCCGCGCGTCTGGCTGCTGACCTTCATCCTGCTCACCTTCAATACCGGCTTCTACGGACTGGCGTTCTGGCTGCCGTCGATCATTCGCGCGTCGGGCGTGCAGAGCCCGCTGCATATCGGTCTGCTTACCGCCATTCCGTATCTGACGGCGATCTTCGCGATGGTGTGGAATGCATCGCACTCGCGCAAGACCGGCGAACGCCGCCTGCACGCGGCGATTCCCGCGCTGATCGGCGGCGTTGGCCTGATCATGAGCGCGGCGTGCGCGCAGCACGTGGCGTTGTCGATACTGTTCCTGACCATCGCCACCTGCGGCATTCTGGCGCTGATGCCGATTTACTGGACCTTCCCCGGCCAGATCCTGTCCGGCACGGCCGCGGCCGCGGGCATTGCGCTGATTAACTCGGTGGGCAACCTGTCCGGCTTCACGGGCTCGATGATTACCGGCATCGCCAAGGAAATGACCGGCAACATCAACAACGGCACCTATGCGCTGGGCACCTGCCTGCTGGTCAGCTGCGTGCTGATCGCGCTGATTCCGCGCGCCATCCTGCAGCCGCCGGCCAGGCTGTAGGTACTTCGCGGACAGTCTCGTACGCGGTCGTCGCGGCGAGCCTGATCGCGCGATCGATCGCCTTGTCAAGCACGTGCCGGGTGAGCAGATCGATGATCGGTGTGCCAACCACGCTGACGAGCACGGGATGCCGCGGCAATCCGACGAGCAGACAATGCCCGAGCGTTTCCACGACGGTTCCCGTGCCTTGAATGATTCGGCCCCCCCTCAGGCCGCATTCCGTGGCGTGAGACCTGCAAGTCGGGATGAACGGGAGTCGCCGCTGGTTCGCCGGACGAAATCAGTCGCCACATTGGCGACCATGCAGCCCGAGGTGCAACTGGACCAGCCACGCCCGGCGGCAGTCGTCGGCGACCAGCACTTTGACGCCGGGGTTTTCGCTCGATTCGATCTTGCGCGCCGCCACGGCGGCATCGACCGCACGCAGCGCCCACCGCCGCAGCAGCATCATCACCAGAAGCGCCACGGTGACGGTGCCGCCCTGATAGAGCAACGCTGGTGCACCGCTTTCGGGCACGCCGAACAGCAGGCCGACGCTCAGACAGGGGAGGCTGGCCATGCCGTCGAAACCGAGAAGAGCACGATGTTTGCGCGCGGCGCCGTTGCGGTGCGGGGTTTCATGACGCGCAGGTTCTCCGCGGGATAGACGTGATCGCCATGCTGAGCGTGCATGGCTTACCCGACACTGACATGATCCGCAATCTTCAACCAAGGCCGATACCGCGGGGGAAGTGCTCGCGGATGCCTGCATGAAGCACGCGCGCCATCGTGATGACGGCGGCCGCGATCATCCCGCGGGCCTTGCCGCCGTTCGCATTCGGCTTCGGCTTCGGCGCGACGCGCGCGGGGCGGCTGCCTGCCGAGCCCGCCTTCCGCGAGGCGCGAGCGCCGTGTCTCCGTCGATTCGCTGTTTCCGGGTGAGTAAGTAACGAGTAAGTCGATCGATCCTAGAGTCGGCTCCGTTGCCCCTCCACTTCGAGAAACAACCGTGAAATGAACTCTTTGCCGCAAGCGTCCACTGTTGCTGGCTTTCATATCGGCCGTTCTGTATTCGGGCGCAGCGTGGGCGAACAGCGCCGCGACTGAGGCAAAGAGCCAACACGGCGGTTTTGGCGGCACGTGAACGAACGTGGTGTCACGAGACTTACGCCTTTCCGTCATAAAAAATTTTTTAATGCGTCGCCAACGTTTGCGAATGCCAAACGAGCTCCGTCGCACTTCAGCGCCCGACCGTGCCGCCGTAAAGCAGATACAGGCGCGTTCTCGTGAGCCTGTCGCAATTGCCGCGCGCACCTTTCAATTATCCAACATCGCAAGGACTGCTCTTTATCGTCCGGCCTTGTTGCCCCTGGAGTAGAAGACATGAATCTGAACAACCTGCCGGTCAAGACGAAGCTCTCCGGAGCGTTCGGGATACTGGCAGTCATCGTGCTGGTCGTCTCCGGACTGTCCCTCAAGGAATTGAACGAGGCCAACAGCCGCTTCGCCGGATATATCGGCGGCGTCAATGCACGTGCCGACTTGGCCGAAGCCGTACGTACCGCAGTCGACGATCGGGCGATGGCAGTGCGCAACCTCGTATTGGTGACGACACCGGCCGACGTCGAACTGGAAAAAGCCGCCGTGATCGACGCCGAACGACGCGTCGAGTCCAACCTCGAGAAGTTCAATGCAATGGTGGCCAGCGCTTCCGACCTAAGCGACAAGGGGCGCAGTCTGGCGGCTGAACTCCCGCGGATCGAAGCGCTCTACCGCCCGGTGGCCTTGGACATCGACCGGTTGGCAGTGAGCAACCAGCGTGATGCAGCGATCGCTGAAATCAATACGAAATGCAGACCGCTGCTGTCGGCGCTGATCAAGGCGTCCAACGACTATGCGGACTTCACGCGTCAGCACGCAGCGCAGATGGTGCAGGAGGCGGGCGAACAGTTTTCGACCCAACGAGCCGTGCTGATCATCATCTGTTTTGTCGCGGTTGCAATCGCAGTGCTGGCCGGCGTCGTCATTACACGGGGTGTGTTGCGTGCGCTTGGTGCCGAGCCTGCCGCTCTGGGCAAGGTGGCCCAACGCGTGGCCGGCGGAGATCTGGGCCTGGTACCCGGTGCGCAAGCCGCGCCCGCGGGCAGCGTGCTCGCGTCGATGGGTGAGATGCAGGCGAGCCTCGTGCGCCTGATTGGTCAAGTCCGCACGTCAGCGGACGGCATCGCCACCGGTTCGAGCCAGATTGCGTCGGGTAACGTCGATCTTTCCGCGCGCACCGAGCAGCAGGCGGCTTCCCTGCAAGAAACGGCCGCGAGCATGGAAGAACTCACGTCGACCGTCAGGCAGAATGCCGAGAACGCGCAGCAGGCAAGCTCACTTTCTGCCAAAGCGTCGGAAGTGGCAGGGCGCGGCAATCATGTCGTCAGCCGCGTGGTCGACACGATGGGCGATATCAGCGCAAGTTCCAGCAAGATTGCCGAGATCACGGGGATCATCGAGGGCATTGCTTTCCAGACGAATATCCTCGCGCTCAATGCCGCGGTGGAGGCGGCCCGCGCGGGCGAGCAGGGGCGTGGGTTCGCCGTGGTCGCAAGCGAGGTGCGCAGTCTCGCGCAGCGATCGTCCATCGCCGCGAAGGAGATCAAGGATCTGATCAATGCATCCGTGCAGAAGATCCAGGACGGCTCGTCCCTTGCGAGTGAAGCGGGAAAAACGATGACCGAGGTCACGCAGTCGGTCGCTCGCGTCACCGACATCATGAGCGAAATCGCCGCGGCATCGACCGAACAAAGCCGGGGTATCGAGCAAGTCAATCAGGCCATCACACAGATGGACGATGTCACGCAGCAGAACTCCGCGCTGGTGGAGGAAGCGGCGGCCGCGTCGAAATCACTGGAAGACCAAGGGCGACAGCTGAACCATGCAGTGTCGTTCTTCCGGCTGGATGCGAACCAGCAGGCATGGGTCTGAGACGTTTCTCGTAGTCATTCGGCAAGCGAGTTCTCTTTTCCCGGAGGCAAGGAGAACTCGATGAAGATGCGGTTGACCGACGAGCAGATCGTCCGGACTCCGCGCGTGGCCGAGAGTCGGGACGAACCCATGAAGGATCCGGGCAAGCGCCACGACATCTCGGAACAGACGTTCGAGCGCTGGCGCAACCGGTTCGGCGGCGTGGATGTGGCCGATGCCGACCGGCTCAAGGGGCCGGGAGTCGGAGCGCGAGCGGCTCGGACGTTTGATCGCTGCAATGGCTGGTCATCGACGGCCTGAAGAAATGCAGCCGAAAAAACGAGTCATCCAACGGGACGGCGCGACGCGCTGGAAGCCCTGACCCGGCGGTGGCCACGCCGTCGTCGTTGCGACTGCAACATTCGCCTGCCTGGTGCGACACAAGCCGATCCGGTATGGCGCTACGGCTTTGCGCGCGACCCGTTGGCGGACGGGCGTGCGTTGAATATTCTCGTGCGCGACCCCGCGCATCGACGACACCTCGATTCGATCTTGTACGCGTGGTCGATCATTCATTAGATCGTTTGAGCGAATCAGCAAACTTTGCCGGGCGGCAACACATGCGCGATCGAATCTCGAGCCGCCGGATCGGCGCGGCTCGCGGGGATGTGACCGGATACGCGCGTTGCGATTGCCAACGGGTAAACCCGTATCGTCGGTTATTTTTGGCATCGTATAGTGCAGCCACGGATACAAATATCCAGTCTTACAAAATACTTTCCGATTGGGGGCGATGGTGATTCCCCGGCGGATGGATCGACGCACGCTCAGCCAGCGTAGCGACATAGGGCAATGACATGAACATGGACGGACAGACACCCTCGCCATATCCGCAATTTCCCGCGACGGCGGAAGAGGAAGCCTACGCGTACGTGCTCTACCGGATCCGGATGGGGACGTACAAGGCGGGCGATCGCCTGATTCCGGAGGACATCGCCGCCGACATCAATACGAGCCGCATGCCGGTGCGAGAAGCGTTTCGCCGGCTCGCCAGCGAAGGGTTGGTCGTGATCCGGCCGAATCGCGGCGCGGTCGTGCGGGGGCTCGACGTCGACGAGATGGAAGTGGTATTCGGCATGCGCGGCGTGCTGGAGGGGCTGGCGGCGCGCATGGCGCTGCCGAACATCACGCCGCAGCATGTCGACGAGTTGACGCGCCTGATCGACGCGATGGAGCGCGCCGAGCCGGACGGCCAGCAGTGGGTGACCGTGCATCGCAGCTTTCACGAGTATCTGTGCCAGCTGTGCGGCCGCCAGCGCCTGATTACGCAGATTGCCGGGCTGCATACGATGGTGGAACCGCACATGCGCTTGTGGCTCGAGCTGGCGTACAAGCCGAAGACGTCGCGCGACGACCACATGTCGCTGATCGAGGCGATCCGGTGCGGGGATCCTGTCGCGCTCGAGGCGGCGGTACGCGAGCACATCGAAGCGACCGTGCCGGCATTGCGCGACTGGATGACGGGCGGCGACTGACGGAACGCGGCGAGGCGGTCGCCGACGCCTCGTGCTTATCGATAAGGCATCCGAAATAATCGTCAGACGAGAGACCTGCAACACGACCACGCAGTCATTTCCACCGAAACACGTTACGGAGTATCGACATGAAACGACACATGATGAGATTCCTGGTGCTCGCCGCCGTCATGCTGGCGGCCGCGCAGGCCCAGGCGAAAGAGTGGAAGGACATCCGGATCGGCTACGAAGGCGCTTATCCGCCGTTTTCGTCGATGCAGCCGGACGGCACGCCGGTGGGTTTCGACATCGACGTGATCCATGCACTGTGTGCGCAGATGCACGCCCGTTGCACGTTGGTGCAGATCGGCTGGGACGGCCTGCTTCCCGCATTGATGGCCGACAAGGTCGACGCGATCGTCGCGTCGGTCGCGATCACCGCCGAGCGCAAGCAGAAGGTCGCCTTCACCGACAAGTACTACAACACGCCGCGCCGGCTGGTCGTCGCGAAAAACAGCCCCGTCAAGGACGCGACGCCGGCGGAGTTGAAGGGCAAGCGCGTCGGCGTTCAACGCGGCACGCTGGCCGACAAGTACGCGAGCGCGTATTGGGTGCAGAACGGCGTGCAGCTGGTGCGCTACCCGACCCAGGACGAGGTCTACCTCGACCTGCGCTCGGGCCGCATCGATGCCGCGCTGCAGGACGCGACCGCCGCGTATTCGGCATTTTTGACGAAACCGGAAGGCGCGAACTTCAAGTTCGTCGGCACGCCGATCGTCGGTACGACGCCCGAGCAGAAGGCGTTGCTCGGCGAGGGTTACGGCATCCCGGTGCGCAAGACCGACGACGATCTCCGGCAGCAACTGAACCAGGCGATCACGGCCATTCGCGCCAATGGCGTGTATCAGTCCATCGAGAAGAAGTACTTCGATTTCGACATCTACTGATCGCGTGTCGATCGGCGCCGCGCCGACGCGCATGGATGCGCCGGCATGGCCGATATGAACCCCGAGCGCGCTGGAAAGGAGCGTTATGTCCGAATTGCAGCAATACCTGCCGGCGCTGTTGCGCGGCGCCGAGGTGACGATCGTGCTCGCCGTGTTGTCCGTCGCGCTCGCCGTGTGCATCGGCATCGCGGGCGCGATGGCCAAGCTGTCGGGCTCGCGTGTGCTGGTGTCCGCCGCCACCGCGTATACCACGCTGATTCGCGGCGTGCCGGAATTCGTGATGATGCTGCTGGTGTTTTATGGCGGCCAGATTCTACTGAACCAGCTGTCGGCCGCGTTCGGCTTGCATGCGCCCGACGTCGACGCGTTCGCCACCGCCGTGCTGACGATCGGCTTCATTTTCGGCGCGTACTACACGGAGACGTTCCGTGGCGCGATGCTCGGCGTGCCGCGCGGCCAGATGGAGGCGGCGCGTGCATACGGATTCTCGGGATGGCTCGCCTTTCGACGCATCCTGTTGCCACAGATGGCGCGGCTCGCGTTGCCCGCCGCCGTGAACAACTGGCTGGTGCTGCTCAAGACGACGGCGATCGCGTCGCTGATCGGCCTGCACGACGTGATGTTCATCTCCGACCAGGCCGGCCGCACGACCCAGGCGCCGATGACGTTCTACCTGGCCGCCTGCGCGGTGTATCTGCTGGTGACGTCGGGATCGACGGCATGCCTGGCGCGTGCCCGCGTGCGCCTGAACCGCGGCATGCGCGAGGGGAGGCTGCACGGATGAGCCATGAACAATGGATCGCGCTGCTCGGCGCGTACGCCGGCGGGCTGTGGGTCACCGTGCAGTTGACCGTGGGCTCGCTGGCCCTCGGGTTGCTGCTCGCGATTCCGCTGGCCGTGTTGCGCGTGTCGCCGAACCGCGTCGTGCACGGCCCGGTGGCGGTCTACACGTGGTTCATGCGCGGCACGCCTCTGCTCGCGCAACTGATGCTCGTGTATTACGGATTCGGTCAGTTCCAGTGGGTCCAGGACGCGTGGCAGCGCGGCAATCCACTGTTGTTGCCGCTGCGCGACCCTTTCGGGTGCGCGCTGATCGCGCTGACCGCGAACACCTGCGCGTATACCGTGGAAATCCTGGCCGGAGCGATTCGCACCACCGCGTACGGCGAAATCGAAGCGGCGCAAGCCTACGGGATGTCGCGCGCGACCGCGTGGCGCCGCATCGTGCTGCCGTCGGCGCTGCGCCGGTTCCTGCCCGCCTACGGCAACGAAATCATCCTGTTGCTGCACGGCACATCGCTCGTCAGCGCGATCACGCTGATCGACCTGACGGGCGCCGCGCGGGATGCCTACGCGAATTACTACGCGCCGTTCGAGGCGTTCATTTCCGTCGGCACCGTCTATTTCGCGTTGACGGGGCTCGTCGCGCTGCTGATCCGGACCGCCGAGCGGCGTCTGCTCGTCCACCTGCGGCCGCTGCCGCTTTCCACGCTTGCTCAATCGCGGAGCCACGCCACATGAATGCACTGTCTGTCGACAATCTCCACAAACGCTACGGCGACAACGAGGTCCTGAAGGGCGTCTCGCTCGCAGCGAACCCGGGCGACGTGATCAGCGTGATCGGTTCGTCGGGATCGGGCAAGAGCACGCTGCTTCGATGCATCAATTTTCTGGAATCGCCTTCGTCGGGCCGCGTGTCGCTGGGCGGCGGGGAAGTGCGGACGTCGGTCGACCGCAACGGCCGGATCAGGATTTCGGATCCCGTGCAGTTGCGCCGGATGCGGACGCGGCTCGCGATGGTGTTCCAGCATTTCAATCTGTGGGCACACATGACGGTGCTGCAGAACGTGGTCGAAGCGCCGCTGCACGTCCTGAAGCTCGGCCGCGCGGAGGCGCGCGAACGGGCGGAACGCTATCTCGAACAGGTGGGCATGACGCATTTCGCCGATGCGTACCCGGCCCATCTGTCCGGCGGCCAGCAGCAGCGCGTCGCGATCGCACGCGCGCTCGCGATGGAGCCGGACGCGCTGCTGTTCGACGAACCGACGTCGGCGCTCGATCCGGAGCTGGTCGGCGACGTGCTCAAGGTGATGCGCGATCTCGCCGACGAAGGCCGCACGATGATCGTCGTCACGCATGAGATGGGCTTCGCGCGCGAGGTATCGAACCACGTCATGTTCCTGCACCAGGGTGTTGTGGAGGAAGAGGGCCATCCGCGCGACATATTGAGGATGCCGAAAAGCGGACGGTTGCAGAAATTCCTGTCCGGCGGGCTCAAATAGCGGGACTCGACGGCCAGTTCCGGCCGGTTCCGCACACGCAAGACACGACCATGGAAGAGACGAAACCAGGAAGGTACCCATGCACATGCTGAAGCAGAATGACATCGACCACGTCCTTCATCCGTATACGAACCTGAGCCGCCATCGCGATGTCGGGCCGATGGTGATCGAGCGTGGCGAGGGCGTTTATGTATACGACACGGAAGGAAACCGCTATATCGAAGCGCTGAGCGGCCTGTTCTGCGCATCGCTGGGATTCAGCGAACAACGGCTGGCCGATGCAGCCGACCGGCAGATGCGCAAGCTGCCGTTCTATCACGCGTTCGGCCACAAATCGTCGGAGCCGTCGATCCTGCTGGCCGAGAAACTGATCGCGATGGCGCCCGTGCCGATGTCGAAGGTGTTTTTCGCGAACTCCGGTTCCGAAGCCAACGACACCGCGGTAAAGCTGATCTGGTACTACAACAACGCGCTCGGGCGGCCGCTGAAGAAGAAGATCATCGCGCGCACGCGGGCGTACCACGGCGTGACGATCGCGTCGGCGAGCCTGACCGGCCTGCCGAACAACCATCGCGACTTCGACCTGCCGATCGATCGCATCCTGCATACGGACTGCCCGCACTACTATCGTCATGCGCTGCCGGGCGAATCGGAGGAGCAGTTCGCGACGCGCTGCGCCGATTCGCTCGAGCAACTGATTCTTCGCGAAGGGCCCGAGACGATCGCCGCGTTCTTTGCCGAGCCGGTCATGGCGTCGGGCGGCGTGATCGTCCCGCCGGCCACCTATATGGAAAAGATCCAGCGCGTGCTGAAACGGTACGACATCCTGCTCGTGGCCGACGAGGTCATCTGCGGTTTCGGTCGGACCGGCAACATGTTCGGCTCGGAAACGTTCGGCATGCAGCCCGACATGATCGTCGTCGCCAAGCAGCTGTCGGCCGGCTACCTCCCCATCTCGGCGCTGATGGTCAACGAGGGGATCTATCGCGCACTCGTGGCCGAAAGCGAGAAGATCGGCACCTTCGGCCACGGCTTCACGTACAGCGGCCACCCCGTTTGCGCGGCCGTCGCGCTCGAGACGCTGCGCATCTACGACGAGGACGGCGTGCTCGACCACGTGCGCGACGTCATCCCGCATTTCCAGCAGCGCGTGGCCGATCTCGCCGCGCATCCGCTCGTGGGCGAGGCACGCGGGTCCGGGCTGCTCGCGGCCGTCGAGCTGGTCGCCGACAAGGCGACGAAAGCGCCGTTCCCGCCCGCCGAAGGCGTGGCGATCCATGCGGGCGAGCGGGCGCTGACGTACGGCGTGATCACGCGGGCGCTGGGCGATACGTTCAATTTCTGCCCGCCGTTGATCATCACGCACGACGAAATCGACCAGTTGTTCGACGCGTCGAAACAGGCGCTCGACGACACACTCGCATGGCGCCGGTCGCTGGCCGCACGCTGAATCGGGAGAACACCATGAGGAATTTCGAACAACCGGGCCGCTCGCTGGTGATGTCGACCGGCGCGATGGCCGCGACGTCGCATCCCGCGTCGACGCTGGCCGCCATCCGGATCCTGGAATCGGGCGGCAATGCGATGGACGCGGCCATTGCCGCGTGCGCGGTGCAGTGCGTCGTCGAGCCGGGCTCGACCGGCATCGGCGGCGACTGCTTCGCGCTTTATTCGCGCGGCGGCGGCGACGATATCGTCGGCTTCAACGGGTCGGGCTGGGCGCCGGCCGCTGCGAGCGTCGAGCGGCTGAGCGCGCTCGGCATCACGTCGATCGAGCGGCACTCGCCGCACGCGGTGACGGTGCCCGGCGCGGTCGACGCGTGGGCGACGCTCGCGCGCGACCACGGCACGCTGCCGCTTTCCGCGCTGCTTGCGCCGGCGATCCGGCTCGCCCGCGACGGCTATGCGGTCGCGCCGCGCGCGGCCGCGGACTGGGCCCATCAGGCGCAGTTGCTGTCGCTGGACGACACGAGCCGCGCGCAGATGCTGGTTGCCGGCCATGCGCCGCGCGCGGGCAGCGTGCATCGGCAGCCGCTGCTCGCGCGCACGCTCGACGCGATCGCGCAAGGGGGCCCGCGGGTGTTCTACGAAGGCGCGGTCGCCGAGGACATCGTGGCTCGCCTGCGTAGCATGGGCGGCCTGCATACGATGGACGACTTCGCGGCGTTCAGTGGCGAATACGTGACGCCGATCACCGCGCGCTTTCGCGGCTACGACGTGCACGAGTGTCCGCCGAACGGACAGGGCGTCATCGCGCTGCTGATGCTGAAGCTGCTCGAAGGATTCGACGCGAACGACGATCCGCTCGGCGCCGAGCGCCTGCACCGGGAGATCGACGCCGCGCGCGTCGCGTATGCGTTGCGCGACGTGCTGCTCGCGGATCCGCGCTACCGGCCGCTGGATGTCGATACGCTGTTGTCCGAGGCGTCGGTCGAGTCGCTGCGCACGCGCATCGCGGCGCTGCATGCCCTCGGCGCGCCGGTCGCGGCGCCGGTGGAGCACAAGGATACGGTCTACATCTGCGTGGTCGACAAGGACCGCAACTGCGCGAGCTTCATCAATTCGCTGTTTCATCCGTTCGGCAGCGGCATCATGTCCGCGCAAACGGGCGTGATGCTGCACAACCGCGGCCAGAGCTTCACGCTCGAAGCGGGCCACCCGAACGCGATCGCGCCGCACGCGAGGCCGATGCATACGATCATCCCCGGCATGGTGACCCGCGACGGCAAGGTGCAGATCACGTTCGGCGTGATGGGTGGCCACTACCAGGCGATGGGACATGCGCACTTCCTGTCGAAGGTGCTCGACTACGATCTGGACCTGCAGACGGCGATCGACCTGCCGCGCATCTTTCCGCGGCCGGGTACCGATCAAGTGGAGGTCGAATGCACGATGCCCGCGGCTGTGCGCGAAGCGCTCACGCGACGCGGCTTCAACCTCGTCGCGCCGAACTGGGCGATCGGCGGCGCGCAGGCGATCCGGATCGACTGGGAGGCCGGCACGCTGATCGGCGCGTCCGACCATCGCAAGGACGGCTGCGCGCTGGGCATCTGACCCGGGCGTCCGCATTGTCGGCACACGAAACAAGGATTACATCATGCAGAAGCAGTCGGTCGTACGTGGAGACGGCGCGATCCGCCGCGAGTCGCCATACGGTTCGTCGAAGGAGAATACCTATGCGGGCGTGGTGTCGTTCATGCGGCGTCTGTATACGAAGGAACTGGCCGGCGTCGATCTCGCGGTGACGGGCGTGCCGCTCGATATCGCGACGACCAACCGTCCGGGCGCGCGGCTCGGCCCGCGCGCGATCCGCGCGGCGAGCAGCCAGCTCGGCGTGCTGCTGCCGTATCCGTGGGGGATCAATCCGTTCGACGACTATGCGGTAATCGACTACGGCGACTGCTGGCTCGACGTACACAATCCGTCGACCGTCAAGGAGACGATCGTCGCGCATGCGCGCACGATACTCGACGCCGGTGCACGGATGCTGACGCTCGGCGGCGATCACTACATCAGTTATCCGCTGCTCGTCGCTCATGCGGAAAAATACGGCCGGCCGCTTTCGCTGATCCATTTCGATGCGCACTGCGATACCTGGCCGGACGATCGGCCGGACAGCCTCAATCACGGGTCGATGTTCTACAAGGCGATCAAGGACGGCCTAATCGATCCTGTCCACTCGGTGCAGATCGGTATCCGGACGTGGAACGACGATTTCATGGGCGTTTCGGTGCTCGACGCGGCGTGGGTGCATGAACACGGCGTGAACGCGACCATTGCCCGAATCGTCGAGATCGTCGGCGCGCGGCCGACCTATTTCACCTTCGACGTCGACGGGCTCGATCCGGCGTTCGCGCCCGGCACGGGTACGCCCGTGCCGGGCGGCCTGTCGAGCGCGCAGGCGCTGTCGATCATCCGCGGGCTCACGTCGGTCGACCTGGTCGGCGCGGACGTGGTCGAGGTCGCGCCCGCCTACGATCACGCTGACATTACCGCGCTGGCCGCCGCGCACGTGGCGAGCGAGCTGGTCTGCCTGTTCAGGCACCGCGCTCGCGCGGCGCGGTAAGGCCTGGGCGCGCCGGCGATTCGCGTCGCCGGTGCGGCCCGGGAAAAACGGCATCGATTTCGGTCGTATCAATTCGGTATCCGAATTGAATGACGAATGAAGCCAAAAACATGTCAATAGATGGATCAACCACGCAACGACAGGAGAGCACGGCAATGAAATGGATCGCATCGACCACACTTGCATGCGCGGCCGGTATGTGCGGCAGTGCATTTGCGCAAAGCTCGGTCACGCTGTACGGCGTCATCGACGAATCGATTCAGTACACGCACAACACCGGCGGCGCCAGCAACCAGGTCAAGCTGCAATCGGGACAGATGTCGGTCAGCCAGTGGGGGCTGAAAGGCACGGAGGATCTGGGCGGCGGCCTGAGCGCGCTGTTCAACCTGCAGAACGGTTTCAACGTGAACAGCGGCAAGATGAGCGGCGGCCTGCTGTTCGGACGCAAGGCGTTCGTCGGGCTGTCGGGCGGATTCGGTACGGTGACGGCCGGCCGCCAGCAGGATACGTTGCAGGACCTGGTGTTGCCGGTGCAGGGGAACAATTTCCTCGAGTACTTCACGGCGCCCGGCGACGTCGACAATGCAGACGGCTCGGTCCGCAACAGCAATGCGGTCAAATGGGTGAGCCCGTCGTGGGGCGGCCTGCAGGTGGCCGCGATGTACGGGTTCGGCGGCGTGGCGGGCTCGGTCGGCTCCGGGCAGGCGTACAACGCCGCGATGTCGTACACGGCCGGGCCGGTGACCGTCGCGGCCGGCTATGCGCATCTGGACAACGGTAACGCGGTGCTGTCGACGCGTGGCGCAAGCAGCGCCGATACGATCTTCCTGTCGCCGGTCAACAATGCATACGCGACGGCGAGTGCGGTGAATATCGCGCGGGCCGGCGTGAGCTACGTGCTCGGTGCCTTCACGCTGGGCGGCCACTATAGCTATGCCGAATACCTGCGCGACGGGCATTCGACGTTCGGGGCGGCCGAGCGCTACAACAACGGCTCGGTGTTCGTCGCATGGCAGGCTTCGCCGGCACTGTTGTTCGAGACGGGTTACAACTATCTGAAATCGCACGGCGATTCGTCGGCCACCTACCAGCAGGTCACGCTCGCGGCCGACTACGCGATCAGCAAGCGTACCGATCTCTATGCAACGATGAGCTACGGGCACGCGTCGGGCAGCAACGGCGCGGGCCCGGCGCAGGCGGTGATTGCGGATGCGTATGTCGATGGCGGCAAGGCCACCCAGGAGCTTGCGATCGTCGGGATTCGCCACCGTTTCTGACACGCAAGCGGCGCGCGTCATGACAGTGGCACGCTCGTGGCCGTTGTCGTGACGCACGAGGTGCAGGGGAGACGGCGTTTGGCAAGCGGCCATCCGGTATGCGTCTCCCGGTACATCGTGGGCGATGCGCACCGGCAACGAGAACACGATGATTTCCGGGAAACCGTGGTCGACCCACAACCCGGTCGTGAACGAGAAACCCGGTTCGTCGCCTTCGGCGAGCACTTCCGTGCAAAACCATCCGTGCCGCCACGTTGCCGCGGCATCCCCGCCTACCGCTCCGCGCCTTCCGCTTCCGCCGTTTCGCCGAGGAACCCGCCGCTCTGGTGCGCCCACAGCGCCGCATAGATACCGCCCGCGTTCAGCAGCTGCTGGTGCGTGCCTTCCTCGACGATGCGCCCTTCGTCGAGCACGATCAGCCGGTCCATGGCCGCGATCGTCGACAGCCGGTGCGCGATCGCGATCACCGTCTTGCCGCTCATCAGCGTGTCGAGGCTGCGCTGGATCGCGACTTCGACCTCGGAATCGAGTGCGCTGGTCGCCTCGTCGAGCACGAGGATCGGCGCATCCTTGAGCATCACGCGCGCGATCGCGACGCGCTGCCGCTGGCCGCCCGACAGCTTCACGCCGCGCTCGCCGACCTCGACGTCGTAGCCGCTGCGCCCGTGGCGGTCGCGCAGCCGGTCGATGAACTCGGACGCTTCCGCCCGCACGGCGGCCTCCTGCATCTCGCGCTCGGTCGCGTCGGGCCGCCCGTACAGCAGGTTCTCGCGCATCGTCCGGTGCAGCAGCGACGTATCCTGCGTGACCATCCCGATCGCGCTGCGCAGGCTGTCCTGCGTCACATGCGCGATGTCCTGGCCGTCGATCCGGATCGTGCCGCCGCCGACGTCGTAGAAGCGCAGCAGCAGGTTCACGAGCGTCGACTTGCCGGCGCCCGAGCGGCCGATCAGGCCGATCCGTTCGCCTGGCCTGATCGTCAGGTTCAGCCCGTCGAACACCGTGCGGTCGTTGTCCTCGTGCGCGAACTGCACGTTGTCGAATACGATTTCGCCGCGTTGCACCGCGAGCGGCTTCGCATCGGGCGCGTCGACCACGCTGCGCACCTTCGTCAGCGTGTTGATGCCATCCTGGATCGTGCCGACGTTCTCGAACAGCTCGGTCATTTCCCACATGATCCAGTGCGAATAGCTCGACAGTCGCAGTGCCATCGCGATCACGGCCGCGACGACGCCCGCGCTCGCCTCGCCGTGCATCCACAGAGCGAGCGCGAGCCCGGCCGAGCCGACCAGCAGCAGCGTCGACAGCAGATGATTGACGATCTCGAACGCGCTGACGAGCCGCATCTGCGCGTCGCCGGTCGCCTTGAATGCCTCCATCGCGCGCCGGGCATGGTCGGCTTCCCGCCGCGTGTGCGAGAACAGCTTCACGGTGGTGATGTTCGAATACGCATCGGTGATGCGGCCTGTCATCAGCGCGCGCGCGTCGGCCTGCCGGCTGCCGACGGCGCCCAGGCGCGGCACGAAATAAGCGCACGCGGCGCCGTAGCCGAGCGCCCACAGCACGAGCGGAATCATCAGCCGCCAGTCGAAGCTGGCCGCCAGCACGAGGATACCGATCAGGTATGCGGTCACGCCGATCACGACGTCGACCGACATGAACAGCGCGTCGCGCACCGCGAGCGCGGTCTGCATGATCTTGGTCGTCACGCGGCCCGCGAATTCATTGGCGTAGAACGACAGGCTCTGGTCGAGCATCAGCCGGTGAAACAGCCAGCGCAGCCGCATCGGGAAGTTGATCGCCAGCACCTGGTGCTTGACCATCGTGTGCAGCGCGATCAGCAGCGTGCTGCCGGCGAGGATCGCCGCGAAGCCGGCGAGCGCGCCGAAGTGGCGGCCGCCGAATTCCGCCGGTGTCGACGTCGACAGCCAGTCGACCACGTGCCCCATCATCGCGAACAGCGCGGCTTCGTATGCGGCGAGCGCGGCCGACGTCAGCGCGATCAGCAGGATCCAGCCGCGCGCGCCTTTCGTGCACGCCCAGACGAACGAGAAGAATCCCTTCGGCGGCGTGACGGGATCTTCGAGCGGGAAAGTCGGCAGGCGACGTTCGAACCACGAATACATTGAAACTCCTCCTTGTAGCGGCCGCGCGGGGCGGTGCGACCGATATTGCCTGATGCCCGTTTCATCTAGCGCGCCTTTGGCGGCGCTGCCGTGTTGCACATGTGTTCACTGCGACCGGATCCACGCTTCGATCGGGCCGAGCGTGCCGGGCGCATACACATGGCGCCCGAGCGCCGTGTACGGACCGATCTTCCACTGCGGCCAGTCCGACTCGAGCGGGTAATCGAACCAGCCGGCGCGCGGCAGCCCGTGCGTCGCGCCGGGCACCACGACGACGCGCCGGATCGACGTGGCTATCCAGCGCGCCCCACCCGGCCAGCACGGGCCCCTGCCTCGTCGCGAGCGCCTGCGATGCATCTTCCAGATAGTCGCGCTCGGCGGCCAGTGTCGCATCGATCCGGTCCGATTGCAGGCCGCCTTGACGCCCGCAGCCCATCGCCATGATAATAGATCGACTGATCAGTCTAATAAATATTAGAGCGATCGTCATGTACGGAGTTCCCGTTGAGAAAGATCGATCCTGAAAGAGTGGAAGCGAAGCGGCGCCAGATTCTGGATGCCGCCATCGACTGTTTTGCGCGCGACGGCTTTCATGCGACGTCCACGGCCGCGATCTGCAAGGCGGCCGGGATGAGCCCCGGCAACCTGTTTCACTATTTCCCGACCAAGGCGGCGATCGTCGAGGCCGTCGCACAGGAAGACCAGCGCGAGATGGCCGAGCTGTTCGCGCGGCATGCGAACGCCGACGATGCGCTGACCGCGATCGAGGAGATCGCGCTGGCGCTGATGGAACTGTCGAGCGATCCCGTCTATGCGCGCATCAGCATCGAGACCGCGGCCGAGGCGACGCGCAATCCGGAGGTCGCGGCATTGTTCGCGGCGAACGAGGCGCAGGTGAAAGGGCGGATGGTCGCGCTGATCAAGCGCGGTGTCGCGCAAGGGACGATCGACGGGAGCCTGAAGCCGGATCTCGTCGCGACGTGGTTGCTCGCGCTCACGGAAGGCGCGGTCGGGCGGGTCGTATTCGAGCCGGGATTCAAGCCGCGCGCGCATCGCGCGATGCTGCGGACGATCATCCGGCGGATGCTGCGGCCGCAGTGACGATCGCTGTCCCGATACCGCGCGGCACCCTCGTCGTCGCGCGTTTCGGTCCCGGTCTCATCTGCCCTTCGGCGCACCCAGGCAGCGCATGATTGCCGAGCGCAGCTTGTCGCTCGGCACCGGCTTGTGCAGCAGCATGAAGCCGCCGTGCTGTGATCGGCCGGGCCGGCGCGCGGTAGTGTCGCCGGTGATCAGCATCGCGGGAATGGCCGCGTTGAATTCTTCGCGAATCCGTGCGATCGCGCCGATTCCGTTCTCGTCGCCGCGCAGGTGCAAATCGCAGATCAACAACGTCGGGGGTACGTCGCCGGTCGCCAGAAGCGCGATCGCGTCGTCGACCGACGGCGCCACGACGACGCGGTATCCCCAGCGGGCGAGCAGGATCGACATGCCCGCGCGGATGGCCGCTTCGTCGTCGATCACCACGACGAGGTGCGCCGCGGCCGCGGCGGCCTCGTCGAAGGCGAACTCGTCGACGGCGGTCGCGGGCGGTTTCACGACCGCGTCCACTCGCACCAGGCGCAGTTCGAAGCACGAGCCCTGCCCGGGCGCCGAGCGCAGTGCCAGCGGGCACTCGAGCAGCTCCGCCAGGCGCCGCACGATCGCCAGGCCGAGGCCCACGCCCTGTTCGTGGCCGCGGTCGCGATGGGGCAACTGGTAGTAGTCGTCGAACACGCGGCTTTGCTGATCGGCGGGAATGCCGCGCCCGGTATCGATCACTTGCAGGCGGACATGCGTGTGTGTGCGCCGGCAGCCCACCACGATCCGTCCCGCGTCGGTATAGCGCACCGCGTTGGACAGCAGGTTGCGCGCGATCCGCTCGATCAGCACCGGATCGGAGTCGACCACCACGGTGCTCGGCACGTACGACAGGTGCAGCCCCTTCGCGCGCGCGTCGACGGCTACGTCCCGGCACACCCGCTCCAGCACCGAATCGATCGCGAACGGCCTGCGATGCACGGGCACGACACCGGCATCGAGCCGCGAGATGTCCAGGATCGCGGTGAACAGCTCGTCCATCGCATTGACGGATTGGTCGATGCGTTCGACGAGCAGCGCGCCATCGACGGGCATCGGCACGTGCCGCAATGCGCCGACGAACAGGCTCAATGCATGGACGGGCTGGCGGAGGTCATGGCTTGCCGCCGCGAGAAAGCTCGATTTGACGCGCACGGCTTCCGCGGCGAGATCCTTCTGCTGCCGGAAGTTTTCGGCCAGTTGAGCGGCCTGCTGGCGCGCGTGTTCGGCGGTCCGTTGCGCATGGATGAGCTGCAACTGCATCTCGATCTGGTTGCGCAGCTCTTCGACCAGCCGGATGTACCGCTCCGAATAGGCGTTTTCCTTGCAGTCGAGCAGGCAGATCGTGCCGAACGTCGTCATGTCCGGCCAGCGGATCGGCAGGCCGAGATACGAAACCATATTCACGCGCAGATCAGGATTGTTTCGCCAGCGTTCCGATCGTCGCGCGTTCGGCACGACCAACGAGCGGCCGCTCTCGATCACCGCTTCGCAATAAAGCCCCGATCCGTGCAGCTCGGCCGATTCGCCCGGATAGAACGGATTGCCTTCGGATCGGCTCGCCACCAGCACGCGGATGTCTTTTCCGACGTTGCGCATGATCAGCGCGGCCGGCACGCCGACGATTTCCGCCATCAGGTCGACGAGACGCTGCCAGCGCGCGATCACGTCGGCGGCCAGGTCGAACGGGACGTCCGAGGCTGCCGAAACGATCGGCGGCGGGGCTTCGGGTGATTCGTCGGCGCGCGTCATGCGCAGGCTCCTCGGGTATCACGCCCCGGACCCGGAGCCCGCATGCGGTATCGCGACCGGGCCCGGCGGTCGGCGTCGGTGCCGCGCCCGTTCATTGCCACGTGAATGCACATGAATGTCCGTCAAGTGTCGTTCATTGCGTGTGAGGCGAATTGCAATCGCGCGCGTCGCACGCGGGTGCATCGGGGAGTCGGAGGATCGCGCCACGCTTCGTGTCTCGGGGCGGGGTTGTCATCAACGCCCCCGTTTGCGTTGAGGATGCAGAAAAAATTTAGGCGATCCCCGCCGGCAACGCAATTCGCGCTTCCGGTCAGATGAGTCCGGCCTTCCTGCCGACGGCAGCCGCCTGCGTGCGATTGATTACGTTCAACGCCTTGAAGATCGCAGTGATGTGCGCCTTGACGGTTTTTTCCGACAGGCCGAGCTTGCGGGCGATGACTTTGTTCGGCATGCCTTCCGCAAGATAGCGCAGCACTTCGATCTGGCGGTGCGTCAGCAACTCGTCGCGCGAAAGCGTCGTCGCCCCGGCGCTGTCCGGCTGCTGTGTCGCGTGTTCGTCGAGTACGAGCGGTGGCACGTAACGCTCGCCGCTGAGCGCGATCCGGATCGCAGACAGCAGCGTATGCGGGCTGGCCGATTTCGGCACGTAGCCCATCGCGCCTTGCGTGAATGCGGCGCGCACGGCGCCCGGATCTTCCGACGACGACAGCACGATGACGGGCAGCCCCGGGCGCATCTTCGCGAACTCGGCGAGCGCGTCGATCCCGTCCATGCCTCGCAGCTTCAAGTCGAGCACGATGGCGTCGAGGTCTGCGTGCAGGTTGAGCAGGTGCAGCGCGTCATCGGCGCTGCTCGCCTGAACGACGATCATGTCGGCGTCTTCCCGACGCAGCAGCATCTCCACGCCGTCACGCAGGAGCGCGTGATCGTCGACGATCAGTATTTTCATGGGCGCGATGGGCTGTGGGAAAGCCGACGCCTATCCGATAGGAAAGAACAGGATTGTACAAGACGAAAGTCGTAATACTAACGTCCTGCTTATCCGGTATTTCCCCTGCGTCGAACGTCGCGTTTACATTCCGTTTGAAAAGGTCGAGACTCCATCGCGGCAGTGGCTAATGGCGGGCGATTCAGGCGGCGCCGTGCTGCGATCGTCGGCGTACGTCTGCCGCTGAATGCCGACTGAAACCCAGGTGTATCGCAGTGCGAAGCAAGCGTGCGGCGGAAGGCCGTCGAAATTCGCCGCACGGGAGCCGTTGAATCGGATATTTCACGATGAAATAAGCATGATGAAACGGCGTATTTTTTTCCATGTGTCATTCGATGGCGAGGCCATTGATTTCGATTGTGCGTCAATTGATGCCGGCGATGAGTGTTGTCAACGGAAATGACGTAATTCAGGAATCGAACGTGACGTATCCATGTCCCACCGGCGATGCCGAATCGGGTGTGCTCCGTAGCCGAAGCGGACGGGCGCCATGAGCTTCGATGGCCTCTCGATCCAACAGCGGATGGGCATCGGCTTCGTGCTCGTCGTGATGCTGACGATCGTGGCGTGTGGAACGATCGTCCTGGAAAGCTACCGGCAATACCGGCAGGGGAGCCTCGATTTGCGCGATTTCGGGCGGGTCGAGCGCGCGATGGTCGCGGCGAACCTGATTTCGGCCGAACGCTGGCCGGCCAACACGCTGCTTGCGTTGCAGCGGCGCGACCCGGCGGCGGACGTGGAGGCCGTAAGCGATGCGCGGATGCGCTCGAACCTGGCACTCGACGCGCTTCGAACGGACATCGCGCAGGCGGCGACCCTCGAGGCACCCGAGCGGCGGATCGCGTTGCGTGCGCTCGAGTCGATCCGCGCGGAACTGGGCGGCGCCCGTGGCGAAGTCGACGCGCTCGCGGCGCAGCCGCTGACGGCGCGCACGGTGTGGCAGGTTCAGGCGGCGCAAGACCGGATGTTCGCGGTCGCCGACGATCTCGCGTCACTGGCCGACGACGTCATGGCCGGCACGGCAATGCGCAATCCGGCGACGTCGGGTTTGTTGATGCTCGCGCACCTGCTTGGCGACCTGCGCGAATATACCGGCCGGCTCGGCTCGCTGTTCGTCGCGTCGCTGATCAAGCGCGAGCCGATCGGCGAGGAGCGGCTCGCGAGCATCATCCAGATGCGCGGACGCATCATGCAGCTGCGCGCGTTGATCGCCGGCGCGATCGCGCCGCTGCTCGCCGACACGACGCTCGCAAACGACTTCGCACGACTGAACGACACGCTGGACGGCAGCTTCCTGCCGCTGGTCGCGGCGACGATCCGCGCGAGCCGGACGGGCGCATATGCGATGAGCGTCGAGGACTTCGCGCGGCGGATCATGCGCGATCTCGGGGCGTCGGAGCAATTGCGCGACCGCGTGATCGAAATGACGAGCGCGCGCACCGTCGAGTTGCGCGATGCCGCCCGCGTCAGGATGGCGCTATCCGTCGCCCAAGCGGCGCTGTGCACGTTGATCCTGTTCCTGCTCGTGCGCGGCACGCAGCGGACGCTGTCGAAGCCGCTCGCCGAGCTGAGCCGGCGCATCGTCGCGCTGAGCCAGGGCGATGTGTCGCCGATCGCCCGGGTGCCGGGCGCGAGCCCGGAGATCGGGCGGGTGAACGACGCACTGGACATGCTGCGCGGCGCCTACGTTCGCCGTTCGGTGCTCGAGCGGCAGCGCAGCGACATGCTGACGCTGTTCTCGCATGACATGCGCGCGCCGCTCACGTCGGTCGTCGTGCTGGTGAATGCGCCCGCCGAATGCCCGTCCGGCTGCACCCTGCGCGAGCGCCTGCATGAGATCGGCAGGCTGGCGTGCCATACGCTGGCGATGGCCGACGGTTTCGCGCAGGTCTCGAGGGCGGAGGCGGGCGAGTGCGTGTCGGAGCTCGTCAACGTCGCTGACCTGATGAATCAGGCACGGGATGAAATCTGGCCGCGCGCGCAGGAAAAGCGGATTGCCGTCGAGGACGTGCCGCGTTGCGACGAAGCGCTCGTGTACGGCGACCCGGCACTGCTGTCGCGCGCGCTGGCCAACCTGCTCGGTAACGCCGTCGAGTACAGCGCACCCGATACCCGTATCGAGTGCACGGTCGAACTGACCGACGATCGCGCGTCGGTGCGCTGCATCATCCGCGACCACGGTTACGGGATCGCCGCCAGCGAGCAGGCGCATCTGTTCGAGCGTTATCGGCGCTTTCGCCTGCAAGGGCAGCCGTACACGAAGGGCGTCGGGCTCGGTATGGCGTTCGCCAAGGCGGTCGTCGATCGGCATCGCGGCGAGATTCGCGTGGACAGCGCGGCCTGGCAGGGCACGACGGTAGTGCTGAGCTTGCCCGTGGCCGGGGCGGACGACGCGGCGGAAAGCGCGAACCGCGAGACGCTGGCCGAACCCGTCCCGGGCTGAGGGCCGGCGGCGGCGAGCCGGTCGGTGCGCTCGCCGGGGCGCCAGATTTTCAGACTTTTCATGGTGCCCCGAAAAAAGTCCTTGACTGTCTATCTATGAGTAGATAAAGTTCGATCCATGGAAACGAAACCGACCGTCCGCGAACAGATTCTCGATCACGCGATCACGCTGATGATGCTGCGCGGTTACAACGGCTTCAGCTATCGAGACCTGTCCGACCTGGTGGGCGTGAAGACGTCGAGCATCCACTACTACTTCCCGTCGAAGGACGATCTGGTGCTGGAAGCGGTGGCGGTGTACAGCGACGAAGTCCTCGCGGCCATGCGGACGATCGATCCGGCATTGCCGGCCGACGTGAAGCTGAGCCTGTACACGAAGATGTTCGGCCGCACGCTCGGCGACGGCAACCTGATCTGCCTGTGCGGGATGCTCGCGGCCGATATCGAAACGCTGCCGGAGAACGTGCGGCAGGCCGTGCAGGCGTTCTTCAAGGCCAACGAAAGCTGGCTGGCGGCATTGCTGGCGCAGGGCGCGAAGGAAGGTACGCTGCAGTTCAGCGGCGAACCCGATACGGCCGCGCGCACGTTGTACGCGGCGTTTCAGGGTAGCGTGCTGGCCAGCCGGCTGTTTCATACGCGGGCGCGCCTCGAGGATGTCGAGGCCGTCTGGAAGGCGCGGTCCTGACGGACCGCGCGGGTAGCAGGGCGGTTCGCCGCCGTTTTATTGGTTCTTGTTGTCTATTTAGTGATAGATAGACAATCGGCGCAGAGGGTAATGCTTCTGTATTTTTTGGGGATGCTTGTCTATCTATGAGTAGATAAACAAGCGCGGGACCGGCGGAAAAAGCCGACGGCACGCGATCCCCGGTTCGAAGGTTGTTTGGTTCATTTACTGCAAAGGAGTCTGTCATGTCGATCGAAAAAGTGTTGTACCGCGCCCATGCAAAAGCCACCGGCGGCCGTGACGGTCGTGCGACGGTGCCCGAAAGCGGTCTCGACCTGAAGCTGACCACGCCGCGCGAACTCGGTGGCGCGGGCGGCGCAGGCGCGAACCCCGAGCAGCTGTTCGCCGCCGGCTACAGCGCATGCTTCATCGGCGCGATGAAGTTCGTCGCGGCTCGCGACAAGATCGCGATGCCCGCGGACGCCGCCATCGAAGGCAGCGTCGGCATCGGCGCGATCCCGAACGGTTTCGGCATCGAAGTCGAACTGAAGATCTCGCTGCCGGGCCTCGATCGCGACGTCGCGCAAACGCTGATCGACCGTGCGCACGTCGTCTGCCCGTACTCGAACGCGACGCGCGGCAACATCGACGTCACGCTCACGCTTCTCTAATCAATCGCACTACGAATCATTTGTCGTCATTCAACCGCGAACGCCAAGGAACACCATCATGAAGATCGTCAAGCCGCTGCTGATCGCCGCCGCCGTTGCGGCCGCGCTGTCCACCGCCCCCGCCGCATTCGCGGCCGGCGCCGATACCATCCGTCCCGATACGAAGACGAGTGCGTTCCTCGCCGTGCTGAACGGCCAGAAGGGCCCGGGCCTCGAAACGCTGAGCCCCGCGAAGGCGCGTCAGGTGCTGGTCGATGCGCAGAACGGCGTAAAGGTGGACCTGTCCGGCATCGACGTGTCGAACCGCACGATCGAGCAGGACGGCCTGTCGGTACCCGTCACGATCGTGCGCCCGCAAGGCGCGACGGGCACGCTGCCGGTCTTCGTGTTCATCCACGGCGGCGGCTGGGTGCTCGGCGACTTCCCGACGCACGAGCGCCTCGTGCGCGATCTCGTCGTGCAGTCGGGCGCCGTCGCGGTGTTCGTGAACTACACGCCGTCGCCGGAAGCGCATTACCCGGTCGCGATCAACCAGGCTTATGCGGCGACGAAGTGGGTGGCCGCGCATGGCGCCGAGATCGGTGTCGACGGCAGCCGCCTCGCGGTGGTCGGCAACAGCGTCGGCGGGAACATGGCGGCCGTCGTGGCGTTGATGGCGAAGGACAAGGGCGGCCCCGCGATCCGCTTCCAGGGGCTGATGTGGCCGGTCACGGACCACAACTTCAATACGGGCTCGTACAACGCGTACCAGCAGGGCCACTTCCTGACGCGGCCGATGATGAAGTGGTTCTGGGACGCCTACACGAAGAACGAAGCGCAACGCAACGAGATCTACGCGTCGCCGCTGCGCGCGAGCACCGCGCAGTTGACGGGCCTGCCGCCCGCGCTGATCCAGGTGGCGCAGTTCGACGTGCTGCGCGACGAAGGCGAAGCGTATGGCCGCAAGCTCGACGCGGCCGGCGTGGATGCGACGACCACGCGCTACGACGGCACGATCCACGATTTCGGTTTGCTGAACGCGCTGGCCGACGATGCACCGACGAAAGCCGCGACGAAGGCGATGGCCAACGAAATCGCGACGCGGTTGAAGTAACGCGGCGGGCGCGTACGCGCGCCGCAAGCGTCGCGGTGCGTGTGCGAACGGAACGAAGGCGGGCGTATGCCCGCCTTTTTTGCATGCGACCGGCGCGCGGTTGGGGCGGTGAAGCACGACGGTGTCCGCAGGGGTGACACGGTCGAGCCGGGATCGGGCGATTGCGCCAGTCGCGACTGGCGGCCGGCAATGTTGGTACGATCGCGCGTATCGTCCATGCCGGCGCGGCAAGCCGCCGGCCCGGCGCAACCATTCGGGAGAAGCGGTTCATGTTGCAGGCGTTCGCGGTCTTGCTGATCTTCCAGTGTCTCGGCGAAGGCGTGTCCTATCTGTTCGGCCTGCCGGTGCCGGGCCCCGTGATCGGCATGCTGCTGCTGTTCGGCTTCGTGATGTTGCGCCCGCAGGTGGCCGATGCGATCGAACCGACCGCGCTCGAGCTGCTGCGCCACCTGTCGCTGCTGTTCGTGCCGGCCGGCGTCGGCATCATGGTGTCGGCCGATCGCGTGCGCGGCGATGCGGTCGCGGTCGTCGTCGCGCTGGCCGTCAGCACCACGCTGGCGATCGCGGTGACGGCGCTCGTCACGCGTGCGCTGCTGCGGCGCCAGCGCCGCGCGGGCGGCGACGCGGAGGGCGTGCAATGACGGCCTTCCCGAAACTCGGCGCGATCTGGGTCTATCTCGCCGCGACCCCGCTGCTCGGCCTGACCATCACGCTGGTCGCGTATCTGTTCGCGCAGGCCGTCTATGCGCGGGCGCGCTTCAACCCGCTCGCGAACCCGGTGCTGATCGCGGTCGCGCTGATCGTCGTGCTGCTGACGATCACGCATACGCCGTATCCGACGTATTTCGAAGGCGCGCAGTTCGTCCACTTCCTGCTCGGCCCCGCGACCGTTGCGCTCGCGCTGCCGCTGTACCGCCAGTGGTCGAAGCTGCGGCGCACCGCGCTGCCGCTGCTCGTCGGCCTGCTCGCGGGCTCGCTGACCGCGATCGTGTCGGCGGTCGGCATCGCCGCGCTGTTTGGCGCGTCGGGCCAGACGATCGCGTCGCTCGCGCCGAAATCGGCGACGACGCCGATCGCGATGGCGGTCGCCGCCGAGATCGGCGGCATTCCGTCGCTCACGGCCGTGCTCGTGATTTCGACCGGGATTTTTGGCGCGGTGTGCGCACGTGGCATCCTCAATCTGCTGCGGGTCGACGAGCCGGCCGTGCGCGGCTTCGCGCTCGGCGTCGCGTCGCACGGGATCGGTACCGCGCGCGCGTTCCAGGTCAGCGAGGAGGCCGGCGCGTTCGCCGGGCTGGGGATGGGGCTGAACGGCGTGCTGACGGCCTTCGTCGTCCCGATCCTGCTGCCGGTGTTGTCGCGCTGGATCTGAACGCGCGCCGGTCGGCCGCGGGCTATCGGTTTCCCTGATGGCGCGGATGGCAGGCCGAAAGGACGGCCCGTGCCGCTTGCACGTATCGTTGTCGTTATCAGGAGAATTCAGGAACGCACACGGACATTTGCGCGGCGATCGGCTAACGTTGCATCGGCGCCGTTGTCGCAAGCCGTCGCGTGCGCGCCGGTGTCCGATAATCCACAATCAACACTCGACAAGGAGATCCGGCCATGAAGCAGTCTCGCGTGGTTTCGGTGGCAGCAGCAGTAGCGGCGTCGTGCGGTTTGTTGTTGACCGCCGTGCCGGCGGCATACGCGCAGGATCCGGCGTCCGCGCCGACGCAGAAGCAGCTCGACAAGGCGCAGAAGAAGGCGGCGCGCAAGGCGGCCCGTGCGCGGCACGCGTCGGACCTGAAGGCGATCGGCACCGGCAGCGGTTACCGGCTGACCAACGACCAGAGCAACTATCCGCAGAACGCCGTGCAGAAGGCGCCCGCGACGAAGGCGGCGCCGGCCGCGCCGGCTTCGGGCCAGTAACGCCCGCCAGCCCTGCACAGGACGAACGGCGCCGGTCGAACCGGCGCCGTTCGTTCGTGCGCGCAACGGCAGCGGCGCGAGGCCGCCGCGTTACGACGCGAGCTTGCTGGCGATTTCCGCGACGTGCTTGCCCTGGTAGCGCGCGATGTCGAGTTCGTTCGCGCTCGGCTGGCGGCTGCCGTCCGCGCCCGCGAGCGTCGTCGCGCCATACGGCGTGCCGCCGGTGATTTCGTTCATGTTGACGAGCCCGCTGCACGCATACGGCACGCCCACGATCACCATCCCGTGGTGCAGCAGCGTCGTGTGGAACGACGTGATCGTCGTTTCCTGGCCGCCGTGCTGCGTGCCGGTCGATGCGAACACGCTGCCGATCTTGCCGACGAGCGCGCCCTTCATCCACAGGCCGCCCGTCTGGTCGAGGAACGTGCGCATCTGGCCGGCCATGTTGCCGAAGCGGGTCGGCGTGCCGAAGATGATGGCGTCGTAGTCGGCGAGTTCGTCCACCGTGGCGACCGGCGCGGCCTGGTCGACCCTCACGCCGATCGCGCGGGCCTGGTCGACGGGGATCGTTTCCGGCACGCGCTTGAGCGTGACCTCGACGCCGGGCACCGATTTCGCGCCCTCGGCGATGTGCTGCGCCATCGTTTCGACGTGCCCGTAGGACGAGTAGTAAAGAACCAGAACCTTGGCCATGTTGCGAATCTCCGATTAAAAAGGCCCCGCATTCAGCGGGGCCCGGTTTCCCGAACGGGCGTCATGCCCACTCGGCCGTCACTTCGACCGGACGCAGGTCGAACACCAGCACTTCGGCATCCTGGCCGTCGGCGATCGTCAGCGCCTGTTCGCCGCGGATGCGCGCGCCGTCGCCTTCGCCGAGCGTCACGCCGTTGACCGTCACGCTGCCGCGCGCCACGTGCACGTAAGCAAAGCGGCTCGGGTCAAGTTCCAGCGTCGTGCGCTCATCGCCGTCGAACAGGCCCGCGTAAATCCGTGTGTCCTGCCGGATCTTCAGCGAACCGGCGTCGCCGTTCGGCGACACGACGAGGGCGAGCTTGCCGCGCTTGTCGTCGGCCGCGACATTCGTCTGCTGATAACGCGGCTCGGCACCCTTTTCGGCCGGCCCGACCCAGATCTGCAGGAAGTGGACCGGCGCGTCCGGCGAGTGGTTGAACTCGCTGTGGCGCACGCCCGTGCCTGCGCTCATCAACTGCACGTCGCCCGGCACGATCACCGAACCGGTGCCCATCGAGTCCTTGTGTTCCAGCGCGCCGTCGAGCACGTACGACAGGATTTCCATGTCGCGGTGCGGGTGCGTGCCGAAGCCGCGGCCCGGCGCGACGCGGTCGTCGTTGATCACGAGCAGGTCGGAGAAGCCGACTTGCTTCGGATCGTAGTAATTCGCGAACGAAAACGTATGACGGGAGCTGAGCCAGCCATGCTCCGCACGGCCACGTTGGTTTGCTGCACGGATTTCGATCATGATTTTTTCCTTGAAGTCGCCGGACCTCGGAAGTGGGCCCGGCCGTTCGTTGAGATGAATCTTAGGTCAATCGATTTGACAAATAAATGGCTGTAGAGATAATGACTGTCGCTATGGAGTGGACAATATGGAACTCAACGACCTGAGGATCTTCGTCGCGACCGTCGATGCGGGCAGCTTCACGGCGGCGGCCGACCAGCTGATGCTGTCCAAGCAGTTCGTCAGCCGGCGCACGATGGCGCTGGAGGCGTCGCTCGGCGTGCGGCTCCTGCACCGCAATACGCGCAATCTCGCGGTGACCGAATCGGGGCAGGAGTTTTATGCGCGCGCGCAGCGCATCCTGGCGGAGATCGCCGACGCCGAGCAGGCGATGTCGGTGCGCAGCACCGAGCTGCACGGCTCGCTGAAGATCAGCGCGCCGCTGTCGTTCGGGATCACCCACGTGTCGCCGTTGATCGCCGAATTCCTGTCCGCGCACCCGGCCGTGCGGCTGAACCTCGACCTGACCGACCGGCGCGTCGACCTGATCGGCGAAGGGTTCGACCTCGTGCTGCGGATCGGCTCGCTCGAGGATTCGACGCTGATCGCTCGCCCGCTGGGCGCGTGGCGGATGATCGCGTGCGCGAGCCCCGCGTACCTGAAGCGGCAGGGCACGCCGCAGACACCGGCCGATCTCGCCGGTCACACTTGCCTGCTGTACGGGCGCGAGCGGCGCGTCGGCTGGGAATTCCGCATCGACGGCGCGTCACGCACGTTCGACGTGCAGGGGCCGCTCGTCGCGAACAACGGCGAAGTGGTGCGCGACGCGGCGATCGCGGGGCTCGGCATCGCGCTGCTGCCGCACTTCATCGTCGGCGCGGCGCTCGACAGCGGCGCGCTCGTGCCGGTGCTCGACGCGTACGTGCCGCCGCCGATCACGCTCAATGCGGTGTTCCCGCAGCATCGGGAAGGGTTCGTCACGCTGCGCACGTTCATCGGATTTCTTGCCGAACGGCTCGGCGACGCGCCGCCGCCCGGGAAGCGCGACGCGGGCCGGACGCGATAGCAGGCCACCGTGCGGTGAATAGCGCGCATATTCTCCGCAAAATATGCGGAGAATATTGAGTCATGCGGCGAATCGGTGGGATAATCTCCGCATCATGAGCGGAGATTACACTTTCATCTGGGAATCGGCCGATTGGCCGGCGTGGCGCTTCGACCTTCCGGCACTCGCGACGCCGCTGGCCGACGTCAGCCGCGCGCAAGGCATGCTGGCCGGGCGGCTGGCGGACATCGGCCTCGCGCTGCGCGACGAGGCGAGCCTGACCGCGTTGACGGAGGACGTCGTCAAGACCAGCGCGATCGAGGGCGAAACCCTGAACGTCGCATCGGTCCGCTCGTCGATCGCGCGCCGGCTCGGGGTCGACATCGGCGCGCTGGCGCCGGTCGACCGCCACGTCGAGGGCGTCGTCGACATGGTGCTGGACGCGACGATCCATGCGGCGGCGCCGGTGACCGAGGCGCGCCTGTTCGGGTGGCATGCGGCGCTGTTCCCGACCGGCTATTCGGGATTGTCGCGAATCACGGTCGGCGGATGGCGCACGGATGCGAGCGGGCCGATGCAGGTGGTGTCCGGCCCGATCGGCCGGCAGCGCGTGCATTTCGAGGCGCCGCCGGCCGCGCGCCTGACGCACGAGATCGCGCGCTTTCTCGCGTGGCTCAATGCCGAACCGGCCGAGCCGTTGCTGATCCAGGCCGGCCTGGCCCATCTGTGGTTCGTCACGCTCCACCCGTTCGACGACGGCAACGGCCGTATCGCGCGTGCGCTCGGCGATCTGGTCCTGGCGCGCGCCGACCGGAGTCCGCAGCGTTTCTACAGCCTGTCGGCGCAGATCCAGCGCGAGCGCAATGCGTACTACGACGTGCTGGAGCGCACGCAGCGCGGTTCGCTCAACGTCACGGAATGGCTCGCGTGGTTCCTGGATACCCTCGGCAGGGCGATCGATCACGCACACACGACGCTCGACGCGGTGCTGGTGAAGGCGCGCTTCTGGCAGCGCTGTGCGGGCTTCGCGATGAACGCGCGCCAGGCCAAGGTGATGAATCGCCTGCTCGACGGTTTCGAGGGGAAGCTGACGACGACCAAGTGGGCGGCCCTCGCGAAGTGCTCGCAGGACACCGCGCTGCGCGACATCGCGGAACTCGTCGAGCGCGGCGTGCTGCGCCGTTCGTCGTCCGGCGGCCGGAGCACGAGTTACGAGCTGGCGCCGTTCGACGGCTGATACCCGTTCGCGCGCTCGACGGCACGGCATCTACGCGAAAAGGCCGACTTGTGGCGTGTGGTTTCTCGGCTCATCCCGCGGGCCAATCCGATCGGCTATTTCGTCGGACCGAGGATCCGGGAGGCCGGCAAGCGCCACAACGCGATCACGCTACCCGACCTGTTCAAGGGCCACTGCAGCCGCCGCGCGTTCGAACAGGTCGTTGCGTGCGCATCGATCCTGTTCCTGATTGCCGGCGTTCGCAAGCGTCACCGTCGCCGCGCCGGACGTGCTCGACAAGGTCCGGCTGCGCGCGTGGCTGAAGGCGTTGCCGTGCACGATCCAGCGCGCAAAAGGCATCGTGCGCGTGGCCGATGCGCAGGGGGCAGTCGCCTCGCGAAGCGGCGGGCGCGATGGTGTTCATCGGGATCTTCGATCATGCGACGCAAGCCGTATTGCGCGACGGCATCGTGCAACGCAGCGTGGCTGCCGGAACGGTTGCAACGACATCGAACGTCGATTGATCGGCGTCGCGCATCCGGGTTACGCTTCGGCGGGCGGCGGCGTGTGCCGCATGCCGGGCCGGGCGTTTTTACCTCGAATGTCGCGTGCAGGTAGCTTCTACGGGCGCGCGACCCAGCGACGATCAAGCCGATGACTATCCAGAACCGATCGAATCCGCGCGAACACGCCGCGATTTCCGCATCCAGCGTGCGACGCATGCCTCTGCCATTCGTCGCGGCGGCCGCGCTGCTGACGCTGCTGCCGATTGCCGCGCAGGCGGCCGGCTTCGACTGCGCGAAGGCCGCCTCGCCGGCCGAGAAGACGATCTGTGCGGATACCGCCCTGTCGAAGCTGGACGGCGACTTGTCGGCCGCGTGGAAGCGGGCGCTCGCAAAAGGCGGCGATACGGCCGCGCTGAAGGCCGCGCAATTGAAGTGGCTGAAGCAGCGCGACCAGTGCGGCAGCGATGCACCCTGCCTCGGCGACCGCTACCGCGAACGGCTTGCGAGCCTGAACGGCACGCCGCTCGCCGCCGACCGCTGGCAGCAGACGTGGTACCTGACGAGCGACAACCCGTCGTTCGGTGGTGTGCTGACGTTCACCGGCACGGCGCCGCGCCTGCATTTCGAACTGAGCGGCAACAACGGCGCGAATGACGGCGGCCTCGACGGCGACATCGTGCTGCACGGCGATAGCGGCACCTATCGCCGGGACGCATGCCGGCTCGATTTCGACCGCAAGGGCGGGCGCATCCGCGTCACGCAGCAGGGCGCGGATTTCGATTGCGGTGCCGGCGCGGGTGTCGTCTACGCGGGCGACTACGTGACGGCGTCGCAGTTCCAGGCCAAACCGCCGGCCGACCTGCTGACCCTCAAGGTCGTGACCGACGCGACGCAGAATGCGGCCGCGCACAAACTGCTTGGCGGCGATTATCAGACGCTCGTCGACATGGTCAACTACAGCGCCGACGAGAAGGATCTCGACGGGCTCGATGCGCGCGTGAAATCCTACTGGGTGCGCGGCATCGCGACGACCAACGCGGCGATCGTGATGCGCCGCGGCGCCGATTTGTGGATCGGGCTGCTCGTGTTCGATGCGAAGAACACCGTCCGGATGCGCTACTACACGAACGTGCCGGCGTGGAAGAAAACCGTGCCGAAGACGATCAAGGCCTGGCACGACAATCTCGACAAGGCGCCGCCGATCGACGTGATGTCGTGAGCGGGCGCCGCCGCGCGGCACGTCTTCACTTCCGGCGCGCCGCGCGCACGGGCGCCGGCGGCGCGACCGATTCCCGCGTGCGCAACTCGGGCAGCACGGCCCGGCCGGGCCCCGTGGCGCCGTTCTCGAGCGCGTCGAGCAGTGCATGCGCGGCCTGGCGCCCGATTGCGTCGGTATCGACCCACATCGTCGTCAGCGGCGGCTGGATCTCGCGCGCGAGCGCGATGTCGTCGAACCCGGTGATCGACAGTTGCGCGGGCACGTCGATGCCGAGCGCCTGCGCCTCGAGCAGTGCACCGAGCGCGAGTGCGTCGTTGCCGCAGATCACGGCGGTCGGCCGCGTCGCCGCGTCGCTGCCGGCGATCGCGCGCAGGCTCGCGCGCCCGAACGCGATCGTGGCCGCGCCTTCATGCTGATGCACGGGGCGCACGGCGAGCCCGTGCGCGGCCAGCGTGTCGTGAATGCCGCGCAGGCGCGCCTGTACGCGGTCGTTGTCCGCCGACGGCTGCATGATGATCGCGAAATCGCGGTGACCGAGGTCGAGCAGGTGGGTGGTGAGCCGCGCGAACGCCGCGCGGTTGTCGAAGCCGATGCAGCAGTGCGGACTGTCGTCGCGATACGCGTAGGTGACCACGTAGGGCACGCGATGCATCGCGAGGAGTTCGAACAGTTCCGGCGGATACGCTTCGCCGACCAGCGACACGGCTTCCACGCCGCGCGACAGCATCGCGCGCACCTGCGCCAGCGCCTGCGCGGGATCGTAGTTCGAGCAGCCGAGGAACAGCGTGATGCCGTGTTCGGCCATGACCGCCTGCATGCCCGCGACCTGCGACGCGAACACCTGGTCGTCGAGCGTCGGAATGATCGCGCCGGTGATGTGGGTACGCGTGGACGCGAGCGCGCGGCCGGCCGCATTCGGAATCCAGTTCAGCGTGCGCGCCGCGTCGCGCACGCGCTGCTGCACGTCGGCCGACACCTTGCCGGGATCGTTGTACACGCGCGAGACGGTCGCGGTCGACACGCCGGCCAGCTTCGCGACGTCGCCGAGCACCGAGCGGCCGCTGCCGCGGCGCGTGCGCGACGCGCCGCCGCGGGACGGGGGCGTGCTCATCGGCCGTCTCCCGGCGGGCGGGGCCTGCCTGCGGCATGCGTTGCCAGTCGCGTCATTGTTTACCCTCGATTCATGGTGGTCCCGCTTGCATCCTCATCCGATCCTGTGAGAATGTAAGCGCTATCTTATTGCTGCTTCGTATTATGTCAGACATGGATTTCACCCGCATCGCGAAATTTTCAGAGACGACGGCCCGTTCGGCCATTATGTCGATCTCAAATGTAAGCGGTTACATTCGAGCATGAACGACATCGCCTCGTCGCGTATCGCTGTCGTCGGCAGCGTCAACATCGACCTCGTCACACGCACGCCGCGCCTGCCGGTGCCGGGCGAAACGTTGCTCGGCACGGCATTCCAGACCGTTCACGGCGGCAAGGGGGCGAACCAGGCGGTCGCGGCCGCGCGCCTGGGCGCATCGGTCGTGATGATCGGCTGCGTCGGCGACGACGCGTTCGGCGCGCGCCTGCATGGCGCGCTCGCGGCGGAGCGCATCGACGTGACGCACCTGCATCGGATCGGCGGGGCGGCGACCGGTGTGGCGACGATCACCGTCGACGACGGCGGTGCGAACAGCATCGTCGTCGTGCCCGGTGCGAATGCGTGTCTCGATGCCGGCCGGATCGACGCGGCGCGCGACGCGATCGCGGAGGCGGCACTCCTCGTGTGTCAGCTCGAAGTGCCGGTTGCCGCCGTCGCGTGCGCGATTGCCTGTGCCACTGAGCACCACACACCGGTGCTGCTCAATCCGGCGCCCGCGCAGCCGCTGTCCGACGCGTTGCTGGCACGGGTCGACTATCTCGTCGTCAACGAAACCGAGGCCGAGTCGCTGACCGGCATCGCCGTCGGCGACGACGCGTCGGCCGTGCGCGCCGCCGATGCGTTGTGCGCGAAGGGCGTCGGCAACGTGCTGGTCACGCTCGGCGCGCGCGGCGTCTGCTGGCGCGGCAGCGCGGGGAACGGCCGGCATCGGGCGATGACGGTGGTGGCCGTCGATACGACCGCGGCCGGCGACACGTTCGTCGGCGGGTTCGCGGCCGCCCGCGCCGGCGGCGCATCGATGGACGATGCGATCGGCTTCGGCCAGCGCGCGGCGGCCATCAGCGTCACGCGCCACGGCGCGCAAACCTCGATCCCGACGCGTGACGAAGTCATGCGCGGGGATACCTGAATTCCGCATACGACGGAACGGCCATCACCGGCCGACACCAGTGACATGGAGACAACCGACATGAACGAAAACCAACCTGTTCCGCCCGCACCGCCACGCATCCGGCGCGGACAACGCATCGCGCTCGCGCTGTTGATGGCGAGCGGGATCGTCAACTACCTCGATCGCGGCACGCTGGCCGTCGCGAGTTCGGCGATCCGCGGCGATCTCGGCCTGTCGCTCGCGCAGATGGGGCTGTTGCTGTCCGCGTTCTCGTGGAGCTATGCGCTGTGCCAGTTTCCGGTGGGCGGCCTCGTCGACCGGATCGGCCCGCGCCGGCTGCTCGGCATCGGGCTGATCGTCTGGTCGTTCGCGCAGGCGGCGGGCGGCATCGTGTCGACCTTCGGCTGGTTCATCGTCGCGCGCATCGTGCTCGGTATCGGCGAGGCGCCGCAGTTTCCGTCGGCCGCGCGCGTGGTGAGCAACTGGTTTCCGCTGCGTGCGCGCGGCACGCCGACCGGCATTTTCAACGCCGCGTCGCCGCTCGGCACCGCGCTGGCGCCGTTGCTGCTGTCGATTCTCGTGGCATCGTTCAACTGGCGCTGGGCGTTCATCGTGACCGGTGCGCTCGGTCTCGTCGTCGCGGTCGTCTGGTTCGCGCTGTATCGCGATCCGGTGCGTGCGCAACTGTCCGCCGCCGAGCGCAGCTATCTCGATGCCGACGCGCAAAACGTGGCCGCGGCGCCGAAACTGACCTTCGCCGATTGGCGCAGCCTGTTCTCGCACGGCACGACCTGGGGGATGCTGATCGGCTTCTTCGGATCCGTGTACCTGAACTGGGTCTACCTGACCTGGCTGCCGGGCTACCTGACGATGGAGCGGCACATGAGCCTGATCCGCACCGGCTTCGCCGCGTCGGTGCCGTTTCTGTGCGGGTTCGTCGGTTCGCTGGTCGCCGGCTGGCTGTCGGACCTGGTCACGCGCCGCAGCCGTTCGCCGGTCGTGAGCCGACGCAACGCGGTGGTGGTCGCGATGCTCGGGATGGTCGCGTTCACGATCCCGGCCGCGCTCGTGCAGAGCAACACGGTTGCGCTCGCATGCATATCGGTCGTGATCTTTCTCGCGAACGCGGCGTCGGCCAGCTCGTGGGCGCTCGCGACGGCGGCCGCGCCGCCGAGCCGCATCGCGTCGCTCGGCGCGATCCAGAATTTCGGCGGTTTCATCGGCGGCGCGCTTGCGCCGATCCTGACGGGCATCATTGCGCAGAAGTGGTCGTTCGTGCCGGCGCTGCTGACGGCCGCGGCGATTGCGTTCGCCGGTGCGATGGCGTACCTGCTGCTGGTGCGCAAGCCGATTCCCGAGCAGGCCGCGAACGCCGCGCCCGGACCGTTGCCGGCGTGAGCCCGCGGTCTGCCCCCCGCATTCACTGAAGCAAGGAGAAACAGATGCAACACCCGCAGCAATCGAACGTGACCATCGAGGGGATCGTGCCGGTGATGCTGACGCCGTTCGACGACGCCGGCGCGATCGACTACGCCGGGCTCGAACGGCTCATCGAATGGTATCTGGCACACGGCTCGGATGCGTTGTTCGCGGTCGCGCAATCGAGCGAGATGCAGTTCCTGAGCCTGGCCGAACGCGCGGAACTCGCGCGTTTCGTGGTCGATCGGGTGGCCGGCCGGGTGCCCGTCGTCGCGTCCGGGCACATCAGCGACGATCTCGATGCGCAGGTCGCCGAATTGTGCGCGGCGGCCGAATCGGGCGCGCAGGGCGTCGTGCTCGTGACCAACCGCCTCGATCCGCAGCGCAAGGGCAGCGCCGCGTTGCTCGATCATCTGCACCGGCTGCTCGCGCGACTGCCGTCGGATCTTCCGCTCGGCCTGTATGAATGTCCGGCCCCTTACCGGCGGCTCCTCTCGGATGACGAACTGCGCGCGTGCATCGACACGGGCCGGTTCGTGATGCTCAAGGACGTGAGCTGCGATCTCGAGACGGTGAAGCGGCGTGTCGGGATCGCCGCGGGATCGCCGCTGAAGATCCTGAACGCCAACGCCGCGATTGCGTGGGACGCGATGAAGGCCGGGTCCGCCGGCTTCAATGGCGTGTTCACCAATTTCCACCCGGACCTCTACCGGTGGTTGCGCACGCAAGGCGACACGAATCCGGCGCTGGCCGACGAACTGTCGACGTTCCTGGTCGTGTCGGCGGTGTCGGAGGCGCTCGGCTACCCGGCACTCGCGAAGCTCTACCATCAGCGGATCGGCACGTTCGGGTCGATCAAGTGCCGTGCGATCGACTACGACGTGCGCGAGCGATTCTGGGCGCTCGACGCGGTGCTCGACAAGATCGTCGCGGGAACCGAGCATTTCCGCCGGCGGATCGCGGCGTAGGCGCCCGGGGTGGCGGGTCGGGCGATGCATTCGGGCCGCATGTGCGGCCCGGCGTCACCGCTTGCCGTGCCGTTTTGCACGCACCTTGATGCTTAGCAAGCCCTTGTTTGACTCAATTGTCCACTAAATCGAGACAGCGAATCATATTTCGACGGATTGATGATTTGCGGCGAGACAGTAGACTGCACCCGTGCTTCGCCAGAACCGGTTCGCAGCGCGCCGCGAACGGCGCGACCGGACGGATTCTTCGGCAACCGGCCACGGTATCGGCCGGCGATCCGGTCGGGCGAGGCGTGGTCCGTTGCCGGTCACGCGCGCCGCTTCGGCGTGCATCGGCGGCGGCCGCATCAAACCGTCAATTCAAGGGTGATTGTTATGCGTTACGTTTCGCTGGAATCGAGGAAGGACGAGCTGCTGCTGGCGGCTCGCGTGTTGATGATGATCCTGTTCGTGCTGTTCGGCTGGCAGAAGCTGACCGGCTTCTCGGGCACGGTCGCGTACATGGCGTCGACGGGGAACCCGGCGCCCGAACTGGCGGCCGCGATCGCGGTGGCGGTCGAACTGGCCGGCGGCGTGCTGATCGCGATCGGCTTCTACACGCGTCCGCTCGCGCTGGTGTTCGCCGCCTATACGCTCGCGACCGCGCTGATCGGCCATCGCTACTGGGCGCTGCAGGGGATGGAGCAGTACATGGCGATGATCAACTTCTACAAGAACGTGAGCATCATCGGCGGGTTGCTGTTGCTCGCGCTGACCGGGCCGGGGCGGTACTCGGTGGACCGGAAGTAACGCAGGGCGAAGTTTTGCCCGGTCTCATGGGCCCGGTGCACCGAGGTGCGCCGGGCCTTGTTTGTTGCGGACTTTTGCGGCCCCCGTTCGCGGCCGCAGGCATTGCACGGAACCGCGGGCCGGCAGCGCAGGCATCCGAATTTTCGAGAATGGCATCCGGGTACTCGTTGTAACCTCATGCTTCCAAACCTCGAAGCCATCCGTTCCCGATGCCAAGCACGACGTCACCGACCGAACTCCCCACCATCCTCCTCATCGGCGCCTCCGGCCTGCTCGGCCGAGCCGTCGCCGCCTCCCTCGCCCGCGAACCGTCGCTGAACCTGATCGCGACCCGCCGTAACCCGCACACCGCTGGCGCAAGACTGCTCGCGCTGCCGCCGGAAAACCTCGCGCTGCTCGACGTCCTCGACCAGCCGGCCCTCGAGCAGGCGTTCGCGACCCACCGGCCGGCCGCCGTCATCCTCTGCGCGGCCGAACGCCGGCCCGATATCTGCGAACGCGACCCGGCCGCCGCCCGCGCGATCAACGTCGACGCGCCGGCCCGCGTCGGCGCGCTGGCTGCCCGATACGGCGCGTGGACGCTCGGCATTTCCACGGACTACGTGTTCGACGGCAAGGCCGCCCCGTATCGTGAAGACGCGGCGCCAAACCCGCTGAACATCTACGGCCGCACCAAGCTCGAAGGCGAGGCGGCGCTGCTCGCCGCGTCGTCGCTGTCCTGCGTGCTGCGCCTGCCATTGCTCTATGGTCCGATCGCCGACTGGAGCGAATCGGCGGTCACGAGCCTCGTCCCGGCGACCGCGGCATCGGCGCGCACGGGCGCACACGCGGTCGGCATGGACGCGTGGGCGATCCGCTACCCGACCTACACGCCGGACGTGGCGGACGTGATCCGCGACCTCACGCTGCGTCACCTGTCGGGCCGGACCGTCACGGGCATCCGTCACTGGTCCGGCGACGAGCCGATGACGAAATACGAGATCGCGCAACGGATCGCCGCCGCGCTCGGCGTCGCCGCGTCGCTCACGCCGATCGAGCAGCCGACCGACGCGACGCCGCGCCCATACGATTGCCATCTGGACGCGTCGAGCCTGCGCGCGCTCGGCATCGACCACGCGACGCCGTTCGACGTGGCCTTGCGCACGGTCCTGCGCGGCGCGCCGCCGATTCCGTAAGGCCGTCGACGATGTGCTGCGGCGGGCCGTGCCACCGGCGCGGAAAGCCCGGGACGAAGCGGGTTTTCGTTCGACGGGGCGCGTGATCCGCACCCACCGGCAGAGGGCGGCATGCGCTGTCGTGCCGTCATCGAAAGGCGATACACTGCGCGGGTTCCCGACCCAGTCGGGAGCGTCGGGGCACCGGGCAAACCGGCAGCGATGGCGCGGATCGCGCCACATTCCCTGACTCATTCGAACAAATCGAGAGAGAAAGAGAGGGCCCATGCTGACACGTCTTCGTAACGGACTCGACCGCGCGCGCGACTTGCGCGGATCCGGACCCGCTTCAACCCTTGCGCACCGGCCGACGGCGTGCGAACTGGTCGACCTGAGCGCGAAACGCGCGATCTGGCGCGTTCCCGTGCCCGGTCAGGCCGACTGCTATCTGGCGGCCGAGCCGGCCGGGGTGGAGCGTTTCGTCGTCCATCTCGACGCCGACGCGTTCTATCGCCGCTGGCTCGAAACGAGCCCCGCATTCCCGAAACAGGATTCGCAGGACTGCGTACCGCGCCGGGCCATGCCGCTCGACGGCAAGTTCGCAATGGCCGCCGCCGGGTTCAGGGGCGGCCGAGAGGCGCCGGTGGCGCTGCCGCCGGTCGGCTACTGGCCTGCGGGAAGCGGGTACGAAGTCGCGATGAGCGACGGCATGACGCGGACCTTCTGGCTGCTCGCCAATCACGTGCGGTCGTTTCCGGTGAGCGTGGCCGACGCGACCTGGGCGACGATGCTGAACGGCATGGCCGGTATCGGCGTGGCGCCGATCGCATACAGCGCGCTGTTCGCGCGGGGCGTGTAAGCGCGGCAACGGGGTGAGGCACGCGGGCCGGCGACGTGCTCGGCCCGCCGCCTATCGCGCGTCGTCCCCCTGATTTGACACCCGGCGCGTGCGCCCATTACAGTCGCGACGCGGGCCGGTGGGTCAAGCACACACCCGGAACAGGCAGTCGACGTTCCAGGACCACGGGGCTACCCCGTGGATCGGATCGACACACCGATGCGTCGCAAGGGGCCCGGTTGCGCGCGGCGCAACGCCTCCCCTCGCAGCACCAGCCACGTTGACTCATCGTCCCGCCCATTCCCGGCCATGCATTCATCCCTGCGCGACACGACCCGCACGATTGCCGAGGCGATGCTCGCCGGTTCGCCCGAACGCGACGGCGTCGTCGCGCGGATGGCGGCCGTGCTCGGCGGCGCGCCGGTCTGGGCAGATGAAGTCGCGGATGCATCGCTCGCGCGCTTCGGCGCGCATTGGGCCGACACCGCCATCGATGCACTTGCGGCCGTCGTGGCCGAGGCGCCCGGATTCGTGCGCGCGTGGTATGGCGACCCTCGGCCGGCCGTGATCCGCGTCGTGCGGCGGCCGCCGGTCCAGCGGCCGTTGCCGGCGCCGCTCGCCGGCTGCGAAGTGCCGCCATGGGCGACGCCCGGCGATCTCGCCGACTGGCTCGGCGTGAGCGTGCCGGCGCTCGACTGGCTGTCCGATCACTGGCGCGTCGACGCGCGCAGCGGCGCCACGCCGCTGCATCACTACACGTACGTCGCGGTCGACAAGCGCAGCGGCGGGTGCCGGTTGGTCGAGATCCCGAAGGGAAGGCTGCGCGAGGCACAGCGCCGCATCCTGCACGGGTTGCTCGATCGCATTGCGCCGCACGGCGCGGTGCACGGTTTTCGCAAGGGGCACGGGATCGTGTCGTTCGCGGCGCCGCATGCCGGCCGCGATGTCGTCGTCCGCTTCGATCTCGCGGATTTCTTCGTCTCGGTACGCGCCGCACGCGTCCATGCGCTGTTCGCCACGCTCGGGTATCCGGTCGAAGTCGCGCGCACGCTCACCGGGTTGTGCACGAATCGCGTGCCCTCCGCGCGGCTGCTCGCGCCGGACCTGCGCGACCGGTTCGACTGGATCGGCCGCCAGCGCTATCGCGAACGGCATCTCCCGCAGGGCGCGCCGACGTCGCCGGCGCTCGCGAACCTGAGCGCGTTCCGGTTCGACATGCGGCTCGCCGCGCTCGCGCGTTCGCTCGACGCGACCTACACGCGCTATGCGGACGATCTCGCGTTCTCGGGCGGCGGCGCGCTTGCGCGCGACATCGAGCGGCTGCAAATCAGGGTTGCCGCGATCGCGCTCGAGGAGGGCTTCGCGCTGCAACTGCGCAAGACGCGCGTGATGCGGCGCGGGGCGCGACAGCAACTGGCCGGCGTGGTCGTCAATCGTCATCCGAATCTGGCGCGCGACGAGTTCGATCGGCTGAAGGCCATCCTGACCAACTGCATCCGGCACGGCCCGGCCTCGCAGAATCGGGACGCGCATCCGGATTTCCGCGCGCATCTCGCCGGGCGCGTCGCGCATGCCGCCGCGCTGAATGCGGCACGCGGCGCGAAGCTGCGCGCGCTGTTCGACCGGATCGCCTGGGATGCGCACGACGCCGGGCGGTAAGCCGCTCGCTGCGCATCGATTCCGTTACGCGACTTCTGCAATACGATGTCGCGCACTGCTATCATTCGCGCCATGCCGCACCCGTGCCAGGGGCGGCGCCTGACTTGCCGCAGCCGTTCGCCGTGCCTGTTCGTGCGCGACGCCGGCCCGGTCCTGCCTGTCAATGACGCGCGACGTCGTTTAGTGCGCATCGCGCAAAGCATGCCGGCTCGGGCGGACGATTCACATATTTGACAGCACCGATCGGCGGAACTTCGTGATAGGTTCGACCATCGGAGTTTTTTGCAAAAACATGCCCAAAGAGGATGAATACATGACCCAGGCCCTGCAGGAACTCGAAGCACAACTTCGGGACCTGAACATCAAGCTGTCGGATGCGAAGCAGAAGGAGAAGCAGGCCGCGCTCGCGGCATTCAAGGAGCAAGTCGAGCTGTTGGGCATTTCGCAGCAGGAAGTGTTGAGCGCGCTCGGCTACATCGTCCAGCGAAAACGCAAGGCGCCTGCCAAGTACTACGATCCGACGACCGGCCGCTCGTGGTCGGGGCGCGGCCCGCGGCCGAAATGGCTCGAAGGCAAGGATCTCGAATCGCTCGCCGTCGACCGCGAGGCCAAGGCCTGGTGGCCCGGCGACGACCAGGGCTGAAGCCGGTCGCGCCGCCCGGTGGCGCGGCGCCGTCCGGCTCGGGCCGGCAGGCCCGCCGGTAACCCCCGTCTGTCAACCTTTTTCATCCGGTGTCCGGCCTGGCCGCGACATCGCCGGCCTCGCCGCCGACACCGGATCGACGTTTCCTCCGTTTTCCCGCCTTGCCTGCCATGTCCCGCTTGCCGTTGCGGCAGCGGCGCCGATGCGCGCCCGCGCCCGTCGTCGGCGCACACAGGCCTTAGAATGTCGCCGGACATTCGTGGCAGGACACCATGGCAGCAAACATGAAATCTTCGACGCTCGACGGCCCGTCGGCCCCGCGCGTGGAGCAGGTCGGGTCGTACGCGTGGAAAGCGCTGGCCGGGTCGGCGATCGGCTATGCGATGGACGGCTTCGACCTGCTGATCCTCGGCTTCATGCTGCCGGCGATCACGGCGGCGCTGCAACTGACGCCCGGGCAGGGCGGCGCGCTCGTCACGTGGACGCTGATCGGCGCGGTCGCGGGCGGCATCCTGTTCGGCGCGCTGAGCGACCGCTACGGGCGCGTGCGCGTGCTGACCTGGACGATCCTGCTGTTCGCGATCTTCACCGGCCTGTGCGCGTTCGCGCGCGGCTTCTGGGATCTGCTGGCCTACCGCACCATCGCGGGCATCGGGCTGGGCGGCGAGTTCGGGATCGGCATGGCGCTCGCGGCGGAAGCGTGGCCGGCGAGCAAGCGCGCCCGCGTGTCGTGCTACGTCGCGCTCGGCTGGCAGGCCGGCGTGCTGCTGGCCGCGCTGCTGACGCCGCTCCTGCTGCTCCACATCGGCTGGCGCGGCATGTTCCTGGTCGGCGTGCTGCCCGCGCTGCTCGCGTGGGCGATGCGCAACAAGCTGCACGAGCCGGCAGCGTTCGTGCAGCGCGCGACGCAGCCGACGTCCAATGCGTTCCGCATGCTCGTCGCCGACGGCCGCACCGCGCGCACGAGTCTCGGCATCGTGATCCTCTGTTCGGTCCAGAACTTCGGCTACTACGGGATCATGATCTGGCTGCCGACCTTCCTGTCGAAGCAGATGGGCTTCTCGCTGACGAAGTCGGGGCTGTGGACGGCGGCGACAGTCGTCGGGATGATGATCGGCGTGTGGGTGTTCGGGCAGCTGGCCGACCGCATCGGGCGCAAGCCGACGTTCCTGCTGTACCAGCTCGGTTCGGTCGTCACGGTCATCGCGTATGCGCGGCTGACGGACCCGACGGCGATGCTGTGGGCCGGCGCGCTGATGGGCCTGTTCGTCAACGGGATGGTCGGCGGCTACGGGACGCTGATGTCGGAAGGTTATCCGACGGCCGCGCGCGCCACCGCGCAGAACGTGCTGTGGAATATCGGCCGCGCGGTCGGCGGCTTCGGCCCGGTCGCGGTCGGCGCGCTCGCCGCGCACTACTCGTTCCAGACGGCCATCGCGCTGCTCGCCGGGCTCTACGTGCTCGACATGGTCGCGACGTTGTTCCTGATTCCTGAGCTCAAGGGCGTCGAACTCGAATGAGCGTGGCGCTCGCGCGCACCGCGACGATTTCACCGGAAACCACGATGCAACAGAAGAACAGGACGATCGGCGTGATGGGCTCGGGCAAGGAGCCGTGGCTGGCGTTTTCGGAGCCGCTCGGCGCATGGCTCGCACAGGCCGGCTTCAATCTGCTGACGGGCGGCGGGCAGGGCGTGATGCTGGCCGTCGCGCGTGCGTTCGCCGGCGTGCCGGGGCGGGCCGGCCGGTCGATCGGCATCCTGCCGACGCAGGCCGATCCGGTCGCGGGCTTCGTGCCGCTCGACGGCTATCCGCATCCATTCGTCGACATCCCGATCCTCACGCCGCTGCCGCGCCGCGAACCCGATGCCGATCCGCATACGATCAACCGCAACCACGTGAACGTGTTGAGCAGCGACCTGATCGTCGCGTTGCCGGGTGGGCCCGGCACGGCGCAGGAAATCTCGCTGGCGCAACACTGGCGCAAGCCGCTCGTCTGCTTCGGGCCGGACGGCGCGTTTCAGGCGCTCGCGGTCGATGCCGTATGCACGTCATCGCTCGACGACGTGATCCGGTTCGTGGAGGCGGCGTTTGCGGTGGAGCACGCGCGGGCGACGAGATAGCTCACGCGAGCGGCTTCGACGGCGGCGGGTTGCGCTTTCGATGCGGGCGTGCCTGCGGCGCACGCGGCCGCAGGCACGGTTCGGTGCCGTCCACGTCCCGTTTTCAACCGCGCCCACAGCCGGTTCCGCAGCCGGCGAATCTCGTGCGGCATCGGCTTGAGCCGCGTCATCCTGCCCGGCACCTCGTCGGCCGGATACACCAACGGATCGCGCGCGACGGCCGGCTTCACGTACTGGCGGGCAGCCTTGTTCGCGGTCGCGTAGAACGCCGCGTTGGGGATGCCCGCGTTGACCTTCGGATCCTGCCGTAAGTTGATCCATTTCAGCGCCGCGTCGAGGTGGATCAGTTCTGCTTGGGCATCAACAACGAGAGATCTGATTGAACGGGTCCGGTCGCGAGAAGGGATCAACAAATCGGCGAGATATGCCATGAACCATTCCGAATCTTTCCAATCCGAGGTGAGCGTTTCAAGATCAGGTCAGTAACGTACTCAGATGATGAGCTGCGGCGGCTAGATGACGAGATGCCCATCCTGGCGGCAATCAAAAGTTTTTTGTCAGGCCTGCCCCCAAGGTGCGGCCGCGACCGACCGAAACCAGTTGCATGCCGTTGAACAGGTTGCCGAAGGTTTCATAGCGTTTGTCGAAAAGATTGCGGCCGAACAGATAGACTTCGAGATCCTTGTTCTTCCATCCAATCCGGGCATTCACCAGGCTATAGGCGTCAAGGTAATAAGATTTGTCGATATCTGCGGTGCGCTTGCCTGTATATTGGTATTGAAGGTCGGCGGAGAGCGTGCCCGGCAAATGAATTGCCTTGGCTGAGGTTTCGTATTGCAGCCCGGCCGTCGCCGTCCAATTCGGTGTGTTCGGAACGGGATTGCCGGTGACCGTATTGACCGCGGCGCCGTTGGCGCCGAGTTCGCTATGGATGTAGCCGACGCCCCCGGAGAAGCTCAAGCCTTCAGCGACGAGCGCGCGCGCCTGCAACTCGAAACCACTGGTCTTGTAGTCCTGGTATGTCGTCCGAAAGGCGCCAAGCGAAGGATCGAGATAGGACATGACACCGTTCTTGATGTCGTTGTGATAGACGCTGGCATCGATCTGAAGACGATGGTCAAGAAGATCGGCCTTGACGCCCGCTTCGTAAGTCCACCCCAAAGCGGCCGGATAGGGGTTGCCCACGATGCCGTCGACCGGATAGCTAAAGAGCGGGTACACCCTTGACGCGTGACCACGAGCCACCGACACGTAGCTTTGAATGTCGTTCGTCCACTTGAAGGACAGGGCTACCCGACCTGTCGGATAGGTTTGCGACGTGGAGTTGGAGCCGGTCAGCGAAGCGAGGCCCAGGGAGTTGTCCTGCTTCATCTCGATATTGTCATGGCTTACCCGACCGCCGATCGAGAACTCCCAGCGGTTCGCAAAGGGGATCGAAACGTCCCCGAACAGTCCTAGATTGGTCGTGTCGAGATTGCTTTTCATCGCGACTGAGCCGGAATACGGAGGCGGCGCGCACTGCGTACTGCTGCACCAGCGTATGCCGTTGGTTCGCATGGCACTGGCACCGACGACCCAGCGAACCGGGGCACCCTCGATTGAATTCAGCCGAATCTCCTGGCTGAAGATGTTCTCCTGATCCGTCGAGTGGCCCACGTTACTGGATGCGGGAAACCCGATCGCGTCATAGACAAGTTTGTCCACGAGATCGAGTTCGCTTTCCAGCTTGTTGTGCTGGTAGGAACTGATGGAAGTGAGCTGGAAATTCTTGAAAAAATGCTCGACGGTCACGGTGGCGCCCGCTTGCGTTGTCTTCAAGTCCGGCTCGGTCAGGATGCCACTGGTCGGAAACTGACTGGCGCTACGCAGGATATAGAGCGGGGAGTTGGCCTGATCATGCAGATAGTTGCCCGTCACTGTGATGAGCGTGTCGTCCAGCCCCGTGAAGCGTAGTCCTCCACGGAATGCACCGATGTCGCGCTTGCCCAGCTTGTCGGTGTAAAGGCTGCGTATATCGCCATTCTCATGGCCGTAACGGATCGCCATCCGTCCGTCAAGTTGCCCGGGCACGATATTGCCGCCAAGAACTGCCTCGCCCATGCGATAGCCGTGTTCGCCGACCTCGGTTGTCACGTGAACATCCCGAGTTCCGTCAGGCTGCTTCGTGACAACGTTGATGGCGCCACCCAGCGCATTGGTTCCCCATAGCGTGCCTTGGGGACCGCGCAGCACTTCGATATGGTCGACGTCGAGCAACATGTTCGACGCGCTCATCATGCTGTTCGGCACACCATCGACATTGAATGCGATCGTGCCATCGGCGTAGTTGGCAGGCGTCCCAAGTGAACTGACACCGCGAATCGAGAACCACTGGGAGCCTGTGGCGCGGCTGACCCATTGCACATTGGGCGAATGGCCGGCGATAGCCACACCTGGATCGAAGGGCGATTCCTTCAAGGTCTTCGCTTGCAGAACCGTGATGCTTTCAGGCACATCCTGAAGGCGTTCGGTCGTTTTCCGGGCGGTGACCGTGACGGGCTCAAGGACGGTGCTCTCTGCGCTCGATGCCGACGTGCCGCTATCCGGCGACTCAGTGGTTGATTGCGCTTGCTTTCCCTCGGTAGCGAACACGTCCGGAGCAGCGACGGCGACGGCTGCGGCAATCGTTGCGTTGAGCAATGTATGTCGGACGGTACGCAAGCCACACGCCGGGAGCCTTTCGCGCATCGCGTCGATCGAGCCTGAACTTCTGCCAAGGGATTGATGAAAGGGAGAGCGACGTACCGCGCATTGCCCTTCAATATGAGGCGTGCTAGACATTAAACGAGACTCATTTGCATTATCGGGACCGTCAATTTACCGATTCGCCGACACACCTCCGTAGCGAGATTTGGCCAATTCCTTGTTCAATCAGGCCAAGTGGATGTCTTTCCATCGAGATGGCCGTATTGCGAAATAAATTGACTAGATTTCGCAATGTAGAAGTGTGGCTGCACGGGTAGGCTGCGCCTCATCGTGGCCTGCCATGCCTGTTCTCTGGCCGGCCGAGTACTTCGTCCTTCCCGAGGAATACCCGTGCACTCACATATCATCGGTAGATCGGCCATGCGCGGCCGTTCAAGCGCCATCTCGAGCCCCTTTGCTCAAGCGGGGCGCGCATGAGCACCGCCGCTCTCTCCCGTACCAAACCCATTGTCATAAGCGTTGTTGGGCTGGCCGTGGTCTTCGGCCTGCTGTATGCCTGGCGCGCTGTTCGAAGCGGCGGCGCGGAACAACAGGCCATGCCGCCGATGCCTGTCTCGACGATCCGCGCAGCGCCACGCAGTGTGGCCGACGAGTGGCAGGCCGTTGGCAGCCTGCAAGCCGTGCATGAAGTGCTGCTGGCTCCCGATACCTCGGGGCGGGTGACCGCCGTCAATTTCAACGCAGGCCAGTCCGTGAAGGAAGGGGCGGTGCTGATTCAGCTCTACGATGCCCCCGAACAAGCGGATCGTGCCGCCGCCGTGGCCAAAGCCGATTTCGCCCAGTTGCAACTCAGGCGTTCGCAAGCGTTGGCACCTACCGGCGCGGAACCGCGCGAATTGCTCGAACAACATAAGGCGGACGCTGCCCAGACTGCCGCGGCAGTCCGGCAACTGGACGCACGCATTCAGCAAAAGGCGATTCGCGCGCCGTTCTCCGGTCAGTTAGGTATCCGACGGATCAACCTGGGTCAGTATCTCAATGCCGGTGACGCGATCGCCACGCTGACCCAGCTCGACCCGCTCTATGTCAACTTCACGTTGCCGCAGCAGGACATGCCCAGGCTGACGTCGGGCGCACCGGTTCAGGTCACGGTGGATGCTGTGCCGGGGAGGGTGTTCACCGCCAGGATCAGCGCCATCGAACCGCGTATCGATGGAGAAACCCGCAATGTGGCCGTTCAGGCGCTGTTGCCCAATGCCGACCGGGTGCTGAAACCCGGGATGTACGTGACGGCGCGGCTGGTATTGCCTGCCACGACCGACAATATCGTATTGCCGCTGACGGCGATCCAGACTTCGGCCTCTGGTGACAGCGTGGTGGTCGTGAAAGGGGCCGACGCGCAGGGAGTCGGCAAGGCGGTTGCCGTGCCGGTCGTCACCGGCCGCCGGCTCGGGGAGGAGGTTCTCGTATCCCAAGGCGTCAAGCCTGGCGACATCGTGGTGATGGCTGGCCAGAACCGTCTTCCGCCCGGTGCGACCGTAAAAATCAACGGCACGCCCCCTTCGGCAACGGCGACACCTGACGCCCCGGCCGTTGTGTCCTCCAGCGCCAGCGCGCGGTAAAGGAAACCACGCCATGCGCTTTACAGACATCTTCATCCGTCGACCCATCCTGGCACTGGTCGTCAGCCTGCTCATTCTGCTGATGGGTGCCACGTCGATTTTCCTGTTGCCGGTGCGGCAATACCCCTATCTCGAAAACGCCACCATCACGGTCAGTACCACGCTGCCCGGGGCAACCCAGGACGTGATGCAGGGTTTCGTGACCACGCCGATCGCGCAGTCCATCGCCACGGCCAGCGGTATTGAATACCTGAGTTCGACCACCACGCAAGGCAAGAGCGAGATCAAGGCGCGATTGGTGCTCAACGCCAACGCCGATCGCGCGCTGACCGAAATCCTTGCCAAGGTGCAGCAGGTCAAGTACCAGTTGCCGGCGGGCATTACCGATCCGGTCATCAGCAAGTCCACCGAGGGCGGTACAGCGGTGCAGTACATCGCCTTCTACAGCAAGACGCTGTCGATCCCGCAAGTGACGGATTTCGCATCGCGGGTTGCGCAGCCTCTGCTCACCAGCATTCCGGGGGTGGCCTCGGCGGACGTCTATGGCGGCCAGACGTTGGCCATGCGCATCTGGATCGACCCGGTGAGGTTGGCCGCGCGCGGGCTGTCGGCCGGCGAGATATCGGCCGCGCTGCGCGCCAACAACGTGCAGGCCGCGCCGGGCCAGCTCAAGAGCGCGCTGACCGTCACCAACATCAGCGCCGCCACCGATTTGCGCAGCGTCGAGGACTTCCGCCAGATGGTCGTGAAGTCGAGCCCCGGCGGTGGCGTCGTGCGGTTGTCGGATGTCGCCACCGTGGAAATAGGCGGCCAAAACTACAATAGCCTCTCGTTCGCTACCGGCATACCCGCGATCTTCGTCGCCATCCAGCCCACGCCGGCCGGGAACCCGCTGGAGATCGTCAAGCAGGCCAACGAACTGCTGACCAGGATTCGTGCAATGGCGCCCCCGGGACTGACGGTAGCGCCGAACTACAACGTAGCGCGCTTCGTCAATGCTTCGATCGAGGAAGTGAAACACACGCTGGTGGAAGCCATCGTGATCGTGATCGCGGTGATCTTCCTGTTCCTCGGCACGTTCCGCGCGGTGATCATTCCGGTCGTCACCATTCCGTTGTCGCTGGTCGGCACCGCTGCGTTGATGCTGGTCTGCGGTTTTTCGATCAACCTGTTGACCCTGCTGGCGATGGTGCTGGCGATCGGTCTGGTGGTGGACGATGCCATCGTCGTGGTGGAGAACATCCATCGACACATTGAGGAGGGGCTGACGCCGGTGCGCGCGGCCCTGCTCGGCGCACGCGAAATCGTCGGGCCGGTGATCGCCATGACTATCACGTTGGCGGCGGTCTATGCGCCAATCGGCATGATGGGTGGACTGACCGGCGCGCTGTTCAAGGAGTTCGCCTTCACATTGGCCGGCTCGGTCATCGTCTCCGGCGTGGTCGCGCTGACGCTCTCGCCGGTGATGAGCTCGATGCTGCTCAGTTCCAGGCAGGGAGAGGGGCGGCTGGCGAAGCGGGTCGAACACTACATGGAAGGGCTGACGGCGCTCTACGGGCGCCTGCTGGCCCGCACGCTCGCCGCTCGCGGTGCGGTGCTGCTGGTTGGTGTGGCCGTGCTGGCCGCCATCGCGGTGCTGTTCACCGGCACCCGCCGCGAACTGGCGCCGACCGAGGACCAGGGCGCCGTCATCGTCGTCACCAAGGCCCCGCAATATGCCGGCGTCGGCTACACCGCCCGCTATGCTCAGCAGATCGAAAAGCTGTTCGAGCAGATTCCCGAGTTCGACAGCAGTTTCATGAACATCGGCGACTCCGCCGGTGGCCAGAACATGATGCTCGGTGGCGCGATCCTCAAGGACTGGTCGAAGCGCAAGCGGTCGGCCACCGAGATCCAGGGGCAGATTCAAGCCGCCGGCGGCGCCATCGACGGCGAGACGTTGACCGCCGTGCAGTTGCCCCCGCTACCGGGTTCCAGCGGCGGCCTGCCGGTGCAGATGGTGCTGCGCTCGCCTGACGACTTCAAGACGCTGTACGAGACCGGCGAGAAGATCAAGGCAGCGGCCTATGCCAGCGGTCTGTTCCTCTACGTGCAGAACGACCTGTCCTACGACAGCCCGCAGGCACACATCACGATCGACAATGCGAAGGCCAGCGAAATGGGGGTGACCATGCAGTCTGTCGCCGATACCCTTGCCGTGCTGGTCGGCGAAAACTACGTCAATCGCTTCAACTTCCACGACCGCTCCTACGACGTGATCCCGCAAGTGCGCGGCGCCGAGCGTATGACACCGGAAGACCTCGGGCGCTTCTATGTCAAAACGACCTCCGGCGCACTGGTGCCATTGTCGACCGTGACGCATGTCGAGATGCGCCCGCAAGCGAACCAGCTCACCCAGTTCGGCCAGATGAATTCGACCACGCTCGAAATGCTGCCGGCGCCGGGCGTGAGCATGGGCGAGGCTGTGAAGTTCCTGCAATCGCAGCCGCTGCCGCCCGGCACCAGTGTGGACTGGCTCAGCGACAGCCGCCAGTTCGTGCAGGAAGGCAACCGCCTGCTGGTCTCCTTCTGCTTCGCATTGGTGGTGATCTTCCTGGTGCTGGCCGCGCAATTCGAGAGCCTGCGCGATCCGCTGGTGATCCTGGTGACGGTGCCGCTGGCGGTCTGCGGCGCGCTGGTGCCGCTGTGGCTGGGTTTTGCCACGCTCAATATCTACACGCAGATCGGATTGGTCACCTTGATCGGCCTGATCTCGAAGCACGGCATCCTGATGGTCACTTTCGCCAACCATATCCAGCACCACGAAAACCTGAGCCGCATCGAGGCGATCGAGAAGGCGGCGGCGGTGCGGATGCGTCCCGTGTTGATGACCACCGCGGCAATGGTCGCCGGCCTTGTGCCGCTGTTGTTTGCAGACGGCGCAGGCTCGGCCAGCCGGTTCTCCATCGGCATCGTGGTGGTGATGGGCATGATGGTCGGCACCTTCTTCACGCTGTTCGTACTCCCCACCATCTACAGTTTCATCGCCAAGGATCACCGGGGAACAGCGGAAAGTTCTCGCGCCCGTGAACTCGCTACTGCGGAGGCTCCCGATGTCGCTCTTTAAACCGGTTCCCGCGATGCCTGTTGTGTCGCGTCCGGCGACGCTTCTCTCTCCACGCGCAGCCTTCATGGCGATGGCCGTTGCCTTTATCACCGCAGGTTGCGCCAGCGGCCCCGATTACCACGCGCCGGCCTTACCGGAAACCGCAGCAGGCCCGTTCGTCAGTCACCCGTCCAATACGGATGTTGCCGAAGCACTGCCCGCGAACTGGTGGAAGCTGTATGACGACCCCGCGCTCGACAAGCTGGTGCAGGAGGCCTTGTCGGCCAATCCCAACCTGCGCGTGGCGATGGCCAACCTCGATCGCGCGCGGGCCATCTACACGGAAGCGCGCAGCGGGCAATTCCCTTCGACCCGTATGTCAGGAGGCGTGGGATACGGGCGCGATCAGACCACGTGGTCCGGCACCGGCCAGGCCCCCGCGCAATGGAGCTACAGCGCCGGCCTCGACGTCTCCTATGAACTCGATCTGTTCGGTCGGGTCAGGCGCGACATCGAGGCTGCTCGCGACGACACCGATGCAATCGCCGCCGCCTACGATGCCGCCAGGGTAGTTGTTGTTGCGGAGACGACGCGGGCCTATGTGGACGCCTGCAGCTACGGTGAGTCCATCGGCGTGGCGCGCTCGTCCGTCGAACTGGCACAGCGCAGCCTGGATCTCATCGACAGCCAGGCGCGCGCGGGCTCGGCGTCGTATCTGGATGTCGAACGGGCGGGTGTCACGCTGGCCCAGGCCCAGGCCGCCTTGCCGCCCTTGCAAGGCCAGCGCGAAGCCGCACTGTTCGAGCTGGCCGCGTTGACGGGGCGCACGCCCTCGCAAGTGCCGGAACCGGCGCGTGCCTGCACCAAGGCTCCCGAGATTTCCGGTGCGTTGCCGGTCGGCGATGGCACGGCGCTGCTGCGCCGTCGTCCCGACGTGCGGCAGGCCGAGCGCCAACTGGCGGCGGATACCGCCCGCATCGGCGTGGCCGTGGCGGATCTCTATCCACGTGTCACGCTGGGCACCTCGGGTAACTACCTGCGCAACGACTACCTGAAAGGCAATCGCACCTTGTCCTTCTCTTTCGGGCCGCTCATCTCGTGGACGTTCCCCAACATGATGGTGGCTCGCAGTCGCATTGCGCAGGCGAAGGCACAAAGCGCGGCGTCGCTGGCCAGCTTCGACGGTGCCGTGCTGAATGCACTGAAAGAGTCGGAGCAATCGTTGAGCGCCTATGGCGCGGCGATGCAGCAGCGCGATGCGCTGGCAGAGGCGCGTGACCGTGCCGAGAATGCCTTCCGGCTGGCCGACCAGCGTTACCGCGCCGGCTCCATCAGCTACCTCGACGTGATCGTGGCACAGACCGGTCTGATCGACGCGAAAGCCCAGGTGGCCGCTGCTGACCAGCGAGTCGGTTCTGCGCGAGTCAGCGTATTCAAGGCGCTCGGCGGTGGCTGGGAACAGGCCAGTACGCAGTAATGCTCGAGGGCATCGGCGCGTGGGCGATCTCACCGTCGCGCCGATGTCTGATGCCAACCATTAGCCACGCGGCTCCGCGTTGTCGCGAACGACCGGAGGTCCGGCATAGCGAAGGAAGACGGATATGGACCCGCACGACGACCCGCCTCGGATCATTGACCTGATTACATCATTCGGCAGCAAGAGCCCGCCGTCTGGCAAACACACGATGAAGCACACCACAGCAGCCTGTCCGGCGACCACACCGCCGATGTCGTCTCAGGAACAACGATTGGCGGCCAGCCGACTGCGACCGACGATCGCTCGTACCCGTGTCCTGTCCGTACTGGAACAGGCGGCGCCGCGCTGTCTCGATGCCAGTCAAATGTATCGCATCCTCTGCACGCAACTCGACAGCCTCAAACCGGCCTCGATCTACCGTGCGCTGAATGATTTATGGACCTCCGGCTTGCTGGTCCGTACGGAGGGCGCACAAGGCCGCGCACTCTACGCGCTCAAGCCGGACAGGAAGAACCTTCAGAACGACACCGTGCGCTGCCACTGTGGCGCGCGGTTGGTTTTTATCGAGGACCGGGCTTTGCACGAGCATCTTCGATCGCTGGCGACCAAGGAAGGCTTCGATCTCGACAAGGAGCCAGCTTTTACCATCACCGTGACGTGTGCGGAATGTCGGTCGTTCCGCAGGAGAAGAGAGTAGGCGACTTTAAACCGAGGTCGCCCGATCTGACGGCGGCTCGCCGCTTTTTGCTGCCAAGCGTCCATGCTCGGTGGACGACGGCACGCTCCCGTCAAGGTGAGACTTAATCGGGAAGCATGATGCCGCGTACGGCAGCAGACTGCGCGGTTGTCGTTCGATCGGAAAGGTATCGTGCTGGCGGCTTGCCTACCGCCTTGCGGAACATGGTGATGAATCCGCTGGCATTTTCGTAGCCCAGTTCCAGCGCCACCGTTTGCACGCTTTCGCCGATGGTCAGGCGTTGAAGCGCAAGGATCACATGCAATTGCCGGCGCCAGCGTCCGAAGCTCATGCCGATTTCGTGCAGCAGAAGCCGGCTCATGCTTCGTTCGCTCATGCCAATGCGGGTAGCCCAATCGCCCTTTGAGGTTTTGTCGGTAGGATCGGCCAACAGCATTTCCGCGAGTCGGCGCAATCGCGGATCACGCGGCATCGGCAAATGCAGGTCTTCTACCGGCGCCGCCGCCAACTCATCTAGCAACGCGGCAATCAGTCGGTCTTCCCGGCCGCCCGACGGGTATGACGCGGGGAAGCCGGCCACCTTCAGAAGCAACTCGCGCAACAATGGCGAGACGGAGATCGTGCAGCAGGTTTTCGGAAGATCCGGTGCGGCATCAGGCTCCACGAACAGGCAATGACATTCGGTTTCACCGGATCCCCGTGCCGAGTGGGGCAAGTCTCCCGGTATCCATACCGCGCATTGCGGCGGCACGATCCAGACACCGTTTTCGATTTCGCAGTTGAGGATGCCACGGACGGAGTAAAGCAGTTGCGCCCTGCGGTGCCGATGCCTCGCATGTTCCCAGCCCTTGGCTACCGACATGGCACTCAGGGCGACAACGGGACGGGGCAGGTTGTCCACGTCCTTGGCCACGGTCGGATCGGTGATGGCAATGCTTGACATGATGCGTATCGGGCTTCGGATCCAAGATGAGGCGCTGGCCTAATTGAAAAACATTATGGCCAACTTGTGCAATGACGTCCAGCCATTCCGTCGGTATCGTGTGATTGACCATGCTGGTCGTTCTGCTCGCCAGGGCTATTGCGCTTCCGGTCCGGAGGGGTATCCCATTTTCTTGACGAGGTAGGGCCGCCAGCTATTTCCCGTGAAGCGCCGAAGGAGTATTGGCATGTTGATTGACGCCTCGAAGTTCCCCTTGGTCTGGATGCGGCTGAACGCGCCAGGCACCGACCCCGCAGCCTCGCCTTTTGCCGAGTTCGAGGGATTGCTCGCACGGAAGGAAGTTTTCGTTTTACTCAACGACGAGGGGTTTGATCAAGGCGAACACGAACATTCGCCGGAAGAAAGGAAGCAAACCTCGCTTTGGATGAAACGCCACAAGAGCGAATTGCGAACCTTCGTCAAGGCAGGGATCTACATCGAACCGAATACCGCCAAGCGACTGGCGGCCAAGGCGTTCGCTCTGGTCTACGAAAAATTTTGGGGCTATCCCATGCTCACGGTTGCGACGAAAGACGAGGCGCTGGCCCTGGCGCGGAGGTTGTTGCTGGGCGAGCAAACGGATGCATGGTCGCACTAGGCCCGACTAACTGAGGGCGGTCGGTATCGGTGGACGGCAACGCGTTAAGCGGCGGTACGGTCACCGAAGAAATGAGGCAGGTCATGGCATCGAAACCCGTCGAAACCCGGAACGTCGTCTCCGTCGGAAGCAAGATCCGATCGCTGCGCCAGCGCCAGGGCCGCACGCTGGATGACATCGCGATCGTCTCACATCTTTCGAAATCCTTTCTTTCTCAGGTCGAGCGAGATCACGCCAGCCCGTCGATCACTTCGCTCGCGAGCATCGCGAAAGCGCTGGGCGTGTCCGTCAGCTATTTCGTCGATACGCCGACCGAGGAAGGCCGTGTGCGCCGCCATAAGGATTTGCAGTACTTCGCCTTCGCCGGTTCAGCCGATCTGCTCGCGCGCCTGTCGAATCAGTCGGGCGGCCGCCAACTCGAAGCGATTCTCGTGCGCATGCCGCCCGGCGAGCGACCAAGCAAAGTGACCACGCACGCATGCGAGGAATTCGTGCATGTGCTCAGTGGTGAAGTGACGATCACGCTCGAAGGCAAATCGTTCGTGCTCGGCGCAGGCGACAGCGCGCACTATGAATCGACAATTCCGCATTTCTGGACCAACACGCGCGACGACGAAGCCGTGCTGGTCTGGGCCGGCACGCCGCAGCTGCTCTGACTGGCGCGCGGCGCGGCAGGACTTGCTTGCGCATGAGGCGACGTCCTAAAGAGCTCGACCTTGCCTGGCAAGATGATGATGGGGCGGCTCAATATGCAGTCGCCGAGTCCAGTGCGAGGGGAGAAAGTGTCCAATCCCGAGCGGCTATCGGCGGGTGCCTGGGGGGCGTTGATCCAGATCGACGGCTGCGATCATCGATGGTGCGAGGAACGGGCGCCGGCCTGCACGCCGCTGGTGTACGTCGACGACGCGACGAGCCGGCTGACGATGTTGCACTTTACGCAAACCGAATCGACCTTCGGCTACTTCGAAGCGACACGAGCGTACATCGAATGGCACGGCAAACCTGGGGCGTTCCACAGCGACAAGGCCGCTGTGTTCCGCAATGTGAAGTCGGGTAAGACCGGTACCGACCGGAGCACGCGTTCGGCCGTCGACGTCGCCCGCGATCAGAAGCGGTATCCGACCGAAAGGAACGTCACGATCGGATTGACCCGGAATTTGCTGGTGCTCGTGACCGTGCCGACGGACGACCGGGTCGTCAGCGTGGCGCGTGTCGATACCCACGAATACGCCACCGACGCGTTGATCGACCAGCGAGAGTCGATGTTGTAGGTCAGGCCGCCGCTGACGACGGGCGCAAAGGACTTGCTGAGCGACACGGACGTCGGCCCCTCGAGCGCTGTCCCAGCGGTCGGCGAAAAATAGATCTGCCCGGTGGAGACTGGATTGCTCAGCTTGATGTTGCTGAACCACGTATAGGTGACGCCGGCGCCCAGATACGGCCTGAACCGCGCATTCGGCTGGCCGAAATAGTAGTTGAAGAGGATCGCGGGACTCCACGCGCGTGCAGTGCCCAGTTCCCCGATACCGCTGAGCGTGCCCGCACCGTTCAGGCGCCATGTCGGCGGAACGCCCATGACCATCGTCGCCGCGATATGGTCGGTCAAGAAGTACGTTGCGGTCAGCCCGAACGTATCGCCGCTTGCGATCTCCCCGCCGCTGCCGGTCATCACTTGTGACCGGCCGAGCGCATTGACGGTCAGCGGATCAGCCGACCCCTGCGGGGCAAAGTGCGACCAGCCGGCATTGACTACCCACTGGCCGGCTGATTGCGCATGCGCGCCAGAGATGGCCGCGAGCAGTACGACGGTTCCTGCGCTCATTCGTTTCATGATTGTCTCCAGATTTTGGTGTTTGTGTTCAGGAATCGTGAAACCTGTCTTCATCCCCGTGCGCCAGACGTGACGCGCGGGCGGGTCCTGCGCGGATGAAGCGCGACGCCAAGGGCATCGGGTTCTTCTTCGGTAATCAAAAGATATTTCAGTAATTTCGGATTCCGAACATATTTGTTTAATCCAACGTCAAGCATTCCGAGAATCGACAGTCACTGATGTTCGGGTTCGACCGACGTCGAAAAGGCAAACGGGAAGCGACCCATCACCGTATGGGTCTTCGCTATCTGCGCGCGATCGCTCAGCGCCACATGCAAGGCGAGCCCGCACGACGGGTCGTCCGCCATGCTCACTCGGGCACCCTCGATGCCGGCATCGTTCAGCGCGGCGATCAGCGCGTCGAGCGTCTCCCGTCGTTTGAGTTCGGGCTTGAAGATCTTGCCGACCGCCGTGAGCGGCATTGCCTCGACGATATGAATCCGCTTCGGTAGCGCGGCACGCTCGCCGATCAAGCCGCGTATGAACGTGTCCAGCTCCGTCTCGGTTGCGGTTGCGCCGGCTTTCAACTGCACGTACGCGACGGGCAGCTCGCCTGCATGCACGTCGGGACGTCCGATTGCCGCAGCGATTTGCACTGCCGGGTGGCGGTGCAGCGGCTCTTCGATCGTCGCCGGATCGATGTTGTGACCGCCCCGGATGATGAGTTCCTTGCGGCGGCCCGTGAGCCAGAAGTAGCCCTGCGCATCGCGCCGCGCGAGATCCCCGGTGTTGAGCCACTGCCGGCCGTCGTCGAGATCGAGCCACAAGCACTTGTTCTGATCTTCCTGAAGATAGCCTGCGAAAACGTTCGGCCCGGAAATCGTCAGCACACCGACTTCGTTCTCGACGCAATCGCGCATGTAGCGGCCGGCGTCGTCGAGTATCACCGCCTTCATCATCTGGCCGGGGATGCGCAAACCGATCGAACCGAGACGCCGTTCGCCGCCTGGCGGATTGACGCTGCTTACGCATGCGCCCTCGGTGAGCCCGTAACCTTCGAGGATCCGGACCCCGGTGCGATCCTGGAACGTGCGGAATACTTCCACGGGCATCGGCGCGGCACCGCAGAGCCCATACTCGAGCGAGTCGATATTCCAGCCGTCGACGGGCACGTCGAGCAATGCCGAATACAAGGTCGGTACCGCGCTGAAGAAATTGATCCGGTGTTGCTCGACGATTTCCCAGAATCGTTTGACGACTCCGTCGCCGCGATAGCCCTGTGGCGTACCGAGCACCACATGTGCGCCGCGCGAGAACGGCACCAGGCCGGTTGCCAGCACGGCATTGACATGGAACAGCGGTAGTCCGCAGAAAACGGTCTTCCCCGGGCCCATCCCGGCACCGACGACCTGCCCGACGCTCCAGGCATTGGCCACCTCGTTGCCGTGCCGGCGAATCGCGATTTTCGGCAATCCCGTCGTGCCGCCCGTGCAGAAGTAGGACGATATGTCGTCGGCTTCGAAACGCCGTGAGGCCAGCAGCGCATCATCGGATTCGCGCGCCATCGCAGCGTCGAAATCGTGGATCGCGATGTGGCGCGGAACGGCGCCGCGCAGACCCGCGCGCCCGTGCAGCCGTTTGCATTCGCGGCGCCCCATCACGCGCGCCGCCATTCGGCGCCAACCCTGCACGCGCTTGGCCAGATCGATCAGGACGAGGCTTTGCAGCGACGGCACCTGGCTGAGGATGGGCTGGATCTTCGACCAGATATCCGTTCCCGGAAAGGGCGCCAGCGTCACCAGCACTTTTGCGTGTGCGGCCTTGAGCAGCGATGCGATTGCCGGCCCCTCCAGCAAAGGATTGATGGCGCATACGATCCCGGCCGCTTCGCCTCCCCAGATGACGAAATGCGTCTGCGGCAAGTTCGGCAGCACGTAGGCAACCACCGAGTGGCGATCGATGCCCAGGCGCGAAAACATGTTCGCGGTCCGGGTGATATCCCGCATAAGCTCCGAATAAGTCCAGCGCGATGGCTTGCGATGATCGTCGGCGCGCAGGAAAAACGACAAGGCCGGCGCGGTCGGGTCGATCGCCGCACCACGGCCGATCATCTCGTAGGTGCTGGCCGGGAGGTCGGCGGGCGGCCCCTGGTTTTCGATCCGCAGCACGTCCGCTTCGGTTGCGATGGCGTTCATGCGAGCTGGTCCACGATTCGGTTGCGTTGCACACCGAGGTCAATCGCCCCGTCCCTGCTCCGGATCCGTGATTCGACCAGATCCCCGGCCTTCAGATACTGCGGACGCGCGGCCTGAACCTTCGTGAAAATCCGCCACTTCACGTGCTCGGGCAGCAACGCGGCAATTCGTTGCTTCGCCGGCGACGGAATGCTGAGCGCGCATCCGGAAGGCGTGCCCGTTGCAAGCAAGTCACCGGCGTTCAGATCCTGAACACCCGAAAGCTCGGTGAGTGTTTCGGCCGGACCGTATACCAGGTTCCCGGTCGAATCGCTCTGCCGGACTTCCCCGTTCACGGTCAGTGTCAGCGTCAGCGTGCGCAGCCGCGCGATATCGCTTGCCTCCAGCAGGCACAGATACGGCCCCACCGGCCCGAACGTTCGATAGCTTTTCCCTTTGTAAAACTGCATCTGGGGAATCTGGATATCGCGTGCGGAATAGTCGTTGACGATCACGAGGCCGGCCACGTACTCGTGCAGGTTCTGTTCCGTGATGGCTTGCCGGGACGTGATATCGCGGCGAAGCACGAGCCCCAGTTCGATCTCGTAATCCAGAAACTGCACATGTTGCGGCCGGATGACGTCGGAATCGGCGGCGACGATGCAGCCGGTCGCCTTCGTGAAGATCATGTTGAATGACTTCGCGTCCGGATTCATGCCGGACTCGATCATGTGCTGGCGATAGTTGGCGCCCTGACAAACGAACTGTTGATTGTGCGTGACCGGCGACAGCCACTCCACGTCCGACTCGGGAATCGTTTCTCCGCCGAGCGCGGCAAGTTCATCGATCCGATGTGCCCGCACGAATTCGCCGGTCGTCGGGTGGTCGCCCGGTATCGGTGTGATCCGGTGATTCGTCACCACGCCCCATTGGGCGCGCCCCTGATGCCGATAGTGCAAGACGTGCAATGCCATGAAGATGCCTCGAACAGGTCTGAGTGAAGATGAAAGTCACGCAAACAGTTTCGCGAGCGTGCGCAGCTTCGCGAAGGTGACGTCCGGACTGGTCCGGAGGTTTCGGATGAGCGATGCGATGCTTGCGGCAGTGATCTTCGGTTTGGTGAAGCTGCGCGGCATCCGGGGGCCCCACTGCGACATCGCTTCGCGGCTGACTTCGTGGATGCCCGTGGCCACGTCCGCCGTGAACATGTCCCCATCGCAATAGTGTTCGTGCTTGTCGCCCCAAGGATCCTGCCAATAGTCGAAGACCTGGCTACCGAGAATGTGGCGCCCCATCCCCCATGCGTGCGTCCATCCTTTTTCGCTCAGCAGACGCTGCCCGATCCCCACCGCGTCCGCGTCAACCAGCTCGAATGCCGAGTGGCTGTAGAGCGCTGCGAATCCCTGTGCCAACGCGAGGGTATGGTGATCCGCGGGTATCGCCCCGCGATCGAGTCGCAGGAACGCGACGGCGGGCGATCCATCAGGCAACACCTGAACGTCGCTCGGGATGAAGCCGAAGTGAGACGTGTACCACGCACAGGTCGCCTGGAAGTCGGCGAGTTCGAGCACGACATGACCGAGGCGAATCACTTCCGGCACCTCCGGCGGCGGACGCTGGGTATCGTTCACACGAACGATGGAATCGGGCGAGTTGAACGGTAACGCCGACCGGTGCGGCAGGGCGCCGGCCCGCGCTTGTCCCGCGACTGCGTCAACACGAAAACCCGATGGATCGACGAGCGTGACTCGATGCCCGCCGCCGGGCCACGGTGACGGCTCCACGTCCGATGCGCCCGGCACGTGGGCAAGCTTTCGCAGTGCGTCGATGTCGTCAACTTCAAGCCCGAAGCCGACGAAACGGTTTTTTTCAGCGCGCCGGACGACGTAGCAGAACGGCGTGGCGGCGGTGCCCCGGAGGAACAGATATTCGCCGTCACGGGATACGGTCCGCAGGCCGAAATCGTTGAGAAATCGTTCGGCCCGTTCGAGATCGGGACGCTCGAACATCAAATAGGACAGTGCCCGAGCCTTCGTCGTTGGTCGGGGGTTCCGTGCGGGTTGTGCAGTCGTGAGCTTCATGGGGGCCTCAGGAAGTCGGCTGGGCAATGTGACCGGATAGCGACGACAAGGAGGTGCGCGCACCCAGCAATTGCAGGGATTCGAGAACGAGGCGGGTCGAGTTGGCCACCGGGCCTTCGTGCAGGACCGTTTTGTCCGGCCGAATCACGGCCGCCCAGCCAAACCGCACGACACCCGGCATGAACGTACCGTCCAGGTCCTCCCAGCCGTCGTTCTCGATGCGATGAAGGCGCTGCCCGCGGTGCACGACTTGCACCACGACACCACCCGCCGCAATCAACGCGGCTCGCGCGCCGGCGTCGAGTTCGACGTCTGGATCCCGTCCGAATCCGATCAACGCAAGACCGCTGCCGAACACGTCGTCGCTCAGGCGGATCGCCCCATCGTGCTTGCGCAGCCATCCCTGCGGAAGCACGGCGCCGCGCACGAGCCGCGTGGTCGAGCAGCCGGGGACGAACAAGCCTCTGCGGAACGCATTCTTCGGCTTGATCCCGAGCTCGTCGAAGTGATTCCGTAGCGGCGGAACGAGCCGCGTCAATCGCATCAGACCGTGCGTGAACAACGCGATCCCGGCATTTCGCGGCATCACGAGCTTCCCCATGAATTTCGCGACGCCGATCATTGCCTTGGCGTGAGGTCGGCGTTCCTGATCATAGGAGTCCAGAATTTTAGGGGTTGCGTGGCCTTTGACGACCCACGCCAGTTTCCAGCCGAGATTCGCGGCATCGCGCAGGCCGGCGACGAGCCCCTGGCCGACGAACGGCGGAGTGATGTGGGCGGCGTCGCCCGCTAGGAAAACGCGTCCTTTGCTGAAGGTCCTGACGGTTCGGGCATGAAAACGGTACACGGCCTTGCGTTCGATCACCATGTCCTGGATGCCGCCCCACGGTGCGAGCAGTTCGCGGATGCGTTCGTCGGATTCCATCTCCTCTCGCGTCTCGTCGGGATGGAGCATGAACTCCCAACGCTCGCGCCCGCCGGGAGCGGTCATATGTGGCGTCGGCCGCCGGTGGTCGCAGAGGAACTCGACATGGTCGATCGGTCGGCGCACGTTTCGCGCGTCGACGATCAACCAGTCTTCCGCGAACGTCTTGCCCTTGAACTCCTGTCCGATCAACTGGCGCACGATCGAGCTGGCACCGTCGGCGCCGACGACGTAGCGGGCGCGCACGACGTGCCGCACGCCCTGCGCGCTGTCGAGCGTGGCGGCGACGTGATCGGCGTTCTCGTCGAGCGAGACGAGCGTCACACCGAGCGCCATTCGGGCGGTGCGGTGTGCGGTCAGTCGGGCACGCAAGCATCGCTCGAGGTCCGGTTGATAGAACGTCACAAGCTTCGGATGGCCATCGATGCTCCCGAGCGTATTGATGCGCCCGAACTCGCCGAACCACGGCGAGCGCATCCGGACGTACGGAATCGCCACCGTATCGAGGTCGGCTTCGTTCACCCCGACGTACTGCAGGATGCGAAGCGCATCGTTGTCGAGCGCGATCGCACGCGGCGCCATGAAGATCTCCGCCGCCCTGTCGACGACAAGCACGCGCACGTCGTCCCGGCCAAGCAACGCGCCGATCGTCGCGCCGACGGGACCGCAGCCCACGACCAGCACGTCGACGTCCGACGGCAAGTCGCGCCCGCCGGCACGGCTCGCGGTGTCGTTGCCTTCATGGACGCCCGACTCGCACGTCAGTTTTGTCTCCGCCACCGTTCTGTCTCCCATTCTTCAGGCAGGCCGCTGCAGGCTGCCTTGATGACATTAAAATCATAACTGATGATTTTGTCAATTGTGATGTTCGAACGTATACTCGAAACATCGAACCTATGCGCACGCCGATGCCCAGCACTTCTTCCCGTCGCACCAGAACACCGTCGCCGGCCGTCTCGAACGGGCAAGCGCCGTCAGGCCCCGAGGTTCGCGAGCCTCGAGGCGCGCGTCGAAAGCGCGAGACGCGGGCGCGCCTGCTGGATGCCGCCTTCGTACTCATGGCGCAAAAGGGGATGGAAGGCGTCGCGATCAATGAAATTACGGAAGCCGCGGACGTGGGGTTCGGCTCGTTCTATAACCACTTCGAATCGAAAGAAGCGATTCATGCCGCGGTTCTGGAAATCGTGTTCGAGGAGTTCGCGGATACCCTGGACCGCATCGCCGCCAACCTCACCGACCCTGCCGAGATCATTTCGGTGTCGTTGCGTCATACTTTGCTGCGAGCCAGAGGTGAACCGGTTTGGGGACAATTTCTCCTCCGCGAAGGGCTGTCGATGCGAGCACTCAGCCGCGGCCTCGGACCTCGGTTGTTGAGGGATATCCAGAAAGGGATCCTCGCCGGGAGATTCTCGGCAAATGACCCGTTGATGAGCGTTGTCACGGTCGGCGGCGCGGTACTGACCGCCATTGCAATCGAATTACGATTCGATGCAGACGAGAAGCCCGTCACCGACATGTTGAACATGATCGGGTACAGTCAGAACGGCTTTGCCGAGCGCGCAGCGTCATCCCTTTTGCAGACGCTCGGTGTGCCGCGAACTGAAGCGATGGAGATTGCGAATCGTCCCTTGCCGCCCGCTGTGACGTCAGCGCCCCAGGCATCGCCAGCGCGTGAGCTGTGAGCGTGAAGGGGGTGTTTCTCGACGCAGGAGGTCTGGCCGTCGGCACAACGCTGCCGATGGGGGCGAGTGATTTCGTGAAGTTGGTGGAGCGGGTTGGGGAGCGGTAGGGACGCGGTGCTGACTTTTCGGGGCCGATCGCGATGAACGAGCGCCACCGGGGTGATCCCGGTATCGGTGGCGCTCATTGAATAAGCCTCGTCAACCGAAGACCCCGCCGGTTGAGCTACCGGCCATTCCCGCTGAACTGCCCGAGCAATTCGGCAGCGACCCGATGACGGCCGAAGCCCTCCATGCCGCGACGCTGGCGCTGAAGAACGCGGCGGCTGTGCACCGCCGCCTCAATCGGCGCCGATCTTGTCTTCGGCGTACACGAGTTGCTGCAGGCGCGCGGCGGCTTCATCGCGCATCTCGATCGAAACCTGCGGCGGCACGCCGGAAACATCCGCTGGCGCGTAAAGCGCGCCGATCAGCGGCGGCTGGGCGGCGATGAACGCGCGCCATTTCTGCGACGACGCGCGCATCGCTTCGCGCGATGCACGCGGCAGGCGGCGTTCGATCGCGGCCGTCACGTCGTCGATATCCTGCAGGTACAGCGGCGCGGCTTGCGCCGCGCAGCGGCCCTTTGCGTCGAGATCGGCGAGCGCCGCGCAGTGCGCCCGTTCGAAGCGTGCGCCGCGTCGCGGTACGGCGTCGACGCGTTCGGGACGGTCGTCCGTCGCGGGCGGCAGGCGTGTGGCCAGGCTGAAGCCGTGCGCCGCGCGATCCGCTTCGAACCGTTGCAGCGACAGCGCGCGCTGCCGTGTCAGTTCCATCACGTCGTTTGCATTCATCGGCGCGTAGATCGTGCCGCGTGTCGTCGCGTAGACGGCGCCGATCAGCTTCAGGTCGGCATCCCGGCGCGCGAGCCACGCGCGTTGGGCGCGCAGCAGCGCGGGTCGGTCCGCCGCCGGCAGCGATGCCTGCAGCGCGCGATAGCTCGCGTTGAGCCGTGCGTCCCATGCGCGACCCGCATCGACGACGCATTCGTCCTGGCTTGCCGTCGACGCATGTTCGGGATCGTTCAGGCACTGCGTCATCGTCCGGTCGATCGGATCGATGCCGGTCGCGGCGTCGGGTTGCGCGGCAACGGCGGCAGGCGCGGTGACGACCGCGCAAAGCGCGAGGGCCGCGAGACGTTCGAGCATGGGCAGCGTCCTTTGTCGTGGTGAGCGTGATGACGCCCTTCAGCGTGAATCGGGTGCGTCGAACGTCAGCTGGCGGCGGGCCCCGGCCGGCTGAACCGCTGCTCGACGACCTCGGTGCCCCAGTGCGTGCCCGCGGACTCGTGGGTCAGCGTGAAGCCGAACGCGTCGTACAGGTGGCGCGCCGAATCCAGTCCCTTGAAGGTCCACAGGTAGGTCTCGCGAAACCGGTGCTCGTCGACGAAGCGCATCGCCAGCGTCATCATCTGGCGCCCGATGCCGGACCCGCGCAACGCGTCGTTCACGATGAACCAGCGCAGGTGCGCGACGCCGGTCGCCGGATCGCCGTCGATCGCGAGCGACGCGAGCGTCCGCCCGTCTTCCTGGCAGAGCCATAGTGCCTTGCCGACGGCCGGCAACGTGCCCGCGAACTCGGCCAGCTCGGTCGCCACCCGCTTTTCGAAAAAGACGCCGAACCCCCAGTGCTCCGCATAGAAGCGTGCATGCAGGCTCGCGATGTCGCCGATACAGCCCGGTTGGTAGCCTTCGCGGATCGGCGGCGCATCGAGGGTCGTCGCGGGCGCCCTGGCGGCGTTGTCTTGCGCGAGGGCATCGGCATACAGCGCGAGGGCGCGCAGCAACGCCTGCTGGTCGGCGGGAATCATGCGACGCAACGCATTCGACACCTGGTCGGTCGCGAACGTGTCGATTCGTTTCTGCAGCTTTTTCCCCTCGGCGGTCAGGTACAGCTCGATCGCCCGCGCATCCTCGCTCGATACGCGGCGCTCCACGACACCGGCCGCCTCGAGCCGCGCGAGTTGCCGGCTCGTGTTCGATTTGTCGAGCCGCAGGATGTTGCCGAGATCCTTCGCGTTGATGCCGGGCGCCATCCCGATCTCGAGGATCGCGTGAACGGCCGACGGCGCCCAGTCGCTGTCGGCGAGCGTCGCGCGCATGAAGCCGAGCTCGCGCACCAGCTTGCGGGAGAAGTCGCGCAATTCGAGGATGGTCGCGTCGCGAGGCTTCGCGGGCGCGTCGATGAGGTCCATGGTTTGCCCCAAATGGTTGCGTATCGCAATCGATAATAGTTGCGGATCGCAACTTGTCAAGGCGAATGTGTGGCGAGTAGAAGTGGTATTGGCGCGGATGGCGGTGTGCCGGCACGTGGACGCATACTGCGCGTATCGGGCGACCGGCGACCGGCGACCGGCGACCGGCGACCGGCGACCGGCGACCGGCGACCGGCGACCGGCGACCGGCGACGGGCGAGCGCGTGCCCGGGCATCGATCCAGGTTCGCGGACCACGGAGGCCACCATGAACAAGCTGTTGCCGATGACGATCGGGTTGCTTGCCGGATGCGGCATCAGTACCGGGCCGCTCCATGCCGCCGGCGGCATGGATGCGCCGCCGTGCAGTGCCGCGCATGCGGCGGACCCGGGCGGGAACGCGGGGATGCCGGGCGCGTCGGTCCGCAGCTTCTCCACCGCCGGGTGTTCGGGCGCGGTGCTGCAGGGCGACCGCGCCACCGCGACGGTCAACGGCGACCGGATCGAACTGCGCGACGGCATCGTCTATGTGAACGGACGGTCGTACGGCGCCGTCACGCCCGCGCAGACGGTCGAATACGAGGCCGCGCGCGACAGGCGCACGTTGAAGGTCGACGGCAAGGTCCGTACGCCGCTGCGCTGAGTGCAGCTTCCAGCGCGCCGCAGCGGCGACGCGTCAAGTCACGTCGCTTTCGGGTAACTGACTTCCATGCCCGCGCGCACGTCCTGCTGGATGCCGTACTGCGCGAACGGATAGCGCAGCCCGTTGCGCGACAGCGCCTCCATTCCGGCAACGGCCTGTTCCAGCGCGTCGGGCGCCAGCGCCATCAGCATCTCGTCGTCGAGCACGCCGCCGTAGCGGCGTTCCGCGTAGCACGGAATCGACAGGCTCGGCTGCCCGGTCGACAGCGCGCGGCCCCACGAATCCGCGCATGCCGATTCGCCGACCACGCTCCAGTCGAAGCGCTTGTATCCCGACCATTGCAGCCCGTTGATGAAGTACATCATCGCGCCCGGCGTCGCGTAGAACAGCGCGATGTCGGGCGCGATGCGGCCGGCCGCAAGCGGCGACACGACGAGCGCTTCGTACTGGCCGTCGGCCACGCAGTGCATCGCGGCCTGGTGCGCGCGCGAATCTTCCTGCGTCGCGTACCAGACGCCGGCCATCTGCTGGCCGGATGCCCACTCCGCGTCCTTCGCGTGACCGAGCCCGACGACCGACCGGCACTGCGCGCCGACGAGGTCGTCGGCCGTGATGCCGACCGTGAAGCCGAGCCGCGCCGTCTGCCCGACGATCTGGTCCAGCGAGTGAATCGCCTTCGGGCGGCGAATGCGCGGGACGGCTTCCATGTCCTCGCGCCGTTCGAACAGCTTCATCCCGAACGGGATGCTGCGCAGCTTGAGCAGCCGCTCGAGGTCCGCCGACAGTCCGGCAAGCGTTTCTTTCATGTGAGGTCTCCGGGATTCGCCGGACCAGTGTAGCGATCCGGGGTACCCCCTTCAACACGCCGCCGGCCGCTCAGTCGGCCAGCGTCAGCCGGCCGTCGCTGAGCCGCACTTCGCGTCCGATCCACGCCGCATCGACGCGCGGCAGCACGGCCGACGGCTTGCGCAGTTCGCGCAGCAGCGTTGCGCCGTGCGACAGCCGGCCGCCCATGCGTGCGATCACCGCGCGGGCGGCCTGGTACTGCGCATGCCGGCCCGGGTCGAGCGCGTCTTCGAGCAGGATGTCGCGGCCGAGCACGCCCTGCGCGTGGCCCGGATAGATCATGAAGCCGGCTGCCTCGTCGGTGCCTTCGCCGCCGTCCTGCCAGAAGCTGCCGTTGCGGTCGCGGCGTTCGGGATGCGGCGCGAACCAGGTGTCGCGGTCGGCGGTCGGCATCGCGTGATGCAGGCGGAAGAACACGCGCATCAGGTTGTCGCGATACCACTCGCGTACCTGCAGATACCAGCCGCGCATGCCGGGCGCGCCGAGCGCGTGCAGCACGCGGACCGGCAGCGGCCAGGCGGGGAAGGGCTGCAGCGGCAGGTCGGCGGCCGCGGGCCGCGCGGTGCCCGGATCGGTTTCCCACGGCAAGCGGTGCGGGCTGTCGTCGAGCTGGCCATAGGCGGTCGGCGGACGTCCCCACAGTGTGCCGCCGCTGCTGGCGAGCGATGACGCGATGCACAGGTTGCCCTGCACGACGAATACGTAGAAGCGCGTGAACCAGTCGGCCAGTTGCTGGCCGTCCGCGCGCCGTTCGACGAGCGTCGCGAGTTCCCGGTCGAAGCGCTGCAAGCCGCGCGCGAGCGTCGGCAGGTGCCCGCGCGCGACGCGCAGCATGCGCCAGAACACCGGCAGTGCGCGCAGCAGGCGCAGCGGACGCCAGCGCAGCGGCGGCGTCGCGCCGCCGATCTCGCCGCTGTAGTTCGCGGCGGACACGCCCCAGTCCGCGAGACGCGCGAGGAACAGGTCGTTGTTGATGTACGACGCGCCGCCGTACAGCGCGGTGAACGGCTCGTTGTCGCGCAGCACGCGCGCATCCCAGCGCGCCATGATGGCCGGGATGCTGCCGGCCGCGCGCCGTTGCGCATATTCGACGAGCCGGCTCGGCTGCGGCGGCAGGATCTCGGCGATGTTGGCCGAGGTCAGGTGCCGGTGCCAGCCGTAGCTGCTGATCGGGCGGTATTGCAGGAGCCACAGCTGCGTGCCGTCCCATGCCCATTCGACATCGCCGGGTACGTAGTGGAACGCGCGCAGCACGCGTTGCAGGAACGCCCACAGCCGTTGCGAAGTCAGGCCGTGCGCGGCCGCGAACGTGCCGCGCCGCCACGGCTCGCCGAGCCGCGACAGGATTGCGCGCCGCGGGCTTGCCTGTCCGTCGGCGAGCGATTCGAGGTGGCCTTCCACCCATTCGACTTCCACCGACAGATGGCGCACGAACGCGATGCCGGACAGCACGGGCGCGACGAAGCGCTGCACGACCGCTTCCTCGAGGCCGCCGTCGAGCAGTTCAGCCACGCGTGCGGCGGCATCCGATGCCGGCACGCGCAGGAACGTCGTGTGCAGGCCGGCGTTGGCTGCGTCGGCCTGGTCCTCGCCGTGGCTCGACGAGCGGACCGCCCACTCGGCGCCGGGCTGGCTCGCGAGAAAGGCGGGCAGGCGCGGATCGTCGGCGCGGGTCAGCGACAAGGCGGGCGGCACCGGCAGGCCGGCCATCGCGGCGAGTGCCAGACGTCCGCCCTTCGTGTGCGCGACGAAACCCGTGTCGCCGGCTTCGAGCCACTGCGCGAACGCGGCCGGCGCATCGATCCACGGATAGTGTCCCCAGCCGTGCTGCAGCGTGACGGTGAGGTCGGCGCGCGCGAGGATTGCCGACCATGCGGCGGCCTGGCGCACGCCGAGCACGGCATCCTGGTCGCCCCATACGAGCTCGATGCGGTCGGTAACCCACTCGAGCAGCGGCAGCGCGGTATCGGCGCGCACGAGATCCCAGTGCGGCAGGAACGCGCGGCAGCGCGCGTAGCCGGCGCCCATGCGGCGATATTGCGCGGGCGTCCAGGTCTGGTTCGAGAACTGGCGGGCGAACAGCGTCGGATGGTGCGCGAGCAGCCAGTGGATCGTCTTGCGCAGCGGTTTCGGCGCCATCAGTTTCGGCAGCCGCCGTTCCCACAGGAATGCGCCGACGGGCGCGAGCAGCACGCTGCGGCCGAAGTGGCCGGGGCGCCGCTGCAACGCGTGCAGCACCAGCAGCGCGTTCACGCCGACCGCCATGATCGCGTGGCCCGGTTCGGTGGCGTCCAGCAGCGCCTGCGCGTACGCGGCGAGATCCTCGCACGGCGGCGCGGGATGATCGCCGAAGCCCGGCAGTTCCAGCGGCACCGGCCGGTAGCGCCGGAAGTGGGGCAGCGCATCGTCCCACCAGTCGGCCGCGCTGCCGTTGCCGGCGAGAAGGTACAGGATCGGTTTGCTCATCGATGCTTCGCCGGTCGACGATCGTCGCGGTCGCGGTCGCCCCGATCGGGGCGGCGACGTCGGCGGATGCCACGGCTCTCGTTGGTATGGGTGTTATGCCGATGCGAGTGGAATGGAAGGGCGGCCCGCTCGGATGGATGGTTGCGGGCATTTTACGCGAGTCGATTCCGTGCGATTCGCGCTTGATTGCCGGGGCCGGATTTTTCGCTGCGCGTTTGTCGCGCGAGCGCGGAACGCAGGATCAAGCCACTGGAATCCGCCAGGCAGGATTCAACGGAAGACAGTGACAGGAAGCCGGGGTGCGGCGGGATCGATTGCGCTCGTCGCCCACGGTGTGTTGGTCAAGAACGGCGTCACGCCGATCGCGCACCGGTGTGACGAGGACGACGCATCAATGCGGCGCGGCCGCCTCAACCCGATCGACCGGGCTGCCCGGCGGCTGCCCCGTTTGCCGGCGCGATCGGCCCGAACTCAGGTACGCGGCGATCGAGTCCTGCGTGACCTCGCCGAGCCACACGCCGTCCGGGTCGAGCACGGGCATCCACGACACGCTGTACTGGTACATCTTCGACAGCACGATGCGCAGGTTGTCGTCGGCCGAGACACCGGCCGGGAACGGCGTCACGCGTTCGCCGCATGTGCCGCCGTCGCCGCGCGCCGCGCGGCGCGTCACGTAGCCGAGCGCGCGGCCCGCGTCGTCGAGCACGGTCAGGTAGCGGCAGTCGGCTTCGTCCATCACCGCGAGTGCGTGCGCGAGCGGCGTATCGACGCGCGCGGTGTCGGGTTGCGTGGCCGCGTCGCCGGCCTTCACGAGCAGCAGGCGCTTGAGCGTGCTGTCCTGGCCGACGAACTGCGCGACGAATTCGTCGCGCGGGCGTGCGAGCAGCGTGTCGGGGTGATCGTACTGAACGAGCTGGCCGCGCCGGAACACCGCGATGCGGTCACCCAGCTTGATCGCTTCGTCGATATCGTGGCTCACCATGATCACGGTCTTGTTCAGTTGCCGCTGCATCTGGAAGAACTCGTTCTGGATCGACTCGCGATTGATCGGATCGACCGCGCCGAACGGTTCGTCCATCAGCAGCACGGGCGGATCGGCGGCCAGCGCGCGAATCACGCCGATACGCTGCTGCTGCCCGCCCGACAGCTCGCGCGGATAGCGTTTCAGGTACAGCTTCGGATCGAGCGCGACCATCGACATCAGCTCGCGTGCGCGTTCGGCGCAGCGCTTCTTGTCCCAGCCGAGCAGGCGCGGCACGACGGTGATGTTCTCTTCGATCGTCATGTTCGGGAACAGCCCGATCTGCTGGATCACGTAGCCGATGTGGCGCCGCAGGTCGACTTCGTCGAGCTGCGCCGTATCTTCACCGTTGATGAGCACGCGACCCGATGTCGCGGCGATCAGCCGGTTGATCATCTTGAGCGTGGTCGTCTTGCCGCAGCCCGACGGGCCGAGGAACACGCAGATTTCCCCCTCGGGCACCGACAGGCTCACGGAGTCGACCGCGCGTACGGTCTGGCCGTCCTTGCGCGTGAAGGTTTTGGTCAGTTGGTCGAGTTCGATCATGTCTTCTGCACTCCCTTCGGTGTCAATGCCCGCTGCAGCCTCTGCAGCAGCCGGTCGGCGACGATCGCGAGCAGGCTCACGAGCACCGCGCCCACCAGTAGTTTCATCATGCTGCTCTGTCCGATGGCGCGCAGGATCAGCGTGCCGAGCCCGCCCGCGCCCACCACGGCGGCGATCGTCATCACGCCGATGTTCATCACGACCGCGGTGCGCACGCCCGCGAGAATCACGGGCACCGCCAGCGGCAGCTCGACGAGACGCAGGCGCTGCCACGCGGTCATGCCGATGCCGGTGCCGGCTTCCTTGATGCCCGCATCCACGTTGCGCAGCGCGAGGTAGGTGTTGCGCATGATCGGCAGCAGCGAATAGAGGAACACGGCCGTGATCGCGGGCGCGGCGCCGATGCCCTGGCCGAAGCGCGAGAAGAACGGGATCATCAGGCCGAACAGCGCGATGGACGGCAGCGTGAGCACGATCGTGGCGATGCCGAGCAGCGGCCCGGCGAGCCATTCGTGGCGATTGATGAGGATGCCGAGCGGTACGCCCGCGACGATCGCGCAGCCCACGGCGATCGCGACGAGCCACATGTGTTGCAGCGTGAGCTGCAACAGCTCGGGCCAGCTCGAAGCGAGATAGTCGAATACGCTCATCGGGTCTCCTTCAAGGTAGCGGATGCGTGCGCAGGAACGCGTCGGCGACGTCGCGCGGCGATTTGCCGTCGAGGTCGACGGCCTTGGCCATGGCCTGCATCGCGTCGTTGTCGAGCGCGGCGGACAGCGCGTTGAGCTGCGTCGCGAGTCCCGGATTGCGCTCGAGCGTGTCCTTGCGCACCACGGGCGTCGCGTTGTACGGCGGGAAGAAATGCCTGTCGTCCTCGAGCGGCACGATGCCGAAGCCCTTCACGCGGCCGTCGGTCGTGTAGACGAGGCCGATCTTCAGCTGGTTGTTGTGCAGCGCCGTGTAGACGAGCCCCGGATCCATCTGCTTCAACTGCGCGCGGCTGAACTGCATGCCGTACGCGGCGAGCAGCGGCTTCAGGCCGTCCGGACGGTTCGCGAATTCCGCATCCATGCCGAACACGTAGTGCTTCGCGGCCGGATCGGTCTTCAGGTGCTCGGCGAGCTGCGACACGGTGCGGATGCCGGTGGCCTGCGCGAGCTGGCTCGGCAGGCCGATCGCGTAGGTGTCGTTGAGCGGCGACGCGTCGAGCCACACGAGCCCGCGCGGTACGTCGAGCGCCTTGACCCGCCGGTACATCTCCTCGGGCGAGAGCTTGTCCTGGATCTTGTTGTAGACGAGCGCGGCGGTGCCCGTGTAATCCCACATCAGGTCGAACTGGCCGTTTTCCAGCGCGCTGCGCGTGAGCGTGCTGCCGAGCCCCGCGCGGACTTCCACGTCGTAGCCGCGCGAGCGCAGGTATTGCGACGTGATTTCCGCGAGGACATATTGCTCGGTGAAGTTCTTCGCGCCGAGCACGAGCTTGGCGGCGAATGCCGGTGTGCCGGCGGCCATGCACACGGCCAGGGCGGCGCACAGGCGGGCGATCGATCGAAGCGGGCGCATCATGCGGCACCTCCGTGGCGCGCGAGCCAGCGGCGGCTGCCGGTTGCGACGATGCCGTCCAGCACGAGCGCGAGGATCGCGGTGAGCGACGCGCCGAGCAGCAGCAGCGGCTGGTTGTCGAGATAGATGCCGGGGAAGATCAGCGAGCCGAGGCTGTCCGCGCCGATCAGGTACGCGAGCGGCGCCGTGCCGACGTTGATCGCGAGCGCGGTGCGCACGCCGCCGACGATGATCGGCACCGCATGGGGCAGTTCGACGCGGGCGAGCGATTGCCAGCCCGTCATGCCGATGCCCTTGGCCGCTTCGCGCAGCGCGGCCGGCACGTTCTTCATGCCTTCATAGGCATTGCGCGTGATGGGCAGCAGCGATGCGAGGAATAGCGCGATGATCGCAGGTACGTCGCCGATGCCGAAGATGCCGAGCGCGATGGCCAGCACCGCGAGCGACGGGACCGTGTTGCCGATGTTGAAGACCTGCATGAAGCGCTCGGCCCGGTGCTGAAACCGCGGCCGGCTCAGCAGCACGCCGGCCGGTACGCCGACGACGATCGCGAGCGTCATCGAGTAGACGACCAGCAGCATGTGCTGGCCCGCGTAGTACGCGAGATCGTCCGCGCGCTGGCGGAACGTGTCGGCGCCGATGCCGCGCGCCAGCGCCCATCCGACCGCGATGATGGCTACCAGGCTGCCCACCAGCTGGACAGTGCGTCGAGTCATGAAGATACCCCTCCTCGATCCCGATGCGGCACGCGCGCAGGCACGCGCCGCGATGACGCCGGATGGCGTCGCGATGGAAGTTCGTGATCCCGGCATGGCCGCGATTGAACTGACGGAAACAGTGCTGCCGGCTGCACCGAAGTGCGGCTGGCGGTCGGGTGAACGCGATGTTGCGTTCGTCTGATTGTCAGGTTCAGCCCGGCGGCGCCGTAACGGCAAGGCGCGTTCGAGCAGGGCACCGTCCTGCGAAGACGGCATGGATGCGGGCGGCTTGGCGCCGACCGCTGGGGCCGGTGGCCCCTTTGACGTGGCGAAACGGATGCATGCGCAACAAAGTGCGAAATGACATCACGTTGCGCACGAGATCATGCGTTTTGTGTGAAGTTGGAGCGAGTATAGAGCAATCGAATGAGCGCGTCCAGCTTGGGCACGGCACGCGGTCGTGCGGCGGCGTCGAGCCGGACGCCGCCGGCGGCTTTCGTGGAAATGATTCGAATTCCGAACTAACAGGCGGGGGCGCCGTTCGGAATCGGCATGCGCGATCGACGTTACATGTCGATACCGGCGTCCGCGCGCGGCGTCTTGCCGGTCCAGCGCCGGTACGCGTGACGGAAGCTGCGCGGCTCGCTGTAGCCGAGCCGTTCGGCGATCACCGCGACCGTCAGCGTGTGGTCGTCGAGCATCCGCACGGCTTCGTCGTGACGGACTTCATCGAGCAGCGACTGGAACGTGATGCCGTCCTTGTCGAGCCGCCGGCGCAGCGTGCGCTCCGTCAGGTGCAGCGCATTCGCGAGCGCCGTCATCGACTTGAAACGCACGAGGTCGCGCGCCATCAGCTCCTTCGCCCGATCGGCGAAGCGCGTGCCGACCGACGCGGCCCACTGCCGTTCGAGCACCTCGCACTGGCCGTGCAGCGCATTGAAGCTGACTTCGTTCGCGAGACGCGGCGTTTCCGTGCCGTTCACCGACGTGAACACGAGACGGTTGTCGGCCGCATTGAACGCGACCGGGCAGCCGAAGTGGCGTGCGTAGTCGGCTGCATTGCGCGGCGTGCGGCGCGCGAGCTGCAACTGTTCCGGCCATACCGGCTTGCCGACGAGATCGGACACGATCAGCCGCAGGCTCGACAGGCACATGTCGACCTGGAATACCTCGAGATCGGATTCGCCGTTGTAGCGGCTGATGGTCACGCTCATGCCGCCGGCGTGCGCGTCGACGCGCACGTCGAAATACAGGCCCATGAACAGCGGGAACTGGCCCATGCAGCGGAACGCCTGCGTCACGGAGCCGCTGATCAGCATCGCGTAGCCGGCGAGACCGAGCGTCGACACGTGCAGCCGCGCGCCGATCGACAGCCCGATCGACGGTACGCCGCTGCAGCGCAGCAGGTTGCGGAAGCAGCGCTGCTCCTGGCCGCGATTCACGTGCAGGTTCGGCGACGCGACCTCGTCCGCGCCGAGCCCCGTGCCTTCGAGCAGCGCGGCGCCGTCGATGTGCCGCACGCGGCACTCGTCCAGCGCGACCGCGATCGCGTGAACGGTGGCCGGAATATCTTCCTGGCGTCCGGCCGGGCGGGCGAGGCCGAGCGATGTGCGCAGGCTGTGCTCGGCCCGGCTCTGGTTGCGTTGGGAGCGGCTGTCCATGGTGCCGATACGGTGACGGGCGTGCACGGAACATAGCCGGAATGTCCGAAAAATGCCAGTGCGGCACAGCAGCATGCATGGCCGGACGATGCGATGCGTGACGCCGTGTCCTGAAATATCCCCCGATTACGTCCGTATTTCTCATTCGTCCGGGATTTTTTGGCGCACCACACTTTCTTCCGATCGCGCGCCGCCGGCGGCGCCGGGCGATCGAGAGTTGAAGTCATGAACGCCACCCACCCACGTGAGGACAGCATGGACAACGACAGGCCAGGCCGAACCGTATCGGCCGCCGCGACGCACGACGTCGGCGCGAGCGCGCATCGAGGCGACCCGGACGAGCGCCGCACGCCGCGTCTGCTCGGCCTCTCGACGCTGGTGATCTTCGGCCTCGCGTACATGCTGCCGATGACGGTGTTCACGACCTACGGCCTCGTCACAAGCGAGACGAACGGGCATCTGACGGCCGCCTATGCGGTCACGCTGGTCGCGATGCTGTTCACCGCGCGCAGCTACGGCCACATGGCGCGGCTGATGCCGAGCGCCGGTTCCGCGTACACGTTCGCGAGCCGCAACTTCGGCACCTCGGCCGGCTTCATGGTCGGCTGGGCGTTGCTGATGGACTACCTGTTCATCCCGATGATCAGCTACCTCGCGATCGGCATCTACATGAAGCAGATTTTCCCCGGCGTGCCGGCCAGCGTATGGATCGTCGGCAGTATCGCGCTGGTCACCGGGCTGAATATCGTCGGGATCCGGCTCGTCAACCGCGTGAACCTGATCCTGATCGCGAGCCAGTTCGTGTTCATCGCGATCTTCGTCGTCGCGTCGGCGCGCGTCGCGGCCGGCGAAGGGCTGTCGATGACCGTCGCGTTGCCGTCGTCGGGCGATGCGCGCGCGATCTTCGCGGGCGCCGCGATCCTGTGCCTGTCGTTTCTCGGTTTCGATGCGGTCACCACGCTGTCGGAAGAGACGCGCGAGCCGCGGCGCACGGTGCCGCGCGCGATCCTGCTCTGCACGCTCGCGAGCGGCCTGCTGTTCATGCTGATCGCGTATGCCGGGCAAGTGGTGTTTCCCGACTGGCACGCGTTCAAGGATCTCGATTCGGCCAGCTTCGAATTGATGCGGCGCATTGGCGGCGGCACGCTGTCGGCGTTCTTCGTCGCGGTGTACGTGGCGGGCTGCTTCGCGAGCGCGATGGCCGGGCAGGCGAGCGTGACGCGCGTGCTGTTCGCGATGGGCCGCGATCGCGTGCTGCCCGAATGCGTGTTCGGCCACCTGCATGCGCGGCTGCATACGCCGGTGCGCGCGACGCTCGCGGTCGGCGTCGTGTCGCTGTCCGCGCTGTTCGTCACGCTCGACCTCGCGTCGACGATGATCAGTTTCGGTGCGCTCGTCGCGTTCGCGGTCGTGAACCTGTGCGTGATGCGTAGCTACCTGGGCCAGCGCGGGCACCGTCATGTCGCGGGCTGGATCACGTTCGGCGCGATGCCGGCGATCGGCTTCGCGATGAATGTATGGCTCTGGTCGGGACTGTCGCGCCAGACGTTCTACGTCGGCTTCGGCTGGCTCGTGCTCGGCCTCTGCCAGCTCGTGTGGCTCACGCGCGGCTTCACGCGCCCGGCGCCGACGCTGTCGATGCATTGAATGACCGGCGGCATGTCGCCGGTTCTGAAACCCTGAAGGAGGAGTGACCCATGAACGCTGTTGACGTCAATCCCGGTGCGGACCTGCAGGCGCTCGGCAAGCGCCACCTGCTGATGCATTTCACGCATGCCGATGCGTACCGCGAGAACGCGCTCACCGTGTTCGACCGCGGCGAAGGCTGCTGGCTCGTCGATCGCCACGGCAAGCGTTATTTCGACGGGCTGGCCGGGCTGTACTGCGTGCAGGTCGGCTACAGCCACGGCGCGGAGATCGGCGATGCGATCCGCGAGCAGATGGTCCGGCTGCCGTTCGCGACCAACTGGGGTTATGGCCACGAACCGGCGATCCGGCTCGCGCACCAGCTCGCGGCGCTCGCGCCCGAAGGCCTGAACCGCGTGTTCTTCACGTCGAGCGGCTCGGAGTCGAACGAATCGGCGATCAAGCTGGTGCGCCAGTATCACCAGTCGCGCGGCGAGCCGCAGCGGCGCAAGTTCATCGCGCGGCGCGTCGCGTATCACGGCACGTCGTTCGGCGCGCTCGCGCTGAACGGGATGACGAATTTCCGCAAGCACTTCGAACCGTTGATGTCGGGCGTGCGGCACGTGAGCAACACGAAGCGCTACGGCCGCCCGGCGGGCGAGACGGAAGCGCAGTTCACACGCCATCTGCTCGACGAGATCGAATCGCTGATCGTGCAGGAGGGGCCGGATACCGTCGCCGCGCTCGTCGTCGAGCCGCTGCAGAACGCGGGCGGCAGCCTGACGCCGCCGGCCGGCTATGCGGCCGGGCTGCGCGACATCTGCGACCGGCACGGCGTGCTGCTCGTCGCGGACGAGGTGATCTGCGGGTTCGGCCGGCTCGGCGAATACTTCGGGTCGGCGCGCTACGGGCTGAAGCCGGACATCATCACGTTCGCGAAAGGCATCGCGTCGGGCTACGTGCCGCTCGGCGGCGTGATCGCGAGCGACGCCGTGGTCGACACGGTGCTCGACGGGCCGCAGCAGATGTTCCTGCACGGCGCGACGTACGGCGGCCATCCGGTCGCCTGCACGGCCGCGCTCGCGAACCTCGCGATCATGGCGCGTGAAGGGGTGCTCGAGAACGTCCGCGACAACGAAGCCGTATTCCGCCAGACGCTCGACGGGCTGCTCGAACTGCCGTGCGTCGGCGACGTGCGCGGCGACGGCTACCACTACTCGCTCGAACTCGTGACGGACAAGGCCGCGCGCCGCTGGGCGGCCGGTATCAGCGCGCAGGCGTTCGTGTCGACGATCCTCGCGCCCGCGATCTTCGACGCGGGGCTGCTGTGCCGTGCGGGCGTCGATCACGAAGGCACGCCGATCGTGCAGTTCTCGCCGCCGCTCGTGATGTCGCGCGACGAGATCGTGTGGTTCGTCGCGCAGATCCGCGACATCCTCGCCGACACCTATGCCCGGGCGACGCGCTGAGCGCGGCGTCGTTCATTTCAGAAGGAGCAACCGATGCGAACGTCACAACAGTCCTATATCGACGGCCAGTGGCTCGATCCGGCCGACGCCCGGTCGATCGACGTGATCGATCCGGCCACCGCGCGGCCCTATGCGCAGCTCAGGATCGGCGCCGCGGCCGACGTCGATCGCGCGGTCGGCGCGGCGAAACGGGCTTTCGACACGTATTCGCGCTGGCCGGTGGACGAGCGTGTCGCGCTGTTGCGGCGCGTGCTCGAGATCTACCAGCGCCGCTACGAAGAGGTCGCACGGACGATCAGCCGGGAAATGGGCGCGCCGATCGCGTTTGCGCGCGCGGCGCAGGCCGCGGTCGGCACCGCGCACCTGGAACAGACGATCCGCGCGCTGCAGTCGTTCCGCTTCAGCACGCAGACCGGTTCGCTGCTGGTGTCGCACGAGCCGATCGGCGTGTGCGCGCTGATCACGCCGTGGAACTGGCCGATCAACCAGATCGTGTGCAAGGTCGCACCGGCGCTCGCCGCCGGCTGCACGATGGTGCTCAAGCCGAGCGAGGTCGCGCCGTTCAGCGCGATCCTGTTCGCGGAAATCCTGCACGAGGCGGGCGTGCCGCCCGGCGTGTTCAACCTCGTGCACGGCTACGGGCATGAAGTGGGCGATGCGTTGTCGCGACACCCGGATGTCGACATGGTGTCGTTCACGGGCTCGACGCGCGCGGGTGTCGAGGTCGCGAAGGCGGCCGCCGATACCGTGAAGCGCGTGCACCAGGAGCTCGGCAGCAAGAGCCCGAACCTGATCCTGCCGGATGCCGACATCGAGGATGCCGTCACGCGCGGCGCGCGCAGCTGCTTCAGCAACAGCGGCCAGTCGTGCAATGCGCCGACGCGCATGCTCGTGCATGCGGATCATCTGGCGCTGGCCGAGCAGGCGGCGCGGCGCGAAGCGGAGCGTACCGTCGTCGGCGATCCGCGTTCGACGGAAACGGGCATCGGCCCGGTCGTCAGCCGCACGCAGTTCGACCGCATCCAGCACTTCATCCGGCTCGGGATCGACGAAGGCGCGACGCTCGTCGCCGGTGGTCCCGGCCGGCCGGAAGGGTTAGGCGACGGCTTCTACGTGCGGCCGACGGTATTCTCGAACGTCACGCCGGACATGACGATCGCGACCGAGGAAATCTTCGGGCCGGTGCTGTCGATCATGACCTACCGGACCGAGGAAGAAGCGATCGCGCTTGCGAACGATTCGGTGTACGGGCTCGCGGCCTACGTGCAGTCGAAGGATCTCGATCGCGCACGTCGCGTCGCGGCGAGGTTGCGGGTCGGCAACGTTCACATCAACTACCCGGCGTGGAACCCGGCCGCGCCGTTCGGCGGTTACAAGCGTTCGGGCAACGGGCGCGAGTATGCGGAGTTCGGCCTCGTCGAGTATCTGGAAACGAAGGGGACGACGGGGTACACGGACGGCAGCGCGTGATGATGCCCTGATCGCCCTGGGGACCGGGGCGGCGAACCGGTTCCCGCCGATGGCGGCGCCGCGCCTGGCGTTCGATCGGAACGTCACGTCACCGCCCGCCGCGGGTGCGGCAGCAGTCCCCGGGCCGCCACGAAGCGGTCGGCCTTGATTCCTCGCCGCGTGTGCCGCCGCTCAGCGGTCTTCGGGATCGGCCACGGCCGCATCGGCGCCCGCAACGGGAGCGGCGGCGCGCCGGCGAATCTCGGAATCGAGGATCAACCGCCCGCGCAGCTTGCCCTTCATCCGCTTCACATGCTTGGGCGCCTCGGTCATGTGCTCGACCATCAGCGCGCGGACGCGCTCGACGTCGCGCTCGCGCGCGGCCTGCAGGATCGCCTTGTGAATCGACACGTTCGCCTCGCCGAAGCGCTTGTGCTCGACGAGCGGCGTATCGTTCCGGAACTCGATCAACTGCCGGATCATCTCGTTGATCAGTTCGCAGCTGAAGCGCAGGAACGGATTCGGATTCGCGGCCGCAAGGATGTCGTGGAACGTCGTGTCCTCCTGCCGCTGGCGCAGCATGTGGCCGCGATCGTGCACGCCCGAGCCGCCGTCGCAGCACGCGATGTTCGCTTCCAGCGCCGCGAAGTCGCGCTCCGTCAGGTGCGGTACGGCGCCGGCGGCCAGCTCGGGTTCGAGCAGCTTGCGCACCGTATAGATGTCGTCGATCGACACGTCCTTGAAGAACAGGTAGTTCTGCAGGAGCTGCAGCGTGCGGTCGAGCGGCACCTCGACGACCATCCCGCCGCCCGACGGCCCCGTCGTGACCTTGATGAGCCCCTGCACCTCGAGCGACTTCAGCGCCTCGCGGATCGTGCTCTTGCTCACCGCATAGAGCTGCTGCAGCTCGGCCTCGCGCGGCAGGCGGTCACCGGGCTTCAGGTCCTTCTCGGTGATCAGCCGCTTGATCTCCTCGGCGACGAGATCGGCCCGCTTCGGCTGCTTGATTTCGACCGCGAGGCCCGCCCTGGCTCGGTCCATGACCATCTTCACGACTCCTTTGTCTGACTGCGCGCCGCGTCATCGTCGACGATCGGTCCCGGCGCGGGTACGGAATTTTGCCTGATTGACACCAATTTTGATCAACTCTAGCATCAGGTTCATTCTATTTATCATGATAAATAGAATGAACCGGCGCGCGCATCCTGCAGGGCGTGGGTACGGTTTGGCAGTCGGTCGCATCGTGTGTCCCCCTTTATCAGGAGCGTCAACTTGAATCGCCGAGAACTGTTGAAACTGGCCGCGCTGTCGGCCGTGCCGGGCGCGCTCGGCAGCATGTCGTCCCGTGTCGCGTTCGCGCAGGGCTCGCCCATCCAGCTTGCGTGCCCGGTGCCGATGTCCGGCCCGTTCGCGGCCAACGGCAAGTACGCCGATCTCGGCATGCAACTGGCCGTCAAGCAATACGGCAAGGTGCTCGGCGCGCCGCTCGCCTATACGTCGCTCGACACCGAGGGCAAGCCCGCGACCGCCGTGCGGCGCGTGCAGGAGATCGCGCAGCAGAAGGGCGTGCGTTTCTTCGCGGGCGGCATCCTGTCGTCCGAATCGCTGGCGATGGGCAAGGAAGTCCAGAAGGCGGGCGGCGTGTTCATCACGACGGCCGGCGCGGACGAGATCACCGGCAAGGATTGCAACGCGGCGACCTTCCGCTGGTCGGTGCCGACCTTCGGCGCGATCGAGCAGACGGTGCGCCCGCTGGTCCAGATGCTGCCGAAGGCGAAGCGCTGGTACACGATCACGCCGCAATACGTGTTCGGCGACGGCCTGCTGTCGGCCGCGAAGGCGATCTTCAAGGAGAAGGGCATCGAGCACGTCGGCAACAGCTACCACTCGCTCGCCGAAAAGGAGTTCAGCGGTTATCTGACGAATGCGGCGGCCGCGCAGCCCGACGTGCTGCTGATCCTGAACTTCGGCTCGCAATCGTCGGACACGCTGCGCCAGGCCGTCAGCTTCGGGATGAAGCGCAACTGCACGATCCTGCTCGCGTGGGCATCGGGCCTCGAGCAGTTCGAGGCGCTCGGTCCGGACATCTGCGACGGCGTGTATTTCGGCGCGCAGTACTGGCACGGCATCGATGCGCCGCTGAACCGCGATCTCGTGAAGCGCGCGAATGACGCGTTCAAGGCGAACCCGAACTACAGCCTCGCGGGTTCGTACGTCTGCACGAAGATCCTGATCGACGCGATGGTGAAGGCCGGCAGCGCCGATCCGAAGAAGGTCGTCGCGGCGATGGAAGGGATGAAATACGACGGCCTCACGGGGCCGGAGGAAATCCGCAAGGGCGATCACCAGGTCCTGAAGAACTACTACCTGCTGAAAGGCAAGCCGAAGAGCCGGATGAAGAACGCGGACGACTATGCCGACATCGTCAGCTCGGGCCAGTCGTTCCTGCCGGTCGACAAGACGGGCTGCAAGCTCGCGTGACGCAGTGCATGCGTTCGCGGCGCCTCGTGCGCCGCGGGCGTCCGTTACCTTCCTTTCCGACACGGAAGCCATGAACGTCTATCTGCTGCAGATCGTCAACGGCATCGGCGTGGGCATGCTGTATTTCCTGCTCGCCGTCGGCCTGTCGATCGTGTTCGGCCTGCTGCGCTTCGTGAATTTCGCTCACGGCGCGTTCTACCTGCTCGGTGCGTATCTCTGCTACCAGGCGCTGCAATGGTCGGCGAATTTCTGGGTCGCGCTCGCGATCGTGCCGCTCGTCGTCGGCGCGTTCGCGTGGGGCGTCGAAAAACTCGTGCTGCGCCATGTGTACGCGCAGCAGCACGAATTCCACATCCTCGCGACCGTCGGGCTCGCGCTCGTGCTGCAGGAGTGCGCGATCCTCGCGTGGGGGCCGCTCGGCGACAACGTGCCGCCGCCCGACGCGCTGAACGGCGTCGTGATCTGGGGCGGCTTCGTCTACCCGAAGTACCGGCTGTTCGTGATCGGGTTCACGGCCGTGCTCGCCGCGTTGCTGTGGTGGGTGCTCGAAGGCACGCGGCTCGGCAGCACGGTGCGCGCGGGCAGCGAGTCGACGGAGATGGTGTCGCTGCTCGGCATCAACGTGACGCGCGTGTTCAGCCTCGTGTTCGCGCTCGGTGCGGCGACGGCCGCGCTGGCCGGCGTGCTCGCCGCACCGATCCGCGGCGTCGATCCGTTCATGGGTATCGAGGCGCTCGGCGTCGCGTTCGTCGTGGTCGTCGTCGGCGGGATGGGGAATTTTCTCGGCGCGCTGGTCGGCGGGCTGCTGGTCGGCATCGTGCAGAGCCTGATGAGCACGCTGTGGCCGGAAGGCGCGCGGTTGATGATTTATGTCGCGATGGCGGCCGTGCTGCTGTTGCGTCCGAACGGTTTGCTGGGGAGGGCCGCATGATCCAGTCGTCGAAACCGCTGCCGCCGGGCGCGGCGGCGTCGCAACGCCCGCAGCCGTGGCGCGGCATGCTGCAGCGGCCGGAAGGCTGGCTGGCGGTGATCGCCGCGTGCGTGCTGCCGCTCGTGTTGAGTTCGGGGTCGCTCGCGACCGAAGTGCTGGTGTTCGCGCTTGCCGCGCTCGGCTGCAACCTGCTGCTCGGCTATACGGGGCTGTTGTCGTTCGGGCAGGGCATCTTCTTCGGGCTCGGCAGTTACACGGCGGGGCTGGTGCTGACGCGCGGCGTCGAGTCGGTGACGGCCGCGCTGGCCGCGGCCGCGGTGCTCGGCGCCGTCGCGGCCGCGCTGGTCGGCTGGTTCTCGATCCGGCAGCGCGGCACCTATTTCGTGATGCTGACGCTCGCGTTCGGGCAGCTGTTCTACTTCCTCGCGTATACGACGCCGGATGTGACGGGCGGCGACAACGGGTTGCTCGACATCCCGCGCCCCGCGCTGTCCGCGTTCGGGCATCCGCTCGTCGTGCTCGATTCGCCGTGGCGCTACTACGGTTTCGTCGCGGTGCTGTTCGTCGCGGTGTTCTGGCTGCTGCTGCGCGTGTCGCGCTCGGTGTTCGGCCGGACGCTGCTCGCGATTCGCGACAACGAGGCGCGCGCGGCGGCGGCCGGCTACGACGTGAAGCGCTTCAAGCTCGCGGCGTTCGTGATCTCGGGCGCGGTCACGGGCCTCGCGGGGGCGCTGCATGCATTGATGACGGGCATCGCGCCGCTGTCGAACATCGACTACCACACGAGCGAGGTGATCCTCGTGATGACGGTGATCGGCGGCACGGGCAACCTGTTCGCGTCGGTGCTCGGCGCGGCGTTCTACGTGTTGTTCGCGGACTGGCTGTCGACGTTGTGGCCGCGCTGGCTGCTGCTGCTCGGCCTCGTGCTGATCGCGGTCAGCCTGTTCATGCAGCGCGGGTTGTGGGGGCTCGGCGAACGCGTCATCGCATCGCTGCGGCGTAACGATCGCACTGCGGCCACGGTCAAGGAGCAGCCATGAGCGAAGCGATTCTCGAAGCGCGCGGCGTCGTCAAGCGCTACGGCAAGTTCACCGCGCTGGGCGGGGTCGACCTGCGGATCATGCCGCGCACCGTGCATTCGGTGATCGGCCCGAACGGGGCAGGCAAGACGACGCTGTTCCATACGCTGACGGGCACGCTGCCGATCACGTCGGGCTCGATCCTGTTCGACGGTCACGACGTGTCGCGCGAACCCGATCACAAGCGCGTGCGGCGCGGGATTGCACGCTCGTTCCAGGTGACGAGCCTGTTTCCGAACCTGAGCGTGCGCGAGAACCTGCGGGTTGCCGCGCAGGGCGTCGATTCGCGTCGCGCGCTGAATCCGTGGACGCCGCCGCGCGGTGCGCTCGCGCACGACGGCATCGTCGACGAGGTGCTCGAGCGGCTCGGCCTGCAGCGGTTCGCCGACACCGCGTCCGGCGTGCTGTCGCATGGCCAGCAGCGCAGGCTCGAGGTCGGCATGGCGCTGGCGGCGCGGCCGCGTGCGATTTTCCTCGACGAGCCGACGTCGGGCATGGGGATCGACGATCTCGACGACATGAAGGCACTGATCCGCGGCCTGCGCGACGACTACACGGTCGTGCTGATCGAACACAACATGGGCATCGTGATGGACATCTCGGACACGATCACGGTGATGCAGCAGGGGCGCGTCCTGGTCGAAGGCAAGCCCGATGCGATTCGCGGCGACGCGCGCGTGCGCAGCGCCTATCTCGGCAACATGATCACGGGAGGCCGCGCATGATGCTCGACGTGAAGGACGTGCACGCCTGCTACGGCAAGAGCCACGTGCTGCAGGGTATTTCGCTGAACGTCAATGAAGGCGAGACGGTGACGCTGCTCGGCCGCAACGGCGCGGGCAAGTCGACGACGCTCAAGACGATCGCGGGCGTCGTCGTGCCGACCGCCGGCACGGTGACGTTCGACGGCCGGCCGGTGTCCGGGCAGCCGGCGCACCGGATCGCCGCGCGCGGCCTGTGCTTCGTGCCCGAGCATCGCGGCATTTTCCGGCTGCTGTCGGTCGAGGAAAACCTGCGGCTCGGCGCGCGCCGCGATTCGCCGTGGCAGCTCGACGACATCTACCGGATCTTTCCGCGCCTGAAGGAGCGCCGCCGCAACGGCGGCGGGCAGTTGTCGGGCGGCGAGCAGCAGATGCTCGCGATCGGCCGCGCGCTGATGAATCATCCGCGGCTGCTGATGCTCGACGAGCCGGTCGAGGGGCTCGCCCCGGTGATCGTCGAGGAGATCGTCGAGCAGTTGAAGCAGATCAAGGCCGCCGGCGTCGCGATCCTGCTCGTCGAGCAGAACCTCGAAGTGTGCACGCAGCTCGCGGACCGCCACTTCGTGATCGAGCAGGGCGTGATCGTCTACGAAGGCAGCAATGCCGCGTTCGCGGCCGATCATGACGTGAAGGACCGGTACCTGGGCGTCGGCGTCGCATGAACGCCGTACCCTTTCAATGCGAGGAATGGCAACGATGCAAGTAGAGCATTTGACTCCGGGCGTCGCGGCGTCCGGCTTGCGCGTCGATGGCGCACGGCTGTGGGACAGCCTGATGCGGCTCGCGCGGATCGGCGCGACCGACAAGGGCGGCGTGTGCCGTCTCGCGCTCACCGAACTCGATCGCGACGCACGCGACCTGTTCGTCGCGTGGGCGAAGGAAATCGGCTGCACGGTGCGTGTCGACGCGATCGGCAATATCTTTGCGCGGCGGGCGGGCGAACGCGACGACCTGCCGCCCGTGGCCACGGGCAGTCATATCGACACGCAGCCGACGGGCGGCAAGTTCGACGGCAACTACGGCGTGCTTGCCGGCCTCGAGGTGCTGCGTACGCTCGATGACGCCGGCGTGCGTACGCGCGCGCCGCTCGAGGTGGCCGTCTGGACCAACGAGGAAGGTTCCCGTTTCGTTCCGGTGATGATGGGGTCCGGCGTGTTCTCGGGCGCATTCACGCTCGATCATGCACTCGTGCAATGCGACCGCGATGGCGTGTCGGTGCGCGACGCGCTGGCCGCGATCGGCTATGCGGGCGATGCGACCGGCGCGCATCCGGTCGGCGCGTATTTCGAAGCGCATATCGAGCAGGGGCCGGTGCTGGAGGCGCACGACACGACGATCGGCGTGGTCGAGGGCGCGCTCGGACAGCGCTGGTACGACGTGACCGTACACGGCATGGAAGCGCATGCGGGCCCGACGCCGATGGAGCTGCGGCGCGACGCGCTGCTGGTGGCGGCCGATCTCGTGCGTGCGGTGAACGGCATCGCGCGCGCACATCCGCCGCACGGCCGCGGCACGGTCGGCTGGGTCGACGTGCATCCGAATTCGCGCAACGTGATTCCCGGCCGGGTGACGCTGACCGTCGACCTGCGCGCGGCCGACGACGCGACGCTGGCGGCGATGGATGCGGAACTGCGTGCGACATGCGCGGACCTGTACGCATCAACCGGCATGCGGATCGACGTCGAGCAGGTCGTGTACTTTCCGCCGCAGCCGTTCGACGCGGCGCTGGTCGAGCAGGTTCGCGCCGGTGCGAGCGCGCTCGGGCTGTCGTCGATGAACGTGATCAGCGGCGCGGGCCACGACGCCGTGTATCTCGCGCGTGTTGCGCCGACCGCGATGATCTTCGTGCCGTGCAAGGACGGGATCAGCCACAACGAGATCGAGGACGCCGATCCGGCGCATCTGGAAGCCGGCTGCAACGTGCTGCTACAGGCGATGCTGGGCGCTGCCGGGATCGCGGAGGGCGCTGCGCGATGAAGATCCTGATCGCCCGGATGAACCACGAGACCAACACGTTCTCGCCGGTGCCGACGCCGCTCGCCGCATTCGGCCGCAACGGCCCCGACTGGGGCGACGACGCGTATCGTGCGAACCGCGGGATGCGCACCGCGATGGCCGCGTTCATCGACGCGGCCGCGCGCGAAGGCGCCGACATCGTGACGCCCGTGTCGGCGGCCGCGAACCCGAGCGGGCCGGTCGCGGCCGACGCGTATGCGGCGATCTGCGATGCGATCGTCGCGGCCGCGCCCGGTTGCGACGCGGTGATGCTCGACCTGCACGGTGCGATGGTCGCCGAGCAGAGCGCGGACGGCGAGGGCCACCTGCTCGCGCGCGTGCGCGCGGCGCTGCCCGATGCGCCGATCGCGGTCGCGCTCGACCTGCATGCGAACGTCACGCAGAAGATGGTCGATCACGCGGACGTGATCGTCAGTTTCAAGACCTATCCGCACGTCGACATGTACGAGACCGGCGAGCATGCGGCACGGTTGCTGTTCGACCGGCTTCACGGCCGCGCGCGGCCCGTGCTCGCATGGCGGCAGCCGCCGCTGATGACGTCGACGCTGCGCAGCGCGAGCGCGGACGGCGCGATGCGGCGCGCGGTGGAGGCCGCGCGTGCGGCCGAAGCCGACGGGATGCTGGCGGTATCGGTGCTGCCCGGCTTTTCGCTCGCGGATATTCCCGCACCGTGCATCAGCGTCGTGGTGGTGGCCGACGGCGACCGTGCCGCGGCCGACGCGGTTGCCGAGCGCATCGCGCGGCAGATCTGGGACGCGCGCGACGAATTCGTCTATCGCAGCGCACCGCTTGCCGACTCGGTCGCGCAGGCCGCGGCGCTCGCGCGCGGCGCGGACCGCCCCGTGCTGTTGCTCGATCACGGCGACAACTGCATGTCGGGCGGCCCGTGCGACACGATGGACCTGCTCGAGGCCGCGCTCGCGCAGGGGCTCGACGGCATCGTCAGCGGGCCGTTGTGCGACCCCGAAGCCGTGGCGGCGCTGATCGACGCGGGCGTCGGCGCAACCGTCACGGTGCCGGTCGGCAACCGGCTGCCGTCGCACGGCGGCGTGCGGCGCGAGCCGTTCCGTGCGACGGGCGTCGTGCGCGCGATCACCGACGGCGAATACGTGATCACGGGGCCGACGTACACGGGGCAGCGCGCATACATGGGGCGGGCTGCCGTGCTCGACATCGGCGCGGCCACGCTCGTCGTCACCGAGCGTACGCAGGAGCCGTGGGATCTCGGCGTGTTCGAGAGCGTCGGCGTCGATCCGCGCCGGGCCCGCTTCCTGCTGCTGAAGTCACGGATGTATTGCCGGCCGGTATTCGTGCCGATCGCGGCCGCGCTGGTCGAATGCGACAGCCGCGGCGTGACGGGCTCGGACTACGGGCTGTTCCGCTACGAGCGGCTCGCACGGCCGGTGTATCCGCTCGACGACGTGGCACGGTGGGAGTCGGGCGCGCGATCGGCTGCGTGACGGGCCGGGGCGCGAGACGCCGGATTCTCGCGCTTTCGGGCATCATGCGATGGCACCGGCCCGTCGAGCAGCAGGGCCGGGCAATCCATTGCGTCCGCAACCGATCCGGAGAACCGACCGCCATGCATTCGAATCCCTTCCGCCTGCGCAGCGCGCGCCTGCTCGCCGCGCTGACCTTCGCCACGACGGCCGTTGCCGCGCACGCCGCCGACTGGATCGTGTCCGGCAACGACGGCAAGTACCAGCGTGTCGAGGGCCGCGACACCTATCTGCCGTCTCCGCCGGCCGACACGCTGACGCTGCTCGATGCGAGCACGTTCCCGCCGAAGGTCGCGCTGCAGGTCGACGTCGAGAACGGCATCCAGGGGCCGCCGCAGGCCGTCGCGATCACGCCCGACGCGAAGCTCGCGCTCGTCGGCGCACCGACGCGCTACGACACGGCCGCGAAGCAGCTCGTGTTCGACACGTTCCTGCAGGTCGTGAATCTCGGCGCCGCACCGCTCGCGATCACGCGCATCGAGCTCGGCACGCATCCGCAAGGGATCGCGATCGACCGCTCGGGCCGGCTCGCGCTCGTCGCCAATGTCGACGGCAGCGTGTCGATCCTGCGCATCGACGGCACGCAGGTGACGCTCGACGGCAGCCTGAAGATCGGCAAGAAGCGGCTGGCCGGGATCAGCTTCACACACGACGGCAAGCATGCACTCGTGTCGCTGCGCGACGAGCAGGGCGTCGCGGTGCTGAACGTCGACGACGGCAAGGTGACCGACAGCGGCACGCGTTTGAGCACGGGCGTCGCGCCTTACACGATCGACGTGTCGAGCGACAATCGCTGGGCCGTCGTCAGCAACGTGGGGCTGGCGGGGCTGCCGGGTTATACGGGCACGCTCGCGGGCGACGCCGATTCGGTCGCACTGGTCGACGTGTCGCGCGTGCCGTTCCGCACGGTCCAGTACCTGACGGTGCCGTCGCTGCCGGAAGGCGTCGCGATCTCGCCGGACGGCAAATGGATCGCCGTGCAGGCGATGGACGGCTCGAACCTGACACCGGACAACCCGGGCCGCCACGCGCACGGCAAGGTGCTGCTGTTCGCGATCCGCGACGGCCAGGCCGTGAAGGTGAACGAGGTGCCCGGCGGCGAAGCCGCGCAGGGCATCGTGTTTACCGCCGACAGCCGGCACGTGATCGTGCAGTTCAACGTCGAACGGCAGCTTGCGCTGTATGCGGTCGAAGGCGGCAAGCTGCGCGACACGGGCAAGCGGATCGCGCTGACGGGCGGGCCGTCGTCGTTGAGGACGCTGCCGCGCTGACGCGCGCGGCATGCCCGCTCGTTCTTCTCCGCGAGTTCATGCGGCGCCCGGCTTCGCCGGGCGCCCGTCGCCCACACTCGTTCACGCCGCCGCCGCAATGCAACAAATGGCGGCAATTCATGCCCGAAGCACTTGGCTTCAGATTGTTTAGTTAAACAAACTGAAAATTCGGGAAACTTCCTGTAGTGCATAAACAGTCGTTGCGGCACTGTAAGCCCTCGGGAAGCAGGTGGCATTCCCTGAAACTGGAGGGCGCGACGGTTGCGACAGCAACGATCTCCATCGCCGGATTAATCGTTTTAATCAACGGTACTAATCAAAAAAATGAAAAATTCGCGACTCATGCTTGTCGCTGCACTGGCCTGTGCAGCGCTTGCCGCATGTGGCGGCGACGATGTGAACGGTGTTTCGACGGCCACGAACACTGCCGGCGATACGCTGTCGATGGTGCCGCCGGCGACTTCGGTGCCGTCCCCGCAGCCGCAGCCCGGTCGATCGACCGCGCCCAAGCGTACCGACATGCAGCTGACCGGGTTCGTCAACCCGCTCATCGGCACGCAGGTCAACCCGGATTCGGGTTATGCGGGCAACGTGAGCCCGGGCGCGATGGTGCCGTTCGGCATGGTGAACTTCGGGCCGAACACGCCGCGCCGCGACTTCAACGGCTCGGGCGGCTATCTGTCGTCGGGCGGCTCGGGCGGCACGATCGACTTCTTCAGCGTGACGCATCTGGGCGGCGTCGGCTGCCCGGGGCAGGGGACGGTCGCGATGCTGCCGACCGATGCGGCGACGGCGGTGGCATCGGGTGGCCGGCCGATCGGTATCGGGTACAGGTATGCCGATGAAACGGCCCAGCCCGGCTACTACAAGGTGCGCCTCGCGAACGGCATCGTGACGGAGCTGAGCGCGACGGCGCGCGCCGGCATCGCGCGTTTCACGTACACGAACAAGGACAAGGGCTTTTTCTCGATCGATGCGAAGCTGAACGGCAACAGCGATTCGGGCAGCACGAAGGTCACCGCGAACAACGTCGCGCTGGCGCTTGCGAGCGACGGCAAGTCGCTGAGCGGGCAGGCCGTGGCGCCGGCATTCTGCACGCCGTACGGTACGGTCTGGAATGCGCCCGTGTATTTCCACGCGACCTTCGACAAGCCGCTGCGCAGGCAGACCGGCACGTCGTCGGTGAACACGGCCAGCAACGGCGCGGCGACGCTGCAGTTCGACCTGACCGACGCGGACCGGACGGTGACCGTGAAGATCGGGATCTCGTCCGTCAGCCTCCGGAATGCGCGGGCGAACCTGAAAGGCGAGGGTGACAAGCTCACGTTCGACGACGCGCGGGCGAACGCGTCCGGCCTGTGGAACGACCGGCTCAACACGATCCAAATCGACCAGGCCGCGAATCCGTCCTCGCTCGATGCGACACAGAAGGCCAACCTCACGAAGTTCTACACCGCGCTCTACCGCGTGTTCGGCACACCGACGCTCTACAGCGACGCGAACGGCGAATTCCGCAGCATGCGTCAGCCGAGGAACGCGGACGGCAGCTATCCGAAATCGGTCGACCAGACCGGCACGATTCCGCCGCGCGCGACGGCGAAGGTCGGCGACTACGCGTTCCGGCGCGCCGACGGCTCACAGGGCGGCGCAGGCGCACACTACACCGGCTTCTCGCTGTGGGATACCTACCGGTCGCAGGTGCAGCTGCTGGCGATGCTCGCGCCGAAGGAATCGAGCGACATGATGCAGTCGCTCGTCGTCGACGCATTGCAGTGCGGCGCCTTTCCGCACTGGGTCGACGGCAGCGACGACTCGACGCCGATGGCCGGCGACAACGCACTGAACGTGATTGCCGGCGCGTACAAGTTCGGCGCGACCGATTTCGACCTGGTGTCGGCCGCGCGGCTGACGAAGCAGTCGGTATTCGATCCTTCGAGCGCATGCAACGACCGCACGAGCGCGGCGGGGCTCGCCAATTTCCTGGCCGCCCATTACCTGTCGCAAAGCGACGACGGCCATTCGTCGTCCGCGACCATCGAGCGCGTGCTGAGCGATCGTTCGGCCGCCGCGTTCCTGCAGGCGCTACCGGCGAGCGTGCTGAACGCGCCGTCGGTCGGCGTGACGCCCGACAACATCGGCGCGCTGTACACGCGAGCCGGATGGTGGCGCAACCTCTTCGACTACACGAACAAGGTGATCGCCGCGCGCAACGCACCGCCGTCCGGTTCGGCGCCCGGCACGCTGGGCACGCTCGTGCCGGGCGCGTTCCACGAGTCGACGGAGCCGAACTACTTCTGGACCTTCGCGCAGGACTGGACCGCACTGATCGACGCGATCGGCGGCAAGCAGGCGGCCGTCGCGCGGCTGAACAACCTGTTTGCGATCACGACGCCATTCTCGACCGTGCCGGGCTCCGCCGACCTGAACGGCGGCGAAGCGTCCACCCGCCTGTACATCGGCAACGAACCGTCGTTCCAGTCGCCGTGGGGATACAACTGGGCCGGCCAGCCGAGCGGCGCGCAGTACGTCCTGCCGATCATCATGTCGAAGGCGTTCACGACCGCGCGCGACGGCCTGCCGGGCAACGACGACATGGGCGCGACGTCGAGCTGGTACGTGTGGGCGGCGCTCGGCATGTTCCCGGTCATTCCGTCGGAAGCCGGGCTCGCGTTGTCCACGCCGCAATTCAGCGGGATCACCGTCTGGCTCGGCAACGGCAAGACACTGCGGCTCGACAGCGACAAGCAGGTCGCGATGGACGCGTCGGGTCGTCCGTCGTTCGCGTACATCCAGTCGCTGAAGGTCAACGGTGCGGACTATGCCGGGTCGTGGCTGCCGCTCGGCACGATCGCCAACGGCGGGACGATGCGCTACACGCTGTCCGCGACGCCGACGCAATGGGCGGCTGCCGACAACCTGACGCCGCCGTCCGGGCCGAACGCGGACTACACGCGCATGACGGCCGGCGCGCACTGACGGCGGCGCCATCACGGAGGGCGCATGGCGGCTCGACCGTCCCGACCGCGGATCGGGGCTCGGCGGTGTGCCGCCGGCATGCCGACGGGCGTTACGGACGCAGCAGATCGAACCCGCCGAACACGACGACACCGCTGAGCGCGATCATCGCGACGGAGTGCTGGCCGAAGTAGAGAATCGCGGCGGCAAGCCACGTCGTGATGCAGAAGGCGCCGATGCGGGCCATCGTGTGTTCCTCGAATACATGATGAATGAAGCGCGCGCCGCACGGCGCTCGCCGCTCGAACCGGCGAGCGGGTCACGGAGGCAGGCGGAACAGGCGACCCGCTGCGCCGCGATGGCGGCGTCGGCACGCGTGGCATGCCGCGCCCGACAGGGCGGGAGTCGATACCGGCGCGGTAGCACGCGAACGCCCGAAGGCGGTCGACGCGCGGTTCCGGCCGGCGAAGCCGCGATTTTACCAGCGCCGCGGTGGTGCCATTCTGGCCCTTTCGCGACTGAAACGGCGATCGGTCGGCGCATCCGTCCGACTCCGATACTCAAGTTTCGTGTGACGAATGCCGTAAACGAGTTGGAAGGCATTTCCCGCCCCGTCACGATTCGTTTACCGACACAGGGACCGACACGATGCAGATCGATTTCTCCACGACCGCGCGCGCCTCGCTGGCGGACAGCGGCGTGAGCGCGAACCCATCGGCCGCCGCGGCCGCGACCTCGTCCGCCGACGGCACGACGGCTGCCCCGGGCAGCACCGGCACGACGGGGACGAGCAGTACCACCGGCGCGAAGGCGGCCGGCGATGCCGGCGAAACGCTCGGCGCATCGGGTGCGTCGTCGGCGGAGGACCCGGCCGTCACGCAGTTGAAGGCATTGATCGAGCGGCTGCAGAAGCAGCTCGCGACGCTGGAACGGCAGATGGCGGACGCGGCCCGGCGCGCGAAGGACGATCCGTCCGCCGTCATCGAGCAGCAGACGCTGGGCGCGCAAGCCAGCTCGATCTCGGCGGCGCTGTCGACGGCGATCTCGCAACTCGCGGCGGCGCTCCAGAAGTCGGGCAACGCGTCGTCGGGCGGGCTGGTGTCGACCCAAGCCTGACGGCTTCGGGCCGCGCGGCCCGCACGCATTACAATCGCAAGCGCGTCTCCCTCGAAAGGACGGCAGAACGATGCATGCGGAACCCGACGACGACGAACTCGTCCGCTTCGACGCCCACGGCGGCACGCCGCTGCCGGCGGCCGAGGTCGAAGGCTGGCTGGAACACGACGGCGCGCGCATCTGGCACGCGTCGTTCGGCCATGGGCCGCCGGTCGTGCTGCTGCACGGCGGCCTCGGTCACGCCGGCAACTGGGGCAACCAGGTGCCGGCGCTGCTCGCGGCCGGCTACCGCGCGATCCTGATCGACAGCCGCGGCCACGGCCGCAGCACGCGCGACGCGCAACCCTATTCCTACGAACGCATGGCGTCGGACGTGCTGGCGGTGCTCGACGCGCTGCATGTCGACCGCGCGCGCTTCGTCGGCTGGAGCGACGGTGCGTGCGTCGCGCTCGTGCTGGCGGCCCGTGCACCGGCCCGCGCGGCCGGCGTGTTTTTCTTCGCGTGCAACATGGACCCGAGCGGCACGAAGGAGGTGGTGCCGGGCCCGCTGATCGACCGCTGTTTCGCGCGGCACCGCAAGGACTACGCGCAACTGTCCGCGACACCCGATCAGTTCGACGCATTCGTCGCGGCCGTCAGTGAAATGATGCGCACGCAACCGAATTACACGGCGGGGGATCTCGCGGCGATTGCCGTGCCGGTCGCGATCGTGCAGGGCGAGCACGACGAATTCATCCGCCCCGAGCATGCCGCGTATCTGGCGGACACGATTCCGGGCGCGACGCTGACGATCCTGCCCGGCGTCAGCCATTTCGCGCCGCTGCAGCGCCCCGCGCGATTCAACGCGGCGATGCTGGCGTTTCTCGACCGGCTGCCGCGGTGATCGTACGCGCCCGCCGGGCCGCGTGCGTCGTCCGGCCGATGCGGATTCTTCTCGCCGGCCGTCGTACTCCGTCGTTCCAGAAAAACAATCGTTCGGGACTCAGATCATGCGCGTCATCCTGATTTGCCTTGCATTCCTGATTGGCGATGCCCACGCCGGGCCGTTTGCATCCGACCTGCACGAATCGGTGGATACGGTCGACGTCAAGGTGAAGGATTTCTACGGCAAGGAAGATACCGGCACGGTCGCGATCACGCGGTTCATGCCGAGCGGGAACGGCCCATTCCCGATCCTGCTTCTCAATCACGGGCGCAATGCGCAGGATCGTGTCTCACCGGCGCGATTTCGTTATACGCAACAGGCCAGGTTCTTCGTCAGCAAAGGATTTGCCGTATTCGAACCGACGCGGATCGGATACGGGCGATTCGGCACGCAGTTCGATCCGGAATACAGCGGCGCATGTCGCCACAAGGATTATCACCCGCTGGTCGACGCGGCACGCGCCGAGGAGCGCGCGGTACTGGACTACGCGAAACACCAACCGAACGTCGACCCGAATCGCATCGTCATCGTCGGTCAATCGGTAGGCGGCCTCATCACGACGGCGATGGCGGCCGACAATCCGGACGGCGTGGTCGCGGCGATCAATTTCGCCGGCGGCGCCGGCGGCGATCCCGTCCAGCACCCCGGGGCGCCGTGTCAGGGCGAACTGATGGAAGCGATGTTTTCAAGCTTCGGGACCACGGCGCGTGTCCCGATGCTGTGGATCTATACGGAGAACGACCGGTACTTCGATCCGACCTACAGCGGCGCGTGGTACAAGGCCTTCGTCCGTGCGGGCGGCGACGCGGATTATCGGCTGCTGCCGCCGTTTTCCGACAACGGACACCTGCTGTTCTCGCGTGGCATCGACCTCTGGCAACCCGTCGTGTCCGAATTTCTCGAGCATCACGGCTTTCCTTCCGCACACCAGCCTTGACCCGCATCGCGGTCGAGCCTCGATCGCGGCAGGCGCGGCGGCACCCGTGACGATGCGTGATGCCGCGGGTCTCATAAGAATTTCTTTAGGCTCGCGCAACATATCGTCGATTGTTGGCGGCCGGCCGGCGGCGGATAGTCCTGCATCGACAGGCCGGCCAGAACGATCGCCGTGCGGCGCGTAGCGGCCTGTTGCTCATGCAACCATCCGATACCAAAGGAACCGCAACGATGCGATTCACCATGACCCGCTTCGCCGCGACGCTGCTCGTCGCCGCCTGCGCCACCACCGCGGCCGGCCGCGCGGCCGCCGCCGTGCAGGACGACATCCGCGACACCGTGACCCGCCACGTCGCCCCGCTGATGAAGCAGTACGCGATTCCCGGCATGGCGGTCGGCATCGTCGCCGACGGCAAGCCTTACGTGTTCGACTACGGCGTGATGTCGAAGCAGACCGGCAAGCCCGTCACCGGCGGCACGCTGTTCGAGATCGGCTCGGTCAGCAAGACGCTGACCGCGACGCTCGCATCGGACGCGCAAGAGGGCGGCGAGCTGTCGCTCGCGGACCCGGTCGCCAAGTATCTGCCCGAACTGCAGGGCAAGCCGTTCGGCGTCGTCACGCTGCTCCAGCTCGGCACGCACACGCCCGGCGGGACGCCGCTGCAGGTGCCCGACAGCATTCGCGACGACGCCGGCCTGATCCGCTATCTCGACGCGTGGCGGCCCGAGTATGCGCCGGGCACGCACCGCAAGTATTCGAACGTCGCGATCGGCATGCTCGGGTGGCTCACCGCGAAGGCCATGCACAAGGACTTCGCGGCGCTGATGGAGCAGCGGCTCTTTCCCGCGCTCGGCATGACGCACACGTACATCAACGTGCCCGACGCACGCATGGCCGATTACGCGCAGGGCTATACGAAGGACGGCAGGCCGGTCCGGATGACGCAAGGCATGCTGTGGCAGCCGGCCTACGGCGTGCGGACCACGGCGGCGGACCTGTTGCGCTTCGTGCAGGCGAACATGGGGATGATCCAGACGGCGCCGCGCCTGCAGCGCGCGATCGACCGCACGCACGCCGGTTATTTCCGCGCGGGGCCGCTGACGCAGGACCTGATCTGGGAACAGTATCCGTACCCGGTCGCGCTGCCGACGCTGCTCGAAGGCAACGCACCGAAGATGCTGTACGACGCGGTACCGGCCAGCGCGATCAAGCCGCCGCTGGCGCCGAACCCCGATACGTGGATCAACAAGACCGGCTCGACCGGCGGCTTCAGCACGTATGTCGCATTCGTGCCGTCGAAGCGGATCGCGATCGTGATGCTCGCGAACGGCAGCGTGCCCATCGAGGACCGCGTGAAGGCCGCGTACGGGATTCTCGGGTCCCTTGGCGCCGGGCGGTAACGCTGCCGCGAGCGGCGGCGACAGGGGGGCGCGATGGCGCGGGCGAGCCGTGTCGCCGTTGCTTACCCGGCCGGTTGCTCGTCGTAGGCGACGAAGATCTTCCGCGTGCGTTCGACGACTTCCCAGGTGCCGCGAAAGCCGTGGGGAATCACGAAGCGGTGGCCCGCGCGCACGGTCTTCCGGTTGCCCTCGGTGTCGGTGATCACGGACGTGCCCTCCAGGATCTCGCAGTACTCCGCTTCCGTATAGGCGACATGCCAGCATCCGGGCGTGCTTTCCCAGATGCCGGTCGAAAACCGCCCGCACGGACTCGCGAAGCCCGGCGTGAGCGTCTGCAGCGGATCGCCGGAGATCAGCTTCTCGGGCGACACGCGGTACTGCGTGGGCGCGCCGCTCGGGCGGAGCGCGTCGGTAATCAATGAAACGTCGATCATGATGGTCAGGTTGCGTCGAATTGAAATGAACGCGCCGTCGGCGCGTTCGCATGATTTCATACTTGCGGGCGGTTGCGTCAGTTGCCGGTTTTCAGTTGCTGCCACAGGCGGTTCTCGAGGCGCGCGATGTCGGCCGAACGCGGCTTCGAGAGCGTCATCCTGTCGAGCACGTCGGCGGACAGGTACACGTTCGGGTCGTGCGCGACGGCCGGCGTCACGTACTGACGGGCCGCCCGGTTGGCGCTCGGGTAGTAGATCTCGTTGGTGATGTCCGCGTTGACCTTCGGGTCCTGGATGTAGTTGATCCATTGCAGCGCGGCCTCCGGATGCGGCGCATCCTTCGGAATCGCCATCACGTCGAACCACAGGATGCCGCCTTCCTTCGGGTTCGCGTAGCGGATCTCGTAGCCGCGTTTCGCCGCGGCCGCTTCGCGGCGCGCGACGCTGACGTCGCCCGACCAGCCGAGCACGACGCAGACGTCGTTGTTCGCGAGGTCGTTGTTGTAGCCCGACGAGTTGAACTGCGTGATGTAGGGGCGCACCTTCTTCAGCATGTCGAACGCCGCGTGATAGTCGGCCGGGTTCTTGCTGTTCGGGTCCTTGCCGAGATACTGGAGCGCGGCCGCAAACACGTCGTCCGGCGCATCGAGGAACGACACGCCGCAGCTTTTCAGCTTCGACACGTTGGCCGGATCGAACACCAGCGCCCAGCTGTCGAGCGGCGCACCGTCGCCGAGTGCCTTCCTGACCGCCTGCACGTTGTAGCCGACGCCGTCGGTGCCGTAGGCCCACGGCACACCGTACTGGTTGCCCGGGTCCGATTCGGCGATCTTCTTCATCAGCGCTGGATCGAGGTTCGCGAGATTCGGCAGCTTCGTCTTGTCGAGCTTCTGGTACACGCCGGCCTGGACCTGCTTGGCCATGTAGTTCGACGTCGGCACGACGATGTCGTAGCCCGAACTGCCGGCCAGCAGCTTCGACTGCAGCGTGTCGTCGCTGTCGTAGACGTCGTAGCGCACGTGCACGCCCGTTTGTTTCTGGAAGTCCGGGATCGTCGTCTTCGCAATGTACTCGGACCAGTTGTAGACGTTCAGTTCGGCGTCGGCCGCGCGGGCCGGCGACACCGACAGCGGCGCGAAGCACGCAACGGTCGCGATTGCAACGGGGAAGGCGAGACGAAAAACGCGGACGATCATGGTCACTCCCTTTCGGAACGAGGGCGGCGCACTGCGTGGCGCATGCGCGCCGCGGGACGGTCGGCGAGGCGCGCGCCGGTTCGCTTCGAACCGCGAACGCGCCGACGGGCCTCGCCGGATATCGGAGACGACTGTAGGGGGCGGCCGGCCGGATGTCTGTCCATGAAATCCGTACAGCCGGGCGGCCGCGTGCACCGGAACCCGGCGCGAGGGAATTGGCAACGCACTTTTGGCGTGGTAACGGTGGTCGTCTCCTTCTCCCATGCATCGTATGACCGACCATGACACCGCCGCGGCGACCGATATCCAGTTGAACCAGCTCGTGTTCCTGTCCGACGCGCTGTCGGCCGTGGCCGGCGCGATCGGCTCGCCGGATTTCGTCGCGGTCGTGTTCGAGAACCTCACGCGCATCGTCGATTGCGATTCCATTCATCTGGATTACGAGGACGAGTCGCTGCTCGAGCGGCGCGTCGGCTGGATCGGCAGCTACGGCACGTATCCGGACCAGATCGAGCGCACGATGACGCGCTATTACCGCGATTTCGCGCGGATCGACACGACCTTCGACTGCATCCGCGGCGAGCGTGATACGCAGTTGCTGCAGTTGTCGACGCTGCGGCTGAACCCGGAGATCCGGCGCGCGTTTTACGATACCGAGGACATTCACGACGAATGCGTGGTCACGTATCGCGTGGACGAGCTGACCTACGCGCTGTCGGTATGCCGCGCGCGCCGGCTGCCGCCGTTTTCGCTGAAGGAGCTGAGCATCGTCCGGCATGTCGCGCTGATCGTGTTGCCGCTGGCGGTCGCGCATCGACGCATCGTCGGCGACCGGCCGGCGGATGCAGGCGCGGCGCGTGCGCGCGAGGGCGTCGTCACGCAGCGACTGCACGACGTGTTCGAGAAGCTGACGTCGCGCGAGTCGGAAGTGTGTGCCCGCCTCATTCGCGGCCGGAAGACGCAGGATATCGCGCACGAACTCGGCATTCGTCCTTCGTCGATCGACACCTACGCGCGGCGCGCGTTCGCGAAGCTCGGCATCGAATCGCGGCGCCAGCTGCTGAACCTGCTGGTCGATCACGATGCGCTCGACGCGTCGTCGGCGGCGCGCAGGAGCGACGCGTGACGGCGCCGCCGTGACGCACCCGCGATACGCAAGGAGCGCTCGTTGAGCATGGTCTGGGATGGAATCACGAGCGCCGATGTGCTCGGTGACGCGCAGGTCGAAAGCCGGCACGCATTGGCCGACGCGGCGCGCAGCGGCGAATGGGCGACGGTGCTCGACTTCGTGGCACGCCAGGCCGACCTCATCAATGCGACGCGGCTCGGCGGCACGTCGTTTTACACGCCGCTGCATCAGGCCGCTTTCGGCGGCGCGCCGCGAACGGTCGTTGCCGAGCTGCTGCGCCTCGGTGCATCGCGCATGCTGCGCGATGCACGACGCGAGCGTGCGGTCGACATCGCCACGCGGTTCGGGCGTCGGCACCTGGTCGAGTTGCTGACGCCGCAGCCGCAGCGCTTCGTGCCCGACGATACGCTGCGCGCCATCCAGCGCCGTTTCCACAAGATGATTCTCGGCCGCATCGCTCACCTGCGCGTCGACGCACTGCGCCTGCCCGAACTCGAACCGTTGCTCGAACTCGACGCGCAGGCCGGAAACACGTGGTTCGCCGTGCCGGGCATGTACGGCGGCTTCGGTTATGCGTTGCGCACGGACGGCGAGACGACCGTGCTCGTGTCGGAGAGCTGGAGCCGCGTGGTCGGCGGGTCGGGCCAGCGACACGAGATCACCGCGCATGGCTGCACGCTGGTCGAAGAAGGGTTCGTCTGACGCGGCCGATCGTCCCGTCGCGCTCGAAACCCGAATGACGGGCGGCCCGAATGCCTGTTCGGGCGATTCGGGCCGGCAAGGCGCAGGGGAGGGGCGAACCGTTGCGCGTGTCGAGAGGCGTGCTCTCCTGCGCGCCGCCGCGGCTCAATGTCCGCGATAGATCGAGTGGCGGCTGTCGATCGTCGTCGCGCGGCCGGATTCGCCGGTGGTGCGGGCTTCGCTGCCGTAGCCCGCTTGGTCGGCTTCCGGTGCGACGGTATTTTCACGCACGCGCTTTTCGGCGGCGAGGATCGCGACCGGATACCGGTTGTGGTCCAGCGCCGGGGTGTAGCCGACGGCCGCGAGGCGGGCCATTTCGGCCTTCACGTCGGCGCGGGTCAGCGGGCGGTCGGCCTGTTGCGCGAACGACAGCACGGGTGCGGAAAGGATCAGTGCGGCAAGCGTGGAGGAAATCAGCGTTTTCATCATGGGTCCCTGTCAGGTTGGGTGAACCGCAACCACATCGATGTCGTTGCGAGTGCAGCCAATATAGGTATCGCCACGCCCGGGAAAAACGGCCTCCGGCCCAATTGATTTTTGAGCTGGAATCACGAATCGGGAGCGAATTCGGTCGACGGCCTTGCCGGTCAAGCGTTTCGCCGGAACGGGGGCGGGGAGGCACATCGGTACGCGCATCAAACAGGTCGATCAGACCTCGTGGGACTCAAGTGTGTCGAATTCCGTCTTGGACAGACTTAACCGGCGTCCCTAGACTGAACTCGCTTTCCCATACTCCCTGGAGAAAATCATGAGTCTCGAAGACAAGCTGCCCGGCAACAAGATCCTTGGTTTCGGTACTGCCCCGCTCGGCAACATGTTCCGCAACATTCCCGACGCGGAAGCCGCGGCCACCGTCGAAGCGGCATGGCAACACGGCATCCGATATTTCGATTCGGCACCGTTCTACGGCGCCGGTCTCGCGGAAATCCGCCTCGGCGACGCGCTGGCGAACCAAGCGCGTGACGAATACGTATTGAGCACGAAGGTCGGCCGCGTGATCCTCGATGAAATCGAAGACGTGTCGGCGCGCGATCTCGGCGAAAAGGGCGGCCTGTTCGAACACGGCCGGCCGAACCGCATCGTCAACGACTACACGGCTGACGCGACGCTGCGTTCGATCGAGGACAGCCTGAAGCGCCTGCGTACCGACCGCCTCGACATCGTCTGGGTGCACGACATCGCCCAGGACTTCTACGGCGATGAATGGCTCGCGCAATTCGAGGTCGCGCGCAAGGGCGCATTCCGCGTGCTGAGCAAGCTGCGCGAAGAAGGCGTGATCGACGCATGGGGCCTCGGCGTGAACCGCGTCGAACCGATCGAGCTGGTGCTCGCCCTCGCCGAACCGCAACCGGACGGCATGCTGCTGGCCGGCCGCTACACGCTGCTCGATCACGAACGTGCGCTGCAACGCGTGATGCCGGCGGCTGCCGCGCAGAACGTCGGGATCGTCGTCGGCGGCCCGTACAGCTCGGGCGTGCTCGCAGGCGGCACGCACTTCGAATACCAGAAGGCTTCGCCGGCAATCCTCGCGAAGGTCGAGCGGATCAAGGCGATCGCCGCGCGCCACGACGTGCCGATCAAGGCCGCCGCGCTGCAGTTCTCGATGTCGCATCCGGCCACCGTCGCGGTGATCCCGGGCGCGAGCCGTCCGGAGCGGATCGCGGAAGACCAGGCTGCGCTGAACGTGGCGATTCCGGCCGATTTCTGGCGTGACATGCGTGAACAAGGCCTGATCGCGGCCAATGCGCCGCTACCGACCGGTCGTTGATCCTGACGGGTGATGACGTGGCACAGGCAAATGCAAGCATCGAACTCCCGGCTTCGGCCGGAACCGTCTGGCAACTGATCGGCGGCTTCGGGTCGCTGCCCGACTGGCTGTCGTACATTCCTGCCAGCGAGCTGGGCGAAGGCGGGCGCGTGAGGCGTCTCGCGAACCCGGTCGGCGAGACGATCGTCGAGCGGCTGGTCGCGTTCGACGAAGCGGCACGCAGCTACACGTACGCGATCCTCGAAGCGCCGTTCCCGGTCGTGAACTATCGCGCCACGCTGCGCGTGCGCGAAAACGGATCGAACGCGTCGACCGTCGAGTGGTCGGGCACGTTTACGCCACGCGGCGCGACCGACGACGAGACCATCCGGCTGTTCCGCGGGATCTACGAAGACGGCCTCGCGGAACTGGCGAAGCGGTTCGCGGCGGACTGACGGCAGTGCGTCGCATCGTGTGTGAAGGCGGGGGCGCGTCCATGCCGTTCGGTATGCGAAGCAGGTGCGCGCCCGCCACCTGCACGCGGGGTGCCGGTCTTATTTCTCAACCGCCGCGACGACGTCCTCGCCGGTCAGGATCTCGCGGAAGATGCCGACCAGCGGCCGCAGGTTGACCTTGTGCCACGCGGCCCACAGCGGCGTGCGGTAGCTGAACCACGGCAGCTCGCGCAACACGACGCCTTCCGGTACCTGGTGTCGCAGGCTCTGCTGGATCATCGTCACGCCGAGCCCGGCGGCAACCAGGCCGAGCGCCGCGAGCGGCTCGGTCGCTTCCACCGAAATGTCCGGCGAGAAGCCGGCCCTTGCACAGGCCGCGACGAACGCGCCGTGACGCGGCGCGCTTTCCTGCTGCGTCACGCCGATCCACGCCTGGGCGGCGAGATCGCCGGCGACGAGCGCCTTCTTCTTCACGAGCGGGTGCCCGTCGGGCATCGCGAGCAGCATCGGATCGTTCAGTACCATCGTCGAGTCGAGTTCGGGATCGTCGGGCGCGGGCGGCTCGGTGACGAGCGCGATGTCGAGGCTGCGCTCGCGCAAGCCTTCGAGCTGCGCGGCGGACTGATAGTTGTACAAGGCGAGATGAACGGCGGGACGATCGGCGCGCAGCGTCTTCAGCGCGCGCGGCAGCACGCCCGAGTGCGTGGCCGTTTCGAGGTAACCGATGCACAGGCCGCCTTCGTCGCCGCGGCCGAGCCGGCGCGCGAGCGATTCGAGCCGGTTCGCATGGCGCAGGAACGCATGCGTTTCGCTGAGGAACGTGCGCCCGTCGCGCGTCAGACGAATGCGCTGCTGGCTGCGTTCGAACAGCGTCAGGCCGAGCTTTTCCTCGAGCTGCGCGATCTGGCGGCTGAGCGGCGATTGCGAAATGTGCAGGCGCTCGGCCGCGCGGCCGACGTGTTCTTCTTCCGCGACCGCGATGAAATACTGAAGCTGGCGGATGTCGAGCATATAAGACCTTCAGGGACTCAAGTGTTTGTAATTATGTCCCTGGTGGACTTATTCGTGCAACCTGGCCGGATGCAATTTCCTTCAAACCCGGGGAGGCGTGCGAGCCTCGACGACATGCCGCCGATCGCGCGTCAGGCGTCGCATGCGCGGCGCCGCCGGCGCGCCTCGTCAATTTCCGTACAGGTCGAAATCGAAATACTTCGACTGGATCGTGTTGTAGGTGCCGTCGCTGCGGATCTGCGCGATCGCGCGATTGAGTGCGTCGCGCAGGTCGCCGTCGGCCTTGCGCACGCCGGCCGCGTCGCCGTTGCCCATGATCTTCGGGTCGTACACGACGCCGCCGGCGAACGAGAAGCCCTTGCCGCGCGGCGTCGACAGGAACCCGAGCTGGCCTTGCACGGCATCCATCAGCACGCCGTCGACGCGCCCGGTGACGAGGTCCGCATACGCCTGGTCGTAGCTCGGATACGGGACGACCTCGACCTTCGCGGCCGCCCACTTCTCTCGCGCATAGGTTTCCTGGATCGTGCCCTGTTCGACCGCGACGCGCTTGCCGGCGAGCTTCGCCGCGTCCGGCAACAGCCCCGAGCCGGTGCGCGCGATCAGCCGCGTCTGGTTGCGGTACAGGCGGTCGGTGAAGTCGATCTGCTGGCGCCGCTGTTCGGTCGCGGCCATCGACGACAGGATCACGTCGAACTTGCGCGCCTGCAGCCCCGGAATCAGCCCGTCGAAACTGCTCGACACCCACACGCATTTCGCCTTCAGCTTCGCGCACAGCGCGTTGCCGAGATCGATGTCGAAGCCTTGCACGCTGCCGTCGGTCGCGGTCGATTCGAACGGCGGGTAGGTCGGGTCGACACCGATGCGGATGGTCGTCCATTCCTTCGCCGACGCCAGCGACGCGAAGGCCATCGCGGCGGCGGAAAGGAGAATCGTGAGGCGCGTCTTCATGGTCAGGCTCCGTTCGTGTGAGGAAGAGTAGGCATGCGCATCAGCTCGGGAAATCGCCGCGCTGGAAATCGTTCGACAGTTCGAGGGCGTCGGCCATCTCGCCGACGGTGACGGGCTTGATCGGTGCGCGGATCCGGTAGTAACCGACGTCGCCGACGCTGCGCCGCTGCACCTCGGCGATCAGCTCGCCGACCGTCGTGCCGCACCAGCGGCCCTGGCATGGGCCCATGCCGCAGCGCGTGAATGCCTTCATCTGGTTCGGTCCCTGGCAACCAAGCGCGGCGAGCTGGCGGATCTCGCCGGCCGTGATCTCCTCGCAGCGGCACACGATCGTGTCGTCGTCGGGGCGGCGCAGCGCGGCGGGCGGCGTGTACAGCGCATCGAGCAGCGGGCGCACCGCGAGATGACGATGCAGCGCACGCAGTACCGGGCGCTCGCGTGCGGCCTGCCGCTGCGCGTCGAGCGTGCCGAGTTCCGCGGCGATGTCGAGCGCCGCCACTTCGCCGGCGAGTGCCGCCGCTCGCGCGCCGCCGATGCCCGCGCCGTCGCCCGCGATCCAGACGTGCGGCACGCTGCTGCGGCCGCGCGCGTCGCATTGCGGCCGCCAGCATGCCGACCGTTCGTCCCATTCGTGTGCGCACCCGAGCGCGCGCGCGAGCTGCGTCGACGGAACGACGCCCTGATGCAGCAGCACGAGCGACGTGTCGAGCATGTGCACGACGCCTCGAGCATCGCGAAAGCGAATGCGTTCGGCGCGCTCGTCGCCGTCGATGCCGATATCGGTCGCACCGCGATAGACGGGAATCCCTGCGTGGCGTACCGCGCGCAGCATGCGCCAGCCCTTGAGCAGATAGTCGGCGCCGCGCAGCGCCGGCAGCGCATGCGGGAGCGCACGACGCCAGGCGTCGCGCGGTGTCGTGTCGATCAGCGCACGCACGCGCCGCCCCGCATTCAGCAATTGCGCGGCGAACAGCCACAGCAGCGGGCCGCTGCCCGCGAGCACGGCGTCGGCCGACGGCGCGAGGCCCGACGATTTCAGCAGCGTCTGCGCGGCGCCGACGCCCATCACGCCGGGCAGCGTCCAGCCGCGCACCGGCCACGGGCGCTCCTGCGCGCCGGTCGCGATCAGCACGGCGCGCGCGCCGACTTCGAGCGTGCCGCCGGACGGGCCGCCTTGCGTGAGCATCGCGACGGGTTCAGGTTCGAACGCGACCTGCCAGACGACGCTGCGCGGCAGGTAATGCGCGCCGCTCGCGAGCAGGTCGTCGACGAGCGGCCGGCCGGCCGTGTAGTCGGTGCCGAGCCATTGCGCGAGCGGCGCCGGCGCATCGGCCACGTTGCGGTAGATCTGGCCGCCGGGCGCGCGGCCTTCGTCCGCGACGACGACCGACAGTCCGGCCGAGCGCGCGGCGGCAGCCGCCGCCATCCCGGCCGGCCCGGCGCCGACGATCAGCAGGTCGCACTGGCGGCGCGTCATGCGAGCCTCGCCTTGCCGTGCATCGCGCGCACCTGCATGCCGTCGGACACGGGTGTCATGCAGCCTTGCACGTTGGGTACGCCATCGACTTCGACGAGACAGTCGAAGCACACGCCCATCATGCAGAACGGGCCGCGCGGCGCGCCGCTCACGGCGCTCGCGCGGCACGCGGCCGGACCGGTGGCGAGCAGCGCGGCCGCGACGCTGTAGTGCGCAGGCACCTCGTGCGGCGTGCCGTCGATATGGATGCGCACGCGTTCGACCGTCGCGGCGGCGGGAATGAGGGATTCAAACATGCCGGACTTCCGTGGGCGCGGCGAAGCGCGCGGTGGTAAAGGCGGACAGGTCGGCCGGCGCGGCGCCGCCCGCGATCCACGGCGCGACGAGATCGGCGTGGGCCGCCGCGAGCGTCACGCCGCTGTGGCAGATCGCGATGAACGCGCCGGGATGCGTGGCCGACGCCTCGTAGACGGGCAGCCCGTCGGGCGTCATGATGCGCAGCGCGCCCCACGCGCGCACGATGCGCGCATGCACGAGCGCCGGGAACGCGGTGCGCGCGCGGCGTGCGATGTCGACCATCGCGGGGCGCGTCTGGCCGTCGTCGAAGCCGACGTCTTCGGCCGAGTCACCGAGCAGCACCGTGCCTTCCGGCGTTTGACGGACGACGAGCGTCGGGTAGTCGAGAAACGGGGCGAGGCGCTCGGTGACCATGATCTGGCCGCGCAACGGCGCGATCGGCGCGAGCAGGTCGACCATCGGCGCGAGCCGTGCATTGTCGAGGCCGGCCGCGAGCACCACGCGCCCGGCGTCGAGCCGCGCGTCGCGCGTGTCGATCTCGAAACGCCCGGCGCGCGGGCGGATCTCGGTGACTTCGCTGCGCGGCAGATAGACGCCGCCGCACTGCTGGAATGCCTGCAGCATCGCGCGCAGCGTGTAGAGCGGATTCGCGTGGCCGTCGTTCGGCGACCACAGCGCGCCGGCCAGCGCTCGCGATGCCGATGGGATGCGCCGGCGCAGCGCCGCCGGATCGAGCACTTCGTACGACAGCGCCGCTTCCTGCCGGTGCAGCGATTCGAGCAGAGTCGTTGCGCTGTCGAGCTCGGCGCGATGCTCGAACAGCTCGATGCCGCCAGGGCGTTCGAAACCGCAGTTCACGCCCGTTGCGCGCTGCAACTGCGCGGCGAACGCGTGCCAGCGCTCGGACGATTCGCGCGACCAGCGCGCATACGGCAGGCAACGGCCGCCTTTGCCCTGTACCCACACGAGCCCGAAATTGCCGCGCGACGCGCGAAACGCGATGTCGTCGCCGTCGCAGACCGCGACGCGCTTGCCGAGACGCGCGACGCCCCACGCGATGGCCATGCCGACGAGGCCGCCGCCGGCCACCACGACGTCGAAGCGGCGCACGGTCATGCGCGGCTCCGGTGTCGTGGGCAAGACGGTTCCGTGTTATATCCCATGACGGCGCGGCTCCCTGCGTTCAATACGTTGTGGAACCGATGTTCGGGCAGGCAAAATGCACTGTCCAATACAGCTTGATCAATGCTCCATAATCCAGTGTTATGACCACGCCATCGCTGAGAATCCGTCAGATCGAAGCGTTCCGTGCGGTGATGCAGCGCCATACCGTCACGCGCGCCGCACGCGATCTCCATATCTCGCAGCCGGCCGTGAGCCGGCTGATCGCCGATCTCGAGGACCGGATCGGCTTCGTGTTGTTCGAGCGGCAGCAGGGGCGGTTCACGCCGACCGCGCAGGCGCGCGTGCTGTACGAGGAGGTCGAGCGCGCGTTCGTCGGGCTCGATCGCGTCGCGCAGGCCGCCGAACAGATCCGCGCGATGCGGCGCGGCACGCTGCGCGTGGCGGGCTCGCCGGCCGTCGCGCTCGACCTGCTGCCGGCGCTCGTCACGCGTTTCTCGCACGCGCATCCGGGCGTCGACGTCACGCTGCTCGCGCACAGCGCATCCACGGTCGTCGACAAGGTTGCGTCAGGGCAGTGCGATGTCGGGCTGATCGCCGAACCCGTCCCGCATCCGGCCGTGCGCGGCGAGCGGCTCGCGGAAAGCGCGATGTGCTGCATCGTGCCGCGCGGGCACCGGCTCGCGCGCAAGCGCATCGTGCAGCCGGCCGACCTGCGCGACGAATCGTTCATCTCGTTTCCGCCGAGCTTCGAGGCGCGCAGCGCGATCGACCGCGTGTTCGTCGAGGCCGGCGTGCCGCGCGTGCTGTCGATCGAGGCGCAACTGTCGCAGACGATCGTCGCGTTCGTCGCGAACGGCGCGGGCGTCGCGCTGATCGATCCGGTGACGGCCGCGTACGCGGGCCGGCGCGTGGCGGTCAAGCCGTTCGAGCCGGCCGTGCCCGATCACTTCTATCTGGTGACGTCTGCGTCGCAGCCGCTGTCGATGGTCGGCGACGCGTTCTGCGCGGATCTGCGCGACGCGTTCGTCAGGATGCGGGAGCGGGGCGGAGGATGATCCGTCACGACCGCGCCGGGTACCCCGGGGCACCGCGGCGCGTGATCGTTCAAGCGATTGCCGTGTCGGTGGCTTCCGCCGCGGCGCGAGCCGGGGCGGCGGCGCCCGCCAGCCGCCGGTAACGCGCGAGGGCCCACAGCGGGAAGTACGCGGTATAGCCGTGATACTTCAGGTAGAAGATGCGCGGGAAACCCGGCGCATTGTGCGAGCGGTGCCACCAGAAGCCGTCGTCCTGTTGCACCGACAGCAGGTACGCGATGCCGCGTTTCACCGAATCGGATTCGTGGTCGCCGAACGCCATCTGCGCGAGCAGCGCCCACGCGGTGAAGTTCGACGTGCTTTCGCCGCCGTTCGTGCCGCCCAGCTTCGGGTCGAGATAGCTGTCGTTGGTCTCGCCCCAGCCGCCGTCCGCATGCTGCCGGGCGCGCAGCCAGTCGATCGCGCGTGCGATATACGGCTGCGACTTGTCCTCGCCGGCGAGCGCGAGGCCGGCCAGCACGCTCCACGTGCCGTAGATGTAGTTCGTGCCCCAGCGGCCCCACCAGCTGCCGTCGGGTTGCTGCGTGCGCTTCACGTAGTCGATGCAGCGCGCGCGCGACGCGCGTTCTTCCGGGCGGTTCGTCACGCCGAAGCACAGCAGCACGCGGCCCGACACGTCCTCGGTCGGCGGATCGAGCAGCGCGCCGTGATCGGCGAACGGGATCGCGTTCAGGTACATGCGGTCGCAGTCGGCGTCGAATGCCGCGAAGCCGCCGTTGCGCGATTGCAGCCCGCGCATCCAGTCGAGCGCGCGTGCGACGCGCGACGCGTGCGGGTTCGTGCCGTCCGCGTTGCGGTGCGTGCGGCCGCGGCGATCGAGCATCGCGGTGACGACCGCCGTGTCGTCGATGTCGGGGTAGTACGGGTTCGCGTACTGGAATGCCCAGCCGCCCGGTTCGACATCGGCCGGCGCGTTCTCGATCCAGTCGCCGCGCAGGTCGTCGACCTGACGCTCGGCCAGCCAGTCGTACGCGCGTGCGATGCGTGCGTCGAGTTCGCGCAGCGCGCCCGACGCCGTCTCGCCGGCGTCCGGCACGGCGACGCCGCGTGCCTGTTCGAGCGCCATCGTGCTCCACGCGGTGTCCCACACCGGCGACAGGCACGGCTGGCAATACATGCTGCCGTCCGGCCGCGTGACCAGCAGCTTTTCCAGCGCGTGTTCGCAATCGCGCCGCAGCGGATGGTCGTCCGGGTAGCCGAGCACCTGCATCATCTGGTAGCTGTACACGATCGGCGGGAAGATGCCGCCGAGCCCGTCCTCGCCGTTCATCCGTTCCGCGCACCAGGCTTCCGCGTGCCGGATCGCGCGCTGCCGCAGGCGCTTCGGCATCAGCGGCTCGACATGGCGGACCGTGCGGTCGAGCGCGAGGAATACCTTGCGCATGCCGCTCGCGGGCGGGAAGTACCGGCGCTCCTCGTCCGGCGGCGTGACGAACAGCTCGCGGATCGAGATGTTGCGCGGATTGCGCGCGCGGGCCTTCAGCGAGCACAGCACGAGCAGCGGCACCATCGTCGTGCGCGCCCAGTATGCGACCTTGTACATCGAGATCGGCACCCACTTCGGGAACAGCACGAATTCGATCGGCATGAACGGCGCCGCGCGCCACGGCACCTGGCCGAACGTCGCGAGCAGGATGCGCGTGAACACGTTCGCGCGCGCCGCGCCGCCGAGCGTCAGGATTGCCTCGCGCGCACGGATCATGTGCGGTGCGTGTTCGCTGTCGCCGGCCGCCTTCAGCGCGAAATACGCCTTCACGCTGCACGACACGTCCGGCGCGCCGTCGACGTACAGTGCCCAGGCGCCATGCGTGTCGAGCCGCTGGTTCGCGCGCAGGTAACGCGCCATCCTCTCCTGGCGGTCGTCGTCGATCTTGTCCATGAAATGCATCATCAGGATGTATTCCGCGGTGATCGTCGCGTCGGATTCGAGTTCGAAACACCAGCTGCCGTCGGGCTGCTGAAGGCGCGCGAGCGCATCGCGTCCACGGGCGATCGCGGTGTCGAGCGCGGACCAGGAAGAGGGGGCGGTTTTGTTCATGCGACGGATCATACCATCCAGCCGGAATGTTTATATCGAGACACCCGGGTGCTACCATCCGCACCATGAAAAAACGTCTCGAACCCGCGCCGCACGATGTGTCCGCGCCCGTCGAACCGGCTGGAACGGCCGGTGTGCGGGCGTCTGAAGGATCGTCAGCGCCCGCCGCCGTCGCCGCCGGCGTGCGGCGAAAAAAAGCGCCGGATCAGGTGCGCGCGCAATTGCTGGCGGCCGCATCGGAAATCGCGACACATCACGGCGTGGCCGCGTTGACGCTCGATGCGGTGGCCGAGCGTGCCGGCGTGACGAAAGGCGCGTTGCAATATCACTTCGCGAACAAGCAGGGGCTGCTCGATGCGTTGTTCGGCCAGGCGACCGCGCGGTTCGGCGCGCAGATGGACGCGCGCATGGCGGCGGATCCGAGCGGCGACGGCGCGGCGGCGCGCGCTTATCTGCATGCGGTGCTCGATGCGGCCAATCCGGCCGCGAGTACCGACGTGCTGCGCGTGCTGGTCGCGTCGATGATTACCGAGCAGGACACGCGCGAACGATGGTCGGTGCCGATGCGCGAATGGACGCGGCCCGATCCGGTGCCGCTCGAGCAGGCTGCGACACTGATGATCTGCCGGCTCGCGGCCGACGGGCTGTGGATTTCGGAATTGCTGGACAGCGTCGAGGTATCGGCCGAACTGCGCGCGGAGATCGTGCGCCAGCTCGATGCGATGAGCAGGGGCGTGTTTCCCAACGGCGGCTGAAGCAACCTGTATCACACCGGCTTGCCCGCGCCCGGACATGCCGCTCCAACGGCAAGCGGGCGCGCGTCGCCCGTTCTTGCCGCCGCTGGAAAAACGAAAGCCCGGCGCGAAGCCGGGGTGACCGGCACGCGCCGATGCAATCGCTGTCAGGCCGACGATGCCGCCGACGCGTTGCCGTCCGCGCGGCGACGGTACAGCCCGAGCGTCGCGCACAAGCCGCAGAGCGCGGCGAAGCTCAGCCAGTAGCCGGGTGCGGCCTTGTCGTGCAGGACCTGAATCAGATACGTCGATACCGCCGGCGTAGCGCCGCCGAACAGCGCCGTCGCGAGACTGAACGCCAGCGAGAAACCCGCGACGCGCACTTCGACCGGCATCACTTCGGTGAGCGCGGCGACCATCGCGCCGTTATACATGCCGAAGAAGAACGAGAACCACAGCAGCACGATCAGCATGCGCGCAAAGCTCGGCGCATCGGCAAGCCAGGACAACGCCGGATAAGCCGTGAGGATCGCCAGCACGGAAATGGCGAGCAGCACCGGCTTGCGGCCGATGCGGTCGGAGATCGTGCCGCCGATCGGAAGCCAGATGAAATTCGATGCAGCCACGAGCAGCGTCACCATCAAGCTGTCGGAGGTGGACAGCTTCAGTACCGACTTGCCGAAGGTCGGCGTATAGACCGTGATGAGATAGAAGGTGGTGGTGGTCATGGCGGTCAGCAGCATGCCGCCGATCACGGTGCGCCAGTTGGCGAGCAGCATCGCGAAAATGTCGCGTGCCTGCGGATGATGCCGCCGCGCTTCGAACGCCGCGGTCTCCTGCAGCGAGCGGCGCAACACGAACAGGAACGGCACGATCGCGCAACCGATAAAGAACGGCACGCGCCAGCCCCATGCGGCGATTTGCTGTGCGGACAACCACGCGTTCAGGCTGTAACCGATGGCCGCCGCCACGACGATGGCCACCTGCTGGCTCGCCGACTGCCAGCTCGTGTAGAACCCTTTGTTGCCGGGCGTCGCCATTTCCGCGAGATAGACGGATACGCCGCCGAGTTCGGCGCCTGCCGAAAAGCCCTGCAACAGACGCCCGAGCAGCACGAGCGCCGGCGCGAGCAGGCCGATGGTCGCGTACCCGGGCACGCAGGCGATCAGAATGGTGCCGCTCGCCATGATCGACAGCGTAACGATCAGCCCGGTGCGCCGTCCGACCTTGTCGATGTACGCGCCGAGAAAGATCGCACCGAGCGGACGCATCAGAAAGCCCGCGCCGAACACCGCGAAGGTGAGCATCAGCGACGCGAACTCGCTGGTGGACGGGAAGAAGATCTTCGAGATCGACGTCGCGTAGAAGCCGAACAGAAAGAAATCGAACTGTTCGATGAAATTGCCGCTCGTCACACGCAACACGGCGGCGGCCCTTGTCGTGGGCGAAACGCCGGGTGTCGCGGCGATCGGTTCGGTACGGTTCATTGCGTCTCCTGCTTCTTGTCTGTAGTGATGGGCGCCCAACGGGCGCCCGGGTGACTGGCTAATCCGAACCGAGGCTCAGTGTGCTGCGTTGACGCTTCTCGATCGACGATTTGAGCAGCGCCGCCGAACGGAAGATGCCGTGCGCGAACTTGCCGTAAGGCAGCGTGGCGAACAGCGCCATCACGATGCCGAGATGAATCGCGAGCAGCGACGGCATCGCCGAGGTCGTGCGGAGTGCGAGCAGCGCGAGACCGGACGTGCTCGTCAGAAGCAGGAGCGCGATGAAGCCGCGGTCCATCGGACGCTGACGGGCGTCGCCGCGCGCCGGAGCGCGTTTCAGGTTCAGCCACAGCAGTCCCGCCGGTCCGGCGATCAGTCCGATGCCGCCCGCGGTTCCCAGCAGCACCGGCACGCTCAGAAACGGATACGGCGCTTCCAGCCCGAACGCGTAGTGATAGAGCGTCGCGACGGCGGTCGCCGCGAAGCACAGCATGAAGCCGTAGAACGTCAGGTGATGGAACCGGCGCCGCGCCAGCGTGAACGTATCGTTCTCCTCGTTGCAGCCGTCGCCATGGCCGCCGTCCAGGTACTTGAGCGTCAGCGCGTTCCGGGCCGCTTCCGCGACGGCCGGCGCGCTCGCGCTCGCCGTTCCTGCCGACACGTCGCGCCAGAAGCGCGTGACGCCGATACCGAGCGCGAGCATGGCGAACAGGAAAACGATGCCGAACATCGCCGCGAGCAGGTTGTGCGGAAAGATCGCGTAGAAGCTCGCGGGCGCGACATCGCCGGGCAAGCCGCCGTGCAATGCCGTACCGAGCAGCAGAAACAGCGCGAGTCCGGCCGCCAGTGCGACCGACAGGGTCAGGCCGTTGCGGTTGTACAGCGCGCCGAACGACGCGGGAAACGCGTATTCGGTGTAGGTTTCGAGCCGGACTTCGGCCATCGCTTTCGGCACGTTCACGCCGAACTCGTGCGGCGGCGCATATTGGCACGCGTGATAGCACGCACCGCAGTTGTGGCAGAGATTCGCCAGATAGTTGACGTCCGCCTTGCCGAATTCCAGGCGGCGCGTCATGGCCGGGAACACGGCACAGAAGCCCTCGCAGTAGCGGCAGGCGTTGCAGATCTGCATCTGCCGGGCGACTTCGGTTTCGCCGGCGCTCATCGGCACAATGGGAATCACGCGCGCCGTGCTGTCGCGTGGCGTTTTTTTCGTCTCGACCGAAAAGGCCGTGCGCGTGTGTTCGGGCGCGAGCGGGTCAGACTGCTGCACGGGTTGCCTCCGTTGTTTTGAGTGCGGCGCGCGCGGCCTGCGTCCCGGCAATGCGCCCGAAGGCCGTGCCGATCGACATGCCGACGCCCGCTGTATAGCCCTTGCCGAGCACGTTGCCGGCCATCATTTCGCCGGCCACGAACAGGTTCTCGCTGGCGGTGCCGCCGAAGTGAACCTGCGCGTGGTCGTTGGTCTTCAGTCCGAGGTACGTGAACGTGATGCCCGGCCGCAGCGCATAACCGTAGAACGGCGGCGTCTCGATGCGGCGCGCCCAATGCGTCTTGGGTGGCGCGAGCCGTTCGGTGTGGCAGTCGTCGAGTGCGGTGTGATCGAAGGTGCCGTCGCGGCACGCATCGTTATAGCGCGTGAGCGTTTCCATGAAGCGTGCTTCCGGCAGCCCGAGCTTGCGCGCGAGTTCCGGCAGCGTGTCGGCCTTTTCGCCCGGAAACACCGGCGGCATGAAGCGGCCGATGGCTTTCGAATCGATGATCGAATAGCCGATCTGCCCCGGCTGATGCGCAACGAGCCGTCCCCAGATTGCATAGCGCTTCGGCCAGAAATCCTCGCCTTCGTCGTAGAAGCGCTGGGCGTCGCGATTCACCACGACGCCCAGCGACACGCAGTCGATGCGCGTACAGATGCCGCCGTCATACAGCGGAGCGCGTGCATCGATCGCGACGCAATGCGACTGCGACGGGTCGCCGATCATGTCGGCACCGGCGTCGGCCATATGCTTGATGAGCACGCCCTGGTTGAAGCGCGTGCCGCGAATCAGGAAGTTGTCGGCGGGCCATTCGCCGCGCGCGTTTTGCCCCCACGCTTCGCGCAGCCATTCGCGATTGGATTCGAAACCGCCGGCCGCCAGCACGCAGGCGCGTGCCTCGAAGCGCTGGCTGCCGCTGCGCGCCGCGATGAAGCGGCTGCCGTCGAGTTCGAGCGAATCGACGGGCGTTTCATAGCGGATATCGACGCCGAGCGCTTCGGCGCTGCGGTAATACGCGTTGACGAGCGCCTTGCCGCCACCCATGAAGAACGCATTGGTGCGGGCCACGTGCAGCGCACCGGACAGCGGCGGCTGGAACCGCACGCCGTGCTTCCGCATCCACGGCCGGCACGACGACGACGCGCGGATCGTCAGCCGCGCGAGATGCTCGTTCGTGATGCCGCCCGTGACTTTCAACAGGTCCTGCCAGAATTCCTCTTCCGGGTAGGCATCGACGAGAACGTCCTGGGGGGCATCGTGCATGCAGCGCAGATTGCGCGTGTGTTGCGAGTTGCCGCCGCGCCATGCGCGCGGCGCGGATTCGAGAAGCAGGACCGAGGCGCCCGCTTCGCGCGCCATCAATGCGGCACACAGCGCGGCATTGCCTCCTCCGATTACGAGCACATCGACCATCAGACTTGCCTCCTTTTGGGCAAATCGTAAAGGCCTCGTGCACGCGCCGCTACCAGCCAGCCGTCAACGGGTGTTCACTTTTCGTGAAGGCTGAGGTTCCCGCAGCCGTGCGCCGGGCCAACGGCCTTCCCGCACCAGTTGACGGGCGACATCGGCGAGCACCACGCGCGCGGCGAGACCGGCGGGAGACAGTTCGTCATCGGAGATGCTGGCGAGCATGTTGGGCCGCGTGGCGTATTTCTCGGCGACGGGCACGCTCGTGAGTATCACGTTCTCGGGCCTTGCGAGCGCCGCGCCCGGCTGTATCGTCGCGCCGATGCCGGCGCGGACGAAGTCCATCAGGAGCGCGAGGCCGTCGACTTCGGCGACGATGTTCGGCTCGTACTCGGCGCGCCTGAATGCGGACAGCAGCAGCGAACGCAGCCCGTGCGTGCCGCTGGGGAGAATCAGCGGAAGCCTGCCGAGATGCTTGAGCCGGACGTATGCGCTCGTCGGCATGCCATCGAGATCGCCCGCGCCGATCAGGAACAGCCGCTCGTCCAGCAGCGGCAGCACGCTCCAGCGTTGCGCGGACTCCTCGCGGAACAGCACCGCGAGGTCGATCTGACGCGCGCTCAACATGGACGCCAGATAGCCGGAGAGACTTTCGACCATGTGCAACCGGACATCGGGATAGCGCGCGCGCATGGCCTGCATGAACGCGACACCCATCACGCTCGCCGTGCTCGGCGCCATGCCGACGCTGACGTGGCCCGACAGACGGGCTGAGCGTGCAGCTAGCGCGGCATCGTCGATGTGACGCAGCGCGAGTTGCGCCTGACGCCAGAACGCCAAACCTGCGTCGGTCGGGACGACGCCCGCCGAGGTGCGTTGCAGCAGACGCGTGGACAGCTCGCCTTCGAGGCGGCTGATCTGCTGACTCAATGCCGAGGTCACCACGCCGAGCTCCAGCGCTGCCTTGCCCATGCTTCCGTGTTCCACGACGCTGAGAAAATAGCGCAGTTGTCTGAGTTCCATTCCGCGATTGGTCAGAAGGATCGGGCTGATATTTTGACAGAAGGTCGTCGAACCATCCTCCGCTTCGAGGTCGGTTTGTCATGGTCCGGCGCCGGCGACCGCTCCCGCGAAGAGTGCGGGTTTGCGCATGTCATGGCACGCCACGCCCGCGTCACACGCTCCGCTATCGCGCGCTGAAAAACGTGGCAAGGATGTCGTTTTCCGGCGCCCCTTGCCGCGACACGGTGCGCTTTTCCGGCCGCCCGCGCGATCGAAGCGGACCCGAGCCGGCATGCGTTTCGCTTGACCGCACTCCCGTATAAACCGCGCGAGGCCTGATCAGGTCGGGATGTTCGCGCTGTTCGAGCCCGTGCGCGATCCAGCCGATCGAACGGCCCAGCGCGAACAGGCCGAACGCGGCGCCGACAGGCAGCCGCAAATGCCGGCGTAGCGCGACGAGCGCGAAATCCACCGAAGGCTTCTGGCCAACCAGCGAACTGCCCGCCTCGATCATCGTTTTCCATTGCGGATGGCGCGGCAGCATGCGCGACAATAGAGCCGCCGCCCGCACGTCGCCACCCGGATACAGCGAATGTCCGAACCCCGGCAGGTCGTCACCGCGGTGCAGGCGCTCGCGCATCGTGCGCGCGACGTCCCGGTTGCCGATTTCATCCCACATCGCCTCGACCCGCGCGGTGGTGGCGCCGTGCCGCCCGCCGGACAGAGCGGCGAGGCCGCCGATCACGACCGCTCGCAGGCTCGCATTCGTCGATGCCACGCATCGGCCCGTGAAACTCGATGCGTTGAGTTCGTGATCCGCGCACAGGACGAGCGCGATCCGGATGAGTTCCGCGCCCGCCGGCCCCACGCCCCATGCGCGCGCGCATTGCACGTGAACGGGCGCCGCATCGAACCCGGTGCGCAACAGGCACGCGGCGAGGATCCGTACCAGATCGCCGCAACCCTGCGCCCGGCTGTCGGCCGCTTGCTGCCACACCGCCGTCGGTGCGTCGTCGGTGGCGACGGCGAACAGCGGCAGGAGCGCTTGCTCCGCGCGTTGATCGCCGTAGTGCTTGAAGAGGGTGCGCAACACCGCGGGTGCGCGGGGAACGCGAGGACCGAACGCGGTGCGCTGGTCGCATTGCCAGAGCAGCGCGGCGACTTCCTCGAGACTCGCGTGGCCGGCGAGATCGAGCGCGTTCGCGCCGCGATAGAAAAGCTGGCCGCCCTCGATCAACGTGATGCTCGATTCGAGCACGGGCGCCCCCCAGTTCAGCGCGGCTTTCGCGACTTCCTTCGGTTTGCGGCCGCGCGCACGTTCGGCCGCGAGCCGGTCGACGTCCGCCGCGAAGTAGCGGCTTTCGCGCGGATTGCCCGAGGGCTCCGCGCGCAGCAGGCCGCGGCTGACGTAGGCGTAAAGCGTCTGCCGCGAGACGCCCAGCTTTGCGGCCGCTTCGATCGAATTCAGGTAGGGCGACATGGCATCAGGCTCGAATCGTTCGACAGGTTGATCAGGATAATCAACGTTGACAACAAATGCGAGCGAGCCGATCGTTGCGTCACCGAAACGATTCGAGACGAACATGCGTGCCGATCAAATTTCCCGTGTTGCGACGACGGCCGGCGAGGGGCCGATATCGCACCATCTGCAGGCACTCTGGGCCGCGCTGGGCGGCGCGCCGCACTTTCTCGAGCGTTGCCGCTTCAGCGGGTCGGGCGAACTGCCGTCCGCGTTTCGCGTGACCGACCTGGCCAGTGCGGCGATTGGCGCGGCAGGTGCGGCCGTTGCCGAACTGGTGTGCGAATCGACCGGCACATCGCCGGCCGTTCACGTCGACCGGCGCATGGCGTCGCTGTGGTTCGGCACGTCGCTGCGCCCGTCGGGATGGACGCTGCCGCCTCAGTGGGATCCGGTGGCCGGCAACTATCGGGCGCGCGATCGCTGGATCCGTCTGCACACCAACGCACCGCATCACCGGCAAGCCGCGTTGACGGTGCTCGGCTGCGCGGCGGATGCACAGGCAGTTGCCCGGGCGGTCGGCCGCTGGGACGCCGAGGCGCTCGAAGACGCGATCGTCGGGCGCGGCGGTTGCGCGGCGGTGATGTACTCGCGGGAGGAATGGGCCGCGCATCCGCAAGGCAAGGCCGTTGCTGCCGAACCGTTGCTGCACGTTCACGCCACGCAGGCGGTAGCGTCGCGCGACTGGCAGCCGGCGCGAGACCGGCCGTTGCGCGGCATTCGCGTGCTCGACCTGACGCGCATTCTCGCCGGTCCCGTCGCGACGCGATTTCTGGCAGGGCTCGGCGCCGACGTGCTGCGCATCGATCCGTATGGCTGGGAAGAGCCGGGCACGGTGCCCGACGTCGTTCTGGGCAAGCGCTGCGCCCGGCTTGACCTGAAGCAGCCCGCGGATCTCGCTACGCTCAAGCGGCTGCTGCGCGGCGCGGATATCGTCGTCCACGGCTACCGCTCCGACGCGCTCGCGCGTCTTGGTCTCGATGCCGCGCGACGGCGCGAGCTCAATCCCGCGCTCGTCGACGTATCGCTCGATGCATACGGCTGGAGTGGCGCCTGGCGTTGCCGGCGCGGCTTCGACAGCCTTATCCAGATGAGCACGGGAATCGCCGACGCTGGCATGCGCGCGGCGGGAAGCGACGCGCCGGTGAATCTGCCCGTCCAGGCGATCGACCATGCGACGGGTTACCTGATGGCGGCGGCGGCCGTACGCGGCCTGACGGCGCGACTGAAGGACGGTGCGGGCACCGAGGTTCGCGCTTCGCTGGCGCGTACGTCGGCCGTGTTGCAGCTGCGTTCCGAGCCGATGAGCGACGTGGTTGCGTTGGTTCCCGAGACGGAGCACGATCGCGCGAATCACGTCGAAGCGACGTCGTGGGGCCCCGCAACACGGCTGCTCCCGCCGTTGCGGATCGAGGGGGCGCCGCTCGCGTGGTTCCATCCGGCACGCGCGTTGGGCGCGTATGAACCGCGGTGGCTGGATTCGAACGTCGGCCTTTGACGAGCGGAGAAGGGGGCGGACGGTATCTGATCAACCCTTCGGATTCCTTTGCAGGCTGCCGGTGCGCGGAGGACAATACCGCTGACGCACGCATCGGAGGTTGCGCACCATGGCCACATTCCAGCCCGGCGGATGGCATACCGTCACGCCACGGATCGTCGTACCGGATCCGGAAAACCTGATCGCATTCGTCCGGACGGTGTTCGACGCCCGCGGCGAATACCGTGCCGGCTTGCCGGCCGACATCCGCATCGGCGATTCGGTCGTGATGATCAGCGGCGGCGACGGTCTGCGCGATCCGATGCCGGCGTTCCTGTACGTGTACGTCGAGGATACCGACGCGATCCATCGGCGAGCGGTCGCGGCGCACGCGATCTCGCTGGAAGCGCCCGCCGACATGCCGTACGGCGACCGGCGCGCGATGGTGAAGGATCCGTGGGGAAACCTCTGGCAGATCGCCACGCATCGGCGCGACCTGTCGGCCGACGAGATCCGCGCAAGGCTCGCCGGCGGGGAATAGCCGCAATTTTTGCTGCCTAGTCTGTCGCAATCGTCAAGATTCATGTCGCGTCCAGGTAAAACCTTCCCGTTCCCCATGCCGTTATCCGGTTCGTAGCCCCGCGCCGCGTGCTCACGAGCCGTGACGCGGCGCTCGTCGTTCGTGATCCGGAATCCACATCCGCCGCGGCCCGCACCCGGCCCGCGCAAGGGAACGTCATGCGAAAACAACTCACCATCCGCGGTGGACTCGTCGCGACCATCGCCGGTTATACCGTGCTGCTCGTGCTGGTGGTCGGCGCCTGTATCGCGGCCCTTTATATGGGCAACGATTCGCTCGAGGCGATGTACCGCGACGACACCGCTTCGCTGCTGCACCTGAAGACCAGCTCCGAGCGGATGCTCGTGTTGCGCGAACGCATGAGCGACGTGGCGCAGATCGTCAGCGCGGGTCAATCGGGCAAGGAGGGCACCGCGCAGCTTCACACGCTCCTCAAGCAGAGCAATGACGAACTGGAGGCGTACACGCGCCTGCATGCGCGCGACGCGAACGAGCAGGCATTGTTCGACGCGCTGCAGAGCCGCCGGCGCGCGCTGCTCGATCGAGTGTTCCTGAAAGCGCTGTCGCAGCTCGACGGCGACGACGCGTTCAACTTCCTCGACACGCAGCGCACCGCGCCGCCGACGCTGTTCGCCGCCTACCAGGACGCGATCGACGCGCTCGAATCGTTCCAGGTCGCGCGCCAGAAGGCCCGCTACGAGGCGGCCGGCGTGCGTTTCCACCGGATCGTGTGGGGGATGGCGGCGGTCGCCGGGCTGGCCCTCGTCGTCGGCTTTTTCGCGCAACGCCTGCTCGCGAAGGCGATCATCGAACCGATCCATCTCGCGGTCGGCCAGTTCGAGAAAATTTCGAAAGGCGACCTGACGGGCACCGTCGTCGTCGCGGGCGAAAACGAAATGGCCTACCTGCTGAATGCGCTGAAGCGGATGCAGGACGGTCTGGTCGACACCGTGAACCAGGTGCGCGCGAGCACCGAGACGATCGTCGGCGACGTCCGCACGATCGCGAGCGGCAACGTCGACCTGTCCGCGCGCACCGAGCAGCAGGCCGTGTCGCTGCAGCAGGCGGCCGCGAGCGTCGAACAACTGACGGCGGCCGTGCGCCAGAACGCGGACAACGCACGCGATGCGCGGACTTACGTCGAAGGGGCGGCCGGCATCGCGTCGCGTGGCGGCGAGGCGATGCAGCGCGTCGTCGAGACGATGTCCGCGATTTCGACCAGCTCCGCGCGGATTTCCGGCATCGTCGGCACGATCGAAAGCATCGCGTTCCAGACCAACATCCTCGCGTTGAACGCGGCGGTCGAAGCCGCGCGCGCGGGCGAGCAGGGGCGCGGGTTCGCGGTCGTCGCGACGGAGGTGCGCGGGCTCGCGCAGCGCTGCGCGTCGGCGGCGAAGGAAATTCGCGACCTGATCGGCAGTGCCGCGCGGCGGGTCGAAGACGGCAGCGGCCTCGTCACGCTGGCCGGCTCGGCGATGAGCGAGCTCGTCGCCGCGGTCGAGCGTGTCAACGCGATCATGGGGGAGACCAGCAATGCGTTCGAAGAGCAGTCGGCGGGGATCGAGCAGGTGAACGCCGCGGTCATCCAGATGGAGCAGACGATGCAGCGCAATGCGGCGCTGGTCGAGGAGGCCGCCGCCGCGGCGCTGTCGCTCGATGAACAGGGTTCGCGGCTGAGCGCGGCGGTCGCGCAATTCCGTCTGCGCGACGAGGCCGTCGCGTGAGGCGGGATCGTGTGGCGGTATCGCCGTGAGCGCCACACTGCGCGTTGCCGGGTAATGCATGGCCGAAGCGGTACGCGTGCCGGCCGTTGCCGATGGAGGCAGTCGTTTGCCTGATGCGCGGGCGGCGAGGCAACAGGATTCGACGTCGGGTCGTGAACGTGCCGAGCATGGGGGATAATCGGCGTCCCCTCTTCGACCCTCCGCGCCCGTGACGACTTCTGCGTTCGCCCCCTTTCAGGATCTGGCTCATACCTTGCTCGCTCAGTGGCCCGACGCTCATGGCGACGGCGCCCACGACACGTCGCATCTGCAGCGCGTGTGGAAGAATGCCGCCGCGATTCATGCCGAGGAGGGCGGCGACGCCGAAGTGCTGTGTGCGGCAACGCTGTTGCACGACTGCGTCGCGGTCGAGAAAGATTCCCCGTTGCGCGCACAGGCGTCGCGGCTGTCGGCGGAAAAGGCGCGGCGGGTGCTGAAGTCGCTTGGCTGGCCGGATGCGAAGATCGACGCCGTCGCGCACGCGGTCGAAGCGCACAGTTACTCTGCCCGTATCGCGCCGAGGACACTGGAAGCCAAGGTGCTGCAGGATGCCGACCGGCTCGATGCGATCGGCATGGTGGGCGTCGCGCGCTGCTTTTATGTCGCGGGCCGGATGGGCAGCGCGTTGTATGACCCGGCCGATCCGCATGCCGCGAATCGGGCGCTCGACGACACGCGATTCGCGATCGACCACTTCCGCACGAAGCTGCTGAAGCTGGCAACCGGTTTCCAGACCGTCACCGGTACGCGCATGGCGAACGTTCGTCGCGAGCGGTTGCAACGCTTTCTCGACGCGTTCTCCGACGAGATCTGAGGGCGCCGCTTCAATCGCCGACGGATCGATACAGCGCGTTCAGCTGCGACAACTCGTCGAGGAACCGGTCCTTGAGCGCCTGCGGCCCGAGGATCTTCACGTGCGCGCCGAAGCCCAGCAACTTGCGCGCGCCGTGCTCGATCGATTCGATGGGCATCAGGAATGCGTTCCATCCCGGCGGTATGTCCGCGTTGCCGGCCTCATGCCCGGCCGGCGCGGCCTCGATCCGCGCATTGGCCAGCCAGGTTGCGCCGCGCGGCGATAGGGCGACATGGGCGGTGAGCCGGTGGAGATCGGCTTCGACCCGGTTCATCGCGTCACGCCAGTGCGCGGCCAGGTCGAATCGCGCGGGGCGCCTGAAACGGCGGCGCGTCGTGTTGAATTCGCGGATGTTCGCGAGCCGGAAAGTGAGCGCGGCGGGTTTGCCGACTACCCTCGCGATCAGATACCAGGCCCCGCCCTTGAGCACGAGGCCGAGCGGTTCGAGCGCGCGGCGGGACACACCGCGCCAGCTCTGGTACGTCACGTCGATGCAATACGCACCCCACACCGCATCGGCGGCTTCACGCAGGAACGCGGGCGTTTCCTGCGCGCGGTACCAGTCCACGGTGTCGACGTGCAGCCGGCTCGCGACGCGATCGGCCTGCTCGCGCGAGGCCGGCGGCAGGCTGGCGATCATCTTCAGCCGCGCGGAAGCCGCCATGCCGTCGAGCCCCAGTTCACTCGCCGGCCCGGGCAAGCCCGCGAGGATCAGCGCGCGCGCTTCGTGTTCGGTGAGCCCCGTCAGATCGGTGCGCCAGCCGTCGCGCAATTGAAATCCGCCGTTGCGGCCGCGCTCGCCCCAGATCGGCACACCGGCCGTCGAGAGCTGGTCGATATCGCGCAGGATCGTGCGCTCGGACACTTCCAGCGCTTCGGCAAGCGCCGGCGCGGTCATTCGGCCGCGCGCTTGCAGCATCATCATGATCGACAACAGGCGGCTCGCTTTCATACGCGACACGTTACCTCAAATACCTGACACTGGATGTCATGTTTTCAAGCATATGCTTCGTCGCATCACTGAACCCGTTCCACTGTAGCGGAGACGAACCATGAAGATCATTTCAGGACCGCTGAGCATGTTCGGCGCCAAGGTCGAGATTGCGGCGCACGAGAAAGGCATCGATTTCGAGCGGGTGATGGTGCCGTTCAGTCAACAGCGCGGCTACGAACCGAAGCATCCGGACGTCTTGCGTATCAACCCGAAGCGCCAGGTGCCCGTGCTGATCGACGGCAATCTGGAGATCTTCGATTCCACGCAAATCTTCGAGTATCTCGAGGACCTGAAGCCGCAGCCCGCGTTGTGGCCCGCGCAACCGGCGGCGCGCGCCGTGGCGCGTCAGCTCGAACACGGCAGCGACGAAGTCTATTTCCCGCACGTCGTCCGGCTGATGGGGCTCGAGCGCACGCCGGACGACCCGGCGGCGCAGGCCGCGCGTGCCGAGGCGGCGCAATACTATCGACGCATGGAGCGCGTGCTCGCGGATCGGGATTTTCTGGCCGGCGCCTACTCCTATGCCGACATCGCGTTCTACATGGCGCAATTGTTCGGCGCACGCAAGGGCGCGCCGATGACCGACGACACGCCGAACCTGCTCGCGTGGCGCGAACGGATGACGGCTCGCCCCGCCGTGCGCAAGGTGGCCGGTGCGATGGCGGCGTATCTTGCGTCGATCGGGGAAGCCGTTCCCGGGTTTCTGCGCGAACTTTGGTAGCGGCTTTCGCACGACGGCCGCATGATCGCCCGGCGCGGCGCCGAGCGCCGGAGCGCCGCACGAACGAAGTCCGACGTGTTCCTCTATTCCGGGCCTTGACCTTGAAGTCGACTTAAAGCTTAGAGTGCTTGCTGACGACAGTGAATCAGCGGCGTCGGGTGTCGACTGCCACGGTCGATCATCGACGAGAGGCGACGAGCATGGACCGGCGATTGACGCAGGTCGGGCTCGGTGCGTCGACGGTCATGCGGCTCGACGTGGTCAAGGATGCGCAACGGGTCCTGAACCTACAGACGCCCCTGAAAACCTTCGATGCCCCCGGAATGCCACGCTGACGATAGGGATGCGCGACGCGCGCGCACGCACCGGAGGAGCCACTCATGCAGCAACCCGCCTACGATCTCGTCGTATTTGGCGCCACCAGTTTTGTCGGGCAGATCCTGTCCCGCTATCTGTCCGACTACCTGCCGGACGCCGGCGAGACGCTGCGCTGGGCGATCGCCGGCCGCTCGGAGGCGAAGCTCAGGCAAGTCAGGGAGGCGCTCGGCGCGGCCGGGCAGTCGGTGCCGATCATCGTTGCGGACGCGGCCGACGAAGCGCAGCTTCGGGCGCTGTGCGCGCAAACGCGGGTGGTCGTGTCGACCGTCGGGCCGTACGCCCTTTACGGGGAACCGCTCGTCAGGGTCTGTGCGCAAACCGGCACCGACTACTGCGACCTCACCGGCGAGACGCAGTGGATCAGGCGGATGATCGACCGGTACGAGCCCGCGGCCCGGCAATCGGGCGCGCGCATCGTGCATTGCTGCGGCTTCGATTCGGTGCCGTCGGACATGGGCGTTTTCTTCCTGCAGCAACACGCGCGGCGGCAGTGGGGCATGCCGGCCGGGCAGGTGAAGATGCGCGTCCGCACGCTGAAGGGCGGCGCGTCGGGCGGCACCGTGGCGAGCGTGATCAACGTCGTGCGGGAAGCGGCGGCCGATCCCGCGTTGCGCCGCGAATTGCTCGATCCTTATTCGCTGTGCCCGAAAGGGCATGGCTTTACGGCGCGGCAGCATGCGGTTCGGTCCGCCGAATTCGATCGCGATTGCGATGCGTGGATCGCCCCGTTCGTGATGGCGGCGATCAACGAGCGCGTCGTGCATCGCTCCAATGCGCTGGCCGGCAATGCGTACGGCAGCCGCTTCACCTATGACGAAGCCGTGATGACGGGCGCGGGCCTCAGGGGCCGCCTGACCGCGCTGACGATGGTCGCGGGACTCGGCGCGTTCATGGTGGGCATCCTCGTCAAGCCGGTGCGTAGCCTGATGGAGCGCTTCCTGCTGCCGAAGCCCGGCGAGGGACCGAGCGTCGAGGCCCAGCGGGCCGGCCGCTACGACTTGCGTTTCTTCGGTCGGGCCGACGACGGGCGGATCTTGCGCGTGAAAGTCACCGGCGATCGCGATCCGGGTTACGGGTCGACCGGCAAGATGCTCGGGCAGGCGGCCCTCAGCCTCGCGCTGGATGGCAGCGCCGACGGTGTCAAGCGCGGGCGCGGCGGCGGCTTCTGGACGCCCGCGACGATGTTCGACGAGCGCTATATCGAGCGCCTGGTTCGCCATGCCGGGTTGCGCTTCGAGGTGATCTGAGCGTAATCCACCTGCGATTGAAGAAGCAGGGTAAAGATCGCGCCACTCACGACGCCCGGTCGCGTTTGCCGGCGCCCGTGCGGGCGGTCGTCTCGTCCAGGATCGTCGCGGCGAATTCGGCGGCGGCCGGCATCCGGGCTTCATGCATCATCACGAATGCCATGTCCGGCAGTGGCGGCAAACCCTCGGCCACGCCCAGCTCGCGGAGCGTGTCGTCGATCGCGCTGCGCGGCACCGGGGCGATCGCGACACCCGCTCGCGCGAAGGCCCGGATGCCGGTCACGCTCGGGCTTTCGCACGCGATCCGGTAGTCCATGCCGGCCAGCGCGAGTGCCTTGATCGCGGCGCCGCGGTAAGGGCACGGATCGGGGAAACATGCGAGCGGCACGTCGCCTTCCGGAAGCGGCTCGTGGCGCGCAAACGCCCAGGCCAGCGGCTCCTGCCACAACGTCGCGCCCTGGCCGGCATGCGAGCACCGGCTGCCGATCACGAGATCGAACTCGCCGTTTGCGTACCGTTGGAACAAGCTGTCGCCGATGTCGACCACCAGATCCATCCGCAGGCCGCGCCGCGCGGCGCCATGGCGTCGCATCACGTCCGGCAGCCAGCCTTCCGCGACATCCTCCGACACGCCGATCCGCAACTTGATGTCGACGGCGTCGCCTTTTCCCAGTTTCGCCCGCGCTTCCTCGCTCAGGTTGAGCATCGCGCGTGCATAGCCGAGCAGTGTCTCGCCATGCGCGGTGGGCGTGACGCTGCGCGTATTGCGGACGAACAGGGCGCGGCCGACCTGCTCCTCGAGCCGAACGATCTGCGCGCTGACCGCGGACTGGCTGAGGTTCAGCCGATGACCGGCACCGGTAAAGCTTCGTATGTCGGCGACCGCAACAAACGTATGAAGCAATGCCGTGTCGAGGGGAGGATTCATTGATCATCAATCCAGGTTAATTCGATCAATTAATATCGTTTCCGGATTATAAGCCGACCCGATACGCTGCGAGTCGCAGTGGGCGATCGCGCATCCCGCGCGTCGCCGTCACTTGTCGCAAGGATTGGCTCCATGACACGCGTGCTCTATATCGAAGGCTCCCCCAACAAGGCATATTCGGCGTCCATCGACGTGTGCAACGCATTTCTCGATGCGTACCGGCATGCGCATCCCGATCATGACATCCAGAAACTCGATATCTGGGACGTGACGCTGCCCGAATTCGATGCGGCCGCGCTGGCCGCGAAGTATGCCGGACTGAGCGGCACGGCGCTGACGCCGGAACAGGCGGCGGCGTGGCAGCAGATCGAACGGCTCGCGGCGCCGTTCCACGAAGCGGACAAGTTCCTGTTCGGCGTGCCGCTGTGGAATTTCAGCATTCCGTACAAGCTCAAGCACCTGATCGACGTGATCTCGCAGAAAGACGTGCTGTTCACGTTCGACGGCACGGGTTTCAGCGGCAAGCTGGCCGGCAAGAAGGCGGCGGTCGTGTATGCGCGCGGGCTCAGCTATGAGGCGCCGGGTTCGTTGACGCCGGCCGCCGCGTTCGACCTGCAGCGTCCGTACATGGAAACGTGGCTCAAGTTCGTGGGCGTGACCGACCTCACCGGGATTGTCGTGGAGCGCACGTTGTTCGGCCCGGACGGGAAGATCGATCGCAGTCGCGCGCTCGACGAAGCCCGGACGATCGCGCGCACGTTCTGACGTTGCCGCGTGGTCGGCGGTCAGGTCAGCGCCCGCCGCGCGCGATGGCGAGCGCGACGCCGAATCCCACGAGCAGGCAACCGAAGGTGCGGTCGATCCAGTGGCGCAAGGACAGCAGGCGATCGCGGACGGCCGTCGCCGAAAAGCAGACGGCCACCAGGCTGAACCAGCCGGCATGCGCGACCGCGATGAACGCGCCATAGCCGATCTGTACGATCAGCGGCGTGTCGGGCCGCACGGCCTGCATGAACAGGCTGACGATGAACACCGTGGTTTTGGGGTTCAGCGCGTTGGTCAGGAAACCGGTGCGTAATGCGGCGAGATCGGACAGCGGGGCCGCTGGCGTGTCGGGTTGTCTGGCGTGGGCCTTGGCCATGAGCATCTTGACGCCCAGGTAGACCAGGTAGATCGCGCCGATCAGCTTGATGGCGTTGAAGAGCCACAGCGATTGACGGATCAGCAGCCCGATGCCCAGCAGCGTGTAGCTCACGTGAACCGTGACGCCCAGCCCGATTCCGAGCGCGGTGAGCACGCCGGCGCGGCGCGACAGCATGAGGCTGTTGCGCGTGACCATCGCGAAGTCCGGGCCCGGGCTGATGACGGCCAGCAACGTAATGGTGACTACAACTATCAATTCGGTCATCGCTTTTCCTTTCGGTCGGAGTCTTGATGGCACAATCGTAGCCACCGTATTCCATCAGGAAAAACGATGATTTCTGACGACGATCGTGAGTTTGACTCACAATCGACCCGTGCGAACCTGCCGTCGCTGATGGCGCTGCGCTGTTTCGAGGCGGCGGCGCGTCACGAGAATTTCAGCCGTGCGGCGGACGAGCTGTGCGTGACCCACGGCGCGGTCAGCCGCGCGGTGCGTCTGCTCGAGGAGGATCTCGGCGTGGCGCTTTTTCTGCGGCGCAGTCGTCGCGTATTCCTGACCGATGCAGGACGCAAGCTGGCGCAGGCCGTTCACGACGGCCTCGGCCTGATGCGTCGCGCCACGCAGGAATTGCGTAGCGAGGCTGAGCGTGCCCGGCGGTGGGTACTGTCGTGCGAGCCGACGCTGCTGATGCGCTGGCTGATCCCGCGCTGGCCGGATTTCCAGGCGCGACAGGCGGATGTCGATATCCACCTGGTTGCCGCGGGCGGGCCGTTTTCGTTCGACAGCGGGATCGACATGGCGATTCGCCGCAACGATTTCACGTGGCCGGCGGGGTATCACGCGGAGCCGTTGTTCGCCGAGCAGGTGGGGCCGGTTTGTCGACCGGACAAAGCCGGTGCGTGGTTTGCCGCGCGCCGCGGCCAGCGTTCGTTGAAGCAGGAGGCGCCGCTCCTGCATACGCGGACCCGGCCGAATGCGTGGAAGGAGTGGACGGTGGCGGCCGGTCTGCCGGCCGCGAGCAGGCGCGGGCAGACGTTCGATCATTTCTATTTCAGCCTGCAGGCGGCTGTTGCGGGGCTGGGGGTGGCGATCGGGCCGTGGCATCTCGTGCGCGACGACATCGAAAGCGGTGTGCTGGTCGCGCCGATGGGATTCGTCGAGGATGGCTCGCATTACTGCCTGCTGACGCCGGCGCCGGTGGTGGACGGGAGCGTACCGGGGGCGTTGTTGAGGTGGTTGCGGGCGGTAGTGTGATGGAGGGAGTTGGGGAGCGGAAATGGGCCGTGCGTGGCGAACTCGATCGGGGGTGTCGATCCATTCCGGCCCTGACGGCAGGGTCCGAGGTCAAACGGTCGTTCCGTCTCGTCCCGGAACGCCGGCTTCTCGGCGGGGCTCCAGCGTGCGCGGAAGTGCGACTTCATGCGGAGCAGCCCACCGCACACGCCAGCCGTCGGGATTGGCCGACATCGATTCGGCTACGCGTATTTGTCGCCGACCGTACTGCGAATCGGATGGGTGTCGTAGACGATGATCATCCGTTCGATGCGCCCCGCGGTGTCGAACTCGAACACGTCGACGCACTCGAAGTGCGCCACCGAGCCGTCTTTCAGCGCCCAGTCGTAGATGAAGTAGCCTGTCGCACGTCGCGCCCCGCTCGTGCTGACGCAGATATCGATCGGTGTAATCTTGCTTGCTCCCGACGCGGCGGCAACCTTCGAAAAGAAGCGCTCAGGGGGCATCCAGCCGAGAAATGGCGAGAAAATCTGCGCGTCCGGCGTAAAGAGCGCGCAGATGGCGTCGACATCGCCTCGCTCCAGTTCCCGAAGGTAAGCGCGAACCTGTTCCGTATATAGTGAGGCCGACGTTGAGCCCAAGATTATCCTCCGATCATTCGTTGACAACCCCGTTCATTCGCGTGAACGGGGCATCCGGTAGACGCACGATAGCGACGCACCGATGACTGGACAATCGAAAAATTTGCAAGCCGGGTATGCGGCGCATGCATACCCGCTGGCCGACCTGACGCGGCCCCTGCCGCCGTTGGCGGCGATTCAGTCGTTCGTCGCCGCGGCGCAGCTCGGCAGCGTCAGCAAGGCCGCGGATCACCTGTGCCGTACGCAAGGCGCGGTGAGCCGCCAGATACAGCAACTGGAAACGCATTATCGATGCGCACTCTTCGTGCGCCATGTATCGGGTCTCACGTTGACGGCGGAAGGAAGCGAGCTGCTGACGGTCGCGGTCAACGTGCTCACGCAACTGGTTCAGCACGCGGACGTGCATGCACGGGCGACCTCGGTGCTCACGTTGAAGTTGCCGTCCACGTTCGCCATTCGCTGGCTGCTCCCGCGGCTGCCGGACATTCATCGCGCGATGAGCGGTACGGAACTTCGTATTTCGACATCCGCGGACGATACGCCGGATTTCACGACGCCCGACGTCGATGCCGTCATTGTGCGCGGCGCGGGGCAGTGGACCGGCATGGAAGCGGTACCGCTCTTTTCCGAGATGCTCACGCCGATGTGCGCGCCCGCATTGGCCGCATCGCTTCAATCCGTTGCCGACCTTGCGCAGGTCGATTTGCTTCATCCCGGGCCCAGCCACGCGGAGTGGCGATGCTGGCTCGATCATGTCGGGGCGCGCCAGATCGATGCGGGACGCGGACTGGTATTCGATACCCTCGAATTGACGCTCGCGGCATCGGTGGAAGGGCACGGCGTGGCCATCGGCGACCCGCGAATGGCACGAGACCGACTCCGTGCCGGATCGCTGGTGACGCCGTTTGCGGACGTGGTTCCGGACGGCCTGTCCTACTTCCTCGTCTATCCGCCTCAACGTGCGGCACAACCGAAAATTCGCGCCCTCGCCGACATCTTGCTGCGACTTGCGCGAGAAGACTGATTGACAGGCGAGCGTCCGATGCGGCGCGGTAACGGCTGGACTGCAGTGAACATTTCGCGGCGCCTTTCAACCCGCTTCCTGCATCGGAAGGACAATCACGAGGTCGAGCGATGCAACTTCAAACCGGTAACCTGTTCAGTGTCGAAGGGCAACGCGGCGGCGACGAGCGGATCGATCTCCTCGTCAGGGCACAGCACCTGAATGTCGAGCGGATCGTGTCGATGGGACACACGAGCCCCGATGGATTCTGGTATGACGACGCGCGTGCCGAATGGGTCGTCTTGCTGTCGGGCGCGGCCGTGCTCGAATTCGAAGAAGGTTCGACGCGGCACGAGATGCATCCGGGCGACTATGTGCTGATCGAACCGCATTGCCGCCATCGTGTTGCGTGGACACATGAAGAAACGCAAACCGTGTGGCTTGCGATTTATTACGAACGATGAGGAAGGAATTGGCGTGCGGCGGGCCGAATGAGACAAATGGGTATTAACCCGGAGCGGTCTTTGAATCCCGCCGGTATCGATGCCCCACTCGCCGGACAGCGCGCTGAACCGCGCGCCGGTACGCGCCGAAAATCTTATTCCTGGATCAGGAATCGATTGCGGTTCTTCGCATCCTTGATCCATGCCGGCGCGCGACCGCGGCCCGACCAGGTTGCACCGGTCTTCGGGTCGCGATACTTCGCCTGCACGGGCGCCGCTGCCTGCTTGGCCGGCCGACCACGACGCGTGCCGAAAATGTCCTTTTCGGTAATGCCGTATTCCGCGACCTTGGCACGGATGTCGTCGACGATCGCCTGGAATTCGGCGATGCGCGCGGCTTCGGCCTTTTCGGCCAAAGCGTCCATTTGGGCTTTCAGTTCCTTGTAAGTCGCCATATATCGCTCATCAGGTTGTGTGTTCACATGATAGCGGTTTCAACCGGAAATGATGAAAAAAATCTCGCCGACTACGAATTACGGTGTCGATATCGCGCGCGGGACTGCTTCGAACACCTGATAAGTGTGTCAATTGCGTCATTTTCGGCGGATGGGTGCCTTCGGGACAAGATTCGGGGACTCAATTATTCTTTATCTTTTTTATGAAGGATCGGGGAATTCACGGATGAACAGAGACGATAAGCTGAAACAGATCGCGGCCGATTTCGGATTCGATCCGGACGCGGAAATCAGGATCGGCGGAAAGTACACGCCCGTTCTGGTCGATGGAAGGACGGCCTATATCTCAGGCCAGATTCCGCGAATCGGGGAAGTCGTGCATTTCGTCGGTATCGTCGGCGAATCCGTTTCGCTGGACGACGGCCGCCGTGCGGCCGGCATATCGGCGCTGCGTGCGCTGTCGCTGATTCGCAAGCATTGCGGCACGCTCGATGCGATCGCGACGGTGCCGCGCATCACCGTTTATGTGCGCAGTGCACCCGGCTTCACGATGCAAAGCGAAGTGGCCGACGGCGCGTCCGACGTCCTGTACGCCGTGCTCGGCGATGCCGGCGTCCACACGCGTTCGTCGGTCGGCGTGCTGCAGTTGCCCAAAGGCGCGGCGGTGGAAGCCGATTTCATTTTCGGGCTGAACCGCGACGACGCCACACGCTGATCGCCCGCCGGTCCAACGATGGGGCAACCTTGTGCGTCAGCGTGGCATCGTCCGCGAGCGTGCGGCGTCGGGGGTCATGCCGGTCCATTCGTTGAACGCGCGGAAGAACGAGTTCGGATCCTGGTAGCCGAGCAGGAACGCGATCTGGCTGTAGGGGAGATCCGAGCGATCGAGGTAGTGCCACGCGAGCTTCTCGCGGACATCGGCCAGGATGGTCTTGAAGGTCGCGCCGTCGTCGCCGAGCCGGCGTTGCAGCGTGCGCTTGCTGATCGCAAGCGTCCGTGCGACGTCGTCCGCGGTGGCGAGGCCGCCCGGGATCAATTCGAGCAGTGCCGCGCGCACGCGTTCGACGATACCCGCGCCCGCCGACAGCGCGTCGAGGCGGCGGCGCAGATCGGGTTCGAAGATTGCCCACATCGCATGGTTGGCCGTCACGAACGGACGCCGCGCGTCCTGCAGCGCGAAGCTCACGGCGGGCGCGTCGCCGTATTGCGGCGCCACGCCGAAAAAACGCGCATAGCCGGGATGCGGCGCGAGGCCGCGCGGCAGCGTGACGGCGCGGGCGGGCAATGCGGTGCGGGTTGCCAGCCGCGCCAGCTTCACGAAGAAGCCCAGTTCGGCCGCGAGCAGCATGCCGGGCGGCGGCACCTCGCGTTCGAGGAAGTCGACGGCGAGCACGAGCGCGTCGGCATCGTGCGTGACGTGCACGCGCATCGGGCCGATCAGCGGCTTGAACTGGCCGATGCGCCGGATGGCGACCTCCAGGTCCGGACTGCACAGCGCGGCGAACAACAGCGGGTCGAAGGCCTCGACGGAGAGCAGGTCGAGGAGGCGCAGCGCGACGGCCGGCACGCCGGCCAGCTCCTCCACCGCCTGCCACATGCGGAAGTACTCGCGGGTGGTCAGCCCGTTCCCGGGCCGCGCGAACAGATCGGCGGGCAATTGCGCGCGCCGCAGCAGTTCGTCGGTACGCAGGCCGAGGTCGGCCATCACGATCTGGTAGCCCGGTAAAATCGCGAAGCGGTTCATCGCCGCAATTGCCCGGTTTCGACGAACTGCTGAAAGAAGTCGTTCATCGACTCGGCGAGCGGGCGATAGCGCAGGCCGAGTTCGTTGCGACTGCGGCTGTTGTCGCCGCGCCAGGGAAGCCCGACGTTGCGCGCGATCACGCGGCGCGTCACGCCTTTGTTCGCGAGCGGACCGACCAGCCACACGAGCCATTTGGGCAGGATGCGCCGCGGAATCGGGTAGTCGGCGCCATACCGCTCGAGCAGCGTGGCGGCCATCGCCGGCAGGCTGGTATCGTGACCGGACACGATGTAGCGGCCGTTGGCGCTCGCCAGAAACGCGGCCCGGACGTGCGCATCGGCGACGTCGCGCACGTCGACCGCGCCCAGGCCGAGATTCGGCACGCCCGCTTTCATCGTGCCGTTGCCCATCTGCCGCACGATCTCGAAGCTTTCCGACGTGTCGTACGGATTGATGCCGGGGCCGATCACGAGCGACGGATTGATGGTCACGAGATCCCAGCGGTGCTGCGCGCCGGCGATTTTCCACGCTTCGCGCTCCGCCACGGTCTTCGAATACGAATACGGCTGATGGGCGAGCGACGAGCTGGTGTTCCAGATCGCCTCGGTGAACACGCCGTTCGGCGTCGCGGCGAGATCGGCGTTGTCGCCGTAGATCGCCGCGCAGCTGCTGGTCAGCACGACGCGCCGCACCGACGGTGTGCGGTTGGCCGTTTCGAGCACGTTGCGCGTGCCGAGCAGCGCCGGATCGACGAGTTCCTTCTGCGGGTCGCGAACGGTGACCGTGAACGGCGACGCGGTGTGGAACACGATGCCGCAACCGGCCATCGCAGCCGCGTACGAGCCGGGTTCGAGCAGATCGGCGCGGAAAAAACGGATCGTGCCGGGTGTGCCCGCCGCGATGCGCTGGAGGTGCTTCAGCTTGTCCGGGCTGTCGGGGTCGCGGACGGCCGCGTGGACCGTCAGGCCGGCCTCGAGAAGCCGTTGCACGAGCCGGCCCGCGACGTATCCGGTGGCGCCGGTCACCATCACGGGGAGGTCGGTATCGATATTCATGGGCGTGGGTTCCGTGGCAGAGGCGATGCGTCATGATGCCGCCTTTTACGCGCCAATTCACTTGCAAAGCGCGCCAATCGGCATGCAAGGTGCGACAGGCGGCGCGATGCCCGCTGCCCGCGTCGACATGGACAGTGGCGCGCTGGACCGGCTCCATGCGCTGTCTGACGTGCCGCCGGCTCCACGACGGACGGTCGCCGATCGCCGTCGCGGACGGCCCGCGGCAGACCTGGCATCAGGCGTTGCGGACGCAACCGGTGCCCGTGAACCTGACGTGCCGCGACGGTGCAAGGCAAACGCGTCCGAATTGCGAGCCGCATCGCGCCTGAACCCCGATCCGGTCGAATTCGCACCGCCGTCTTATCGGCGGGAGGTGCCCCGCCTCCGGCATTTCCGTAACCCGTCGCGCAAACGATATCGGCCGGCATCCCCATTTTTGGGGATGCCGGCGCGGGCCGGTGCGCCTACGATTGACGACAGTGCACCGGGGAGCGGATGTAACGAAAACAAACGAACAGGCCTGCCATTCCGTGTCGATTGCATGCGATCGTCCGCGCAGTTGAACGACACGGCCGTTGCATGCGGACGACGCACGGCGTGGGCGGTGCATCGTTGGCATCGCGGCACGATGGCGCTGACGACGGAAGGCCTGATGTCGTATTTCGGGGAATGGCAATCAATATGCTGGCAAGAGACTACGTGGAACGAGAGCTTTCTCACATCCAGAGAATGGTGGCTCTCCTGGACAGCGATGCGATCGCTGACGACGTATCGATGTCGGGCGCGGCGCGCGTCAGGCATCCGAGCTACTGGCGCGGGCGCATCGAGGAACTGCTGTCGGCGCCCGACGTGCCGCGTCACGTCAGGAAGCTCAGCGAAGCCGTGCTCGCGAAGATCGACGAACTGGAATCGCGGCTCGCGACGATGAAGTAAGCACCCCATTGCTTATTCGCGCGCCATCACGTCGAGCAGCGCCGCGCGAAACGCAGCCATCTCCAGAGCGGTGCCGATCGAGACGCGCAGGTACTCGGGCGGCCCGGACTCGCGAATCAGGACACCGTGGCGCAGGAGTCCGCTCCAGATCCGGTGGCGATCCGCAAACTTGCCGAACATCACGAAGTTCGCGTCCGAATCGGCGACCGCGAGGCCCCGGCCGCGCAGCCAGCACACGGTCGCGTCGCGCTCGACCTTGATCGCGTCGACCTGCGACAGCATTTCGTCACGCGCGGCGAGCGCCGCGCAGGCCGCCGCCTGCGTCAACGCGGACAGGTGATACGGCAGGCGAACCCGCTTCAGCGCGTCCACGATCGCCGGCGCGCATGCGCAATACCCGATGCGGCCCCCCGCGAACTTGAATGCCTTGCTCAACGTACGCGTCACGATCAGCCGCGGATGGTCGGGCAGCAGCGTCACCGCGCTGCGGACGCCGTGACGACGGAATTCCGCATACGCTTCGTCGACGACGACCACACCCGGCGCGAGGTCGAGAATCGCGCGGATGTCGTCGATCGGCAGCGCGGTTCCCGTCGGGTTGTTCGGTGACGTGAGCAGGATCACGCTCGGCCGGTGTTCGCGGATGCCGTCGAGCGCCCGATCGAGGTCCAGCGAGAAATCCTCGTCGCGCGGCAACGTGTGCAGGCGCGTGAAGGTCGTCCGGCAGTATTCGTCATACATCGGATACGCGGGCGTAAGGGCCAGCACCGAGCGCCCCGGGCCGCCGAATGCCTGCAGGATCTGCTGGATCACCTCGTTCGACCCGTTGGCCGCCCAGACGCGGCTCGCGTCGACCGGCACGCCGGTGTCGTGCGTCAGGTAGGCAGCGAGATGCGATCGCAGTTCGGCGAAGTCGCGATCGGGATAGCGGTTCGCGTCGCGCGCCGCATCGGCCACCGCGGTCGCGATGCGTTCGACGAGCGCCGGCGATGGCGGATACGGATTCTCGTTGACGTTCAGGCGGACCGGCACGTCGAGCTGCGGCGCGCCGTACGCATGCCGCAACGTCAGATCGTCCCGCAGCGGCAAATCCGACAGGGCAATGTCTTTCCACGGTTGTTGCATTGAAAACACTCCGGACGTTATCGATGGGGCGGCGCAGCGGGCTTTTTCGGCGGCAAAAAACAAAAAAGGCGCCGGAGGCGCCTTGGTTGTCGTGTTGACCGGGGAGCTACCCGATCGATGACTGGATGCGAAACGACCCACGGCGCAATGGAGGGCGGCCGTGGTGATGGTGCAGCGAGGACGTGGCGTTTCGGATCGTCATGCGCTGCATCATGGCATACCCTGATCCGGATGAAAAGCCGGCCGCGGCGCGGTTCGTGCCGGCGTCGGCCGCGCTGTCTTGCCAGGATTGCCAATACATCAGACGAGAAACGGTAACAAACGTGGTATTTCAGACCAAACGTACCCGGTTAATTTGAACGATCTCGTTCATTGAGTAAGATGCGCTGAAGACGTTCGACAGAAACGCACGGCGCGGGGTAGCCAGATGCAACTGAACGGATTGATTCAATCGGCGTGGATCGACGACATCTACGCGGCGGCACTGGGCGATCAACGATGGGAAGCGGTGCTGGACGGGCTGCGATCGTCGGTCGGTGTGCGCATGGCCACGCTGCTGTCGTTCGACGACAAGGCGAGGGTGCCGGCGATCGAGCAGGCGGCCGGCGACGACGCGTCGTGGGTCGCCGCGTGCTACCACAGCTACAACACCGAGTTCTACCTGTACGACCCGGTCGTGCCGATCGCTGCCGACTGGCCGACGGGGCGCTGGTTCGAGGACGTCAAGCACCTGTCCGCGCACCAGCGCGCGCACAGCGTGTTCTATCAGGAATTCATGCACCCGTTCGGGCTCGGCAGCATCTCGGGCCTGTACATCCATCGCGGCGAAGGCTCGGGCGCGTTCCTCAGCGTGCAGGGCGGCCCCGACTCGCAGGGGCTGTCCGACGATCAGCGCCGCATGATCGAAATCATGGGCGCGCACATCAGCCGCGCGCTGCGGATCCAGGCGCGCATCGGCGAACTCGAAGCGCGCGTGGCCGCCGCGGAATCGGCGCTCGACGCGATTCCGGTGCCGGTGTTCCTGCTCGGCGCGCGGCGCGAACTGCGCTACACGAACCGTGCGGCCGATCAACTGATCGCCGCCGAACCGGCGCTGCGGGTCCTGAACGGGCGTTTCGCGCCGGAAGGATGCGTCGACGACGCGCAATGGCGGCATGCGTTCGCGCGCGGCGGGCTGCTGCTGCGGCGGACGACGGGCGAGCCGCTGCCGCTGGCGTTGATCCCCGTTCCCGAACAGTCGCACCTCGCGCGCGAACGGCCGGGCGTGACGGCATTGATGACCGCCGCGGACCTGCGCTCGCCGTCGGCGCGCGCGCAGCGATTGCGCGTGTTCTACGGGCTGTCGTCGGCCGAAGCCGACCTCGCGGTGCTGCTGTGCTGCGACGGGCGCTCGCCGCAGGAATGCGCGGCGCTGCGCGGCGTGTCGATCGGTACGGTCCGCGCGCAGATCAAGTCGATCTACACGAAGACGGACGTGGCGCGCGCGGCGCAGCTGACGTCGCTGGTCATGCAGACGTGACGATGCGTGACGGCCGGCCCGACCCTGCGGTGCGCGGCAGGCCGTCGCGTCCGGCCGGATTCACTCGAGCCCGCCCTGGCACAGGTACTTGATCGACAGGTAATCGTCGAGGCCGTAGCGCGAGCCTTCGCGGCCGTAGCCCGATTCCTTCACCCCGCCGAACGGCGCGGCCTCGCTCGCGAGCGCGCCTTCGTTGATGCCGACGATGCCCGTTTCGAGCCGCGCCGACACGCGCGCGATGCGCCGCACGTCCTGCGTGTAGAAATACGCGGCGAGCCCGAACGGCGTATCGTTCGCCGCGCCGACGGCCTCGTCCTCGGTATCGAAGCGGAACAGCGCCGCGATCGGGCCGAACGTTTCCTCGCAGTTCAGTTGCATGTCGGCGGTCGCGTCGGCGAGCACCGTCGGGGCGTAGAAGTTCGGGCCGAGTTCGGCCAGACGCTTGCCGCCGGCGAGCACGCGCGCGCCGCGTTCGACGGCGTCGCCGACGTGGCGGGCGATCTTGTCGACCGCGCGCGCGTTGATCATCGGGCCGATCTGCGCGGCCGGGTCGGTCGCCGGCGCGACCTTCAGCGCGGCGACGCGTGCCGCGAGCTTCGCGGCGAACGCGTCGTAGACGCCGCGCTGCACATACACGCGATTCGGCGACACGCAGGTCTGGCCGCCGTTGCGGAACTTGGACGCCATCAGCCCGTCGACCGCGCTATCGAGCTCGGCATCGTCGAACACGATGAACGGCGCATTGCCGCCGAGCTCCAGCGACAGCTTCTTCAGCGTCGCCGCCGATTCGCGCGCGAGCAGCTTGCCGACGGGCGTCGATCCGGTGAACGTGATCTTGCGCACGCGGCCGTCCGCGAGCCAGTCGGCCACGGCAGCGACCCCGCGCTCGCGCGAGGCGGCGATCAGGTTCAGCACGCCGGGCGGCACGCCGGCTTCCTGCGCGAGGAAGGCGAGCGCGAGCGCGGTCAGCGGCGTGTCTTCCGCCGGCTTCGCGACGACCGTGCAGCCGGCCGCGAGGGCGGGCGCGATCTTGCGCGCGATCATCGCGAGCGGGAAATTCCACGGCGTGATCGCGGCGACGATGCCGATCGGTTCCTTGACCGCGCTCAGCCGTTTGCCGCGCTGCTGTTGCGGAATCAGGTCGCCGTACGTGCGCGTCGCTTCCTCGGCAAACCACAGCACGTACGACGCGCCGTAGGCGACTTCGCCGCGCGCTTCGGCGAGCGGCTTGCCCTGTTCGCGCGACATCAGCTTCGCGAGATCGTCGGTGTGCGCGATGATCGCCGCGTGCCACGCGCGCAGGATCGCGGCGCGTTCGCGAGCGGGCGTCGCGCGCCATGAGGGCAGCGCGCGTGCCGCCGCGTCGGTCGCGGCGCGCGCGTCGGCGGCTCCGCTGTCGGGTGCGTGGGCAACGGTCTCGAGCGTCGCCGGATCGGTGACGTCGAAGCGTGCGCCGTCGAGCGCATCGCGCCAGGTACCGTCGATCAGATTGGCGGTACGCAGCAGTTCGGTTCGGGACAGCGTAAGCGGCATGACAGGTCCTTGGATGAAGCGGTTCGGCGGCGGCGCGGGCGCGCGACTACCCCGCGCGGACAGCACGCTGCCGCGTTCGAGGCAGGCGGGCACCGTGCGTCAGTGCCGGTCGCCGAACAGCGATTCGAGCGGATAGTGCCGTTTGACGAACGGCGACTTGATGATCACGTAACTGAAATACTTTTCGATGCCGATGTTCTGCTCGAGCAGCCCCTCGACGATCGTCTGGTAATGGCTCACGCTGCGCGTGATGAACTTCAGCAGGTAGTCGTAGCCGCCGCTCGCGAGATGGCACTCGACGATCTCGTCGACGTTGCGGATCGCCGCGACGAAGCGGTCGAAGTCCTCGCGCCGGTGGTCGGCCAGCGTGACCTCGGTGAACACGACCTGCACGTCGCCGAGTTTCTCGAGCTGGATGTGCGCGCCGTAGCCGCCGATGTAGCCGGCCTTCTCGAGCCGCTTCACGCGGATCAGGCAAGGACTGGGCGACAGCCCGACCGCATCGGCCAGCTCGACGTTGGTCATGCGGCCGCGCTTCTGCAACTGGGAGAGGATGCGCAGGTCGATGCGATCCAGCTTGCTGTCCGTCATGTTCACGTGAGAGGCGAAAAAATGGAATGTCCGGTTACTTTAGAGTCGAACGAGGGCCGCCACAAGCCCGGCTTTCCCTTGACCGGTCAGGCCGGCTGCGCGTGCGCGGCGTCGAGCGCGCGCTGCACGCCGGCATCGCCCAGCACGTCGTCGAGCGTCTTGCGCACGCGTTCGAACAACAGGTCGAACTCGCCCGCGGTGAAGCTCAGCGCCGGCGCGAAGCCGAGCACGCCGTCGCCGAACGCGCGGAACACCACGCCGTTCGCGTAAGCGGCCGCCGCGATCTTGTCGGGCACGTTCAGCGCCGGGTCGAAGCGCGTCTTGCGGGCCTTGTCGGTCACCAGTTCGAGCGCACCGAGCAGGCCGACGGAACGCGCATCGCCGACGAGCGGATGCGCGCGCAGCGCGTCGAGGCCCGCCGCGAAGCGCGGTGCCAGCGCCTGGCCGTTCGCGAGCAGCCCGCCTTCGTGATAGAGCTTCAGCACCTCGAGGCCGATCGCCGCGCTGACCGGATGCGCGGAATACGTATGGCCGTGGCCGACCACGGCCGATTCGGCGCGGCTGCCCGCGATCCCTTCATAGATTTCATCGGACATCAGCACCGCGCCCATCGGCGCATAACCGGCGGTCAGTCCCTTCGCGACGGTCATCAGGTCCGGATCGACCTGTTCGGTCTCGCACGCGAACAGCGGCCCCGTGCGGCCGAAGCCGGTGATCACCTCGTCGGCGACGAACAGGATGCCGAGGCGACGGCATGCGTCGCGCATCGCCTTCAGCCAGCCGGCCGGCGGCACGATCACGCCGCCGGAACCCTGCACGGGCTCGCAGAAGAAGGCGGCCACGTTGTCCGCGCCGAGTTCGGCGACCTTCGCTTCGAGCGCGGCGACCGACGCGGCGATCAGCGCCTGCGGATCGTCGCCGAGCGGATGGCGATACGGGTAGGGCGACGGGATGTGATGCTGGTCCGCGCGCGGCAGGTCGAAGTGACGGTGGAACGCCGGCAGCGCGGTGAGGCCGGCGCCGATCGACGACGAGCCGTGATAACCGCGCTCGAGCGCGATCATCTGCTTTTTCGACGGACGGCCGGTCGCGTTGAAATAGTGCGTGATGAAGCGCACCGCGGAGTCGACCGCATCCGAGCCGCCGAGCGTGAAGTACACGTGGTTCAGCGACGGCGGCGCGAGCGCGGCGAGCCGTTCGGCCAACTCGATCGCCGGCTGCGAGCCGAAATGGAAATAGCCGGTCGCGTAGGGCAGCTTCGCCATCTGGGCGGCGGCCGCTTTCACGATGCTGTCGCGGCCGTAGCCGACGTTCACGCACCACAGGCCCGAGAACGCGTCGAGCAGCGTGTGGCCGTCGGCGTCGCGCAGGAACACGCCGTCCGCGGATTCGAGCACGGTGGCGCCGCGCGCCTCGTGTGCGCGATAGTTGACGACGGGGTGGATCAGATGCTGACGATCGGCTTCGATCAGCGCAGCGTGGTCGGCGTGGTTCATGGCAGGGCAGGACTCTCGTCAGGTGTCAGCGGTGAGTTCATGCTACCGGGCGAACGATCCGCATGCGCTTTCAATTTGCGCCCCGAAACGTATGGGCGCGGCGTTTGCACGGGGCGCTTCGGCATTTTCTGCTGCGCGCCCCGCCGTGCCGGACGCGTGCGTCAGTAGCCGCGTGTGCGGTCGACGACGCCGATCATCGGTTGTCCTGCACGATGGCGCGCGAGATTCGCGAGCACGGCGTCCACGGCGGTGTCGGGCCGCGTGGCGCTCGCGATGTGCGGCGTGATCCGGATGCGCGGATGCGCCCAGAACGGATGACCGGCCGGCAACGGTTCGGGGTCGGTCACATCGAGGATCGCGCTGTCGAGCCGGCCGCTGTCGAGCGCGGCGAGCAGCGCGGCCGCATCGAGCTGCGGCCCGCGCCCGACCTGCACGAGCGACGCGCCGGCCGGCAGCGCATCGAACACGCGTGTGCCGAGCAGCCCGCGCGTGCCGTCGGTCAGCGGCAGCAGGCAGATCAGGATGTCGGTGCGGGCGAGGAACGGTTCGAGCGCGTCGTCGCCGGCGTAGCACGCGATGCCGTCGAGCGTGCGCGGCGTGCGGCTCCAGCCCGCGCACGGGAAGCCGAAGCGCCGGAGCATGTCGAGCACCGCCTGGCCGAGCGTGCCGAGCCCGAGGACGCCGATCCGCGTCGACGCGGCGGCGCGCACCGGTTTCTCGTGCCACACCTGCGCACGTTGTTGCGCCGCGTAGTCGAACAGGTCGCGGTGAATCGTCAGCACCGCCTGCGTCACGTATTCGACCATGCCCTCGACGATGCCCGGCTCGATCATCCGCACGACGGGGATGTGCGGCGGCACGCGCGACAGGTCGAACTGATCGATGCCGGCCCCGACCGAGAACACGACCTCGAGATTCGGGAGCAGCGCGGCCGGATCGTCTGGCGGCTGCCACGCGGCGAGATAGCGGACCGCCTCCGGGTCGCCGATGTCCGGCCAGATCCGGAACGCGAGATCGGGCGCGCGCTGCGCGAAGCGCTGTGCCCATTGCGCGCCGCGCACCGGGTCGGCCTTGTACAGGAAGCTCATCTTCGTTCCGCTCAGCCGAGTGCCTGGTTCACGATCGCGTACGCGCGCAGCGCCGGATCGCGCTCGGGCGCGGCGCCGCGCGCCATCGCGACGACGGTATCGACGCGCGGCAGCCCGAGCCCCTGCAGCCAGTCGGACAGCCCGCTGTCGCCCGGCACGTCGAGCCGCACGAACATGCCCTCGTGCAGGGCGAGCCAGTGACTGATCAGCGCCTGCGCGCGCTGGGCGTCCGGTGCGACCACCGGGCCGATCGCGTGGCCGCGGCCGAAGCGGCGGAACAGCGCGAAGCCGAGCAGCTCGCCGTCACGATCGAGCGCGATGCCGTTCGCGACGTCGAGCAGCGCGCCGATCACTTCGTCGCGCTGATAGCCCGCGGCGCGCGACGCGAGCGCGGCAAGGCGCGGGCCGTCGTTCGCGCCGATCGGCCGCAGGCGCTCGCCGGGCGGCAGCGATATCAGCGGCGGCTGGAAGGCGGCGCCCTGGTGTTGATCGATCGTGCCGATCGCTTCGAACCCGAATTTCGCGTACAGCGGCTCGCCGGCCGGCGTCGCGTGCAGGAACACGGTCCGCGGGCCGAAGCTGTCGACCAGGCGGGCGAGCAACTCGCGCCCGATGCCGCGGCCCTGGCGCTCGGGCGACACGATGACCATGCCGAGCGACGCGTGCGATTCGCCGAAGCGCCAGCCGAGCGCGGTGCCGACGACGCCGGTTTCGTCTTCGGCGACGAAGCCGCCGCCGAGCTGGAACACGAAGCGCCAGTCGTCGAGCCGGTGCGGCCACTTGACGGCTTCCGACAGCCGGTGCGCGGCGGGCAGGTCGGTTTCGGCGAACGGGCGATAGGTAAGCGTGCTGGAAGGATTGAGGTCGGACACGCCGGACTCCGGAGGGGTGGGAATGACGCATCACTGTGCCAGCGAGGCCGCGGGGCGGATAGGACGATTCGCCTGTTTTCCGGCGGTGGCGGGCGCGCCCGCGAATTCGATGCAAACCGGCTCGATCGGCGCGAACGAACGCCCGGATCGTGCTGGCGAGACGGGTCAATCCGGCCACGCGTGCTGTGGAATACCACTACGATCAATGGCACGGCGGCACTGCCGCCTGCCGAAGGGCCGCATCGGCAGACGGGCTCGCCGCGGTAGCGCGGCGCCCATCGGCGCCCGCCGCCCGCGCCGCGCCCGATCGTGCCGCAGATCGTGCTGCATGTGGCGGGCAACACGCGGCGATTCTGCGTTTTGAGCGGCGCCGAACGATGCGCGGACGACTTTTTGCCCTGATTCAATTTCGTTAAATCCAGCCCGTCCCCGGCCCTGCCGGGGCTTCACACCGACAGGACGTCACCATGATCCAGTTTGAACCGAAGTACATCACCTTCGACTGCTACGGCACGCTGACCCATTTCCGGATGGCCGAGACGGCGCGCGAAATCTATGCGGACCGGCTGTCGCCGGCCGCGATGGAGGCATTCGTGCGCGCGTTCGCCGCCTATCGGCTCGACGAGGTGCTCGGCGCGTGGAAGCCGTACCGCGACGTCGTCGTCAATGCGGTCCGCCGCACCTGCGCGCGGCTCGGCGTGAAGTTCGACGAGGCCGAGGCCGAGCTTTTCTATCATGCGGTGCCGACGTGGGGCCCGCATCCGGACGTGCCGGCCGGGCTGTCGCGGCTGGCGTCGAAGTACAAGCTGGTGATCCTGTCGAATGCGATGGACGAGCAGATCATGAGCAACGTCGACAAGCTGGGCGCGCCGTTCCACGCCGTGTTCACCGCGCAGCAGGCGCAATCGTACAAGCCGCGGATGCAGGGCTTCGAATACATGTTCGACAAGCTCGGCTGCAAGCCCGAGGACGTGCTGCACGTGTCGTCGAGCCTGCGCTACGACCTCATGACGGCCGAGGATCTCGGCATCAAGCACAAGGCATTCGTGAACCGCGGCCACGAGCCGGGCACGCCGTTCTACAACTATTACGAAGTGTCGGACATCGGTCAGCTCGCGACGCAACTCGGGCTGTAAGCCGGCCGCGCCGGCCGATTCGTCGAGCGCCGGGGCGCGGCCGTGATGCCGTCGCGTCCCGGCGCGTTCGGTCAGCGCACGAAATGAGGGTAATTACCGATATTGAGTCGTTCAAGGCGGGGCCGCCCGGGCCGATATATGTACCGAACGGTTAATATTTCGAGGCCCCCGCATGAAGTTGTCCACCAAACTGCTGATGCTCGTCGCCGCGGCGCTGCTCGGCGTCGTCCTGCTGGCCGCGTTGTCGCTGCACACGCTGCGCGACGCGCTGATCGACAGCCGCCGCGAAGAGATCGTCATTCTGCTGACCAAGGCCGAGCATCTGGTCGATTCGTATCGCGCGATGCAGACGAGCGGCACGCTCACGCAGGAGCAGGCGCAGCAGCAGGCCAAGGCCGCGCTGGCGGCGCTCAACGCGAATTCGAAGAGCTACTTCTGGGTCACGACGTCCGACGGCGTCAACCTCGTGCACCCGAACGCGAAATTCATCGGCACGCGCGCGAAAGGTAACCGCACGACCAGCGGCATGACCGACAGCGAGGCGTACCGCGCGGGGATGGCGCAGGCGCATTTCGCGCTCGTCGACGTGCTGATCAAGCGCAGCCCCGACGCGGACCTGGAGCCGAAGCTGCAGGGCGTGGTCGCGATTCCGGACTGGAACTGGTGGATCGGCACGGGATTTTTCTACGACGACATCAACGCGGCGTTTGCCCGGCTCGCGATGGTGCTGGGCGCCGTCGCGCTCGTCATCGCCGCGGCGCTCGCGGCCATTGCATGGGGCGTGCTGCGCAGCGTCAGGCGCACGCTGGGCGGGGAACCCGCGCATGCGACGCAGATCGCCGCCCGCATCGCCGCCGGCGAACTGGACGTGCAGTTCGATACGGCGCACGCCGCGCCCGGCAGCCTGCTCGTTGCGCTGGGCGACATGAAGGCGCGGCTGACCGACACCATCGCCGAGATCCAGACCACGACCCACTCGATCGCCACCGGCACCGGCGAGATCGCGCAAGGCAACCTGGATCTGTCGCAGCGCACGGAGCAGCAGGCCGCGTCGCTGCAGGAAACGGCGGCGAGCATGGAGCAGATCACGTCCACGGTCAAACAGAACGCCGACAACGCGCGCCAGGCGAATGCGCTCGTGGCTCAGGCCAAGGATGCGACCGAGCTCGGCGGCGCCGCCGTGCACGCGGTCGTCGAAACGATGCGGCAGATTTCGGACGGATCGGTGCGGATCGCCGACATTACCGTCGTCATCGAAAGCATCGCATTCCAGACCAACATTCTCGCGCTCAACGCCGCGGTGGAAGCCGCGCGGGCCGGCGAGGAGGGGCGGGGGTTCGCCGTCGTCGCATCGGAAGTCCGCTCGCTCGCGCAGCGCAGCGCGGCGGCCGCGAAGGACATCAAGGGATTGATCGACGCGTCGGTCGAGCGGGCCGGCAGCGGCAGCCGGCTCGTCGAGACGGCCGGCGAGCGCATGACGGAGATCGTCCGGTCGATCGACCGGGTGGCGGACATCATGGGCGAGATTTCCGCGGCATCGGCGGAGCAAAGCACCGGCATCGAACAAATCGGGCTGGCCGTCGCGCAAATGGATGAAGTCACCCAGCAGAACGCCGCGCTCGTCGAGCAGGCAGCGGCCGCCGCCTCGTCGCTGGACGAGCAGGCGGCGCGCCTGCGGGCCGCCGTATCGGTATTCCGGCTCGCTGCGTGACGGCTTCGCGCCGTCCGCTCGCGGGGGCGCATCATCCTGCCGCCTGGGCGCCGCGCCGGCGAGCGCCCGGCGAGCGCGGCGACATGCCCGGTGACGCATGCATCGCCGCTCGCGGCCGCGGCGCCTGACGGCTGCACGGGCCCGGTTTCCGGGCAGTCCCGTCATCTTCCCGTCTTCCCGCCAAGCCGTTCCGATCGAGCGGCATTCTTCCGAACTTTACTGCGCGACGTCCCGTCGCGATCCCCATCGTCGCCGCTCGTGCGTGCGGCGATCCGCCGCAACGTGCCGCTCGTTTCGACCGTCTTGGGCACGCGCACACACATTCGACACAAACGTGCGGTTTGCGTGAGTCAAACGCGCGCCGGATGCCGAACGGGCAATTTTGTCGGCGCAATCTGCGGCGGCTGCGGCCTTACGATTTCCTGTATCGACACGGGTCGGGCAGCCGCCGCGACACGCCGCCGGGCGCACGACGACACATGCGCGCACGCAGCAATTCATGCTGCGCGGGCGGCTCAAAACGGTCGATTCGTATCGTGCGGGCCGCCCGAATCGCGACAAACCGCATTTTGGCGATGCTTAAATGAACTGCATGTGTACAACGTCGCGCCCGCCACCAGCAAGCGGGCGCGGCGGGATTGAACAACCACGCTGGACCCTTGGACCCACTTCCCACAGTCAGGAGCAGTTCGGATGAGCGACGATATCGACAATGACGGCAAGGGCGGCTTCACGCGCCGCGACATGATGCGGGTCATGGCGGCGAGCGGCATGATGGCCGTCGGCGGCGGCGGGCTGCTGATGGATGCGCAGTCGGCATTCGCCGCGCCCGCGCCGAAGCGCGGCGGCAAGATCCGGGTCGCGAACGAAGCCGGCTCGACGGCCGATACGCTCGATCCGGCCAAGGGCTCGACGGGCGCGGACTACACCCGTTTCTTCATGTTCTACAGCGGTCTCACGCAGCTCGATGCGAGCCTCACGCCGCAGATGAACCTCGCCGAGTCGCTGCAGACGACCGATGCGAAGACGTGGATCATCAAGCTGCGCAAGGGCGTCACGTTCCACGACGGCAAGCCCGTCGGCCCGGCCGACGTGGTGTTTTCGCTGATGCGCCACAAGAACCCGGCCACCGCGTCGAAGGTCAAGCCGCTCGCCGAACAGTTCGCGGATGCGAAGGCGACCGGCCCCGACGAAGTCACGCTGACGCTCGTGAGCGCGAACGCCGATCTGCCGGTGATCCTCGCGACGCCGCAGCTCGTGATCGTCAAGGACGGCACGACCGACTTCAGCACCGGTATCGGCTGCGGCCCGTACAAGCTGAAGTCGTTCAAGCCGGGCGTGGCGACCATCGGCGTGCGCAATGACAGCTACTTCAAGCCGGGCAGGCCGTATCTCGACGAGATCGAGCTGATCGGCATCGGCGACAGCGCCGCGCGCCTGAACGCGCTGCTGTCGGGCGACGTGCACCTGATCAACGCGATCGATCCGCGCTCGACGCAGCGGGTCTCGTCGACGCCGGGCTACGCGCTGAAGGAAACCAAGTCGGGCCTCTATACCGACCTGATCATGCGCAGCGACAACCCGATCGTCTCGAATCCCGATTTCGTCGAAGGGATGAAGTACCTGTTCGATCGCGAGCAGATCCGCACGGCGGTGTTCCGCGGCTACTCGGTGATCGGCAACGACCAGCCGATCCCGCCGGGGCATCGCTACTTCAACGCGTCGCTGCCGCAGCGGGCGCACGATCCGGACAAGGCGAAATTCCTGCTCCAGAAGGCGGGCGCGCTCGGCACCACGCTGCCGCCGATCTATGCGACGTCCGACGCGAACGGGTCGATCGAAATGGCCGTGCTGCTGCAGCAGGCCGGCCAGAAGATCGGGCTGAACCTGCAGGTCAATCGCGCGTCGCCCGACGGCTACTGGTCGAACCACTGGATGAAGCACCCGCTCACGTTCGGCAACATCAACCCGCGTTCGAGCGCCGACGTGCTGTTCACGCAGTTCTTCAAGTCGGATGCGCCGTGGAACGAATCGGGCTGGAAGAACGCGAAGTTCGACCAGTTGCTGCTCGCCGCGCGTTCGGAAACCGACGACGCGAAGCGCAAGCAGATGTACGGCGACATGCAGGTGATCGTGGCGCAGCAGGGCCGGGTCGGCATTCCGGCGTTCATCAGCTTCCTCGACGGGTACGACAAGCGGCTCGCGGGCCTCGGTTCGATCCCGACCGGCGGGATGATGGGCTTCATGTTCGCCGAGAACGTGTGGTGGAACGCGTGACGTCGTGGCTGGCCGCCGTCGCGCGGCCGGTGCGGGCCCCCGCGCCGGCCACGCACGGTTTTTTCGGGAGTGCTGCTCCATGAACCGAATTCTCATCGGGCTGATCGGCCGGCGCATCGCGGTCACCGCGCTGACCCTGCTGATCGTGTCCGCGATCATCTTCACGATCACGAACCTGCTGCCGGGCGACGCCGCGCAGGCCGCGCTCGGCCAGTCGGCGACGCCGGAGACGGTCGCCGCGCTGCGCCAGCAGTTCGGTCTCGACATGCCGGCGCACGTCCGTTACGTGCACTGGCTCGCCGGGCTGTTGCACGGCGATTTCGGCCGGTCGCTGTCCGGCGACATGCCGGTGTCGGAGCTGATCGGCGGCCGCCTGCCGAAGTCGCTCGCGCTTGCGGCGATCACGACCGCCGTGTCGGTGCCGATCGCGCTGCTGCTCGGCATCCTCGCGGCGGTCAAGCGCGAGACGGTGGTCGACCGCGTGATCAGCCTCGGCACGCTGTCGCTCGTCGCGACGCCGGAATTCCTGATCGCGACGGTCGCCGTGCTCGTGTTCGCGGTGAAGCTGCACTGGCTGTCCGCGCTGTCGTACAGCGGCCCGATCGAGAGCCTGCACGATTTCCTGCGTGCGTATGCGATGCCGGTGTTGACGCTGTGCGCGGTCGTGATCGCGCAGATGGCGCGCATGACGCGCGCCGCGGTGATCGAGCAACTGAGCGCGTCGTACGTCGAGATGGCCACGTTGAAGGGCGCAAGCCCCGCGCGCGTTGTGCTGCGCCATGCGCTGCCGAACGCGATCGGCCCGATCGCCAATGCAATCGCGCTGAGCCTGTCGTATCTGCTCGGCGGCGTGATCGTCGTCGAGACGATCTTCAACTATCCGGGCCTCGCGAGCCTGATGGTCGACGCCGTCAGCAACCGCGATTTCCCGTTGGTCCAGGCGTGCACGCTGATCTTCTGCGTCGCTTACCTGACGCTCGTGCTGTTCGCCGACCTGTGCTCGATCGTGTCGAACCCGCGACTGCGCACCTGAGTGTTTCGTCTTCCTTCCGAGATGCCGCCCATGCAACCGATCGAACCCGTACAACGCAGCAGCCCGCTGCCGCCATCCGACGACCCGCCCCTGGGGCGGGGCAGCATGCCGCCGGCCGCGCCTGCCCCCGACCAGCCGCGCAAGCGCCGCACCGCGCGCATCGCCTTGACGACCGGCGGCCGCGTCGGTCTGGCGATGGTCGGCCTGATGCTGTTCATCGCCGTGTTCGCGCCGCTGCTCGCGCCGCACGACGTCGGCGCGATCGTCACGCCGGACGTGTTCGCGCCGTTCAGCGCGAAGCTGCCGTTCGGCTCCGACTTCCTCGGCCGCGACATGCTGAGCCGGATCCTGTACGGCGCGCGGCTGACCGTGCTGCTCGCGCTGGCCGCGGTGCTGCTCGCCGCCGTGACCGGCACGACGCTCGGGTTGCTCGCGACCGTGTCGGGCCGCGCGGTCGACGAGACGATGAGCCGGCTGCTCGACGCGCTCACGTCGATTCCGTCGAAGATGTTCGCGCTGATGTTCGTCGCCGCGTTCGGCTCGTCGCTGCCGCTGCTGGTCCTTACCGCCGCGGTCAGCTACATGCCCGGCTCGTACCGGATCGCGCGCGCGCTCGCCGTCAACATCAGCACGCTGGAATTCGTGCAGGTCGCGCGCGCACGCGGCGAAAGCGCGCTGTACATCGCGTGCGTCGAGATGCTGCCGAACATGATCCACCCGATGCTGGCGGACACCGGGCTGCGCTTCACGTTCGTCGTGCTGCTGCTGAGCGGCCTGAGCTTTCTCGGGCTCGGCGTGCAACCGCCGTACGCGGACCTCGGCTCGCTCGTGCGCGAGAACATCGCGAGCCTCGGCGACGGCTCGGCCGTCGCGATCGTGCCCGCGGTCGCGATCGCGATCCTGACGGTGGGCGTCAACCTGATGATCGACGGCCTGCCGCATCGCGGCCGCCGCAAGGGCGCGGCCGGCGCCGCCGGAGGACACTGATGCGACACGAATCGAACCCGCTCGTCGAGGTGCGCGGGCTGCGCGTGGTCGGCGGCCGGCCGGGCGGCGAGGAAACGACAATCGTCCACGGTGTCGACTTCGACATCGCGCGCGGCGAGGTGCTCGCGCTGATCGGCGAATCGGGCTCCGGCAAGACGACGATCGCGCTGTCGCTGATGGGCCATGCGCGCGCCGGATGCCGGATCGCCGGCGGCTCGGTGAAGCTCGACGGCACCGACGTGTGCACGCTTTCCGCAGCGGCGCTGACCGCGCTGCGCGGCCGCAAGGTCGCGTATATCGCGCAGAGCGCGGCCGCCGCGTTCAACCCGTCGCGCACGATTCTCGACCAGGTGATCGAGAGCGCGCTGATCCACAAGACGATGACGAAGCGCGACGCGCAGGCGAAGGCGATCGAGCTGTTTCGCGCGCTCGCGCTGCCGGAGCCGGAGACGATCGGCAAGCGCTATCCGCACCAGGTATCGGGCGGTCAACTGCAGCGGCTGATGGCCGCGATGGCGCTGATCACGGATCCGGAGCTGGTGATCCTAGACGAGCCGACCACCGCGCTCGACGTGACCACGCAGATCGACGTGCTGCAGGCGTTCAAGAGCGTGATCCGGCGCTACGGGATGAGCGCGGTGTACGTGTCCCACGACCTGGCCGTGGTCGCGCAGATGGCCGACCGGATCGTCGTGCTGAGCGACGGTGTGATCCGCGAGGCGGGCGACACCGAACAGATCCTGCATGCGCCGACGCACCCGTACACGCAGAGCCTGATCGCGGCGGTCACGCCGAACGATGCCGAACGCGACGCGCAGGGGCAAGCACCGGAGCCGGCCGCGCCGACGCCGCTGCTCGACGTGCGCGGCGCGATCGCCGGCTACGGCGGCCGTACCGCCAAAGGGTGGCCCGCGAAGGTGATCCTGCACGAAGTCGACCTGCGCATCGGGCGCGGCCAGACGGTCGGCGTGATCGGCGAATCGGGCTCCGGCAAGACCACGCTCGCGAAGGTGATCGCGGGCCTCGTGCCGGCGACGGGCGGCAAGATCCTGCTCGACGGCGAGCCGCTCGCGCTCGATATCGTCAAGCGCACCAAGGAGCAGCACCGCCGCGTGCAGATCGTGTTCCAGAACGCCGATACCGCGCTCAACCCGGTGCATACCGTCGAGCGCACGCTCGCACGGCCGCTCGCGTTCTATCACGGCATCAAGGGCGCGCGTGCGCGGCAGCGCGTCGCGGAGCTGCTCGAACTCGTGCGGCTACCGCCGGCGGTGGCCTCGCGGCGTACCGGCGAGCTGTCGGGCGGCCAGAAGCAGCGCGTGAACCTCGCGCGCGCGCTCGCGGCCGAGCCCGACCTGATCCTGTGCGACGAGGTCACGTCGGCGCTCGACACCGTGGTCGGCGCCGCGATCATCGAGCTGCTGCGCGACCTGCAGGCGAAGCTCGGCGTGTCGTACGTGTTCATCACGCACGACATCGCGAAGGTGCGCGCGATCAGCGACGACATCGTCGTGCTGTATGCGGGCCGCCGCGTGGAGACGGGCAGCCGCGACGCGCTGTGCGCGCCGCCTTATCACCCGTATTCGCACTTGCTGGTGTCGTCCGCGCCGGAGTTGCGCGCGGGCTGGCTCGACGATGCGGCCGAGCGTTGCCACCGGCCGCTGGTGCCGATCGGCGAGCGCGAGAACGAGGCCGAGCTGTGTCCGTTCCTGTCGCGCTGCGCGATGCGTGTGGACGGCGTGTGCAACCGCACGGCCCCGTCGCTGCGCACGCTCGGGAACGGCGCGCAGGTGCTGTGCCATCGCAGCGAGGAAGATCTCGCGCGCTTCCAGGCGGAGCCGATTTCCGCTGGCGTCGCGCCGGTACAGCTGTAGTGCGAGGCGCGCGAACCGTTCATCGCGCGGTGCGGTGGACGGCCCGCCGCATAGTCTGCTGCGGCGGTCGCGCAAAACGGCAATTTGCACGCGTGCCGCGCGCGAATACGCGGCAACTGCGGTTTTTGACGGTGATTAAATGATTCTCATTGAACGTTCGCCGATCGACATTGCCGGCATGCACAAGAAGGATCCAATGAAACTGGAATCGTACTGGCTGGATACCCGCCCCGCGTTTCGCGCCGGAAGCGTTGGTCCCGTCGAAGGGCGGGCCGACGTCGTCGTGATCGGCGGCGGTTTCACCGGCTTGTCGGCGGCGCTCGCGCTCGCGCAGCGCGGCGTGTCGGTGGTCGTGCTCGAAGCCGCGCAGGTGGCCGGCGAGGCGTCCGGCCGCAACGGCGGCCAGTGCAATACGGGCGTCGCGCAGGACTACGCGTCGCTGGCCGCGCGCATTGGCGCCACGCAGGCGAAGCAGTTTTATCTCGCGTACGAAAGCGCGGTGAAGAGCGTCGAGACCATCGTGACCGAACAGGCGATCGATTGCGATTTCCGGCGCGCCGGCAAGCTGAAGCTCGCCGCGAAGCCGCAGCACTTCGCCGGGCTCGAAAAGACCTTCGATGCGTTGCGCCGCGACGTCGATCCCGACATCGAGCTGATCGAGCCGTCGCGGATCCGCGATGAAATCGCATCCGACGGTTTCTACGGCGGGCTCCTGCAGCGCAACGGCGCGCAGATGCACATGGGCAAGTTCGGCGTCGGCCTCGCGCAAGCGGCCGTGCGTGCCGGCGCACGCGTGTACGAGCAGGCGGCCGTCACGCAGCTCGACCGGCTCGACGGCGAGCGTCACTCGATCACCAGCACCCGCGGCACGATCGTCGCCGATCGCGTGCTGGTCGCGACCGGCGCATCGCAGCACGGCCCGTTCGCGTGGTTCCGGCGGCGCATCGCGCCGGTCGGCAGCTTCATCGTCGTCACCGAGCCGCTGGCCGACGCGCAACTGAACCGGCTGTTCCCGCATCGCCGCGCGTACGTGACGTCGCGCCAGATCGGCAACTACTTCCGCGTGACGCCCGACAACCGGCTGCTGTTCGGCGGCCGCGCGCGTTTCGCGATGTCGAGCCCGCGCTCGGATACGAAAAGCGGCGACGTCCTGCGCGCCGGCATGGCCGGCTACTTTCCGGAACTGGCCGACGTGCGGCTCGACTACTGCTGGGGCGGCCTCGTCGACATCACCGCCGACCGGCTGCCGCGCGCGGGCCAGCACGACGGGCTCTATTACTCGATGGGCTACAGCGGCCACGGCGTGCAGATGTCGGTGCACATGGGCCGCGTGATGGCCGACGTGCTGTATGGCGCAGCCGCGTCGAACCCGTGGCGCGAGCTCGAATGGCCGGCGATACCGGGCCATTTCGGGCACGCGTGGTTCCTGCCGCTCGTCGGCGCGTATTACCGGATGCAGGATTTCCTGCACTGAAGCGAGCGCCCGGGAGGATACGACATGACAGTGCAACTCGTTGGCTCGTCTCGTGTCGCGCGGCCCGTCTCGCCGGCGATCGGCGACGTGCTGCGCGCGATCGATGCATCGTTCGCGCAGCCGCTGAACCTCGACACGCTCGCGGCGGTGGCCGGATTGAGCGTGTCGCGTTTCACCGCGCGCTTTCGCAGCGAAACCGGCTTGTCGCCGCACCGGTATCTGTGTCTGGTGCGGGTACGCCGTGCGCAGGATCTGTTGCGCGCCGGTCTCGCGCCGTCGGTCGTCGCGACCGACGTCGGTTTCTTCGATCAGAGCCATCTGTGCCGGCATTTCCGGCGGGTGCTCGGGATCACGCCGCGCGATTACGTGGTCGCGCGGGCAGGCGGTGCGACGGCGCGCACGTCTTCGACGCGCAGGCATGCCGAGCGCCGCGAAGCGTCGTGTCACGCGGCGTAGGCGCACACACGCACGGTTCGCATGCCGGGGAGGTCCGGCGGCAGAGCCGGCGAACGACGATTTCCGATATCGCGCGGCGGCGTTCAACCGCACCGCCGCGCGCCGCACAGGAGCAGATATGACCGCAGTTTTCGTGTTGCACCGCGCCGATGGCGCGCCTTCGTCAACCGTATTTCGCCAGCAGGCGTTCGGCGCGAACGATCCTTTCGCGCAAGCCCGGGAGATCGCGTGGGAAGGTCCTGACGCGATGGCCGCCGGACGTGTCGCGTTCACCGGCGAACTCGACGTGGTGAGCTTTCCGCACATCGAAACCATCGCGATCATCGAGGGCGAGCTGACGCTCGAAGCGGCCGGCGCCGCGCCGCTGGTGCTGAGCCCGGGAGACGGGGCCGTGATCGGCGGCGGCACGGCGCTGCGCGTGACCGCGGCATCGCGCGTGCTGTTCACGTTCTGCGCCGCCGCGTGCGCGGCACCGACCCGGCGCGGCGTGTTCGCGCTGCGAGCCGATGCCGACTTCAAGCCGTCGGCCACGCTGCCGGCGGAGGTGCTGCTCGGCCCGGCGCCGCAGTGCCGCAGCGACAACGTGTTCGTCGACGACGGCGCCGCGTACTGCGCGGGCACGTGGGATTCGACGCCCTATCACCGGATCGTCCGGCCGCATCGCGTGAACGAATTCATGTTCCTGCTGGACGGCGACGTACGGTTCGCCGCGCCGGACGGCAGCGTGCTGTCGCTCGGCGCCGGCGATGCGCTGTTCGTGCCGCAGGGCACGCCGATCGGGTGGGAAAGCAGCGAACGCGTGGCGAAGTTCTACGTCGTGCAGACCGTCAACGCATCCACCGAGCGAGCCTGAGCATGACTCCTCCGCTACGCCATATCGAAACCCCGGCCACGCTGCCGGCTTCGGCCGATGTCGTCGTGATCGGCGGCGGCATCATCGGCGTCTTCACCGCCTACTATCTGGCCCGGCGCGGCGTATCGGTCGCGCTCGTCGAGAAGGGGCGCATCGGCGCCGAGCAGTCGAGCCGCAACTGGGGCTGGTGCCGGCAGCAGAACCGCGATGCGCGCGAGTTGCCGATGGCAAGCAAGAGCATCGACCTGTGGGAACGATTCGCGATCGAATCGGGCGAGGACACGGGTTTTCATCGCTGCGGCCTGTTGTACCTGAGCAATGACGAGGCCGAGCTGGCCCGCTGGGCCAGCTGGGGCGAGTTCGCGAAGACGGCGGGCGTGGCGACGTACATGCTCGACGGCAAGCAGGCCACCGAGCGCGGGCACGCGACCGGGCGGCCGTGGAAAGGCGGCGTGTTTTCGCCGACCGACGGCACGGCCGACCCGGAAAAGGCCGCGCCGGCCGTCGCCGCAGCGCTGATGAAGCTCGGCGGCAGTGTCCACCAGTACTGCGCGGCGCGCGGCATCGAACGCGAGGGCGGACGCGTGAGCGCCGTCGTCACGGAGTCCGGCGTGATCAAGACCAAGACCGTCGTGCTCGCGGGCGGCGCCTGGGCGTCGTCGTTCTGCCGCCAGCTCGGCATCCGTTTTCCGCAGGCGTCGATCCGTCAGTCGATCCTGAGCGTGTCGCCGGTCGAGCATCCGCTGCCGGATGCGATGTACACGTCCGGCGTGTCCGTGACGCGCCGCAGCGACGGCCGTTACGCGCTGGCGATCAGCGGCCGCGCTCGGGTGGACCTGACGCCGCAGTTCCTGCGATTCGCGCCGCAATTCGTGCCGATGTTCGCGAAGCGCTGGCGCAATCTGCTGCCGGGCGGGCTCGAAGGGCTGCGCGGCGGTCATGAAACGCTGAAGCGCTGGCGCCTCGATGCGCCGACGCCGATGGAGGCGGTCCGCATCCTGGATCCGAAGCCGGACATGTCGACGGTCCACGAAACCTACCGCCGCGCCGTCGAACTGATGCCCGAACTTCGCGACGCGAAGATCACGCACGCGTGGGCCGGGTTCGTCGACAGCACGCCGGACGGCGTGCCGGGCATCGGCGAAGTGCCGGGCGTGCCGGGGCTGATCCTCGCGGCGGGCTTTTCCGGCCACGGCTTCGGGATCGGGCCGGGCGCCGGGCACCTGATCGCGGATCTTGCGACGGGCGCGCCGCCGCTGGTCGATCCGGTGCCGTACCAGCCGGCCCGGTTCAGCGATTCCGCATGGGGCAAGGTCGCCGATTTCTGATGCAAGGCCGCGACGCTCGCACGCGAGCGGCCGGACCGGCGCGGCGAACCTTCGCCGGCCTGACCGTCCGGCGCGGCCACCTGGGAGTGACGAATGCGTTTCGGTTCCTACTGGCTCGATACGTCGGAGCCATTCGCGAGCAACTCGCCGGCGTTGCGCGACGGCAGTTGCGACGTGCTGGTGGTGGGCGGCGGGATCACCGGCTCGGCGGCCGCACTGGCGCTGGCCAGGAAAGGGGCGCGCGTGATCGTCTGCGAGGCGGGCACCGTCGGGCAGGCGGCATCGGGACGCAACGGCGGTATGTGCAACAACGGCTTCGCGCAGGATTACGCGGCGCTGTCGCAGCGCATCGGCACGGAACTGGCCAATCGGCTCTATCGCGCGTTCGACGCAGGCGTCGATACGGTCGAGCGGCTGGTCAGGGAGGAGTCGATCGATTGCGATTTCGTGCGCCGCGGCAAGCTCAAGCTCGCGGCGAAACCTGAGCATTACGACAAGCTCGCGCGAAGTCAGGCACTGCTCGCGGCGAGCGTGGATCCCGACACGCGCATGGTGACGAAAGCCGAGCTGCGTGACGAGATCGGCTCGGACCGTTATCACGGCGGCCTGCTGTTCGGCAAGAGTGCCGGGATGCACGTCGGCCGTTACGTGCGTGGCCTGGCACGCGCCGCGCAAGCGCGCGGCGCGCACGTCCTCGAGCATGCGCCGGTGCTCGGGCTGAAGCGGCAAGCGGGCGGCGCTTACGCGGCGCGTACGCCGCTCGGCGAGATCCGTGCGCGCCAGGTGCTGCTCGCGAGCGGCATTTCGCAGGTCGGCCCGTTCGGCTGGATTCGCCGCAGGATCGTGCCGGTCGGCGCGTTCATCATCGTCACCGAGCCGTTGCCGGACGACCTGCTCGACCGGCTGTTGCCGACGCGCCGGATGGTCACCGACACGAAGAACTTCGTCAATTTCTTTCGCGTCACGCCCGACAACCGGATGCTGTTCGGCGGTCGCGCGCGGTTCGCCGCGTCGAATCCGCGTTCGGACGAAAAGAGCGGGGCGATCCTGCGGCAGCAGCTGGCCGCCGTGTTTCCCGAACTGGCCGGCGTACGCATCGACTACTGTTGGGGCGGGATGGTCGACATGACCGCCAACCGACTACCGCGCGCGGGCGAGCGCGACGGCGTGTACTACGCGATGGGCTATAGCGGCCACGGCACGCACATGGCCACGCTGATGGGCACGCTGATGGCGGAGATCATGGACGGGCGCGCGGATCTCAACCCCTGGAAAGACTTCGACTGGCCGGCCATTCCCGGGCACTTCGGCAAACCCTGGTTCCTGCCGTTCGTCGGTGCCTGGTATCGACTCAAGGACACGCTGCAATGAATTTTCCTGTTGTTCACCTGATGCAAAACGGAAGGCTCGATCGCCTCTTCATCGACGGCGACTGGGTCGTGCCCGACGGCGGCGACCGGTTCGTGGTCGTCAGCCCGTCCACCGAAGACGGACTGTGCGAAATCCCGCTCGGCAACGCGCGCGACGCCGACCGGGCCGTCAGCGCCGCGCGCAGAGCCTTCGAACCGTGGGCGGCCACGTCGCCGCAGGCGCGCGCCGCGCTGCTCGATCGCGTGCATGCGTTGATGCTGGAGCGCGCGGAGCTGTTCGCCGCGGCGCTGGCCACGGAAATGGGCGCGCCGATCAGCTATGCGCGCGCCGCGCACGTGCCGCTCGCGGCCGAGCATATCCGCGTCGCGCGCGACAATCTCGCGCGTTATCCGTTCGTCTCGCGGCGGGGAACGACCGCGATCGTGCGCGAGCCGATCGGCGTGTGCGCGCTGATCACGCCGTGGAACTGGCCGATCTACCAGATCACGGCGAAGGTCGGCCCGGCGCTCGCTGCCGGCTGTACGGTCGTGCTGAAACCCAGCGAGCTGTCGCCGCTCAGCGCGCTGCTGTTCGCGGAAGTGATCGCCGATGCGGGCGTGCCCGCGGGCGTATTCAACCTGGTGAGCGGCGACGGCGCGGTGGTGGGCGCCGCGCTGTCTTCGCACCCGGAAGTCGACATGGTGTCGATCACCGGCTCGACGCGTGCCGGCGTGCTGGTGGCGCAGGCGGCGGCGCCGACCGTCAAGCGCGTCGCGCAGGAGCTGGGCGGCAAGTCGCCGAACATCGTCTTGCCGGATGCGGACCTGCAGCGGGCCATTGCGCCCGGCGTGGCCGCCGCGTTCCGGAACATGGGTCAGTCGTGCAGCGCGCCGACCCGCATGATCGTGCCGCGCAACCTGCTCGGCACGGTCGAGGCGCTGGCTCTCGCGGCCGCGCAGAAACTGGTGGTCGGCGATCCGTTCGCGGAGACGACGACGCACGGGCCGCTTGCCAATCGCGCGCAATTCGGCCGGGTCGCGCAGATGATCGACGCGGGCCTCGACGAACGGGCGAAGCTGATCGCCGGCGGTCCCGGCCGGCCGGAAGGGTTCGACAAGGGCTTTTATGCGCGGCCGACGATTTTCTCCGACGTCCGCACCGACATGACGATCGCGCAGCAGGAGATCTTCGGTCCGGTGCTCGCGATTCTTCCCTACGATACCGTGGACGAGGCGATCGCCATTGCGAACGACACGGTCTACGGGCTGGGCGCGCATGTGCAGGGCACCGACAAGGCGCAGGCGCGCGCGGTGGCCGCGCGCATCCGGGCCGGCCAGGTACACCTGAACTACCCGGCGTGGGATCCGCAGGCGCCGTTCGGCGGATACAAGCAGTCGGGCAACGGCCGCGAGTACGGGATCGAAGGGATGGAGGAATATATGGAAATCAAGTCGATCCTCGGATTCGACGACTGAAGCTGTCGCCGCACGCGATGCGGCGGCGGTCCCGATTTGAACCGGTTTGCCTGGCAGAGGTGCCGACTTGGAAAACATCGTCATCCCCGACACGTCGCTGGACCTGCATCACGCGCACTGGGCGACATTGCGCCGCGATCTGCATGCGCACCCCGAACTGCGATTCGAGGAACACCGGACGGCCGACGTCGTCGCCCGCGAGCTCGAGGCGCTCGGCTACGCGGTGTCGCGCGGGCTCGGCGGCACGGGCGTCGTCGCGAGCCTGCCCGGCGCGGACCCGCGCCGCGGCATCGTGCTGCGCGCGGATCTGGATGCATTGCCGATTCACGAAGCGAACGACTTCGCGCATGCGTCGTGCACGCACGGAATCATGCATGCGTGCGGGCACGACGGCCATACCGTCATGCTGCTCGGCGCCGCGCGCATCCTGAAGGACTTGCCGCAGCTGCCGGGCGCCGTGCATTTCGTGTTTCAGCCCGGGGAAGAGGGCGGTGCGGGCGCGCGCAAGATGATCGACGACGGGCTGTTCGATCGCTACCCGACGGAAGCCGTATTCGGCATGCACAACTGGCCCGGCCTGCCGGCCGGGCATTTCGGGATGCGCACCGGCCCGATCATGGCCGCGGGTTCCCGTTTCCGGATCACGGTCACCGGCAAGGGCGCGCACGCGGCTCAACCGCACCTGGGCATCGATCCGGTGCCGCTCGCGTGCGCGATGGTGCTGCAGTGCCAGACCATCGCCGCGCGGCACAAGGATCCGGTCGATCCGGCCGTCATTTCCGTCTGCATGTTCCAGGCGGGCACGACGGACAACGTCATTCCGGACAGCGCGGAGCTGCGCGGGACGATTCGCACGCTGTCGTCCGAATTGCAGCAACGGCTGCAGCGCGATGTCCGGCTCGTATGCGAAGGGCTGGCCGCCGCGCATGGCGCGCAGGTCGACGTCGAGTTCTTCCAGTACTATCCGGCGACCGTCAACACGCCGGCCGAGACGGCGCTGTGCGAAACGGTCGTTCGCGACACGTTCGGCGACGACCGCCTGTTGCGCGACGTGCCGCCGAACATGACGTCCGAAGACTTCGGCTTCATGCTGGAAGAGCGGCCCGGCGCTTACGTGCTGATCGGCAATGCGCCGGCCGGAATGGATGCCCCGTCGCTGCATCACCCGAAATACGACTTCAACGACGACATCATTCCGGCGGGCGTCCGCTATTGGGTCGCGCTGGCGCAGCATTATTTCAGGCGCTCGCCGTGACGGCAGGCGCGAGGTCGAGGCAGTCGACAGCCCGATCACGTTGAAGGGGTATTCGCCAACCGGGCATTGACGCCCGGTTGGCGCGCGGCGGGCGCTCGAATCGCCGCGGCCGCACGCGGTGAGTGCCGCCGCCGCCGTTGCGGGCAAGGCGGCAAGCCGGCCGAGCACGCTCGGACTTGGTCGGCAAAGTGCGTCGACGTGGTCGCACTGTGGTCAGTCATCCTATAACAAAACGGGGCGCTACGAAAGAAGGCGATTGGCCGTCAGGAAATCGCCCCGCCCCTGTTCGATCCGAATCCCGCCCCGTTTCCGGAAAACGTTTCGCCAAAAACGCGCAAAAACAGAGGGAACGATTCCCCGATTCACGCCAAAAACCCCTGATGGTAACGGTCATAGGGGTATGCACCAAGTGAGTTAAACGGTTAACCGACGTACATTCGCTCGACACGTCATACGACGTATGACTCTGCGGTTCAGCGGAGCGTCTCGCCGACGCATGTGCCTGCCGACGGATCGCCGCACAACAACGATCGACCATCAAGGAGACTCACCATGAAGCACCGATTCACCGGCTCCCGTACCGCCCTGGCCGTCGCATTGATGGCCGGCTTCGCGATGTCCGCGCAGGCGCGCGTGTTCCGCTCGGCGGACGTGCACGGCGACAACTTCCCGACCAACATGGCCGTGAAGTTCATGGGCGACGAACTGTCGAAGGCGACGGGCGGGAAGGATTCGATCAAGGTGTTCGGCAACAGCGCGCTGGGCTCGGAGAAGGACACGGTCGACCAGGTGCGGATCGGCGCGATCGACATGGCGCGGGTGAACGGCGCGTCGTTCAACGAGATCGTGCCGGAATCGCTGATCCCGTCGTTTCCGTTCCTGTTCCGCGACGTCGACCATTTCCGCAAGGCGATGTACGGCCCGGCCGGCCAGAAGATCCTCGATGCGTTCAGCGCGAAGGGGATGATCGCGCTGACGTTCTACGAGAGCGGCGCGCGCTCGATCTACGCGAAGCGCCCGGTGCGCACGCCGGCCGACATGAAGGGGCTGAAGGTGCGCGTGCAACCGTCCGACCTGATGGTCGACGAGATCAAGGCGATGGGCGGCACGCCGACGCCGATGCCGTTCGCCGAGGTGTACACGGGCCTGAAGACGGGCCTCGTCGACGCGGCGGAAAACAACCTGCCGTCGTACGAGGAAACCAAGCACTACGAAGTGGCGCCCGATTACTCGGAGACGCAGCACGCGATGACGCCGGAAGTGCTGGTGTTCTCGAAGAAGATCTGGGACACGCTGTCGCCACAGGAGCAGGCGGCGATCCGGAAGGCGGCGGCCGATTCGGTGCCGTACTACCAGAAGCTGTGGACCGCGCGCGAGGCGTCCGCGCAGCAGATGGTGACGAAGGGCGGCGCGAAGATCCTGCCGGCCGCGCAGATCGACCGCGCGGCGTTCGTGAAGGCGATGCAGCCGCTGTGGACGAAGTATGAAAAGACGCCGCAGATGAAGCAGATCGTCGACGAGATCGAGGCCACCAAGTGACGCGTCGCACTTCCCTGAACGGCGCCGCGGCCGGCGGCTCGTCGGCCGCCGCCCCGGACGGCGCCGGGCCGGCGCGGCCGCACGCCGCGCCGTTCCTGCGCTGCGTGAACGACGTGCTGTTCCGCGTGCTGGCCGTGATCGCGTCGGCGTGCCTCGCGGTGCTCACGGTGCTGGTGTTCTACGCGGTCGTGATGCGCTACGTGTTCGAGAACGCGCCGGATTTCGTCGAGCCGATCGCGCTGCTGCTCGTGATCGTGATCGCGATGTTCGGCGCGGCGATGAAGGTGCGCGACGGCGGCCATATCGGCCTCGATTCGCTCGTGCGCCGGCTGTCGCCGAAGGCGCGCAACGTGGTCATCGGGATCCAGCACCTGAGCCTGATGGCGTTCGCGGTGATGATCATGGTCGGCTGCGGCAGCATGGCCGCCGAGACGATGGGCGACCGCATCCCGATCATCGGGCTGCCCGAAGGCGTGCGCTACCTGATCGCGATGCCCGCGGCGGTTGCGATCATCCTCTTCTCGCTCGAGCACCTGCTCGCGCTTCGTCGTTCTTCGTCGGGACAATAACGCCATGGAACTCGCGATCCTGTCCGTCAGTTTTCTGATTTTTCTCGTCCTCGGCGTGCCCGTGTCGTTCGCGCTCGGGATAGCCTGCGTGCTGACCTACATGGTCGAAGGCCTGCCGATCGCGACCGCGATGCAGGCGATGATCTCGGGGATGAACGCGTTCTCGTTCCTCGCGGTGCCGTTCTTCATCTTCTCCGGCGAACTGATGCTGCACGGCGGCATCGCGGACCGGATCCTGCGCTTCGCGCAGGCGACCGTCGGCCATTTCCGCGGCGGCCTCGGGATGGCGAACGTCGTCGCGTGCACGCTGTTCGGCGGCGTGTCGGGGTCGCCCACCGCCGATACGTCGGCGATGGGCGGCGTGGTGATTCCGCTGATGAAGCGCGAAGGCTACAGCGCCGCGTACGCGGTCAACGTGACGACGCACGCGTCGCTCGCCGGCGCGCTGATGCCGACGTCGACCAACATGATCATCTACGCGTTCGCCGCGCAGGGCATCACCGGCATGCTGCACGGCCAGCCGGTGAGCGGCGTGTCGATCGGCGACCTGCTGTTCTCGGGGCTGCTGCCGGTGCTGTGGGTGATGGGCTTCGTGCTCGCCGCCGCGTACTGGCAGGCCGTGCGTCACGGCTACCCGCGCCGCGAGGACGGCTCGTCCGCGCTGCCCGCGTTTCCCGGCTGGTATGCGGTGCTGCGCAGCTTCGTCGGCGCGGTGCCCGGGCTGATGGTGATCGCGATCATCCTCGTGTGCGTCGCGAAGGGCATCGCCACCGCGACCGAAGCGGCCGCGATCGCCGTCGTGTACTCGCTCGTGCTGACCGCGCTCGTCTACCGCACGCTGACGGCCGCGAAGCTGCGCCGCGCGCTGTCGCATGCGGCGCGCACGACGGGTGTCGTGCTGCTGCTGATCGCGGTGTCCAACATGCTGCGCTTCCAGATGTCGTACCTGGAGATTCCGGATGCGATCGAAGGGCTGCTCAAGCAGTCGACCGCCGCGCCGTGGCTGATGCTGCTGTACATCAACATCATCCAGGTGTTTCTCGGCACGTTCGTCGACATGGCCGCGCACATCCTGATCACGACGCCGCTGTTCCTGCCGATCGCGATGGCGTGCGGCGTCGGGCCGGTGCAGTTCGGGATCATGCTGCTGCTGAACTGCTCGCTCGGCCTCGTGCATCCGCCGATCGGGTCGGTGCAGTTCGTCGGCTGCGCGATCGGCAACGTGTCGATCGGCGAGACCACGAAGATGGCGTGGCCGTACTACCTCGCGATCTTCAGTGCGATCAACATCGTCACGTACATGCCGTTTTTCTCGACCTGGCTGCCGAGCCTGATCAGCGGGCACGCGGTGTTCTGACGCGCGCGATCGCGCGGCGGCAGCGTGATCACGTCAGCCACGCCGCGCACGTTCACGACCGCCCTCGAATCGGACAGCGTGGCCCGGATGCCGGCAAGCCGGGGATCGGCGTCCGGTTCGGACGCGGTGCCCGGGCCGGGCGGCTGTCGAAACGTCATGCGACAATTTCTCCGTGGCGCCGCGAACCGGCGTGTCAGTAGCGGACCCGTCCGATCAGGCCCGGCGGGTCGACGGCGTGCCGGACGGCGGCGGCAAGCTGCCGCTGCGCGTACGCGATATTGACCGGCCCGACGCCGCCCTACAGCGGGCTGTGCCGCATCGTGATCGACACCGCGAGCGCGACGGCCGTGACGGCGAGCAGCACGAGCGACAGCCAACGTGCACGCGCACGGTCGACGAACGTGTCGTCGACGAAACCGCCGTCCGGCCACGCGGTACGCATGATGCCGACCACCAGCACGCGGATGGGCGGCGCGGCCAGCCCGAGTTCCTCGCTCCACAGTCGCCCCACAGACGGCTACCTGCCGGCGACATCAGCGCCAGCACCGCGTCGATCGCGAAGAACAGGTCGATGCCGATCGCGATGCTGTTGCGTTTCGCGCGACGGATCAGCCAGGCGCCGTGCACGAGCGCGAGCATGCCGCCGATCAGGAACGCGTGCGTCCCGAGCAGGTCCGGCTGTTCGGGGCGCAGCCGGCCGTAGAACAGGGACACGTTCGCGGGCAGGGGGTTGCTTGCGTGCAGCAGGTAGCCGGTTATGGGATTGCTCGATGCCATTGGTGTCTTTCCTTCGTCGGAACAGCGTGGCGACGCGTCGTGCATCGGGATCGTCAGGTCGCTGAAGAACGGCAGCGGGTAGTCGGTGACGTTGCACGCGAGTTCGGCGGCCGTGAGCGACTGCCCGCGACCGTCACGAGCACGAGCGCCTGCAGCGCGATCATCGCCATCCGCGCGAGACGGGTAAGCACACGTACAGCTTGAACGTATTGCGTTCGCGCAGCGACGCGATCGCGGTGGTCGTCGAGTCGAGGCCGATCGCCGTCAACGCCATCACGAAGATGCCGGTCGCGAAGAGCGCGCCATGGTCGAACGGGCGGCGCGCGGGCGCCGCATTCTCGAAGCGCGCCTGCGCGGCCGGCAGCATCGTGCCACCGCTCCTCGATGCGATCGTGCCGCCGTGCTTCCGTCCGGACGTCAATTTCGTGGACCCGGTGCCTGCCGCGTCTCGCGCTGCGCTCGCGAGCCTGCCCGCCGACCGGCTGCGGCAGTCGATCGTCCCGCTCGGCCGGCTGATCTTCGGGCGGCCCGACACGCTGCCGGCGCGCCACCCGGTCGCGGTCAGCCTCGCGACGAAGAACTCGGCCAGCACGCCGACGTTGGCCGGCCGCGCCCGGGCGGACGGCGTGACGAAGGACAGGCCGTCTTTGGACGGGTGCCGGTTTCGCATTGGCGCGCGTTCGGGTACCGCCGCCGATCGGCCAGCCCGCGCAGGTCGATTACCGTCGTCGTGAACCTGCGCGCGATGCGGCGGATTTCAGGATTGTCATCCGGGCGTCAGCGTCGTGCCGGTCGCGATCACCAGAATGAAAGCGTCAGGCGGCGAATCGCATCCGCGGTTCCGCCGGCGGCGCATCGACGATGCGTCCTCATCGAACCGTTCTGGGGAGTTTCATCATGAATCGCAGATTGATCGCAGCTGCCGCGCTGCTCGCCCTCGCCATCGGCACGCCGGTTGCCGCTTTCGCACAGACGTCGTCATCGGGTCCGACCCGCGCCGACGTGATCGCCGATCTCGTTCAGGCGCAGCGTGATGGCACCGTGCCGACGTCGAACTGGGACTATCCGCCGAGCACGCAGACGATCGCGCGCAATCGCGAACTCTATGCAATTGCGCATGGCGAGCAGAGCACGGCGACCGCGTCGGTGTCCGTACCGGCCGCCAGCGCGCAGTAAGCGGGGAGTCGGGTGATGAAAAGCTTTTCCCGACTGGCGATCGCCGCGCTGCTCGCGGCGGCGGTCGCGCCCGCGTTCGCGCGCGGGCAGCCCCAATTGCCGAATGACGACGGCAGCCGCGCCAGCGTGCTGCGTGAACTGAACCCGACGCGCGCGCCTGGTGGGGCGCAATGCCGGTCCGCATCGGCCCCGGACCATCGTGACGGCAACGCGGGTGTGCCCGTCCCGGACGGGAGGACGTGAAGCTGCCCATTCACGGGCGAATGCGACGAAATGCCGGGATTGAAATGCCCGCTGCCGAGGTTTTCCGGAAGCCTGTTCACGGATGTGCCGTCCGGTACGCGATGTCGTCCGTGCCGGATCGATCGGCAAGCGCATGCCGATCGAGCGATCGAAGGATTTGCAGTCGGGCCGGTTCAGGCTTCCACCTTCGGGAACCCGGACCGCTCCGCATCGGCTTGCACACAACCCGACAACGAGCGGCACCGGATCGAAGTCGTGTTGATACACGGGGTGAGCGTTGGCGCACATTCGACGCGTGACGTCAGCCCTGGCGACCAACTGCTTTTAATCGCGCGCGCATGGCGAATCGGATCGACGGAAATGGCTCGTCGCGCGGCAGCGGCGATGCCGATCGAATCCGGAATTTGTCTAGTCATCCTTGCGATTGATCTGCACGAACTGCACCAAACCCGTGCCCGAATTCTCTTCGATGGGGCACGTGAAAGCCTTGAAATTAGGGGATTTCCCGCGTTTCCCCGGTTTTTTTTGATCATCGCTTGTATCGCCGTTTTTCTTCTTGCATGCTTGTATAGACAAATTCCTGAGGCGGCTTGCTGCACCGAAGGGATGGCGAACTTCAACGCAAGGAGAAATCTCGTGAACGGCAAGCGCATCAACTGGGCACTCAGGACGATCGGCATCATCGCGGCCGCGGCGGCAACGCTCGCGGCTCCCGTGCAGGCCAAGGAATGGAAAACGGTGACGGTCGCGCTCGAAGGCGGCTACGCACCCTGGAACCTCACGCTGCCCGGCGGCAAGCTGGGCGGTTTCGAACCGGAGCTGCTCGCCAACGTGTGCGAACGGATCAAGGTGCAGTGCAACATGGTCGCGCAGGACTGGGACGGGATGATCCCCGGCCTGCAGGCCGGCAAGTTCGATATCCTGATGGATGCGATTTCCATCACGCCGGACCGTGAAAAGATCCTGCTGTTCTCGCGTCCGTACGCGGCGACGCCCGCGACGTTCGCCGTCACCGACACCAAGATCCTGCCGAAGGCCGCGCCCGGCGCGCCGATCGTCAAGCTGACGGGCGACGCCAATGCCGACAAGCCCACCGTCGACGCGCTGCGCAAGCAGCTGAAGGGCAAGACGATCGGCATCCAGTCGGGCACCGTCTACACGAAATTCATCAACGACAGCTTCAAGGACATCGCGTCGATTCGCGTGTACAAGACCTCCCCCGAGCGCGATCTCGACCTCGTCGCCGGGCGCATCGACGCATCGTTCGACGACGTCACGTACTACGCGGCGAACAACGCGAAGAAGGACAACGCGTCGATCGTGCTCGCGGGTCCGAAGCTCGGCGGGCCGATCTGGGGGCCGGGCGAAGGGCTTGCGTTCCGCAAGCAGGATGCCGACCTGAAGACGAAGTTCGATACGGCGATCGGCGCGGCGCTCGCGGACGGCACGGTGAAGAAGCTCGCCGACAAGTGGTTCAAGACCGACGTCACGCCGTAAGCGCGCATTGGGCCGCCGCCGCGTAAGCGACACGCGCGGCGCGCGGCGGCCGGCATCCTGCCGATTCACTCAACGCTTGCCGGGAGGCACGCATGGCGATTCTTGAAATGCTCGGCTTCGGAACCGAAGGCTGGGGCGGCGTGCTGCTGCTCGCCGCGCTGATGACGGTGGCGCTGACGCTCGCCGCGCTCGCGGTCGGCGCGGTGATCGGCGCGGCGATCGCGGCGGCCAAGCTGTCGCGCTACCGCAGCGCCCGGCTGCTCGGCGACCTGTACACGACGGTATTTCGCGGCGTGCCCGAACTGCTCGTCATCTATCTGTTCTACTTCGGCGGCTCGACGCTCGTCACGGCCGTCGGCCAGTGGTTCGGCGCGGAAGGATTCATCGGCGTGCCGCCGTTCGTGATCGGCGCGCTCGCGGTCGGGATGATTTCGGGCGCCTACCAGGCGGAGGTCTATCGCGCGGCGGTGCTCGCGGTGTCGAAGGGCGAGCTCGAGGCGGCACGCTCGATCGGCATGCCCCGCAGCATGGTGCTGCGCCGCATCCTGGTTCCGCAGGTGCTGCGCTTCGCGCTGCCCGGTATCGGCAACGTATGGCAATTGAGCCTGAAGGACTCGGCGCTGATCTCGGTCACCGGCCTGGCCGAGCTGCTGCGCACGAGCCAGATCGCCGCCAATTCGACCCACCAGTACTTCGTGTTCTTCGTCGCGGGCGGTGCGCTGTACCTGCTGATGACGGGCTTGTCGAACCGCGTGTTCAACCGGGCGGAAGCGATCGTCGGCCGGTCGTTCCGCCGCAATTTCGCGCGCAACTGACGGAGAACGCGCATGTCCATCGATTTCGGCTTTCTCCTCGATACGCTGCGCCAGCTGCTCGCGGCCGTGCCGACCACGCTCGGGCTGTTCTTCGCGTCGCTCGTGCTCGGCGGCCTGCTGTCGCTCGTGATCGTCACGATGCGCGTGTCGCCGCACTGGCTGCCGAACCGTTTTGCGCGCGCGTACATCCTGGTGTTTCGCGGCTCGCCGCTGCTGATCCAGATGTTTCTCGTGTATTACGGGCTCGGCCAGTTCGGCGTGATCCGCGAGAGCTTCATGTGGCCGCTGCTGCGCGAACCTTATGTCTGCGCGGTCCTGTCGCTCGCGCTGTGCACGGCCGGCTACACGGCCGAGATCCTGCGCGGCGGGCTGATGGCCGTGCCGGTCGGGCAGATCGAAGCCGGTTACTCGATCGGTCTGTCCGGTTTCGCGTTGTTGCGGCGCGTGATCGGCCCGATCGCGCTGCGCCAGTGCCTGCCCGCGTATTCGACCGAGGCCGTGCTGCTCGTCAAGTCGACCGCGCTCGCGAGCCTCGTCACCGTGTGGGAGGTGACGGGCGTCGCGCAGCAGATCATTCAGCAAACCTATCGGACGACCGAAGTGTTCGTTTGCGCCGCCGTCATCTATCTGGGCCTGAACTTCATCGTCGTGCGCCTGCTCGGCGCGCTCGAATGGCGGCTCTCGGCGCACCTGCGTGCGCCGAAGCCGTCCAGTGCGCCCGCGTCGGCCCGCAATGCCCGGCGCGTCGCCTCCTGAGCGCGCCATTCCTTCCTGGAGAATTCGATGAACACCGCTGCTCCCGTTGCGCTGTCGGTCAAGAACATCCACAAGTCGTTCGGCGATCATCATGTGCTGAAGGGCATTTCGCTCGACGCGCATGAGGGCGACGTCATCTCGATCCTCGGCGCGAGCGGATCGGGCAAGAGCACGTTCCTGCGCTGCCTGAACCTGCTCGAGACCCCCGACGACGGCTCCGTCGCGCTCGCGGGCGAGGAACTGGCGATGAAGCGCGCGCGCGACGGCAAGCTGCACCCGAGCGACCGCCGCCAGGTCGACCGGATCCGTTCGCAGCTCGGCATGGTGTTCCAGAACTTCAACCTGTGGTCGCACATGACGGTGCTCGACAACCTCGTCGAAGGGCCGCTGCGCGTGCAAAAGCGCAGCCGCGCCGAAGCGGTCGAAGAGGCCGAGGCGCTGCTGGCGCGCGTCGGCCTCGCGGACAAGCGCGGCTACTATCCTGCCCACCTGTCGGGCGGGCAGCAGCAGCGCGTCGCGATCGCCCGCGCGCTCGCGATGCATCCGAAAGTGATGCTGTTCGACGAACCGACGTCGGCACTCGACCCCGAGCTGGTCGGCGAGGTGCTGCGCGTGATGCGCTCGCTCGCGGAAGAGGGCCGCACGATGCTGGTCGTCACGCATGAAATGGGCTTTGCGCGGCACGTGTCGAATCGTGTGATGTTCCTGCATCAGGGCGAGGTCGACACGGACGGGACGCCCGACGCGGTCTTCGGCGGCCAGACCTCCGAGCGCTTCCGGCAATTCGTGTCGAGCCACCACGACCGCACCACCAACTGAGGCCGTCATGACCGTATTCCGCGCGGCACGGCCGCTCGACTGGCGCCAGGTTGCGGCGGTGGCGGCAGGCGCGCCGCTGGCATTGACCGACGACGCCCGCGCGCGCGTCGTCGCCGCTCGCGAACTCGTCGACGAAATCGTCGCGCGCGGCATTCGCGCGTACGGCGTCAACACGGGGGTCGGCGCGCTGTGCAACGTGATCGTATCGCCGGCCCAGCAGAGCGAGCTGTCGCGCAACATCCTGATGAGCCACGCGGTGGGCGTCGGCGTGCCGCTCGGCGCGGCGGAAACGCGCGCGATCATCGCGGCGGCGATCAACAATTACGTGCACGGGTATTCGGGCGTGCGGGTCGACGTCGTCGAGCAGCTCGTCGCGTTGCTCGAGCACGATTGCCTGCCCGAGGTGCCGGCGCACGGGTCGGTCGGCTATCTGACCCACATGGCTCACGTCGCGCTCGTCTGCATCGGTCACGGTCATGCGCGCCATCGCGGCGAGCGCATGCGCGGCGACGAGGCGCTGCGCCGTATCGGTCGCGAGCCGCTCGTCCTCGGCGCGAAGGAAGGGTTGAGCCTCGTCAACGGCACACCGTGCGTCACCGGCCTGGCCGCGCTCGCCCTCGCGCGCGCGGAACGGTTGCTCGACTGGGCCGACTGGATCGCGGCGATGAGCTTCGAGAACCTCGGCGGGCAACTCGCATCATTCGATCCGGCGTCGCTCGCGCTGCGGATTTCGCCGGGCATCGGGCAGGTCGGGGCGCGTTTGCGTGCGCTGCTGGCGGGCAGCGGGATGCTGTGCGCGGCGAGCGGCCGGCATACGCAGGATCCGCTCAGCCTGCGCACGATTCCGCACGTGCATGGCGCGGCGCGCGACGTGTTCGCCGTGACGGCGGAGGTGGTCGATCGCGAACTCGCGTCCGTCACCGACAATCCGATCGTCGCCGGCACGCGGGAGGCACCCGTCGCGCATTCGCAGGCCCATGCGGTCGGTGCGGGTATCGCGCTCGCGATGGACAGCCTCGCGGCCGCGATGGCCCAGGTCGCGGCGATCGCCGAGCGACGTCTCGACCGGCTCGTGAATCCGCTCGTCAGCGGGCTGCCGGCGTTTCTCGCGACGCCGGGCGGCAGTTGCTCCGGTTTCATGATCGCGCAGTACACGGCGGTCGCGCTGGTCGCGCAGAACCAGCGGCTCGCGGCGCCGGCGAGCCTCGACGGCGGTATCACGTCGGGGCTGCAGGAAGATCACCTGTGTCATGCGACGCCGGCCGCGCTGAAGGCGCTCGACATCATCGAAAATACGACGCGCGTGCTCGCGATCGAGCTGCTGGCCGCCGCGCAGGCATACGACCTGCAATCGGGCGAAACGGGGCGGGCCGCGTCGACCGATGCGTTGTGGCGGCAGGTGCGCGAACGCGTGCCGGCGTATCACGACGACCGGCCGCTCGCGGACGATATCGCGATCGCGGCAGGCATCGTCGCGGGCGTGCCGCCGTCGTTGCAGTGACGATGACCGGGCGCGGCGAATCATCCAATTTTCATTCGGTCGAGGGCGCATGAACGAAACGGAACGCGAACTTTCCGCCCGGCCGGCGCGTGCACTGCCGGCCTATCAGCAGATCAAGCGCTACGTGGTCGAACGGATCGCGAAGGGCGACTGGAAGCCCGGCGGCGCGATTCCCACCGAGGCCGAACTGGTCAAGGAATTCGGCGTGGCCCGGATGACGGTGTCGCGCGCGCTGCGCGAACTGACGGCCGAACGCGTGCTGACCCGCATCCAGGGAGCCGGCACGTTCGTCGAACGCCGGCATTACGAATCGACGGTGCTCGAAATCCGCAACATCGCGGACGAGATCGCGGAGCGGGGCCATCGGCACAGCGCGCGGGTGCTGCTGATCGAGCGCAGCGTCGACCCGGAAGCGATCGATGCGCTCGGGCTGCGGTCGGGGCCGGTGTTTCACTCGCGCATCGTGCATTTCGAGGAAGACGAGCCGATCCAGTTCGAGGATCGCTACGTCAATCCGGTCTTGTTTCCCGACTATCTCGAGCAGGATTTCACGCTCGAGACGCCGAATCACTACATGGTGCGACTGGCACCGATCCAGCGTGCCGAGTTCAGGATCTACGCGGAGAAGCCCAATGCGCAGGTGCGTCGGCACCTTGTGATGGAAATCGGCGAGCCGTGCCTGTTGTTGCGACGCCGTACCTGGGTGGGCGATCACGTCGCGACGTCGGTGCAGCTTTGGCATCCGGCGTCGCGGTTTCATCTGGCGGGCCGCGTCTAGGGGCGGCCGGGCTGGCATGCAGCGGCGTCGTGCGGGCCTGTGGTGTGAACGAGTTCGGGGAAACGGGCAGATCCGGCTGTCGGTCATGCGTCCGGAACCCGGTTGAAGACGACACGGGTTCCGGGCAGTGCCGGTCGCTAAACGGGCGGCGGCACGATGCGCACGGTCATTTCGCCGCGCGCCGGCCGACGGCGCCGAGCACCGCCACGAAGGCCGCTTCGTCCGCACGCAGGCCGCGCGGCGTCCGCTCGACCGCGAGCGCGGCGAGCGCACCTGCCTCGAAGGCGTCCAGCACGGCCGGATGGATGTAGCAGCGCCGGCACACGGCCGGCGTGTTGCGCAGCAGGTCCGCCACCGCGCGCACGGTCTCGACGATCTGCTTGCGCGCGTGCGTGATGCCGCGGTGCTCCACGCGCCGCAACAAGCCGAGTGCGTGCACGCTGCCGGCCCAGGTCCGGTAATCCTTCGCGGTGAAATCGGCGCCGCCGGCGTCACGCAGGTAGTCGTTCACGTCGGACGAGCCGACCGGATGGCGCGCGCCGTCGTCGTCCACGTACTGGAACAGCTCGTGACCGGGCAGCTCCGCGCAGCGCCGCACGATCCGCGCGACCCGCGCGTCGTCGACCGTCACGTCGTGTTCGATCCCGCTCTTGCCGGCGAAGCGCAGCCGCACCTGGCCGGGCTGGATCTTCAAATGGCGCTTGCGCAGCGTCGTCAGCCCGTACGAGCCGTTTTCCCGCGCGTATTCGGCGTTGCCGATCCGTGCGAGCGTGGTGTCGAGCAATCGGACGATCGTCGCGACGACCTTGTCGCGCGGCATGCCCGGCAACGCCAGATCACGCGCGACGCGCGCGCGGATGCGCGGCAGCGCCCGCGCGAAGGCGGCCATCCGCGCGTACTTGTTCGCGTCCCGCGTCTCGCGCCACAGCGGGTGATAGCGATACTGCTTGCGCCCGCGCGCGTCGCGGCCGGTTGCCTGCAGATGTCCGCGCGGGTCCATGCAGATCCATACGTCGGTGTACGCGGGTGGAATCGCAAGCGCGTCGATGCGGGCGATTTCGTCGGCGTCGCGAACCCGCGCACCGTCAGGTCCGTAATAGGCAAAGCCGTGGCGGAGCCGCCGGCGCGTATAGCCGGGGCGACGGTCGTCGACATGACGCAGGGGCCCGCCGGGCATGCGCGCATTCGGCCGCGATGTCGCGCGCTTCGTCATGCTGCGGCGCGTCGATCGACGCGTGTGCCGATCCGCGTATCGTCGGGCCGTGTTCCGGGAGGGCATCCTGCACGCATGTTCTGCTCCTGGTCGTTCGTCGGTTCGAGCCCCGGGGAGCAAGGATCGTGCGCCGATCCCGGCCCGGCTGCGGCCGCGATACCACGTGTGCGAACGAACACACGATGACGAAGGCGGCATTCGGCGGATTCGCCGAACGGAACATGGCGTGGCGGGCGAGTGCGTCGCAAACGCGGCCAGGGCCGGCTGTAACGGGCGGGGCGTGCGTTTAGGTGTTTATACGTATGCCGATTCCGATATCGCCTCAATCCAATATTTCATTGGAAGGTTATCGGACTTGTTCCTAGACTGATGCGGGGCATGCAGACCGGGCCGGCCGAACGCGCCGGCCGGCACCGGCCCCGCACCGCGTTCGCGCCATGCAGAATCAGAACAGCGCCGCGGCAGACAATTACATCATCGGAGACGGACCATGACATTCATCAGGAAGCTGGCGGCCGGTGCGCTCGTCGCCGCGGCGACGGTATGGGCGCCGGGCACGTTCGCCCAGCAGAAGCCGATCACGCTCGGGTTCTCGCAGGTCGGCGCGGAAAGCGCGTGGCGCACCGCGAACACCGTGTCGGTGAAGAGCGCGGCGAAGGACGCCGGCATCAACCTGAAATTCTCCGACGCGCAGCAGAAGCAGGAGAACCAGATTCGCGCGATTCGCTCGTTCATCGCGCAGAAGGTCGACGTGATCGCGTTCTCGCCGGTCGTCGAATCGGGCTGGGAGCCCGTGCTGACCGAAGCGAAGGCCGCGCACATCCCGGTGATCCTGACCGACCGCGCGGTCGACGTGAAGGATCCGTCGCTGTTCGTGACGATGATCGGCTCGGACTTCCTCGAGGAAGGGCGCCGCGCGGGCCACTGGATGGAAGAGCGCTACAAGAACGACCCGGGCCCGATCAACATCGTCGAGCTGCAGGGCACGGTCGGTTCCGCGCCGGCCAACGACCGGCGCGCGGGCCTGCTCGAAGTGATCAAGAACAATCCCAAATTCAAGGTGATCGCGTCGCAGAGCGGCGACTTCACGCTCGCCGGCGGCAAGCAGGTGATGGAAGCGTTCGCGAAGACCTACGGCAAGCAGATCAACGTCGTCTACGCACACAACGACGACATGGCGCTCGGCGCGATCCAGGCGATGGAGGAAGCCGGGATCAAGCCCGGCAAGGACGTGAGCGTCGTGTCGTTCGACGCGACGAAGGGCGGCTTCCAGGCGATGATCGCCGGCAAGATCAACGTCGATGTCGAATGCAGCCCGCTGCTCGGCCCGCAACTGATGAGCGCGGTGAAGGACGTCGTCGCCGGCAAGACGCTGCCCAAGCGCATCGTCACGAACGAGACCGTGTTCCCGATGAGCGTCGCCGCGCAGGTGATGCCGACCCGCAAGTACTGACCGGCCCGGCAGGTCCGGCTCGGGCCGCCGCATCGCGGCCGCCCGAGGATCGCAACCGCTTCGAGGGAGGCTGCATGGAGAGTCCGCCGGTGGTCGAGATGATCGGCATCGACAAGTCGTTTCCGGGCGTCAGCGCGCTGCAGCGCGTGAACTTCCGGCTGTTTCCGGGCGAGATCCACGCGCTGATGGGCCAGAACGGCGCGGGCAAGTCGACGCTGATCAACGTGCTCACCGGCGTGCATGCGCACGATGCAGGCGAGATTCGCGTCGGCGGCCGGCCGGTGCGCTTCGCCGCGCCGCGCGAGGCCGAGGCGGCCGGCATCCAGACGCTCTACCAGGAAGTGAACCTGTGCGCGAACCTGTCGGTCGCGGAGAACATCTTCGCGGGCCGGCAGCCGATGCGGCGCGGCGCGATCGACTGGAACGCGATCCATGCGCGCTCGCGCGCGGCGCTGGCCGAGCTCGACCTGTCGCTCGACGTCACGCGCTCGCTCGATGCGTATCCGATCGCCGTCCAGCAGATGGTCGCGATCGCGCGCGCCGTGTCCGTCGACGCGCGCGTGCTGATTCTCGACGAGCCGACGTCGAGCCTCGACGACGGCGAGGTCGCGCGGCTGTTCGACGTGCTGCGCCGGCTGAAGGCGTCGGGCATCGCGATCCTGTTCGTCACGCACTTTCTCGAGCAGACCTATGCGGTGTCCGACCGGATCACCGTGATGCGCAACGGCGAGCGCGAAGGCGAGTATCTGGCACGCGACCTGCCGGTCGATGCGCTGGTCGCGAAGATGACCGGCCGCGAACGGATGTCCGACACGCTGCAAGCCGGCGCGGCGGCCGTCGAGCGCACGGCCGGCGGCGCCGCGCCGTTCCTGTCGATGCAGCAGGTCGGCCGGCGCGGGATGATGAGTGCGCTCGATCTCGACGTGCGTCCGGGCGAAATCGTCGGGCTGGCCGGGCTGCTCGGCTCGGGGCGCACCGAAACCGCGCAACTGGCGTTTGCCGCCGAGCGCGCGGACACCGGCGCGATCGAGATCGACGGCGCGCGCACGCGGCTCGCGTCGCCGCACGATGCGGTCCGGCACGGCATCGCGTACTGTCCGGAGGATCGCAAGAAGGAGGGCATCGTCGCCGCGCTGTCGATCCGCGAGAACATCATCCTCGCGCTACAGGCGCGACGCGGCTGGTGGCGGCTGATCGGGCGCGCGCGGCAGCGCGAGATCGCCGAGACGTACATCGCCCGGCTCGGCATCAAGGCGCGCGACGCGGAGCAGCCGATCGGGCTGCTGTCGGGCGGCAACCAGCAGAAGGTGCTGCTCGCGCGCTGGCTCGCGACGGCCCCGAAGCTGCTGATCCTCGACGAGCCGACGCGCGGCATCGACGTCGCCGCGAAGTTCGACATCATGGAGCGCGTGCTCGCGCTGTGCGCGACCGGGCTCGCGATCCTGTTCATCTCGTCGGAGATCGGCGAGGTGGTGCGCGTGAGCCACCGGATCGCGGTGCTGCGCGACCGGCGCAAGGTCGCCGAACTGACCGGCGCCGACGCTTCCGAGGAGCAGGTGTACCGGCTGATCGCGGGAGGCCAGTCATGACGCGGCTGCGCACGCTGTTTCGTCATCCGCTCGCGTGGCCGGTGCTGACGCTCGTACTGCTGCTGGCGCTCGACGTCGCGTATCGTCCGGGTTTCCTGTCGATCGCGCTGCTCGACGATCACCTGTTCGGCGCGCCGATCGACATCCTGAACCGCGCGGCGCCGCTCGTGCTCGTGTCGCTCGGGATGACGCTCGTGATCGCGACGCGCGGGATCGACATCTCGGTCGGTGCGATCGTCGCGATTGCCGGCGCGGCCGCGGCGATCGTGCTCGATGCGGACCCGTCGCGGGTCGGCCTGGCGCTCGCGGCCGCGCTCGGTGTCGGGCTGCTGGCCGGCGCGTGGAACGGGCTGCTCGTCGCATTCGTCGGGATGCAGCCGATCATCGCGACGCTGATCCTGATGGTGGCCGGCCGCGGCGTCGCGCAACTGCTGACGGGCGGTCAGATCATCCCGATCGGCGCGCCGGGCTACCTCGCGCTGGGCGGCGGTTATCTCGCGACCGTGCCGTGCGCGGTGTGGATCGCGGCCGCGACGATCGCGGCGACCGCGCTGCTGGTGAACCGCACGGCGCTCGGGCTGTTCATTCGCGCGATCGGCGTGAACCCGGTCGCGACGCGGCTCGTCGGGCTGCGCTCGGGCGCGGTCGTGTTCGGCGTCTATCTGTGTTCGGGCGTGATGTCGGCGCTGGCCGGCATCCTCGCGAGCTCGAACGTGCGCAGTGCGGACGGCAACAACGCGGGCCTGCTGCTCGAACTCGACGCGATCCTCGCGGTGACGCTCGGCGGCACGTCGCTGCTCGGCGGCCGCTTCAGCCTCGCCGGCTCGGTGCTCGGCGCGCTGATCATCCAGACGCTCACCTACACGACCTATTCGATCGGCGTGCCGCCGGAGGCGACGCTCGTCGTCAAGGCGGTCGTCGTGATCGTCGTGACGCTGATCCAGTCGGACGCGGCGCGTGCGCTCGTCGTCCGGTTCGCGTCGCGACTGCTGCCTGCCGCGCGTTCGCGCGCCACCACCGGAGCGACGCCGCGATGAACCGATTCCTCGCACGGCTTGCCGACCCGCGCACGCTGCCGATCGTCGTGACGATCGTGCTGTTCGCCGCGCTGTTCGGCTTCGGGTCCGTGATGTACACGGGCTTCTTCTCGATGCAGGTGCTGACCGGGCTGCTCGTCGACAACGCATTCCTGCTGATCGTCGCGATCGGGATGACCTTCGTGATCGTGTCGGGCGGCATCGACCTGTCGGTCGGCTCGGTCGTTGCGCTGACAACGATCTTCTGCGCGGTCGGCGCCGAGCGGCTGCACTGGCCCGTGTGGGTGATCGTGCCGCTCGTGCTCGCGTTCGGCGCGCTGTACGGCGCGGCGATGGGCGCGCTGATCCATTACTTCCGTCTGCAGCCGTTCATCGTCACGCTGGCCGGGATGTTTCTCGCGCGCGGCGCGTGCTTCCTGATCACGACGCAGTCGATCACGATCAACGAACCGGTGTTCCATGCGATCGCGGGCATCAGCGTGCCGATCGGCGGCGGGATGCTGAGCGCGGGCGCGCTGATCGCGCTCGCGACGCTGGCCGTCGCGATCTACGTCGCGCATTTCACGCGCTTCGGCCGCAACGTGTATGCGATCGGCGGCAACGAGCGCTCGGCGCTGCTGATGGGGCTGCCGGTCGCGCGCACCAAGATCGGCGTCTACGCGCTGAGCGGCTTCTGTTCGGCGCTCGGCGGCGTGGTGTTCACGCTGTACGTGCTGTCGGGTTACGGGCTGCAGGCGCAGGGGATGGAGCTCGACGCGATCGCCGCGACCGTGATCGGCGGCACGCTGCTGACGGGTGGCGTGGGCTACGTGATCGGCTCGGTGTTCGGCGTCGGCATCCTCGGCACGATCCAGGTGCTGATCACGTTCGACGGCACGTTGAGTTCGTGGTGGACGCGAATCGTGATCGGCGCGCTGCTGTGCGTGTTCTGCGTGCTGCAGCGCGTGATCGAGCGGCATGCGACGCGGCGGCGCACGGGCGGCACGGGGCTCGGTGCGCTGCCGGCCGATGCGGCGCCGGCGGCACGGCCGGCCGGGACGGGCGAGGATGCGGCGCTGGTATCGGCGACGATGCGGCGCGTGTAGCGGATCGCGCGACAATGCGTGCGGCGCGGCGGCTCGACAGGTCGACGCCGCACGCCGCGTCATGCGCGAACGCCGACGCGGTATTGCGTGGTCTGCCGATAGACGGCGCCCGGTTGAACGATGACGTCGTCGCGCAGGTCGGCCATGTTGACCTGATCCGGAAAGCCGCCGGCCTCGACGCACAGCGCGGCGTGTCGCGCGCAGCGCGTGCCGCCGCTCACGCGCACGCCATCCAGATAGTTGCCCGTATAGAGTTGCAGGCCGCGCTGATCGGTCGACACGATCAGCTCTCGGCCGCTTTCCGGATCGTAGATGGTCGCGACCGGCCTGACCGCGTGCGCGCCGTCGCGCAGCACGAAGCAGTGATCGAAACCGCGCGCCCGCGCGAGTTGCGCGTGCGGCCAGTCGAGGCGCGCGCCGAGCGGCGCGCTCTGCCGGAAGTCGAACGCCGTGCCGGTCACATCGGCGGTGCCGGTCGGGATCAGCGCGTCGTCGACTTCGAGGAACGCGTCCGCGTCGATGCTCAGCACGTGGCCGCGTACGTCGCTGCCCGCGCGGCCGCTGAGGTTGAAGTAGCTGTGATTCGTCAGGTTGAGCGGCGTGGGTGCGTCGGTGACGGCGGTGTAGTCGATCGTCAGCGTGCCGTCGTCGTCGAGCGCGTAACGAACCTGCACGCTCACGTTGCCCGGAAAGCCCGCGTCGCCTTCGGGCGAATCGAGCTGCAGCGTCAGCCCGCCGCCATCGTCGACGACCGCCCAGCGCTGGCGGTGAAAGCCGTTCGCGCCGCCGTGCAGCAGGTTGTCGCGCTCGTTGCGATCGAGCCGGTAGTCGACGCCGTCGAGCGTGAAGCGCGCGCCGGCGATCCGGTTCGCCCACCGGCCGATCGTCGCGCCGAGGTAGACGCCCGAATCGACGTATTCGGCGGGCGTGTCGTGCGCGAGCACGATATCGGCGAAGCGTCCGGCACGGTCGGGTGCGAGCCACGACACGACGGTCGCGCCGAGATCGCTGACGACCACGCGCATCCCATGCGCGTTGCGCAGCGTATAGCGCCGCACCGCGTCGCCGTCGGGCAGCGTGCCCCACGGCTCGGCATGCACGCGTGCGGCGCCGGGCGCCCGGTGGAGAGAGTCGGTATCGATATGCATGGGCGGATTCGATGGGTAAAGGCGGCTTCAATGCGCGGCGATCGCGCGTTCCTGGTATTCGCGCGGCGTGCAGCCGAGTTCGCGCCGGAACACCGCGTACATGTACTGGAGCGACGTGAACCCGCAGCGGATCGCGACTTCGGCGCTCGACGCCTGCCGGCCGGCGAGCAGCGCCTGCGCCGCTTCGAGCTTGTGGCGCAGGATTTCCTGGTGCACGGTGCGCTGCAGTTCGCGCCGGAAGTGTTCCTCGAGCAGCGAGCGCGACACGCCGACGTAGTCGGCGACCTGCTCGGTCTTGATGCCCTGGCACGCGTACTGGCGGATGAAATGGCGTGCACGCATCACGTATGGGCTCGTGAGCGGCTGGTGGCGCGTCGATTCGAGCACGTTGATCCCGACGGGCGGCACGAGAATCCGCCGGTCGGGAAAACGCGCGCCGCGCAGCATCTGGTGCAGCAGGTGCGCGGCGGTCCGGCCCATTTCCTCGGTGCCCTGGATCACGGACGACAGCGGGATGCGCGTCAGCGTGCGGGTGAGCGGATCGTTGTCGATGCCGATGATCGCGACCTGTTCCGGCACCGCGAGGCCGGCGATCAGGCAGGCCTGCAGCAGGTGCCGCGCGCGCGCATCGGTCACCGCGATGATGCCGACGGGCTTCGGCAGCGCGTGCAGCCAGCCGATCAGCTGCTCGATCGCGTGGTTCCAGGCCGATGCGCTCGTCGACAGCCCGCGGTAGATCGGCGCGTCGAGCCCGTCCGCGCGCGCGAGCCGGTCGAACGCCAGCTCGCGCTGCTGCGCCCAGCGGTTCTGTTGCGCGACGGGCAGGCTGTACATCGCGAAGTGCGCGAGCCCGGCGCCGATCAGGTGCGTGTACGCGAGCGACACGAGCTTCGCGTTGTCGGTCGCGATATACGGCACGCCGTCCGGGTACTGCGCCGGATCCTCGTAAGACGAGCCGAGCGCGACGATCGGCAGCGGCGAGCCGGCGAGCGCGTCGGCCACGGCCGGATCGTCGAAGTCGGCCATGATGCCGTCGCCGTCGAAGTGCTCGATGCCGGCGAGCCGGCAGCGGAAATCGTCTTCGAGGAACAGGTCCCACACCACGCGCGTCGAGCGCAGGTACTGGCCGATGCCGCTGATGATCTCGCGGTCGTAGACCTTGTTGGCGTTGAACAGCAGCGCGATGCGGTGCGGTGTCTGGCTGGAAGGGGCGCGGTTCATCTCGGTCTCGAAGCGCGCGCCGTGCGGGACGTCGCGCCGTTGTCTCCGGGGGCGCGGGGTGTGCCGCGCGGTGGTCGGGTGTCCGGCGATTGTAGGACGGAACGCATGCCGTGCGCAGCGCGCTGGCAAGAAACGTTAAGCGTACTGCGCAATTTCGCAATTGCGGGCGGGCAGGCGCACGGGCACGATCCAGCCAGATCGAATCCGGCCCGCGTGCCCACGCGCCGCGCGCCGCACCGCAACAAGAAACCGCACGGAGACACCATGTCGTATTTCGAACAGATTCCCGCGATTCGCTACGAAGGTCCGCAATCGGACAACCCGCTTGCCTACCGGTATTACGACCGCGCGAAGCAGGTGCTCGGCAAGACGCTCGAGGCGCATCTGCGCATCGCGGTGTGCTACTGGCACACGTTCGTGTGGCCGGGCCACGACATGTTCGGCCAGGGGGCGTTCCGGCGGCCGTGGCAGCAGCCGGGCGATGCGCTCGAGCGGGCGCGGCAGAAGGCGGATGCGGCGTTCGAGTTCTTCACGAAGCTCGGCACGCCGTTCTACACGTTTCACGACACCGACGTCGCGCCGGAGGGCGACAGCCTGCGCGAGTACGTCGAGAACTTCGCGCGGATGACCGACTACCTCGGCGAGCGTCAGCAGGCCACGGGCGTCCGGCTGCTGTGGGGCACCGCGAACCTGTTCTCGCATCCGCGCTTCGCGGCGGGCGCGGCGACCAACCCGAATCCCGACGTGTTCGCGTGGGCGGCGACGCAAGTGCGTCACGCGCTCGATGCGACGCACCGGCTCGGCGGCGAGAACTACGTGCTGTGGGGGGGCCGCGAAGGCTACGAGACGCTGCTCAATACCGATCTCGTGCGCGAGCGCGAGCAGTTCGCGCGCTTCCTGTCGATGGTCGTCGAGCACAAGCACCGGATCGGCTTCACCGGCGCACTGCTGATCGAGCCGAAGCCGCAGGAGCCGACCAAGCACCAGTACGACCACGACGTCGCGACCGTGCACGGTTTCCTCACGCAGTACGGATTGCAGAACGAGATCCGCGTGAATATCGAGGCGAACCATGCGACGCTCGCCGGCCATTCGTTCCATCACGAGATCGCGAACGCGTTCGCGCTCGACGTGTTCGGCAGCGTCGACGCGAATCGCGGCGATCCGCAGAACGGCTGGGACACCGACCAGTTTCCGAACAGCGTCGAGGAACTGACGCTCGCGTTCTACGAGATCCTGCGCCACGGCGGTTTCACCACCGGCGGCATGAACTTCGACGCGAAGGTGCGCCGCCAGAGCGTCGATCCGGAAGACCTGTTCCACGGCCACGTGGGCGCGATCGACGTGCTCGCGCTGGCGCTGGAGCGCGCTGCCGTGCTGGTCGAGAACGACCGGCTCGACGCGCTGCGCCGGCAGCGCTACGCGCAATGGGACAGCGCATTCGGCCGCGAGATCCTGGCGGGCGGCTACACGCTGGAGTCGCTCGCCGCCGACGCGCTCGCGCGCGGCGTGAATCCGCAGCATGCGAGCGGCGGGCAGGAGCGGCTCGAGAACATCGTGAACCAGGCCATCTACGGGCTGCGTTGACGCCATGTATATCGGAGTCGACCTCGGTACGTCGGGCGTGAAGGCCGTGCTGCTCGACCGCGACGGTGCGGTGCGGGCCAGCGCGAGCCAGGCGCTGACGGTGAGCCGGCCGCGGCCGCGCTGGTCCGAACAGGCGCCGCGCGACTGGTGGGACGCGGCGTGCGGTGCGCTGGCGGCGCTGGTCGCCGACGCGCGCGCGGCCGGCATCGATCCGCACGACATCGGCGCGCTCGGGCTCACCGGGCAAATGCACGGCGCGACGCTGCTCGATGCGCGGGGTGACGTGCTGCGCCCCGCGATCCTGTGGAATGACGGCCGCGCGGACGTCGAGTGCGCGGAACTCGAGCGGCTGGCGCCCACGTTACGTGCCGTCGCCGGCAATCTGGCGATGCCCGGTTTCACCGCGCCGAAACTCCTGTGGGTGCGCCGGCACGAGCCGGACGTATTCGCGCGGATCGCTCACGTGCTGCTGCCGAAGGATTATCTGCGCTACCGGTTGACCGGCACGTTCGCGACCGACCCGTCGGATGCGGCCGGCACGCTGTGGCTCGACGTCGCGAAGCGCGACTACGACGACGGGCTCCTGGCCGCATGCGGGCTGTCGCGCGCGCAGGTGCCCGCCGTGTTCGAGGGCAACCGCATCGCCGGCACGCTGCTGCCGGGCGTTGCACGCTCGCTCGGGTTGCGCGAGATTCCGGTCGTCGCGGGCGGGGGCGACAACGCGGCCGGCGCGGTGGGCGTGGGCATCGTGCGGCCCGGCGACGCGCTGCTGTCGCTCGGCACGTCGGGTGTCTATTTCGCCGTGTCGGACGGGTTTCGCGCGAATCCCGAATCGGCGGTGCACAGTTTCTGTCATGCGTTGCCGCACACCTGGCACCTGATGTCGGTGATGCTGAACGCGGCCGGCTGCATCGATTTCACCGCGCAACTGGCCGGGTACGACGGCGTGGCCGCGCTGCTCGCCGACGCGCAAGACAACGCGCGCGCGGAGCGCCCGTGGTTCCTGCCTTATCTGAGCGGCGAGCGCACGCCGCACAACGACGTGAATGCGAAGGGCGTGTTCTACGGGATGACGCCCGATACGCGGCGCGCGGATCTCGCGAACGCGACGCTCGAAGGCGTCGGCTTCGCGCTGCTCGACGGGATCGACGCGCTGCATGCGGCCGGGCTCGCGCCGGACGGCATCACGGTGATCGGCGGCGGCTCGCGCAGCGCGTACTGGACGCAGATGCTCGCCGATCTGAGCGGCCGCGCGCTGACCTTGCGCGCGGGCGGCGAAGTCGGTCCGGCGCTCGGCGCCGCGCGGCTCGCGCATCTCGCGCTCGAACCGGAGGCGCCGCTCGACGCCGTGTGCCCGCAGCCGCCCGTCGTCGCGGTACGGGAGCCCGACATGGCGCGCCACGCGTGGTATCGCGACGCGCGGCGTCCGACGTTTCGCGCGTTGTACCGGGCGCTCGAACCGGTGTTCGCGGCAGGCGCGTAACGCGCCGCACGAAGCCGTGCCGCGCGGTGGCAAGACGATGGGTGAGCGGCTTCGGCGGCTGCCCGGCGTTCGTGACGTTGTCCAATAAAGAGAGGAATGGAGACATGAAATCCGTGAAACGTCGTACCGTATTGAATGCGCTGGCCGGCGCCGCCGCGCTGGCGGTCTTCGCGCTGGGCGCGCCGCTCGCGCATGCGAGCAAGGACAAGCCGGAAATCGGCTTCTGCATCGACGACCTGCGCGTCGAGCGCTGGTCGCGCGACCGCGACTATTTCGTGGCCGCCGCCACGAAGCTCGGCGCGAAAGTGTCCGTGCAGTCCGCGGATGCGAGCGAGGAGCGGCAGATCTCGCAGATCGAGAACCTGATTTCGCGCGGCGTGGACGTGATCGTGATCGTCCCGTTCAATTCGAAGACGCTCGGCAACGTGGTGGCCGAGGCGCGCAAGGCCGGCATCAAGGTGGTGTCCTACGACCGGCTGATCCTCGACGCCGACGTCGATGCGTACATCTCGTTCGACAACGAGAAGGTCGGCGAACTGCAGGCGCAGGGCGTCGTCGACGCGAAGCCGAAGGGCAACTACTTCCTGCTCGGCGGCGCGCCGACCGACAACAACGCGAAGATGCTGCGCGAAGGGCAACTGAAGGTGCTGAAGCCGGCGATCGATCGCGGCGACATCAAGGTCGTCGGCCAGCAGTGGGTGCCGGAGTGGAGCGCGTCGACCGCGCTGCGGATCGTCGAGGATGCGCTGACCGCGAACAACAACCGGATCGATGCGATCGTCGCGTCGAACGACGGCACCGCGGGCGGCGCGATCCAGGCGCTCGCCGCGCAGCATCTGGCCGGCAAGGTGCCGGTGTCCGGGCAGGATGCGGATCTCGCCGCCGTCAAGCGCGTGATCGCCGGGACGCAGACGATGACCGTCTACAAACCGCTCAAGCTGATCGCGAGCGAAGCGGCGAAGCTCGCGGTGGATCTCGCCAAGGGCACGAAGCCCGCGTTCAACGCGCAGTACGACAACGGCAGGAAGAAGGTCGACACGGTGCTGCTGCAGCCGACGCTCCTGACCAAGCGCAACGTCGACGTCGTCGTGAAGGACGGCTTCTATACCCAGGCACAGCTGGCGAGCCAGTAACGGCGCGGTGCGCGGGCGGCCCACCGGCGCGTCCGCGCGCACACTGCGAGGCATGAGCGAATGACCGAACCCTTGCTGACGATGCGCGGCATCGTCAAGGAATTCGACGGCGTGAAGGCGCTCGACGGCATCGACCTGATGGTGCGGCCGGGCGAGTGCGTGGGGCTGTGCGGCGAGAACGGCGCGGGCAAATCGACGCTGATGAAAGTGCTGTCGGGCGTGTATCCGCACGGCACGTGGGACGGCGAGATCCGCTGGGAGGGCGCGCCGCTCGTCGCGTCCGGCGTGCGCGACACCGAGCGTGCGGGCATCGTGATCATCCACCAGGAATTGATGCTCGTGCCCGAACTGTCGGTGGCCGAGAACATTTTCCTCGGCAACGAGATCACGCTGCCGGGCGGGCGCATGAACTTCGCGGCGATGGTGCAGCGTGCCGAGGCGCTGCTGCACGAACTGCGGATCGACTCGATCAACGTCGCGCAGCCGGTGATGAACTATGGCGGCGGGCACCAGCAACTGATCGAGATCGCGAAGGCGCTGAACAAGCGCGCGAAGCTGCTGATCCTCGACGAGCCGTCTTCGTCGCTGAGCGCGTCCGAAACGCGCATCCTGCTCGACATCGTGCGCGACCTGAAGCGCCGCGGCGTCGCGTGCGTATACATCTCGCACAAGCTCGACGAGGTCGAGGCGGTGTGCGACACCGTGACCGTGATCCGCGACGGCCGTCACGTCGCGACCGAGCCGATGCGCGCGCTGACGACCGACCGGATCATCGCGATGATGGTCGGCCGCGAGATCCGCGATCTGTATCCGCGCGAGCCGCACGATATCGGCGAGGTCGTGCTGGAGGCGCGCCACGTGACCTGCCGCGACGTGACGAACCCGCGCCGCAAGCGGGTCGACGACGTGTCGTTCAGCGTGCGGCGCGGCGAGATCCTCGGCGTCGCGGGGCTCGTCGGCGCGGGCCGTACCGAGCTGATGCAGGCGATCTTCGGCGCGTACCCGGGCGCGTGCACGGCGACCGTGCTGATGAACGGCCGGCCGTTGTCGATCCGGACGCCTGCCGATGCGATCCGCGCCGGCATCGCGATGGTGCCCGAGGACCGCAAGCGTCACGGCATCGTGCCGCAGCTCGGTGTCGGCCACAACATCACGCTGGCGGTGCTGCGGCGCTTCGCGGTGCGCGGCCGGATCGACGCGGCGGCCGAGCTGGATGCGATCCGCACCGAGATGCAGCGGCTGTCGGTGCGCGCCGCGCATCCGTTCCTGCCGATCGCGAGCCTGTCCGGCGGCAACCAGCAGAAGGCCGTGCTCGCGAAGATGCTGCTGGCCGAGCCGCAGGTGCTGATTCTCGACGAGCCGACGCGCGGCGTCGACGTGGGCGCGAAGGCCGAGATCTACCGGCTCGTGTTCGCGCTCGCGAAGCGCGGCGTCGCGCTGATCGTCGTGTCGTCGGAAATGCCGGAGGTGCTCGGGCTCGCCGATCGCGTGCTGGTGATCGGCGAAGGCGAGCTGCGCGGGGATTTCGTCAACGAAGGCCTCACGCAGGAACAGATCCTCGGCGCCGCGCTGAAATCCGGCCGGCGGCCGACCGAACCCACCGCAGCGAGTGCGACATGAATCCAGAACTTTCCTCTTCCACCCCGGCGACGCAGGACGCGGAGGCGCGCCGTTCAAGCGGCCACGACGCGGTGCACGCCGCGGGCCGCCCGACCGGCAGCCAGCTTCGCCAGGTCTTCGTGCGCTACAAGATCCTCGCGCTGCTGCTCGCGGTCGCGGCGATCTGGGCCTTCTTCTCGGTGCTGACCGACGGCGCGTTCGTCACGCCGCGCAACGTGTCGAATCTGCTGCGGCAGATGTCGATCACCGGCATGCTCGCCTGCGGGATGGTGTTCGTGATCATCGCGGGCGAGATCGACCTGTCGGTCGGCTCGCTGCTCGGGCTGCTCGGCGGCGTCGCGGCGATCCTCGACGTGAACCGCCACTGGCCGGTCGCCGCGACGGTGCCGGCGGTGCTCGCGCTCGGCGTGCTGATCGGGCTCTTCAACGGCTGGTGGTCGACCTACCGGCGCGTGCCGTCGTTCATCGTCGGGTTGGGCGGGATGCTCGCGTTTCGCGGGATCCTGCTCGGCGTGACGGGCGGCTCGACGATCGCGCCGGTGTCCGACGGCTTCGTGTTCCTCGGGCAGGGCTACCTGCCGCGCATGGCCGGGGACGGCCTCGCGCTGCTGCTGTTCGCGCTCGTCGCGCTGCTGGTCGTGCGCCAGCGCGGCACGCGGCGACGCTACCGCCTGGCGGTCGCGCCGCCGTGGCAGGACGCCGTCAAGATCGTGGGCGCGGGCGCGGTGCTGTTCGCGTTCGTCGCGACGCTCGACCGCTACGGCGGCATCCCGGTGCCGGTGCTGCTGCTGCTCGCGCTGCTCGGCGTCTTCTCGTGGATCGCGACGCAGACCGTGTTCGGGCGGCGCATCTACGCGGTCGGCTCGAATCTCGAGGCGACGCGACTGTCGGGCGTCGACACCGACCGCGTGAAGCTTGCGATCTTCGCGTTGATGGGGCTGATGTGCGCGTTCGCCGGCATCGTGAACACCGCGCGGCTCGCGGCCGGCTCGCCGTCCGCGGGCACGATGGGCGAACTCGACGCGATCGCCGCGTGCTTCATCGGCGGCACGTCGATGCGCGGCGGCTCGGGCACCGTGTACGGCGCGCTGATCGGCGCGTTGGTGATGGCGAGCCTCGACAACGGCATGTCGATGCTGGACGTCGACGCGTACTGGCAGATGATCGTCAAGGGCGCGGTACTGGTGCTGGCGGTGTGGATCGACGTGGTGTCGCGGTCGAACCGGCGGTGACGCAGCGTGCGGCCGCCCGTCAACGGGAGAGGGACATGAAACGGAACACGGTGCCGATGCCCGGCATCGCCATGCTGGCGGCGCCGGCACACGTAGCGCCGGCCGTCGAACCGGGCCGCGGGCCGGTGCTCGGCCTGGGCGATCCGCGCGACCGCCGGATCATCGCGGATGCATTGCGCACGCTGTTGCGCGAGCGCTCGGAAGCGCTCGCGTTCGCGATGCGCGTCGCGCGCGAGCACGATCGGCCGACGCCGGACGCGAACGATTTCGCGCTGACCGACATCATCCGGCTCGCGCGCATCGTCGAGCGCGCGGAGCGCGTCGGCGGCGCCGTGAGCGAGGCTGCGCACGAGGGCATGCGCTGACGCGCGGAACGGGGGGCGCAACACCGTTCGGGCGGTCGGCGTGACTCGATGCGCTCGCGCCGCGTGTGTTCCGCATCGTGCGCGGGCCGTTACGGCAGCGGCGCACCCCACGCCGCGGTCACGTCGCCGCCGAGCCGCCACTCGCTGAACGGGCGGCGCGGCGCGATGATCGCGGGCAGCCGGCGATCGCCGAAGCGTGCGTAGTACGGCTCGACCCAGCTCAGTTCGTCGCGGAACGTCCACGGGAACAGGTCCTGCCTGACCGGCGTGATCTTCCTGAAGCTGTCGGGGTTCTCCACCGCGTCGATCACGAGGTTGGCCAGGCGGCCGATCGCGCCGCCGTTCTCGCGGTACAGGTCGATCTTGCGCCGGTGCACGAGCTCCGCCGCGAACACGAGCGGCAGCAGCGCGAAGGTGTGATAGTGCAGCGCGCGGTTGCCGCGCTTGACTTCCCGCGCCAGCGAACCGTCCGCGGCGATGTCGCGGATTCCTTCGCGCACGCGCAGCAGGCCCGAGTCGATCAGGCTCGCGTTGTCGGTCACGGTGCCGATGGCGATCAGGTCGAGGCCCGCCCAGTACACGAGGTTGTTGTGCAGGCGGTTGATTGCCTCCGAATCGCGGGTGGCGATCGCGATGCGTTCGAGCCACGGGTCGATCGCGTTGAATGGCGCGCGGTTCGCTTCGCGCACGCCGGGCGGCATGCGCAGGATCACCATCGCGAAGTCGGTGCCGGCCCACGAACGCTCGAAATATCCCTGATAGCCGGAGATCTTGCCCATCAGCGCATCCGATTGCGCCCAACTGTCGAGCAGCGTCAGCGCGCACGACCAGTCGGCGCGTTCCGCCGCGGCGTTCAGCTTCGCGACGAAATCGCGCATCGGCTTCACGTCGCGCGCGTAGCCGGTCGGGTCGTCGTAGTAGCCGGGCGGATCGATCGTCCGCACCGGGGCGGGCACGTCGCAGGCGCGGCTCGCGGACGCGGCGCCGAACAGCGCACCGGCGGCGAACAAGGCGACGGAGAGTCTTCGGAAGGCAATGGCGCGCATGCTGTCCTCGAGGGGAAGGGGCGGGAGTGTCGAGCCGCAGGCAGTCTAGCGCTTGGTTCTTTCAGCGGCCTTTCCCGATGGCGACCGTTGCCGTCCGGCGCGACGCGTCGTATTCGCGCGGGTCCCGGCGTCGTATGCTTTACGTTATCCTGTCGCCCTCGACCGCATGCCCGATCCGATGAAGCGTCCGCCGTTCTCCACTCAACTCGTCATGCTCTGGGCGCTCGTCGCGGCGCTCTGCGCGACGCTGGTCGCGGTCGTCTGGGTCATGGCCAGTTCCGCCGAAGGGCAGCAGATCGCCGGTGCGCGGGCCGCGGGCGCAGCGGCCTGCGAAGCGGTCGCGTCGCGTTACGATACGTCCGCGCCGGCCGGCGCGCAGCCGGATGCCGCGCTGATGCATGCGATCCTCGATATCGTCCTCGCGCGCGCGCCGGACATGGAAGGCGGTTTCTGGACGGCGGGCGGCGGCGCCGCGGCGAGCGGTTTTCTCGCGTATTCCTTTCCCACCTATCAGGGCAGCGGCATCAAGCGCGACGTGCCGGACGCGGAAACGCCGCTGATTCTCCGCACGCTGCGCGCGGCCGCCGCGACGCGCGCCGCGACGTCGAACGCCGTCGAGGGCGCGCAGGACGCCGTGATCGCGGCGGCGTGCCCCGTCCGCGCCGGATCGGGCCTGTTCGTCTGGATGCTGACGCGCGCCCGCCCGCCGCTCGGCCGGCACGGCGAGCTGCTGGCGCTGGGCCTCGCCGGCGTGCTCGCGGTGATTCTCGCGATCGCGGCGGCGCTGGCCATCGGATTGCGCCGCTGGAAGCGCAATCTCGCGCGGATCGAGACCGGGCTCGGGCCCGACGGTCGCGAACCGCACCTGCCTTACGTCGGCGAGTCGGATCTCGACCGGATCATCGAGGCGTTCAACGCGCGCGCACGGCGTGCCGAACACCTGCAGCAGCAGGCCGCCGAACTCCGCACGCGGCTCGCGCAGGCGGAACGCTTCGGGATGCTGGGCAAGCTGGCCGCCCAGGTCGCGCACGAGATTCGCAACCCGATGGGCGCGATGCGGCTGAAAGCCGAAAACGCGCTGGCCGGCGACAGCGGGCGGCAGCAGGATGCGCTGCGCGTGATCCTGGCGCAGATCGAACGCATCGATGCGCAACTGTCCGGCCTGCTTGCGCTGACGCAGCCGGTCAGCCCGCATGCGACGCGGGTCGATGTCGACGTGTGGCTCGCGCAGGTCGTCGACGCGCACCGCGAGCTGGCGCAGCGCCGGTCGATCGAGCTCGCATGGTCGCGCGGCGAGCCTCGCGAACGCGTGGCGGAGCCCGCCGGTTTCCCCGTGTTCGATCCCGACCAGATGCGCCGCGCACTGGACAACCTGGTGCTCAATGCGCTGCGCCATGCCGGCGACGGCGGCGCGGTCACGCTGACCGCCGCGCGTCGCACCGATGCCGGACGCGACTGGCTGAGGATCACCGTGTCGGATACCGGCCCCGGCGTTCCCGCCGAGCAGCGCGACCGCATTTTCGAGCCGTTCGTGACGGGACGGGCGGACGGCACGGGCCTCGGTCTTGCGGTCGTCCGCGAAGTCGCCGCGGCGCACGGCGGCCAGGCCTGGCTCGACGACGTGCCGCGCGGCGCCTCCTTCGTCATTGAAATCCCATGGCAACCATCCTCATAGTCGACGACGACGCGGCGTTTCGCGACGGCCTGGCCGAGACACTCGCCGATCTCGGCCATCGCGTCGTCGAAGCGGAGGCCGGGCAAGCGGCGTTGAGCGTGCTGCGCGATGGCGTCCGCGTCGATTGCATCTTTCTGGATTACCGCCTGCCCGACCTGGACGGGCTCGCGGTGCTCGCGCAATTGCGCGACGATCCCGCGCTGGCCGCGATTCCGGTCGTGATGCTGACCGCCCATGCGACCAGCGACAACACGATCGACGCGATGCGGCTTGGCGCGTTCGATCACCTGACCAAGCCGATCGGGCGCCGCGACATCGCGCAACTGCTCACGCGCGTCGTGTCCGCGAACACGCCGCCGGCGGCCGCCGAGCCGCACGGCGACGGGTTCGCGCGCGAACCCGTGTCGACCCGCCCCCGGCTGCTGGGCGTGAGCGCCGCGATGCGCGACGTGCAAAAGCAGATCGGCCGCGCCGCGACGAGCGACGCGACCGTACTCGTCACCGGCGAGACGGGTGCCGGCAAGGAAGTGGCGGCCCGCGTGCTGCATGCGGCGTCGGCGCGGCATGCGCAGCCGTTCGTCGCGGTCAACTGCGCGGCGATTCCGGCCGATCTGCTCGAAAGCGAATTGTTCGGGCATCGTCGCGGCGCGTTTACCGGCGCGCATGCCGATCGCGCCGGACGGCTCGTCGAGGCCGACGGCGGCACGCTGTTTCTCGACGAGATCGGCGACATGCCCGCCGCGATGCAGGCCAAGCTGCTGCGCGCGTTGCAGGAGCGCCAGGTGACGCCGCTCGGCGCGGATCGTCCGACGGCGATCGACATTCGCGTGGTGGCCGCGACGCACCGCGATCTTGCCGCGGCGGTCGCGAACGGCACGTTTCGCGAAGACCTGTTCTATCGCCTGAACGTCATTCCGCTGCACTTGCCGCCGCTCGCGGAGCGCGTGGCCGACATCCTGCCGCTGGCCGCGCATTTCCTGGCGGGGGCGGCAGGCGCGCGTGCGTTGCACCTGACGAACGACGCGCAGCGGGCGTTGCTCGATCATTGCTGGCCCGGCAACGTCCGGGAACTGCGCAACGTGATGGAGCGGGCGGCCGCGCTGGCGCCCGGGCCGGCCATCGGTGCGGCCGATCTCGGGCTGGCCGCCGTGCCCGCGCTTCAGAACGGCAGCGACACGCTCGCGCTGCCGGCCTCGCTGTTCGACCTGCCGTTGCCCGATGCGCTGGCGGCGGTCGAGCGCGCCGCGATCCTGCGCGCGCTCGAGCGTGCGAACGGCAATCGCGCCGAGGCCGCGCGGCAGCTCGGTATCGGCCGGCAATCGCTCTACGCGCGCATGGCTCATCTGGGGATCGAGCGCGACGACTAGCCGCGCCGATGTGACTGTCGGAATCTCCGACAACGGCGGGTGAAACATGTCGGGAATCCCGACACGTCTTGCACGGTCCGTCGTCCGGAACACCGCCCGGCGGGCGCGCGCGTGCTGGCACGCGTGTTGCGAATATCGACGCATCGCAACCCGTTGCCGGAGCCCGCCATGATGTCGACCCCACTTGCCGCGCGTTCGCGGCCGCCGCGGCGCGCCGCCGTTCGCCGCACCGCTGTCGGACTGTGCGCCGTCGCGCTGCTTGCCGCGGCGACCGCCTGCGCCGCGCAGATTCCGCCCGCGCCGCGTGCGGACGAGCCGCCCGGCGCACCGCCGCGCGCCGGCCTCGACCCGGCGCCGCCGGTCGGCGTGCCCGGCGGCGGCATCGCTCCCGACGCGCTCGTGTCCGGCACGCTGGCACGCATGACGATCAACCCGGAAGGCGACGTCGACGGTTTCGTGCTGACCGACGGCACGCTCGTCCGCCTGCCGCCGCATCTCGGCACGCAACTGGTCGCGCTCGCGCGGCCGGGCGAGCGCGTCACGGTGGCCGGGGAACGCCGCCTCGGCGACGACCTCCACGCGCGCGTCGTGCGCAACGACCGCACCGGCGCGTCGCTGTCGGACCAGCCGCCGGCACCTGCCGCGCCGATGCCGCCCGCGCTGCGCGGCGTCAATCTGACCCGGATCAGCGTGTCCGGCGTCGTGCGGCGCGTCATGCGCGCGCCGCGCGGCGAGCCGGACGGCGTGATGCTCGACGACGGCGCGATCGTCAAGCTGACCGTGCCGGCCGCCCAGCAATTCGGCGGGCTGCTCGTGCCCGGCGCGCGCGTGGCCGCGGTCGGGTACGGCACGCGCAACGCCTATGGCGAAGCGCTGCAGGCCACCGCGTTCGGTGCGCCGGGCCGCGTCGTGAATCTCTATGACGACGTCGCGCGCTGATCGTACGTCGTTTTCTCTTCATCCAATAAGGAGTCCTGCCATGCACTGGATCGATCCCGCCTGCCTGCCCGAAACGCGCGGCCGCGTCACGCAGTTCCTGCTCAACCCGCACGGCGACATCGACGGCCTGGTCCTGAACGGCGACCTGCAGGTTCACGTGCCGCCGCATCTGGGCCGCGAACTGGTTCGCCACATCGAGGTAGGCGACCGCATTCGCGTGCGCGGCGTCAAGATGCGCGGCGCCGAGACGATCGCCGCGGTGCAACTGACCGGGCGCCACGGCGTCGAGATCGTCGACGACGGGCCCGTGCACGGTACGCCGAAGCCGCCGCATGGCGGCCGCACGCCGATGGAGATGAGCGGCGAGGTCGCGTTCGCGCTGCACGGCCCGAAAGGCGAGCTGAACGGCGCGTTGCTGGAGAACGGTGCCGTGCTGCGGGTGCCGCCCCATGCGGCGGCCGAACTGAGCGACTATCTGCGCGCCGGTGTCCATGTCATGGCGTGGGGACAAGGCGTCGTCACGCGATACGGCGCCGTGCTCGATGTCAGCGAGATCGCCGAACTCGTCGATGCGGAAGACGAATGACCGCCCGTCGACCATGAAACCGACGCGCGCGCTCGAGGCGCTCAACTTTTTCCTGGCCGACGTGCAGGCCGGCATCGGCCCGTTCGTCGGCGTGATCCTGCTGTCGCGCGGCTGGAGCGCCGACGCGATCGGCTCGGTCATGACGCTGGCCGGGCTCGCCGCGATGGCCGCGACGCCGCCGGCCGGCGCGCTCGTCGATGCGCTGCGCGCGAAGCGCGCGCTGATCATCGTGGCCACCGCCGTGACGGCGCTCGCCTCGCTGGCGCTGATGGTCGCCGACGGCTATCCGGCGGTGGCGGCGTCGCAGATCCTGGCCGCCGTCGGCGGCGCGGCGCTGGCGCCGGCCGTCGCGGGCGTGACGCTCGGCATCGCGCGCCGGCAGGGTTTCGACCGGCAGTTCGGCCGCAACCAGATGGCGAACCACGCGGGCAACGTCGTGGGCGCGGCGCTCGCCGGCTGGCTCGGCTGGCATGCGGGATTCGACGCGGTGTTCGCGCTCGTCGCCGTGTTCACGATCCTCGCGATCGCGAGCACGCTGGCGATTCCCGGGCAGGCCATCGACCATGCGTGCGCGCGTGGCCTCGACACCGAGCCTGCCGCGCCGCGAACGCTTGCCGCGCACGACGACCGGCCCGCGGGCGCGCCGACGATGCGCGTCGGCGGCATGCGTACGCTGGCCTCGAACCGGCCGCTGGTCCTGCTCGGTGCGTCGCTCGCGCTGTTTCATCTCGGCAACGCGGCGATGCTGCCGCTCTACGGGATGGGCGTGGTCGCCACGCATCGCAGCAACGCGAGCATGTTCACCGCGCAGACCATCGTCATCGCGCAGCTCGTGATGATCGCGGCCGCGTGGCTCGCCCCCCGGTTGATCCGCGCGCACGGCTATTGGCGCGTGCTGCTGCTGTCCTATCTGGTGCTGCCGGTGCGCGGCGCGCTCGCCGCCGTGCTGATGAGCGAGGCGGGCGTCTGGCCGGTGCAGGTGCTCGACGGTATCGGCGCCGGCCTGCAGAGCGTCGTCGTGCCGGCGCTCGTCGTACGCCTGCTGCACGGCTCCGGCCGCGTGAACGCCGGGCAGGGCGCCGTCGCGACCGCGCAGGGCATCGGCGCGGCGCTCAGTCCCGCGCTGGGCGGCGTGCTCGCGCAGCACTTCGGTTATCCGGCCGCATTCGTCGTGCTGGGCGCCGTGTCGACCGGGTCGCTCGCGCTCTGGCTCGGCCATGCGCGCGCGCTGAGCAGCGTGTGCGGCAAGCCGGCCGATCTGCCGGCCACGTCGTCATGAACGTGCCTGTCCTCTCCATGTCATTTCCGACTTGTCCATGAATTCCGTTTCGCTTGCATGGCTGATTTCCGCGCTCGCCACGGCGGGCGTCATCGCGCGTCCGTTCGGCTGGCCCGAGGCGACCTGGGCGGTGAGCGGCGCGCTGCTGCTGGTCGCATGCGGCCTGCTGCCCGTGCATCCGGCGCTCGAGGCCGTCGCGAAGGGCGGCGACGTGTACCTGTTCCTGACCGGCATGATGCTGCTGTCCGAGGTCGCGCGGCGCGAAGGGCTGTTCGACTGGGTCGCGACGCGCGTCGTCAATCGCGCGCAGGGTTCGCCCCGGCGCCTGTTCGCGCTCGTCTACCTGGTGGGCGCGGTGACGACGGTCTTCCTGTCCAACGATGCGACCGCCGTCGTGCTGACGCCCGCGGTCGTCGCGGCCGCGCGCCGCGCGAAGGCCGAGCCGCTGCCGCTGCTGTACATCTGCGCGTTCGTCGCGAACGCGGCGAGTTTCGTGCTGCCGATCTCGAACCCGGCGAACCTCGTGCTGTACGGCGCGCGCATGCCGCCGCTCGGCGCATGGCTGGCCCACTTCGCGGTTCCGTCCGTCGTGTCGATCGCCTGCACGTACGGGATGCTGCGGATCACCCAGCGACACGCGCTGCGCGGTCGTTGCGAATCGGGCCTGCCGACGCGGCCGCTCACCGGCGGCGGCCGTATCGCGCTGGCCGGCATCGCGGTCACGGCCGCCGCGCTGATGGCGGTGTCGGCGCTCGATCTTCCGCTCGGGTTGCCGACCGCGGCGGCGGGTGTCGTCACGGTCGCGTGCGTGCTGGTTCGGGATCGCACGGCAGCCGTGCCGATCGTTCGCGCGATTTCATGGAGCGTGTTGCCGCTCGTCGCCGGGCTGTTCGTCCTGGTCGAGGCGCTCGACCGGAGCGGCGCGGTGCGTGCGCTGGCCGGGCTGCTGCGCGCGCTGACGGCAAGCGGCGAGCAGACCGCCGCGGCCGTGGCGGGCGTCGCGATCGCGCTGGCGTCGAATCTGGTCAACAACCTGCCGGCCGGACTCCTCGCGAGCTCGACGATCGACGCCGCGGGCAGCCCGCACCGGGTGATCGACGCGATCCTGATCGGCGTCGACCTGGGGCCGAACTTGTCCGTGACCGGATCGCTCGCGACGATCCTGTGGCTCGCGGCTATCCGGCGCGAGGGGCTGCAGGTCGGCTTCCGCGCGTTCCTTGCGGTCGGCGCGTGCGTGATGTTGCCGGCCCTGCTGCTCGCGCTCGCCGCACGGCTCGCGCTCGGCGCGTGACCGCGGTGCGCGGCGGCCGGCCGATTCCGGCTAGAACGCGTAGGCGAGCGACGCGAACAGGCTGCGCGGCGCGCCTGGCGTGACCCACAGGCTGTTGTAGGAGCTGACGTAGGTGGTGCGGTTGAACAGGTTGTTCAGCACGACCGACGCGCGCAGGTGCTTGTCGATCTGCACATAGCCGTTCAGCTGCACGGTCGCATAGGCCGGCAGGTCGAACCCGTCCTGCGTGTTCGCGGTATTGCCGGCCCGGCGTCCGACGTAGATCACGCCGGCGCCGGCGCCGGCCTTGTCCGCGAACGGCACCGCGGTTTCGTACAGGAGCAGCGCGCTGCCGCTCAGGCGCGGAATGTCGACGAGGCGTGCGCCGGGCGTCAGCACCGCGTCGCGCGTGACCGCGGCATCGACGTAGGCGACGTTGACGAGGCCGCGCACGCCGTGACCCAGGTCGCCGTTCCATTCGAATTCGACGCCGCGGCTGCGCACCTCGCCCGCCGCGCGGGAGAAGCCGGCGTTGGCCGGATCGGCGGTCAGCACGTTGCGCTTGTTGACGTGGAATGCCGCGACGGTGGCGAGCCAGCGTGCGCTGGCCCATTTCGCGCCGACTTCGTAGCCATGCCCCTTCTCCGGATCGAACGCGCGGCCGTTTACGTCGGCGCCGTTGTTGGGCCGGAACGAATACGCGGTGTTCGCATACAGCGACAGCGCGGGGCTCATCTCGTACACGATGCCGAGGCGCGGACTCAACGCGGTCTGCAACTGGTGGCTCGTCGTGCCTTTCAGGCGGTTCACGACCGACTGATGAAAGCGATCCCAGCGCAGCCCCGCGAGGATTTTCCAGTGCGGCCCGAACGCGAGCGTGTCCTGCGCATAGACGCCCTGGCCGTCGTCGCGCTCGAGCAGGTTGGTCGCGGTGCGCGGCACGGGCGCCGGCTGGCCGTAGACGGGATCGAAGATGTCGATCGCATACGGCGCGGCGGCCGTGGGTGTCGAGCGCGCGACGAACTGGTCGTAGTTGAAGCGGTACGCGTCGATACCCAGCACGAGCGTGTGGCCGATGCCGCCAGTGCGGAACTTGCCGGCCGTTTCGAGGCGGCCCTGCAGGTCGTTCGAGTGAAATGCGACTTGCCGGTAGCGGCGCCACAGCGTGCGGCCGTCCGGCTGCAGCGCGAATGCCTCGGACGAGCGGCCGGACAGGTCGGTGGTGCGCTGCGCGAAGCCGGCGTTGACCGACCAGTTCGCATCGACGCGATGCTCGAGCGTGAACTGATGGCCCGTGTTGCGCACGTCGAAGTCGCCGTCGCGCGGCTCGCCGAGGAAGCGCGACGCGGGAATCGCGCCGAGCTGCCCGCCCACCGCGACCACGCCGCGATCGAGCGGCGCGCGCTGGCGCACGCTCTCGAATTCGTAATGGAGCGTCGTGTCCGCGCCGATGTCCCACGTGAACGACGGCGCGAACAGGTAGCGCTTGCTCGACACCGTATCGCGGAAGCTGCCGTTGTTCTCGTTCATCGCGACGAAGCGGTACGCGAGCGATTTCGTCACGGGGCCGGTCGAATCGAGCGTCTCGCGCAACGCGCCATAGCTGCCGGCCGACACGCCGACGGTATTCGCGCGCGTGAACTGCGGCTGCTTCGTCGTGTAGCTGATGAGGCCGCCCGGATCGCCGCGCCCGTACAGCGCCGACGCCGGCCCCTTGAGCACTTCCATGCGCTCGAGGTTGACGGTGTCGCGCGGGACGCCGATGCCGCGATTCCACGAAAAGCCGTTGACGAGGTAATCGGTGCCGGACGTGTTGCCGTCGCCGGCGAAGCCGCGCACCGCGTAGTTGTCCCACAGCCCGCCGAAGCTGTTTTGCCGCGCGACGCCCGCGACCCAGTCGTACAGGTCCTCGCCGCGTGTCGCCGCGACGGTCCGCACGAGTTGCGCATCGACGCTGCTGACCGCGAACGGGATCTCCATCACGTCCGCGTCACCACGCGTGGCGCTCGTCGAGTCACGCGTGCGAAACGGCGCGCTCGCGCGCTGCCCGGCGATCTCGATGGTCGGCAGCGTCGCCTCCTGCGCGTCGGCGGTGCCCACGCCGGCCGCGCCGACGACGATGGCCATCGGTGCGGCCGCCCATTTCTTCCTGCTCATACCCTGTCCTTTGATGTGGTTGGCGTTCGGGCAGGGCTGACGGTTGCGCATCGGCATCTGTGTTCCAAACGGTACATTTGCGCGGAAATTTAATGTAAATGAGAGGCATTTGCAATCGTAAGCTCGTATTTTTGTGTGCGACGCGATGCGGCTCGTCACAGGCACGCGGCCATGGAAGTTGGTGCAATCGGTGGATTTCGTGAATTCCGAATGGCGGGAATTTACGACGAGCTCAGGACCTGGGAAATCGCCGGGGTTGAGCCTTGATAGCACTATCCAGTCGAATTTTTTCCGGGTAAACGAGGATCGGTTTGGCGTTATTCGCGAACTGGACAGTTTGACAAATCCCGTAATTCGGGATTAAAGTGATCTCCACTTCATTCAAACCGTCGAGCGGACGCATGAACATCCCACAGTTGGACATCGATGCCGGAACACGAAGCGGGGCGGGCGTCGTGCTCGCCACGGCGCGCGACGCGGGCGTCGACGTCTGTTTTGCGAACCCCGGTACCACCGAGATGCCGTTCGTCGGTGCGCTGGATACCGTGGCGGGCGTGCGCCCGATCCTCGGGCTGTTCGAGGGCGTATGCACCGGGGCGGCCGACGGTTACGGCCGCATGGCCGGCAAACCCGCGATGACGCTGCTGCACCTCGGGCCCGGGCACGCGAACGGCATTGCGAACCTGCACAACGCGCGCCGCGCCCGCACGCCGATCCTGAACATCGTCGGCGATCACACGCGCGATCATCTGAAGTACGACGCGCCGCTCACGTCCGACATCGAATCCCTCGCTCGCCCGGTGTCGGTGTGGTATCGCAGCGTGGCGCGCGCCGCGGATCTCGCGACGGATACGGCCGACGCGATTGCGGCCGCGATGGCCGCGCGGCGCGGCGTCGCGACGCTCGTGCTGCCGGTGGATCTGCAGTCGGTCGCGGTGCGCGGCGGTTCGGTGTCGCCGGCCGTCGTTCGCGCGGCCGCGGTGTCGTTCGACCGAACCCGGGTCGAGCGGGTCGCCGATCAGTTGCTCGGCGGCCGGCCGGCCGTGCTGCTGCTGGGCGGCCGCGCGCTGTCGGCACGCGGGCAGCGCGCGGCGGCGCGCATCGCGGCGGCGACCGGCGCGACCTGCTTCGGCGAGACGTTTCCGGCGCGCGCCGAGCGCGGCGGCGGCCTGCCGGACATCGACCGCCTGCCGTATTTCCCCGAGCCGGCGCTCGCCGCGCTGGCCGGCCGGCGCGTGGTGCTGGCGGGGGCGCTCGCTCCCGTCACGTACTTCGGCTACGAAGGCATTCCCGGCGAACTCGCGCGCCCCGAGGACATCGTGACGCTGGCCGAGCCGGGCGACGCGGCGGACGACGCGCTGGACGCGTTGGCCGCGCGCATCGGCGCGTCGGAGGGCGCCGGCGGCGTGCCCGTCGAGCGCTGGCAGGTGGAAAGCGGGCCGCTGACGCCGCAAGCCGTCGGTCGCGTGCTGGCGAATGCGCTGCCCGACGACGCGATCGTGTCGATCGAGGGCGGCACGTGCGGTTATCCGTTCGTGACCGCGTCGGCGCGCGCGCGCCGTCACACGATCCTCACGAATACCGGCGGCGCGATCGGCCAGGGTTTGCCGGTGGCGCTCGGCGCCGCCGTCGCGTGCCCGGCACGCCGCGTGTTCGCGCTGCAGTCCGACGGCAGCGCGCAGTACACGATCCAGTCATTGTGGACGATGGCGCGCGAGCGTCTGCCGATCGTCATGCTGATCGCCTCGAACCGGCGCTACGGCATCCTGCAGACCGAGCTCGCACGCGGCGGCCTGCCGGCCGACACGCCGCACGCGAGCCGCCTGACGCTGCTGGACGATCCGCCGATCGACTGGCTCGCGCTGTCGCGCGGCTACGGCGTACCGGCCGAGCGTACGAGCACGGTGCAGGCGCTGTCCCAGGCGCTCGACGACGCACTCGCGCACACCGACGGGCCGCGGCTCATCGAAATGTGCCTGCCCTGATCGCGCCGCCCGCCGACTTCTTCACTCCCGACTCTGATCTTTCATCGTTATGGACCTGCAACTCCACGGAAAAGCCGCATTCATCACCGGCGGCAGCATGGGCATCGGCAAGGCGGTCGCGCTCGAACTGGCGCGCGAAGGCGTCAACGTCGCCATTGCCGCGCGACGCCTCGAACACCTCAAGGCCGCCGCCGCCGAGATTCGCGCGACGCTCGCGCCGCTGGGCGACGCGGCCGGCGCGATCCTGCCCGTCACGCTCGACACGACCGACATGGCGTCCGTCGAAGCGGCGATGGCGGCGAGCGTCGAACGTTTCGGCCGGCTCGACATCCTGCTGAACGGCGCCGCGCATCCGGGCGGCCTCGTGCGCGCGGAGCTGGAGCACGCGGATCCGCAGGGGCTGCTCCAGGACATCGACATCAAGGTCGTCGGCTACCTGCGTTGCGCGAAGGCGGCAGCGCCCTACATGCGGCGCCACGGTTTCGGCCGGATCGTCAATGTCGGCGGGCTCACGGGCCGCGGCAGCAAGCAGTTGTCCGGCATGCGCAACGTCGCGATCGTGCACCTGACCAAGACGCTGTCCGACCAGCTCGGCCCGTTCGGCATCACGGTCAACACGATTCACCCGGGCGTCGTCGAGACCCCGCACATTCACGAGCTCTACGAGAAGGAAGCGCGGAAGCAGGGGCTGACGGCCGCGGAGGTCGAGGCCAACTACGTGAAGGTCACGCCGATCCGGCGCGTGCTGCAGCCGGAGGAAATGGGATGGATCGTGGCGTTTCTCGCGTCCCCGAAGTCCGGCTCGATCACCGGCGAGTCGATCGGCTGCGACGGCGGGCTCACGCGCGGCATTTTTCTCTGACACAAGGAGCATCGCATGACTGCAACCGTACTGGTCGCCACCGCCGGACAAGGCATCCTGCGCTCGAACGACGACGGCAAGACCTGGCATCGCCTCGGGCTGGACGAGCCCATCGAGTTCGACGGCATCGTGCGCGCGCTCGCGGTGGACCCCGCGACGCCGTCGCGGGTGTATGCCGGTGCCGATTCGGGGCTGTGCATCAGCGAGGATGGCGGCGCGCACTGGTTTCGCCCCGAGAACCTGCTGAACGGGCAGACAGTCTGGTCCGTCGCGATCGATCCCGCGAATCCGGCCGTGCTGTATGCGGGCACCGGCGCGCCGTCGCGCGCCGCGCTCTACAAGTCGAGCGACGCGGGTCTGACCTGGGCGCGAACGGCTCCCGAGTTCCCGGAGTTCTGTTCGGGCGTCAATCGTCCGCGGCTGCTGACGATCTGCGTGGACCCGGAGGACGGCCGCAACGTGTGGTACGGCGTGGAGGAAGGCGGCGCATGGCGCAGCCGCGACGCCGGTGCGACCTGGACGCGCGTGGACGGCCCCGGCACGGCGATCCGCAACAGCGACATTCATGCGATCGCCGTGCTGCCCGCCGGGCCGCACCAGCCGAAGACCACGGTGCTGCTGACGGTGAACGCGGTGCACGTGAGCGACGACGACGGCCTGACCTGGGACGGCAAGCTGTCGCGCGACCGCTTCGACGGGCTGTACTACACGCGCACGGTCGTCCAGCTGGCGGCGCCCGGCGGCGACCTGCTGATGGCGATCGGCGACGGCACGCCGGGCACGCGCAGCCGTATCTACCGCTCGCCCGATCGCGGCCGTGCATGGCACGAGACGGATCTGCGCACGCCGCCGAATTCGACGTTCTGGGCATTCGGCGTCCATGCGGCGCGGCCCGGGCTCGTCTATGCGGGGACCAAGTACGGGCACCTGTTCCGTTCGCACGACGGCGGCCGGAGCTGGACCAAGGAATGGCGCGACTTCAGCGAGATCACGGCCGTGGCGTGGACGCCGTTCGAAGCGCCGCTCGTCGCCCACGCGCAGTCGACGCATTGAGCGGAGCGAGCGATGACCCAGCCTGACCTCCAGCAACGAGCGGCGCATGCGAACGCGCTTGGGCTGCCGCTGCCGGTACCGCGCGTGCAGCGCACGCACCTGTCGCTGTTCGTGCGCGATCCGGTGCGCTCGAGCATCTGGTATGCCGACGTGCTCGGCATGACGGAAACCGCTCGTGGCGAGCAGTGGGTGTTCATGTCGTTCGGCCAGAAACACCATGACATCGCGCTGATTCGCGCGGCGTCCGATGCGGAACTCGGCACGATCGGCCTGCAGCACTACGGCCTCGAAATCGCGGGCGGCCTGACCGAACTGCGCCGGCTGTACGGGATGCTGATCCGTCGCGACGTGCCGATCGTGAAGATCACCGATCACAAGGTCGGGATCGGCGTGTATTTTCTGGACCCGGACGGCAACCGGCTCGAATTCTTTTGCGAAACCGTCACGGACGACGAGGAAGGCAAGCGCGTGCTGCACCGGTACAACGCGCCCAGCGATCCCTTCCAGCTCGAACCGCTGTTCGACTGACGCGCCGTCCATTCATTCCGACATCATCGATACTTTATAGAGGATTACTGATGAGCAAGATCGCCAATTTCGAAGGCTTTCATATCCGCAAGTGGTATACGCAGATCGAGGATTCGCTCGCGAACGAGACCGGCCAGCTCGCGGACGGCGAGCCGCTGCGCAAGATCGTGATCGCCGCGGCCGTGCACAACCCGTATGCGGGGCGGTACAGCGAAAATCTTGACGATCTCGTACGCCCGTCGCCGGCGCTCGGGCAGGAATTCGCGCGACGCATCGCGTCGCTCGCGGCGGGCCAGGCGATCGAGAGCTACGGCAAGGCGTGCCTGGTCGGCTCGGCGGGCGAATACGAACACGGCAACGCGTTCCTCACGTCGATCTTCGCGGAGCCGATCCGTGCCGCGCTCGGCGGCGGGAAGTCGTGGGTGCCGTCGAGCGGCAAGCGCGGCCCGATCAACACGGTGATCGACGTGCCGCTCGCGCACAAGGATGCGCTCTACGTGCGCTCGCATTACGACACGGTGACCTGCCTGTTTCCCGACGCGCCCAACGACGACGAAGTGCTGGTGATCTTCGCGTTCGCGACGCGCGGCCGCCTGCACGCGCGGCTCGGCGGCCTGAAGGCGAGCGAGATCGTCGGTCGCGACGGCCTGGTGTGAAAGCAGGGGCTGCCGGAGAGCGAATGATGAATACGGTGTCCGTCAAGGATGGATGGGTCGAGAGCGACGGGTTGCGGCTGCACTACGTGAGCTGGGGGCGCGACGATGCGCCGGCCGTGGTGATGCTGCACGGCTTGCGCAGCTACGCGCGGACGTGGGAGCCCGTTGCCGACGCGCTGGCCAACCGCTACCGGGTCGTTGCGCTCGATCAGCGCGGGCGCGGGCTGAGCGACTGGGATCCGAGGCGGGACTATTACGCGGCGGCCTACGTGCGCGATCTCGATGCGCTGGTGCGCGCGCTCGACCTGCGACGATTCGTGCTGGCCGGGCATTCGATGGGCGGCGCCAATGCGTTCGTCTACGCGGCATCGAATCCGGACCGGCTTGCCGGTCTCGTGATCGAGGACATGGGCCCGGGCGCGTCGGCCGGCTCGCAAGGTGCCGAGCGCATCAAGCGCGAGCTGAAGGAAACGCCGGACGCGTTCGCGTCGTGGGACGACGCGCGCGCATTCTGGCGGCATCAGCGGCCGAACATCGCGGAATCCGCGCTCGATTCGCGGGTCGCACACTCGCTGAAGGAAGACGCGCACGGACGGATCGTGTGGCGGCACGACGCCGCCGGGATCGCGGCGGCACGGCTGGCCGCGACGCCGGAGCAGCTCGTCCATCTGTGGCCGCTCGTCCTCAACCTGCACGTGCCCACCCTGCTGCTGCGCGGCGGCGCGTCGGACTTCCTGTCCGCGGAAGTGGCGGCCGAAATGGCGGCCGCCAATGCGGGAATCGAACGGATCGACCTGCCCGGCGCGACGCACTACGTGCATGACGACCAGCCCGATGCATTCAATCGCGCACTGCGATCATGGCTCGATCGTCTCGACGATCCGGCGTGGCGGACGGGGGCCGACGCATGAAGGCGAACAATCCGGAGCGGACATCGGTCGCGATCGTCGGCGCGGGGCCGAACGGCGTGGCGATGGCGAATCTGCTCGGCCTCTACGGCATCGCGACGGTGATCGTCGAGAAGGCCGCGGAGATCGTCGAATTTCCGCGCGCGGTCGGCATCGACGACGAAGCGTTGCGGATGTTTCAGACAGCCGGGCTCGCCGATGAACTGAGCCGCGACATCATCCAGAACGTGCCGCTGCGCATGTTCAAGGCGAACGGCGAATGCTTTGCCGATATCCGCCCGTCGATCCGCGAATTCGGCTGGTGGCGGCGCAACATCTTCATGCAGCAACTGGCCGAACGAACGCTGCGCGCCGGGCTGGCCCGCTATCCGCACGTGTCGCTGCGGACCAGTCAGGAAGTGGTGGATGTCGAACAGGACGACGGAGGCGTCACGTTGCAGGTGCGCCGCGCGGACGGCCGGCAGTACGCGCTCCAGGCCGACTACGTGGTCGCGGCCGACGGCGGACGCAGCCCGATGCGCGAGCTGCTCGGCGTCACGCTCGCCGGCACGACGCATCCGATCAAGTGGGTCGTGGTCGACGTGAAGAACGCCGGCCTCGACCAGCCTTGCACGGCGCTGAACTGCGACCCGCGCCGCCCGAACGTCTGCATCTATCTGCCGTTCGATTTCCGGCGCTGGGAATTTCTCGTGTTTCCGCACGAGGACGAAGCGGCGATCGCCCAGCCCGACTCGATTCGCGCGCTGATCGCGCCGTACGTCGACGACATCGATCGCGTCGAGATCGTGCGGGCGCGCACCTACACGCACCATTCGCGCGTGGCCGAGCGTTTCGTCGTCGGTCGCGTGGCGTTCGTCGGCGATGCCGCGCACCTGAGTCCGCCGTGGATCGGCCAGGGCCTGAACGCGGGCCTGCGCGACGTGGGCAACCTCGCGTGGAAGCTGGCCGGCATCGTCCGTGGCGCGTTGCATCCCGGCGTGATCTCGACGTACGAATCCGAGCGGCGCGATCACGCGAAGGCGATGATCGACCTCGCGGACACCTTCGGCGCGATGCTGATGCCGACCAACCGGCTCGTCGCGTTTCTGCGCGATCGCGTCCTCGGGCTCGTCCGCTTTGCACCGGGGCTGAAGGACTACATCCTGCAGATGCGATTCAAGCCGATGCCGAGCTACACGCGCGGCATCGTGCTGCCGGGCGGCTCGGATGCGGTCGGCAGGATGATCGTGCAGCCCGACGTCGAAACGGCCGATGGCCTGCGCCGCAAACTCGACGACGTGCTGGGCCCGTGGTTCTCGATCGTCGGCTGGCAGTGCGATCCGCAAGCGTGCCTGAGTGACGACGATCGTGCGTACTGGACGTCGCTCGGCGCGACCTTCGTGCAGGTCAGCCGTTCGCGCAGCGGGACGAGTCGCGCCCGGCGCGTGACCAGCGTGCACGGCAGCGCCTGCGTCGAGGACGTCGACAACGCGCTGGCGGCATGGTTCGACCGGCATGCCGGCCCGCTCGTGGTGGTGCGCCCCGATCGCTACGTGGCGGCGCAGACGGACGCCGCGGGGATGGCCCGCGCGACCGCGGCCTTTCAGGCGTTCGCGCCGCGACAACGGGAGGAAGCGCATGTTTGTTGAGCAACGCACCTATACGCTGGTGCCGGGCGGCGTCGCCGAATATCTGCGGCTGTATGCGGAATGCGGGCGCGCCGCGCAGGAGCGGGCACTCGGCACGATGATCGGCTGTTTCGCGACGGAAGTCGGGCCGCTGAACCAGCTCGTCTATCTGTGGGCATTCGATTCGCTCGACACGCGTGCGCGGCGCCGGGCCGCGCTGATGGCCGATCCCGAGTTCGGGACGTTCCGCGGCAAGGTCCGGCATCTGCTCGTCAGGCAGGAAAACCAGATTCTCCGGCAGGAAATCGGCGGCTTGCTGCAAGCGCCGCAACAGGCGGCGTGACACGACCGTCGCACCGTCCGCGCCCACCGCGCACTTTCAACCGAGGGTACCGTCTTGATTCCGTTTACGCCGCTGACTTCGCGCATGGTGCCTGATGCGTGCGCCGATTACCCGCCGCTTCGTCTGTATGTCGATGGACGGTTCCTGCCGGCCGACGGCCGGCGCACGCAGCCCGTCGTCGATCCGGGCAACGGCCGCGTGCTCGGCGACCTGCCGCATGCGACGCGGGCCGATATCGACGCCGCCGTGCATGCCGCGCATCGCGCGTTCGCGGCATGGCGCCGCGAGTCGCCGCTCGTGCGCTCGGACATCCTGCGGCGCGCCGCTTCGCTCGTGCGCGAGCGCGCCGAGTCCATCGGCCGCCACATTACGATGGACCAGGGCAAGCCGCTTCGGGAGGCGGTCGCGGAGGTCGTGTCGTCCGCGGAACAGCTCGAATGGCACGCGGAGGAGGGGCGTCGCACCTACGGCCGCGTCGTGCCCGCGCGTTCGCCGGACGTGATGCAGACGGTGCTGCGGGAGCCGATCGGCGTGTGCGCGGCGTTTTCGCCGTGGAATTTCCCGTTCAGCCAGGCGATGCACAAGATCGCGGCCGCGCTTGCGTCCGGGTGCACGCTGGTGCTGAAGGGGCCCGAGGAATCGCCGAGCGCGATCGTCGCGCTCGCGCACCTCTTCCACGATGCGGGGTTGCCGCCGGGCTGCCTGAACATCGTGTGGGGTGTGCCGGGCGACGTGTCGACGCAGCTGATCGAGGCGCCGCAGGTGCGCAAGATCTCGTTCACCGGTTCGGTGCCGGTCGGCAAGCGGCTGGCGGCGCTCGCCGCGTCGCACATGAAGCGCATGACGATGGAGCTGGGCGGACACGCACCGGTGATCGTCTGCGCGGATGCCGAGATCGAGCGCGCCGCGACGATGCTGGCCGCGTACAAGTTTCGCAATGCCGGGCAGGTGTGCGTGTCGCCGACGCGGTTCTTCGTGCAACGCGCGGTATTCGACCGCTTCGTTGCCGCGTATCTGGAAGCGGTCGGCAAGATCCGCGTCGGCTACGGACTGGAGGAGGGCGTCACGATGGGGCCGCTCGCGCATGCGCGGCGCGTGTCGGAGATCGACGCGTTCGTCGCCGACGCGAAGGCGAACGGCGCGGCGATCGTCGCGGGCGGCACGCGTTTGCCGGGGCCCGGCCATTACTTCGCGCCGACGGTCGTCGTGGCGCCGCCGCGCGAGGCGCGCCTGATGAACGACGAGCCGTTCGGCCCGATCGTCGGGATCGTGCCGTTCGATGCACTCGACGATGCGCTCGCCGAGGCCAATCGTTTGCCGTTCGGCCTGGCGTCGTACGCATTCACGACATCGGCACGCAACGCGCACCGCATCGGCCGCGCGCTCGAGGCCGGCATGGTCAACATCAATCACTTCGGCATGGGGCCGGCGGAGATCCCGTTCGGCGGCGTGAAGGACAGCGGCTTCGGCAGCGAGGGAGGCACGGAGACCTTCGACGGTTATCTGGTCACCAAATTCATCACGCAACTGAACTGACGGTGCGCGCGCCGGCGCCCGCGCGCGGCGTCGCGCCAGCCTTCAGGTAGCTTCGCCGATCTGCGCGGTGGCGTCGATCAGCAGCTTGCCGAGCACGTGCTCGTCGAACAGCGCGAAGTGCTCGGCGCGAAACACCAACGACAGGCTGCTGTTGATCTCGCCGCTGCTGGCGGTGCGGATCGGGGCGGCGATGCCGACGAAACCGGCGTCGAGTTCGCCGCGCGAGATCCAGTAGCCGGTCTCGACGATCTGCTGGCAGTGCCGCCAGAACTGCGTCCAGTCGGCCGCGAACTCGCCGAACGCGGCGTTGTGCCGTTCGTGCAGCCGTTTCAGGCGCGCGCGCGACATCGCGGCCACGATCACTTTCGACGACGCGCCCTGGAACAGCGGCATGATGCGGCCGCGGCCGAAACCGAGCTGCAGGTTCTCGGCGCCGGTTTCGTGCATGACGTTGATGATCTGTTCGTCGAACAGCGTCGACACGAGTGCATCGCCGCCGGTGACCTGGACCAGTTTCTGGATGACGGGCTTCGCGGCGGTGAGCGTCGGGTCCGACTGCCGCATGTTGTAGTCGAGATGGATGATGCGCGGGCCCAGCGTATAGCGGCCGTTGGTGCCGACGAGCAGGCCGACGGAAGCCAGTTCCTTCACGTAGCGATAACACGTGGTGCGTGAAAAACCCAGGTGTTCGGCGATTTCCTCGGCGGTCATCGACGTCGCGGACGAAGAGAAGACGTCGAGGATGGACAGCATTTTGGTGAGGCTCGACATGACGTGATCCGGAAATCAGGCGGCTTGCGGCAATGGAACGGGACGATCGGAAACGGCTCGCGCCGCGCCGCGGTCGCGGGTGACGCGACACATCGGCGACGGCAGGGCCGTAGTCTAACTTAAGTCGTGGCGGCGGCAACCGGACTCGCATCAAGGAAGGCGCGTGACACATGCCACTGACGGTCCCGAGATCGCGTCGCGTCGAATCGATCTGGAATCCTATGTTGACGATGAAGATGACGCAACCCGGTACGGCCTGCGTGCGGTCCGGCTCGCGGACGCGACGCGCGAAAATTCGATGAGGAGAAGAAGATGGGAACGTGGTTGAAGATGATGGCGCTGTGCGGCTGCGGTGCCGTTTCGCCGGTGTTCGCGCAGTCGAGCGTGACGCTCTACGGTTCGCTGGACACCGGCATCACCTATACGAGCGACGTCGCATCCGCGCCGCACGGCGGCCGCCAGCTCGCGCTCCAGGCGGGCGTGTCGCGCAACGACGTGTGGGGTCTGACGGGCAGGGAAGATCTCGGCGGCGCCAACTTCGCGGTATTCCGGCTCGAAAGCCAGTTCCAGACATCGGACGGCACGCTGACCGTGCCGGGCTCCGCGTTCAGTTCGCAAGCCTACGTCGGGCTCGGCGGCGACTGGGGCACCGTGACGCTCGGGCGCCAGTTCGATTTCGTCGGCGATCTCATGCCGTCGTTCGCGATCGGCGCGAACACGCCGGCCGGGCTGCTCGCGTGGGGCTTGCCGGCGAACGCGTCGGCGGGCGGCGCGCTCGACAACCGCGTGTGGGGTGTGCAGGTGAACAACGCGGTGAAGTACGTGAGTCCGACGTTCGGCGGTGTCGCGTTCGGCGGCATGTGGGGGTTCGGCAACGTGCCCGGCACGGTCGCGCGCGGCAGCGTGCAAAGCGCGATGCTGTCCTACACGCAAGGTGCATTCAGCGCCGCGCTCGCCTATTTCGGCCAGCACGACGTGACGGCCGGCGGCAATCTACGCAACTTCTCGGGCGGGGCCGGCTACAACGTCGGGGCGTTCCGCGTCTTCGGCATGGTGTCGGACGTCCGGATCAGCGCCGCCGCGCCGCTGCGCGCCACCACCTACGACGCCGGGTTGACCTATGCGGTCACGCCCTCGTTGCAGCTCGGCGGCGGTTTCCAGTACCAGCAGCGCGGCGGGGACATCGGCTCGGCCAACCAGATCACGCTGAGCGCCGACTATTCGCTGTCGAAGCGCACCGGGCTGTACGCTGTGTTCGCGCGCGGGCACGACAGTGCTTACGGCGCCCAGGTCGAGGCCGCGCTCGGCGCAGCGGCGGCAGGCGCGTCGCAGACGGCGGTGCGCGTCGGGGTGCGGCATCAGTTCTGACCGCACGGGAAAGCCCGGGTTGCCGCGTGCGGCAACCCGGCCCGCGGGTCGCCGCGCTCAGAACCGGTGCATCATCCCGATCCGCAGCGCCAGCTGGTTGCGGCCCGACGACTGCCCGACCGTGCCGAGCACGTGCGCGTAGTCGAAGTCGGTACCGGTGTTGCCGGTTGCATGCTGGTACGCACCCTGGATGTAGGTCGATGTCCGCTTGCTGAGGTCGTAGTCGAGCATCATCGACAACTGGTGCCAGCTCGGCGATACGTCGCCGGCCGTCGTGGCGACATGCGCGTGCGTGAACGTATAGGCGGCGCCGAGCCAGAGGTCCGGCCGGAAGAAATACTGGCCGTTGACCTCGAAGTTGTCGAATTTCCACGCGTTCTGCGTGCCTGCCGCGGGCGGGTTCGCGAAGTAGAGATTCGACTCGGGGTGGGTCACGTCGACGTGCGAATACGCGGCGGAGAGCGTGAACGTGTCGCTGAACTTGTATGACGCGCCGGCATCGATGTTCTGCTGCGAGCGGCCGCTGAATACCGTGTCGTCGCTCGACAGCGCGCCGCCCGCGGTCGCGCCGCCGTTGTTCGCCTTCAGGTAGGCGACGGCGGCGGAGAACGCGCCCATCTGATACTGCACGGCCGCGCTGTAGACGCGGTTTCGCGCGAAGCCGCCCGCCTGGTTCGAGAGGCCGTAGAGTACTTCGCCCTTGAAACCGGCATACGCGGGCGACACGTACTTGACGCTGTTCTGGATGCGGTAGTCCCAGTCGGCGTTGTCGTTGTCGTACGGGTGCGCGCCGAAGTCGCCGAGCCAGTTTCCGGTGGCCGTGAACGGGCTCCACATGTCGAGCGTGGGGTCGTACTGGCGGCCGAGCGTGAGCGTGCCGAACCGGTCGGAATCGAGGCCGACATAGGCCTGCCTGCCGAACATCCGGGACGTCACGCCGAGCGCGCCCGTACTTGCGTTGAAGCCGTTTTCGAGCTGGAACAGCGCTCTCAGGCCGCCGCCGAGGTCTTCGGTGCCTTTGAGTCCCCAGTTGCTGCCGACGGTGTCGCCGCTGACCATCTGGTAGGCCTTGCTGCCGCCCGCGTTGCTCGTGAAATTGACGCCTTCGTCGATCAGCCCGTACAGCGTCACGCTGCTCTGCGCATGGGCCGTCAGGCCGAATCCCATCGCGCCGGCGGCCGATACGGCCGCAATCATCTTCTTCATCGTCGATCTCCAGGTGAGCGCCGGATTGCCGGCGCGGTACCGGTTTCGAGGGCGTGTAGGGGCATCGGACGCCCGAACCGGTCCGGTAGTAGTTAGTAAAACGAAGCAAGGAAAATGCAGGAAACCGGGCCGCCGTCAACAGGCGGCCCGAAGGCGAATACCGACCGGGCCGCGCGCCCGGACGGCGGCGGCGTTACAGCATCCGCCGTAGCACGTCGTTTTCCGGATTGCGGTCGAAGAACCGGTGTTTCAGCGCGCCGAGAACGTGCAGGACGATGAGCGCGAGCAACGTGTAGGCCAGCGTCCGGTGCAGCCACTGGAACGCCTCGAACCAGTGGTCGTTTTTCGGCAGCAGCTCAGGCACGCGGAACAGGAAGAACGGCACGCCGTCGCTCTGCGTATAGGTACTGGACATCGAATAACCCATCAGCGGCACGACGATCGCCAGCGTGTACAGCAGGATGTGGCCGATCTTGGCGAGCTTGCGGTCGAGCCTCGGCAGGCTCGCTGGCAGCGGCGGCAACGGCTTCATCGAGCGGATCGCCAGTTGCGTGACGACCACCAGCAGCGTGAGCACGCCGAATTCCTTGTGGGTCGGGTAGTACCAGTCGAATTTGGCCGGCAGGTTGTCGTCGAGCCGGACCATGGTCCAGCCGGTCCACAGCTGCGCACCGATCAGGATCGCCCGGGCCCAGTGCAGCAGCCGAAGGGCGAGCGGGTATTTCTCCACCGTGAATGCAACGGCCTGGTTTTCCATTTGGCGTGTGATCCTCGAAAACGAAATAACGGCGGGCGGGGCGCCGGGCATCGACGTCCCGCGAGGGTGCCCATCGGCGCGCGGGGGCATGGCCATGCGCACGAACCCGGGATGCCGGGCCCGTGCACGAAGGCCGGCGGCGTCAGGCGATCGACCGCGAATCCGCGCAGCACGCCTGCAGCGCCTCGCGCAGCGTGACCGCGATGAAGTCGGCTTCGTCCGGCAGCAGCGTCAGCGGCGGCGACATCACGACCTTGTTCGCGATCGCACGGACCAGGACCCCGCGCTTGCGCGCGGCATCGGCCACGCGCGCCGCAAACCCCTGGCCCGGATCGAGCGGCGTGCGGCTGGCCTTGTCGGTCACCAGATCGAGCGCTAGCATCAGCCCCTTGCCGCGCACGTCGCCGACGGTCTCGAAGTCGGCTTTCAGCGGCTGAAGCTGCTCGAGCAGGCGCTGGCCGACCCGCGCGGCATTGCCCGGCAGATCCTCGGCTTCGACGATGTCGAGCACCGCGAGCGACGCGGCGCACGCGAGCGGATGCCCGCTGTACGTGTAGCCGTGCATGACCACGTGCGAGAAGCCCGCGCCATGTTCGATCGCCTGAGCGATGCGCCCGTTGTACAGCGTCGCGCCGAGCGGCACGTAGCCGGCCGAAATCCCCTTGGCGACGCACAGGATGTCGGCGGCGACGCCCCAGCCGCGACTGCCGAGCATGCTGCCGGTGCGGCCGAAGCCCGTCACCACCTCGTCGGCGATCAGCAGGATGCCGTTGCGGTTGCATACGTCGCGCACGCGCGCCCAGTAATCGGCGGGCGGGACGATCAGGCCGCCCGCGCCCTGGACCGGTTCCGCGACGAACGCGGCGATGGTCTGCGGACCGTGGAACGCGATCGTTTCCTCGAGCTGCCCGATGCAATGCTCGACGAGCTGCTGCGGATCGTCGCAGTTCCACGGGTTGCGATAGAGCCAGGGCGTATCGAGCAGCACGCAGCCGGGCAGCAGCGGGCCGTGATTGTAATGGTAGACGCCGTTGCCGCCGATCGACGTGCCGCCCATGTGCACGCCGTGATAGCCGTTGCGCAGCGACAGGAATTTCGTGCGCGACGGCTCGCCCGCGGCGATCCAGTACTGGCGCGCCATCTTGAGCGCGGTCTCGATCGCGTCGGATCCGCCGCTGCCGAACATCACGCGCTGCATGTCTTCCTGCGCGAACATCGCGCACAGGCGGTCGGCCAGGTCGTAGACGCGCGGGTGGGCGACGCCGTCGAAGGTCTGGTAGTACGACAGTTCGTCCATCTGCCGGGCGATCGCGCTTTTCACTTCCGGCCGGTTGTGGCCGACGTTGACGTTCCACAGGCCGCCGACGCCGTCGAGCATGCGGTGGCCTTCGACGTCGTACACATAGTTGCCGTCGCCGCGCGCGATGACGACGGTGGGGGTCGTATGCCCGGCGGCCGCCGAGCTCATCGGATGCCAGAATCGTTTTTGACGCGTTTGATAGTCCATGGTGTCTCTCGTCTCTCTTACGAAGTGCTTGAACAGGAGGCGGCGCGGTGTGCGCCGCGGGATCACAGGGCTGCGGTGACGATCTTTTCCTCGAGGTACGAATCGAGCGCGGCCTTCGACAGGTCGCGCCCGATCCCGCTTTGCTTGGTGCCGCCCCACGGCAGGCGCGCGTCGATCGGGCTCCACGCATTGATCGCGACCGCGCCGACGTCGAGCCGCTCGGCGACGCGGTGCGCGGTGCCGACGTCCTGCGTCCACACGGAAGCGGACAGGCCGAACGGCGTGTCGTTGGCGATGCGGACGGCCTCGTCCTCGGTGTCGAACGGCATGACCATGCCGACCGGGCCGAACACTTCGTCACGGGCGATCCGCATGCCCGGATGGACGCCGCCGAGCACCGTCGGGCGCATGAAGCAGCCGCGCGGCGGCAGCTGTTCGTCGCCGGCCAGCAGCACGGCGCCTTCGGCGAGCGCGCCGTCGACCAGCGCGCGGACGCGTGCGAGGTGACGCGGGTTGATGAGGGCGCCCATCTGCACGCCGGGCTCCGACGGCGGACCGACGCGGATCGCGCGGGCCGCATCGGCGAGCCGCGCTTCGAGTGCGGGCGCGATCGAGCGATGCGCGAGCACGCGCGAGCCGGCGGCGCACGTCTGGCCCTGGTTCGCGAACATGCCGGCCATCAGCGACGGGATCGCACGGTCGAGATCGGCATCCGCGAAGACGATCTGCGCGGCTTTTCCGCCCAGTTCGAGCGTGACGCGCTTGAAGGTCTTCGCCGCGGCGCCTGCGATCGCGCGGCCCACTTCGGTGCTGCCCGTGAAGCTGATCTTGTTGACGAGCGGGTGCGCGACCAGTGCGGCGCCGACTTCCGCGCCCACGCCGTGGACGATATTGACGACCCCGGCAGGGAGGCCGGCTTCGCATGCGAGTTCGCCGAGCCGGGCCACGGCCAGCGGCGCATCCTCCGACGGCTTGACGACCACCGTGCAGCCGGCCGCCAGCGCCGGCGCGAGTTTCCACACGGCGATCATCAGCGGCGCGTTCCACGGGATGATCTGGCCGGCCACGCCCACCGGCGCACGCCGCGTGTAGCTGAGCGTCGGGCGGCCCATGAAGCCGTCGGTCGGAATCGTGCGGCCCTCGAGCTTGTCGGCCCAGCCGGCGAAGTAGCGCAGCGTGTCGATGCACATCGGAAGGTCCATCATGCGCATCTCGGCGAGCGGCCGTCCTTGTTCGACGGCGAGCAGCTGCGTCAGCGCATCGCCGTCGCGTTCGACCAGGTCCGCCAGCCGCAGCAGCCAGCGGGCTCTGGCCGGCCCGCCCGCGCGGGCCCACGCGTCGTCGTGCAGGGCATCGTGCGCGGCACGCGCGGCGCGATCGACGTCTTCGGCGCTCGACGCGGGCACCGCGGCTACGTAGTCGCCGGTTGCCGGTGCGAGTTTTTCGAAGGTGCGGCCGGCGGAGGCATCGCAATGCCGGCCGCCGATCAGATTCTGAATTTTCATCATGGTGTCCGTGTTTCCCAGGGGCGAATCGTCGGACCGAACCGGTGGCGGCGAGGGCAGCGGCCACGGTGCGGCTTCAACGTCGCTTTCACTGTATGTCGATGAAATCGCGGGCCTTGTCCGCTATCGGCAATCGTTGCGAGGCGATCGGGACAGGGAATACCCGCGCCGGCGCGACGCAGCGGGCGCGGGTCGCCGGCCCCGGGACATCGTCGACGGGGCGTCGTGCGACGGCGGTGCCGTGCGGCACCGTCCGGGGGCGGCTACTGGACGGCGCGCCCGAGTTCGCGGTACAGGTCGGGGTCGCTGCGCTTCAATCGCAAGGCGGCGCGGATGCCGAGCGCGCCGACGGCGACCAGGAAATACGGAAACATCGCGACAAAGGTGGAATCCGATCCGCTCAGCACGGACAGGTTGCGTACGACCAGCACGAGGCAGGCACCGAGCGCGATCATGCTGACGAGCGGCGCGATCAGGCGGTGCACGACGCTGGCATCCCGGCGATCGCGCGCGAAGAACGCGATCACCGAGGCCGCCACGAGGATCTGCACCGCGATGATGCCGATCGTGGCCAGCGCGCTCATCCACGAGAACACGACCGCGAACGGGTCGAGGCGAAAGGCGGCCGATCCGGCGATGGCCGCGAGCGCGATCAGCGTCTGCACTTTGCCGGCGACGTCGGGGCAGCGATGCACGGGGCACGTATGGCCGAGCTTGCGCCACAGCACACGTTCACGGCCCATCGCGTAGAAATAGCGCGTGATCGTGTTGTGGAACGACAGGATGGCCGCGAACAGGCTCGTGACGAGCAGGACGTTCATCGCGTCCGTCGCGATGCCGCCGAGCAGCCGGCCGCTGACGGCAAACCAGAGATTGGCCGGGTCGTGGGCCGCCTGCGCGGCGATCCGGCTCTCCCCCCATGCCTCGACGATCGCCCACGACGACAGCGCGTAGAACGCCATGATCAGAAGCACGGCAACGTAGGTCGCGCGCGGAATCGTGCGCTTCGGGTCGCGTGCCTCCTCGGAGAAGATCGCCGTTGCCTCGAAACCCATGTACGAGCCGAGGACGAACACGAGCGCGGTGCCCAGCCCTGGCGCGAACACCGTCGACGGGCTGAACGGTTTCGCGCTGAAGCCGCCGGTGCTCGCGCCGTGCGCGACGATCGCGAGATCGAGCAGCATCACGATCGCGATCTCGCCGATCATCAGCATGCCGAGCAGCCGGCCGCTGAACTCGATGCGCCGCGCGCCGCAGACATGGACGACGACGACGCAGGCGAGCGCGAACGCCCACCACGGCACGTCGACGCCGTAGTGGCGCTGGATGCTGTCGTTCAGGAAGAAGCCGAACATGCAGTAGATCGCGATCTGCACCGCGTTGTACGCGACGATCGCGACGAACGCGCCACCCACGCCGGCCGGACGTCCGAGCCCGTTCGCGATATACGCGTAGAACGCGCCCGCATTGGAGATATGCCGGCTCATCGCGGCATAACCGATGCTGAAGATCAGGTACATGATGCCGGCCAGCACGAATACGCCGGGCACGCCGGGGCCGTTGCCGAGCGAGAATGCCGCGGGCGTCGCGCCGACCATCGCGGTGAGCGGCGCGGCCGCGGCGACGACGAAGAAGACGATGTGTGAGAGTCCGACCGCGTTCCTGCTGAGCCCCGCGTCGGACCGGGATGACGATTCGTTCATGAGTAGTCCCGCTGACCGGATCGTCCATCAGGAATCGACACCGGCATGTCTGATCAATATCCCGGTGCCGCGGGCCGATCCTGACGAACCGGCCATGGAGGCTGATGTCCGCCGGCGACACCGGTGTACGCTTGGCCGGCCGCCCGGTGCAACGCACCGCGGAGCAGGCCGACGACGCAATTTACGGTGCCGAAAAACCGGGCGTTGTCCGCTATCGGCAATCCGCATGCGTCGAGCGGCAGGGGATTACCCGGATGCGGCGTCACGGCGCTTGCGCACGGACTCAGCTCAGGCGCGGCGTATGCGACGGCAACTCGTGGAAATGTTGCTGGTAGTACGCGGAGAAGCGCCCGAAGTGGCAGAAGCCGAATTGCGCCGCCGCGTCGCCGATGCGTATCGTCTCGGGCGTCGTCATCAGGAAGCGCCGCACCGCGTTCAGCCGGATCGAGCGGAGGTAGGCCGTCGGCGTCGTGCCGACGACGTTCTGGAAGCTGTATTGCAGCGTGCGGCGGCTGATGCGCAGGTGGTGGCAGAGATCGATGACGGTCGGCACGTCGTCGCTGTCGAGCGCGATCTCCTGGCTGCGGCGCACGATGTAGCTCTGCGTCGACGCCGACGGCAGGGCGCCGGCGCCGGACGCGTCGGTCTGCACGAGGTCGAGCAGGATACCGACGACGCTGTGCGCGAGCACGCGTTCGTCGAACGCATCGCGCGCCGTGAGCGAATCGCGGTCGAGCGCCTGGCAGAGTACCTGCTCGAGGCCGTCCAGTGCATCGCGGTAACGCGCGGGCGCGATCGGGAGTACCGGCTGCTGCAGAATACGCGCCGGCAGGTGCGCGAGTTCGTCGACCTCGCGATCGGCGGTAAGGGTGCGATCGATCGTGAAGGCGAGCACTTCGGTGTCGCTCGGAAGGTGCGCGACGAATTCCTCGCCGCCGCGCAGCGTCAGCAGGCTCGGGCGCTCGACGGTACGGCCCTGGACCACCGGCGCAACCGCACTGGCGATCGGCAGTGCGAAGCAGAGCCGGCCGCGCGGCGCGAGTCCGTGCTGCATCACGCGCTGGTTGATGCGTTCGCGAAAGACGTGAAAGCGCTGGCCGGCGACCTGGCGCAACGTGGTCGTGGCCGTGCCCGGACTGATCTGATCGTAGTGCTGCGACCAGTTCACGATCGCCTGCGAATGGAGGAACACATCCGAGAAGCACAGTGTTTCAGCGTGCAGGTTCATGGCGTGGCTAATGCATTCCGTCTCAAATTCGACGCCGGCCGAAGCCGGCTCATGCTGCCAGGCGCGGGCAGCGGGCTCGCGCCATGCGCGCGGTTCGCCTGGATGGCTTCCGAAGGTGCCGTACGACGCGGCCAGTTTCCCCGACGATCATATCCAGAAAAAAACACGGGAGGAGGCGATCTCAACCCTCGAGGATCTATTTTTTGTAAATCTCATTATAAGGGATTGTATTTATTTTTATGATGGGGTTTACATAGGGTGTCGCGCGATACCTTGCACGCGGGAAAGAGGGCCTGGTGATCGAGTTTTTTCGATATTTATTACGAAACTGACGGGTTCGGGGTGCGGCGGCATCGCGTGCGTAGCATCCAACGGCCTCTCTCGTGTTAACTACCGATAAATACCGAATGGCGGGATTTGTATAATCATCCGGCAACGCTTCGCCCGCTCGTGCGCGCGCAACGTGTGTCGACGCCATCGCTGGCGGCCCCCACGCAATGCAAACGACGGTCGACGCATTTCCACATACCGGGAGCGGTCCATGTCCGAGTCATCCCCTGCCTTCTTGTATCGTCGGATCGCGCTACGCGTGATTCCGTTTCTGTTCCTCTGCTACGTCGTCAACTTCGTCGATCGCGTCAACATCGGATTCGCCAAGCTGCAGTTCCTGCAGGACCTCGGCTTGAGCGAAGCCGTATTCGGCTCCGCGGCGGCCATCTTCTTCATCAGTTACGCCGCATTCGAGGTGCCGAGCAATCTGCTGCTGGCGCGCATCGGCGCGAGCCGCACGCTCATGCGAATCATGGTGCTGTGGGGCCTCTGCACGGTCGCGCAGATGTTCGTGACCGGCAGCGCGTCGCTGTATGTGGTGCGTTTTCTGCTCGGCGCCGCCGAGGCCGGCTTCTTTCCGGGCCTGATCCTGTACCTGTCGTACTGGTTTCCGGATGCGGTGCGCGCCCGTGTCAACAGCGTGCTGCTGCTCGCCGTTCCGGTCGCGGGGATGATCGGCGGGCCGCTGTCCGGCTGGATCATGGCGCACATGCAGGACGCGATGGGGTTGCGCGGATGGCAGTGGCTGTTTCTGATCGAAGGGTTGCCGGCCATCGCGCTCGGGCTGGTTGCGCCGCTGATGCTGAGCGACCGACCGGAACAGGCGGCATGGCTGTCGCCGTCGGATCGCCAGGCGCTCCTGCGCGACCTTGACGCGGAGCGGGCCTCGGCCGTGATCGGCCATGGCCGGGTGGGCGTTCTCGACATTGTCCGCCACGCGCGCGTGCTGGGGCTGGCGGCGATCTATTTCTGCGTCTACGTCGGGATGGGCACGGTGACGTTCTGGTCGCCCACGGTGCTGAAGACGGCCGGGGTGACGAGTGTCGCCGGAATCGGTTGGTTGTCCGGATTGATTTCCGTGTTCACGATGATCGGCAATGTGGCGATCGCATGGAGTTCCGACCGGTACGGCGAGCGCCGGTGGCATACGGTGGCCTGCATGCTCGTCACCGCGTGCGCTCTGCTGTTCCTGCGCTTCGCTGTCGGCCATGTCTGGCTCACCGTGACCTTGCTGGCGATCGCGCAGCTGTGCGCGTTCACCGTGCCGATCGTGTTCTGGACGATTCCGGCGGCGCAACTGACCGGGCGGGCGGCGGCGGCGGGCATCGCGGTCATCAGCATGCTGGGTTCGCTCGGCGGCGCGTTCGGTTCGTGGCTGGTCGGCGCCCTGTTTGCGCGGACCGGCGCGCCGTATGCCGGGCTCGCGGTGGTCGCGGGGCTGCTGGTGGTGGGCTCGGTGCTGGTGACGAGCCTGGTCCCGCGCTCATTGCCGCCGCGCCGCACGGCGAGCGAACGGGCGGCGTTGCAGGGCGTTGAATAGCGCGTGGCCGGGCCCGCGTGTCGCGGCGCCAACGGCCTGCCCTCGGCGTCGCGGGCAGCGGCTCGCGCGAATCGGCCGGACCCGGTCGGCGTGACGCGCGATTGCGCTGCCGCATTCACGCGGCAAGCGCCGGAATTTTTTCAGCGGAGATCCGGACGGAGATTGGGACGGATATCGGGCCGGCCTCGTTTGGCAACGCGTTCGCCCGCATGTGCCGACGCCCGCAGCGGTCAATCCGGCTCGGCTTTCAGGCCACCCTCGATCCACCGCGCTTCGGACGCGCGAAGATGCGCGCGGATGGCCGTCTGCGCCGCGATCGGATCGCCGGCCTGTAGCGCGAGGAGCACGTCCTCGTGCTCGCGCACGGCGGCCGTCCACGTCTGCGGATTCTCCGCGTGGCCGCGCATCGCGGTCGCGATCGGGTCGTGGCGGCTGTCGAACAACTCGCCGACGAAGCGGGTGAGCACCGAATTGCCGGCGGCTTCCGCGATCAGCATGTGGAACTGCCGATCGGCTTCGACCGGCGATTTGCCGGCTTCCGCGAGCCGCTTCATGCGCTGAAGCGTGCGGCGCAGGCGGTCGAGCATCGCGGCCGTCATCCGCGCGGCGGCCAGCGCGGCCACGCTGCCTTCGATGGCCGCGCGGGCCTGCATCAATTCCGACGGACTGTCGCCGAGCGTGACCATCGTGCCGACATCGTCGGCCGCCGTGTCGCGGACATAGACGCCCGAGCCCATCCGGATCTCGATCTGCCCGCCGATTTCCAGCGCGATCAGCGCCTCGCGAAGCGACGGGCGCGATACGCCGAGCGTCAGCGCCAGCTCGCGCTCCGGCGGCAGTCGCTCGCCGATCGCGAATTCGCCCTGGCGAATCAACGCGACGATCTGGGCCGCGACCGATTGGTAAAGCCGCTTGGGTTCTGTCGATTTCATCCGATGGATTGGGGTCAATGCGCTTTCGGCGCAAGCGCGTGTCGCGGAGTCTATCACGCCCGCCGCATCGCCCTTTGCAGCGGCGGGTTCATCCGGATGTCCGGGTTTTCACTATTGGTAAGATCGGGATTGAGATAGTTAAATTGGCTTGACCAAAATGGGTTTGATTGATGTAATCCCTCCAAATTGGACTGACCAGACGAAGCCGAGGTCGATCCGCCCCCAGGAGACGCAATGGCATTGCCTCGCAATCTGCCCGGCCAGGCCGCGCAGGACGAAACCGACCGGGAGATCCTGCGCCTGGACGGCATTCGCAAGCGCTTCCCGGGCGTCGTGGCGCTCGACGGCATTCGCCTCGACCTGCGCCGCGGCGAGGTGCATGCGGTGTGCGGCGAAAACGGCGCGGGCAAATCCACGCTGATGAAGATCATCAGCGGTCAGTACCTGCCCGACGAGGGCGTCGTTCACTATCGCGGCGCACCGGTGCAATTCCGTTCGGCCTCCGAAGCGCAGGCGGCCGGCATCGCGATCATTCACCAGGAACTCAATCTCGTCCCGCACCTGAGCGTGGCGGAGAACCTGTTCCTCGCGCGGGAGCCGCGGCGCGGGCCGTTCGTCGATACGAAACGCATGAACGCGGACGCGGCGCGCTGCATCGCGCGGATCGGCCTGAATGTCGCGCCGACGACGAAGGTCGGCGTGCTGTCCATCGCGCAGCAGCAGATGGTCGAGATCGCGAAGGCGCTGTCGCACGACGCGCGCGTGCTGATCATGGACGAGCCGACGTCGTCGCTGACGGAGTCGGAAACGGTGCAGCTGTTTCGCATCATCGAGGAACTGCGGGCCGACGGCGTGGCGATTCTGTATATCTCGCACCGCCTCGACGAAATGGCGCAGATCGTCGATCGCGTGACCGTGCTGCGCGACGGGCGCCATATCTCGACGGACGATTTCGCCGACGTGAGCCTCGACGACATCGTCGCGCGCATGGTCGGACGCACGCTCGACGACGCCTATCCGTCCCGGCAATCGGTGCCGACGGACGACGTGCTGCTCGACGTGCGCGCGCTGCGCCGGGACGGCGTGTTCGGACCGGTGTCGTTCGCGCTGCGCCGCGGCGAGATCCTGGGTTTCGCGGGATTGATGGGCGCCGGGCGCACCGAGATCGCCCGCGCGATCTTCGGCGCGGATCGCCCGGACGGCGGCTCGATCGCGCTGCACGGCCGGCCCGTGACGATCCGCTCGCCGCGCGAGGCGATCCGGCACGGCATCGCGTATCTGTCGGAGGACCGCAAGAAGGAGGGGCTCGCGCTGCCGATGCCGGTCGCGGCGAATCTCACGCTCGCGAACGTGCGCGGTATCTCGTCGCGCCTGGGCTTCCTGCGCTTCGACGACGAACTCGAGGTGGCGCGCCGCTACGTGCAGGACCTCGCGATTCGCACGCCGTCCGTGCACCAGCGCGTGCGCAACCTGTCCGGCGGCAACCAGCAGAAGGTCGTCATCGGCAAATGGCTCTACCGCGGCTCGAAGATCCTGTTCTTCGACGAGCCGACGCGCGGGATCGACGTCGGCGCGAAGTTCGCGATCTACGGGCTGATGGACCGACTCGCCGCCGACGGCGTCGGCGTGGTGCTGATCAGTTCGGAACTGCCCGAACTGCTGGGCATGACCGACCGGATCGCCGTTTTTCACGAAGGTCGATTGACCGCGGTGCTCGACACGAAACACACCAGTCAGGAGGAGATCATGCACTATGCGTCGGGGCGTTCCCATGCTTGAAATGACATCCGATCGGAGTCAGGCCGACGAGCGGGCGGCGCGACAGCGGCGGCGCGACCTGATCCAGAAGTTCGCCGCGCTGGGCAGTCTCGTCGTGCTCGTGTTCGCGTTCTCGATATCGAGCGCGGCATTCTTCTCGGTCGACAACCTGATGACCGTCGGCCTGCAGGTGACCTCCATCGCCTATCTGGGCGTGGCCGCGACCTGCGTCATCATCACGGGCGGCATCGACCTGTCGGTCGGCTCGGTGCTCGCGCTGGCCGGCGTGTGCGCCGCGCTGCTGGTCAAGGCGGGCGTGCCGGTGCCCGCCGCGATGGCGGCCGGCATCCTGGTCGGCGCGCTGTGCGGGCTCGTCAACGGCATCTGCGTGACGCGCATGGGCTTGCCGCCGTTCATCGCGACGCTCGGCATGATGCTCGTCGCGCGCGGCATCGCGCTCCAGATCACGGGCGCCCGGCCCGTATCGGATCTCGGCGACGCGTTCGGCGCGCTCGGCAACGGCGCGCTGCTGCGGATCTCGCACATCGGCGCGGACGGGTTCCCCGACACGACGTTTCCCGGCATTCCGTATCCGGTCGTGATCATGATCGTGCTGTTCGTCGTGGTGTCCGTGCTGCTGTCGAGGACGTCGCTTGGCCGTCACATCTACGCGGTCGGCTCGAACGCCGAGGCGGCGCGGCTGTCGGGCGTGAACGTCCAGGGCGTGAAGCTGTTCACCTACGTGCTGTCCGGCGCGCTCGCGGGCGTGACCGGCTGCGTACTGATGTCGCGGCTCGTCACCGGGCAGCCGAACGAAGGCGTGATGTACGAGCTCGACGCCATCGCCAGCTCGGTCATCGGCGGCACGTCGCTGATGGGCGGCGTCGGCACGATCTCCGGCACGGCGATCGGCGCGTTCGTGATCGGCGTGCTGCGCAACGGCCTGAACATGAACGGCGTGTCGAGCTTCATCCAGCAGATCATCATCGGCGTCGTGATTCTGGGCACGGTCTGGATCGACCAGTTGCGCAATCGCCGGCCCTGACCGGCAGCAAGCAGTCCCTACCAACGAGAAGCGGAGCGAGACATGAACAAATCCATCCTGCTGGCGGCCTCGGCGTGCCTGTTCGCGGCATGCAACAGCGGCGCGTATGCGGCCGGCGGCGAGATCGCGGTGATCGTCAAGACGGTCAATTCGAACTACTGGCAGAACGTGCAGAAAGGCGCGAAGGCGGCGCTCGACGGGGCCAACGGCTACACGATGACGTTCCAGGGGCCGGCGGCCGAATCCGACATCAGCGGGCAGGTCAACATGGTCGACAACGCGGTCACGCGTCATGTGGCGGCCATCGTGCTCGCGCCGTCCGATCCCGATGCGCTCGTACCCGCGATCAAGAAGGCGTGGGAAGCGCACATTCCCGTCGTGCTGATCGACTCGGCCATCTCGGATGCCGGCAAGCCGTACTACCAGGCGTTCCTGTCGACCGACAACGAGAAGGCGGGGGCGTTGTGCGCGAAGGCGCTGATCGATCGCGTCGGGCAGTCCGGCAAGATCGCGATCATGTCGTACGTGCCGGGCGCGGGGTCCGAGGTCAGCCGCGTCGGCGGCTTCCGCACGTACATCGAGCGCCACTCGAAGCTGCAGATCGTCGGCCCGTATTACTCGCAATCGCAAATGGCGACCGCGCTGAACCAGACGACCGACGTGTTGTCGGCGAACCCGGACCTGAAGGGCATCTTCGGCGCGAACGAGCCGACCGCGGTCGGGATGGGCCGTGCGCTGAAGCAGTCGGGCAAGGCGGGCAAGGTGGTGGCGATCGGGTTCGACGGCAACGAGGACCTGCAGGGCTTCGTGCGCGACGGCACCGTGCAGGCGATCGCCGTGCAGGGCTCGTGGCAAATGGGGAACCAGGGCGTGCGCACGGCGCTCGACGTGATCGCGCGCAAGCCCGCGCCGAAGCTGATCGATACCGGCGTCGTGATGGTCGACAAGCAGAACCTCGATTCGCAGGCGTCGAAGAACGTCCTGTACTGACCGCCCATGCGTCCTTTCCGTACTACCTGTCACGCCTCATGAACGCAAACGATACGTGCACCTTGCCGCGCAGCGGGTTGACGGTATCCGCGCTCGGTCTCGGCTGCTCGCAGCTCGGCGGCCTTTATCGTCCGATGTCGGCGGCCGATGCCGCGTCGCTCGTCGACGCCGCGTGGGCGGCGGGCCTGCGCTATTTCGACACCGCGCCGTATTACGGTTACACGCTGTCCGAGCGGCGCGTGGGCGCGGGGCTTGCCCCGCGCGAGCGCGGCGCCTTCACGCTCAGCACGAAGGTCGGACGGCTGATGCGCGCCGACGCGAGCGTGCGGCCGGGCGACGACGGCTGGGCCGAGCCGCTGCCGTTCCGGCCCGTCTACGACTACAGCTACGACGGCATCATGCGTTCGCACGACGACAGCCGGCAACGGCTCGGGCTCGCGCGGATCGACATGCTGTACGTGCACGACATCGGCGCGATGACGCACGGCGAGCGCCATGCGCACTACTGGGATCAGTTGACCCGCGGCGGCGGGTTCCGCGCGCTTGAGGCGCTGCGGGCGGGCGGCGAGATCGGCGGGTTCGGTCTCGGCGTGAACGAATGGGAAGTCGCGGCCGATGCGCTGAACGAGGCGGCGCTCGACGCGGTGCTGCTGGCCGGCCGCTACACGCTGCTCGAACAGACGGCGCTCGAACCGCTGCTCGACACGTGCGCCCGCGAAGGGACGGGGATCGTGATCGGCGGCGTGTTCAATTCCGGCGTGCTCGCCGGCAACGGCAAGTTCAACTATTCGGATGCGCGTGCCGACGTGATCGACAGGGCGACGCGCCTCGGCGCGCTGTGCCGGCGCTTCGACGTGCCGCTTCCCGCCGCCGCGTTGCAGTTTCCGTTCGGCCATCCGGCGGTCGTGTCGTGCGTGATCGGCGCGCGCAGCGTGGCCCAGCTGACGCAGAACATCGAATGGTTCGAGCGCGCCGCGCCGGCCGAACTGTGGGACGCGCTGCGCGATGAAGGTCTGATCGACGCGCACGCGCCGGTTCCGGGAGCGCACGCATGACCGTGCGCATCGACGCCCATCAGCACTACTGGCGCATCGGCGCGCGAGCCGGCAACTGGCCGCCGGCCGAGCTCGATGCGATCCATCGGGATTTCGGCCCCGCCGATCTGGCGCCGCTGCTCGACGCCGCGCGCATCGAGCGCACCGTGCTCGTGCAATCGTTGCCGAGCGAAGCCGACACGCGCTATCTGCTCGATCTCGCGGCCGACACCCCGACGGTCGGCGCCGTGGTCGGCTGGGTCGACATGAAGGCCGACGACGCGCCGGCGCGGATCGCGGCATTTGCGTGCGCGCCGAAGGCGCGCGGCCTGCGGCCGATGCTTCAGGATCTGCCCGACGACGCGTGGATCGCCGATCCGCGGCTGGATCGCGCGGTGGCCGCGATGCTTGAGCATGTGCTGAGTTTCGACGCGCTGGTGATGCCGCGCCACCTCGATGCGCTGCATGCGTTCGCGCGACGCCATCCGGATCTGCCGATCGTGATCGACCACGGCGCGAAGCCGTTCGTCGAGCGCGGCGAACTGCAGCCGTGGCTGTCGTCGATGCGCCGGCTGGCGAGCCTGCCGAACCTGCATTGCAAGCTGTCCGGCCTGTGGACGGAGGCCGGGCCGTCGGCCGGGCCGGACGCCGTGCGGGCGCGCACGCGGCCGTATGTTCGCGCGCTGGCCGAGCTGTTCGGGCCGACGCGATTGATGTGGGGCAGCGACTGGCCGGTGCTGCGGCTCGCGTCGGCGTGCGGCGGCTACGGCGAATGGCTGGCCGCGTGCGAGGACGATTGCGCGCGGTGGCTCGGCTCCGCGGCGCTGGCCGGCCTCTTCGGCGGCAACGCGCGCCGCTTCTACCGGATCGACACCGCACGCCACGACGAATGAACCCCGAACGAAAGGAACCGACATGCTCAGCGTGATTTGCGAATCCCCCGGCGTGCTGCGCGTGCAGCATCGCGAACTGCCCGTGCGCGGCGGCGGCGAAGTGCTGTTGCGCGTGCAACGTGTCGGCATCTGCGGCACCGACCTGCACATCTTCACCGGCAACCAGCCGTACCTCGAATATCCGCGTGTGATGGGCCACGAGCTTTCCGCGGTCGTCGTCGAGGCGGAACCCGAGTCGGGGCTCGGCGTTGGCGACGCGGTGTACGTGATGCCGTACCTGTCGTGCGGGCACTGCGTCGCATGCCGTCACGGCAACACGAACTGCTGCGTGAACATCAAGGTGCTCGGCGTGCATCGCGACGGCGCGCTGGCCGAATACCTCAGCGTGCCCGCGCAGTTCGTTCACAAGGCCGACGGCATTTCGCTCGACCAGGCGGCGATGCTGGAATTTCTCGCGATCGGCGCGCATGCGGTGCGGCGCGCGGACATCCGGGCCGGCCAGCGAGCGCTGGTGGTCGGCGCCGGGCCGATCGGCATGGCGGCGATGACTTTCGCGAAGCTGCGCGGCGCCGACGTGACCTGCCTCGATACGCGGGCCGACCGCCTGGCGTTTTGCCGGCAGCATCTGGGGGTCGACGCGGCGGTGGAGGTCGGGCCCGACGATGCCGCACGCCTCGCGGCGCTGACCGACGGCGAGTATTTCGATGCGGTGTTCGATGCGACCGGCAACCTCGATGCGATGAACCGCGGTTTCGAATTCGTCGCGCACGGCGGCAAATACACGCTGATCTCGATCGTGCGCGGGCACGTCGCGTTCTCGGATCCGGAATTCCACAAGCGCGAAACCACGCTGCTCGCGAGCCGCAACGCCACGGCCGAGGATTTCGCGACGGTGCTCGATGCGATGCGTGCGGGGCGGATTCCGGACCGCGCGCTGAATACGCACCGGATGCGGCTCGAGGACGTGCCCGACGCGCTGCCGCGCCTGCTCGACGCGGGGCAGACCGTCGTGAAGGCGCTCGTCGAATGCTGAGCCGCGCCATGCAAGCCGCGGGGCGCACGTCATGACGCCGCCGATCCTGCAGTTCGGCACAAGCCGCTTCCTGCTCGCGCACGTCGACCTGTTCGTGTCGCAGGCACTCGACGAAGGCGGCGCGATGGGCGGCATCGGCATCGTGCAGTCGACCGGGAACCCGGCCAGCCGCGCGCGCATCGACGCGCTGCGCTCGGCCGCGCACTATCCGGTGCGCATACGCGGACGCGACGGCGGCCGGATCGTCGACGAGGTGGTCGAGTGCCGCGCCGTGCACCGCGCGTGGGATGCGGAGTCGGACTGGGCCGAAATCCGCCGCGCGGCGATCGAGTCCGTGCGGGCGATCGTGTCGAACACCGGCGACGCGGGTTATCGCGCCGACCCGCACGATTCGGCGGAGGTGCTGGCTCATCCCGACCGCGTGCCGCGCGGTTTTCCCGCGAAGCTGCTCGTGCTGCTGCAGGCGCGCTGGCAGGTGCGGCCCGCCGACGGCGTCACCGTGCTGCCCTGCGAACTGGTCGCGGACAACGGCGACACGCTGCGCGGCGGCGTGCTCGCGCTCGCGCGTGAATGGCGGTTGCCCGACGCGTTCGTCGACTACCTGCAGCACCGCTGCGTCTGGGTCAACTCGCTCGTCGACCGCATCGTGTCCGAGCCGATTCACCCGGTCGGCGCGGTCGCGGAGCCTTACGCGCTGTGGGCGATCGAGCGGCGTGCCGGCATGGCGTTGCCGTGCCGGCACGCGCGGATCGTCGTCACCGACGACCTGCGCAGCCACGAGCGCCTGAAGCTGTTTTTCCTCAACCTCGGGCACAGCTGGCTGGCGGAGCAATGGCTCGTCACGGGGCGGCCCGAATCGGAAACGGTGCTCGACGCGATGAACGACGTGCGGCTGCGCGACGGCCTCGAGGCCGTATGGCGCGATGAGGTCGCGCCGGTATTCGCCGCGCTGGGCCAGCAAGAAACGGCCGAACGCTACCTCGACAGCGTGCGCGAACGTTTTCTCAATCCGTATCTCGCGCATCGCCTCGCCGATATCGCCGGCAATCATCGCGAGAAGGTGGCGCGGCGGATCGCGCCGCTGCTCGCGCTCGCGGATTCGCTGGCGCTGCCGGACGGGCAGCCGCGCCTGCGACGCATCGCGGCCCGCTGCGATCCGGCGCGCCGCGCCACCACAGGGAGCATCGCATCGTGAACCAGCCGGCAGTAGTGATCCTGCATCATGACGACAATGTCGCCGTCGCGCTCGACGCGCTGGCGCCGGACGTGCCGGTCGACGCGAACGGCACGACGCTGCGCGTCGCGGCCGCGGTGCCGGCCGGCCACAAGCTCGCCACGGCGCCGATCGCGCGCGGCGCGCGGATCGTCAAGTGCGGCCAGCCGATCGGCGTCGCGCTGCGCGACATCGCCGCGGGCGAGCACGTGCACGTGCACAACGTCGGGATGCCCGAGCGGCACGTGCTCGATCACGGCGCCGCCGGTGCGGCGCCCGACGCGCCGACCGACCTCGGCGATACCTTCGACGGGTTCGTGCGGCCCGACGGCCGCGTGGGTACCCGCAACTACATCGGCGTGATCGCGAGCGTCAACTGTTCGGCGAGCGTGTGCCACGCGATTGCCGATGCGTACCGGCACGAGGCGCTCGCGCCGTTCGGTCATGTCGACGGCGTCGTCGCGATCACCCATCAGAGCGGATGCGGGATGGCGGCGAACGGGGACGGGGTCGAGCTGCTGCGCCGTACGCTCGTGGGCTACGCGCGCAACCCGAATTTCGCCGGCGTGCTGTTGGTCGGCCTCGGTTGCGAGGTCAACCAGGTGCGCGTGCTGGCCGAGCGGCTCGACGCGGCCGCGCCGGGCACGGTCCGCACGCTGGTGATCCAGGACGAGGGCGGCGTGCGCGAAACGGTCGCGCGCGGCGTGTCGATCGTGCGCGAGCTGCTGGAGGCGGCCGACGGCGCGCGCCGCCGTGCGGTGCCGGCGGCGCGGCTGACGGTCGGCCTGCAATGCGGCGGATCCGACGGCTACTCGGGGATCACGGCGAACCCGGCGCTCGGCGCGGCCGTCGACCTGCTGGTGCGCAACGGCGGCACCGCGATCCTGTCCGAGACGCCCGAGATCTACGGCGCGGAGCACCTGCTGATCGCCCGCGCGGCATCGCGCGACATCGGCGAACGCCTGCTCGGCCGGTTGCGGTGGTGGGAGCGCTACGTGGCCGACGGCGGCGGCGAAATGAACAACAACCCGTCGCCCGGCAATATCGCCGGCGGCATCACGACCATTCTCGAGAAATCGCTCGGCGCGGTGTCGAAGGGCGGGCGCTCGACGCTTCGCGCCGTCTACGACTACGCGGAGCCGGTGCGGCAGCGCGGCCTCGTCTTCATGGATACGCCCGGCTACGACCCGGTGTCGGCGACCGGGCAGATCGCCGGCGGCGCGAATCTCGTCTGTTTCACCACGGGCCGCGGTTCGGTGTTCGGGTCGAAACCGGTGCCGACGGTCAAGATCGCGACGACGACCGGCCTGTACGAGCGGATGCGCGCCGACATGGACTTCGATAGCGGCGGGATCGTCACTGGTTCGTCGAGCGTCGACGACGCGGGCGCGCGGCTGTTCCGGCTGATGCTCGACGTCGCGTCCGGGCGCAGGACCTGCAGCGAGGAGAACGGTATCGGCGAACGCGAGTTCGTGCCGTGGCTGCGCGGCGCGATCATGTGACGCGCGGGGCGGCATGTGGCCGCCCGCGCGATCCGGCTTCGAAGGAGACCCCGCGATGACGACCCTGATGCGCAAGCCGGCGGCCGGCGACACCGGCCGCGATTTTCCGCTGTCGGACCTGGAGCAGCGACTGCTGGGCGAGGCGCTGCGGATGCTCGCCGAGACACGCGCCCGGGCGCTGGAACTCTGTGCCGAGGTGAACCGGCGGCAAGGCGGCGCCGTGCCCGACGTCCACGACTTCAACCTGCCCGCGATCATCGATCTGCAACGGCGCTTCGGGACGCGGCCTCGTCCGTCGGGCGAGGCTGGCACCCCGGGCGACGGGCCGGTGCCCGGTCGCTTCGCGTAGCCGCCGCCGCTCGGCGGCGACGTCGCCCGGGTCGCTGCGGCGCCGCTTACGCCGCCGACAGCGTGATCGACACGCCCGTCGCCGTGTAGACCGGCGTCGCCTTGAAGCCGTCGACGGTCACCGTCGCGAATTTCGCCGCGCCCGCTGCCGCGTCGATCAGCGCGATGGTGTCGCCGGCCTTCGGCTGATAGCCGTTCACGAACTTCACGTGCAGCGTGCCGCCCGCGACGGTGAACGCGCCGCCCACGCGCAGGCGTCCGCCGCCGTTGCCGTCGATGTCGAGTTCGAGCGTGGCGCCGTCGAGCTGCGTGTAGCGCGTGGCGATCGTGACGGGCGCGCCGGCCGCGATCCTGACGCCGCCGCCCGCGCCGACGTAGACGTCGCCGTTGCCGAACGCCGTCGCGGAGGCGGCGGCGAGCGTGCCGCCGCCGACCTGCGTGCCGCCCGTGTAGCTGTTGTTGCCCGCCAGCGTCAGCACGCCGCTGCCTTGCAGCGTCAGCTTGCCCGAGCCGGCGATGTCATTGCGCCACAGGTCGGCGGCGTTGAGGCCGCCCTTCGACGCATCCATCGCGACGGTCACGTTGCCGTTGAATGCGCCGTAGCCGTCGGCGGCCGCGAACAGGTTCAGCCGGCCCCAGCCTTCCGCATCGTCCATCACCGGGTAGCCGGACGGCAGTTCGGTGGTTTTCAGCACGACGCGCCGCTGATCCGCGCCCAGGTACGGGAAACGCGTCTGCAGCAGGATCTCCGCTCCCTTCGGCACGACCGGCGGCGCGCCGGTCGCGTCGAGCGCGCCGAAGCCGTAGGTCATGCGGCGCGCGAAGGCCGTCTTGTTCGTCGTGTAATCGGCGAACCGGTCGGTCGCCGTCGTGCCCGAGCGCGCGAATGCCTGGAACGTCGCGTCGGTCGTGCCGGTGAGCTGCTGCAGCGTCTGGTGCGCCTGGCCGTAGGCGGCCTGCGCATCGTTCGCGTACACCGCGAGATTGGCCGCGCTGATCGCCAGCGCGAGCATGCGCCCGCCGATCACGTCGAGCGGCGAGTGCATGCCGGCGAGGATGCGGTTCTCGCCGAGTTCGAGGCCGCGGCCGACCATTTCCTGGAAGCGCTCCGGCACGAGCCACGCCATCGTCACGGCGTCGCGCATCGCTTCCGCCTGATGGCCGCTGATGAAACCGCCGTCGGTCGCGGGCGTCGTGCTTTCCGCGGGCACCAGCGTGGGGTCGACGACGACGCTCGTGCTCCAGCGGTACGGCCGCGCATATTTGTAGAAACGTTTCGAGGGTTCGGTCGACGCGTTGTTGCCCATCTCATTGAGCAGATCGACGACTTTCCCGAAGCTCGCGTTCGCGCTGCCGCCCACGCCCACGTTGTTGCCCGTGTCGTTGTACAGCACGCTCGTCGCGTCGGCCGGCACGCTGGTGATGCTGGTCGTCTGCTGGGCGGCGGTGCGCCAGGCCGACGTGAGCGGCCCCATGCCGTCGGTCACGCTGTAGCCCTTGCCGCGCCGGTCGTCGTAGTACGCGGCGTCGGCCTGCTGCTGCGTGCGTGCGGTCGTCGCGTTGACCACGTATTGCACGTTCGCCTGCAGTACCGCGTCGTTCAGGATCGTGCCGCACGGTGTGCCGTTGCCGGGCAGCCCCGTGCAGGTCGACGGCGAGATGGCCGGAAACGCGCCGTTGGCCGGCGCGGTCACGCCCGCATCGACGAGCATCGTCGACGGCTGCCAGAGGTCCAGGAAGCGGCTGACCACGCGCACCGCGGCGTTCGTCGACAGCGTCGCGTAACGCGCGTCGCCGCGCTGGTTGGTCGCGATATTGTCGACGAATGCGGGCACGCTCGGAACCGGCGCGCTGTCGACGAAACCGGGATCGGCCGGCGGCGCCGGGATCGCGGCGTTCGTCGAGGGTGTGGCGACCACGTCGTCGCCGCCGCCGCACGCGGCCAGCACGACCGCGGTCGACAGGGCTGCGACGTGCAGCGGGAGACGGCTCGATGACACAAACATGCAAGACTCCATCCTGGGTTTGAAAGATGGCGCATTGTCGTGGCCGATCGTGACGCGATGGTTACGAATCGGCTGTGCGTCACGAGCGATGCATGGATCGAACCCGCCGACGGGTTTGTTTACTCCGATATCCTAAACGCGGTACGGATGGCGGATCGATCCGGCCGTCACGCCGCTTGTTCGTTCCGCGGCGACGGCGCGTGACGGACGCGGTTGCGTCCGTCACGCTTGGCGGCGTACAGCGCGAGATCCGCCTCGCGCGACCACGCGTCGACGGACGCCGGCCATCCGGCGCGGGCGGTCGCGCAGCCGATGCTCACCGTGAAGGCCGGCACCGGGTCGTCGAACCCGTCGAGGCGGTTGTGTTCCACTTCCCGGCGGATCGCCTCCGCCACCTTCGCGGCGCCGCGTTCATCGGTATCGGGCAGCACCGCGACGAATTCCTCGCCGCCGTAGCGCGCGGCGAAGTCGCCGCGCCGCTGCGTGTGCGCGCGGATGCAGGCGGCGAGGAACCGGAGCCCCGTGTCGCCTCGCGCGTGCCCGTGCCGGTCGTTGTACTGCTTGAAGTGGTCGGCATCGATGAACAGCAGCGACAGGCTGCCGTGGCCGTTTCGATGCAGCCGCTCCCACTGGTCGGCCAGCGCGAAGTCGAGCGCACGCCGGTTGTGCAGGCCGGTCAGCGGATCGGTGCGGCTGAGGCCGGTCAGCAGCGTCTGCTTGCGCAGGTTGTCCCGCAACGCGAAGGCGAGCAGCCAGACGACCGCGCAGAAAAGTGCGCACAGGAGCGACGCCGATATGCCGACCGACCATGACATGCGGATGAAGCCGTCCAGCACGTCGCCTTCGGCCGGCGCGACGACGGCGATTAGCGGTGTGCCGGGCACCCGCTGGAACGTATACAGGCGCAACGTTCCGTCGATGCGCGAATGCGCCGCATAGAAGCCCGAGTCCTGGTTCAGCATGCGATCGAAGGTGTTCGAACGGCGCAGGCGGACCATCTGGTGGTCGTTCAGCGACGGGTTGCGGGCCAGGATGGTGCCGTCCGCGCGCAGGACCGCGCTGATGCCGTGCGGCCCGACGTCCAGCCGGGACAGCAACTGATCGAAATAGGCGAGGTCGATCGCGACCACCGCGATCCCGTTGAACGTATGGTCCGGCTGTTCGATGCGCCGCGAGAGCGCGATCGATTCCTTGCCGCCGCGCGAGCGCGCGCGATAGGCCTCCGACACGTAAAGGCCGACATTCGGCGCGTCGCGATGGACCTTGAAATAATCGCGATCGCTGAAGTTCCAGTGGTGGGACGGCCCGCAGCACGCGTCGATCAACTGGCCGTCCCGGTCCGTCACGCCCATCCCCGTCACGTATTGCGCGGCCGAGCGCTGGAACAGCAGATCGTGCCGCAGCCCGGCGTCCATGTGCCGGACCGCCGGCTGCCGAGGTCGGCGGCGAGCGCGACCAGTGCGTTGTTGGACGTTTCGACGGTCCGCGCGATCTCGCTCACCAACACGGCGGCGACGTTGCGCGAGGTTTCGTGCGCATGTTCGACCACTTCGCTTCTCGTGGCCCAGAGCGTGATCGCGCTGATGCTCAGCGCCGCGAGCGACATCAGCGTGCCCAGCGCGCCGACGACGAGGTAGTGTCGTCCCGCCCAGTCGGCGATTTTCTCGATGGAGGTGGATGCGGACATGCTGGCGCTCGCGGGGAAGGCCCGGCGCGATGAACCGGGCTGCGCTTAAATCCGGGTTAACGGCAGGTCCGCGGGGAAATCGAGGGTCGTGTGCAACGCAAATGGGCGGGGCGCGGCCGCAAACGTGTGCGGCCCCGGGCTCATATCGGAACGCGCGACCCGGCGGCGGGCGCGGCGAACGCGCGGGCAATGGCCGTGCCGGTCTTGCCCGGCCCGGCGGGGGCTTCGTTCATTGAACGCGCCGCCGGGCGCCGAACGGGCGGATCCGGGGCCCACACGTTTCAGACCTGACCGATGCCGCCGTCGGCCATCAGGTCCGCACCCGTTACGTACGAACTTTCGTCGGATGCGAGGAAGAGCGCCGCGCTCGCAATCTCGTCCGCGCGCGCGAGCCGGCCGAGCGGCACCATGCTCCGGTACATGCTGACCAGTTCGTCGCGTGTCGCCGTCTGCGCGTCGAGGATGGGCGTGTCGGTGACGCCGGGGCTCAACATGTTGACGCGGATGCCGCGATCCTTGAATTCCGCGGCCCAGGTGCGCGCATAGGAGCGCAGCGCCGCCTTGGTCGCTGCGTACGCGGTGTGCCCCGGAATGCCCATCACGTGCATGGCCGACGAAACCAGCACGATCGAGCCGCGGTTTTGCATCAGCGGCAGCAGCTTCTGCACGAGGAACACGGGGCCGCGGGCCATGAGATTGAAGGCCTTGTCGAAATGCTCGGGGGTGAGCGTGTCGATCGGGGCCTGCTCGGTGAAGCCCGCGTTCGAGACGACGATGTCGACGCGTCCGGTTTCGTCGCGCACGGCTGCCGCGACGCGGTCGAGGTCGGCGAGGCTGGCCGCGTCGGCCTGGAGCGCCGTGACGTCGTGTCCGAGCCGTTCGGCTGCCGCGTCGAGCTGGGCCTGCCGACGGCCGAAGATGAAGACATGCGCGCCTTCGGCGACGAAGCGCTGGGCAATCGCGAACCCGATACCGGTCGTTGCGCCGCTGACGACCGCAAATTTGCCTGCAAGCGTGGGCATGAGAACCTTCCGTCGATGTGTTTGACGGAATCATCGTAATTGCCGCTGCCGGAAATGATAATCGGCCGAGCCTGCATAAGCTCTATTCTTCGGGAGAATGGGTCGAACGGAGCAGCGCAATGGACCGGTTTCACGAATTGAACGCTTTCATCGCCGTCGTCGAGGCGGGCGGCTTTTCCGCCGCGGCCCGCCGGACCGGCGACTCGCAGTCGGGCATCAGCAAGGCCATCGGCACGCTGGAGAGCCGCCTCGGCGTGAGGCTGTTCAATCGCAGCACGCGCAGCGTGACGCTGACGGACGACGGGCAGCGATATTACGACCGGACCAAACCGCTGATCGAGGAGCTCGATGACGCCGACAGCGAACTGGCGAGCAGCACGCACGACGCATCCGGTTTGATCCGGATCGCGGTCTCCGCGACCTTCGGCCGCCTGCATGTGCTCCCACTGATTCCCGAGCTGCTGGCGTCGAACCCCGGCCTGCAGGTCGACCTCGTCCTTTCCGACTTCGTGCGGGACATGGTGGAGGATCGGATCGACCTGGCGATCCGGGTCGGCGCGGTTCACGATCCCGACGCGGTGGTCAGGCGGGTGGCCGGCACCCCGCTCGTGTGCGTCGGATCCCGTCGTTATTTCGAGCAACACGGCATCCCCAGGACGCCCGCCGAGCTCGTCGATCACAATTGCCTGCTGTACGGCGGCCTGACGGAAGCGGTCAACTGGCCGTTCACGGGCCCGCAAGGCAGGTTCAGCGTCGCCGTGCGCGGCAACCTGTCGTCCAACAGTGTCGAGACGATCCGGGCTGGCGTGCTGGCCGGCGTCGGAATCGGGTTGTTCGCCCGGATCTCGCTCGCCGATGAACTTCGCCACCCGGACGTGATGACGATACTCGACGAATACGTCAGCGAAGTCAGGGATATCAGCGTCGTCTGGCCGAAGCGCCGATTCGTTCCGGCGCGCGTGCGCCGCGCGACGGAGTTCTTCGCGACGGCGCTGCCGCGGCGCGTTTGAGCGAACGGATTCGAACGGCACGGTGCACGGTGCGGTGCCGCGCGACCGGTGCCCGCGCCACGCGCGGTCAAGCCGGCCCGGCCGCGTCCGCTTCGGCGTCGAACGAAGCGTCCGCGCCGCGCGCACGCTTGAGCTCCCCGGCCAGCTTCTCGATCGCGTGCAGGTCGAGCGTATCGAGATGCTCGCGCACGCGCTGCACGAAGGCCGCGTAACCGTGCTCGTCCGCAACCTGGCCGAGCCATGTCTCGATATCGGTGAGCCGCCCGTCACGGGCCAGCAGGATCAGTGCGTCGAGTGCATCGTCGGGCGGGCCATCCATCGCGGGCGCGACGCGTTCCGGCCCGGCCCCGTCACCCGGATGAAACCGCCGGACGAGTTCCGACACCGGCACGAGCGCGTGCCCGAGCGCCGGTGCGACGACCGGGAACGAGAACGCGGTGCCGACGCCCGGCTGGCTCGCGACGGCCAGCTCGCCGCCCATCGCGCCGACGATGCGCTGCGCGATGAACAGGCCGAGCCCGGTTCCGCCGTTCACGGCTTGCACCTGCTGGTACGCGCGGAAGATGTCGCGGGTGCCGCTGATGTCGATGCCGATGCCCGTATCGGCGACCTCGAACAGCAGGCGCCACGCATTACCTTCGCGCGCCGCGTGCACCGACAGCGTGACCGTCCCGTCCCGCGTGAACTTCGACGCGTTCGACAGCAGGTTGAGCAGCACCTGCTGCAGCCGCATCCCGTCGATCGACACCATGCGCGGCAGCGGCGTGGCCGGCCGGTAGACGAACCGGTTGTCCTGCTGCGCGCACAGCGCGAGCGCATAGTGGCCGATGTCGTCGAGCAGGCCGGGCAGGTCGGTCGCGTCCGGCGCCACACCGAGCGGCTGCAGTTCGGCCTTCGTGAACGCGAGCAGTTCGTCGATCAGCGTGAGCTGGTAGCGGATGCTGCGGTCGATCGACCGGATCAGCCGCGCCTGGCCGCGCGTCGCGCTCTGCAGCAGCAGCTTCGCATAACCGTTGATCGTCGACAGCGGCGCGCGCAGGTCGTGGCTCACATAACCGAGCGTCTCGATCTTCTGCTGCATGTGGGTCGTCACCTGCTGCAACGCGTCGTTGAGCGCGACCGTGCGTCTCGCGACTTCGTCGCGCAGGCGATCCTGTTCGGTGAGCTGCCAATGTTCGAGCCGCTTCCTGGCCTCGGTGCGCTGGCGGCCCACGTGGTGGATCCACGCGGCCAGCACCAGCAGGTGCGTGGCGAGCCCGACGATCGCGATGACGGGGTTCGGATAGATATCGGACTTGAGCCAGGACAGCAGCGGCGGCAGCGCGTCCATGCCGTCGAGCACGCGGATCAGCATGTTGAAGGTGGCGAACACGATGGCGATCAGCATCACGCGGCCGGTCGGCGTCCGGCGGATCGCGAGCATCAGCGCGAGGCTGATGTTGACGATCCCGAGCACCGCGTTCAGCCGCAGGCAGAACCACGTGAAGGTCAGCAGGTCGCCGCCTGCGGCGCCGGCCATGCCGATGCATTCGAGCGCGAGGAACGCCATGTAGACGGCACGCAAGGGCAGCCTGGCCTGTTCGCGCCGGGCGACCGTCAGGATGAAGACGATGAAGCAGGCGATCGCCGCGTACACGGCGATCACCTCGCCGCGCGCCGACCACTCGCGCAGTGCGGGCGGTAGCGCCATGGCCACGTAACCGCGGTAAGCGGCCTCGAACAGCGTCGTGCCCAGCGCCATCGCGGCCAGTACATGGAACACGCCGCTGCGCGAAAAGAACCCGATCAGCAGCGCGCACCACAGGAGCGCGAGCAGGCCGCCGAAGAAGCCGAAGTCCCACATCGTCGCGCGCCGTTCCTGCGCATCCCATGCCGCGCGAGTGAACGCGGCCGGCGCGAGCCGCATTTCCTTGCGCGACGTGACGCGGATCAGCACGGGGAGGCTTGCGCCGGCGGGCAGCGTGACGTCGAGTACCGGGTAGCGCGACGGCTGACGGGCCGCGTCGCTGCCGGCGTCGGCAGCCGGGAAGCGGCTGACGAGCGTCCAGATGCCGTCCTGGCCGACATGGAAGTCGGCGTGGTCGATGCGCGCGTCGCGAATCACCAGCACCAGCGGACGCGCGACGCTGCCGCGGTTGGTCAGCGTCGCCCGGACCCACCATGCCGACCGCGAGAACTCGACGTTGAACGTTGACGTGCTTGCCGCAGGCGCGCGTCGAGCGGGCCCGGCGAGGCGCGCGGCGACCTGTTCGGCCGTCATCGTCGTGCTCGCGTCCTCGAACACCGATACGCCGTCCAGTTGCGCGGGGTTCGGCGTCGATGCCGCGCGGGCCGTCGCGCAGGTGACGGCCAGGGCGATCACAAGCAGCAGCACCGCGCGCCATCCGGCTGCCCACGCCGCGTGTCGCCTACGCATCGCCGTGGCGCCCCCCCGGTGCGGCCGGCGTGTCGCCGGTGTGGCGCTGGCGCCGCCAGTCGGACGGCGTGATACCGAAACGTTCGCGGAACGCCGTCGCGAAATTGCCGGGCGTGGAAAAGCCGATTTCCTCGGCGATGTCGCCGATGCCCATCGATGTATCCGACAGGAAGTGCATCGCGGCACGCAGGCGCGTGTCGCGCAAGTACTCGAATACGGTCTGGCCGAGCTGGTCGCGGAACACGCGGGACAAGCGCTTTTCGTGCGTACCGACCTGCTTCGCGAGATCGTCGAGCGCCGGCGGATGCCGCAGGTCGCGCAGCAGCACGTCGGTCGCCGCGCGTACGAGCGCGGCGTCGGGGTGGTCGGGCAGTTCGGGCAAGTGCGCGAACGGCTGGCCGCGCCGCGCGCGTTTCAGGTGATTGCGGATCCGCGCGATGACTTCCGCCGGCTCGAACGGCTTGACGATGTAGTCGATCGCGCCGGTTTCGAGCCCGGCGATCCGATCCTCGAGCTCGCCGGCCGCCGTCAGGATGATCACCGGGATCGCTTGCGTCGACGGCGTCGATGCCAGCAGCCGCGACGCGGCGAAGCCGTCCATGCGCGGCATGCGGACGTCCATCAGGATCAGGTCGGGCGCGATGGCCTGCGCACGGTGATAGGCCTGCAGCCCGTCGAACGCCACGCTGATCCGGCACCGCGCCGCGCGCAGGATTTCGGTCAGGAGCCGCAGGTCGTTCGGGCGGTCGTCGACGACAAGAATATGCGCGCCCGCGAGATCCGGCGTGGTACGAGGCGGCGCCGAACTGGGCAAGCGGGATGGCATGGTGGCGGACGCGAGGGAAGGGTGGTCGGTCGGATTGAAAGCATCGCAGTGGGTGCGATTGTTGCGAAAAATTATATGTCGACAACAATACCGATTGTGAGGATTCCGTGCGGACTGTGTGGGCTTATCCGCCGGGACACTGAACGGTTTCGGCAGCGTTACTAGACCGGAAGAAATGGAGTGGAAAAACATGCCGAGCCGTCTTTTTAATTTCGGTCTTTATTTCCGATTTTTATGGATTATGTGATCGAATTGGCCCGCGAAATAAATTAGGGTGAATTGTGTCGAGAGGTGATGTCTTTCGATTTGAAACAGGCGCTTCGAATCGGCGCTCGTCCGGTTGATTTTTTTGGTTGTCCGGTCAGGATTTGTTTTGATGAAAAACCGATTTCGAGTGGAAATGTATGAATGTAAATATCATCCGCTCTGGAAAAGGATTTTTCCGCTCTGGAAAAGGTTTGTTTGAACGGATGACTGCACACTAGCTCCGGCGCGGCTGGAATCGGTTCTTCGAGGGGAACGGATGTTCGTGGATTCCTTGCCGCTGCCACGTTCGGATGTTGCGATATTCAATGTGACATCGAATGATGGCAATTCTCAGAATTTGAGAGTGCGATGATGAACAAGAAAATTGGCACGAGGGTAATACAAATTTCATAATTTTCCGAATGTGTTCGTATACAAGAAAAGCGGAATGATTGTGAGATTGGTTCGGGTGTGACGCATCGACAAGAAAAATCGTCAAGAAAATTCGATCGACTCAATCGATGCGGGGGCCGTTCTGCAAGTCGGGCGATTTTTCCGGAAATCCGGAAAGCGCTCGACTGCCGGCGGAGAGGGTGAGCGGCTGCGCATGGTCCGCCCGACGGTCTGATCCGTCGTGGCGCGATCGCGCGGCGCGTTCTCGAATCAGGCGGGCACGAAAAACATGAATACGACAGGCATGACAGGTCAACGCACCGGTTCGAACGGACCGGATGCGCATGCTTCATACCCGGGGACCACACGGCGTCATCCTCCTCCTGAATGAATCGTGACGAAAGCCGCCCCGGGTTCGGGGCCGGCTTTCGTTCATCCGGCGTCTGAACGGCGCCTTCCCATGAAATTCAAGGTCGCCGCCGGCTCGGCGCGACGGCGCGCGCACGCGAATCCGCGATGCGCGGGGCAGCGTGCCGCCGTCTTCGCGTGCCATCGGCTTCCATGATCCGATAACCGGCGAGTGCCGCCGCGCAGCGTGCCGACGCGCGCGTGCGGCGTGCCGTCGCGCGATCGCCGTGGCGATCGCGATTGCCGAGCAGCGTTGTTCGATCGTTTAGTTAGCTATCCAAAGTGAATCGCGAAGCGTCGCGACACGGGCGAGGAGGCGGGCCGATGCATCATCGCTTGCCGTCGCGCTCGCTGCTGCGTCATCCAGCACATGAGAACCGAGGGAACACAAGATGAACAAGTCGTTCAAGTCGATCTGGAACGAAGCACTGGGGGCCTGGGTCGCGGCGTCCGAGCTTGACCGTGCGCGCGGCAAGCGGGTTGCGTCGTCGGCAGTCAGGTCCGGGCATGCCGCGAGCGAGGGCGCCGCGAGCCGCGCGGGCCGGTCTTCGATGCCGTCGCCGCGGCGATTGGCCGTGCTGATGGCGTCAACTTATCTTGCGTTGTTCCATGCGGGCGCGCACGCGCAGTATGCGCAGGATGGCGGCTCCGCGACCGGCGGCGTGAGCTCGATCTCGATCGGCGTCGGGTCGAGTGCCGCGCAGCAGAATTCCACCGCCCTGGGCAACCTGTCGACGGCGCAGGGCGTGTCGGCCACCGCGCTGGGGCCGGGTGCGCATGCGATGGCGGACGGTTCGACGGCCGTCGGCATCAATTCGCAGGCGACCGGTGTCAATAGCGCGGCGTTCGGTGTGCAGGCGATCGGGTCGGGCGCGTTTTCGGTTGCCGTCGGGAATGCAACGCAGGCGACGCAGTCCGGTACGGTGGCGATCGGCAGTGGCGCGACCGCGAGCGGCACGTCCGCCATCGGGCTCGGGAACAATGCGACGGCCTCCGGTCAGAGTGCGGCTGCGCTCGGACTCGGCGCCGTTTCGTCGGGTATCGGCAGCGTCGCGCTTGGTTTTTCGGCGCAGGCGACCAATCAGGGCGCGGTTGCGCTCGGCAACCAGTCGACGAGTTCCGGCGCTGCCGGTGTCGCGGTGGGCAGCGGTGCGCTGACGACCGGCAATTCGTCGATCGCGATGGGTGTCAACAGCGGCGCGAAGGGTGCAACGTCGATCGCGATCGGCTGGGGCGGCACGGCCGGCGTACCGGGCTCGGGCACGCAGTCGCTCGGCACCAGTTCGATCGCGCTCGGCTCCGCCACGACTGCGGGCGCCGATCAGGCAATGGCACTCGGCCTGAGCGCCAATGCGTCGGGCGTCAGCTCGATCGCGGCCGGCGTGCAGTCGACCGCGACGCAGCAGTTCGCCGTCGCGCTCGGCAATCTCGCGCGCAGCAGCGGCATTTCGGCGACCGCACTCGGGTCCGGCGCGACGGCGTCGGCCACGAATGCGACGGCGGTCGGTATCAATAGCGTCGCGGCGGCGAGTTCGACCGTGGCGATCGGCGACTCCAACTCGGTCGCCGCGGCGGCCGGTGCCGGTTCGGTCGCCGGCGGCTACGGCTCGAAGGTGCTGGGCGGTACCGGCGCAGTCGCGCTCGGCTTCGGCCAGACCGTGAGCGGCAACGGCGCGGTAGCGATCGGCGATCCGAGCACCGCGATCGGCACGGGCGCGGTCACGCTGGGGGCGAACAACACCGCGAACGGCGACGGGGCGGTGGCGATCGGCAATACCAACAACGCGCAGGGCACTGGTTCCCTCGCGCTCGGCAATACGTCGACGGCGGCAGTAGCGGGGGCGGTCGCGTTCGGCGCCTCGGCCGTGGCGAACAATGCGAACGATGTCGCGCTCGGCTCGGGCTCGACGACGGCCGCGCCGAATCCGACGGCCAGCGCGGTGATCGGCGGTGTCACGTACAACTTCAACGGTACGTCGCCGACCAGCGTCGTCAGCGTCGGCGCGGCGGGTACCGAGCGCCAGATCACCAACGTCGCGGCCGGACGGATCAGTTCGTCGAGCACGGACGCGATCAACGGCTCGCAACTGGCCGCGACGAACCTGGCGGTCGATTCGCTGTCGACGTCGACGGCATCGAGCATCACGTCGTTGTCGACCTCGACGTCCACCGGGTTGTCGTCGGCAACCAGCGCGATTTCGTCGCTGTCCACGTCGACGTCGACGGGCATCACGTCGCTCTCGACGGGCCTGAGTTCGACCAACAGCACGGTGACGTCGCTGTCGACGTCGACGTCCACCGGGTTGTCGTCGGCGAACAGCGCGATCACGTCGTTGTCGACCTCGACGTCGACGGGCATCACGTCGCTGTCGACGGGCCTGAGTTCGACCAACAGCACGGTGACGTCGCTGTCGACGTCGACGTCCACCGGGTTGTCGTCGGCGAACAGCGCGATCACGTCGTTGTCGACCTCGACGTCGACGGGCATCACGTCACTGTCGACGGGCCTGAGTTCGACCAACAGCACGGTGACGTCACTGTCGACCTCGACGTCGACGGGCATCAGCTCGCTGTCTACCGGCCTGAGTTCGACCAACAGTTCGGTGACGTCGCTGTCCACCGGATTGAGCTCGACCAACAGCGCGGTCACGTCGTTGTCGACCTCCACGTCGACCGTCGTCGGGTCGTTGTCGACGGGCCTGAGTTCGACCAACAGTTCGGTCACGTCGCTGTCGACGTCGACCTCGACGGTCGTCGGTTCGCTGTCCACCGGCCTGAGTTCGACCAACAGCGCGGTCACATCGCTGTCGACGTCAACGTCAACCGGCATCACGTCGCTGTCCACCGGCCTGTCGAGCACGAACAGCACGGTCACGTCGCTGTCGACCTCCACGTCGACGATCGTCGGTTCGTTGTCCACCGGCATCACGTCGCTGTCCACCGGCCTGTCGAGCACGAACAGCACGGTCACGTCGCTGTCGACCTCCACGTCGACGATCGTCGGTTCGTTGTCCACCGGCGTCGCGTCGCTGTCCACCGGCCTGAGCACGACGAACAGCAGCGTGACGTCGCTGTCGACGGCCACGTCGTCGAGTATCGGCTCACTGTCCACCGGCCTCAGCTCGACGACCAGCTCGATCTCGTCGCTGTCGACGTCGACGTCGACGACCGTCGGCTCGCTGTCCACCGGCCTGTCTAGCACGAACAGCAACCTGACGTCGCTGTCCACCGCGACGTCGACGGGCATCGGCTCGCTGTCGACGGGCCTCAGCTCGATCGCGTCGAACAACACCAACCTCGGCAACAGCACGGCGGGCGCGATCGGCGGCGGCGCAACCTATGACCCGACGACCGGCACGATCTCCGCGCCGTCGTACGTGACGTACAACAGCGACGGCACGACGACGGTCAACAACAACGTCGGTTCCGCGGTCGACAACATCAACGCGCACGGCATCAAGTACTTCCACGCGAACTCGACCGCGCCGGATAGCCAGGCGCTCGGACTCGACAGTGTCGCGATCGGTCCGAACGCCGTGTCGAAGGTCGACGGCAGCATCGCGCTCGGCGCCGGCTCGGTAGCCGATCGCGCGACGGTGCCGACGTCCGGCACGATTCGCAACGGCAGCGCGTCGATTCCGTTCAACACGACCGACCAGACGCTGCTCGGCGCGGTGTCGGTCGGCGACGCGACGAGCAAGACGTACCGCCAGATCACCAACGTCGCGGACGGCACCGGCCAGCAGGATGCGGTCACCGTGCGACAACTGGCGGGCGCGCTGCAATCGTTCGCGGTCACCACCACGAAGTACTTCCACGCGAACTCGACGGCCGTGGATTCGCTCGCGGTCGGCGCGGAATCGGTCGCGGTCGGCCCGACGACGGTCGTCAACGGCGACAACGGCGTGGGCATCGGCAACGGCGCGATCGTCGATGCCACCGCGCCGGGCGGCGTCGCGATCGGGCAGGCGGCGAGCGTCGCGCAGGCCGATGCGATCGCGCTCGGCAGCGGGGCGACGGCCACCGGCGCGCAGTCCGTCGCGCAGGGCGCGAACGCGGTCGCGGCGAGCGTGGGCAGCGTCGCGCTCGGGTCGGGCGCGCACGCGACGGCGACCGATGCGCTCGCGTTCGGCGCCGGCGCGTCGGCGACCTATGCGAACAGCGTCGCGCTCGGCGCGGGTTCGCTGACCACGGTCGGCGCGCAGACGAACTACATCGCGTACGGCCTGAGCAGCCCGCAGTCGTCGGCCGGCGAGGTCAACATCGGCAACCGGCAGATCACCGGCCTCGCGGCCGGCAAGAACGGCACCGATGCGGTGAACGTGTCGCAGCTCGACTCGGTCGCCAACCAGTTGACGACGCTGATCAACCAGCGCACGTCGAACCTCGGCGGCTCGTACACGACGAATCCGAGCGGCACGAACGTGCCGCCGGGCTCGACCGGGTCGAACTCGTCGGCGGGCGGCTCGGGCGCGGTCGCATCGGGCTCGAACAGCACGGCGGTCGGCAACGGGGCGCTCGCATCGGGCAACGGCTCGACCGCGATCGGCGTCGGGTCGACCGCGTCCGGCAGCAATTCGGCCGCGATCGGCACGGGCAGCAACGACGGCGGCCGCTCGAACGTCGTGGCGGTCGGCTCCGCGGATTCGGCGCGCCAGGTCGTCAACGTCGCGGCCGGCACGCAGGGCACCGACGCGGTCAACGTGAACCAGCTGAACGCGAGCGTCGGCAACACGCTGTCGCAGGCGAACAGCTACACGGACGGTCAGGTCGCGAGCTTGCGCAACAGCCTCGACAGCTACCGCCGCGATGCGGACGGCGGCACGGCGACGGCGATGGCCGTCGCCGGCCTGCCGCAGCCGTCCGGCCCCGGCAAGAGCATGGTCGCACTGGCCGGCAGCGTGTATCGCGGCCAGTCGGGGCAGGCGCTGGGCATCTCGACGATTTCGGAGAACAACCACTGGATCTACAAGGCGGCCGTCTCGACCAACACGCGCGGTACGTATGGCGCGGTGGTCGGTGCCGGGTATCAGTGGTGAGCCGCGGCGCGCGCCGTTTCCCTTCCATTCAGACAATGGCAAACATGAACGCAAATCTTGCAAAGTTCGCGGCCGCCGCACTGGTCGCCGCCGCCGGCCTGACCGGATGCGCCACGCAGCAGGGCGATCCGCCGTTCCCGTCGCCCGATACGGCCACGCTGCCCGAAGGCACGTATCCGAATCTCGCGAACCTGGCGCAGGTGCAGCCGGGCGTGACGAAGAACCAGCTGTACGAACTGCTCGGCCCGCCGCATTTCCACGAGTGGATCTTCCACGTGCGGACGTGGAACTACCTGTTCCAGTTCCGCGACGCGGGGAAGGTCGCGACCTGCCAGTATCAGGTGCGGTTCGATTCGGATAGCCGCGTCGCGAAGACGCGGTGGGACAAGCCGGAGTGCGAGGCCTTCGGCGGGAAGGGGGCGGCGGGCAACGCAGGCTGACGCGGCACGGCCGGTTCTCGGGCCGGGCGGCGGGCGTCGATGGCGCAGGGTCCATCGGCGCCCGCCACCGGGCGTCGGGTCAGTGCCTGAGCACGCACACGGCCACGATTTCGTACCCGGGGTCGGCATGCACGTGCGCCGCCTTTTCCGCTTCCTCATACGAACGAAACGACGTGGCATCTTCAACCGCCGGTGCCATGCCGATATCGCCATCCTCGGCGGTGCAGAGGAACTGCTCGCCGGTCTTCACGACGTAGACGGACAACATGACGCCCTCCATCGTTTGCAGGGGGAATTTCAGTCTAGCAGGCCGGAAAAGGGGCGCGGGCGGTTCGTTGCGGCCTGTTCGCGAGGCCGCGGCCGGCGGGTTTGCCGCGTGCCGCATCGGCCCGGCGCGCGATACGGGCCCAAAGGCGTGCACAATACGCGGATGCAGACCGCCGACCTCGCACACCTCGTCACCGTCACCATGCCCTTTGGCAAGTACAAGGGCCGGCTCATCGCCGACCTGCCCGGGCCTTATCTCAACTGGCTGGCCCGTGAAGGCTTCCCGCGCGGCGAAATCGGCCGGCAGCTGGCGCTGATGCACGAAATCGATCACAACGGCCTGAGGGACTTGCTGGAACCGTTGCGCACGCGTTCGTCGTGAGCGACGCCGCTTTCGCCAGGGCGCTTGCCGGCCGTTCCCCGGCCGCCTGCCCATGACGCCCGCAGGGTCGTCATGGAAAACTGTATGAATATACAGTATAGTACCCGTCGAACTCGAGCCGCACAGGTGCAACCCTTGCGGCGCGTGCGCCGCGCCTGCGGGTATCCGCCGCAGCGTTCCGGCACCGTGAATTCCGGCTAACTCATTCAGACGGGCAGGCAAATTGTCATCCAGCAATCTGATCCGCATTCGCGGAGCACGTCAGCACAACCTCAAGAACCTCGATCTCGACCTGCGCACCGGCGAAATGACGGTCGTCACCGGCCCGTCGGGCTCGGGCAAGTCGAGTCTCGTGTTCGACACGCTGTATGCGGAAGGGCAGCGGCGCTACGTCGAAACCTTCAGCGCGTACGCACGCCAGTTCCTCGACCGGATGGACCGCCCGCAGGTCGAGCGCGTCGACGGCGTGCCGCCCGCGATCGCGATCGACCAGACCAACCCGGTCCGCAGTTCGCGTTCGACCGTCGGCACGATGACCGAGCTGAACGATCACCTGAAGCTGCTGTACGCGCGCGCGGCCGAGCTGTTCGACCGCCAGACCGCGCGGCAGGTGCGGCACGACACGCCGGAAACGATCTACGCGGATCTCGTCGCCCGCACGCGGGCGGACGATCCGCGCGTCGTCGTCACGTTCCCGGTCGAATTGCCGGAAGCGGTGTCCGACGAGGAAATCGCGCAGTGGCTGTCCGCGAGCGGCTATACGCGCGTGCAGGCGCAGCGCGAAGTCGCGTCGCCCACCGGGCCGCGCAAGGTGCTCGACGTGGTGGCCGACCGCTTCCGCGTGCAGCAGGCCGACAAGGTGCGCGTGGTCGAGGCGATCGAGGCGTCGCTGAAGCGCGGCGGCGGCCGCGTGAACGTATACGTGCTGGCCCCCGAGGCCGAACATGCGGTCGCCGAGCCGCAGGTGTGGCGCTTCTCCACCGGGCTGCACGATCCCGACAGCGACCTGCGCTACGCGGAACCGCAGGCGGCGCTGTTCTCGTTCAACTCGGCGTACGGCGCGTGCGAAACCTGCCGCGGCTTCGGCCGCGTGATCGGCGTCGATCTCGGCCTCGTGATTCCGGACGCGCGCAAGACGCTGCGCGGCGGCGCGATCAAGCCGATGCAGACCCCCGCATGGAAAGAGTGCCAGGACGACCTGATGCGCTACGCGGCGAAGGCCGGCATCCGCCGCGACGTGGCGTGGTCCGAGCTGACCGACGCCGAACGCGACTGGGTCGTCAACGGTTCGCCGGACTGGAACGGCAAGTGGCAGAGCCAGTGGTACGGCGTGAAGCGCTTCTTCGGCTATCTCGAATCGAAAGCGTACAAGATGCATATCCGCGTGCTGCTGTCGAAATACCGCAGTTACACGCCGTGCGACGTGTGCGGCGGCGCGCGCCTGAAGACGGAATCGCTGCAATGGCGGCTCGGCTCGAAAGAAAATGCCGACGGCGTGCTCGCGCCGGCCGAGCGCTTCATGCCGCGCGGCGTCGACTGGAGCCGCGCGCAGCTCGAGGCGCTGCCGGGCCTGACCGTGCACGACCTGATGCTGCTGCCGATCGAGCGCATCCGGCGCTTTTTCGACGGCATCAGCCTGCCGAGCGCGCTGCTCGACGATGCGCTGAAGCTGCTGCTCGCCGAGGTGCGCACGCGCCTGAAATACCTGTGCGACGTGGGGCTCGGCTACCTGACGCTCGACCGGCAGAGCCGCACGCTGTCGGGCGGCGAGGTGCAGCGGATCAACCTGACGACGGCGCTCGGCACGTCGCTGACCAAAACCCTGTTCGTCCTCGACGAACCGAGCATCGGGCTGCATCCGCGCGATCTGACACGGATCGTCGAGGCGATGCAGCGGCTGCGCGACGCGGGCAATACGCTGGTCGTCGTCGAGCACGATCCGTCGGTGATGCTCGCGGCCGACCGGCTGATCGACATGGGGCCGGGTCCGGGCGAGCGCGGCGGCACGATCGTCTACGACGGCACGCCGGCCGACATCCGTTCCGCGCCCACGCTGACCGGCGAGTATCTCGGCGGCCGCAAGCAGGTCGCGCACGCGTCGAACTGGGCGCGCCGGGCGGTCGACGCGCATACGCCGCGCATCGTGCTCGAAGGCGCGAGCGAACACAACCTGCGCGACGTGACGGTCGAGATTCCGCTGCAGCGGCTCGTCTGCGTGACGGGCGTGTCCGGTTCTGGCAAATCGACGCTGCTGCAGGACGTGCTGTATCCGGCGATGGCGCGGCACCACGGCAAGGCGACCGAGTCGCCGGGCGCGTACCGCAGCCTCACGGGCGCGGACCAGGTCGGCGACGTCGTGTTCGTCGACCAGTCGCCGATCGGCAAGACCACGCGCTCGAACCCGGCGAGCTACGTCGGCGCGTTCGACGAGATCCGCAAGCTGTTCGCGAAGGCGCCGCTCGCGCTGCAGCGCGGCTACGGCGCCGGCACGTTCAGCTTCAACTCGGGCGACGGTCGTTGCCCGACCTGCGGCGGCTCGGGCTTCGAGCACATCGAGATGCAGTTCCTGAGCGACGTGTACCTGCGCTGCCCGGACTGCGACGGCAGCCGCTACCGCGCCGAGATCCTCGAGGTGCGCATCGAGCGCGACGGCCGTGCGCTGAACATCGCCGACGTGCTCGACCTGACCGTCAGCGAGGCGGCCGCGTTCTTCGCGACCGACGCCGAGGTGCTGCGCGTGCTGCAGCCGATCGTCGACGTCGGCCTCGAATACGTGAAGCTCGGCCAGCCGGTGCCGACGCTGTCGGGCGGCGAGGCGCAGCGCCTGAAGCTCGCCGGCTTCCTCGCCGAATCGGCGGCGGCGGCCAACGGGCGCCGGGTCGCGACGGAAGAGGCGCGCATCGCGCGCGCGAAGCTGTTCATGTTCGACGAGCCGACCACCGGGCTGCACTTCGACGACATCGCGAAGCTGATGCAGGCGTTCGGCAAGCTGCTCGCGGCCGGCCATTCGCTGATCGTGATCGAGCACAACCTCGACGTGATCCGCGCGGCCGACTGGCTGATCGACCTCGGCCCGGAAGGCGGCGACGGCGGCGGCCTCGTGCTGTGCGCGGGCACGCCCGACGACGTGAAGGCCTGCGCCGAATCGCACACGGGCGTGGCGCTGCTGCAGTACGACCGCGCGATGGACGCCGAGGCGGCGCTCGCCGACGAAGGCGTGCCGCTGCAGGCCGTGCTGAACGCCGCGCGCGAGCGCCGTGCGATCGAGGGCGAGGACGTCGTGCGGATCGTCAACGCGCGCGAGCACAACCTGAAGGCGCTCGACGTCGACATTCCGCACGGCAAGTTCAACGTGATCACCGGCGTATCGGGCTCCGGCAAGTCGACGCTCGCGTTCGACATCCTGTTCCACGAAGGCCAGCGCCGCTACCTCGAATCGCTGAACGCGTATGCACGCTCGATCGTGCAGCCGGCCGGGCGGCCCGAAGTCGACGCGGTGTACGGCATTCCGCCGACCGTCGCGATCGAGCAGCGGCTGTCGCGCGGCGGGCGCAAGAGCACGGTCGCGACCACGTCCGAAGTGTGGCACTTCCTGCGGCTGCTGTACGTGAAGCTCGGCCTGCAGCATTGCATCCACGACGGCACGCCGGTCACGTCGCAATCCGTCGAATCGATCGCCGCGCAGCTGCTGCGCGATCATCGCGGCGAGCACGTCGGATTGCTCGCGCCGCTCGTCGTGAACCGCAAGGGGGTGTACACCGATCTCGCGAAGTGGGCGAAGGCGCGCGGCAGCACGCATCTGCGTGTCGACGGCGAGTTCGTGCCGGTCGATCCGTGGCCGAAGCTCGACCGCTTCCGCGAGCACACGATCGAATTGCCGGTCGCCGATCTCGTCGTGTCGCCGGACAACGAAGCCGAATTGCGCCGCAGGCTCGACGAGACGCTCGAGCTCGGCAAGGGCGTGATGCATCTGCTCGCGCCGCTCGACGGGCTGCACGATGCGATGCGGAACGACCATTCGACCGCGCGCGTCGGCACGGTCAAGGTGCTGTCGGTCAAGCGTGCGTGCCCGGTATGCGGCACGAGCTATCCGGAGCTGGACCCGCGAATGTTCTCGTACAACAGCAAGCACGGCTGGTGCACGACCTGCGTCGGCACCGGCGTCACGCTCACGCGCGAACAACGCGCCGCGTACGACGACACGGTACTCGCCGAGGACGGCCGCGGCCGCGAGCAGACGCTGCCGTCGGACGAGCAGGAACCGGAAGGCGTCGGCAACGAGCCGTGCCCGGACTGCGGCGGGACGCGGCTGAACCCGACCGCACGCGCGGTCACGTTCGACGCGCATCCGATCGTCGAGGTCGCGCAGTGGACGGTGTCGGACACGCGCCGCTGGATCGACGCGCTCGAACTCACCGGGCGCGACGCGCAGATCGCGCGCGACATCGTCAGCGAGATCGGCAGCCGCCTCGCGTTCCTCGAGGAAGTCGGGCTCGGCTACCTGAGCCTCGACCGTGCGGCGCCGAGCCTGTCGGGCGGCGAAGCGCAGCGCATCCGGCTCGCCGCGCAGCTCGGCAGCAACCTGCAGGGCGTGTGCTACGTGCTCGACGAGCCGACGATCGGCCTGCATCCGCGCGACAACCAGATCCTGCTCGACGCGCTGCGCAAGCTCGGCGACAAGGGCAATACGCTCGTCGTCGTCGAACACGACGAGGACACGATCCGTCGCGCCGATCACATCATCGACATCGGCCCCGGCGCCGGCAAGCGCGGCGGTGCGCTGGTCGCGCAGGGCGCGGTCGCCGATCTCGCCGCGCAGGCCGACTCGGTCACGGGTCGGCTGCTCGCGCGGCCGATGACGCATCCGCTGCAGCCGCGCCGTAGCGTGAGCCTGCCGGGCAAGAAGGGCGGCGCGGCCGTGCCGGAAGCGTGGTTGACCGTGCACGGTGCGCGGCTGCACAACCTGCGCGACGTCACGGTCGGCATTCCGCTCGCGCGGCTCGTCGCGGTGACGGGTGTCAGCGGCTCGGGCAAGTCGACGCTCGCGCGCGACGTGCTGATGACGAACCTGCTCGACGCGGTCGGCCGCTCGGTGCTGTCGTCGCCCGCCACACGGCGCGCACGCAAGGCCGCGCAGCAGGACGCGCCGGCGGCCAACCGCCGCTCGAGCGTGCTCGCACGCAGCGCGCCGCGGCCGTCGCTGAACGTCACGCACGCGTGGCAGGGCTGCGCGTCGCTGAGCGGCTGGGAGCAGATCGATCGCGTGCTCGAAGTCGACCAGACGCCGATCGGTAAGACACCGCGTTCGTGTCCGGCCACCTACATCGGCGTGTGGGACACGATCCGCAAGCTGTTCGCGGACACCCTGGAGGCGCGTGCGCGCGGCTATACGGCGTCGCGGTTCTCGTTCAATACCGGCGACGGGCGCTGCCCGGCGTGCGAAGGGCAAGGCGTGCGCACGATCGGCATGAGCTTCCTGCCCGACGTGAAGGTGCCGTGCGACGTGTGTCACGGCCAGCGTTTCAATCCGGAGACGCTCGCCGTCACGTGGCGCGGCCGGAACATCGGCGACGTGCTGACGATGGAGATCGACGAGGCGGTGGAATTCTTCGCGCCGATCTCGAACATCGCGCATCCGCTGCAACTGATGAAGGACGTCGGGCTCGGTTACCTGACGCTCGGCCAGCCGTCCCCGACGTTGTCCGGCGGCGAGGCGCAGCGCATCAAGCTGGTCACCGAGCTGACGAAGGTGCGCGACGACATCACGCGGCGCGGCCAGAAGGCGCCGCATACGCTGTACGTGCTCGACGAACCGACAGTCGGCCTGCACATGGCGGACGTCGCGAAGCTGATCCGCGTGCTGCACCGGCTCGTCGATGCGGGGCATAGCGTCGTCGTGATCGAGCATGATCTCGACGTGATCGCGGAAGCCGACTGGATCATCGACCTCGGGCCGGAGGGCGGTGTGGGCGGCGGCACGATCGTCGCGGCGGCGCCGCCCGAAGCGCTCGTGAAGGTCGGCGCGAGCCATACGGGGCAGGCGCTCAAGCCGGTGCTGGCGCGCGCGAGTTCGGATGAGGGGGAAGCCGAGCGCGAGGGAGAGGCTCGCGTCGGTTGAGCGCGGGGCTTCCATTCGGTCGACGGCCGCGGTGTCTTGCCGGACACCGCGGCCGTTTCATTTCGTCATGCGCGTCCGGTCAGGCGGCCGGGGCGACGGACGCGCCCGTGATACCGTGCCGACGCAGCGATTCGGCGACGAAGCCCGACGCCTTCATGTCCTCGACGAAGGCGTTCAACACCGCGGCGGCGGCTTCGCCGCGGCTCTTCGGTACGCCCATCGCCTGCCGAATCTCCATGAAGCGCGCGTCGAGCAGGCGCAGGCCGGTCGTCTTCGCGGCGTCGGCTTCGAGTTGCTGCTTCACGCCGGCGGCGACTTCCAGATGCTGTTCGAGAAACGTCGGCACGACGGCCTGCGATGTCGGCGCGCGCACGATCCGGGCGGCTTTCAGTTCGCGCGTGAGGAACAGGTCGTACGCGCTGCCCTTGCCGACGGCCACGCGGTTGTGCGGCTGGTCGACGTCCGCGTTGGTGCGGATCGGCGATGCGTCGGGTACGAGATAGAAGCCTTCGATCAGCACGTACGGTGCGGTGAACGCAACCGTTTCACCGCGCAGCGGATCGACCGCGAAGAAGCCGAAATCGGCGCGTTCTTCAGTCAGCGCCTGCACCGATTGGCCGGCGGTGTCGAATACGACGAGTTCCAGCTCGGCCGACAGGCGCTCGGCGAATGCGCGCGCGAGGTCGATCGAGACGCCGAACGGTTCGCCGGTCGCCGGATCCCGGTTCGCGAGGATCGGGTTGCCGAGGTTGATCGACGCGCGGAGCTTGCCGGTGGGGGTGAAGGCGGAGCGGACGGAGGAAGCGATGGGCATGACGGGCTCTCGTTGGGGCGTGGGCGGGCGGATGCGATTGCGTACCGCCTCGCAGCTTATCACCAGCCCCGGGCCCGGGCCGGTATGCCGCGGGCGAGCCGCCGCAAACGTCAGTCCGGCATCCCGTCATGGGGGCCGAGCGGCCTGTCGGGCCAGTCGACCCAGCGATCCGCGCGGGTCCGCTCATAGGCCTCGTTGAGCGGGTAGCGAATGCGGTTGTCGTCGCGCGGGCGTTCGCCGATCACCATCAACCGGACTTCGTCCTTCGTATTGTTGATGAAAGTGTGGCAGATGCCGGTACCCGCGGGAAACGCGACCGAATCGCCTTCGGCGACCGGATGAAGCACGCCGTCGATCCAGACGTCGGGCTTGCCTTCGAGCACGTACACGAATTCCTGCTCGGTGCTTTCGGCATGCGGGTACGATGTCCGCCGGCCCGGAAGCAGCCTCACGTGATGAATACCGATGCGCGTGATGCCGAGCGCGGCGGAAAGCGGGGCATCCAGTGCCATCGGCTCGGTATCGCCGCGATAGCAATGCGCATCGGGTTCTTCGAGTTCGGTCCAGTGCTTGATGAAATCGGGGCGGCTCATCGGCGGTTCTCCGTGGGGACGAACATCGATGGTAGCGGTTTGGCGTCCGCGCGGACACGGTTTGCTCAGTGCGTTGCGACACGGTCGACGAAATCAGCCAGATCGCGATTGAAGCGCGCCGGTTCCTCGATGAAAGGCGCATGGCCCGAGTTCGCGTACAGTCGGATTTGAACGCGCGGCGCAATGGCCTTGGCACGGGCGATCGCCCCGTGGGTGTTCACCAGCGCGTCGCGTTCGCCATAGAGCAGCAGCACCGGCACGCGGGTGTTGCCGAGGCCTTCGGCCGCCGCCACCGTCATCGACGGCACCGCGCGCTGCATGTCCCATGAAGCCATCGCCGCGTTCGCGAGCAGCCGGTCGGCCGTGGCGGTGTCGGGTTGCGTGTGGAAGCACTGGCCGAGAAATGCGCGTTCGCCATCGAGGTGCGTCTTCAGGTCCGCGGAGATCATGTCGCGATAGATGTCCGCATGGGCGACGAGCTGGTCCGCCTTCAGTTCGATCACTCCGTCGACGTAGACGGCTCCCGCGATCCGGCTATCGCCATGAGCGGCCAGGTAGTTCGAGATGACGGCGCCGCCCAGCGACCATCCGACCAGTACCGGACGGTTCGCATGCGATGACGCAATGACGGCGGCGAGATCGTCCGCCCAGCGCCGCCCGTCGAGATAGGCGGCGGTTCCCGCCGGCTTGCCGGACAGGCCGTGGCCGCGCAGGTCGTACGTGATGATGCGATACCGCTGAAGCAGCGCGCTGTCGACCTGTGCATCCCAGTTCAGATGACTGCCGAGCAAGCCGTGAATCAGCACGATCGCCGGCCCGGACGGGTTTCCCGATTCCTGGACGGCAAGGGTGACGCCGTCCGGCGCGGTCACCGTATAGTTTGTTGTCGCGGCGCCGGCCGTCGATATCACCGCAAGCGCGGCGAGCATGGCCACCAGTGTCGAAAGCACGTGACGCAAGAGGGTATGGGGCATGATCGGTGTTCGAGAATCGTTGAGATGCCCACGAGTTTCAACCCTGACACTGATGTGAGGGTCAAGCGAAAGCTGCTATGCTTTTTCCATGACTCGATCTCCCGGACAAAACCTGCTGACCATTGGCGAGCTTGCGCGCCAGACCGGCGCAAGCGTGCGCTCGATCCGTCATTACGACGAGCAGGGGCTGCTCACGTCCGTTCGCGCGAGCAATGGTTACCGCGCGTTTCCTGCCGCAGCGGTGACGCAGGTCAGGCAGATTCAGCGGATGATCGCAACGGGTTTCAGTCTGGCCGAGATTCGTTCGTTTCCCGACTGCATGCGCATGATCGAAGGCGCGGGCGCATGCCCTGAAACCACTGATGCCCAGCGCAAACGACTGGCGTCGATCGAACGTCAGATCGCGGATCTCGAACGCCGTCGCGCGCGGTTGCTCAAGACCTTGGCCGAGGGGGCCGTGCCGCCGTTGGATTGATGTCCGGGGATGAGCGGGCAAGCCAGTGCTCATCATGCAGGGATTGCAGGATCTTCAGGTGGGCTCCGCGGATGCGCAACGGTTGAAACAGGCAAATCCCGCCGTTGAACTCGTGCTTGTCGCCGACGCCAACCACGTGCTCAAAGCGATACATACGGCTGACCGTCGAGCCCAACCTCGCGGCTTATTCTGATCCCGATCTCCCGTTGGCGGACGGTATCGTCGAAAGGATTGCCGCGTTCGTGTGGAAATCAACGACCGGGCAGCGGTAGGTAGTCGAATGATCGTCCATTGGCATTGCCTGCGCGTCTAAATGGATCGGCAAGTCGATGCGTGAGCGTCCGCTTTCACAATCTTGATGGCCGCCTCAGGGGGCGGTAGCGGTTCTGTACATCTGTCGGCTCCCGGCCAGGACGAGACACTCGACCGGAAGGACTGAATCGTCGACAATCGACAGCGATGTTTGCAACCGGTGCAAATTGGAAAGCTGAAACTCCATTGAATCGGGGTGACGCTCACATACGTGTCAGGTGTGGTCATCTCGCGGACAAAATACGGGGCGGTGTCGCTGCGATTTTTCGACGACGATACGTTGGGGACCTGTCGACATGAGCGAATTAAAAGAGCTGGTAAAAAAGTATGGTGGGACGGTGGACCACATTAAGGGACTTACCCTTGTCTACATGCCATTGAAACTGCCCTCACGGATTGATGTAGGCTTCGCAACGACTTATCACGCGGGCTGGCTAGGTCGCCTTTTTCCATTCCTTCGCCACTTTGAAATGCCAAAAGGACTTTATATTTTTGGCGACCGGGCAGAGATTCTATCTCGCACCATCGGGCATGATCACGAGCTTTGTTCCGCTCTTCGCTTTGTCCTCGACCAGTATGCGTTTGATGTGGAGTGCACTGACACGCAGCTGGTCGCGAGCTTGGATACGATTCCTCGACAGCTATCGCTCGATCCTAGCGGAGGATGGCACCTGGTTTCAAATCTCGCCACGATTGCCCATCGATTGAGCGAACTCGACTATCACGAATTTGATGTGACTCCCAGGTCAGTATTTGCGTGGGGGCCGGGTCGGTCTCGTAAGCTATCTACCAAGGCGATCTTTGTGGCCATGCTATGCGTACCGCTTTATTTCATGATTCACTTCCACATCCAGTCACGGTACTGACGTACGGGGCCCTCTCTCATCGCACAAAACCTGCCTACACAGGGGCGTCAATGGTCGTTTCCGCAGTGTGCGAAAGTCTGCTCCGGGTCGGGAAGCGCCGATCGTGGCCGACGGCTACCGGCCATGAAGCGCCACTCGCCTGCTCACGGATCGAGCCGCTGGAACGACCGGTCTGGGATCAAAGCCGCCTTCGGCGGAAGAATATGCAGGCCGAATTTTTTTTCCACTCGGGCTCACTCGCGGGATCTCGAGTGTTGCTGTAGGCGGGCGGCTGCTTCGGAAGAATGTGTTCGTAACGATCGGACGCAACCCGCTCCTGATGATCGGCTATCATAGGAATAAAGCCAAAATCATACGGGGGCAGGATGTACGCTGTAAGCAATGGTCGGCTATCGCATTTTTCTATCCCAACAGAAAATGGATCGTTTGCGATTTCGACGAACGACCACTTTGAACTCGTCAGAGTCTTTCTCAGACGCTTCGAGCAGGCATTTCTCGTGTCACCATTTCTCTTTGAGGATTTCGGGCCATTGTTTGCCGGCATTGATCTACGCGAAAAGCGCCTTGAGCTGGTGACAAGTTTCAGTGCAAGAGGGAACGACTTGCTCACGAAACCATTTTCAATGCGAAGTTTTGGCGATTTGGTTCAGGAGAAAACGAATGTGTGGCCTCCTATACATGTCGACCAATCCCTCCATTCAAAGGTTTTCGTATTTTATGACGGTGGCAGACCTGTCGTGGGCATCGTGACGTCAGCCAATCTTACGCACGGAGGGCTACAAAACAACTCGGAAACCGGCATTGTCTTGACCGACGAGACAACCCTGGTGGATATCCGGGACAGAGTCGAACGCAATATTGATTACGTGCATATCACGGAACAGCAAATTGGAATACTGTGCGGAGTCGTCAACTCGTTCCGATCCAGCTATCCGCCTGGTCCAGATATTGACATTGGACTTCCGGGCATGCTTAAAAAGTACTGCGCTCCAAGCGCGGGAAATTCAAACGTCATGCTTGGATCCGGGGCAAAGTTTTTCATCAAGGTTTCAGGAGTTAAAGATGATCCGATTCGGATTATTGATAAAAGATCGTTTGACACACCCCATCCCGATTTGAGTTTTGCAAAGATGCCAACGCCTATTCGTGTCGGCGATGTATTGATAGAAGCGGCAGTTGGTGCGAAAGCGTTCCTGACTTACTACGTCAGCTCAAGCGGCGGATACATGAGAAGCCCGGACGAACAGAAGAGAAATGCACACCATGCGAGATGGAAGTATTATATGTACGGGAACAACTGCGCGCCAGCTTATGGTAGAAGCTGGTTCGAAGATCCTCTATTTTATGACGACGTCATAAAACAGTTCAAGTCCTTACATCCAACGGTAGCGGTGACTGCAGCCGGCGGCGACCACATTCAACCGGCGATTAATTACGGACACTCCTTCCTCGAAATTACGAAAGAATTTGGGGAGTTTGTGACGGATTTGATTGACGCCAGAGGCCGTCAGATGATTTTGGCAGGGAATGCTAAACAGTCATAGTCTCAGACCGCGCCCAAAATGAAACTGAAGATCGAAATGGCCGAGAAGAAGCAAAGGCAAAAGCAAAAGAGTACGCCCGAAATGATCGAGGTCGGGTATGAAATTTCTCGCCGAGTCTACGAAGGGACGTTACCGGCGAATATGGCCAACCAGCTTTTTATGTCGCACCTAAATTTGGCGTCTAACCAAGGTCGCACCGCCAACGGGTACTGGCAGTGCTATCTATACCTGCTTACCCGCCGTCTCATTCAAAACACAATCTCCGAGGAGGGTTGGAGGTACAACCTCGAGAAAATTGCGGCGTTGGGACCGGCACCCCTGACCACAGCTTTATACACGCTCAATGACCACATCGAGTACGTCAAAAGGAAGAATCCAACCTACCGCGTTCCAGAGCGCGTTCATGACCACTTTCTGGCTAAGCTCTCTGTGATGGATGAGGGTATTTCGGAAAAGATCGATCTGGACCTTCAGGTCAGGAAAGCCCTGCTCGCAACAGAAGACGAGCGCAAGCGAGCCATAACGCAAATGCCTACCGTCCCGGAAAAGATGACGGTAACAACGACCGTTTATCGAAGAAACCCATACGTCATCGCCCAAGTCCTTTTCCGATCAAAGGGAGAGTGTGAGGGTTGCCACAAACCGGCGCCTTTCTTCCGGCCTAACGGAAGCGCATACCTCGAAGTGCACCATATTCAACGCCTCGCAGATGGCGGCCTCGATACTGAAGAGAACGCACAGGCCCTTTGTCCTAACTGCCATCGAGAACGACACTTCGGGGTCGCATATTCGAATGAAAACTCCGAGCGTGAGTAACGGCGTATCAGCCCAAGCCTCCTGGCGGGAGGCTTTATGCCCACTTTCTTTTTTTTGCTTGGTTCAAGCTTAATATTTGTTAAGCGATCATAGGTCCAGCGCCGTGTGGTGCTCGCAAAAAACGGGCCGCGCCAGTAATGGTGACACGATATTCGCGGGCCCGATGCTGCTAAGGGCAGGAAGGAACTTAAAGCTACCTCACGCACCGCTCTGCCTGAGCGACTGCAAAACCCGACAACTTGCCGGCGAAGACACCGCGCGTATGGCCGTTCCCCATCTGCAACCTGCCATAGCTCTCACATTGGGTCGAAAGGCAGCTTCGGGCCGCAAGGAGCCTTTCACCCCGGCTCCGCGCGGACACTCGATGTTGTGCGGGGTCACTTGCAGACATCGTCGAACGGCATGATAACGAGATGCCTGCGTATCACGACAGCATGCCTGCGCAGCCAAACTCAGGCTCCGCCGAACGCGTGACCGCGACTGTCCGCTGTGCAAGTGCGTCCCGGGCGGGTTGACACCTATCGGCGTGCAGCTTCACGCAGCGATGCAGTTGGTCGGTCCCGAACGGTGACCTGATGGCGCGTTATACCCGTCGCGCCGATATCGGGGGCACGACGCGATGCGTTTATCGTTCGAGGCGCTCACGTTGCTACGACCAGGTATCACGCTCGCCTCGACGCATTTTCTCGAGCATCCTGTCCTCCCCATCCAGCGAGTCGACGCCGAGGTGTGAGACGGGCATTTGCTTCAGGTAGCGATGCCGCGCGCACTGAAAAGCCCGGTTATCAGATCGATCTGATCCAGTCGTTCAATCCACCATCTCGACGCACGCCCCGTCTTATCCTCCCGCCAGCCGAGGTAGCAGTTTGTGTGCGCTCGCACGCCTGTTACCTGGCGCTCGACGAGCTTGCCCTGCCGTATCAACTCGTCGGCGACAGGCGCGGGCAGCATGCCGACGGCAATGCCTTCGCAAAGGAGGTCGATTTTGGCGGCCAGGTTCGGTACGACGATGACCGGTTGTCCGTCATGAATGGCCACCGATCTCGGCTCGAGTTCACGCGATGTATCGCTGATGACGACGCCGCGGTGACTTGAAATTGCGCTGCTGTCGAGTGGCTTTTCGTTCGCGGCAAGCGGATGATAAGGCGCCACGACAAAAACGTGACGTAGCAGGCCGATCGGCCTTGCTGCAATGTTGGGCGCGTGTGGCGGCTCTCCCGCGGCGCCGATCGCGATATCCGCACGCCCCGTCACAAGCGCGTCCCACACGCCACCGAGCACTTCGGTCGATAAACGCAGCCGTGTCGTCATCTTCAGTTCGTAGAACGCACGCACGTGCGGCCACAACGAAGGCAACGGGAGAATATCGTCGACGCACAGCCTGAGCTCAGCCTCCCAACCCGCATGGACACTTCGAACCTTGCTCTCCAGATCCTGCCCGGCTCGCAGCAAATGACGACCGTCCTCCACGAGCAGTCTCCCCGCCTCCGTCATCTGCGCGCGCCGGCCGTTGCGATCAAACAGGGCGACGCCAAGATCAGCCTCGGCCTTTTTCACCAGATAAGTCAATGCCGACGGTACGCGATGAAGCAGCACGGCCGCTTCCGCGAACGTTCCCGCCCGGTCTATGGCATCGAGCACTTCGATAACTTCAAACGACAATTTCAAAGCGATTACCTGTGAGATACGCCGCTGATGATCGACGCAGGGCTTGGGGTGTCGTTGGTCGAGACTTCCCTCGCGGCTGCGGGGCCGCCATTTTGGCAGCCGCCACGACGCTTTGCCACTGATTCCTCGGATCACGCACGTCAGCTCGGCTGGACTTTGGGGCACTGATACGAGGTGTTCAGGGACGGAAGCGTCGGTCACAAGTTTATCAACGCCGGAAGTCAATCCATGCGGATTCGAAGGGCGGTAGCAGGATGGCGGCGCCTACGTCGGGCTCCGTGCGGCCAGAAGCCGCCAGTCGCCAGTGGCTGCTTGCAGGTAGACAAGCCAGCTGTTTCTTGGCGAGGCGGCTCGTCGTCGGTGCGTCTGCTAGCCGCAGCTAACACATTGATCCGAGCACCGCTCACTCGCTGGTTCGGATCTGGAAGTCGGACTTGTCTAGTTGGATGTGCTGGCCGTCGTCCGGCAATGCATGCTTCGCTTTGAAGGTTGATTGGAGTATTGCATCCAGACGTGAAAACTCAAGCGGGCTTTCCGTGCCGGAGACGACAAGTTCAGGTGCCCGGACTTGTGACAATCGCGGCCAGCGCTTGACCACCATCACATCGGGCAGTGTCTTGGTTGGGAAGGATGTGATTGCTGGATGCGATCAGTTTGAATCCGCATCCCACCGAACGAGGAACCGTGATGCCCCAATGCCAACCTCCATCTTGTTCGAACACATGGAGGGCGGGCAGGGACTGGCTCAGTGCTGGTGAAGAAGTCGTCATGGCGTGCTCTCCCGTCATGGGGCGACTGAGGGGCTACTGCTTCTAAGGCGAAAATTCAGTCGACGGAAGTTCATGCTGCAACGCAATATCGGGAGTGTTGCGAATGCGTCAGTGCGTCAGTCGCCACAATTTTGAAATATTAATGTGCGGATTGAGAATAGCTGGCATATTGATCTGACGATAGGGATTTTCCGGAGGCGTCATGGATTGCGGCCCGCTTGTATGGGCAGGAGTACCGCATAACAGCGATGGGGTGGTTTTTCAGGTTCGCGTGCGGCGCGGATTTCAGCGCTTTCATCTCCCGCGGACGGTGCTTGAGAGGGCGTTCGATCTGGAGAGATTGTTGTCCGATGCGCGACAGCTCGCGTGTTTTTATGAACACTTGGGCGCGATCCTGGTTGTCGCGCGGAAGACGCGCTCGAACGCAAAGGCGGATACAGTTCCACTGAGCGTTTCCGATTTCACTCGAGTCGTCAAAACGGGGATCCAGCAGGATTCGCGGACGGTCGCGCGATGAGCGTAGGCGAAAACGACGAGCGTAGGTCTGGCGAAGATTGCACTGCCGGCCGTTGTCACGTCAGGCGCAGGTGTGGCACGCACGCGATCTCTCGAAGTTCGCCTTCCGGCTAGGTATTGGTATCCGTACCTGTAAAGGCGGGAATTGTGCGGACCTTCAGGCGCCGAGGGCATTTATCGTCTCAGACGGCGGACTGTCTGTCATCTGGCGCGTGAAGATTGTTGGATTCGGGCATCCGTAGATAGACGGCCAACGAGACGGCGGCCCACAAAGATACGTACCAGTAAAAATACGCTTCGTGCCCGCTCGCCTTGAATTTCAGTGCGACAAGCTCCGTAGTGCCGCCGAGGATCGCCGTGGTCAAAGCGTAGGGCAATCCTACCGCAAGGGCCCGTATGCGCGCCGGAAACAGTTCGGCCTTCGCCAGCATATGCACCGACGTGAAACCAGCCAGCATGAAAAGGCCCGCGAACGACAGACCGAACGCAACCCATGGATCGTGCGTCATACTTAGCGCCTTGAAGAGCGGGACGGAGAACAGCGTGGTCGACAGTCCGAACGTGATCAGTACGGGACGTCTGCCAAACACATCCGATGCATAACCAAATAGCGGTTGCAGGAACATGTAAAACACCAACGCGCAGGTAAAGGCGAGCGTCGACACTTCCTTCGTGAGGCCGACGGTATTGACGAGGTACTTCTGCATGTACACCGTGTACGTATAAAAGCCTACCGTGCCGCCAACGGTCATGCCGATTGCGAGCAGTATCTGTCTCCAGTGCTGCAGCAATTGAACGGTTATGGACGGTCCTTCCTCGCGCTGCGCTGCTTCAAATGCCGCCGTCTCAACCACATTACGACGCATGTAGAGCGCGAACATGGCAAGCACGCCGCCAATCGCAAACGGAATCCGCCAGCCCCATGCCTCGATCTGATGCGCGCTCAGCGTCTTCTGCAACAGGAGCATCAACCCGAGCGCCACCAGTTGGCCGGAAATGACACTCACCTGCAAAAAACCGACGAAGAAACCGCGACGGTGTGGCGGCGCGATTTCGCTCAGATAGGTCGCGCTGGTGCCATATTCTCCACCCATGCTCAAGCCTTGCAGCAGTCTCGCTGCGATCAGCACGATCGGCGCGCACACACCGATCGACTCGTAGCCGGGTGTGACGGCGATCATCAATGACCCGATGCACATCGTTGCGACCGACCAGGTGAGCGCGGATTTGCGCCCGCGCTTGTCGGCCCATAGACCAATCAACCAGCTGCCGAGCGGGCGCGCGATATAACCGACGGCTGCAATTGCCGCTGTGTTCATGAGCTGGACGGTCGGTTGATCGCTCGGAAAGAACGACTTCGCGAAGTAGATCGAGAAAATGCTGTACGTGAGGAAGTCGTACCATTCGATCAGATTGCCGCCCAGGCCTCCGGCGATCGAGCGGATGCGCGGACGTCCGGATGATTCGATGCGAGGCATATCCTCCGCAACGTCGCATGCGGTACGAGTGTCTGTTGCGATTGTCATAGCGTCTCCTGCATGTATCCATGCCTGTTTTGGGTCTAAAGGACGATCTGCGACAGCCGATGTGTGTCGGCCAGTGGCATGCGGATGTCGCAGGGTCAGGTAGCCTGCCCGGCACTGAATCCCGTCAGTCGTTCACGCAGGACGAAGGGGAGAATTCCGCCGTGACGGAAGTAAGTCTCTTCGATCGCCGAGTCAAGGCGCGCCAGCAGCGACACGGTTTCGGTTTCTCCATTGCTTCGGTGAATCACCATTTCGACGGTTTGCCGCATGCGTAAAGCATTCATATCCGCACACACGTCGAACCACTCGTCGCCGGACAGATGCAGTGTTTGCGCGCTCACGCCGTCCGGAAACTCAAGCGGAAGAATGCCCATGCCGACCAGATTGTTGCGATGGATGCGTTCGAAACTGCGCGCGATCACTGCGCGAACGCCGAGCAGGCGCGGCCCTTTGGCTGCCCAGTCACGACTGGATCCGTTGCCATATTCTTCTCCAGCGAACACGATCATGGGCACGCCGTCCGAGTTGTAGCGCGTCGCCGCCTCGAAAATGCTCATGCGCCGGCCATCCGGCTGATGTCGCGTTACGCTTCCTTCCTCGCCGTCAGCCATCATATTGCGCAGACGGACATTGGCGAAGCTGCTGCGTACCATCACCTGATCGTGGGCACGGCGCGAAATGTAGCTGTTAAAGTCACGCGGCGTGACGCCGAGGAACTGGAGGAATTTTCCCGACTCGGATTCCGGTGGAATAGCGCCCCCCGGGTTGATGTGATCGGTCGTCACCGAATCGCCGAGGATCGCCAGCGCCCGCGCGCCCCGAATGTCCGGCAAGTGGGGCAGATCGGGCGTCACACCGTCGAAAAACGGCGGGCGTTTGAGATACGTCGAACCGGCAGTCCATGTGAACACGTCGCCTTCCGGCGCGGGCAGCGCGTCCCACAATTCCGTTTCCGCAGTAGTCCGATAGATATCCGGCACGTTGCGAGGGTTCTGGGCATACGGCGAAACGGCAGCGAGCTCGGCAGATGTGGGCCACACATCACGCAGATACACGTATTCACCATTCGCGCCTCGGCCCAGTGGCTCGCTTTCAGGATCAAAATCACTGCGGCCGGCAATGGCGAAGGCGACGACCAGCGGCGGGCTCATGAGAAAGTTGGCCTTGATCGCCTGATGAATGCGCGCTTCAAAGTTGCGGTTGCCGGACAGCACAGCCGCAACGTTCAGATTGTCAGCGTCGATCTGTTCGAGTATTTCCGGTGCCAGCGGACCCGAATTCCCCATGCATGTCGCGCAACCATAGCCCACGGCCTGAAAGCCGAGAGCGTCGAGATACTGTTCCAGACCGGCTGCCCTCAGATATGCGCTGACCACTCGCGAGCCGGGCGTAAAAGACGTCTTCACATGAGACGCGGTCTTCAGGCCATGTGCTACGGCCTTTTTCGCGAGAACGCCAGCCGCAAGCATCAGATTCGAGTTCGACGTGTTGGTGCACGATGTGATCGCCGCCAGCACGATGTCACCGTGACTCAGCTTGCCGGTTTCGCGGGCTGTTGATGGCAGCATTTCGCGGACCTTGCTTTTCAGTGTCGATAACGGAATGCGGTCTTGCGGACGCGAAGGTCCCGCGACGCTCGGCACAACCGCGGACAAGTCGATCGTCACCGTATCGGTGTAGTCGATATCACCGCGCTTTGGAATACCAAACATCTGTTGGGCTTCGAAATAACGCTTCAATGCGGCAAGCTCGGTGTCGCTTCGGCCGACGGACTTGAGAAAGTCGAGGGTTTTTTCGTCGACGGTGAAGAACGCGACGGTCGCGCCATATTCCGGCGCCATGTTTGCGATCGTCGATCGATCGGGCGCGGAGAGACCCGTTGCACCTTCTCCAAAGAACTCGACGAATTTCCCGACGACCTTTCTGGCGCGCAGCGCTTCGACGACGGTCAGGACGATATCGGTCGCCATGATGCCGGGACCCGGCGTACCGATGAGTTCCACACCGATCACATCGGGAACCACCAACGTGACCGGCTGGCCAAGCATGGCCGCTTCAGCTTCGATGCCGCCAACGCCCCAACCGATCACACCGATTCCGTTCACCATCGGGGTGTGGCTGTCGGTACCCACGAGCGAATCGAAGTACGTGACCCCGTCCTTTTGATGGACGCCGCGTGCGAGCCATTCCAGATTGACCTGATGGATGATGCCGGTGCCGGGCGGAAAAATCCGGAACGACTTGAATGCGTTGGCAGCCCATTTGAGAAACGTGTAGCGTTCGGTGTTACGTTGATACTCGACCCTCATGTTTTTGCGCAGCGCGTCGGCGCTTCCCGCATGCTCGACGGAAATTGAATGATCGACAACGAGATCGACGGGTATTTGCGGCTCGATATCGGCAGGATCGACGTCGAATTGTGCTGCCGCTTCGCGCATCGCGGCGAGATCAGCGAGCAACGGCACACCGGACGAATCAGGCGCCACGATGCGTGCCACGACAAACGGTATCTCCGTCTCCCGGGTTGCGTTCGGTCGCCACGCGGCCAGCTCGCGGAGATGGTGCTCCTGCACGCTGATGCCGTCGAGATTGCGCAGAAGCGCTTCCAGGATGATGCGGATCGAATGTGGCAATCGCGAGATCTTGCCGAAACCTCGCTCTTCGAGCACGGCCAGAGAATAGAACTGGCTCGCAGGCAGACCGTCTGCGAGAAGCGGTTTGAGGGCGTCGTTGGATTGAAAGTTCATGTCTGGATGAGAATCGTCAAGCAAACCTGACCATTGACCAGCCATGACGAGATCGTCGCGTTGGCATGACAGTACGATTTGCGATTGAAGAGGCACGCGAAGCAGGGGCCAAGGAATGAACAAAGTCTATGCAATCGCGGATAGCCCGTCTAATATATTGAAGTCGCAGTCCCGATACGTTTAATGTATGGATCTCAGGCATTTGCGGTACTTCGTCGTGGTCGCAGAGGAACTGCACTTCACACGCGCGGCGCAGCGCATCGGTATTGCACAGCCGCCATTGACGTCGCAGATCAAAGCACTCGAGCGTGATCTGGGGGTGCAATTGTTCGACCGCCAACCGGGGCGTGTGAGTCTGACGGTCCCCGGGAAGGTTTATCTGGAGGAGGCGCGCGCAATCCTCGAGCAGGTCAAGAAAGCGGGGCTGCGATGCCAGCTGAGCGCACAGGGGAAAGTCGGGCGTCTGGCTATCGGCTTTACCGAGTCGGCGTCGTATCGCGAAGAGGTGACCTGGGCGCTACACGAATACCGGAGCCTCTATCCGCACGTCGAAATTTCACTGGAAGAACATCGAACGGGGCCGTTGATGGACGCCTTGAGGCAAGAACGCCTCGATCTGGCCTTCGTTCGTCCGCCGGTCGACGAGGATGACGCAATTGCGTTTTTGCTGATGTCGACGGAACCGATGGTGGTCGCGGTTCCCAGGGGGCATCGGCTCGGCAAGCGCAAGTCTGTGCGGCTCGCCGAATTACGCGACGAACTGTTCGTGCTTTACGCGCGGACCACGCGCTCCGGTCTCCCGGAGAAGGTACTGTCGGCGTGCGAGGCAGCCGGCTTCAGTCCCAAGGTCGTGCAGTTTGCCCCCCAGATTTCGTCGACGATCAATCTGGTCGCGGGCGGTCTGGGCATTTCAATCGTGCCCTCCTGCATGCGCAAAAGCCGGGCGGACGACGTCCGTTATCTCGCGCTGCAAGGCGGGCAACTGACGGCAAGTCTGGGCTTGGTACATCGAGTGAACGGGATTTCGCCCGCGGCCCAGAACTTTGTCGATCTGGTGCGAAAGAAGACGGTTCGGTAGCCGCGAGGAAGTCATTCCGCCGTGCCGCCAGAGCGCAGCACGCCGCCAGCGTCACTGCTGAAAGGAAAAAGGCCTATCTGTCTCCGCCATCTCTGCGCACGGCCGTTGGGTGCACGAATGCGACATTCAGTATCCGAAGCGATCGATCAGCCGTGACGGAATCGGTCACCCATCTCAACGCGCAAGTGGAATGGGCGCGTAACCTGCTGCTCGGCATGCTCGGGCATGACGTGCGACGCCTTTGCAGAGGATCCTGCCGACGGCGTCGTATCTCGCGTCGCTGAATGCCGGCGAGACGGTGGCGAATGCCCGCAGCGCGACTCGCACGGAGTGGCACCAGGATGCGATCGCTGCTGGACGACTTGTGTGACTTCAATCGGACGCAATTGGGATTGGGGATCAAAATCGATCCGCACGATTCCGATCCGAGCGACATCGTCACCGATTTGGTCGAAGAGCTTCGTGCCGCGTACCCCAGGCGTCAGATCGACTCGAACGTCGAATCGAATTTGTCAGGACGCTGGGATGGTCAGCGAATCCGGCAACCGGTCGGGAATCTCGTGCTCGACGCACTGAAGTACGGGACCCAGGATGCACCGGTCGGCGTTTCGGTTGCACGGGCGAAAGGGGGCGTATGCATCGAGGTGAGCAACCATGGGGCAGCCATCAACCAATCGTCAGTTGTATTAGCCGAGACTCGATCTGACAGGTAGTCGGACCGACAAAGAACGACGCATCAATGGGGAATGAGTTTCTCCTTGGCAAGCGCGAGTGAATCGAGGAAAGTGCGCATCGGTGTCTTGCCGTAACACCGGCACCCCTGAGGCGCTCGTTCAGCGTTGTACGGGTCGACCCACGCATCAAGGTCCGTCTGCAAGGTTTCGGCCGCGCGTCGGAGGCTGCAGACTGAGGCGATCGTGACGGAGGCGTGAAGCTGCTGGCGATTGAAAGTCATGCCTGAAGGTAATGCCTTTTGGCGAAATCGGCAATTCCGGATTCTGCAGGATGTTTAGATAATGCGTTCACCAGAACCGTACTGAACAACAGGAGACCTAAATGGAGCACAGCGTTCCGCCACAAGGCCATCAAGCCGGCAATGCGCAGGGCATGACAGTACGCGATGCGGTGATCGCTTGCGCAAACGACAACCGCTACGGTCTCGCGGCGGCCGTGTTTGGTCGGGACAGCGCACGCGCGATGAACGTTGCCCGGCGCATCGAATCCGGAATCTGCCGTATCGATGGGCCGGTGGTATACAACGGAGCTCAAATGCCGTTCGGCGGCGCCAAGGATAGCGGCTTCGGGCGATTCGGCGGCCGCGCGGGTAGCGCGGAATTTACCGACTTGCGGTGGATCGCCCTGCAGCCCCCCGCCATTATCCGTTCTGAGGAGCGTGCCATGCAGATCGCCATTCTGGGCGCCGGTGCGATGGGTTCGTTCTTTGGCGGCCGCCTCGCGCTGGCAGGTCATTCGGTCAGCCTGCTCGATATCGACGAGGCTCATCTTGCCTCGATTCGCGCCCACGGCCTGCGGCTGTCGACCGATTCGGGCGAGCAAGTTGTGCGCAATCTCGTCGCGCTGAGGCCGGAGGAGGCCAGCAAGCCCGTCGACCTCGTCATCGTTTTCACGAAGACGATGCATACGACCGCCGCACTCGCTGCCGCAAGCGCCGTACTCGGCTCTGACACTGTCATCCTGTCTTTGCAGAACGGCCTGGGGAACGCCGAACGGCTCGCCCGATCCGTATCGTCCGACCGGATCATGGTCGGCGTGACCACGTGGCCAGCCGACAAGTCAGAGCCTGGGGCCGTCCGCTCGCACGGCCAGGGCACGATTCGACTGATGAACGCGAACGGCGCGCATACGAGCGCGCTCGAGCAGACCGTGCAGGTCTTGAACGACGCCGGCCTCTCGTGCCATGTCGATCCCGACGTCTGGGCCGCGATTTGGGAGAAGGTTGCATTTATCGCCGCCCTCAACAGCCTGTGTGCCGTGACGCAATGCATGGTCGGCGAGTTGACGAATACCCCTGACGGTGAAGAATTGGCGCTGAAGATCGTTGCGGAGGTGATGGCCGTCGCCCGTGCGCTCGGTATTTCGGCAACCGAAGAGCACGTGGTGTCGAACGTGCGCGATGCGCTCGCCCATCATCGTACGCATCGGCCATCGATGCTGCAGGACGTGCTGGCCGGGCGGCGTACCGAGATTGAAGCAATCAATGGCGCCGTAGTCGAGGCTGCTCGCAAGGTCGGTGTAGAAGTGCCGTATACGAACAGCCTAGCGTGCCTCGTCAGGCTCGTCGACGCTCGTGCACGCCAGTCGGATGGAGCGACGGCTCGACATTGAAGCACATGGCGGTTGCCGCCACGCGCGTTGTCGGATTGTCCGTCGACCTTCCGAGTTTCCAGCAGCACGTACGATCCTCCAGAAGAATCCCCTCGATGCTTCAGGCTCAACTCTTGCGCAGTCGACTGCAACGCGGGTGTTCGCCCGTTTCGCGGAGGACACGACATGCGCTTGTCTGAATTCATCACACATAACATCGAAGCTATCCTGGTTCAGTGGGAGGCATTTGCCAGAACCCTGATGCCCGCAGCCGACGGCATGTCGCCGATGGCCTTGCGCGACGATGCCCGGAAAATTCTCGAGGCGTTGGTCAGAGACATCTCGACGCCGGAAACGCGAGATCAACAACGGGAAAAGTCGTTAGGGCATGCTGAGGAGCACGGCAATGCTGCCGATACGCCCGCGCAAACGCATGCTCAGTCGCGCGCCGGGCGCGGCTTCGACATCAACCAATTGATCGCCGAGTACCGCGCGCTCCGCGCCAGCGTGTTGCGGATGTGGATAGACGACTGTCTCCCGGATGCCCCTCACATAGGCGACATGGTGCGCTTCAACGAAGCGATCGATCAGGCCGTGACGGAATCGGTCACCCATTTCAATGCGCAAGTGGAATGGGCGCGTAACCTGCTGCTCGGCATGCTCGGGCATGACATGCGCACGCCTTTGCAGACGATCCTGCTGACGGCGTCGTATCTCGCGTCGCTGAATGCCGGCGAGACGGTGACGGACGCTGCTGCGCGACTCGCAAAGAGTGGCGCCAGAATGAGGTCCTTATTGGACGACTTGTGTGACTTCAATCGGACGCAGTTGGGATTGGGGATCAAAATCGATCCACATGATTCCGATCTGAGCGATATCGTCACGGATATGATCGAAGAGCTTCGCGCCGCATACCCCAGGCGGCAGATCGACTTGAGCGTCGAATCGAATTTGTCGGGGTACTGGGATGGCCAGCGAATCCAGCAGCTGGTCGGGAATCTCGTACTCAATGCACTGAAGTACGGCGCCCAGGATGCACCGGTCGGCGTTTCGGTTGCGCGGGCGAACGGGGGCGTATGCATCGAAGTGAGCAACCATGGGCCTGCCCTCGACCCGTCGACGCTGGCGAAAATCTTCAATCCGCTCCAACGCGGTCCCGGCAAATCGCACAACGCGCCGGGCGATGACGGCATGGGCCTGGGCCTGTTCATCGCGCGTGAAATTGCGTCTGCGCATGACGGGACCCTTGAAGCAAGGTCGGACGCGAGCGAGACGGTGTTCGTTGTACATCTGCCATACCGCAGCTAGTTGCTGTTGATCGACCGATTGAATCCGCGGCCAGGAACGATCGCTCGATACAGCGGCCCGGATCGCGGGCGCGGCGCTGATCGTCACCGCACTCCATCGTGGCGCCAAGACCATCCGGGCAGATTGAATGAAATGCCCGCATCAGGAAAGCCTCCGTCGGAAGCGCAAGATCTATGGATGAATGGTTTCGCCCCGGTTCAGCATGTCGATGAATTCGCCGATCTTGCGCGCCCGTGTTTCCGGCTTTTTGGCATTCTGTATCCGGAACAGAATGGCATAGCGGTTGCGGCTGCTCAGCGTTGCAAAGAACTTTCCGGCTCGCGGATTGGCGTCCAGGGCCGCCTGCAGGTCGTCCGGCACGATCGAGTTGCCGGCCGACGTATACGCGGCCTTCCATCGGCCGTCCTGCCGGGCCTTCTCGATTTCGACCATGCCGCGCGCGCGCATTCTGCCCGCGGCGATCAACGCTTCCGCCCTGTCTTTGTTGAGTTTGGACCAGATGCTTTTGGCGGTGCGCGGGGTGAAGCGTTGCAACCAGTATGTCTCGCTCTCGGCCCGCTTTTGACCGTCGATCCAGCCATGGCAGAGCGCACTTTCCAGCGCCTGTCCGTAGGTGACGGTTCGCTGCCCCGCGCCTTGTTTCGCCAGACGCAGCCATGCGCCGGTCGCGGTGCCGCCGTTCTGCTCCAGCCAGCTTTCCCACTCGGCCTGACTGGCAAAGGTCAGCGCGCATTCGGTCATGTCGTTATCCTGAATGGTTGGGTACGGTACAGGGCAGGCGTCCGCGGTCCGACAGTGTCGACGCGGACATCACCGTCCGGGGTGCGCTCAATACGTGAGCGCCTTACCGGAAGCATCCTTGATTTTTGTCTTCCACTGCATGCGGATTTCAGATACGACCGAATCAGGCAGCGTGATGTAGTCGAGGTCCGTGGCGGTCTGGCTGCCCGAGCGGAATGCCCAATCGAAGAACTTCAGCGTTTCCGCGCCCTGTGCCGGCTTGTCCTGCTTCGCGTGCAGCAGCACGAACGTCGCGCCGACGACCGGCCATGCGTCCTTGCCCGGCTGGTTCGTCAGGATCTGGTAGAACGACTTCGACCAGTTCGCGCCGGCCGCGGCCGCCTTGAACGTTTCCGCTTTCGGCTCGACCACCGTGCCCGTCGAGTTCTTCAGGGCCGTGTAGACCATGTTGTTCTTCTTCGCATACGCCCATTCGACGTAGCCGATCGCGCCCGGCAGGCGCTGCACGAAGGCCGCGACGCCGTCGTTGCCCTTGCCGCCCGTGCCCGTCGGCCAGTTGACCGCCGTGCCTTCGCCGATCTTCGACTTCCACTCGTCGTTGACCTTCGACAGGTAGTTCGTCCAGATGAAGCTGGTGCCCGAACCGTCAGCCCGGCGAACCACGGCGATGTCCGTATCCGGCAGCTTGACCTTCGGGTTCAGCGCGGCGATCGCCGGGTCGTTCCACTTCCTGATCTTGCCGAGGTAGATGTCGCCGAGCACCGAGCCCGACAGCGTCAGTTCGCCGGCCTTCACGCCCGGCACGTTGACGACCGGCACCACGCCGCCGACCACCGTCGGGAACTGGAACAGGCCTTCCTTCGCGAGCGCTTCATCCTTCAGCGGAGCGTCCGAACCGGCAAAATCGATCGTCTTCGCGATGATCTGCTTCAGGCCGCCCGACGAGCCGATGCCCTGGTAGTTGACCTTGCCGCCGCCTGCCTTCCGATAGGCATCCGCCCACTTCGTGTAAACCGGGACTGCAAATGTGCTGCCGGCTCCCGTGATGTCGGCGGCGTGAGCGGTGATGGCAACGAAGGCCAGGGCGCAGGGGGCCCACATCCGGATGTTCATGCAACGTCTCCTGTCTGATTTCGATGGCAATGAGCAACGGCTCGGGTGCAGTTTCGGTCACGTCGAACTTCTCCGCAACGGCATCCGCCGCCAGTCCGGCCGCGACGCATTGCCGGCCCGTGCCGTCAGCAGAGCGATGGTCGTCACGCCCCCGCTGTCTGCCCGAATGATGCCGATGAGGGTCGAGACGAAGCGCGGCCACCGATCGGCATCCGGGGCCGTTTGGTGGCGGCAGCTACCGATTCGAGGGAGACGAGGCTGGTGCACGCCCGAAGTGTTGTAGCGATCTCTACAGGATTGCAGTCTTCGTGACGGGAAACTATGCTGCCCTCATGAATGCGATTCCTGCCCCCTGGCTCCTGTTGATCGTCAGTCTGCCGACCTCCGGCGCGACTGCGCGGATGCGCATCTGGCGGACCGTCAAGGCCCTCGGCTGCGGCGCACTGCGTGACGGTGCCTACCTGTTGCCGGCGCATGCCGAACAGGCCGCGCAGTTGCGCGAGCTGGCCGACGAGGCGCGCAAGGGCGAGGGGCAAGCCTGGCTGTTGCAGGTCCGCCCGGAAGATGCGTCCGACGAGGACGCGTACCAGGCGCTGTTCGATCGCAGCGGCGACTACGCGGACTGGCTCGCCGAGCTGTCGGAGGACCGCAAGACACTGCCCGAGCTCGCCGCAGCCGATCTCAATCGTCTGCACCGTCGCCACGCGCGCACGTATGAGGCCATTCGCAGCATCGATTTCTTTCCCGGCGAAACCTCGCTGCGCGCCAGTGCGCAATGGCGGGATTTCACCGCTGCGATCGAAGCGGTGAAATCCCCCGACGAGCCGCGTGCTGCCCAGGGTGGCATTCCGCGGCGCGATCGTGGCCGGTATCAAGGGCAAGTGTGGGCGACGCGGCGTCACCTGTGGGTGGACCGCGTCGCCTGCGCATGGCTGATTCAGCGCTTCATCGATCCGCATGCGCGCTTCGTGTGGCTGGAAAACATCGCCGAATGCCCGGCCGATGCCCTTGGCTTCGATTTCGACGGCGCTCCGTTCACGCATGTGGGCGATCGCGTTTCATTCGAGGTCCTGGTCGCCAGCTTCGGACTGGACGACAACGAAGGGCTCGTCCGGCTGGGGGCGATGGTGCATGCGCTGGACGTGGGCGGGGCGAGCGTGCCGGAAGCCGGCGGCTTCGAGGCCATTCTGGCCGGCGCCCGCAAGCGCCTTGTCGGCGACGACGCGTTGCTGGCGGAGATGGGTGCCGTGCTCGATTCGCTGTACGCCCATTTCCGCGGCCCCCGGAAACCTTGACCCTGATGCTCGCCCCATGAACATTCATCGCGATCGCCCCGCCTATACGCTGTGGCAGCTGATCATCTATTTCGCGTGGCTTGGCGCGACGGGCTTCGGCGGCCCGGTTGCGCTCGCCGGCTACATGCATCGGGACCTCGTGGACACCCGCAAATGGATCGCCGACGCGGACTACAAGGAAGGCCTCGCGCTCGCGCAGCTCGCGCCTGGTCCGCTCGCAGCGCAGCTGGCGATATATCTCGGTTATGTGCACTACCGCATCGTCGGCGCGACGATGGTCGGGATCGCGTTCGTGCTGCCGTCGTTTCTGATGGTTGTGCTGCTCGGTTATGCGTATACCCGATTCGGCGGCCTGACGTGGATGCAGTCGGTGTTTTACGGGGTGGGCGCGGCGGTGATCGGCATCATCGCGATCAGCGCACGCAAGCTGACCGCGAAGAGCATCGGTCGCGACAAGCTGCTTTGGGCGATCTATCTGACGCTGGTCGCCGTGACGGTGATCACCGAATCGGAAGTGGCGTGGCTGTTTCTCGCGGCGGGCCTGCTCGTCTGGTTCACGCGCTCGCCGCCCGGCTGGTTGCGCCAGCGGCGCGTCGATGCGATGGTCGCGCTGCCGGTATCGGCTACCGGCGCCTGGCTGGGTATCGCCGACTGGCCGCAGCTTGCGCAACTTGCCGCCTTCTTCGCCAAGGCCGGCGCCTTCGTGTTCGGCTCGGGCCTCGCCATCGTGCCATTCCTCTATGGCGGTGTGGTCACGGAGCACCATTGGCTCGACGAGAAACAGTTCGTCGACGCGGTTGCGGTCGCGATGATCACGCCGGGGCCGGTCGTCATCACGGTGGGCTTCATCGGTTATCTGGTGGCGGGCCTGCCAGGCGCATGCGTGGCGGCAGCCGGCACGTTCCTGCCGTGTTATCTGTTCACGGTGTTGCCGGCCCCGTACTTCAAGAAGTACGGCAAGCTGCCGGCCATTCTGGCCTTCGTCGACGGTGTGACGGCAGCCGCCGTGGGCGCGATCACAGGTTCGGTGATCGTGCTGGCCAGACGTTCGATCGTCGACGTGCCCACCGCATTGATGGCGCTGGCGACGATCGTGCTGCTGGTCCGATTCAAGAAGCTGCCGGAGCCGGCGGTCGTGGCGGGGGCCGCCGTGATTGGCTTGATGGTGTATCCGCTGTTGCATCACTGATCGGGGAGGCTGTCATGCAGTGGATTACGCGAGAACGTCCCAAGATCGACAGGGTCGCCTGTCCCTGGCTCATCGTTCGTTTCATCGACGAGCGCCCGGTGTTCCTCTACGTACCGCCGGGCGACGTGTTGCGGATCGCCGGCGAGACCGGTGCGATCCCGTACGACATTCCAGGCGTGGAATTGACGCATGTCGGCGAGTACTGCAGCTTTGACGCGTTTCTCGACAAGTACGGCCTGACCGGCGACCGGGCGCTGCAGCAGATGGCCCGCATCGTGCGGGGCGCGGATACGTCGCGGCTCGACCTGACGCCGCAGTCCAGCGGGCTCTACGCGATTTCACTCGGGCTGTCGGCGCTGTTTTCCGACGATCACGACATGCTTGAGCATGGTCTGGTCATGTACGACGCACTGTATGCGTGGTGCAGGCATTGTCAGGCCGAAAGCCATGCGTGGCCGCCGAAGATGGCGGAGTGACGCACCCGCTGTCGTGCATGCCTTCTGGCGGGAAACGCATGCTACGACGCTTCGCGCTCCGTCACCTGCTCGAGCAAATGGGCAACGAAGCGGGTGAGCTTCGGCAGCGGCCGCCGGTCGTGTCGATACACGACATGAACGGGATGCGGCCTCGGTGAATGGTCCTGCAGCACCTGTACCAACGCGCCGCTGGCCAGATCGTGGCGCACGAGGACTTCCGGTTGCAGCAACAATCCCGCGCCTGCGATCGCGGCCATCCGCAGGCCGTTGCCGTCATTGCACGTGAATACCGGTTCCGTGGACAAGTGCGGGCTGTCCTGGTCCCCGAGCTTCCAGCCGTGACGGCTGTTCCATACCGTGTGAGACAGGCAGTGATGCGCGGCCAGGTCCTGCGGCGTCTCCGGCCGCCCGTACCGGGCGAGATAGTCCGGCGACGCACAGATCACCATGCGATACAGCGTCAACGGCTTGGCAACCAGGTCGGCATCGCCCAGGTCGCCAATGCGGATCGCCAGATCAAAACCCTCGTCGATCAGGTCGACGTTGCGATTGCTCAATTCCAGTTCGACACGCACGAGCGGATACCGCTGCCGGAACGTCGCGGCCAGCGGCGCGATCACACAGGCGCCGAAGGTGATCGGCGCGCTGATGCGCAACGTGCCGGACGGTGACGCGCGCAGCCGTTCGACCGACGTTTCGGCGATCCGCATGTGTTCGAGCGCGCGCTTGGCGTCTTCGTAAAACGCGCGACCGGCATCGGTCAGGTTCTGGCGTCGGGTCGTACGCTCCAGCAGGCGTGCGCCGAGGCGCTCCTCCAGTTCGCGCACATATTTGCCCACCATGACCGCCGAGATTGCCAGCCGCCGTGCTGCCTCGGTGAAGTTGCCGCCCTCCACGACGGCAACGAAGGTTTCCATCGCACGCAGTCTGTCCATATTGCGAACTGTAGGTTAGTAGTGTTGGAAATTAGAGCATATTTATGGGCTCTTCGGTTCGGGGAAGAATGACGACGTTTCCACCTGAACGCGAAAAGGAGTGTTCGATGAAGATCGTCGTAATCGGTGCCGGCGGGGACGTCGGCCGTTCCGTGGCAGATGAGCTGGCGCGTGACGGCAAGCACGAAATCATTCGTGTCGGCCGCACCCGTGGCGACCGCCAGGTCGATATCACCCGTGACGACAGCGTGGGTTCGCTGTTCGAGCAGATCGGGCGCATCGACGCCATCGTGGTCGCCGCGGGCAATGTCATTCTGGCGCCCATCGACGAGATGACGGCGGAGGAATTCCATCAGGGCCTGCAGGACAAACTGCTCGGTCAGGTGCGTGTCGCGCTGATGGGTCAGCATTTCCTGAGCGACGGCGGCTCGATCACGCTGACCTCGGGCATCGCGGTCGATGATCCGATCGCGCAGGGCGCCCATGCCGCAGCGTCGAATGCCGCGATCGAAGGGTTCGTGCGTGCCGCCGCATGCGATCTTCCGCGCGGGCTCCGCATCAATGCCGTGAGTCCGACCGTGCTGACGGAATCCATGGACCGGTTCGGGCCATTCTTTCCCGGCTACGAAGGCGTGCCGGCGGCACGCGTGGCATTGGCCTACCGCCGCAGTGTCGAGGGGGTGCATAGCGGTCGCATCTATCGGGTCGGTCATTGAAGTGACGGGCCCGCATGCCGGCACCTGCGGCACGCGCCGGGCCGGTACACCGGAAACCGCAGCGCACGCGTCATCGCGCTCGGGTATGCTGCGTCACTGTTGACGAGCCTGGCGAACGAATCGGGCACGACGATGCATGGCGCGGCCGATACCGCGCTGGCAGCGCCCCGTTCGCCGCGCGACGCCCCTTCGATTTCCGGAAAAAAAGGACCCCTCATGGCAGAACTGGACCACGCACTTTACGAGCAGATCGGCGCGCTGAGCGAGGCCGGCGACGCGCTGGCGGAGGACGAGGATTTCGAAGGCGCGCTCGCGAAATACCGGGAGGCGTTCGACCTGCTGCCCGAACCCAAGACCCAGTGGGAAGCCGGCACCTGGCTCATGGCCGCCATCGGCGACGCGAACTTTTTTCAGGAAGACTACGCGGCCGGACGCGACAATCTCGGCTACGCGATGCGGTTTCCCAACGCGATCGGCAATCCGTTCCTGCACCTGCGGCTCGGTCAGTGCCAGTTCGAACTCGGTGATCTCGACCGCGCGGCGGACGAGCTGATGCGCGCCTACATGGGCGGCGGGCCGGAGCTTTTCGAGGACGAGGACGACAAGTACCTGCGATTCCTGGCCACGCGGGCGGACGGGATCCAGGTGCCTTGACGGGTGCGCGGCGCGAGTCCCGGCCAACGAGCCCGACCCGCGCCCCGACGCCATGCCGCTTCATCGAAGCCGATGGCGCCCGTTCGGGCTTTGACGTATCGGCGAAGCGGAAGGGGATATCCGCGCCGCGCGCGAAGCGGGTTCGACAATGGGGGTAGCGCAGCGCCGGATGCATGTCGGTGGAACCGGCACGCACGTATCAGCGTTTCCACCAATATGGAAAACGCGAGGCCGGCCGATGTTGCAGAGAGGACGTGAACAATCGATCCGAGGCCCATTGTGACGACATCTGCAACGAACGGCGTGAATGGCGTGCCATCCGAAACCCCCGACGCAACAGCGGCTTCCGGCGACGCCGAACGCGCCCCGTCGATCCTGCTGGTCGACGACGAGCCGAACGTGCTGTCGGCGCTCAGGCGCGTGCTTCGTCCAACCGGCTACGACGTCCTGACCGCCGACAGCGGCGAGGCCGCACTCGCGATCCTGGCGTCGACGGAGATCGACCTGATCGTGTCCGACATGCGGATGCCGCACATGAGCGGCGCGGAATTTCTGGCGCGCGCACGGGCGTTGCACCCGGACACGATGCGCATCCTGCTGACCGGTTATGCGGAGATCGCGTCGGTCGTGCAGGCCGTCAACGAAGGCGGCGTGTACCGCTACCTGAACAAGCCGTGGGACGATCACGACCTGCTGCTGACCATCGAGCAGGCGCTGGAACAGCGCAGCTTGCGCCGCGAAGCGGCCCGGCTGGCCGCGCTGACGGAAGCGCAGAACGACGCGCTGCGCCGGTTCAACACGGAACTCGAAACGCAGGTGCGTGCGCGCACCGAGGAGCTCGGCCAGACCGTGATGTTTCTCGAGGCCGCGCAACGCGACCTGAAAAGCAGCTTCACGGCGATGGTGCAGGTCTGCGCGAGCATGATCGAACTGCGTTGCGGCGCCGCCAGCGGCCACGCGATGCGGGTCGGCGAGATCGCGCGCCGGCTCGCGCTGGCGGCACAGATGAGCGAGCTGCACGCGCAGGACGTCTATTTCGCGGGGCTGCTGCACGGCATCGGCAAGCTGTCGCTGCCGGACGAATTGCTGCACAAGCCGCTCACGCGGATGACGACGGACGAGCAGCGGCTGTTCCACGAGCATCCGTTGCGGGCGCAGATGGTGCTGACGCCCGTCGCGCAATTGCACAAGGTCGCGTCGATCGTGCTGCACCAGTACGAGCGCTTCAACGGGCGCGGCACGCCGGACGGGCTGATCGGGGAAGCGATCCCGCCCGGCTCGCGGATCGTGGCGATCGCCCGCGATTTCGAAGGGCTGCGCCACGGCGAAATCGGCGCGCCGCATTCGATCGAGCAGGCGATCGACGTGTTGCGTTCGCAGGCCGGCGTGCGTTACGACCCGCTACTGGTCGAGCGCTTCACCGAGCTGATGCGCGACCCCGCGAGTCTCGGCATCGCGGCATCCGTCGCCGAGATCCGGTCGGCGCAACTGCGCGAAGGCATGCGGCTCGCCGACGATCTGCGCACGCATCGCGGCGTGCTGCTGATAACGAAGGGCAGCGTGATGTCCGCGCATCAGATCGAACTCGTGCGGCGCTTCGAGACGCGCGAAGGGACGCCGTTCGACATCCTCGTGCTGGCCGGCCCGGCGGCGTCGGCGCAGGCGCCCGACGCAGGCGCGCCGCCGGCGTGACGGTCGCGGTGCGCGTTCGACCGCGCACCGCGACGATGCCTTCACCCAGCCTCGGGCGCCCGACCATGCACGGCACCTACAACGTCCCGCTTGTCCTGCTGTCGCTCGCGATAGCGACGCTGGCCTCCTACACGACGCTCGACCTCGCGGCGTTCATTTCGCTGCTCGACAACCCAAAGCTGAAGCGGGCCTGGCTGGCGGGCGGCGCGGCGGCGATGGGCACCGGCATCTGGTCGATGCATTTCGTCGGCATGCTCGCGTTCTCGCTGCCGATCCCGCTCGGCTATGCATGGCAGGGCACGGGCATCTCGCTGGCGATCGCCGTGCTCGTGTCGTACTTCGCGCTGAACGTCGTCACGCGCGCGCGGCTCGGCTGGCGGCGGCTGTGCGCGGGCGGCGTGCTGATGGGCGGCGGGATTGCCGGCATGCATTACACGGGCATGGCCGCGATGCACATGCAGCCGGCCATTCGTTACGATGCCGCGCTGTTCGCCGCATCGATCGGCATCGCGGTGATCGCATCGACGGCCGCGTTATGGATCGCGCAGGCATTGCGCGCGCGGCAGGCGCGCCACGCGACCGTGCAACGCATCGGCGCGGCCGTCGTCATGGGCGCGGCCATCACCGGCATGCACTACACGGCGATGGCCGCCGCGCATTTCGCGGCGGATGCACGGTGCGGCGCCGCGCAAGGGGTCGACGCGCCGTGGCTCGCGACGACGGTCGCGCTGTTTACGATGGCGACGCTGGTCGTCACGCTGATGCTGTGCCGTTTCGATGCGCGCACCACCTTCCTGCGCGGCATGACCGACACGCTCGAGCGGCTTGTGCGGTTGCGAACCGACGAACTCGAACGCGCGCTGCGCCGCTACGAGCAGACGACGCAGATGCTGCAGCGCACGCGCGAGAACATGGCGGCCGAGATCGACGAACGCAAGGCCGCGCACGCGCAGCTCGAACAGGAGAAGGACGAACAGCGGCGCCTGCTGCATGCGCTCGCGGAAACGCACGACCAGTTGCTGCAGTCGGAAAAGCTCGCGTCGATCGGCCAGCTCGCGGCCGGTGTCGCGCACGAGATCAACAATCCGATCGGCTTCGTCAGCGCGAACCTCAATACATTGAAGGCATGGGTGCGCAACCTGCTCGACGTGATCGCCGCGCACGAAGCCGCGCTGCCGCAGCTCGATCCGACCACCCGCGACACGCTGACAGCCGTGCGCCGGGCCGCGGATCTCGACTACGTCCGCGACGAGATCGTGACGCTGATCGACGAATCGATCGACGGCGCGCTGCGGGTGCGGCGCATCGTGCAGGACCTGCGCGATTTCTCGCGCCCGGCCAGCGACGAATGGCGCGTCGTCGATCTGCACGCGGGGCTCGAGAGCACGCTCAACGTCGTCCACAACGAACTCAAGTACAAGGCCGACGTCGTGCGCGACTACGGCGATATCCCGCCCGTCGAATGCCTGCCGTCGCAATTGAACCAGGTATTCATGAACCTGCTGGTCAACGCGGCGCAGGCGATTCCCGAGCATGGCGTGATCACGATCCGCACGTCGAGCGACGGCGATCAGGTGTCGATCGAAATCAGCGATACCGGCGCGGGCATGACGCCCGACGTCATGCGGCGGATCTTCGATCCGTTCTTCACCACGAAGCCGGTCGGGCAGGGCACGGGGCTCGGGCTGTCGGTGTCGCACGGGATCGTCGAGCGCCATCGCGGCACGATCGACGTGACGAGCGCGCCGGGGCGCGGGACCACCTTCCGGATCCGCTTGCCGGTCCGGCGTGCCGTCGACCGCGCGAGTGCGGCGGCGCTGGAGCAACGCGCGTGACGCGATCGCCGCCCGCCGCTCGCGTCGTGCGTCACGCCGGTCGCTTGCGGCGCTGACGACGAAAGAAATGCCAGAACATCGCGCTCGCGTCCGGCCCCGTCGCGGAATGGAACGGCTCGCGCGGGTCGCCGCCGCTCCATGCATGCGGCAGCCGGTGGACGATGCACACCCTGACGACGAGCCGCCCGGCCTTCAGATAATCGACGTAAGCGGCATCGTTTCGCGCGTAGCCGTGTTGTTCGCCGACGCGGATCGCGCCGTGTTCGTCGACGAGCCGGTTGAGCCGCGCGAATGCGATGCCGAGTTGCGTCGCGTTCCGGTCGGTGACGACCGTATCGAGCGCACCGTGCACGACGAGCGCCGGCATGCCCGGATAGGACGCGACGTCGGCGCAGGCGTCGAGCGCATCGAGCGGGTCGTCGCGGATGCCGCGTCGCATCAGGCTCATCGCGGCCATCGCCGACGACGGCGGGGCAATGGCCGGCCCCGAGTGCAGGCCCACCGCCGCGAAACGGTCGGGATACCGAATCGCCAGTGCCGCCGCGAGCCCCGCGCCGGCCGACAGGCCCGCCACGTAGATCCGGTCGCGATCGAAGCCATGGTGCCGCACGATCGCATCGACCAGCGACACGACGGCCGCGGCTTCGGACTGCGTCGCATCACCATGCCAGTGCCAGCAGCGGTGCGCATGCGCGGTCTTGGCCTGCTCGGGAAACAGCACGGCGAACCCCGCACGCTCGGCGAGGCGGCACATGCGCGTGCCCGCTGCAAACGATTCGGCGGTCTGCTTGCAGCCGTGCAGCATGACGACGACCGGCAGCGCGGCTGTCGCGGCCGGCGCGGCGGGAAGATAGAGCGCGTACGCCAGATGATTGACGAGGCGGCCGGCGCTCGGGCCGGCGGAGTGAAACGAGCGCAGCCACGTGCCGGGCGGCGTGTCGGACGCCGCGCGTGCGGCATGCGCGGTGCGCGTGCGCTTGGCGGAACGGACGCTGGCCGCCGGCGTGGAGGCCCGTCGAGTGATTTTCCCGGCGGCGTTTTGCGGCGCCTTGGCGGAGGCGACTTGCGGTGCGGCCTTTTTGGCGGCCGGCCGCGTCCTGCCGGCCACCTTCTTCGGCCGCGCACCGGTCGCGATTGAGAGGAGTTCGAGAGGCCGCAGCCAGAGGCTGGATCGTTTCCTGGGCATATGCAGTTTCGTGCCGGCTGCCGGCCGCGGCAGTGCGAGGCGGCCGGATTCGCCGTCGGGATGAAAGTCGACCGGCTGCGGAGCAAGGTTCGTGCTGCCGCCCGCGACCGCAGCGGAACCGGGCGGCCGAGCGCATGCAACGGAAAAACGCGATCCTGCGTCGCGGCGGCGATTCGACCCGGCCAAGCGGAATGGTAACCGTCCGATGTGACTTGTGTGCGAACCGCAATGCCGAAGTCCGCTTCCACCCTGCCGCGCGCAGCGCTACCGGCGATCCAGCAGCGTGTCGCTCAGTACCGCGAACGCCGCGCCCGGCAACGCATTCAGATGTTCGACCACGCGGCTGACCGGATAGAACGACTCGACCGCATCGTCGAGAATGCCGACGCCGATCAGTTCGACGCGCCGTGCGCGCAACGCGTCGACGCGTGCGTGCAGGTCGGTGCGCAGGATCGCCGGGTGGCCGTCGCCGGTGGCCGGGGAGCCGTCGGACAGCACCATCAGGATGCGCCGGCGTGCGGGCGTCGACAACAGCCGTTCCGCGGCCCAGCTCAATGCCTCGCCGTCGGGATTCTCGTGGCCGCATTCGAGGCACGCGATGCCGCTCGGGTTGTCGGAATCGAACCGCTTGTAGACCCGCAGGTCGAGCCGTTCGACGAACCGGTTGTAGCCGAACGTGCTGAGACCGTCGTCGATCCAGCGCTGGTAGTGCGCGCGCATCGCCGCATCCTCGGCGGAACTGTAGCCAAGCACTTCGCACGCGAAGCCGAGCTGAATCAGCGCGTCGCACAGCGCGGCCGCGCAGAGCGTCGCGAGTTCGATCTTGCTGCCCGCCATCGAGCCGCTGCAGTCGATCAGCAGGCTGACCGCCGCGTCGCGCCCGGGCGTCGCACGCCTGACGCGAAACGGCGTGCGGTAGCCGGGGGACGTCGCGACGCGGGCGAGCGCCGCACGGTCGAGATCGCCGCGTTCCTGTTCGCGCTTCCAGCGGGTGTGCTCGTCCACCTTCAGCGCCCGTTCGAGCTGCCGCTTGAGCGCCCCGGTCTGGGCGCGGGCCGCGCCGAGCAGACGATGCCAGCGCGCCGGTTCGCCGCGGCCGGTGAAGTCCGCCACCGTGTCGAATGCGGTGGTCAGCGGGACCGACAGCAGCGGCCGGTTCTCCGTCGACAGGCGGATCGCGCCGGCGGACGCATCGCCCGGCGTCGGCGGTTGCGCCGACGTTGCCGTGTCGGCGATCGTCGCGGCGCCGGATTCGGCGGCGGCAGGCGCGCGCGCATCGTCCGCCGCGCCCTGGCCGTCCGGGTCGAACTCGGCGGCGATCGCGTCGCTGTCGATCGTGCTGCCCGGATCGGCCGTGAACATCATGTTGTTGGCGCCGGCCGACGCCAGCGCGCGCACGCGTTCGACGATGCGCCGCGCCGCGCGGATGCTGTCGGCCGTCGACGTCGCGGCGCGCGCTTCGTCGACGACATCGTCGCAGGCGGCCAGCGTCGCGTCGAGCGATGGCAGGCGCTCGACGGCTGCGGGCCGCTCGTCCCACAACGCGCGCTCGATGCGCCACAGCAGCTTGTCGCGCCATGCGACGCGCGGCCACCGGCGCAGCGTATCGGCGCCGGTCACTGTCCGCATCCGGCGCAGGAACGCCTGCGCGCCGGGATAACGCGCGACGAGGCACGCGGCTGCGCGGCGGTCGTCGATCGCCTGCGCGAGCGCGCGCACGGCGGGCGATGCGAGCGCGGCCACGGTGTCGCTGGCGCCGAAGCGCAGGCGCGCCGCATGCAGGTCGACGAAGCCGGTGAGGGCAGCGTCGTCGATCTCGCCGGCGAGCCATCTGTCGGGCAGCACCAGCACGTCGTGCTCGATGGCCGGGCCGTGGTTCGCGAACCGCACGTCGATGCCGTGCCGTTGCGCGAGCGTGCGCGCGAGGCGGCCCAGACGCTGCGCGCGTGCGTCGTCGTCCCGGTTCATCGGCTTCACCCGTCCACGTCGATGTAGTGACGGATGATGGTGCGAATCAGGTCGGCGTCTTCCGTGTCGACTTTCGCGTAGATCGTCGGGCCGGCGGCGGCTTCGGGGTCGCCGGTACGCAGCATCAGTTCGGCCCAGTCGAGCAGGCGCCGTGTCGAGAACGCGCTCGCCAGATCCTCGCGAACGAACGCGGCGCGGCAGTCGGCCGCGATCGCGGCGAGCGTGTCGGCCATCGCCGCCGACATCGCCGCGCCGAAGGTCCGCTGCAGCACGTGCGCCTCGTCGGCCGGCGGCAGGTAGTCGAGGTGGTACACGCGCCAGCGGTCGAGGAACGCCTCGTTCATCACGTTGGCGCCCTGGTACAGGTGGCGGAACCGTCCCATCGCGCCCACCGCGTTGGCGGTCGCGAACAGCCGGAACGACGGATGCGGGGCGACGATCTCGTTGCCTTTCTCCTTCAGCAGCAGGCTGCCGCCCGGCTCGAGCACGGCGGTCAGCACCGCGAGGATCGCCGGTTCCGCGAAGTCGATCTCGTCGACGATGAGCCACAGTCCTTCGCGCATCGCGGTCGGCAGCACACCGTCGATCCAGACCGTCTCGCCGCCCTTGACGGTCCAGAAGCCGACGAAGTCGCCCACTGTCGTCTGGCCGTTCATGTTCGAGCGCAGCACGCCGTGGCCGGTCCGCGCGGCGGTCTGTTCGATCAGGCTCGTCTTGCCGGTGCCCGTGTGGCCGATCAGCAGGATGCGGCGGTTCTCGACGACATCCTCGAGCGCGCTCGTCGCCCGCGCGGTAAACAGGTAGGCCGGATTCGGCGGCGGTACGAGCGGGCCGCCGGGGCCGCGCGGCATCGGCACGCCGCCTACGCGCACGAGGTGGGCCGCATCGGGGGCCGCGGCCGGTCGCGACGCATGCGCACGACGCAAGTCCTGCATGAATCCGTCGCGATGCGCGGGCGGTGCGCGGTCGTCGGACGCGCGCCGCACGAAGCCTTCCCGAAGCCACTTGTGCAGCTTCGCGTCGAGATTGTCGGCATCGACGACGGTGTCGACCGACGTGCTGCCGTCGGGCCGGCGATGCTGGATGCGGAACAGGTGCGCGCGCTCGGAGCGGCTGACGAGCCATTGTCCGGCGGACGGGTCGGCCGGGTGCCGGTAGACGCCGAGTACCGGCGGCGCGGAGGAGGGGGCGGCGGGTGCATTCATGGTGGCGGACGGGCGTGGTCGGTCAGCGCTTCATGGCTTCGATGCATCGTGCCGATTGTATAGGCTTGCCGAGCGAGAGGTCGTGCTGGCGTTGCCGGGTTTCCCGGGTTGGGGGCGATCGTCCGGACGACCGATCCGATCACGGCGTTGCCGCGTCATGTCGGCCAGACCCTGGCTCAGGCGAGCGGCCTGGCGGTTCATGCCTGCCCGGTCCCGGTCGAAGGCTTCGCGGTACGGCAGCATTGGCAGGCGCGCGATCACCACGAGGCCGGCGACCGGTGGCTGCGCGGCGTCGTGATTCGACCGTTCGGTGCGGCGCCCTGACCGGCGGCTTCGGCGTTCAGGATCGACACAGGACGTCGCGCGGCGGTGGCGCGGCGGTTTCCGGGCGGTAGCCGTATCAGGCCCGATCCGTCGTTTCGGCGCCGAAGCGGTCCACCACGAATTCGGTGAAGCTGCGAAGCTTCGGTGATTTCCGCGTCTCTTGCAGATAAAGCAGCGTCATCGATCGTTCGGGAGCGGCGAAGTCCGGCAGGATCTCGATGAGGCGCTGCTCGCGAATGTCGTCGCGTATCAACATCGAAGGAAGCATCGCGATACCGAGCCCGCTCAATGCCGCCCGGCGCAACGCATCCGCACTGTCGGTCTTCAGTCTGCCGTCCACGGCGACGCTCATCGGCCCGTCCGGACCTTCGAGCATCCATCGCGATTGCGCCGCGTGCCACGCCGATCGAGGCGGATAGGCATACGTCAGGCATTGATGCTCGCCAAGCGTGTGCGGGGTGGTCGGTGCGCCATGTTCGGCAACGTACGCGGGCGATGCACAGAGCACCAGCCGGTACGGCGCGAGCGGACGCGCGACCACGTCCGCGCCGGCGAACGCGCCGATGCGAATCGCTGCCTCGAAACCCTCATCGAACAAATCGGCGAGCGAATCGGTGGCGACGATATCGAGCTTGATCTCGGGGTAGCGCCGGTAATAGTCCGGGAGCGCGGGAATCAGGCACTCGTTCGTAAACACCACGGGTGCCGTCACGCGCAAGCGCCCGCGCGGCTGCTGCAGATGATCGAGCGCCAGCCGCTCCGTATCGTCGACCAGACCGAGGACTTCGACGCATCGCGCGTAGTAGGCGTGGCCGAACGCGCTGACTTTCTGCTTGCGCGTCGTGCGGTGGACGAGGACCGTGCCCAGGCGGCTTTCCAGCGCCTGCAGGTAGTTGCCGACCATGGTCGGCGACAGATCGGACGCTTGCGCGGCCGCGGTCAGGCTACCCGTTTCCACGATACGGACGAATACGGCCATCGCCTTGAGGAGATCCATTGCGCAATGGTACTGGATTCTGTTTCAAGGCGACGCGCGTTGATCGGCCGCCGCTTCGGTCATACATTGCGACATCCACGCGAAAGGAGGGCAGCCATGCTGTATGAACTCACGACGTTGTCGTGTCCGCTTACAGACCAGGATAGGGTGTCGCGCCGCGCGCATCGCTGGGTATCCGATGCCGGCGCGCCAGGGAGGCTACTGGGCGCATGGCGCACGGAGATTGGCGAGTTGTCGCGGATCGTCGTGCTGAGGGGCTTCGACACGACGGATGAATTGCAACACGAACGCAATCGGGCCTTGAGCGCCGGGCAACCTTTCGGGATTGAAAGCGCGTCCGTTCGATTGACGATGGAAAGCTATGCGCTGTTTCCTTTTCTACCCGAGATCGAACCGCGGGTATTCGGCGATTTCTACGAGATTCGCCGCTACTGGCTGAAAGCCGGCGGTATCGCGCCGACCATTTCCGCGTGGGAACGGGCGGTGGGCCCGGCCAAAGACTATACGTCGCATCTCGTTTGCAACATGTACGCGCTCGATGGACCGCCGCGTATCGTGCACATCTGGGGATTCTCGAGTCTGGAAGAGCGGATGGCGTTGAGAAAACGGCACTACGCGGCGGGTCTCTGGCCACCGGCCGGCGGCCCGGAACAGATCGAAAGGGCGACCTCGACGATCGCGTTGCCGGAGGCGTGGTCGCCGTTGCATTGAACGCGCCGCCGGCGCAGGCCATTTTGGGGGCAGTGCGCCGATCGGTCACGCGCCGACTGTATTGCCGCGATTGCCCGACCGGGCGGTGAGCGCCGGCCACTTCGCTCGAGCTGGACGGATCGGGCGGAGAAGCGCGGTGCGACGGTGGGCGCCGCTCGCGCGAGCCTCGACGAGCGATGCTAGGCGATCGCGCCGGATACGGCATCGAGCAGCCAGCTTGCGACGCGCCGGCTCGCGTGGCTGCGGCTGCTCGCGCGTCGTTGGATCAACGATGTTTGCGCGAGACATGCGAGCGGCATCGCGTCGAATTTCACCAGCTCGCCGGCAGCCAGATGGTCCGCAACCAGCGACTGGCGCGCGAGCGCGACGCCGGCGCCGCGGCGAGCAGCCTCGATCATCAACCCTGCGTCGTTGAACACGATCCGCCTGCGCGGTTGCCGGATCTCGCATCCGTTGAGTTCATGCCACGCGTCCCACGACTGGTGGCGCGATCCGCCGAGACGGCTGCAGTCGTCCTCGAGCAACCTCATCCCCGCGAACGGCTCCGCGCGACACGCAGGGCTTGGCCGGTTGCCCGGCGCGTGGACCGGTACGAGCACGTCATCGGCTGCCGTCATCCGTTCTCCCGGCATGCCCGCCTTCGGATGCAGGCGGATCGCGAGATCGAATTCGCCGTCGTCGATCGCGACGATCTCGTCCGACACGTGCACCTCGAGACTGATGTCTTCGAATGACAGGGACAGCGCTTCGAGCCGGGGAGCGAGCCAGCAGTGCGCGAACGATGAAACGACGGACAGGCGGACCGTTTCCCGGCGATCGGCGAGCCGGCTGTCGGCCCTCGCGAGCGTTCGCAGCACGCCTTCCGCCGTGGCCAGATAGGCCAGGCCATCACGGGTGAGTGCGAAGCGGCCCTGCTCTCGATGGATCAGGCACGTCCCGAGGCGCGTTTCGAGCGCGGCCACGCGCTGGCTGATCGCACTCTGCGACACGCCTATTTCGACAGCCGCCTGCCTGAAGCTCTTCAGCCGGGCGACCGCCTCGAAGGCCCGAAGCAAGTGCGTTTGGGGCGGATCACGGCGTACGGGCATCATCAGACCTTATAGCTGATAAGAAAAACGCGATCGACAGCGACCATCCGGACCCATAGATTACCCGGACGGAATCAAAAGACAAGGGAACGGCGATGACGAATCAGTTCGAGATGCTGGCGCGCTGGACCGCCTGGGCGAATGAGCGCATGTATCAGGCATGCGCCGGCCTTTCATCGGATGAGTATTTTCTCCCACGCGCATGCGCGTTCGGCTCGATCCACCATACGCTCAATCATCTGCTTGCCACGGACCGCATCTGGCTCGGCCGGCTCTCCGGGGAAGGCCACGCCATCCCGACCCTGGACTTTGTCGTCTGCGACGATTTCGACAGCCTGCGGACCGAACGGCGAGCCGAGGACGAGCGGCTCGCGCGCATCGTCGGCGCTGTCGCGCGCAACGACCTGAACGCCGACGTGAACTACACGAGCATGGACGGAACGCCGCAGCGCAAACCGCTCGGGCTGGTCCTTTCTCATCTTTTCCTTCATCACGCGCACCATCGCGGTCAGGTTCATGCGTTGCTGTCGCAAACGCCCGTTGCGCCGCCCGCCCTCGACGTCACGTATTTTCCGCTCGGGTGATCCAAGCTCGAGTGGAAAGAGCGGCGCGTGCGGGCGGAAAGTGCGACGATCAGGTGTACTGGATGTGCCGCGCCGCTCACGCGATCGGCCACTGCAGGATCACGATCCCGTCGTTGTAGTCGCGGTCGGCGCCGTCTTCGGCGCCGAGCCAGCCGAGCCAGACGGTATCGCCGGCGGACAGCGGCGCGAGCCGCGCATCGGTCGCGGATGGCCGGCCGTTGGCCGACGCGTCGATCCGGATCCTGCCGCCGCGCGAGTTCAGCGTGAACTGCCTGACGCCGTCGTTGCCGTTGCCCGCGAACGACGCGGCCGGTTCCGGTGCGTCGTCGATGAACAGCTTCAGGTCCTGCCGGTCGGCGGCATTCGCGTAGAAGGTCGCCTTGAAATCGGTATTCGGCGGCAGCGTGAAGCTGCCGTTGCGGTCGGACGACGGCTTGAAACCGGGCTGCTTCGTGTCGGGCCGGCTGCCGGCGATCTCGATCGTCGTTTCCCAGCGGAAGTAACCGGACACCGCGCCGTCGCGATCGAGCACCGCGAAATCGGCCGTGCAGATGGTGGTGCCGGCCGCCAGCACCTCGCTGCGCCACACGTGGTCTTTCATCGGCCGGCACGACGGATGAAGCAGGTCGTCGCCGTCCGGCACCGGCTTGGCGGCATCGCGCACTTCCGCTTCGATCGGCGCGACGATGCCGGCGTCCTTCAACGCGAACCGGATGAACAGCACGCTCAGCTCCGCACGCAGCGCCAGCGCGGTTTCGCGCAGATGAAGCTCGTCGCCGGGCGACAGGCCGGCAAACAGCCGGTTGTCGTTGTGGCCGACCTGCCCGGCGTCGCCCGGGCTCAACACGTAGATGTGCCGGCCGTCGATCACGGTCGGCGCATCGGCGTTCCGGCTCGCATCGGGGTGGGCCGACAGCAGCGTGACGGCGTCGACGACCGCGAGCACATCGCAACGAAGACCAGACATGAGCACCTCCTGCGCAACAAGGGGGCGGCACGGGCAGCCGTCGCGCGGCCGCCCGCCTGCCGCGATCAGTTATGGATCGAGATGAACGGATCCCACGAGAAGCAGCCCTGGCTCTGGCAGTTGCGATCGATGATCTGGAACTGGAAGTGGTAGGTCACGCGGCCGACCTTCAGGCATTCCGACGACCAGTAGTAGTTCGCGACTTTCTGGCACGTCGGCACTTCCGGCTTGCTGGTGTTCGGCACCGGGATCGACGCTTCCGCCACCCGCGGCGTCGGCGTCGAGATCAGGTCGTTGCCGACGTTGCCGATGAACTTGTAGAACACCACCTGGTTCTCGAAGCCCAGCGACAGGCTCGTTTCACGCCAGCGGATCAGGTCGCCGACCTGCGCTTTCAGATCGAGCTCGCCGCCTGCCTGCCCGGAGATGACGTTGTCCTGGTTGGTCACCATATAAACATAACGCCAGTCGATCAGCGTCGGAGCGGCCGGGTTTTTGCTGGGATTCGGATATTTTTTGAGAATGGTTTCGGTATCGAACGAAACGAGCACATCGGTAACGCGTGACATGGAAGCTCCCGTTTGAAGTAATGGGACTTATCGTTGCGCGAATTGCTTCGTGCGGCCGCCATCGCCTTGTGCCGCAAGGATTTGCTCCGGAGGCGGCAGGTGCTGAAGCGACGGCGAATGCAGATTATCCCGTTCGGTTAATTATGGAAGCTGTAAAAGTAAACAGGTCGTTATGATTAAATCGATTAGTAATTTTAAAATCGGAATCAATCGATTCGATACGCCACATAAATATGGCGACATTGAATCTGTTAATCGTTTGACCGATTATCGGCGGGGAGGAGGAAACGCGGGCGGGCCGTTTACCGGTAGGTCCACAGCCGGTGCAGCACGAACGTCGTCGGCGGGATCAGCAGCGCGATCGCGACGATGCTCATCCCGCGCGACAGGTCGAGTGCTTCGGCGCCGCGCGCCAGCAGCATCGTCTCGACGAAGCCGACCAGCGTGACCGCGAGAAAGCGCACCAGGTTGCGCGTGCGCACCGTCGACGCGAAGCTCCACAGCGTATTCGCGAGATACGAGAACGCGGTCGCGCACAGGAAGGCGACCGCGTTCGCGGCCACCAGCGTCGCGTCGAACAGCGCGAACATCGCCGCGGCGACCAGCGTGTGGAGCGCGGTCGAGCACAGCCCGGACACGCCGAAGCGCACCAGCCGCGTGCGTTCGGCGTGGAGCAGGTCGATCATGGCGGCGCGCATGCGTCAGCGGGCGCCGATCCGCGCGTGGGTCGGCTGCGTGCGGCGGCGGGCGGCCTGGCGGCGCGCGTCGCGCGCCACCGGCAGCTCGATCACCTTGGCGTGCACCTGGTAGCGGCGGCGGATCAGGTAGACGGGCCGTTGCTTCGACTCGTCGTAGATTCGCCCGATGTATTCGCCGACGACACCGATCCCGATCAGTTCGATGCCGCCAATGAACAGCGTGACCGAGATCAGCGACGCGTAGCCGAGCACCGGATTGCCGAACAGCAGCGTGCGGAAGATGATGAACGTGCCGTACAGGAACGCGAGCGCGGCGATGCCGACGCCGATGTAGGTCCAGCTGCGCAGCGGCACCGTGCTGAAGCTGGTGATGCCTTCCAGCGCGAAATTCCACAGCTTCCAGCCGGAGAACTTCGAGTGCCCGGCGCTGCGCGGGTCGCGCTGGTACTCGACGATCACGGTCTTGTAGCCGACCCACGCGAACAGCCCCTTCATGAAACGGTGCCGCTCGGGCAGGCTACGCAGCGCATTCACGACCCGGCGATCCATCAGCCGGAAATCGCCGACGTTCTCCGGCAGTTTCACGTCCGACAGCATGTTGTGCACACGATAGTAGATCGCGGCGGCGGTGCGCTTCGCGAACGAATCGCACGCGCGGTTGCTGCGTTTCGCCGCGACGACTTCCGCGCCGTCGCGCCAGTGCTCGATCATCACGGGGATCAGGCTCGGCGGATCCTGCAGGTCGGCGTCGAGCGGAATCACCGCGTCGCCGGTGGCTTCGTCGAGGCCGGCCGTCAACGCCGCTTCCTTGCCGAAGTTGCGGGTGAGGTCGATCACGCGCACGCGCGGCTCGGTGGTGCCGATCCGGACCAGGCGCTCGAGCGTGTCGTCGCGGCTGCCGTCGTTGACGCAGACGATCTCGAAGCGGATCGCGTCGATGGCCGTCAGCAACGGCATCACGACGTCGAAGAAGCGCTCGACGGCCTCGCCTTCGTTATAGAACGGCACAACCAGCGAAACGAGCGGTGTGTAGCGTGGTTCCCGCATGATGACTCCCCTTGTCATGTCGCGTCACCGGTCGGCGCCGATGGTCGGGCGGTCGGTGCGGCGCATTCCGTACGCCGGGCGGTGGTGCGGCCGGACCGGATGCGTGAATCCGGTATCGGTCGAGTGGTCGTGCGCGTCGGGCATCGACGGCACGTCGTGTCTTTCCTGCGCGATCCGGCCGACGAGCAGCGCGAGCGACGCCAGCGTGACGAGCGGCATGAACTGGAACGGCAGATGCGGCATGACCGCGAGGCCGGCGAACGGCATCAGCCACAGCAGCATCAGCCATTCGCGATCGAAGCGCCGCCAGCCGTGGGTCCATGCATAGCGGGCGTACCACGCGATCACGAGGCCATACCAGGTCAGGTCGTAGTCGTACAAATACGGGCTGACGAGCAGGCACGCGCATACGAGCGTCGCGGCGCGCAGCGCATAGGAGCACGCGCCGCGCCATGCGTAGACGACGGCGATCGCGGCTGCCGCGGCCGACAGCAGTTGCAGGCCGCGCGCGACGAGCACGGGCCAGCCGGCCATCGTCGCGAGCGCGAACACGGACGGCATGCGCGCGAGCTTCGCGTGACCGGTGCCGACGACCGCGTAGACGTTGCCGATCACGTGCGCGAACGTGATCCACGGGCCGATGCCGAACGCGAGTGTCGCGAGCGCGACGCTGCCGGCGATCGTCGCGGCCCACGCGGCCAGCGCGCGCCACTGGCCCGCGCACAGCAGCGCGAGCGGGAACAGCACCGCGAGCTGCGGCTTCATCGTCAGCAAGCCGAAGCAGATGCCCGCCACCGCAGGCCGGCGGTTCAGCGCGAGCAGGCCGACGCCGGCGAGCATCGCGGTGAAGAGGCTGGTCTGGCCGACGATCACGGTGAGGAATGCGCCCGGGAACGCGAGCGCGCACAGCCAGGCGGCATCGCGCTGGACGATCGCGTGGATCGTCGCGGCGAACAGCGCATACGTGACGGCGAGCCACAGCACGAGCGCAAGCGTGTACGGCAGCCAGCCGAGCGGCAGCACGAGCAGCAGCATCGTCGGCGGATAAAGCCACGGCAGCGCGCCGCCCGCGAGCGTCATCGTCGGGACGGCCAGCTTCTGGACCGCGAACAGCGCGGGGAAATGCCACGCGTCGGCGCCGTGGCCGTGCGCGGCGAGCCACGCGGCGCTCCAGATCGGCGAGAAGTCCTGCGACAGCGGTTCCAGCGCGCCGTTGTGCGACAGGAGCACGCGCGTCACGTAGATCACGATGAACAGCAGTTCGGTCAGCAGCGCGGCGGCCGCGTAGAGGCGCACGCGGTCGCGATTGAGCCAGTGCGGGTAGCGGCGCGGGCCGGCGATCGGCAGCTCCGGATGCACGTCGACGGATGCATGCAGGTGGCGGGCGAACGCAGGCGTTTTCATCGTGCGCTCCCGGATGCGAGCGCCGTGCGGCGCACGACGACGAACAGCACCGCGAGCAGCACGATCGGCCCGATCTGCGGCAGCTTCATCAGCCGGTTCAGCATCTCGAAGATCGGCAGCAGCCACGCGAGCACGAGGATGCCCTGGTCGCCCGGCAGCCAGCCCTCGTCGAGACCATGCGCGATCAGGCAGAAGACCGCGATGCCGAGCCACGTCAGTTCGTAGTTCCACAGATACGGCGTGGTCAGCAGCGTGGCGACCGCCAGCACCGCGCCGCGCAGGCGCATGTCGCGCGTACGGCGCCACACGCCGACGGCCGCGGCGATCGCGAGCAAGGCTACCGCCGCCTGTGCCGCGAGCGCGGCGGCCACCGGTGCGCCCGCGAGCCGCAACGCGGCGAACGGCGTCGGCGACGCGAGCCAGTACGACGCGAGCATGAAGTGCTGCTCGCGTACCGTCGACATCGCATGCGACAACCCGTGCAGCGCGGCCGGGCCGGCCAGTGCGACACCGGCCGCCGCGAACAGCGCCGCGCTGATCGCCGCCGCCGCGAACGTGCGCCAGGCGCGCGTCGCGATCAGCACGAACGGGAACACCACGGCCAGTTGCGGCTTGATCGCGAGCAGGCCGATCAGCACGCCGGCCACGACGGGGCGCCTGCCGAGCAGGTGCAGCGCCAGCGCGGCGAGGCCGGCGGTCAGGATGCTGTTCTGCCCGAACAGCGCGGACATGCACACGGCCGAGTACGCGACCACGACGAGCGCCGCGGCGCGCGGCACGGGAAGGTGCGCGCGCAATCCCGACAGCCTCGAGACGGCGAACGCATAGCATAAAAGACTGCCCGCGAAAAAGAGGAAGTAAGCGGGCAGGAAAGGCACGAGGGCAACCGGCGCGATGAACAGCAGCATCGTCGGCGGATAGAGCCAGGGAAGCGGCCGGTGTTGAAGAAACGCACCGAAGTGCGCGAACTCGGCCTGCACGAATGACGAAGGGTCGTAGGCCGATGCGGCATGGCCTTGCAACACGAGATGGGAAGCAGTCCAGAAGACCGAGAAGTCGGTGCCCGGACGGGCGATGGCGCTCGACGTGAAGCCGTCGGTCACGACGCCCCACACCACCAGCAGCGCGGCGAAGAGCATCAGCATGACGCAGCTGTACGGAATGATCCGGTCCGCCGTCAGCCATTGAGCGCAGCGGACGGCGCGATCGCGCGTTTCACGATTGGCTGTGTACATGATGCCCCGTATGTCGTGGTGGCTGCGTGGTCTGTCGCGGCCGTCTGATGTTGTCGTGCCTGCGGATCGAATCGCGTTGAAACCGCGTTGTCCGGTGAATTCATTGTTGAAGAAAAAATCGCGCGATGCAAACCACGCACTGGCAGACGATATGGGGACTGTCGAATAACGGGCTTGAAAACCCCGTTTTCAGGTATGAGAAATCCACGCGATCGGGTTTCATGTTTCCGGCGTGAAACATTCCGCGATTTTTACCGGCGTTGCAGCCCGCCGAACGCGCGGCACGCGACCGGCTTACCGCGTCCGGGAAAGTCCCAACGAAATTTTTTCCGGCCTTTGTGCAGCGCGACGACCGACATTCGGACCAGCCGCACCGGCGTCCCCGGATCGTTCAAATTTGAAACATATCGGTCATCGGGCCTGGGTCAGGGGAAGGCCGACATCGCTGGAACCCTTGACACGCCTCGATTTCGCTGAGCATGGCCTGCTCTTTGCGTAAGCGTTGGCACGGCAGTCGACGATGTGGCGACCGGCGGTTCTGAAGGCAGACACATGGAACCGGCCTCGGCGCCACATGCGGAAAAAATGACCGGAGCGCGCAGGGGAATACACAGCGCCAGGTCGACGAACCGCGCAAACGATCGTCGATCGACTTATCAGACCCGGAATCTTCAGGGCAATAAGACATCGGCATGGCAGCAGACGGGGAATAAAAATGAAAGACCACAGCACATCGCGGCTCGCAATCCGCGTTAAAAACATATTGCGGATTTGCCGGGCATTCGTTTCCCGGTCAACTGGATTCCATGCGTCGAATGGCCGTCGTGCCGTTCCGGTCGCCCGGCCAGCCCGGTTCATCCGGATGGTCGCTCCGTATCCGCCTCTCTCGCGCTCCGCTTCACTGATTCCCGTTCGCACGGACGACGGTGTGCATCCCCGTTCCCGCCGCTGAGCGTCGCGTTTCGATTTTCTTGTAGTGCCGGTGGTGCCCGCCCCGACGTCGCGATCGACGAAGGGAATTCAATAGCAGTCCGAAAGGAGAGTACTCATGTCAAGAATCATCGAAAAGATCGCGTGGTTGATCCGGGATCAGCGAGGCGTGACGGCCATCGAATACGGCCTGATCGCCGCGCTGATCGCGATCGGCATCGTCGTCGCGCTGACGACGATCGGTACGGATCTGAAGACGGTGTTCAGCACGGTCGCGGCGGATCTGGACTCGATAGTAGCGGGCATCTGATGGACGGTACGGCGAACGGCTCGCCCGCTTCGTTCGTCGGCACCACACGGCATCAACAACCTGCCTCGACGTATCGATGCACGGTCATCCGACCAGCCGGTGCTCGAGGGTTTTGAAAGTCACCACGAAAGGAGATTCACCATGTCCAAGTTCATTCAACAAGCCGGCCGTTTCGTTCGCGACGAGGACGGCGTGACCGCCATCGAATACGGCCTGATCGCCGCACTGATCGCCGTCGGCATCATCCTGGCGCTGTCGACCATCGGGAAGGACCTGAAGACCGTGTTCAGCACGATCGCGGCCGACCTGGATTCCGCGGTTGCCGGTATCTGATGGACCGTGCCGCGGACGGCTCGGCCGGTGCAGTGCTCGAGCCGTCCCCGGCCATTCAGTCAACCTGGAACCGGAGACCATCATGGCAGCCACGATGCGTGCCGTCCGTCGCTGGATCGTCGACGAGCAGGGCGTGACGTCGATCGAATACGCGTTGCTCGCGGCGATGTTCGCCACCGCGGTGCTCGGCAGCGTCGTCACGCTGAAAGGCTCGCTTGCCGATACGTACGAGGTGATTGCAGCGGCCGTGACGGCCGCGGTCACCACCGCGCTGGCAATGGTTTCCTGATTCGACGAATTCGACCCGAGAGGTTCGCCATGCTACCTGTTGCGCCGCCTTACCCGATTCCGTTGTGCGTGACGCTGCTCGCGGTGGCGGCGGCCAGCACGGATATCGCGTCTCGCCGCATTCCGAACCGTCTCGTCGCGGTCGGGCTCGTCGGCGCGCTGGTTGCGCAGTGCATGCTGCACGGCTTGCCGGCCGGCGCACTCGCGTGGCTCGCCGGTGCCGCGACCGGTTTCGGCCTGCTGCTGCCGTTCTACCTGTTGCGCGGAATGGCGGCCGGCGACGTGAAGCTGATGCTCGCGATCGGCGCGTGGGTCGGGGCGGAAATGACGTTCTACATCGTGCTGGCCACGTTCCTGGCCGGCGGGATCGGCGCCGTTGCGTTCGCGCTGTTGCGCGGCCGGATGCGCCAGATGTGGGCGAACGTCCGCGTGCTGATCGCGCGCCGTTCGCAGGGGGCGCACGCGGAGGCCGCCGGCGGCTCCGTGGAAATCGCCTCGGTCGGCACGCTGCCGTATGGCGTCGCGATCGCGGCCGGCACGCTGGGCATGTTGTTCGCGTCGTGCGCATAGCGCGACGCACAGGCAACGAGGACGGAGCGATCATGAACACGAACCATACCGAACCGAGACGCGACGCGCAGGTGGCGCACCTGCCCGATCCGTTGCCGTCGCGGGAGGCCCATACGAAACTGGGCACGCAGTTGCCGGCGGCGCCGCGCACGCTCGAGGAAACCGGGCTGAGCATGACGTTCGTCGCCGGGCTCGTGCTGAAGTCGACGCTGGTACTCGGTCGCCCGTCGTACGGCGACCTGGTCGAGCGGCACTGCCTGCCGCTCGCGGTGCTCGACGAGGTCTTCGCGTTCCTGGTGCGCGAGCATCTCGTCGAGCTGACCCATCGCGGCGCGACCGATCTCGACGTGACGTTCCGCCTGACCGACGCGGGCCGCGTGCTCGCGCTCGAGGAACGGGCACGCAGCGGCTACAGCGGCCCCGCGCCGGTGACGCTCGACGCGTATCTCAAATGCGTGAGCGCGCATTCGGTCCGCAAGCTGCACATCGGCCAGAGCGACGTGTGGGCCGCGTTCGAAGGGATCGTGATCGACACGTCGGTGCTCGATGCGGCGGCCGCGGCGCTGAACGCCGGCCGTCCGCTGCTGATCTACGGCCCGGCCGGCAGCGGCAAGACCTTCCTCGCCGAGCGGCTCGGCTCGCTGATGCACGGCCGCGTGCCGGTGCCGCATGCGATCTGCGCGGCCGGCGAAGTGATCCAGGTCTACGACCCGCTCGTGCATGTCGAGGCGGGGCAGTCGCCCGGCAGCCGGTCGGTCGATCGTCGCTGGCGCCTGTGCGCGCGGCCGGTCGTGATGTCGGGCGGCGAGCTGACGCTCGACGAGCTCGACCTGCGCCGCGACGAGGCCGCCGGCTTCTACCAGGCGCCCCCGCACATGAAAGCCAACATGGGCATGTACGTTGTCGACGATCTCGGCCGCCAGCGCGTCGAGCCACGCGACCTGCTCAATCGCTGGCTGCGCCCGCTCGACCGCGGCGTCGATTTCATGACGCTCGAATCCGGCAACCGCTTCGTGATGCCGTTCGACGTGTGGCCGGTGTTCTCGAGCAACCTGGCGCCGGAACAGTTCTGCGACGACGCGTTCCTGCGCCGCCTCGGATCGAAGCTGCATGTCGGCCCGATGTCGATCGACGACTACCGTGCCGTGTACGAAGCGGCCTGCGCGTCGCTCGGGCTGGTGTCGGCGAGCGATGCCTTCGATTACCTGCTGCATCGGCTGCACCTGCCGACCGGCAAGGCGTTTCTCGCCTGTTTCCCGGCGGACCTGCTGCGACTCGTGGCCGCCGGCGCGCGGTATCGCGGCGATCCGCCCGAAGTGACGCACGACGCGCTGTACGACGCCTGGGCGAGCTATTTCGGCGCGGCCCCCGAACGTGACGGCGGCCATCCGCCGCCCATCGAGCGCGGCGGCCGCACGTTCATTACCGGCTGAGCCGATCCTTTCACGATTCGTCGAGGAGCATTGCCATGAAAAACAGTCGAGCGGTCATGATGCTGGTCGTCGCGATGGTCGCGGGTCTTGCCGCGGTCGTCTTCGCGTCCCACTGGCTGGTGCAGACATCCACGAGTTCGGTCACGCCGGTCGCGGTGGCCACCACCGACCTGAACCTGGGCGAACCGCTCGGGCCGAACCAGATCCACATGGTCAGCTGGCCGGCGGGCAGCGTGCCGACCGGCGCGTTCACCGACACGAAGGCGCTCGAAGGGCGCGTCGTGCGCACCAGCCTCGCGCGCGGCGAGCCGGTGATCGAGTCGAAGCTCGCGCCCGTCGGCACCAAGGGCGGCCTGTCCGCGGTGATCGCCGACGGCAGCCGCGCGATCACGGTGCGCGTGAACGACGTGGTCGGCGTCGCGGGCTTCGCGCTGCCGGGCAACTACGTCGACGTGATCGTCAACACGCAGGAACAACAGGGCAAGACCGACGGGCAGAGCATCTCCAAGATCGTGCTCGAACACATCCTCGTGCTGGCCGTCGCGCAGCAGGTCAGCCGCGACGACACCGCACCGAAGGTCGTCAACGCGGTGACGCTGGAAGTCACGCCCGACCAGGCCGAACGGCTCGACCTCGCGCGCAGCGTCGGCACGCTGTCGCTCGTGCTGCGCAACCAGGTCGACCAGAAGACGCTGAACACCGGCGGCGCGACCAAGCTGACGCTGCTGGGCAAGGAACCCGTGCCCGACGCGCCGCCGCCTCCCGCCCACGTGCGGCCGGTGCGCGTGCACGTCGCATCGCACGCGGCGCCGGAAGCACGGCGCGACTGCGTCGGCGTGCTGACGGGCGTGAAGGGCAGCGTCGAGTGTTTCTGAAGCAGATCAAACCAGCCAGACCAACAGATTGGCCGCCGGCCACGCGCGGCGGCCTGGGAAGTCGATAACCGGCACGGCGCCGGTCTCTCGGGGGATCAGACGAAATGAAGATCAAACCGCAATGCACAGGTACCGGCCCACTGCGGACGCGCGTCGCACGGGGCACGATGATGGCCGCGATCCTCTGTTCGGGATGGCTGACCGTTTATGGCGCACTCGCGCAGGAAGGCGTCGAGTCGGCCGCGTTGACGAAGGGCGGCGCCAGCGCGCCGGCCGCGGTCGGCAAGGGGCCGATGCAGATGACGATCAGCATGGGGCCGGTGCCGGCCGCCGCGCCCGCCGCGTCGGCGGGGCCGCTGCGCGGGCCGAACTGCGTCGGCGCCGTGCGCGAGTCGACCAGCGTCAGCGTGCCGCTCGGCAAGTCGCTGCTGGTGCCGATGCCGGAGCCGGTCCGCAATCGGACGATCGGCAATCCGGCCGTTGCGCAGGCCACCATGGTGTCGCCGCAGACGCTGTACATCCTCGGGCTCGCGGTCGGCACGACCAACATGATCGTGCAGGGCAAGAGCGGCGCGTGCCGCGTGATCGACGTCGCGGTCGGCGCGGATGCGGGCGGCCTGCAGGCGTCGCTGCTGCAACTGATGCCGGGCGAGCGCGACATCCACGTCTCGACCGCGGCCGGCACGATCGTGCTGGCGGGCACCGTGTCGAGCTCGCAGGCCGCGCAGCAGGCCGTGCAGATTGCCCGCGCCTACGGCGACAGCGCCGGCGATCCCGCCGCGGGCGGCAAGGGCGGCGGCGGCGTGCTGAACATGCTGAACGTCACGTCCCCGCAGCAGGTGATGCTCGAGGTGAAGGTAGCCGAGGTGTCGAAGACGCTGATCAACCAGATGGGCAGCGCGTTCAACATCCAGGGCGGGTTCGGTTCGTGGAGCGGCGCGCTGGTCAGCAACCTGCTCGCGGGCGTCGCCAGCGGGGCCGTCTTCAACAAGGCGAACAACAAGCCGTTCAGCATCGCGGCCGACGCGCAGAACACCGACAACCTCGTCAAGATCCTCGCGGAGCCGAATCTCGTGACGATCAGCGGCCAGGAAGCGACGTTCCTCGCGGGCGGCAAGATCTTCATCCCGATCCCGCAAAGCAGCGGTAACGGCACGTCGTCGATCACGCTGCAGGAAGAGGAGTTCGGCGTCGCGCTGAAGTTCACGCCGACGGTGCTCGCGAACGGCCGGATCAGCCTGAAGGTCGCGCCGGAAGTGTCGGAGCTGTCGCAGACGGGCGTCACGCTGAGCGCGACCAACATCGGCGGCACGTCGATCCTGCCGCTGATCACGACGCGGCGCGCGTCGACGACGGTGCAGATGAGCGACGGCGAATCGTTCGCGATCGGCGGGCTGATCAAGGACAACGCGACCGGTGCGCTGAAGGCGATCCCGGGTGTCGGCGAAGTACCGGTGCTCGGCGCGCTGTTCCGCAGCACGTCGTTCCAGCAGGATCGCACCGAGCTGATCTTCCTGATCACGCCGCACCTGGTGAAGCCGCTGCAGACCGCGGACGTCGCGCTGCCGACCGACAGCTTCTCGAAGCCGAACGAAGCCGACGTCTATGCGACCGGCAACATGGAAGGCCGCGGCGGGGTTCGCAAGGCAGGCACGCCACCCGCGAACGGCGCAGCCGCCGCACCGCAGTCACCGGCCCAGGCGCCGGCACCCGCACCGGCGCCGCAATCGGAAGCGCCCGCCGGTCCGGCCGCCGCGCTGCCCGCACCGCGCGCGCCGCAAGGCGCCGATGCGCAGCAGCCGGTGCTGGCCGAGCCGCAGCAGGTGCCCGCGCCGGTGGTGGCCGCCGCACCGTTGTCCGGCACGTCGGACGCCGCGCGCATCGCGCGCATCGAGGCCGCCGCCGCGCGTCTCGCGACGGCCGGCCCCGACACGCCGGCCCAGCCGGCGGCGCGGCCCAGGCACCGGATCCCGGTCGCAGCGCGGGCGCAGGTTGCGCGCGTGAGCGCGGCACCCGAGTCCACCGATCGTTGAAACCCGTCAAGGGGACACTCATGAAAACCGCCTACCTCGTATTCGTGCGCCGCGCGGCGCTCGCCGTCCCGCTCGCGTTCGCGCTTGCCGGCTGCATGTCGTCGACACCGGTGTGGGACAGCCGCTTCGGCGACTCGGTCCGCACCGTGATGCAGGCCCAGATCATCGACCCGCATGCCGCCGAACACGCGGCCTCGGCGCCGGGCGTCGACGGCAGCGCCGCCGCGGCCGCGCTCGACAACTACGACAGGTCGTTCAAGCAGACCGTGCCGCCCGCCAATGCGTTCGTGATCGGCATCGGCAAGGCCACCCAGTAACGACGGCATGCTCAGGGAGAACGCCATGAACAGCGCAGCACGTCATCCGAAAGTCACGCGTCGCGGCCCGCATCGCCAGCGCGGTGCCGTCGCGATCATCGTCGGTCTCGCGCTGGCGGTGATGATCGGGTTCGTCGGTCTCGCGCTGGATCTCGGCAAGCTGTACGTCACGCGCAGCGAGCTGCAGAACAGCGCCGATGCGTGCGCGCTGTCGGCTGCGCGTGACCTGACGTCGGCCATCAGCCTGTCGGTGGCCGAGGCCGACGGCATCGCCGCCGGCCACCTCAATCTGGTGTTCTTCCAGAACAACGCGGTGCAGATGTCGACGAACGCGAACGTCACGTTCAGCGATTCGCTGACCAACCCGTTCCTGACGAAGAACGCCGTCACGACGCCGGCGAACATGAAGTACGTGCAATGCACGGCCAAGCTGAGCAACATCGCGCACTGGTTCATCGAGGTGCTGAACGTGCTGCCGGGCATGAAGCTCGCGAACGCGGCGGAAGTCTCGGCGAGCGCGATCGCGACGGTCGGCGGCGGGCAGACCACCTGCGCGATTCCGGTGTTCGTGTGCCGCGGCCCGTCCGATCCGGCCTACAAGGTCGGCGACTGGATCTCGTCGCCGTCCGGTTCGTCGTCGACCTACGGGCCCGGCAACTTCGGCTGGGCGGCGCTCGACGGCTCGACGAACGAGACGACGCTCGCGGGCGAGCTGTCGGGCAACACCTGCAACATCACGAGCCCGCCCGACCTGAGCACCACCGGCCTGAAGTCGGCGTCGCTGCGCGCGTGGAATACGCGCTTCGGGATCTACACGAACGGCGCGAACGGCTCGAGCGGTCAGCCGGACTTCAGCGGCTATGCGTACGTCGGGCCGAACTACGGGCCGCCGGGAACGGCTGGCATCAAGGGTGACGCCTACACGCAGTTCGTTACCGACCGCGCGAATTTCAAGCCGTACCAGGGCGACGGCGCGCCGCCGTCGGGAAGCGGGATTTCCACCAACGGCACGGTCACGGCGAGCAACTACCCGACCTACGGCGGCGACCGCCGCGTCGCGCTCGCGCCGGAAGGCGACTGCTCGACGCTGAAGGGAAACAGCGGGAAGGTACACGTCACGCAATGGGATTGCGTGCTGATGCTCGATCCGCTGCCGTTCAGCGCCGGCAGCGGCGCCGTCGTGGCGCACCTCGAATACCTCGGCTCGTCGGTGTCCGGCAACAGCCCGTGCGCGACGCATGGATTACCCGGCAGCGGCAGTGCATCGGGGACCCAGGTTCCGATGCTCGTTCAATAGCGAGGCGATCATGAACAAGCTCCCGTTGTGCCGTTCGCGTACCCGTGGCGTCGTTGCCGTCGAGTTCGCGCTCGTGCTGATGCCGATGGTCATGCTCGCGACCGGCGTGGCCGAGTTCGGCCGCGCGATCTACCAGTACGAGACGCTGACCAAGGCGACGCGCGACGCGGCGCGCTACCTGTCGGTCTGGCTGCCGACCGACAGCGCGTATCCGGTGTCGCAGGCGCAGTGTCTCGTCGTCTACGGCAGCACGACGTGCGGTTCGTCGGGCACGGAGCTGGTGCCGGGGCTCACGACGTCGATGGTGACCATCTGCGACGCGCAGCGCACGACCGGCTGCGGCGACGCATCCGATCCGGCGCAGTTCGCGAACCTGCCGACCTACGACTCGAACAACAACGCGGCAAGCGGGACGGCGACGGGCGCGATCAACGTCGTCGAAGTGAAGATCAAGGGCTACCGGTACCAGCCGATTCCCGCGTACCCGTGGCTGCCGTCGATCACCTTCAACAACATCGTCACCGTGATGAGGCAAGTGTCATGAACGCGCGCCATGTTCCGCTGTCGCGCCGGCGCGGTCAACGCGGCTCGGCGATCGTCGAGTTCGGGCTCATCGCGTCGGTCCTGATCATGCTGCTGATCGGCATCTTCGAATTCGGCCGCGTGCTGTTCTACTGGAACACCGCGAGCGAGGCCGTGCGTCTGGGCGCACGCACGGCGGTGGTGTGCGACGTGAACGCGGCCGGCGTCACGAAGCGCGTGAGGTCGTTGATGCCGCTGCTGTCGAACGCGAACGTGTCGGTGAACTACTCGCCGGCGAGCTGCGACGTGAACTCGTGCGCGTTCGTGACCGTCAGCGTCACCAACGTCACCGTCAAGACCATGATCCCGTTCGTGAACGTCACGGTCAGGATGCCGCCGTTCACGACGACGCTGCCGCGCGAGAGCCTGACGTCCTCGACGGGCGGCACCGCCTGCAACTGACCGAACAAACGAGGCACACGACATGATCAACATCCTCGTAGCTTCCGACGATACCGCGCGGCTCACGCAGATCGCGCGTCTCGTGGCCGACTGCGGACGCTATCGCGCGACGCGCGCGACCGGGCGCCCGTCCCAGATCGAGCATCGTACCGACGGGCTCGACGCGTTCGACATCCTGCTGGTCGACGGCACGTCGCTCGATCCGTCGGAGCTGTCGGCGATCGAGCGGATCTGCCGCGCGCATGCGAACCTGACCTGCATCCTGGTGACGGCCGATGCGTCGCCGCACGTGCTGCTCGACGCGATGCGCGCCGGCGCGCGCGACGTGCTGCAATGGCCGATCGATCCTCAGGCGCTCGGCAACGCGCTCGAACGCGCCGCCGCGCAAAGCACGCGGTGCGACAGCGACGATACGCGGATCGTGTCGTTCATGTCGTGCAAGGGCGGGGCCGGCACGAGCTTCGCGGCCAGCAACGTCGCGTTCGAGATCGCCGAGGGTTTCAAGCGCCGCGTGCTGCTGATCGACCTGAACCAGCAGTTCGCCGACGCGGCTTTCCTCGTCAGCGACGAAACCCCGCCGTCGACGCTGCCGCAGCTATGCGCGCAGATCGAGCGGCTCGACAGCGCGTTTCTCGACGCGAGCGTCGCGCACGTGACGGAGAACTTTCACGTGCTCGCGGGCGCCGGCGACCCGGTCAAGGCCGCCGAGATGCGCGAGGATGCACTCGAATGGATCCTCGGCGTCGCCGCGCCGCGCTACGACTTCGTGATCTTCGACGTCGGGGTCGGCATCAATCCGTTGTCGATGGTCGCGCTGGATCGCAGCGACCAGATCCAGATCGTGCTGCAGCCCGCGATGCCGCACGTGCGCGCCGGCCGCCGGCTGCTGGAGATCCTCGTGTCGCTCGGCTACTCGACCGACCAGCTGCGCCTGATCGTGAACCGCGCGACGCGCGCGAGCGACCGGACCCGCACGGCGCTCGAGGAAGTGCTCGGCCTGCATGCCGCCTGCACGATTCCGGACGACGCCGATACCGTGCTCGAAGCGATCAACCAGGGCCATCCGGTGTCGCGGCTCGCGCGCGGCACGGCGGTCGCGCGCGCGTTGCAGGCCTGCGCGAAACAACTCGTCGACGGCGAAACGCGCGCGGGACGCAGCGTGGCGCCCAGCGAACCGCTGATGTCCCGGCTGTTCGGCCGCAAGGCCACGCCGAAGCTCAAGTCCATGTAATTCTTCCGGGGAACCATCATGTCATTGCGCGAACAGATGTCCTTGCACCGGGCCCAGCCGCTGTCGGCAGGCAGCGAACCGGCTGGTCCGGCTCATTCGTCGGTACGCGACGCCTACCAGAAGCTGCGCCGCGAAATTCACCTGACCGTGCTCGAGCGCGTCGAACTCGAACGCCTGTCGCGGATGCCGCAGGATCAGGTCCGCATGGAGATCGGCGCGCTGATCGCGCGCATCCTCGACGAGGAGCGGCTGCCCGCGAACGACATCGAGCGCCGGCAGCTCGCGATCGACGTGTACGACGAAATGTTCGGTTTCGGCCCGCTCGAAGCGCTGCTGCGCGACCCCGGGATCTCCGACATCCTCGTGAACACGTACCGCCAGGTGTATGTCGAGCGCTGCGGCCAGCTCGAGCTGACCGACGTGACGTTCTACGACGACGCGCACCTGATGAAGGTGATCGAGAAGATCGTGTCGCGCGTCGGGCGCCGCATCGACGAATCGAGCCCGATGGTCGACGCGCGGCTGCCCGACGGCTCGCGCGTGAACGCGATCATCCCGCCGTCCGCGATCGACGGGCCGCTGATGTCGATCCGGCGCTTCGCGGTCAATCCGCTGAAGATGGACGATCTGGTGCGCTTCCACAGCCTGACGCCGCCGATGGCCGAGCTGCTCGACGCGCTGTCGCGCGCGAAGGTGAACGTGCTCGTGTCGGGCGGCACCGGCAGCGGCAAGACGACGCTGCTCAACATCCTGTCCGGCTACATTCCGCGCAACGAGCGCATCGTGACGATCGAGGACGCGGCCGAGCTGCAACTCCAGCAGCCGCACGTGCTGCGGCTCGAAACGCGCCCGCCGAACATCGAGGGCAAGGGCGAGATCACGCAGCGCACGCTGGTGCGCAACGCGCTGCGGATGCGGCCCGACCGGATCATCCTCGGCGAAGTGCGCGGCGCCGAAGCGCTCGACATGCTCAACGCGATGAACACCGGCCACGAAGGGTCACTCGCGACGATCCACGCGAACACGCCGCGCGACGCGCTGACGCGGCTCGAGAACATGATCAGCGTCGCGGGGCTGTCGCTGCCGCCGAAGACGATGCGCCAGCAGATCGCGTCGGCGATCTCGGTGGTCGTGCAAGCCGCGCGGCTGACCGACGGCAAGCGCAAGATCGTCAGCATCCAGGAACTGACCGGGATGGAAGGCGACATCATCAACATGCAGGAGATTTTCACGTTCAAGCGCACGGGCGTGGACCGCGACGGTTCGGTACGCGGCCACTTCTGCGCGACCGGGGTGCGGCCGAAGTTCGTCGAGCGGCTGCAGGCGTTCGGCATCAACCTGCCGGATTCGCTTTACGACCCGTCCCAGCGGTACGAGACGAACTGATCACAGCGCGCCGTTTGCTGCCGGGGAGGCTTCATGAACACGATCTTTTACGGTTTTGTGATTCTCACCTTCGTCGCGGTCGTGCTGACCGTCGAAGGGGCGTATCAATGGTGGAACGCGCGGCACGGCTCCGCCGCGCGCCGGATCGAATCGCGCATTCGCGCGATGTCGGCCGGCGGCAGCGTGCAGCAGGAGCGGCTGTCGATCCTGAAGAAGCGGATGCTCGACGAGTCGAGGCCGTTCGACCGGATGCTGCTGCGCGTGCCGCGCGTGCACGCGCTCGATCTCGTGATCCAGCAATCGGGCCTCGACTGGACGCTGCCGAAGCTGATCGTGCTCAGTGCCGTGTTCGCGGCGTTCGCATGGTTCACGACGAGCGTCGCCACGCGCATGCAGCTCGCCGCGCTGCCGGTCGCGCTGTTGGCCGGCTGCCTGCCGCTGATGTACGTGATGCGCTGCCGCGGGCGCCGGTTGCGCAAGCTCGAGCGGCAGTTGCCGGACATCTGCGACATGATCTCGCGCGCGCTGCGTTCCGGCCACTCGTTCACGAGCACGCTCGGGATGGTCGGCGACGAGTTTCCCGATCCGATGGGCGGCGAATTCCGCGTCACGTTCGACGAGGTCAACTACGGCGTGTCGCTGCACGACGCGCTGATGAACCTCGCCACGCGCGTGCCGGTGCAGGACCTGCGCTATTTCGTGATCGCGGTGCTGATCCAGCGCGAGACGGGCGGCAACCTGGCCGAGCTGCTCGACAGCATCGGCGCGCTGATCCGCGAACGCTTCAAGCTGTTCGACAAGGTGCGGGTGCTGTCGGCGGAAGGGCGGTTGTCCGCGTGGATTCTCGGGCTGCTGCCGTTCGGTACCGCCGCGGTGATGGCGCTGCTGAACCGCGAATTCCTGTCGGTGCTCTGGGAGGATCCGGCCGGGATCCGGATGGTCGGCACGATGCTGGTGTCGATGGCGTTCGGCCTGTTCTGGATTCGCCGCATCGTCCGCATTCGCGTCTGACGCGCGAGCCGAATAACGAACCGTAGCGAGGCTGTCATGCAAAACCTGAGCGTGGTCCAGGCCGTGATGCTGGGCGGCTTGTTCATCTTCGTAGCCGGCGGTGTGCTCGTCGCGATGCTGCTGTTCGCGCCGCGCAACCTGCAGCGCCGGATCCAGCAGGCCGGCGGCGCCGGTGCGGGCGCCGTCGCAGGCCCAGGTACAGGCACGGGCGGCGACGACGACCTGACGTCGCGCTGGGTCGCGAAGCTGGTCGAGCTGTCCACCCCGATCTCGAAGCTGTCGGTGCCGAAGGAGGGCTGGGAGAATTCGCCGCTGCGCATCCGGCTGATGAATGCCGGCTGGCGCAACCCCGGTGCGGCCGCGCTGTATTTCACCGCGAAGACGGTGGCGGCGCTCGCGCTGCCGTGCGCGGTGCTGCCGGTGCTGATCACGACGTCGCTCGGCGACGAGCGCGCGTTGCTGTCGGCCATCCTCGTGGTGCTCGCCTGTATCGCCTACTACATCCCGAACATCGTGCTGTCGCAGCGGATCAAGGTGCGCCAGCAGAAGATCTTCGAGGATTTCCCCGATGCGCTCGACCTGCTGACCGTGTGCGTCGAAGCGGGGCTCGGGCTCGACGCGGCGTTGATGAAGGTGAGCGAGGAGCTGCGGTTCAGCAGCGAGGTGGTCGCGAGCGAACTCGACCTGCTGCTGCTCGAGATGCGCTCCGGCTTCACGAAGGAAACCGCGCTGCGCAATCTCGCGCTGCGCACCGGCGTGGAAGACATCGAGTCGTTCTGCGCGATGCTGATCCAGGCCGATCGCTTCGGCACGAGCATCAGCGAATCGCTGCGCGTGCTGTCGGACATGCTGCGTACGCGGCGGCGCATGCGCGCGGAGGAGCGGGCCGCGAAGATCGCGCTGAAGCTGCTGTTTCCGCTGATCTTCTGCATCTTCCCCGCGCTGATGCTGGTGCTGCTCGGGCCGGCGATGATCCACGTCTATCGCGTGCTGCTGCCGACGTTCGTGGGCATCGCGCAGTGAGCGGCGAGCCGGCATGACGCCGGCCGCGCTGCACAGGATGAACGTGCCGGCCCCGACACCGCCGTCGGCCGGCACGGCAACAGGCTTCATGGAGGCTCCCTCCCCAGGCGGCGCCGCGAGACAGGTCGACCATAGCGGCGTCAACGCATCCTGGACCCATGGTCGGCCATGGAACAAGCCGTAGTCCACCGCCTTCACGGTTGCCCCCTACTGCTAACCATTGAAGCGGCGTGTCGCGCATCGACGCGCCGGGGCGCCCTACGTCACTGGAAGTGATGCACGTAGCGCAGCACCAGCCGCGTCCCCTGCGGCCGGTTGCGCGCATGGGTCTCGAAGTACGTGTTGAACAGCAGGTGGTCGTGCGGCGAGAAGCTATACATCGCGCCCGGCCCGATCGCGAACACGGCTTCCCGCGTGCCGGGCACGTCCTGTCCGTTTGCCTGCATGTCGGTGGTCTGGCGCAGCCAGTAGCCGTTGAGCCCGAGTCGCAGGCCCGGACGCACTTCATACTCGGTCGCGAAGTTCACGTGGATCGCCTGGCCGGCCCGCGTCGACGTCACGTCGGGGCCGAGCGACGCGGCCGGCCGATGGTTGGTCGCATTCCACAGATAGTGCAGCCGCCACGACACGGTCCATTTCGGCGTGAGCCACAGCGTGGCCGCCCAGTACGGGTCGAACGACCAGAAATGACTGCCCGGGTTGATCGCGCGCGCCGGATCGTACGCGCCGGTCGGCGCGATGAACTGGAACTCGACGCGCTGCGCGAAACGCGGGCCCTGCGCGCCCATCACCGGGTCGAACTGGATGAACGGGCCGATCAGCAGGTCGCCGAACCCGGCGCGCGCATTCAGCGCGACGTTGCCGATGCCGTCGTCGGTCCGCGCGGATGCGATCCACGGCAGGATCACGTCGAGCCCCGGGTGCATGCCCGCGAACGTCAGCGGCGACTGGTAGACGAGCTGGCTCAGCCCCGCGAACAGGTCGATGTCCTGCTTCGGCAGCCCGACCTTGTTGCCGGCATTGTCGTTGACGCGGCCGGCCGTGTAGTACTGCAGGTACTGCGTGCCGTACCAGCCGGAGCCGGCCGGCGGCATGCCGTCGAGGAAACTGGTCATGCCGAGGTTGACCGACGGCAGGTCGGCCGCGTGGGCCGGCGCGCTGCCGGCGATGCCGGCGATCGCGAGGCCTGCGACGACGAGCAGGCGAGAGCCGAGTTTCATGTTCACCACCTCCTGGGTATTTTTATGGATGACTAATCAAATAGTGCGTAAAAGATCGGGATGATCGGCGATCGCGCGATACTGGCCCGCATGGAACACGAGCGGCGCCTTGCCGAATGCGTCGAACTGCTCGATCTCGCCGATGAAGAGCAGGTGATCGCCGCCTTCGTAGTGGCCGACGTTGCGGCACACGAAGCGCGCGCTCGCGCCGTCGAGGCAGGGCACGCCGCCGCTGTCCGATTCGGCATGCGGCACGCCGTCGAACTTGTCGGCGCTCGGCGTCGCGAAACGGCGCGACAGGTCGATCTGGTCGTGCGCGAGGATGTTGATCGCGAAGTGGGTGGCCGCGACGAAATCCGGCCGGCTCGGCGCGACCTTGCGAAGACTCCACAGCACGAGCGGCGGATCGAGCGACAGCGACGAGAACGAATTGGCGGTGAGGCCCACCTTGCGCCCGTCGGGCCCGCAGGTGGTGATCACGGTGACGCCGGTCGGGAATTGCCCGAACGCGGCGCGCAGTTGCATCGGGTCGAGGACGGAACGGTCGGTCATGATCGTTTCCATGTCGTTCATGCCGCCCGCACGCTGTGTTCGCGGATCGTCGCCGCGCAGGCCGACGGCTCGAACCACCACGGCGAGAACCGGCGCGGATCGTCGAAGCCGTCGACGATCGCCTTGGCGAGCGACGGCAGCTGGCCGGCCGCGCCGAGCAGTTCGAGGATGTGTGGCGGCGGCGGCGTGAGCAGCGAGTTGGTCCAGCGCACCACATGCTGCGCGTACGCCCAGTAGCCGTCGAACGTCTGCTGCATCCAGTCTTCGCTGAACGGCGCGGCGCCGCGCGCGACGATCGCGCCGGCATACGCGTGCGCGCACTTCGCGGCGTTGTTCGATCCCTGGCCCGTGATCGGATCGTTGACGACCACCGCATCGGCCATCCCGAACACCGTGCGGCCCGACGGCAGCCGGAAGAACGGCTTGCGCACCGTCGGCGCGAAGCGCCCGGCCAGCGTGCCGTTCGGATCGGTCAGCTCGACGTCGCGGCAGCGCTCGAATTCCCACGGCACGTATTGCCGCAGGAACGACAGGCTCCGGTCGAGATGCTGCTCGGGCGTCTTCACGTCGGCCCAGCAGTCGAGCGGGCCGCCCGGAATCCCTTCGAACACCATGATTTCGCACGGGCCCGTCGTGGTCAGCGCGGGAAACACGAAATACTCGCCGATGCCGGGCAGCAGGTTGAAGCGCACGCGCGAATACGGCTGGCTCGGCGCCATGCCCTTCACGTAGGTGAGCGCCAGTGCGCGTTGCGGGCGGTCGAACGCGCTGCGCGCGTCGTCGCGGCCCAGCAGGTTGACGATGTCGCCCTTGCCGGCCGCGAGCAGCACGAGATCGTGGCTGCGCGCGAGTGCCTCGAGCTCGGGTACACCGACGTCGCCGATCCGCACGTCCGCGCCGCGGCGCCGGACGCCGTCGAGCCAGTCGGCCATCTTCACGCGCTGATCGACCGACTGCGCATAACGCGTCAGCCGCGACGACCAGTCGATCGCCTTGCGGCCGTTGCCGTCCGGATGCGGCACCGCGATGCCGATGCCTTCGACGGCCGGGCAGGCTTCCTCCCATGCATTCAGACCGAGGTCGCGCTCGATCTGCAGCGACGTGTGGAACATGCACTGGCTCGACATGACCTTGCCCGTGCGGATCTGCTCGGCGTCGCGGTTGGTCGAGAGCGTGACGTGATAGCCCTGGTCGAGCAGGGCGAAAGCGAGTTGCAGGCCGGACTGGCCGGCGCCGACGATAGCGATGCGTCTCATGGAATGTCCTTGGTTGGCCGGGTGACGGCCGGAAGGTTGCGGGAAGCGGTGGCGACGCGTGGTCACTCCGCCAGGCGTGGAATGGCCGGCACCGCCTGTTCGGGGCCCATCGCGGCGTAGCCGCCGTCCACCGCGTAGTCGGCGCCGGTGACGAAGCTCGCCGCGTCGCTGCACAGGAACGTGACGACCTGCGCGACCTCGGACGGATCGCCGACGCGGCCGAGCAGGTGGAACGGCGCGGCGACGCGGTCGGTCTTCGCGCGGTCGCCGTGCGTCATCTCGTCCATCACGCGCGACCACGTCCACCCCGGCGACACCGAGTTGACGCGAATGCGGTCGGGCGCGAGATCCATTGCCATGCTGCGCGTGAGCTGGCGGATCGCCGCCTTGGAGGTCGGATACAGCCAGCGGCCCGTCTGCGCGCACTGCGCCGAGATCGAGCTGAAGTTCACGATCGCGCCGCCGCCGCGCCGGGCCATGTGCGGATGGACGGCCTTCGCCAGCATCGCGGCCGACACGACGTTGACGTCCATCGCGGCCAGCCAGTCGTTGCGGGTCGCCTGGATGCCGTTGTCGACGTAGCTGCATGCGAGGTTGACGAGCACGTCGATCGCGCCGAACCGTTCGACGATGGCCGATACCGCATGCGCGATCGCGCGGTCGTCGGTGATGTCGAGCGCGACGAACAGCGCCTGCTCGCCGAGCGAGTCGGCCACGCGCGCGCCGTTCTGCGCATCGAGATCGAGGATCGCGACGTGCGCGCCGACGCGGATCAGGTCCTGCGCGACCGCGGCGCCGATCAGCGTGGCGCCGCCGGTGACGATCGCGACTTTGCCTGCAAGGGCGGTCATGGGGTGTCTCCCGGAATCGTTGAGTGAGTGGGGGACGGGCGCGTCAGCGCGCACCCGCCGATGGTTCGCTGTCCTGCCAGCGGCGCATCAGGCCGTTCGACGGCACGGTTTCGTCGAGCAGCTTGCGGGCCGTTTCGACGCCGGCCACTGGCAGTCCGGCCGGGTCGAGCAGGCCGACCTGGACGAGCACGCTTGCCTGGTCCCAGTAGATGTGTTCGTGATACAGCTTGTCGCCGCGGAACTTGACGATCGCGACGAGCGGGATCTCGACGCGCCTACCGGTCGGCGCGACGCCCGGCAGCATCCAGTCGATCTCGGTCGTGTGCGTGAAGCAGAACAGCAGCTCGTCGACGATCTGGCTCGCGCCGATCGTGCGCGAGATCGGCGTGATCGTCGTGTCGGGCGGATTCGCATGCACGAAATGGTGAGTGTAGAAGCGCTTCAGCTCGTCGTGGCCGACGCCGCCCGTCAGCGTCGGGATATGGTTGACGTACGGCTCGGCGACCATCGTGGCGATCGTCGCGTCGACGTTGCGCGTGTCGAATTCGTGCTTCAGATGGGTTTCCCACAGGGTGGACAGGTCGTAGTGCGGGCCGAGCGCGGCGCGGAACGCGGCGATCGCGCGCTGGTGGGCCATGATCGCGGCGGCCTTGTCGAAATGATCGCCGCCGGGGCGGGCGAACGCGTGATCGACACCCGGATACACGTAGACCTCGACGCCGTCGCGCGCGGACAGCGCGTCGGCGATGCGCTGCTGCGCGTCGGGCGGACAGAAGCGATCCTGCCCCGCGATCTGCAGCACGAGCCGCCCGCGCAGCGCCGCGGCCTCGTCCAGCGCGTGCTCGATGCCGACGCCGTAGTAGCTGACCGCCGCGGCCACGCCCGGCAGCCGGCACGCGGCGAGGTACGCGAGCTTGCCGCCGAGGCAGTAGCCGAGCACGCCGGCCTCGCCCGTGCATTCCGGCCGTTGCCGGAGCGCGTCCAGCGCGACGCCGACGTCCTCGACGCCCTTGTCCTCGTCGTATTCGCGATACAGCGCCATCGCACGCTCGACATCGGCCGCCGCGTAACCGAGCTCGAGCCCCGGCGCCTGGCGCCAGAACAGGTCGGGCACGAGCACCGTATAGCCTTCCTCCGCGTAGTAGTCGGCGGTTTCGCGCATCGTCGCGTTCGCGCCGAAGATCTCGTGGCACAGCACGATGCCCGGCCCCGCGCCGCCGGCCGGCGTGCTCAGGTACGCGCGAAACGCGCCGCCGTCCGGCGACGGAATCTCGATGTGACGTCCTTTCATGTGTCCCTCCATTCGGTTCATCTCGGTGACGGGCCCAGTATTGGCGGACGAAACGGGCGCTTCTATCCGCTTTCTTCGGCCGGTATCCGCGAATTCCGGAAACCTGTTGCACCGGCCGCCGCGCGTGGGCAGGCGCGCGGCTGACTGCGGGTATGTGCGGATGCGGAATCCCCGCACAGTTTTCTACGATGCGCGGACGGTCCGCTTCTTGCGTCGTTTGCGCGGGACTTGCGTGTCTTGACGGCCGGACTGTCCGGATACTCCGGGCGCTGTCCGGATCGTGCGGCGGATTCCCCGATCCGGGGAACGGATGCACGGCGCGAGTGCGATGGAGCATGACGGGAGAACTTCGATGGCGCAATTTTCCGAAACCGGCTGGCTGGCCGACGCCGCCTGTTTCAATCACGACAACCTGATGCTGCAGTCGAACGACGTCGACGAGGTGCGCGCACGCGTCGCCGACGTGTTCAAGCCGCACCGGCTCACGCCGACCGGCGAATCGCGTGCGCTGCACAGCTGCATGCATCACGCGCGCTGGGGCAACCTGTCGCTGAACCTGCTCGATTATGGCGGCGGCGTCAGCATCGAGCCCGGGCCGCTCGAACATTTCTTCCTGTTGCAGATCCCGCTGCGCGGCGACGCCGAGATCGAGTGCGGTTCGACGCGCTTCGTGTCGGCGCCCGGCATCGCGTCGCTGATCTCGCCGACGCTGCCGCTGAAGATGCGGTGGGGCGATGCCTGTCCGCAGGTGATCCTGCGCATCGAGCGCGAAGTGATGGAGCGTCATGCGCAGCGGCATTTCGGCGACGACCGGCGTGCGCCGGTCGAATTCGAGCCGGCGTTCAGCCTGTCGTCTTCGCAGGGGACGTGCCTCGCGCAGTTGCTGCCGATCCTCGCCGGCGCGATCTCGACCGACGCGCATCCGCTGCGTCATCCGCTTGCGTTCGAGCAGCTCGAATCGACGCTGCTCAACCTGCTGCTGCACGGCCACCCGAACAGCGCGCGCGCCGGCACGCGGCACGTGCCGGTGGTGCTCGCGCCGTTCTACGTGCGGCGCGTCGAGGAATACATCCGCGCGCATCTCGACGAGCCGCTGACGATCGAGCGGCTCGCCGAACTCGCCGGCGTCAGCCCGAGCACGCTGTTCGCCGGGTTCCGGAATCGCCACGGGATCACGCCGATGGGCTTCGTGCGGCAGTTGCGGCTGCAGCATGTGCGCGAGGAACTGCTGGCCGACGAGACGCCGGGGCTCGCGTCGGTGACGGACATCGCGCTGAAATGGGGTTTCGCGCACCTCGGGCGGTTCGCGATCGAGTACAAGCGGGCGTTCGGCGAATCGCCGTCGGCGACGCTCAGGATGCGGCGCGTGCGGGGGTGACGAAAACGGCGGGACGCGCGCCCGCCGTTGCGTCGATTCGCGTTCCGTCACCGAGCCTTTCTTCGGCGCGTCGATGCAGGGGATGCCGGCACGCCGTTTCGGCCGCAGGAATGTCGGCGCGGCGGGCGCCTGCCCGACACCGGCCTGACTTGGGTCGAGCCGGGGCTTCGCCGCGACGGGCCGCGCGTTGCGCGGCATCCGGCAACCGCCGGCAGGCAGATCGCCATGCGACTCGTCGACGGCCGCCGCGGAGGCCGCCGGCATCGCGGGCGCGGGTGCTTCCGTTCCGCAAGCAGCCCGGCGTTCTCATCATTCGTTCCTCTTTCCCCCTGACGAATATCGACGCCATGGTCGGCGAGCGATGCGCGCATGATCCGTGGTTCGAAAGCAGTCCCGTGCGGCGCGTTCAGAACAATTCAGTTCGCCGCCATGACTTTCAGATCCCCGTTCCCTAGTCTTGCTTCCGAACCGCCGCACGGGCCGGGCGCCATTCGGCCGCGCCGGGCCGCGCGGCGCAACCGGAACGGACCATGCCTTATCTGATCTCGATGGGGGCCGGCATCGCCGTCGGCCTGCTGTACTACCTCGTGCGCGTGCAGTCGCCCGCGCCGCCGCTGATCGCGCTGGCGGGGCTGCTCGGCATCGTCGTCGGCGAGCACGCGATCCCGTTCGTGCAGGCGCAGATGCGCCCGCCCGCCGCGCAGGTGCAGGACGCGAGCGCCGCCAACCCCGCGCAGGACCCCGCGTCATGCAACCGGGGCAAGTAACGGGGAGCGGCGCGGCCGCGCCCGGCGCCGCGTGGAGCGAGGACGTACTGCTCGCATCGATCGCCGGCTACGTCGACACGCTCGGCTTCGTCGCGCTGTTCGGCCTGTTCACCGCGCACGTCACCGGCAACTTCATCCTGATCGGCTCCGGCCTGGCCGGGGTCGGGCAAGGGCTCGCGATCAAGTTGCTCGCGTTTCCGGCGTTCATCGCGGGGATCGTGGCGGCGCGCGTGCTGGATCACCGGATCCGTGCATACGGGCACGGCACGCGGGCGTGTTCGCTGTATGCGCTGCAGGCGGTGCTGCTGGGCGGATTCATGCTCGCCGGCGTGATCGCGTCGCCGATCGCCGACGCCGATGCGCCGGCGACGATCGTCTGCGGCCTGCTCGGCGCCGCGGCGATGGGCGTTCAGAACGCGCACGGGCGCCTGACGGCACGCGCGGTCGTCGCGAACACGGTCATGACCGGCAACGTCACGCAGGCCGTGATCGACGCGTTCGACTGGCTCGTGCCGATCGCCGCACCCGCCGAACGGGAAGCCGCGCGTGCGCGGCTGCGCCGCACGCTGCCGCCGGTCGCGAGTTTCGCGCTCGGGGCGGGCGCCGGCGCGACCGCCTATCTGTACGCCGCGTTCTGGGCGCTGGCGCTGCCGCTCGCGGTGCTGGGCTTCCTCGCGTTTCGCTCCGGCCGCCGCGCCGGGCAACCGGCCTGACGCCGAACGCTGCATCCGGGCGCGGCGTGCCGCCGTGCCCGCCACCCCAACGAAGGAGAATCCGATGAATGCATTGAACCTGCGCCAGGTGCTGCGCATGACGGCCGCGTCGACGGCCGTGCTGGCCGCGCTGCTGGCCGCCGCGCCGTCGCGCGCCGACGAGACGCACCTGGACGATACGGCGCGCCAGACCGCCGCCGCGCGCTCGCCGAACGTCTCGGTCGGCCCGCAGTACGACACGACGCACGTGTGCGTGGCGCCCGAGGACTTCGACCGTTTCACCGACAGCTTCGTCGCGACCTTCGGCGGCAAGAAGTCGAAGCAGGGCGTGTTCCAGGTCACGCCCACGCCGAGCCAGACGATGTCGCAGCTCGTGCTCACGCCGGTCGGCACGATCTCGGTGTTCGGTTTCAAGACGCCGATTCCGTATCCGTTCTGCGCGGAGCGCACCGGTTATCTCGTTACCGATCTCGACGTCGCGATGAAGTCGGCGCGCGCGCACGGCGCGGACGTGGTGGTCGACACGTTCCCCGATCCGATCGGCCGAGACGCGATCGTCCGCTGGCCGGGCGGCGTGAACATGCAGCTGTACTGGCACAACGAGCCGCCGCACTACGACGCGCTGCAGACGGTGCCGGAAAACCGCGTGTACGTGTCGCCGCAAAGCGCGAGCAAGCTCGCGCGCGACTTCGTCGCGTTCTCGCACGGCAAGATCGTGTCCGACGTGCGCCGCGCGCCGGGCATCGAGATCGGCCGGCCGAACGACACGTACCGGCGCATCCGCATCGAATCGGGCTTCGGCAAGATGACGGTGCTCGCCACCGACGGCCATTTGCCTTACCCGTTCGGCCGCGAGATGACCGGCTATGAAGTGGCCGATCTCGCCGCGACGCTGAAGCAGGCAGAGGCCGCGGGCGTGACCGTGCTCGTGCCGCCGTTCGCGTCGGACGGCCGCGATGCGGCGCTCGTGCAGTTCCCGGGCGGCTACGTCGCCGAGATCCACGCGCGGTCGAAATGAGCGTGCGGCGATCGATCGGTCGATCGTGGCGCAACGCGTTGCCGTCCGTCGTGCTCGCCGGCGGCATCGCGACGTGCGCGGGCGCGGCGTCCGGCGCTCAGGCGCCCGCGACGACGGACGCCGCCGGCACGTCGTGCGGCGCGAAGCGGCCGGCCGTGCTGTTCAACCGCTGGCAGGAGGACTGGTCGGCGCTCGCGGCGCCGTGCGTGCCGCGCAAGCCGTTCGACGCGCTGAAGTACCTGCCGATCGGCGGCGACCCGTCGACCTATCTGTCGCTCGGCGCGAACCTGCGCGAGCGTTTCGAGCTGAACAACGCGCCGCTGTTCGGCCTCGGCGCCGCGCACGACGACCACTACGTGATCGAGCGGGCGACGGTGCATGCGGACCTGCGTTATCGCGAGCATCTGCAGGCATTCGTGCAGTTCGCGGATGCGCGTCCGTTCGGCAAGGACACGGTCGGCACGGTCGACCGCAACCTGCTCGATATCGAGCAGGCGTTCGTCGCGTACGTCGGCCAGTTCGGCACCGGCACGTTCAAGGCGCGGGTCGGCCGGCAGGAGATGGCGTTCGACCTGCAGCGCTTCGTGTCGGTGCGCGACGGCCCGAACGTGCGCCAGGCGTTCGATGCGGTATGGGCCGATTACGAAATCGGCCCGTGGCGGCTGATCGGCTATGCGACGCGCCCGGTGCAATACCGCGACGACGCGGTGTTCGACGACGTGTCGAACCGGCACCTGCGATTCGACGGCGTGCGCATCGAGCGCAACGGCACCGGACCAGGCGATCTGTCCGCGTACTGGTCGCGCTATACGCGCGACAACGCGCGTTATGCCGGCGCGTCCGGCACCGAGCGGCGCGACGTGTTCGACATGCGCTACGCGGGCAAGGCCGCCGGATTCGACTGGGACGCGGAGGCGATGCTGCAGACCGGGCACGTCGGGCAGGCGACGATCGGCGCGTGGGCGTTCGGCATGCTCGGCGGCTATACGTTCGCGAAGACGGCCGGCACGCCGCGTATCGGCATCCAGATCGACGGCGCGTCGGGCGACACGCACTCCGGCGACGGCCGCGTGGGCACCTTCAACCCGCTGTTTCCGAACGGGTACTACTTCACGCTGGCCGGCTATACCGGGTACAGCAACCTGGTTCACGTGAAGCCGTCGCTGACGTTCAAGCCGGCCAGCAGCGTCACGGTGCTGACGGCGCTCGGCTTCCAGTGGCGCGCGACGACGGCCGACGCGATCTACGGGCAGGGCATGGCCGCGGTGCCGGGCACGGCCGGCCGCGGCGATGCGTGGACCGGCATGTACGCGCAGGCGCGCGTGGACTGGCTCGTTAACGCGAACGTCGCGCTGGCGGTGGAAGCCGTGCATTTCCAGCTCGGTCGCTCGATCCGTGCGCTCGGCGGCCGCAATGCCGACTACGTCGGGATGGAGGCGAAGTTCGGGTGGTGACGCGCCGGGCGCGGCGGCGCGCGTCAGTGCGGTTCGCGCGCCAGCGCGGCGACGAAATCGATGAACGCGGCCACGCGTTTCGAGCCGCGCTGGTTCGGCAGGTAAAGCGCGGTGACGACCGAGCGGGCCGTGCCCGGCGTGACGTCGTGGCGATCGAACAGCCGGCACAGCCGACCCGACTCGACATCCGCGCCGATCAGCCAGTCGGGCAGCAGCGCGATGCCGGCGCCGTCCAGCGCGGCCTCGCGCAGCACCTCGCTGTGATTCGATTTCAGCCGCCCGGTGACGATCACCCGCGTCGTGCGCTGCGCGTCGGCAAACGTCCAGGTCTGCTGGTCGACGCCGAAGTGAAAGCGCAGGCACGCATGGTCGACGAGCTCGCCCGGCGTCGACGGCGTGCCGTGCGCCTCGAGGTAGGCACGGCTCGCGACGACGTAGCGGCGGAACGTGCCGAGCGGCCGCGCGACGACGTCCGCGGACGGCGCCGCGTCGCCGAGGCGGATCGCCACGTCGATCCGGTTCGCGACGAGGTCGACCCGCTCGTCGGTCAGTTGCAGGTCGACATCGAGTTTCGGGTGGGCCGCGACGAACGCGGCGATGTGCGGCGCAATGCAGCGCAGCCCGTAGGCGACCGGGACCGACACGCGCAACGGCCCGGACGGCGTGTCGCCGCGATCGGCGACGAGCGCGTCGGCCTCGGCGAGTTCCTCGAGCACGCGCCGGGCGCGCGCGTAGTACACGGCTCCCGCGTCGGACAGTGTCACCTGCCGCGTCGTGCGGTTCAGCAGCACGGTGCCGAGCGACGCCTCGAGCGCGTCCACGGCGCGCACGACGGACGACGCCGCGAGCGACAGGCGCCGCCCGGCGCTCGAGAAGCCGCCGGCTTCCGCCACTTCCACGAACGCGCGCAGCGCGGAGAGCTTGTCCATGTCATCGCCTCGTATGCGGGATGCAACGTCGCGTTGCATGCCGTGCGCATTCTAGCGCCGGGCGGCGCGCCCGCCGGCGCGCGGGCCGGGCTTTCAGGACGATTTCAGAACGATTCAGGCGATGCCCCGCGAGCGCGGCTTCACCCGTCAGCGCGACCGTGCGCGCCGCCAGGCGCCGGGCGGATGGCCGACGATCCTGACGAAGACGCGGCTGAGATGGCTTTGGTCCGAGAAACCGCACGCCATCGCGATGTCGGCGAGCGTCATGTCGGACGTTTCGATCAGGTCCCGCGCGCGCATCACGCGCTGTTCGAGCAGCCACTGGTGCGGCGTGCGGCCGGTGGTGCGCGAGAACGCGCGGATGAAATACCCGCGCGACAGCTCGCACTCGGCCGCCACTTCCTCGATCGACACGCCGAGATCGGCCTTTTCCATCAGGAGTTCCTGCGCGCGCGCGACTTTCGCCGGCGACAGGTTCCCCGTGCGCTGCAGGTCGCGTGCGCGCAGATTGCCGTAGCGGCGCACGACGTGGGTGCCGATCGCGAGCCCGACCTGCTCGACGAACAGCGTGTTCAACGGCCCCGTCGCGTCGAGGCCCTCGGCCACCGCGAGCGCGAGGTGGCCGAGCACCGGGTCGCACGCGTCCGGGCGGCAGCGCAGGCCGCCGGTCGCGCTGCCGTCGTGCTCGGGGCCGAGGCCGGCGAGATACGTGTGCGGCAGCTCGACCAGCAGGAAGTCGAACCGGCCGTGCAGGTCCGCCCGGAAATTCCGCGAGAAATCGCGGATGTAGATCGAATGGGGCTGGAACCGGCGCTCGGAGGCGCCCGTGCGGCTGTAGATGGTGCGCGAGTGCCCGCCGTTCAGCGAGACGCCGACCAGGAAGCCGCGGTCGCACGCGGGCATGTCGATGTGCTCGACGAACGCGTCGCGCATGCACTTGCGATGCAGCCGCAGGCCGCCGACGGTCTGCTCGATATCCTTCGACAGCAGGCTCGACACGCATCCGAGCGTGTCTTTCGGGATGGGCGCCGGCGACGGGGCGGGCGGCGCGAGGGCGGGCTCTGGCATGAAGCTTTCCTGGAGGGACTCGGCACGCGAAATGTCGGGTCCAGTTTAGAGGGGCGCGCGATCGTTCAAAAATGATTTTGCACAAACGTCCGCTGCCGCCCGGGGGCGAAGCGACCGCACGCGGTCGTTGCGTGCCCCGTTGCAACGCCTGTACACGCGGCCCGGCGGAGTATAGCGCGTCGCCGGCGGCCGGCCGCACGGGGTCCGGCGGCAGTCGCCGGACAGCGCATTATCTTTCAAGATTTTCGTGACACGTGTGTCTACACTCGATCCCGAATTCGACATTTTTCGTCCGGCGCGCCCAGCGCGCCGGACGCGGACTTCCTGCCCGGTGAGCTGCCGCGTTCACCGGGCTGTCATCCCGAGGTACCCGGAGGCGGCCATGATCCAGATCGGAACGTTGTCGGTGGATTTCGAGCAGCGCGACATACGCAGCCAGGGCGCGTCGCTGCGCATCGGCGCGCGTGCGCTCGACATTCTGGAGGTCCTGCATCGCGCGGGCGGTTCGGTCGTGTCGAAAGACGACATCATGGACGCGGTCTGGCCGGGCCTGATCGTGGAGGAGAACCGCCTTCAGGTGCATGTGGCGACGCTGCGCAAGGCGCTCGGCGCGAGTCGCGACCTGATCAAGACGGTCCCCGGCCGCGGTTATCTGCTGGTGGCGGGCGCGGCGCACGCGCCGGCGGCCGAGCCGCCGCCCGCCGCGGCGGCACCCGACGCAGGGGCGGCCGCGGCGTCCTTGCCGGCCCGCCTGATCGGGCGCGAGGCCGACATCGCGCAGATCGTCGACATGCTCGACGGGACGGCGGTCGTCACGCTCGTCGGCGCCGGCGGCATCGGCAAGACGAGTCTCGCCGCGCGGGTCGCGCACGACGTCCGCAGCCGGTCGCGCGAGCGTGTCCTGTTCGTCGAGCTGGCGCGCACGTCGACGCGCGGCGACGTGCTCGCCGCGCTCGCCGCCGGGCTCGGGATCGCGCCCGGCGTCGACACGTACCGGGCGCCCGCCGTCGAGCGCATCGGCGAAGCGCTTGCCGATGCGCGCTGCCTGCTCGTGCTCGACAACGCCGAACATATCGTCGACGTGGTCGCGGATCTCGCCGACACGCTGACCGCGGGCGCGGGTTCGCTGCGGGTGCTGGCGACCAGCCGCGAGCCGCTGCATATTTCGGCCGAAGCCGTGGTGCGTGTGAGCCCGCTCGCGGTGCCGGACAGCGGCGCGGCGGACGACGCGATCGTCCGCAGTCCGGCGGTCGAACTGTTTCTGGAACGGGTGCGCGCGGCCGCGCCCGATTGCCGGATCGACGCCGCCGGCATGCGGCTGATCGCCGACATCTGCCGGCGCCTCGACGGGCTGCCGCTCGCGATCGAACTGGCGGCCGCGCGGGTGGCGACGCTCGGCCTCGCGGTCGTCGCGTCGCGCCTCGACGACCGCCTGAACCTGCTGACGGGCGGGCTGCGGTCGGCGCTGCCGCGTCACCAGACGCTGCGCGCGACGTTCGACTGGAGCTACGTGCTGCTGGAGCCGGCGGCACGCGCACTGTTTCGGCGCATGGGGTGCTTCGTCGGCCCGTTCACGTTCGATGCGGCGCGCGCCGTCGCGGCCGAGCCCGGTTCGTCGGCCGCCGACATGATCGCCGTGCTCGGCGAACTGGTCGCGAAATCGCTCGTGACGGTCGAATTCCACGGCGCTTCCGCGCGCTACCGGCTGACCGAATCGACACGCGCGTATGCGCTCGAAAAACTCCGCAACGAGGGCGAGTTCGACCTCGTCGCCGAACGCCACGCGCACTACGAACGCACGCAAGCGCAAGCCCACGTGCCGGCCGCGTCGCCGGCGGCGGTCGCGGTGAGTCCGCCGGCCGCCGGCGAGCCGGCGGGCACCGCGCCGGACGTGGCCGGGCCGGACGCGCTGGCGCGCGCGCTGCTCGAGCCGGCGCGGATGCGCGAAAGTACCGTGCAGGCGCGACGGATGCTCGGCGACATCGACGCCGGGACGGCCGGGCCGGTCGATGCGGGCGGCGAGATGCGGCTGCGCTCGGCGTATGCGTCCGCGCTGCTGCACACGGACGGCGACGCGCTCGCCGCCGCCGCGATGTGGGACCGGACGCTCGACCTCGCGGCGCGCGCCGGCGACGACGCGTACGACGCGCGCGCGTTGATGGGGCTGTGGCACACGATGCTGGCGCTGTCCGACATTCACGAATCGCTGCGCTACGCGACGCGCTTCGAGCGGGCCGCCGAGCGGCGCGGCGACCGCGCGCAGTGCCTGCTGGCGAACGCGATGGTCGCGACGTCGCTGCATTACTTCGGCGAGCACGCGCAGGCGCGCGAGCGGCTCGAGGCCGCGACGGCCGAACTGGCCGGCGCGGGCGAGCCGCCGTGCGCGCAGGCGGCGCTGGGTGTCGACATGGCGACGTTCGGCGGCACGATGCTCACGCGGCTCGCGTGGCTGCAGGGCGACCCCGAGCACGCGATGCGGCTGGCCGCGCAAGCGGTGGAGGGCGCGCGCCGCGGCCCGTCGGCCCTGGCGCTGTGCTTCGTGCTCGGCACGGCTGCCGTGCCGATCGCCATGCGCTACGGCGACCACGACGCGACGACCGACTATCTCGCGACGCTGCGATCGGTATCCGACACGCACGGGTTCGACATCTGGCGTACCCATGCGGAATGCCTGACGGGACAGTTCGATATTCAGACCGGCCATCCGGGCGCGGGGCTCGCGCGACTCGAACCCGCGTTGCGGCGCCTCGAGGCAAGCGGCTTCCGGCGCCTGCTCGCGCCATTGACCGCCGCGCATGCGGAAGGACTCGCGCGCACCGGCCGCGCGGCCGAGGCGCGCACCCGGCTCGACGCGACGCTCGCGCGCTGCCGCGCGCACGGCGAACATCTGTTCGTGCCCGAACTGCTGCGCGTCAGGGGCGTGGCGACGCTCGAACAGGCGCGCACCGCCACCGCGAGTCTCGCGGCGGCATACGAAGCGGACGGCCATCGTCATCTGCAGCTGGCCATCCAGACCGCGAACGCGCAGGGCGCCGCGATGTGGGCGCTGCGCAGCACGCTCGATCTCGCCGATCACCTGATCGAGCGCGGACGTACCGGGCAGGCATCGACGCTGGTCGCGGGCCTCACGCGGCACTTCGATCCGCATTCGCGCGCGAACGACGTGCGCCGCTTGCTGCGCGTGCAGAATTTCGTCCGCCCCGACGCGATGCCCGCGGCAAGCCGGGCGCGCGTGCGGCGCGATGCCGTCGACGCGGCGCAGCCGGTGGCATGACGATGCGCGAGAACGGCAGGGCGGACAGGCCGCGCACGCACACGGCACGCAACGGCGCATTCGACGGGGGCGCGGCGCCCGCGTGCCGGCATACGGACGCGCGACGTCGGGCTCGCCGCGTGCCGCCGGACGGCATGCCGGGGGGCGGCCGCCGCGCGCCCGCCGAGCCGCTCGGGAGGGCGCAGGGTGCTTAGGGCCGTGGACTCCGCACGTGCGGCGGACCTCGTCGTCTTCAACGGCAAGATCGCGACCCAGGACGACACGCGTTCGTTCGTCAGCGCGATCGCGGTCGCGAGCGGGCGCATCGTCGCGACCGGCAGCGATCGCGACGTGTTGCGTCACGCGGGTGCCGGCACGACCCGCATCGACCTGAACGGGCGCACCGCGATCCCCGGCCTGAACGACGCGCATCTGGGCGCGATCGGCGGCGGCCTGAGCTTCAACATGGAATTGCGCTGGGACGGCGTGACGTCGCTCGCCGATGCGCTCGACCTGCTGCGCCGCCAGGTGCAGCGCACGCCCGCGCCGCAGTGGGCGCGCGTCGCGGCGGGCTGGACCGCCTTCCAGTTCGCGGAAAAGCGCGGCCCGACGGTGGCCGAACTGAACGCGATCGCGCCCGATACGCCGGTGTTCATCCAGCATCTGGACGACAGCGCGTGGCTGAATGCGGCCGCGGTGCGCGCGCTCGGCTACGGGCGCGACACGCCCGATCCGCCCGGCGGCGAGTTTCGGCGCGACCGCCACGGGCGGCCGACCGGCCTGCTGCTGGCACGCCCGGACCCGGCCGTGCTGCAGGCGGCGCTCGCGCAAGGCCCGACGCTCGGCGGCGGCGACCGGCTGAATTCCACGCGGCAGCTCTTGCATGCGCTGAATCGCGTCGGCGTGACGAGCGTGATCGATGCCGGCGGCGACGGGCTGGCCTATCCGGACGACTACGCGGCGATCGTCGAGCTCGCGCGGCGCGGCGAACTGACGGCGCGCATCGCCTACAGTGTCGGCGCGCAACGCGCGGGACGGGAGCTCGACGACTTCGCGCAGTGGATCGCGCAGATGACGCCCGGCGGCGGCGACGCGTTCCTGCGCACGAACGGCGCGGGTGCGCGGCTCGTATTCTCGGCCGTGGATCTGGGCAATTTCCTCGACCTGCGCCGCGATCTGCCGGCGTCGCTCGAAGCCGAACTCGCCCCGGTCGTCCGGCTGCTCGTGCGTCACCGCTGGCCGTTCCGCCTGCATGCGATCCACGACGAGTCGATCGGCCGCTTCCTGGACGTGTTCGAGGCCGTCGACCGCGAGACGCCGTTCGACGGGCTGCGCTGGTGCTTCGACCGTTGCGAGCGGATCGCGGACGCGAACATCGCGCGGATCGCGGCGCTGGGCGGCGGCGTGACGATTCAGCCGCGGATGGCGTTCCAGGGCGAGGCCTTCGTGGCCCGCTACGGCGCCGGCGCCGCCACGCGCGCGCCGCCAATCCGCGCGATGCTGGACGCCGGCCTGCCGGTCGGCGCGGGGACCGGCGCGACGTGCGCGGCGAGCTACAACCCGTTCGTGGCGCTGTACTGGATGGTATCGGGACGTACCGTCGGCGGCACCGCGCTCTATCCGGCGCGCAACCGGCTCGGCCGGATGGAGGCGCTGCGCCGCTTTACGGTGGGCAGTGCATGGTTCTCGAACGAAGACGCGTGCAAGGGCGCGCTGATGCCCGGCCAGTACGCGGATTTCGCGGTGCTCACCGACGATTACTTCACGATCGATGCGCCGCGCATCCCGTCGCTTGCGTCGGTGCTGACGGTCGTCGACGGCCGGATCGTGCATGCGGATGCGGAATTCCTGTCGCTCGCGCCGCCGCCGCTGCCGGTCAGCCCGGGATGGTCGCCGGTGGCCGGAGCCGCGGCGGGCAGCCGCGACCGTACGGGGGCGGCGGGCTGCGGCGAAGCGTGCGCCGACGTCGGCGCGGATGCGTGCCGCGCACGCGGCGCCGCGCGGCGCTTCGCGCGGTCGCGTTATCCGGCGGCGTCCGGCGCGGTCGATCGCTGCGCGGCGTTTGGGCGCCGCTGCGTCGTTTTCTAGCCTGCGCGTGCCGGTGCGCAGGAAACGCCGACGCGCAGGCGCCGCGCGAAACGATCGTTTTTCGGCCCCCGGCGCGGGGCCTGGAGGAGGCAGGATGAAGGTTGCGCGTACGCGCGCTCAGGCAGCGGGCGACGAAGTGGCGGGCGTCGGCATTCCGCGCACGCCGGTTGCGATCGAGGCGGCCGATGCGGCACGCGCCGCGTTGCCGGCCGCGCTCGCCGATCATGCCGGACGCGTGTTCGTTCTCGCGTCGCTCGCCGCGCGTCGCGCGGGCGAACCGTGCGACGCCGATGCGCTGTTCGTGGCCGCGATGTACGCCAACATGGGGTTGAGTTACGCGTACTGCCGTTCGACCGCGCGATACGAAGTCGACGGCGCGGATGCGGCGCGCGCGCTGCTGCTTCGGCATCGCCGGCCGCGGCGCATGCGCGACGACGTGTGGTATGCGATCGCGCTGCATACCACGCCGGGCGTGGCCGCCCGCGTATCGCCGCTCTCGCGCGCGCTGGCGGCGGCCGTCTCGACGGACCTGATGGCAACCGATTTCGACGCGTACACGCTGCAGGAGCGCGACGCGCTGCTCGCCGCTTACCCGCGCGACGGCGGTTTCGCGGAAGCCTTCCTCGAAGCGGTCGCGCGCGGCGTCGAACATCGGGCGCCGTCGACGTTCGGCACATGGAGCGCGGACGTGCTCGAACGCTTCGATCCGGAATTTTACCGGCCGAATTTCTGCGGGCGCGTGCTCGGCGCGCGCTGGAACGACGGTTGACGGCGGGCGGCCGGCGCCGCGCCGGCCGCCTGCGCGGGCCGCGGTGCGGGCGCGGCGGCCGATACGCCGCTCATGCGTGCGCGCCTGCCGCGTCGTACCGTGCGTAATCGACATATCCGGCGCGATCGCCGCCGTACCAGCCGGCCGCTTTCGGCTCGGCGAGCGGTGCGCGCGCGGCAATGCGTTCGACGAGATCCGGATTCGCGATGTAGGCACGCGCGAACGCGACGAGATCGGCGTCGCCCGCGTCGATCAGCGCCTGCGCGGCATCGGGCGCAATGCCGCCGTTGACGATCAACGTGCCGCCGAACGACTGGCGCGCATGCTCGACGATCCGCGGCAGGTCGGGCTCGCCGCTCCAGCCGTTGGTGTCGGCCGCGTGCAGATAGGCCACGCCGGCTTCGTCGAGCATGCGGCCGACGTAGGCCAGCGTCGCATCCGGGTCGGCATCGCGCACGTTGTTGTACTTCGCGTACGGCGAGATGCGCACGCCGACACGCGCGAGCGGCATCACGCCGCCGACCGCCGCGACGATTTCCTCCAGAAAGCGCGCGCGGTTCGCGACCGACCCGCCGTAGCGATCGTCGCGGCGGTTCAGCGTCGACGACAGGAACTGGTGCGGCAGATAACCGTTCGCCGCATGGATCTCGACGCCGTCGAAGCCGGCCGCCATCGCACGCGCCGCCGCGCGGCGGAATTCGTCCACGGCGTCGACGACCTCGGCGGTCGTCATCGCGCGCGACGGCGTCGCGTGAATCTTCGTGTAATAGCCGTTCTGCAACTGCGCCCAGACCTGCAACTGTTCGAGATCGTCGTTGACGCCGGACGGCGACAACGGCGCGGCACCGCCGAGCAGCGTCAGCGAGCTGACCCGGCCGCCGTGCCACAGCTGCGCGAAGATGAGTCCGCCGTTCGCATGGACCGCGTCGGTGATCTTTTTCCAGCCGGCGGCCTGCGCGTCGTCGACGAGCCCCGGCGTCAGCTCGAATGCCGCGGACGCGGCGCTGACGTTGGTCGCCTCGGTCACGATCAGGCCGGCGGACGCGCGCTGCGCGTAGTACTCGGCCATCAGTTCGGTCGGCAGGCCGCGCGACGGCGCGCGCGAGCGCGTCATCGGGCCCATCACGACGCGGTTGGGCAGCGCGAGGCCGCGCAGGTCGTACGGAGCGAGCAGGGAAGACATGAGGACTCCTTCATGGGTGAGGATGGGCGCGGTCAGGACCGCGCGGCAACGATGCCGTGTGACAGGCCGACCGCGCGGTGCCGCGCCGTCGGCGGCGGTTCACGCGTGTGCGTGACGTCGCGCGTGCGGGCGGCCGATCGCGACGTAGTGGGCGAGCGCGACGAGCGGGAACGCCGCCGCGACGGCCGCGACGAGCGGCCAGCCGCCGTGCTCGTACAGCGGGCTCGCGAGCGCGGAGCCGGCCGCGCCGCCGACGAAGATGCTCGTCATGTAGAGCGCGTTCAGCCGGTTGCGGCTCGCCGCGTGCAGTGCGTAGATCTCGCGCTGGCCGAGCACCATGTTCATCTGCACCGCGAAGTCGAGCACGATGCCGGTGACGACGAGGCCGTACACGCCGGCGCCGTGAACCGGCGCGCTCGCATACGCCAGCGTGCCGGCGACCAGCGCGATCAGCGTGGCGCGCACGGTGTGGCCGGCATCCGCGAGACGGCCCGCGACGGGCGCCGACGTCGCGCCGATCGCGCCGACGAGCGCGAACAGGCCGATCGCGGATTGCGACAGTCCGTAGTGACGCGTCAGTTCGACCGGCACGGCGGTCCAGAACAGACTGAACGACGCGAACATCAGGCCTTGGTAGAACGCGCGATGGCGCAGCACCGGCATCGTGCGCACGAGATGCAGCAGCGAGCCGATCAGCGCGAAATAGGTGGCGCGATGGTCGGGCTGGCGTGACGGAATCGTCAGCGCGAGCACGGCCGTGACGAGCGTCATCACCACGGCGGCGCCCGCGAACACGACACGCCAGCCGAACGCGTCGGCCACGATGCTCGACAGCGGCCGGGCGAGCAGGATGCCGAGCAGCAGCCCGCTCATGATCGTGCCGACGACGCGGCCGCGCGAGTGGTCCGGTGCCAGATGCGCGGCGAGCGGCACGAGGATTTGCACCGCCACCGAGCTGAAGCCGATCAGCAGCGAGACCGCGAGGAACAGCCCCGGCGTGCGGACGACCGCGGCGGCCGCGAGGCTCGCGATCGACACGACGGCCGTGACGATCATCAGCTTGCGGTTTTCGAGCAGATCGCCGAGCGGCACGATGAAGAACAGCCCGAACGCATAGCCGATCTGCGTCAGCGACACGATCAGGCTCGCCGTGCCGCTCGACATGTGCAGGCCGGGGGCGATGAGTTCGGTGATCGGTTGCGCGTAGTACAGGTTCGCGACGATCGCGCCGCAACTGAACGCGAACAGCAGGATGAGCGCCTGCGTGAGCTTGACCGCGGGCGCGGGCGAGGCGAGCGGGGGGGTATCCGTTGACATGGTCGGCTCCGGGAAGGAAACAGGGCGGCGACGTAACCGGCCGCGATACCGTGAATGCTATTGACCGGGCGGCCGGCGCGGAATGGGTCCGGCACGCAATCGAGCATTGCGTGCCGCGCAAAGGTGCCGGAACGCGTGCGTTCAGCCGCGCTGGCCCTGCAGCGTCGGAATCTGCGCGAACAGGCCGGCCAGCCAGTCGAAGAACACCTTGAGCTTGACCGGGACGTGCCGGTTGGGCGGATACAGCACCGAGATCGGGCGCGGCGGCGCGTTGAAGTCGGTCAGCACTTCGCGCAGCCGGCCCGACTGCAGGTACGGCTCGACCAGGTACAGCGACGTCTTGATCAGCCCGATGCCCGCGACGCCGCACGCGATGTAGTTGTCCGCATCGTTGACCGCGACCGTGCCGCACATCTGCATGACGCGCGGCTCGCCGTCGACGACGTAGTCCCACGGGCGCGGCCGCCCGGTGTCGGCCGAGATGTGGCTGACCGCGACGTGCTGCGCGAGATCGTCGACGGTGGCGGGCTCGCCGAACTGCGCGAGATAGGCGGGCGACGCGCACGTGCAGGTGGTCAGGCTGCCGATCCGCCGGGCGATCATCCCCGAATCGTCGAGCGCGCCGATGCGCACCACGCAGTCGACGCCTTCGCCGACGAGATCGATCTGGCGATCGGTTACGCCGAGTTCGATCATGATGCCCGGATGGGCGGCGAGAAACGCCGGCAGCGCGGGCACCATGATCTGCTTGGCCATGGCCGGCGGCAGGTTCACCTTCAGCCGGCCGCGCGGCACGTTGCGGGCCTGTGATACCGAGGCCTCCATGTCGTCGATCTCGCGGAGCACCGCGACCGAGCGTTCGTAGTACGCCTGGCCGTCCTCGGTCAGCGAGATCCGGCGCGTGGTGCGGTTCAGCAGCCGGCAGCCGAGATGCTGCTCGAGCCCGCTCAGCAGGGCGGACACGCGCGGCGTCGTGAGGCCGGTGGTGTCGGATGCGCGCGTGAAGCTGCCGGTTTCGACGATGCGCGTGAAGACGCGCATCGAAAGCAAGGTGTCCATCGTCGGGGTTCTCCAGCCTGTCGGCTTGCGGCGCCGGGGCGTGCCGGCGCTGTGTCGTTGATCGGGCCGTCAGGCGTCGATGCGCTTGCGCAGCGCGTCGCCGGCAAACGGCATTTCCCGCAGGCGCTGGCCGGTCGCGTCGAAGATCGCGTTGGCCAGTGCGCCGGCGGTCGGCCCCATCGACGCCTCGGCCGCGCCGAGAAACGGCGCGCCGGGACGATTGACCAGATGAACCTTCACGCTTTGCGGCGCGGCCGAAAAGCGCAGGATCGGGTAGCTGCTCCAGTCGAAGCTGCGGATGCGCTCGGTGTCGTACTTCAGCGCCTCGTACAGCGTCCAGCTCGCGGCCTGCACGATGCCGCCCTCGATCTGGTTGCGGATGCCGTCCGGCGATACGATCTGGCCTGCATCGACGGCCGCTTCCGCGTGTTCGAGCGTCACCTGGCCCGTTTCCGGGACGACCGACACCTCGACCGCGATCGCGACGTATGCCATCAGGTTCTTGTACTTGCCGAACGCGAAGCCGACGCCGCGATTGCGCGCACGCGGCGGCCTGGGCCAGCCGAAGTGCTTCGCGGCGAGCTGGATCACTTGTCGCGCGCGATGGTCTTCCATGTGACGAAGCCGGAATTCGACCGGATCGACGCCGGCCGCGTGCGCGAGTTCGTCCATGAAGCTTTCGATCGCCCAGACATTGGTGTGCGCGCCGAGCGAACGCATCGCGGACGTCTGCAGCGGCATCGTCGGCGAGAAATTGTTGACGATGTGCTGGTTCGGCAGCGCATACAGCGGGATCGCGTTGCGGTCGCCGCCGCCCTCCGGTTGCAGCATCGGCGTCGACGGCGCCGGCACGAACGGCGGCTCGAGCATGCGCGCGGGCAGCAGCCGGCCCGCGTTGACGATCCGTTCGTTGTGCGAGCTGCTCCACAACGCATAGTTCCAGTCGACGATGCGGCCGCCCGCATCGAGCGATGCACTGACCTCCGTCACCATCGCCGGCGTGAAGTGGTCCCACGTGTGTTCCTGTTCGCGCATCCATTGCACGCGAATCGGCTTGCCCGGCATCGCGGCCGCGATCAGCGCGGCGTGCGCCGCCGCGTCGTCCGCGCCGTTGTGCCCGTAGCAGCCGGACCCTTCGGTGTGAATGCAGCGCACGCTCGCCTTCGGCATCGACAGCATCTCGGCGAGTGCGTCGCGCAGCGGATAGACGCCCTGCGAGTGGGTCCACACCGTCATCATCCCGTTATCGAGATGCGCGACCGAACACGACGGTCCGATCGACCCGTGCATCAGGTAATTCTTGAGGAACGTCGCGTTCAGCGTCTTCACGGCCGGCGCGGTTGGCGCATGCGTGTTCGCGATTTCGATGCGCTGCGTCGAAATCCGTTTGAGCTCCTGATGGACGGTGCCGCGCTCGGGCAGCTGGCGGCCCGGCGACCAGCGGCAGGCGGCCGCGAGCGCGCGCTGCGCGACCACCGCCTGCCACTCGCCCTGTGCAACCACCGCAAGCATGCTGCCGTTGCGCACGATGCGCACGACGCCGGGCAGCTTCAGGATCGCGGCTTCGTCGAACGACAGCAGCTTCGCGTCGTACACCGGCGGCATCACGACGCGCGTATGCAGCATGCCGGGCAACTGCATGTCCTGCACGTAGCTGATGCCGCCCGTGACCTTGTTTGGTATGTCGACGCGCGGCAGCGACGTGCCGATCACGGCGAACGTCGCCGGGTTCTTCAGCGGCGACGTGGGGGTCGCGTTGCGGTGCAGGTCGACCGTGCGGATCGCGTCGCCGTAGGTCATCGTGCGGCCGTCGGGCGCCTTGATCACCGCGTCGGCGGTCGTCAGCGCGCGCGGATCGACGCCGAAGCGTTTCGCGGCGCCTTCCACCAGCAGCGCGCGCACCTGCGCGGTCGCGTTCAGCAGCGCGGAACCGCTGTCGGCCATGGTATGGCTGCCGGCGGTCAGTCCTTCGTCCGGCGACGCGCCGGTGTCGGCCGTCAGGAACGTGATCAGCGACGGCTTCATGTCGAGTTCCTCGGCGGCCACCTGCAGCAGCGCGGTGCGCACGCCGGTGCCGAGCTCGACCTTGCCGGTAAACACGGTGACCTTGCCGTCGGGCGCGATCTTGACCCACGCGTCGAGCAGCGGATTGGTCTTCAGGCTGCCGGCGAGCGCCTGGGTGGCTTTCGCCACGTGGACGGCCGCGCCTTCGTCGGCGATCACCAACTGCGCGGCCGCGCGCGACGCGGGTGCGAGACTGAACGCGACGAACAGCGCGCCGGAGACGATGAAGTGCCGGCGGCCTTCGTCGATGTCGTCGTGGGAATTCATCACAGCCCCTTGCTGATCGTGACGGGAGCGGACGCGGGTTCGGGGGCCGGCAGCCCCGCGACCGAGCGCACCGCCGCGAGAATCCGCATGTGCGTGCCGCAGCGGCACAGGTTCGGTTCCATGTGCGTGCGCAGTTCCTGTTCGGTCGGCTTCGGATTGCGTTCGAGCAGCGCCTGCGCGCGCATGATCATCCCGGCGATGCAGTAGCCGCACTGCGCGGCCTGGTGCTCGATGAACGCGCGTTGCAGCGGGCCCGGATGCTCGGCGGTGCCGAGGCTTTCGATGGTGCGCACGCCGCGCGCGCCGACCGCGGCCACCGGCATCAGGCACGAGAAGGTCGGCTTGCCGTCGACGATCACGGTGCAGGCGCCGCATTGTCCGAGGCCGCAGCCGAATTTCGCGCCGTGCAGGTGCAGGTCGTTGCGCAACGCGTACAGCAGCGGCGTGGACGGATCGATGTCCAGCGTGTGCCGCACGCCGTTGACGGTGAGGGTAATCATCGTGCGGTGTCCTCTTTTCTGAGCTTCGCGGCCATCGCGTCGACGCCCGGCCAGGCGGGACGGTCGGTATAGGTCTCGCGCACGTACGCGGCGAGATCGGCGATCTGCGCGTCGTCGTACTGGTCGATGAACGACGGCATGTAGTTCAGCGTGTCCTCGCCGTGCCAGCCGATCCCGTTGAACATCATCTGGATCGCGTTGCGCGGCGTATCGGCGTTGACGGCCGTGCTGAACGCGAGCGTCGGCCGTTCGCCGATCGACTGCATCGGCGCGGCCGGCCCGTGACACTGCGCGCACGACGCCTGGAACAGTACCGCGCCGCGCCGCCCGGCCGGCGTCGTCGCGGCGCGTTCGACCGGGTTCGCGGCCGCGCGCGCATTCGCCGGCTTCTGGATCGACAGGATGTACGCGGCGATCGCCTCCACGTCCTCCACCGGCACCGTCGCGAGGTCGCGCGTGACCGGCAGCATCGGCCCGGCCGCCGCGCCATGCTCGCTCGCGCGGCCGGTACGCAGGTAGGTGACGAGCTGCGCCTGCGTCCACGGCCGTGCGGCCTGGCCGAGCGCATTGAGCGGCGGCGCTTCCCAGCCGTCGACGATACCGCCGTCGAACGCGCGGCCGCGCTGCTCGCCGCCGATCGCGTTCAGCGGCGAATGGCACGACGCGCAGTGGCCGAGCCCGTCGACGAGCATCCTGCCGCGATTCCATTGCGCGGACTGCGCGGGGTCCGGTCGATACGCGCCCTCGCGCAAGAACAGCACGTTCCAGAACGCGACCAGCGGCCGGAAGTTCAGCGGAAATATCAGGTCGTTCGCGGGCGCCGTCGCACGTACCGGCTCACGCGTCATCAGGTACGCGTACGCGGCGGCGATGTCGTCGTCCGACATCCGCGTGAAATGAATGTACGGAAACGCCGGGTACAGCGGCTGGCCGTTGCGTCCGATGCCGGTGCGCAACGCACGGGCGAATGCGTCGCGCGACCAGCGGCCGATCCCCGTTTCGGCATCCGGCGTGATGTTGGTCGCATAGATCGTGCCGAACGGCGTCGCGAGCGGCAGCCCGCCCGCGAACGGCTTGCCGTCCTTCGCGGTGTGGCACACGATGCAGTCGCCGAGCGCGACGACGCGCGCGCCGGCGCGCACCAGCTGTGGATCGAACGAAGCGGGGGCGGGCGGATCGATCGGCGCGATCGACGGCCGCACCATGATGCCGATCGCGACCGCGATGCCCGCGATCGCCACGCCGGCCGCGCCGAACCAGAGTCGTTTGTGCTTCATGCGCGCTCCACGCGACGCGGTGCGCCGCAAGCGATGCGGTGCGCGGCAACGCCGGACGATGCGGGTCGGCCGTGCGCGGCCGCCCGATGCGGCCGCGACCGGGTTGCGGCGCGGCGGTGATTGGCGACGGGGATCATGGTGTCACTCCAGCAGTCGATAACGGGCGCAAGCGCCGTCCTGCGCGGCAGCTCATGAACGCAGTCTACGCAGAGGCCGCGACCATTGCCTTAAGCGGCGCTGAAACGTTCTGAACGGTGTCCGGCCCAGGCTCGGCCGGGATGCGGCGCGCGGGGCGGATGACGGGCGCGCCGTGGCGCGGCGGCCCCGCGCGCCGCGTCATGACGGAACCTCGCCGGCGACGACTTCGTCCGCGTAGCACCAGATCCAGCGCTCGCCGGGCTCGATCGAGCGGACGAGCCGGTGGCCGGTTTCACGGAAATGCCGGCTCGCGTGGCGATTCGGCGACGAGTCGCAGCAGCCGACGTGCCCGCAGATCAGGCACATCCGCAAATGCACCCAGCGGCTGCCCGATCGGACGCATGCCTCACAGTCGTCCTTGTCGGTGTCGAACACGCGTGCTTCGTCGAGATGCGTACAGGCGTTGGCCATCTTGCGCTCCGATGCCGGCGCGGGAGCGACGCTTGCGGCGCGGCCGGCACGAGGCCGCAAGCGGGAGGGGATGCGGCATTGTGCAGCGTCGCGTCGCGGCCGGACCTTAATTGTCATGAAGCGGCCCGCGCGGCCCGCGCCGGCGGCGTACAGTCGCGAATGCGTCCGGCCGCGGCACCGGCCGGGCCGCATCCGACATCGACATCATCGGGAGGCGCTCATGGATCAACCGCAACACGTGCGGATCGTCGGCCTGCCGCGCAGCAGGGACGCGTATGCGATCCGCGATTTCCTGCAGCGGCGCATGATTGCGTACGACTGGTGCGAGCTGACATCCGACGCCGACTGCGCGCAGGTGCTCGGCATCGCGCCGCTGCGCGACATCCGGCTGCCGGTCGTGATCTTTCCGGACGGGTCGCGCCTGTACCAGCCGACCCTGGCCGAAATCGCCGCACGGCTCGGCTGGGTCGCGCGCCCGCGCTTCGTCGAATACGACGTGTCGATCTACGGCGCGGGGCCGGCCGGGCTGTCGGCGGCGGTCTACGCGGCGTCCGAAGGGCTGCGCGCGGTCGTGATCGAGCGCGGCGCGATCGGCGGGCAGGCCGGCACGAGTTCGCTGATCGAGAACTACATGGGCTTCCCCGACGGCATCCCGGGCGCGGAGCTCGCGGAACGCGCGCGCGAGCAGGCGGTGAAGTTCGGCGTCGAGCTGCTGACGATGCGCGAGGGCGTGCATGCGACGTTCGTGGACGGCAAGATTCGCGTCGAGCTCGCCGACGGGTCGATCCTGGTCGCGCGCGCGAACATCTGCGCGACCGGCATCGAATATCGCAGCCTCGGGCTGCCGGAGGAGCCGGCGTTTCTCAATGCGGGGCTGTTCTACGGCGCCGGGTCGAGCGAAGCGCCGATGTGCGCGGGCGAGCAGGTGTTCATCGTCGGCGGCGGCAATTCGGCCGGCCAGGCCGCGATGAATTTCGCGCGGCATGCGCGCCAGGTGACGATGCTCGTGCGCGGCGCGTCGCTCGCCGACACGCTGTCGCGCTACCTGATCGACCGGATCGAGCGCACGCCGAACATCGAGGTCCGCTACCGGTCGAGCGTCGCCGCGCTGCACGGCGACGGCTGGCTCGACGCGATCGAGCTTCGCTCGGCGGACGGCACGCTCGAACGGCTGCCGGCCACGCGCCTGTTCGTGTGCATCGGCGGCGCGCCGAATACCGACTGGGCGAAGGACACCGACATCATCCGCAATCCGGGCGGTTATCTCGTCACCGGCGGCGACCTGTACGACTGTCCGGCGTTCGAGCGCGTGTGGCCGCTCGAGCGGCGGCCGTACCACCTGGAAACCAGCGTGCCGGGATCGTTCGCGGCCGGCGACGTGCGATCGGGATCGGTCAAGCGCGTCGCGTCGGCGGTCGGCGAAGGCGCGATGGCCGTGACCTTCGTGCACCGGTTTCTCGGCGAGGATGCGCATCGGCTCGCGGGCACGTGACGCGCGCGCGGGCCGTTCGATGCATTCATCGCGCGTCGGCCCGCGTCGCGTCGTGCCACCCGTCCCGGCCGGCGCGCGCCGGCGGCGTCCACCCGCCGCCCAGCGCGCGGACGAGGGTCACCGTCGCGACGGCCAGCGCCTGCCGGCTGTGAATCAGCTGGCGTCGCGCATTCAGCGCATCGCGATCGGCGTCGATGACTTCCAGATAGCTGACGTAACCGTGCGCGTAACGGCTCAGCGACAGCCGCGCCGCGGCGTCCGTCGCGTGCGCCGCGTGGTCGTAGCGCGCGATCCGTTCCTTCTGCGCGGCGATGTCGTTGAGCGCATCCTGCACGTCGCGCAACGCGCCGATCGCGGCCGCGCGATAGTTGGCGTCGGCGACGTCCGTGCCGGCTCGCGCGGCAGCCACCGCGGCGTCGCGCTTGCCGCCGTCGAACACCGTCAGCGCGACGTTCGCGCCGAGACTCCACAGCGAGCTGTTGCGGTCGAGAAACGACCGCAGGTCGCGGGTGGCGAAACCGCCGTCGGCGGTCAGCGTGAGCGTCGGCAGCCACGCGGTGCGCGCGATGCCCAGCTCGAGCGACGCCGCGTCGGCACGCCGTGCCGCCGCGAATACGTCCGGGCGTTGGGCAAGCAGCGCGGACGGCAGCCCGGCCGGCACATCGGGCACCTGCACGGGCACGGCGGCCGTGTCGATGTCGAACGCGGTCGGCGACACGCCGGTCAGCACCGCGATGGCGTCGACGAGGTTCTCGCGCAGCCGGCGGCTCTCCGCGAGATCGGCATGCGCGGTATCGAGATCGGCCGACGCGCGCAGCCCGTCGAGATCGCTCGCCGCGCCGGCCCGCACGCGAGCGGCGATCACGTCGAGCGCGGTGCGCCGCAGCCCGATCGCGCGGGTGAGCGTCACGAGATCGTCGTCGACGTAGCGCAGCGTCAGGTAGTCGGCCGCGACTTCGGTCGCCACCCGCAGACGCACCGCATCGCGGTCGGCCGCCGCCTGCAGCACGTTCTGTTCGCCGATATCGGTATCGCCGCGCAAGCGGCCCCATAGATCGACTTCGTAGCGCGCGGCGAGCGGAACCGACCAGTTGTGCATCGTGCGCTTCGGCAGCGCGTTGTCGACCGTGCCGGATACGCGCGTACGGCTGAACGACGGGTCGACGCGCACGGTCGGCGCCAGCGCGGCCTCGCGCACGCCGAGCAGCGCCTGCGCCTGGTCGACGCGCGCGGCCGCCGCGCGGATATCGAGATTGTGCGCGAGCGCGGCGTCGACGAGGCGGCCGAGCCGCGGGTCGCCGAACCGGGCGGGCCACGTATCGAGCGATGGCGCACGCGCATCGGTCGACGGGTCGACATGGCGGAACCCGTCGTGTCCGACCGGCACGGGGGCGAGCGGTTGCGGCGCAATCGAGCATGCGGCCAGCAGGCTCGCGGCGAGCAGGGCGAAGGCGCGCTTCATCGCGATTCGCGGGCGGGTTGCAGCGTGACGACGACCGACAACCCGGGCCGGATGCGCGGCTCCGTCGCGGCCGGGCCATCGAGCAGGATCTTCACCGGTACGCGCTGCGTGACCTTCGTGAAATTGCCGGTCGCGTTGTCGGGCGGCAGCAGCGCGAACTGCGCGCCGGTCGCGGGCGACAGGCTGTCGATGCGGCCGCTGAACGCGCGCGCCGGCAGCGCATCGAAGCGCAGTTGCACGGCGTCGCCGACGCGCACGTGCCGCAGCTGCGTCTCGCGGAAATTGGCGACGATCCACGGATGCGGCTCGACCAGCGTGAGCAGCGCCTGGCCGGGCGCGACATGCTCGCCGGTCTCGACGGTCTTCTTGCCGACGTAGCCATCCGACGGCGCGACGACCGCCGTATAGCCGAGCTGCAGCAGCGCGTCGCGCAACTCGGCGTCGTTCTGGCTCGACGCCGCGTCGGCGGCCTGAGCGGCGGCGATGGCGCTGCGCCGTTGCGCGTCGGCCGCCGCGACGCGCGCGCGGGCGGACTTGCGTGCGGCATCGGCCGCATCGAACTCCTGTCTCGACAGGCCGCGCGGCGTCTCGCGGGTCAGTTCGCGTGCACGCGCGTAATCGAGTTCGGCCTTGTCGGCATCGGCGTGCGCCGATACGAGCGCGGCGTCCGCCTGCTCGATCAGCGCGTGTGCGCGGCTCGCATCGGCATGTGCCTGGGCGACGCGTGCGCGCTGCGCGGCGACGCGCACGTCGAAGTCGCGCCGGTCGATCTGCACGAGCGCGTCGCCCGCGTGCACGAACTGGTTGTCGTCGACGAGCACACGTTCGACCGTGCCGGCGACGCGCGGCGAGATCACGTGCAGGTGGCCGGTCACGTACGCGTCGTCGGTGCCGCGATCGCGTGCGTCGAACTCGTACACGAGCAAGGCGACGAGCAGCAGCGCGATCGCGGCGATCGCGACGATGGCCGGCTTTCGGGAACGCGCGGGCCCGGCGGGCGACGGCGCGGGAGTGGGTGGGGGTGGGGGTGGGGTCATGATCGGCCAACTCCATCGTACGGGCAGGATTCGACGCACCGCGTTATGCTTGCGCCAGCTTGACAGGCGGGAGCCGCTCGACGATGAACACGACGTTCGCCACCGGCCGTGCCGCGCCGGCGCCGGCCGCGGGGCCGGCCTCCGACATTCCGACGTTTCGGTCGATCGCCGCGATCGCGGCCGTGCTGCTGGGCGCGATCATCGCGACGCTGACGTCGCGCATCACGTCGCTCGGGTTGGCCGACGTGCGCGGCGCGCTGGGCGTGGGCGTCGACGAAGGCGCGTGGATCAACACCGCGTTTACCGCGTCGCAGATGTTCGTCGGGCCGCTCGCGATCGCGGCGGCCTTCATGTTCGGCACGCGCCGCGTGCTGGTGGCGGGCGCCGTCGTGTTTCTCGGCGCGGAAAGCGTGCTGCCGCTCTGCACGCGGTTCGGCGCGTTCATCGTGTGCCAGGCGGTCGCGGGGCTCGCGTCCGGCGTGTTCGTGCCGCTGACGGTCGGCTTCGTCGTGCGCACGCTGCCGCCGCGGCTGATTCCGTTCGGCATCGCCGCGTATGCGATGAATCTGGAGATGTCGCTGAACCTGTCGGCCACGCTCGAAGGCTGGTACAGCGAACACCTGAGCTGGCGCTGGCTGTTCTGGCAGAACGCGGCGCTGACCGTGCCGTTCATCGCGTGCCTGATGCTGTCGCTCGGCGACGAGCCGATCAAGCGCTTCGCGTCCGGCGTCGACGCGCGCGGGATGCTGCTCGGCGCGGGCGGCTTCGCGTGCCTGTGCATCGCGCTCGACCAGGGCGAGCGGCTGTTCTGGCTGCAGTCGCCGCTGATCGTCGCGCTGCTGGCTGCCGGCATCCTGATGATCGCCGCGTTCCTGATCCATGAACTCGCTTCGCCGCGGGCGGGGCTCGACCTCGGCTACCTCACGCGGCCCAACATCGCGCTGCTGATCGTGCTCGTCGGCCTCGTGCGCTTCACCGTGCTCAACACGAGCTTCATCCCGTCGCTGTTCCTCGCCAGCACGTACGGCCTGCGGCCGTTGCAGATCGGCGATACGCTGCGCTGGATCGCGATCCCGCAACTGCTGTTCGCGCCGTGCGTCGCGCTGTTGCTGCAACGGGTCGATCCGCGCCGGCTGATCGTCGCCGGCTTCGCGATGGTGGCGATCGCGTTCGCGCTCGGGTCGCGGCTCACGCCGGTCTGGGCCGAGCCCGACTTCATTCCGTCGCAACTGTTGCAGGCGCTCGGTCAGACGATGGCGCTCACGTCGGTCATCTTCTTCTTCGGCAAGCACGTGACGGCCGAGCATGCGCTGACGTTCGGCGCGGTCGTGCAGGCGACGCGCCTGCTGAGCGGGCAGCTCGGTACGACGGCGATCGCGGTGGTTCAGCGGATCAGGGAGGCTACCCATTCGAATCTCGTCGGTCTGCATGTGTCGCTGTCGGATCCGGAAACGCTCGAACGGCTGCGGGCCGGCGCGGCGTCGCTGGTCGCGCATGGCGCCACGTTCGCGACGGGCAACCAGGCGGCCTATGCGCTCGTCGATCGCGCGGTGCGCGTGCAGGCTACGACGCTCGCGCTGGCCGACAACTTCCGCGTGGCGATGGCGTTCGCGCTCGCCGGCGCGCTGCTCGGCATCCTGCTGCGCCCGGTGCGGACGCCGTGAGCGCCGCACCGGGCGATCTGAAATTTCCTGAAAAGTCCTGAACGGCGCATGGGCGGCGTCCGCCGCGGCGGCATGCGCGCCGCCGCGACGGACGGCGCGCTTACGCCTGCAGGAACGCGAGCAGCTCGGCGTTGATGCGATCGGCGCTCACGACGCACATGCCGTGCGAGCCGCCCTCGATCACCTTCAACACCGCATGCTTGACGATCTTCGACGACAGCCGGGCCGAATCGTCGATCGGCACGATCTGGTCGTCGTCGCCGTGCAGCACGAGCGTCGGCACGTCGAACTTCTTCAGGTCCTCGGTGTAGTCGACTTCCGAGAACTCCTTCACGCACAGGTACTGGCCGTGAATGCCGCCCATCATCCCCTGCGACCAGAACGCGTCGATCGTGCCCTGCGACACCTTTGCGTTCGGGCGATTGAAACCGAAGAACGGCACCGCGAGATCCTTGTAGAACTGCGAACGGTTCTCCGCGACGTTCTTGCGGATGCCGTCGAACACGTCCATCGGCAGGCCGCCCGGATTGGTCGGCGACTTCACCATCTGCGGCGGCACGGCGCCGATCAGCACGGCCTTCGCCACGCGCTTCGTGCCATGACGGCCGATGTAGCGCGCGACTTCGCCGCCGCCGGTGGAGTGGCCGACGAGCGTTGCGTCGCGCACGTCGAGTGCGTCGAGCAGCGCGGCGAGATCGTCCGCGTACGTGTTCATGTCGTTGCCGCGCGACGGCTGGCTCGAACGGCCGTGGCCGCGGCGGTCGTGCGCGATCACGCGATAACCGTGCTGCACGAGGAACAGCATCTGCGCGTCCCAGGCATCCGCGCACAGCGGCCAGCCGTGCGAGAACACGACCGGGCGGCCGGTGCCCCAGTCCTTGAAGTAGATCTGCGTGCCGTCCTTCGTGACGATCGTGTTCATCGTGTGTGCTCCAGCGTGGGGGAAGAGGCGGCGCGGGCGGGCGTGGCGGCCGCGGCAGCCGCGGCCGGCAGGGCGGCTGCGGCGACGGCGGTCGCGCCGGCCACGAGCATGTCGCGGCGGCGGGCCGACGGCACCACGTCGTTCTTGACGGAATCCATCGAAACTCCTGATAGGTGCGGCGCCGGGGCGCCGCGGGAAATGGCGGGCGAGGCGGCGGCCGCAGCCGTGGCGCCTGGCAGCAGGCCCGCGCCGGTCGTTGCGCACCCGGCAGGGCGCGCAATGCCGACGAATGCATGCCGACCGGAGCCTATCCCGGCGGACTGCGCGCCGTACTGAATGACGGCTGAATTGTTATGAACACGGCCGGTTGGCCGGCCGCGACGACCGCACGGCAGATCGATTAAGCGCGCGACCGGGACTATTCAGCCGCGCGTGGCTATCGTGGGATCCGTCCGCTTGCCGTGGATCGCACGGGGCGCGCCGATTCGCGCCGATGCGCGCCGGCGCACGACGCGTGTCGCGGCACAAACGGGTCCGATCGCGCCGGACCGCCCGACATTTGCCTGGAGATGCCGACATGGATGCCTTCAACCGCTGGGCACACACGATGACGCTGCTGGGCCCGCCGCTCGATGCGGGCCGCTGGATCGCGCCGCGCAGCCGTCGCCATGGCGACGTCTCGATACCGTCGAGCGGCAGCGTGCGGCGCCACAGCGCGATCGTCGCCGTCGAGCGGCAGACCGATTCGTCGGTGCTGGTGTCGTGGAGCGACCCGACGCACTGCCGCTACGACGAGCAGCGCTGGATCAGCGCGAAGGCGCGCGCCCGCGGTCGCTGCGCGCTCACCGGCCACGAGATCCGTCATGGCGACGCGATCTACAAGCCGCAGTGGCGCGGCGCGAAACGTCCGGCGAATTGCCGCGAGATGGTTCTCGCGTCCGCGGTCGACCAGTTCGTGTCGCGCCCGGTGCGGGCGTGACGCGCTGCCTGTCGACATAGCGACTGCGGTGAAATGAATTTGAAAGAATCGGCGGGCCGATTCAGGCCACCCATTAACCACGGCCGCTCGTTTCGATACGACGAAAAGCTGTATTTTTCTGAAAACATCCTGAAATGCATTTCATCAGGGAATTGGAAATGCATTCACGAATGAATGAGGCATTCGCGCATGACGCAGGCCGGCGTGTGCGGGGCGGGGCCGGCCCCGCCGCGGCAGGCTGCCATCCGGACCGATGCGCGTCATTTCAAAAAATTCGATCGCTTCATTTCAATAATTTGAATCTTTCATTCATGCAAATGCCGTAGCATTGAAGTCGAAACCGGCGCGCGATTTCGACTGTGCGCCGTTGAATGTCATCCACAAGAAATTCCCATGATCCGGATTGGAACACTTCACGTTTTTCTAGACAGACGTGAAATCCGTTCGAACGGCAAGCTGCTGCGTATCGGCAGTCGCGCATTCGACATTCTCGAGTTGCTGATTCGGGCGAACGGCGCACTGGTCTCGAAAGACGAAATCATGCAGCGCGTCTGGCCGCACACGGTCGTGGAGGAAAACAACCTGCAGGTGCACATCGCGTCGCTGCGCAAGGCGCTGGCCGACGATCGCAACCTGATCGTGACGGTGCCGGGCCGCGGTTATCGCCTCGTCGCACGACAGGATGACGGCGAGGTGCCCGTGCGTACCGCAGCGGTGCGCGCCACGAGTGTGTCGAGCGTGCTGTTCGGCCGCGAACAGGCGGTGGCCGACGTCCTGGCCGCGCTGCAGGCTGCCCGCGTCGTGACGCTGGTCGGCGCGGGCGGCATCGGCAAGACGCGCATCGCGGTCGAGGCGGCCGCGCGTGCCGGTGCGCGGTTTCCCGACGGCACGGTCGTCGTGTCGCTGGCGACGGTCGCGTGCCCGCGTTTCGTTCCCGAGGCGCTGGCCGCTGCGTTGGGTGTCGCGCAGCCGGCCGGATCGCCGACGCTCGAGACCGTGCTCGCCCGCGTCGCGCATCGCCGGATGCTGCTCGTGCTGGATGACTGCGAGCATCTGCTCGATTCGGCGGCGCAGCTCGCCAGCGCGCTGACCGATGCGGCCGGCGGGGCATGCGTGCTCGCGACCAGTCGCGAGGCGTTGCGCATCAACGGCGAGCGCGTCTGCCCGGTTCCGCCGCTCGACGTGCCGGGCGAGGACGATGACGACGCGATGCGCGCGAGCGCGGTGCAGCTGTTCGCGGCGCGCGCCTGCGCGGCCGACCCGCGTTTCCCGCTCGATGCGCGCAGCGTGTCGCTGATGGCATCGGTCTGTCGCCGGCTCGACGGCTTGCCGCTCGCGATCGAACTGGCCGCGGCGCGTGCCGCCGTGCTCGGCATCGACGTGCTGGCCGCGCACCTCGACGACCATTTCCGGCTGCTGACCGGCGGCTTTCGCACTGCGTTGCCGCGCCACCGGACGCTGCGTGCGATGTACGACTGGAGCGACCGCTTGCTCCACGACGACGAGCGCCTGCTGTTGCGCTGGCTCGGCGTGTTCCGCGGCGGGTTTTCGATCGAGGCCGTGCGCGGCGTTGTCGGGACTCGCGGCCTGACCGGCACGCGGCTGCTCGACACGATCGCCGGCCTGGTGTCGAAGTCGCTGCTGATCCTCGACGCCGCGCAGGAGGTGCCGCGCTACCGGCTGCTCGCGACCACGCGCGCGTATGCGCAGCAGCAGCTCGACGCGCACGGCGAGTGCGAGGCGGCGGCACGCGCGCACGCACACTATTTCCTGACGTCGTTCACGGATGCGCCCGACGACGGCGGCACGCGGCTCGATGCGGTGCGGCGCGAACTCGACAATCTGCGCGAGGCGCTCGACTGGGCGTTCTCCGTGCACGGCGACACCGCGCTCGGCATGGCGCTCGCGGCCGTCGCGGTGCCCTGCCTGTTCGAGCTGTCGCTCGTCGACGAGTGCCGCGAACGGGCGCGCGCGGCGCTCGACGCGATGCGCGATCCGGATGCGCCGCCGGTGTCCGTCGACACGCGCACACGGCTGCTGGCCGTCCATGCCGCGGCAACCGCGCAGACGGCCGTGCAGGTAACGTGGCCCGACGCGCACGCGATCGGACTCGATGCGGCCGAAGCCGAACCGCGTTCGGGCGGGTCGTAACGACACGCCCGTCGGCCGCGGTATCGCGCTTCAGAACGTTTCAGGCAATCGGCGGGACCAACAGCGGGACAGCGGCGGGCGGCGCGCGTAGATTGCACGAACGCGTCGGCGACTCGCCGGCACGCATGCGGCGCCCGCCGCGCGCGTGCGCCGGGGTCGCGCGACGCCGTCCATCGCAAGCGCGGCAACACGCGCCCGACGCCGGACACGCGCGTCGCCGCGGCCTTGCGCCGAACCGAACCTCATCCTTTTCCCGTCGCATGAATCCTGCCCAATCGAATCTTTCCCGCCACGCCGTCGATCTCGGCCTGCTGTTCCTGCGGGTTGCCGCCAGTCTGTTGCTGATCGCCGTTCACGGCCTGCCGAAGCTCATCCACTACACGGCGGAAGCCGCCGCCATCGAGGATCCGTTTCATCTCGGCCGGACGCTGTCGATCCTGTTCGCGATCTTCGCCGAAGTCGTCTGCCCGGTCTTCATGATCGTCGGCGTATGGACGAGGCTTGCAGCGCTGCCGGTGTTGATCGTCACGCTCGTCGCGCTGGTGTTCGTCCATCCGGACTGGTCGCTGCGCGACGGGCAATTCGCATGGATGCTGCTGATCCTGTTCGGCACGATCGCCATCGCGGGCGCCGGCCGTTATGCGCTGCCCGCCGTCATTCGCCGGCAGGAATAGCGCGTTGGCGGCCTGCGTCGGCGCATACCCGTGCGCCGTTCGCGGCCGGACGAAGCCAGCCGGCTCCGGTGCCGCGAGCGTCCGGTTTTCGTATCGCTATATCGGATTGCTCCGGCGCGGCCCGCCATGGGGCGCCGATCGGACGAGCGGGTTTCATCGGCCCGCGGCTTCATATGGCCGTCCGTGCGGTGGCCGCGCCGAGCGTCCGTCGGCGTCGAAGCGATGACGTGTGCCCGGTCGTCGGCGGCAAACCCGAACCGGCGCGGGCGACGAGCGGGTTCGCGATCGAACGGGGCGCGATGGAAGAATGGAAGATGATCCCGCCGGCCGGGACGGGGCATGCCCCGCTCGGCTCGATCGTACGGATCAGGAAGGAGATGAAGCGTCCGCCCGGTTCGACCGGCTGACGCGATGCCCGGCAAGGGCACTGCCGGCGACGCAGGCGCCGCCGGCAGCATGCGGCGTTCGCGGGCGGCATGCCGCCCGCGACACCGGTCAGTGACCTTCGCTCGCGCCGAACATCGACTTCGCGTAGGTGATGCCGAGGCCGTATGCGCCGCCATGTTGCGCGGCGGTCTTCGTGGTCTGCGCGTACGTCTCGGTACGCGCCCAGTCGCGCTGCAGCTCGAGCAGGTATTGCAGCGACGTCATCGGGCGCGCGCCGGCCTGGATCATGCGCTGCATCGCGCGCTCGTGCGCTTCGTCGGATACGTCGCCGCATGCATCGGCGATCACATACACTTCGAAGCCCTGATCGATCGCCGACAGCGACGGGCCGACGATGCAGACCGACGTCCACAGCCCGGCGAGCACGATCTTGCTCTTGCCGATCGCGTTCACGCGTTCGGCGATGCGCGGATCTTCCCAGGTGTTCATCGACGTGCGGTCGATCAGCTTTTCCTCGGGGAAGACCGACGTGATTTCCTCGTACATCGGACCGGAGAAGGTCTTCTCGGCGACCGTCGTGAGGATCGTCGGCACGTTGAATTCCTTCGCGGCCTTCGACACGAGCGACGTGTTGTTGCGCAGCAGGTTCGGATCGATCGACTTGGTCGCGAACGACATCTGCGACTGGAAGTCGATCATGATCAGCGTGTGATTGGTCGGGTTGATCAGCGACTTGCCGGGTTGGGCCGAAGCGGTGGGCATTGCAATTCTCCAAGAGTAGGTCGGGCGCCGAAGACGATCGACGCACGGGTTGGGCCGCGCCGATATCGGATCGGCACAGCCTGGAAGGGTGTGCATCCATGCGGTGCGCGCGGCACGCGCGACACATGGGTGCACGGCGGACGAGCGGCGGCGCCGCCCGTCGCGTTTCGGCGAAGGAAACCGGCCGGGTGGCCGGCGCTCAGAACGCGAAGCAGCTGCAGCCGAGCGCGCCCCAGAAACCGTTGTGGTCGCTCACGGGCACGTCGTTGCGCCACGCGGCCAGATGGCCGTGCCCGTGCACGCCGCACTGGTTCGCGCAACTGTCGATGCAGGCGCGGGCAGCCGCGACCGGGCGATAGCGGCTGTAGCCGCCGAACTCGGCCACCGGCGACCACGCGGGGCTGACCGGCAGCGGCGGCGGCGCGAGCGGCGCGAATTCCTCGTCCGCGTGCACGACCTTGCCGTTCACGACCGTCAGCACCGACGACAGGTATTTGATCTGCGGCTCGTCGACCGTGAAGTAGTCGTCGGTGAGCACCGCGAAATCCGCGTACTGGCCGGGCACCAGCGCGCCCTTGCGATCGTCCTCGTTCGAGAACCAGGCGCTGCCGACGGTATAGCGGCGCAGCGCTTCCATGCGGTCGAGCCGGTTGCGCTCGCCGTACAGCGCGGTGCCGCCGACGGTGCGCCCGGACACCATCCAGTACAACGACACGAACGGGTTGTAGCTCGCGACGCGCGTCGCATCGGTGCCGGCGCCGACCGGCAGGCCGGCGTCCAGCATCGCGCGGATCGGCGGCGTGCGCGTGGCCGCGTCGGCGCCGTAGCGCGCGATGAAGTACTCGCCCTGGAACGCCATCCGGTGCTGGACCGCGATGCCGCCGCCGAGCGCGGCGATCCGCGCGATGTTCGCGTCCGAGATCGTCTCGCAGTGGTCGAAGAACCAGCGCAGCCCGTTGAACGGGATCTCGCGGTTCACGGCTTCGAACACGTTCAGGAAGCGGCTGATCGATTCGTCGTAGGTCGCATGCAGCCGGAACGGCCAGCGGTTCTGCACGAGCAGGCGGACCACCGCCGTCAGCTCGGCTTCGAGCGTGTCGGGCAGGTCGGGGCGCGGCTCCAGGAAATCCTCGAAGTCGGCGGCGGAGAACACGAGCATCTCGCCCGCGCCGTTCACGCGCAGGAATTCGTCGCCGTCGCCGGGCTTCGTCATCTTCACCCACTTCGCGAAATCCTCGATCTCCTGCTTCGCGTTCTGCGTGAACAGGTTGTAGGCGATGCGCATCGTCAGCTCGCCGCGTTTCGCGAGATCCATGATGACCGCGTAGTCGTCCGGGTAGGCCTGGTAACCGCCGCCCGCGTCGATCGCGCTCGTCACGCCGAGACGGTTCAGTTCGCGCATGAAGTGCCGCGTCGAATTCACCTGGTCGTCGTAGCCGAGCTTCGGGCCTTTCGCGAGCGTCGAATACAGGATGCCGGCGTTCGGCCGCGCGATCAGCATCCCGGTCGGGTTGCCGTGGCGATCGCGCCGGATCTCGCCGCCCGGCGGGTTCGGCGTGTCCTTCGTGTAGCCCACCGCGCGCAGCGCCGCGCCGTTGAGCAGCGCGCTGTCGTACAGGTGCAGGATGAACACCGGCGTATCGGGCGCGATCGCGTTGATTTCGTCGAGCGTCGGCAGACGGCGTTCGGCGAACTGCAGCTCGTTCCAGCCGCCGACCACGCGTACCCACTGCGGCGCGGGCGTGCGCTGCACCTGGCGGCGCAGCATGTCGAGCGCGTCCGCGAGGGACGGCACGCCGTCCCAGCGCAGCTCCATGTTGAAGTTCAGGCCGCCGCGAATCACGTGCAGGTGCGAATCGTTCAGGCCCGGGATCGCGGTGCGGCCGTTGAGGTCGACGCGCGGCGTGTCGCCGCGTGCGTGGCGCATCACGTCGTGTTCGTTGCCGGCGGCGAGCACGCGGCCGTCCTTCACCGCGAGCGCGGTGACGAACGAGCGCTTGTCGTCCTGTGTCGCAATCTTGCCGTTGAAAAAGATCGTGTCCGCGATCGGCACGTCGTTCGTCTGGGCTGTCATCTGGCGTTTCCCTTGAGTACTCGCGCGGCGAGTCGTGGAGGCGTGCCGGCACGCTGTCGCGTGTCGGCGTCGTACTCCAACGTTAAGGGACGCGCGGATGAAAGTCCTGAGCGGCGTCTTAAACGATCTGAAAGGAAACGATCGAGGCGGGTGGGGGCGGTGTGAGGCGGATGGTGCGGTTGCGCGCAGGCCGGGTCGGCGGCGTGCATGACGGGTGCGCGGTCAAGCGTCGGACGGATGGCTGCCCGCGCCAGCCCCGGCCGTGAATGGACGAATCAGCCGGTCGATTTGTCGGGCGCCGTGAAGCGCTCGACCAGGTCGGGACGGTCGAGCTGCTCGACCCACCAGTGCAGCGCGCGGCCTGCTTCGTCGCCGCGCCACGCGAGATAGCAGTGCGTGGTGTCGCGCATGCCGGTCACCTGGCGGGCGACGAGCCTGCCGTCGGCGATCGCGCGCGCGGCGATGCATTCCGGCAGCGTGCCGACCGCGAGCCCTTCGCACTGCGCATCGAGCTTGGCCGCGAGCGTCGGCACCGCGAGATACGGCTGGCCGGCGTCGATCGCGACCGACTGCGGTTGCAGTTCGCGCGACGTATCGCTGATCACCGCGCCGCGATACTGGACGACCGACGCCATCGGCAGCGGCTCGGGCAGCGACGCGAGCGGATGCGTCGGCGCGACGGCGAAGACGTGCCTGAGCGAGCCGATCGGCCGCGCGACGATGCCCGGCAGCTCCGGCGGGTCGCCCGCCGCGCCGACGACCAGATCGGCGCGGCGCGAAATCAGCGCGTCCCATGCGCCGCCGAGCACTTCGGTCGACAGTCGCAGCCGCGTGTCCATCCCGAGCGCGTAGAACCGGTGCACGTACGGCCACAGCGCGTCGAATGGCAGGATTTCGTCGATGCAGACGCGGACTTCGGTTTCCCACCCTTGCTGCGCACGCTGCGCCTTGATTTCGAGCTGCTCGGCCGCACGCAGCAGGCGTCGGCCTTCCTCGACGACGATGCGTCCCGCATGCGTGAGCTTCGCGCGCCGCCCGCTGCGGTCGAACAGCATCACGCCGAGATCGCTTTCGAGTTTCTGCACCAGGTAGGTCAGCGAGGACGGCACGCGATGCAGCAGTTCCGCGGCTTCGGCAAAGGTGCCGGTGCGGTCGATCGCGTCCAGCGCCTCGAGCGCTTCGAATGACAGCTTCATCGCGGGTTCCGGGAGGAGGGGCTCGCGCATCATACCAGCGCATGCGCGGTACGGGCAGCGCGTCCCACCGCGATTTGCTAGACTGGCGAGCCTCGTCATTCGCCGCTCGCGTCAACCGATGACTGCGCCTCAGTCAGACACCGCCACCTCCGATTTCATGCCGGCCGACGTGCGGCAGACCGTCGTTACCCAGACGTTGCCGAAAGGGCAGGTCGGCATCAGCCGGCTGAAGACGCTGCGCAGGAACATGGGGCTGACCGCCCCCTACACGCCCGAGCACTCGGATCTCATCGTCCTGCAGTTGCGCCCGTTCGGCGAACAGGAGTTGTGGCTCGACGGCCGTCGCGCGCCGTTCGTCCCGTACGACGCGGGGACCGTGACGATCCACGACCTCGACCGCAACTGGGTGGCGGATCTCAAGGGCGCGTTCGATTGCCTCCATTTCCACCTGCCGCGCCATACGCTGGAGGAGACGGTGGACGACCTCGGCGGCCGGCAACGCCCGCAGCTCTACCTGCCGCCTCACCTCAGCGCGAACGACCCGATCATCCATGCGCTCGGCCGCGCGTTGCTGCCGGCGCTGTCTAGCCCCGACCAGGCGTCGCAGCTCTTCATCGATCATGTGGGGCTGGCGTTTCAAGCACACGTCGCCCATCGGTACGGCGGCGTCGGCGAGCGGCGGGAAAAGTCGGCCGGCAAGCTCACGCCGTCGCAGGAGCAGCGGGCGAAGGAACTGCTGCTCGAACACCTCGACGGGAAAATCGGGCTCGCCGATGTGGCAAGCGCCTGCGGCTTGTCGCGCGGCCATTTCGTCAAGGCGTTTCACCAGACAGCCGGGATGCCGCCGCATCGCTGGCTGATCGTGCAGCGCGTCGAACGGGCGAAGACATGGTTGCGCAACCCGCAGATGCCGCTGAGCATGATCTCGGCGGCGTGCGGGTTCGCCGACCAGAGTCACTTCTCGCGCACCTTCACGCGCCTGACCGGCGTCAGCCCGCGCCGGTGGCGCATGGACAATATCTGAGTCGCCGCTGACGATACCGGCGCCGCGGGCAGCGCGTATGCCGGCGCGGCCCGTCGTCTGCGACGCGCCCGGACGCGCGCGCCGACCTTCGCGTCGTGCCTGCCGGCGACGCCTACGAATTTTCCCGAACACCGCGTCACATCCACCCGGTATGATCGCTGCGCCCGCGCGCGCCGCGGCGGGCCGGCGCATGCCGGTGCGCGCGCGATCGACTTCGCCGGCACGAAAATCACGACACCCCGGGACGGGCGCCGGCGCACGGCGCCGGTCGATCCGGCCGAACGGGCCGAACGGGCCAGGACAGCACGACGGAGTATTGAAGCGATGCGGACGCAGACAGGCGCGATACGGCGCACCATGACGATCGTTGCGGGCGGGACGTTGTGCGCGGCGGTCGCGGGCGGCGCGCAGGCGCAGGCATCGGGCACGGCGGCGGCGAAGGCAGGCGCCGCCGCGGCCGTGCTGCCGGCAATCGACGTGCAGGGGGTGGCCGATGCCGCGTCCGCCGGGCTCGTCGGGCGGCGGACCACGGCCGGCACGAAGACCGACACGCCGGTGGCCGAGATCCCGCAAACGGTCAATATCGTCACCGCGCGGCAGATCGAGATGACCGGCGCGGCCGACCTGAACCAGGCGCTGCGCTACGTGCCGGGTTTCTCGACGTTCGGCGCCGACAGCCGGACCGACTGGTATGCGGCGCTGCGCGGCTTCACGCCGACGCTGTACGTCGACGGCGTGGCGGCGCCGAATACGGCCGTGATCGCGAACTGGCGCATCGATCCGTACACGATCGATTCGATCGCGATCCTGCGCGGCCCGACGTCGGTGCTGTACGGCGCGGGCGAGCCCGGCGCGATCGTCGACGCGCACACGAAGCGCGCCGATGGCGAACGCGTGCGCGAGGCCGGCGTGCAGATCGGCAACGATGCGCGCAAGCAGGTCATGCTCGATGTCGGCGACACGCTCGATCCGGACGGCAAGTATGCGTACCGCTTCGTCGGCGTCGCGCGCGACGGCAACGCGGTGACGGGCCCGAACGGCGATCGCCGCGTCGCGCTCGCGCCGTCGTTCCGCTGGCGGCCGGACGCCGATACGTCGCTGACGGTTGCCGCGACGTTCCTGCAGGACAGCGGCGACATTTCGTCGAACTTCCTGCCCGCGTCGGGCACCGTACTGCCGAACCCGAGCGGCCGCCTGTCGCAGGACATCTACATGGGCGACCCGTCGTTCAACGACTACCGCAAGAAGCAATGGTCGCTCGGCTACACGCTGGAACACCGCGTGAATGCGATCTGGACGCTGCACCAGGACGTGCGCTGGTCGCACCTGTCGCTGGACGATGCGACGGTGTTCGGCAACGGCCTCGCGCCGCGCAGCACGACGAACATGATGCGTTTCGCGGGGCTGTTCCAGCTCAACTACAGCCGGCTCGACGTCGACCATCACGCGCAGGCGCGCTTCGGCACGGGGCCGCTCGATCATACGCTGCTGTTCGGCCTGCAATTCGACCGGCAGACGACGACCAACAGCGTGTGGCTTGCGCTGGCGCCGTCGCTCAACCTGTACCACCCCGTCTACCGGCCGGTGACGGCCGCGATCTTCGCCGGCCCGACGTCGCTCGGTCATGTCGACCAGTACACGGCGATGAATGCGGTCGGCGTGTACGCGCAGGACCAGATCCGCTGGCGGCGCTGGACGCTGACGCTCGGCGGCCGCGAGGACGTCGTGAATGCGCGTTTCGACGACCGGACGGCCGGCACGCAGGCGCGGCAGGACGTCAGTGCGTTTTCCGGGCGCGTCGGACTGACCTATCAGGGCGACGCGGGGGTGTCGCCGTACGTGAGCTATTCGACGTCGTTCGATCCGGTCGTCGGCGTGCGGATGTTCGGCGGCGGCTTGCCGAAACCGACGCGCGGCGCGCAGGCCGAAGCCGGGCTGCGCTGGCAGCCGCCCGGCAGGAACCTGATGCTGAGCGCGGCCGTCTACCAGATCGACCAGACCAACGTCGTGACGCCGACGCCGGTGAATCTCGACCCGACCGGCACGACGTCCGTGCAGACCGGCAAGGTGCGCTCGCGCGGCATCGAGCTGAGCGCGGTCGGCAAGGTGACGCGCGAGCTGTCGATCGTCGCGTCGTATGCGTACCAGGACGTCAAGAACGTGCAGGCGAACGATGCGTCGCTGAACCACTGGCCGGTGTCCGTGCCGCTGCCGCGGCAGATGGCGTCGATGTGGGCCGACTGGACCTGGCGTACGGGGGCGCTGTCCGGGCTCGGGATCGGCGGCGGCGTGCGCTACCAGAGCGCGTCGGCCGGCGCGCCCGACAATTCGCTCACGGTGCCGAGCGCGACCTTGTATGACCTCGCGTTGCATTACGACCTGCCGCACTGGCGTTTCGCGCTGAACGTCGCGAACCTGTTCGACCGGCGCTACGTCAGCGGCTGTCAATCATATGCCGTCTGCGTGTTCGGCAACGAGCGGACCGTGCTGGCCAGCGCGAAATACGACTGGTGACCGCGAGCGGGCCGAACGCCGCTACGCGCCGCGCTGCGGCTCGCGGGGCGCGGCGCGCGAGCGGGCCCGGCGCTGGCGCCGCCACTCGGTCGGCGTGACGCCGAAGCGTTCGCGAAAGGCCGTCGCGAAATTGGCCGGCGTGGAAAAACCGATTTCCTTCGCGATGCTCGCAATGCTGAGCGACGTCGAACCCAGCAGATCCTGCGCGATCCGCAGCCGCTCGTGCCGCAGATACTCGAACACCGTCTGCCCGAGATTGTCGCGAAACGCGCGCGACAACCGCTTTTCATGCGTGCCGACCGCGCGCGCCAGTTGCTCCACCGTCGGCGGGTCGTTCAGCGTGCGCGACAGGTGGCGGATCGCCGCGCGCACGATGATGCCGTCGTCGTCGCCGGCCGCGAACGGGCCGTCCGCCGGCGCCGTGTCGGCCGGTCGTTCGCGCGTCGTCCGCGCGAGCTGCACGCGAATGCGCGCGACCACTTCCGCCGGCTCGAACGGCTTCACGACATAGTCGACGCCGCCGATTTCCAGCCCTTCGAGGCGTTCGTGCAATGCGCCGGCCACGGTCAGGAAAATGACCGGAATCGCACGCGTGGCTGGATCGGCGGCGAGCAGCCGGCACGCGGTGAAACCATCCATCCGCGGCATGCGGACATCCATCAGGATCAGGTCGGGCAACAGCGCCTGCGCGCGCTGGCATGCCTGCATGCCATCGGACGCGATGCTGATCCGGCAGCCCGTGCCGCGCAGGATGTCGGTCAGCAAACGCAGCTGGTCGGGTTGATCGTCGACGACCAGGATATGGGCGTCGCGCAATGCGGAGGTCGATGAAGGCATCGTGCACCTGTTCTGGAAAGGCGGTTGGATGCGTTTCCGCGGGTGGCCTGCCCGGTTCGGGAGAAACGTCATGCGCCGCTCTATGACGATGCATCAGCGCATCGCACGCTCGCATCGGTTCCGGAGGTTGACGGCACGGCGCGGCAGCAACCGGCCGCCCGATGGCACGGCGTTCGTTTTTTTTGATCACCTGGCCGGTAAAGACACGGACGATTGCCGGGCGCGCATCGTGAGGATCGCGACTGCGGAAATCAATGCGAGCGGAATTGTAGGAGCTTATTTCGAATCCCGCCAGACGTGTCCGGAATATTCGCGCCATTCCGCTTTCCCGATTTTTAAAATGGCGGATTACGACAGGAATGCCGCGCTTCGACATGCGTCGCCGCTCATGGTTTACGCGAATATCCTCCGCTTAACCATTCCATTGGTCGGTCGCGGGATTATCGTTTCGAAGTCGAATCGAATTTAAATCCGCTTTGGCAAAGCATTTGTCCTCTCCATAAAACATTTCGATTAATCTCGGTGGCGCGAAATCGTTTGCGAGATGTCCGTATTTTGCGCAAGTCATTGAATGAATTGAATTTCACAATCTATAAAGAATGTCGCCTTTAATAATTCTAGATCGTGTCTCATAATTCGTCCGAACTTTGAACGCCGGGTGGCACAGCGCAACGGAAGGCACCGCAAGTGGTGACGGAAGTTGTGTGATTCGGATCCGAGGCGGCAATCGATGCGCGTCCGGGTGAAGGCTCGCGGCACGGAGGCGAAACGCCGGTAGTCGAAGATGAAATAAAAGAAACGGGGTTGGTCGCGGTCGGCGCGACATCACATCAGAGGTGTGGGTAACGGCAGGTTGAATCTCCGGATTCATCCGGGGAAAGACTCGTCCATAAAGCGAATTACGTATTCCTAATTCAGTTTCCGGATTGACGGAACGGGCCGTAGAACGTGCGGCGTGCCCGGGGGCTTCGATCGTCCTGTCGAAACGGATGGTCGACGCAACGCGCCTCCGGCATGGCCGGACCGGATATCGGAACCGGGTTCCGCACTGAAGTCGCAATCGCAATCGAAGTCGAAGCTTTCATAAAAGTAAGTAGTCCGTATTCAAACCAGACGCTACACAACGGAGCAGAAGACCATGAAGAAGAAGCAGATTTCGGCGCTGGCCGCCGCGATGTTCACGGGCGCGGGGATGCTGATCGCCGGCACCGCGCATGCCGACAATTTCGTCGACCGCGGCAATCCGGACAACGCACTGACCGGGCAGTGCATCGACGGAACCAACCCGCTGTGCGTGGCGACGAAGAGCGGGAACTACGTGGCGGTGAGTACCGCGAACGTGACGCAGGGCACGAATGCGAAGGCCGGCACCAGCGGCATCGCGATCGGCGACCAGTCGAACGCGAGCAGCAACGGCGGCAGCAGCAGCGGCGGCGCGATCGCGATCGGCGTCGGCTCGCAGGCGCTGGCGAACTCGTCCACCGCGATCGGCACGGTGGCCGTCGCGCAAGGCAACACGGCGCTGGCGATCGGCCGCCAGTCGGCCGCGATCGGCGATTTCTCGATGGCGCTCGGCAACGTCGCGGATGCGCACGGCACGAGCTCGATCGCGCTCGGCCACTCGGCGCTGGCCAGCGGCGACCGCTCGATCGCGATCGGCGGCGCGAACCCGACGTCGAGCGACGGCGTGTCGGCCGGCGCGTCATACGACGCGGCGACGCAGACGCGTGCCGGCGGCACGCAATCGGTGGCGATCGGGGCCGGTGCACAGACGAACGGCAACAACCAGGTCGCGATCGGGTCGGGCAGCATCGGCGCGAACAACGGGGGCACGCCGGCGTTCGGCGGCACGGCCGCGCCGGTCGGCGGAGCGGTGTCGTTCGGCGCGATCGGCAGCGAGCGCCAGCTCAAGAACGTCGCGGCGGGCGCGGCCGATACGGACGCCGTCAACGTCCAGCAGCTGAAGAACGTGAACAGCACGCTCAGCACGGGCATCGGCAACGTCGACGCACGCGTGACGTCGGTCGGCAATTCGCTGTCGACCACGATCTCGAACGTTGACCAGCGCGTGACCAGTGTCGGCAACAGCCTCAGCACGAGCATCGTCACGGCGACGCAGAACGTCGTGAAGTACACCGACAACACCCACGCGGCGATCGCGCTCGACGGCGCCGGCGGCACCACGATCGGCGGCGTCGCGGCCGGCGTGGCCGATACCGACGCCGTCAACGTCGGCCAGCTGAAGGGCAGCGTCGCGCCGCTGCAGACGTCCATCTCGACCGCGGCTTCGACCATCACGAACCTGCAGAACAGCGTGACCGGCATCAACGCATCGCTGAGCACGGCGAGCGCGAACATCGGCAGCCTGCAGGCGGCCGACGCACGCAACGTGAAGTACGACGGCGCGAGCGGCTTCGACTCGGTGACGTTCGCGGGCGCCAACGGCACGACGCTGCACAACGTCGCCGACGGGACGGACGCGCACGACGCCGTCAACGTCGGGCAACTGAGCGGCGGCCTCGCATCGCTCAGCACGAGCGTGACGAACAATCTCAGCACGACGCTTGGCAACCTGAGCACGTCGATCACCAGCCAGATCGGCAACGCGACGAAGAACGCCGTGCAGTACGACAGCGACGCGCACAGCGGTGTCACGTTCGGCGGGACGGGAGCCGCGGCGCCGGTCGGGCTGCACAATGTCGCGGACGGGGTGGCCGCGAACGACGCCGTGAACGTGGGCCAGCTCGGCAAGGCGACCGACACGCTCAACCAGTCGATCATGGCCGTCGGCAACCAGGTGACGACGAATACGGGCAACATCGCGGCGCTCCAGCAGGATGCGCTCCTGTGGAACCCGGGCCTCGGCGCCTACGACGCGAGCCACGGCGGCCATGGCCCGCAACGCATCGGCAACGTCGCGGCCGGCACGAACGGCACGGACGCGGTCAACGTCGACCAGCTGACCGCCGCGATTCACGACGGCACGAGCCAGCTCGATGCGCTCGCCGTGAAGTACGACGATGCGAGCAAGCGGCAGGTGTCGCTCGGCGCCGGCAATGGCGGGAGCCCGGTGCACCTGACCAACGTCGCGGAAGGCAACGTGGCGGCCGGCAGCACGGATGCGGTGAACGGCGCGCAGTTGCGCCGCGCGATCGACGGGGCGGCGGCCGCGCTCGGCGGCGGCGCGACCGTCAACCCGGACGGCTCGATCGGCGCGCCGTCCTACAAGGTTGGCGGCGGTTCGTTCAACAACGTCGGCGACGCGCTGACGAACCTCGACGGCCGCGTCGGCAGCAACACGACGACGCTCGAGAATCACGAAACGCGCCTCGGCAATGCCGAAACGAACATCGCGGGCAACACGGCCGCGATCGCCGGGCTGCAGCAGGACGCGCTGCAGTTCGACCCGACGCTCGGCGCGTACAGCGCCGCGCGCGGCGGCGCGCCGACGAAGCTGACGAACGTGGCCGACGGCAACGTCGCCGCGGGCAGCACGGATGCGGTGAACGGCGGGCAGCTGTCGGGTGTGAAAACCGCGCTCGAACAGCAGATCACGAACGTGTCGAACCAGGCCGGCGAGGCCGTGAAGAACGTCGTCAAATACGACGTCGACCCGAACGGCAACCGGTTGAATTCCGTGTCGCTCGTCGGCGGCGACGTCAATTCGGCGGTCGTGCTCAAGAACGTTGCCGCGGGCACCAGCGATACCGACGCGGTGAACGTGAAGCAGCTGAAAGACGTGCAGTCGAACCTCAACCAGCTCGGCGCGCTCGCGGTGCAGTACGACGACAGCTCGAAGAGCACGATCACGCTCGGCGGCGCCGGCGGCACGCGCATCACCAACGTGCAGGCCGGCACGCTGAGCGCCACCAGCACGGATGCGGTGAACGGCTCGCAGCTGTACGCGACCAACCAGCAGGTGTCGAAGAACACCACCGACATCTCGAACCTGCAGGGGAGCGTGACCAATATCGCGAACGGCAAGGCCGGCCTCGTGCAGCAGCAGGATCCGAACGGCGCGATCACGGTCGGGAAGGATAGCGGCGGCACCAGCGTGAACTTCACCGGCACGGCAGGGGACCGCGTGCTGACCGGCGTCGCGGCGGGCGTGAATGCGAACGACGCGGTCAACATGGGCCAGTTCAACACCGCGTTGCAGAATGTCGCGGCCAACGACAAGATCCACGCGGCGGCCACCGATGCGAACACGTCGTGGATCGCGCGCGCCGATGCCGGTTCGATCGGGTCGACGGCGACGGCAACCGGCAAGAACGCCGTGGCGGTCGGCCAGGGCTCGGTCGCCGATCGCGACAACTCGTTCTCGGTCGGCGCGAAGGGCAGCGAGCGCCAGGTTACGAACGTCGCGGCCGGGACGGCGCCGACCGACGCGGTGAACGTGCAGCAGCTCAACGACAACCTGTCGGCGGCGTCGACGCAGGCGAAGGGCTATACCGACCAGCGCATCGGGCAGGTGTATAACGCCTTCAACGACCTGAAGAAGGACATGTACGGCGGCGTTGCATCGGCGATGGCGGTGGCCGGCTTGCCGCAACCGACGGGCGCGGGCCGCTCGATGGTGTCGGCGGCGACGTCGAACTATCACGGCCAGCAGGGCTTTGCGGCAGGGTACTCGTACGTGACGGAGAGCAACCGCTGGGTCGTCAAGGCGTCGGTGACGGGCAACACGCGCTCGGACTTCGGCGCGGTGGTCGGCGCGGGTTATCAGTTCTGAGGCCGCAGCCGTAGCGTCGAGCGCCGCCGGCATCCGGGGATTCGCGGTTCGACCGGTCGCCAGCGGGACATGCGTGGCCCGCGGTCTGTCCGCGGACCTCGGGCCAGCGGCGTTCGATGCCGATCGCCGATCGGGCCTTTCGCGTCAAGGGGGCATGCCCGGAATGCGAGCGGCGCCGCCCGCGGCGATCGTCGACCACGCGCTCACCGCCGTGCGGCGCGGGTTTCGCGCACGGTCCGGATGCCTGCGCAATGCGAGTTGTCGCATGCGGGCGCCGGCTCGTATTCTGAAGTCGTCGGGCGGAACGGCATGGGGCCTCTGCCCATCACCGCATGCGAGCGCACGACCATGACCGCAACGACACACACGATGAAGCTCAACCATTTGAGCTTCCCTTCGGCCGATACGCTGGCGACGGCCCGTTTCTTTGAGCGTTACCTCGGCTTCACGATCGCGGGAAGCTGGGACCAATCCTGGATCCTGAAGCGACCGGGCTTCGACGTCGTGATCGATCACGTCGGCGACGGCGTACCGGCATGGCCGACGAATTTCCACGTCGGGTTCGAACTGCCGAGCCTCGAAGCCGTTCGCGCGCTGTTCGAACGCTTCAGGGACGAGGGCGTCGCGATGGAGACGGACATCTTCAACAACGGGCGCGGTTCGCGATTCTTTTGCCGGGCGCCGGGCGGCGTGATGTTCGAGCTGAACACGCGCGCGGATGCCGCGCCGGAGTATCAAGGCACGTTCGACGATTGACGCGAGCGCCGGTCGTCGCGGCCAGTGCGGCCTGCTCGAATCGTTCGGGCCGCACGGCTGTCCAGCGCCGGCCCCGGTGGAGCCGATCGAGTTCGATGGATGGGCAAGCGCGTAGCAGCGGCCCGCGCACGGGAGAACGCGGTTTTCCCCGCGCCGCTTGTTCAGACGACGAAGAAGCGCGTGGATTGACCGTGGTCGAACGTTCAGGCCGCGTATCGTGGCTTATTCCGCGTCATCCGCATGATCGTGAAAGCGCTGAAACGCACCGAGCAGTCGGGCGCGCAGCGCGGCCAGCGACGGGTCGCGCCGATCGCGCGGCCGTGCGAGGTCGACGCGGATCTCGTCGTCGACGCGCCCCGGGTTCGGCGCGAGCATCAGCACGCGATCGCCGAGATACAGCGCTTCGTCGAGATCGTGCGTGACGACGATCGCCGCCATCCGGTGCCGGCGGACGACGTCGAGCAGCAGTGTCTGCAGGCGCATCCGCGTGATCGCGTCGACCGCGCTGAACGGCTCGTCGAGCAACAGCAGATCCGGCTCGCCGAACAGCCCGCGCGCGATCGCGGCGCGTTGGGCCATCCCGCCCGACAACGTGGCCGGCAGTTGCCGCGCGACGCCGGCCAGGCCGACTTCGTCGAGCAGGCGCGTGACGCTCGGGGCGCGGCCGCCGTGCGGGCCGGACGCGAAGCCGACGTTGTCCGCGATCGACAGCCACGGCAGCAGCCGGGGTTCCTGAAAGATCACGCCGACACGCGCCGACGGCCCGTCGAGCGCGACGCCGTCGAGCTTCGCGTTGCCGCGGAAGTGCGTGTCGAGCCCAGCGACGATCCGCAGCAGCGTGCTTTTCCCGCAGCCGCTCGGGCCGACCACGCAGACGATCTCGCCGCGCGCGACGTGTAGCGCGATGTCGGCGAGGATCGTGCGGTCGCCGTATTGCTTGCGGGTGATCCGCAGGTCAAGCAGCGGCGTATCGGCACCCTCGGTCGTGCGCGCGGAAGCCGCGGAAGCGGTCGTACTCAATTCGAACCCTCGCGCGCCGCGCCGTCGAAGGCATCGCGCCAGCCGAGCCAGTGCGACTCGATGCGCCGCATCGCGCCGTCGCTCAGCTTGCCGAGCAATGCGAGCAGCAGGATCGCGCCGAACACGAGATCGGGTCGCCCGGTTTCCCGGCCGTCGCTCAACAGGAAGCCGAGGCCGCGCGTCGCCGCGATCAGTTCAGCGGCGACCATGAACATCCACGCGAGGCTCAGGCCGGTACGCAGGCCGGTGACGATCTGCGGCAACGCGGCCGGCAGCAGGATGCGGCGGAACAGTGTCAGCGGGCCGAGCCGGTACACCGCGCCGAGCTCGACGAGCTTGCGGTCGACGTCTCGAATGCCGGCGACCACCGCGAGGTGCACCGGGAAAAATGCGCCGATCGCGATCAGCGTGATCTTCGGCGCTTCGTCGATGCCGAGCCACAGCAGCAGCACGGGCACCCATGCGAGCGACGGAATCGCGCGCAGCGCCTGGAACGTCGGCTCGAGCAGCGCGTCGATCCGGCGGCTCAGGCCCATCGCCGCGCCGACGACGAGCGCGAGCCCGGCGCCGGCCGCAAAACCGGCCGCGACCCGCAGCGTGCTCGCGCCGACATGCCGTGCGACACGCGTGACGCCCATCCGCGCGAGCGTATCGAGGATCTCGCTCGGCGCCGGGACGAGATGGTCGGGCAGCCAGCCGCGCCGCACGACGCATTCCAGCACCACGAGCGCCGCGAACGGCAGCACGAGGCCGGCGATGCGCCACGCGCGAAGCGCATCGCGCCGGCCGGCGCGGGGCGAGACGGCGTGACGCTGCGCGAGTGCATCGCCACGGGCCGCGGTGTCCGTCATCGCGGCAACCTCACTGCGACGCGGCAACGAGCGGGCGCGCGAACGACGGATCGATCAGCGTATCGACGATCTTCGCGGGATCGACGCCCGGCTTGGTCAATTGCTCGACCGTCAGCACCGGCGCCGCGGCTTTCAGCGCCGCGCGCTGCGCTTCGCCCGGCACCGGGTCGCTGAAATCGTTGCGCTGCAGCTGCAGCTTCGCGACCGGCAGCGACACCTTCGATTCGTCGGCCACGATCTGCGCGGTTTCGGCAGGATGCGCGACGATCCACTGGCGCGCGCGGTCGTAGACCTTCAGCACGCGCGCGACCGCCTGCGGATACTGGCCGGCGAACCCGTCGCGCACGTTCAGGAAGCCGTACGTATTGAAGGCGACGTTACGGTACAGCAGACGCGCGCCGTCGTCGAGCTGGGCCGCGGCCATGTGCGGATCGAGCCCGGCCCATGCATCGACCTGGCCGTTCGCGAGGGCCGTGCGGCCGTCCGGATGCTGCAGGTTGACGATCTCGACGTCGTCACGCGTCAGGCCGGCCGTGTGCAGCGCGCGCAGCGTGAACAGGAACGGGTCGGTGCCGCGGGTCGCGGCGATTTTCTTGCCCTTCAGGTCGGCGAGCGTGCGGATCGGCGAATCCTTGCGCACGACGAGTGCCGTCCATTCGGGGCGGGAGAACACGTAGACCGCGTGGATCGGGTTGCCGTTCGCGCGTGCGAGCACCGATGCGAGCCCGGCGGCCGAGCCGAAATCGACCGCACCGCTGTTCAGGTATTCGAGCGCGCGATTGCTGCCGAGGCTCAGCACCCAGCGAATCGACGTGCGGTCGGCCTTGAACTCGTCGTCGAGCCAGCCGAAGTGGCGGATCACGAGACTCTCGGGCGAGTAGTACGCGTAGTCGACGCGGATTTCGGCGGGCGTCGCCGCGTGCGCCTGAATCGATACGAGACCGGCAAGCGCGGCAACGACGAGGGCCGCGGATTGCCACGCGCGGGACCAGGACAGCTTCATCGGGGAATCTCCGGAAGGGCGGCAATGCGCCGCGAACAGGCAGGTGACCGACTAATGTAACGAAGCGCCCGCAATCCGTTAACGAAGAAATCCGCGTTTGAACATGCGCGCTGCTGCTAAGGGACCCGGCGGGCAACTTTATGACCCAGGCCGATTAATTTATCGCTTTATATCGCTTGGGATACGAGGGGCCGGGGAACAGAATGCCCGCTTCCGGGAGTCGACGGCTGCGCGTATCGTCGAGCCGGCATTCGCTCGATGCGATGCGATGTCGATCGCGAATGCACGCGTCAGCTCCTGCACCTTGCGAGCATCGCCGGTCATCCGGCGACCCATTAAGGAATGCGATGAGTTCAATCGATCTGAACGCGATCACGCCGGTTTCTTCCCCCATCCGCTCGGCCAGCGACGTCGCGCGGCTGATCAACACGGTCGACAGTTCGGTCAGCCATGCCCGGATGATCGTGCTGTTGGCGCTGGGCGGCGTGTTTCTCGACGCGTACGACCTGACGACGCTGTCCTACGGCATCGACGACGTCGCGCGCGAGTTCGGCCTGACGCCCGCGCTGACCGGGCTGGTCGGATCGGCGATCATGATCGGCACGATCTTCGGCAGCCTGATCGGCGGCTGGCTGACCGACCGGATCGGCCGCTACCAGGTGTTCATGGCCGACATGCTGTTCTTCGTGGTCGCGGCGCTCGCGGCCGGGCTCGCGCCGAACGTCTGGGTGCTGATCGGCGCACGCTTCGTGATGGGGCTCGGCGTCGGCATCGACCTGCCGGTCGCGATGGCGTTCCTCGCCGAATTCTCGAAGTTCAACGGGCACGGCAACAAGGCGTCGCGTCTCGCGGCGTGGTGCCCGATGTGGTACGTCGCGTCGTCGGTCTGCTTCCTGCTGATCTTCGGCTTGTACTTCCTGCTGCCGGCCGAGCACGCGGGATGGCTGTGGCGCGCGTCGCTGATCTTCGGCGCGGTGCCCGCGCTCGTCATCATCCTGTTCCGGAACCGGTTCATGAACGAATCGCCGCTGTGGGCCGCGAACCAGGGCGACCTGGCCAATGCCGCGCGCATCCTGCGCGAATCGTACGGCATTCACGCGCACGAAGCCGAGGATGCGCGCCGCGAGCCGAGCCCGCCGCCCGTGCGAATCCGCGTGCTGTTCCAGCGCCCGTATCTCGGGCGCACGATCGTCGCCAGCGTGATGAATCTGTGCATTCCGTTCGAATACACCGCGATTGCGTTCTTCCTGCCGTCGATCCTGTCGCAGTTTCTCGGCGCGGGCGTGTTCGAGACGATCGCGGCGTCGCTCGCGCTGAACGTGTTGTTCGCGTTCACCGGCGGCCTGCTCGGCATGCGCCTCGCGTATCGCTATCCGTCGCGCCATGTCGCGATCGCGGGCTTCGCGCTGCAGACGGTCGCACTCGTCGCGCTCGCGCTGGCGGGGCATCCGCACGGCGCGCTGGCGGTCGGCGTCGTGCTGCTGATGCTCGGCACGTGGCTGTTCGCCGAAGGGTTCGGGCCTGGCGCGCAGATGATGATCTATCCGACGCTGTCCTATCCGGCCGCGATCCGCGGAACCGGCGTCGGCTTCGGACGGTCGCTGTGCGGGATCGGCCAGGCGCTCGCGCTGTTCGTGCTGCCGATCCTGCAGGCCCGTCTCGGCACGGACATGTTCTGGGTTGTCGCGATCAGCGCGGTCACGCCGATCGTGTTCCTGCTGATCGTGCGCTACGAGCCGACGGCACGCGACATCGACGACGAAAGCATCGCCTGAACACCCGCCGGCGCGTGAGCGGCGCCCCGAGGAAAACGCAAACGGCTTCGTCGGACCGCACGAAGCCGTTTCGTTTTGCACGGAAGACGGTCGACGCGCACGCGGGCCGACCGGCTTCCCCCTTTCACTACGCGCTGACCGCCTCCCGTTCGGCCGCGCGCTTGACCTGCTCGATGTCGCGAAACCGTGCGGCCGGATGCGTGTCCGGCAGCCGCGCGGTGCCGCCGAACAGTTTTTCGCGCAGCGTGCCCGGTGCATACGCGGTGGGGTACACGCCGCGCCGCTGCAGCTCCGGCACGAGATAACGCACGACATCCTCGAAGGTTTCGTGCGCCACCGCGTACGCGAGATTGAAGCCGTCGACGTCGGTCGCCGCCACCCATTCCTGCAGGATGTCCGCGACGGTCGCGGCCGAGCCGACGAACACCGGACCGAGTCCGCCGATGCCGCCCCACGTGGCCAGCGCCTCGATCGTCCACGCGGTGTCGCCGCCCGCCAGATGCTCCACCGCCGACACGATCGCGTTCGTTTCGACGCGCCGCACCGGATCGGACGGCGCATACTGGCCGAAGTCGATGCCGGTCCAGCCCGACATGAACACCAGCGAGCCGTCGTACGACACGTAACGACGGTATTCGTCGAACTTGGCCTGCGCCTTCTCGTCGGTCTCGTCGACGATCACCGTGACGAGGTTGTAGATCAGCACCTTCGCCGGATCGCGCCCCGCGGCGGCTGCCTGCGCGCGCACGTCGGCCACGTAGCGCGCGAGCTGCTCGCGGGTCGGCGCGGCCACGAACACGCATTCCGCGTGCTGCGCGGCGAACGCCTTGCCGGGGCCGGACGCGCCGGCCTGGAACAGCACCGGCGTGCGCTGCGGCGACGGCTCGCACAGGTGGTAGCCGGGCACGTCGAAGAAGCGGCCCTTGTGGCCAATCTCGTGAACCTTCTCGGGATGGGTGAACACGCGGCCGTCGCGATCGCGCACCACCGCGCCGTCCTCCCAGCTGCCCTCGAACAGCTTGTACAGCACCTCGACGTATTCGGCCGCGACCGCATAGCGGTCGTCGTGCGTGCGCAGGCCGTGATCGCCGACGTTTTTCGCGCCGCTCTCCAGGTAGGACGTGACGATGTTCCACGCGAGCCGGCCCTTCGTGTGATGATCGGCCGTCGACAGCCGGCGCGCGAACGTGTACGGGTGCTCGAACGTCGTCGACGCGGTGATGCCGATGCCGAGATGCTCGGTGGCCATCGCGATCGGCGCGGCGAGCTGCAGCGGATCGTTGACCGGAATCTGCGCGGCCTGGTGCAGCGCATGATAGTTGCTGCCCTTGTAGACGTCGTAATAACCGATCACGTCCGCGATGAAGATCGCGTCGAAGATGCCACGTTCGAGCACGCGCGCGAGGTCGGTCCAGTAGTCGAGATCCTTGTACTGCCACGAGCGGTCGCGCGGATGCGCCCACAGGCCGGGCGACTGGTGGCCGACGCAGTTCATCTCGAACGCGTTGAAGCGGATGGTCTTGCTCATCGCGCGGCTCCCGTTGCCGCGCCGGCGCGCCAGCCGGTTGCCTCGTGCGCCGATTCGCGGCGGCGTTCGCGCTCGAGGATCGGCCGGAGCCGGCTCGCGAGCGCGCCGTGGTCGGTGCCGGTGGAAAGGTCGGGAGCTGCGTGCGACGAAGTCATGCGGTGTTCCTCGAAGAGCGGGGCCGATTGCGCCGGGAGGCCAGTATAGGAAGCGCGGCGTGCGCGTTCCAATAACGGATTCGCAGATCGTTATCGTCGATGCGTATTACTTCGGGCACGCGGGGGCGCACCGACGCTGACGCGTCGATTGCGATGCATCAGCACGACGTCGCCGGCGCGAAGCCGCCGCGAATCGCGCGGTCGTTTGTTATCCAAAGGAATATCGTTCCGAGAATCGCTCGTTTTTCCGGCTCGCGCTGCGCTGCTAGATTGAATGCTTTCGTCATTCGACAGGAGAGTCCGATGTCAGACACGAGCGCCAGGATTCAGGAGCGTCCCGCCGATGCGCAACCGCATGCCGCCCGCGTGATCGCCAACGACGCACAGGCGATCGAAGCCGCGCACGCGCTGGCGAAACGGCTCGCCGAAGGCGCGGCCGAGCGCGATCGGGACCGCCGCCTGCCGCGCGACGAAATCGAATGGTTCTCGCAGTCGGGGCTGTGGGCGATCACGGTGCCGAAGGCATACGGCGGCGCGGGCGTGTCGCATGTGACGCTGACCGAAGTCGTCAAGATCGTCGCGGCGGCCGATCCGTCGCTCGGACAGCTGCCGCAGAATCATTTCGGGCTGGTCGACGTGATCACGCTGACCGGCACCGACGCGCAGAAGCGCCATTTCTTCGCGGAAATCCTGAGCGGCAAGCGCTTCGGCAACGGGTTCTCGGAGAAGGGCACGAAGCACGTGCTCGACCTGAAGACGCGCGTGCGCAGCGACGGTGACGACTATATCGTCGACGGGACGAAGTTCTACTCGACCGGTGCGCTGTTCGCGCATTACGTGCCGGTGCTCGGCCTCGACGACGCGCACCAGGCGTGGCTCGCATACGTACCGCGAGCGACGCCCGGGCTGACCGTGATCGACGACTGGTCGGGATTCGGGCAGCGCACGACCGCGAGCGGCACGGTCGTGCTCGACGCGGTGCGCGTCCCGGCGTCGCACGTGCTGCCCGCGCAGCGCGTGTCGGACGTGCCGACGCTCAACGGTCCGCTGTCGCAGATCATCCAGGCCGCGATCGACGCGGGCATCGCGAAGGCGGCCATCGACGATACGCTGGCGTTCGTGCGGACCCGCACGCGCCCGTGGGTCGACAGCGGTGTCGAGCGCGCGGCCGACGATCCGCTGACGATTCGCGAGATCGGCCACCTCCACATCCAGCTGCACGCGGCCGAGGCGTTGCTCGAACGCGCGGCGCGCACGCTCGACGAGATCGCGGCGCGCGGCGACGTGACCGAAGACGACGTCGCGCGCGCATCGGTCGCGGTCGGCGAAGCGAAGGTATTGACGACCGAGGTCGCGCTGCTCGCGGGCGAGAAACTGTTCGAGCTGGCCGGCACGCAGTCGACGCTCGCCGAGCACAACCTCGACCGGCATTGGCGCAATGCGCGTACGCATACGCTGCACGATCCGGTGCGCTGGAAATACCACCTCGTCGGCAACTACTACCTGAACGGCGTGCGTCCGGCGCGCCATGCGTGGAACTGAGCGGATGGCGGGGCGGCCGTCGGCGACGGCGCAGGCATTCGGATTGGCTTCCGGGTTCCAGGCCGGAGAGCAGCCAGTGGATGACCTTGTCTGTTTGCGCGGACATTCCGATGCCGGAAGGCCAGCACGTCGGATCTGTCCGCGCCGCAGGGCCTGCGCGCGGCAATCGAGCACGCGGCGGCGGCCGACGTGACGCTGCGGGTGGTGGCCGAAACCAATGCGCTGAGCGTGCAGAAGGAACGGGTCGCGCGAGGTCACGGGTGGACGATTCTGCCGGTCGTCGCCGTCACGCAGGAGATCGCGCAGCGCACGCTGAGCGCGGCGCCGCTCGCGCCGCCCGGGCTGCGGCGCACGATCGTGCTGGCGGCGCCCGGCAGCCGGCAGGCGAGCGCGCCGGTTCGCTGCGTGGTCGGCGTGCTGCTCGACTGCGTGAAGACCACGTTCGAGCAGGGCCACTGGCTCGACGCGCGCTGGCTTGGCTAGGCGGACCCGCGCGGTCGTACGCGTTTGTGCGTCTCGTGCGGCTGATCGGCCATCCGCATGGGCCGGACCCTTCCCTCAGGCTCTTCAGGTTTTCGAGCGAGACGCGGCGCGCCTGCCGTCCCCCGGTTTTTTACCTCCCCGAGGGATCGACTTTCGGGGCCGCGTCAACCCATCGCGACGTCTACAGGTACCAGTCGAGCGTCTTCACGATGCCTGTCTCGAAGGTTTCCGTCGGTTGCCACTGAAGTTCGCGTTCGAGCTTGCCGGCGTCGATCGCATAACGACGGTCGTGGCCGAGGCGGTCGGCGACGAAGTGCTTGAGGCGCGCGTGCGGCGCGCCCTGCGGCCGCCGCACGTCGAGCAGCGAGCAGATCAGGTCGACGATGTCGGCGTTGCGCCACTCGTTGCATCCGCCGACGTTGTACGTTTCGCCGAGCGTGCCGCGCCGGATCACGGCATCGATCGCCCGGCAGTGATCGTCGACGAATAGCCAGTCGCGGACGTTCGCGCCGTCGCCGTAGAGCGGGATGGGCGTGCCGTTGACGCAGTTGCGGATCACCGTCGGGATGAACTTCTCGGCGTGCTGGCGCGGGCCGTAGTTGTTCGAGCAGTGGGTCGTCGTGACCGGCAGCCCGTACGTGTGGAAGTACGCGCGCACGAGATGGTCGGAGCCGGCCTTGCTGGCCGAATACGGCGAATTCGGCGCGTACGGCGTGGTTTCCGAGAACGGCGGATCGGTCGGGGCGAGCGATCCGTATACCTCGTCGGTGCCGATGTGATGAAAGCGGCGCGGCGCGCGCGCGTCGGCGTCGGGCCCGTTCATCCAGACCGTGCGCGCCGCTTCGAGGAGCGTCCAGGTGCCGACGACGTTCGCGCGGACGAATTCGCCGGGGCCGGTGATCGAGCGGTCGACGTGGCTCTCGGCGGCAAAGTGGACGATCGTGTCGATCGCATGGTCGCGCAACAGGCTTTCGACGAGCGGCCGGTCGCAGATGTCGCCGAGCACGAACCGGTGGCGGTCGGTGCTTTCCGCGCCCGCGAGATGGTCGAGGCTGCCGGCATACGTGAGCAGGTCGAGATTGACGATCCGGACCTGCGGATCCGTCGCGAGCAGGTGATGGACGAAGTTGGCGCCGATAAACCCGGCGCCGCCCGTGACGAGGACATGTTTCGGTCGATGGCTCATGAGGTTCGTTTCCAGGTATCGAGCACGTCGGCGAGCGCCGGGATCCAGCACGGCGCGTCGATGCCGAAATGCTCGCGAATGCGGGTGCAGTCGAGTGCGGAGTTCGCCGGCCGTGGCGCCGGCAGCGGATAGGCGGCCGTGCGGATCGGGCGCACGAGCGGTAGGCGATCGATGAGGCCGGCGCGCCGTGCCTGCGAGAAGATCGTCTCGGCGAAGCCGTGCCAGGTCGTGACGGGGGTGCCGCACAGGTGGTAGGTGCCCCAGCGCATCGCGGCGCCCGCGCGATGGCGATCCGCGATCGCGAGCAGCGCGTCGGCGACCGCGGCGGCGTGCGTCGGGCCGCCGTACTGATCGGCGACGACGGCGAGTTCGTCGCGTTCGCGTCCGAGCCGCAGCATCGTGCGCACGAAATTGCCGCCGTGCGCGCCGAATACCCACGCAATGCGGAGAATCACATGCGCATCGGGCAGCCGCTGGCGGACGGCTTCCTCGCCGGCCCATTTGGTGTGTCCGTAGACGCCGAGGGGCGCGACGTCCGCCGTTTCGTCGTACGCGCCTGGCGCGCGGCCGTCGAACACGTAGTCGGTCGACAGGTGCAGCAACGGGATGCCGGCCGCGGCGCACGCGTCGGCGAGCGCCGCCGGGCCGGCGCAATTGGCGCGCCAGGCGGCGTCGGGTTCGGTTTCCGCGCGATCGACGGCCGTCCACGCGGCCGCATTGATCACGAGCGTCGCGTGGTGCGTGGCGAGCGCGTCACGCACCGCCTGCCGATCGGCGATGTCGAGCTGCTCGCGGGACAGCCCGATTGCCGGGCGTCCCCCCGCGCGCAGCATGAGTTCACGGCCGACCTGGCCGAGTACGCCGGTCACGAGGATCGTCATCGCGCGGCTCCGTGAAGGTCGGGCGCCGTCGGCGGCCGGTCGCGCAGGCGCGGCTGCCGGAGATCCTTGTCGGACAGCTCGAACGGCACGTCGAGCGCGGGCCATTCGATGCCGATGTCGGGATCGTCCCAGCGTACGCCCGCGTCCGACGACGGATCGTAGTACGCGGTGCACTTGTACGCGAAGTCGGCCTCGTCTGACAGCACGCAGAAGCCATGCGCGAAGCCCGGCGGAATCCACAGCTGGCGATGCGACACGTCGTCGAGCACGGTGCCGAACCAGCGTCCGAGATGCGGCGAACCGGGCCGGATGTCGACCGCGACGTCGTACACGGCGCCGCGCGACACGCGCACGAGCTTGCCCTGCGGATGCCGGAACTGGTAGTGCAGGCCGCGCAGCACGCCGCGCCGCGAGCGCGAATGGTTGTCCTGCACGAAACCTGCATCGACACCTGCGTCGCGCAGCCACGACTCGCGATAGCTTTCGACGAAGAAGCCGCGCGCGTCGCCGAAGCTCGCCGGTTCGATCAGCAGCACGCCCGGCAGCGTCGTCTCGATGACGGACGTCATGCGGCGACCTCCTTGTTCAGGACGTCGAGCAGGTAACGGCCATAACCGCTTTTCGACAGCGCGTGCGCGAGCGCTTCGAGCTGCTGCGAGTCGATCCAGCCGAGCCGGTACGCGATTTCCTCGGGGCAGGCGATCTGCAGCCCCTGGCGGGCCTGCATCACCTGGATGAAATTCGCCGCGTCGAGCAGCGACTCGTGCGTGCCGGTGTCGAGCCACGCATAACCGCGGCCGAGGATCTCGACGTTCAGCTTGCCGTTCGCCAGATAGGCGCGGTTCAGGTCCGTGATCTCCAGCTCGCCGCGCGCGGACGGGCGCACCTCCTTCGCGAGGGAAACGACGTCGTTGTCGTAGAAGTAAAGCCCCGTCACCGCGTAGTGCGATTTCGGGTCGCGCGGCTTCTCCTCGAGATCGATCGCCCGCCCGTGCTCGTCGAACGATACGACGCCGTAGCGCTCTGGGTCGCGCACGTAATAACCGAACACAGTTGCGCCCGTCGTGCGCGCGGCGACGCGCTGCAGCAGCGACGACAGCGCCGGACCGTGATAGATGTTGTCGCCGAGCACGAGCGTCGCGGCGTCGTTGCCGATGAACGGCGCGCCGATCACGAAGGCCTGCGCGAGTCCGTCCGGGCTCGGCTGCACCGCGTACGAGAAATTCATGCCCCATTGTTCGCCGTCGCCGAGCAGTTGCCGGAACGCGTCGAGATCGCGCGGCGTCGAGATGATCAGGACGTCGCGGATGCCGGCCAGCATGATCGTGCTGAGCGGGTAGTAGATCATCGGCTTGTCGTACACCGGCATCAGTTGCTTCGATACCGAATGCGTGAGCGGATGGAGCCGGGTGCCGGATCCGCCCGCCAGAATCAATCCCTTACGGCCAGTCGCTGTGTGCATGATGTCCTCGCTGTCATGAAGAAGGGCGGGCCCGCGTGCGCGTCAACCCGGGTCGATGCGTCCGAACACGATCGCGAAGCCGGCCAGGTAGACCAGCGCGATCACGGCGAAACCGGCCGCGGTTGCGCGGTCCGGACTGGCGATCGCATGAAGCACGACCGACGCGATCGCCACGCCGACCAGCGAGCCGATCTGCCGGCTCGCGTTCAGCGATGCGGCGGCGAGATTCGCGTCCGCGGGGCCGGCCGACTGCATGACGACGAGATTCATCGCGGGGATGGCCTGGCCCGCACCGAAGTTCGCGATGCCGACCGCGATCGCGAGCGCCGTGTAAGGGAGCGCCTCGATACCGATCAGCGCGGCGCTGCCGAGCGTGGCGAGCGCCAGGCCCGCGAGCAGCGTGCCGCGCGGACCGAGCCGCGCGCTCACGCGGGCGGACGCGAGATTGCCGATGCCGAACATCGCCATGAGCGGAAACAGCTCGAAGCCGGCGCGCAGCGCGCTTGCACCGCGCACCTGCTGCAGGTAAAGGCTCAGCAGGAAGATTTCCGCGAGGATGCCGAAATTGATCGCGAGCCCGAGCAGGCCGCCCGCGACGAAGCGCCGGTTGCGCAGCAGCGCGGGCGGCAGGATCCGGTCGCGGGCGCCACGTTCGCGCCAGACGAATGCCGCGCCGGCGGCGAACGTCACGGCCGCACCGGCGACGATGGCGGGCGAGCGCCAGCCGGCGCCCGGCCCCTCGATCAGCGTATAGCTGAGTGCCGCGAGCGCGAGCGCGCCGAGCAGATGGCCGAGCGTATTCAGCGGGCCGGGATGGCGCGGCGAATGGCCGACATGGCGGCGCGTGAGCCACAGGCCGGCGAGCCCGACGGGGAGGTTGACCCAGAAGATCCCGCGCCAGCCGATCGCGTCGACGAGGATGCCGCCGATGCAGGGCCCGATCGCCATCGCCGCCGATACCAGGGCGCCCCAGATGCCGATCATCCGTGTGCGCAGTGGTCCGGCCGGAAACGCCAGCGTGAGCAGGCTCAGCGAGCTCGGCATGAAGAGCGCGGCCCCCACGCCCTGCAGCAGCCGCGCGGCGACGAGCATGCCGCTCGTCTGCGCGGCCGCGCACAGCACCGACGCGGCGACGAACAGCGCGAGCCCGGCGACGTAGATCGCCCGCGGCCCGTAACGGTTCGCGAGCGCGCCGCCGAACAGCAGCAGCGCGGCGAAGCTGAGCGTATAGGCGTCGACGACCCAGACGAGGGCGGTCAGCGACATGTCGAGACTCGCCTGCATCGCCTTCAGCGCGACGTTCACGATGGTCACGTCGAGCATCGCCATCACGAAGCCGCAGGCAAGCGCGACCATCACGTGCACCGGCCGCGCGGCAGGCGCGCCGGCCGCACCGGCGGCGGGAGCGGTGTTCGTGCTCATGCCGCGCGCCCGCCGAGATAGAGACGCCGCATCTCGTCGCTGTCGAGCAGGTCGGCCGACGTGCCCGTCAGCGCGACGCGGCCCATCGTCAGCACCACGCCGCGATCGGCGATGCGCAGCGCCTCGATCGCGTTCTGTTCGACCATCAGCACGGCGATGTGCTCGGTATCGCGCATCCGCACGATCGCGTCGAATACCTCGTCGACCATTTTCGGCGACAGGCCGGCCGACGGCTCGTCGAGCAACAGCAGCACCGGGCGCGACATCAGCGCGCGCGCGAGCGACACGATCTGCCGCTCGCCGCCGGACAGCGCGCCCGCGGGCGACCGGTAGCGGCGCCGCAGCACCGGGTATTGCTCGCACAGCTCCTCGATCCGCGTTTCGCGGGGGAACGCGGACATCGCGTGGCCGCCGAGCATCAGGTTCTCGCGAACCGTCAGCGCGCCGAACACGTTGTCGGTCTGCGGCACGAAGCCGATGTCGTGTTCGCGGATCTTGCGGTGTACCGGCACGCGCGCGATGTCGCGGCCATGCATCGTGACCGTGCCGGCGCGGGGCAGGACGAAGCCGGCGATCGCCTTGAGGAGCGTCGATTTTCCGCAGCCGTTCGGGCCGAGGATCGTGACGATGTCGACCGGCCCGACGGACAGCGATACGCCGTGCAGGATGTCGATGTCGGCCGTGTAGCCGGCGACCAGGTCGCGAACGTCGATCATGACGCCTCCATCAGACGGCGCGCATGGGCGCGTCCCAGGTACGCATCGAGCACGCGGCGGTTGCTTTCGAGTTCGGCGGGACGGCAGTCGGCGATCGCGGCGCCGCGATCGAGCACGATGCAGCGGTCGCACAGCTCGCGGATGAAGTGCATGTCGTGCTCGATCACGACCAGCGTGACCCCCAGCCCGCGGATGCGGCGCAGTTCGGCGACCAGTTCGCCGCGCAGGTTGGGGTGAACGCCCGCGGTCGGCTCGTCGAGCAGCAGCAGCTTCGGCTCGGTCATCATCGCGCACGCGATGCCGAGCAGTTTCTTCTGGCCGCCCGAGATCGCCGCGGCGCCCAGTTGCGCGACGTGCGCGAGCTTCAGTTCCTCGAGCAGCGCGGTGGCGCGTGCGCGCGTCGCGGTTTCCAGCGTGCGGGTCGCACGACTGCGCAGGAGCGCCGCGACGGGGCCGTGACGGGCCGACGACGCGGCCATCGCCAGTTCGAGCACCGACATGCGCGCGGGCATCGACGGCAACTGGAACGTCCGGCGGATGCCGAGCCGTGCGATCCGGTGCGGCGCAAGCGTGTCGATGCGACGCCCGGCGAAGCGGATCGCGCCGGCCGCGACGGGGGCGAAGCCCGTGATCGCGTTGAGCGCCGTGCTTTTGCCCGAGCCGTTCGGGCCGAGCAGCCCGACGATCTCGCCGTCGCCGACGGACAGCGAGAGGCCGGACAGCACCGCATTGTCGCCGTAGCGGATCGTGACGCCTTCAAGGTCGAGCAGCGCGCTCATGGATGAACCTCCAGTCGTTCCGGCACAAGGCCGCGCGGGCGCCACAGCACGCACGCGAGCAGCATCAGGCCGACGAGGCCGAGGCGCACCGCACCGGCGAGGTCGCTGCCGACGCCGAGCCAGTCCTTCAGGAACGGCGCGAACGCGTACACCGCCTGGACGATCAGCGCGCCGGCCAGCACGCCGGCGTGGCTGCCGAGCCCGCCGACCATGACGATGGTCCACAGCGCGAAGGTTTCCGACGCCACCATCGCGTCCGGGCCGACGTAGCTGATGTACCAGGTGAGCAGCGCGCCCGCGAACGCCGCGGGCAGCGCGCCCGCGACGCTCGCCCAGGTCTTCAGCGCGACCGGGTCGTAGCCGAAGCAGACGGCGAGCGCGGGCTCCTCGCGCATCACCTTCAGCGCGCGGCCGAAGCGGCCGGTGGTCAGCAGCCGGCAGGCGGCGTAGGCGATGGCGAGGCCGCCGGCCGCGACGGCGAGGAACGCGAGATCGGCCCACGGCGCGCGCAATCCGGGAAAGAGCGGCGCGATGCCGCCGATACCCTGCGCGCCGCCCGTCAACCAGCCCTCGTTCAGCGCGAACGTGCGCAGGATTTCGGCGATCGCGAGCGTCGCGATGCCCCAGTAGTCGGCCGACAGGTGACGACCGAGCCGCGCGATCGCGACGGCCAGCACGCTCGCCGCGCCCGCCGCGAGCGCGAGGGCGGCCGGCAGCGGCCAGCCGAGCTGAGACGCGATGCCGGCGGCGTAGGCGCCGAGCCCCGCGAACGCCACGAAGCCGAAATTGACGAGCCCCGCGTAGCCTGCCTGCAGGTTCAGGCCGAGCGCCATCGTCGCGTACAGGCACGTGACGGTCAGCAGATGGACGATGAAACTAGACACGACGGACCTCCCCGTCGAAGAGGCCATACGGCCGGAACACGAGCACGACGAGCAGGATCGCGAACGACACCGCGCCGACGTATTCGACCGGAAAGAACGCGAGCGGCCGACCGACCAGCCCGCCGAAGTCGACGTCGAGCGCGATCGTCTCGGCCAGCGCGATCAGGAAAGCGCCGGCCGCCGCGCCGAGCGGATTGCCGAGGCCGCCGAGGATCGCGGCGGAAAACACCGGGATCAGCAGCCCGTAACCGAGGTTGACGTGCACGCTTTCGGTCGCGCCGAGCATCGTGCCGCCGAGCGCCGCGAGCACGCCGCTGGCGAACGTGATCACGTTGGTCACGCGCTGCGCATCGATGCCCGTCGCAAGCGCGAGCGCGCGATTCGATGCGAGCGCGCGCATCGCCCGGCCGAGGCGGGTGCGGTACAGCAGCAGCGCGAACACGGCGAGCGCGACGCCACCGCACGCGATCGAAGCCGCCTGCGCGGACGACATCGCGACGCCCCCGACCATCAGCGGCGGGCGCACCGCCTGCGCGTACTGCAGCGGCCGCGAGCCGGCCGTGCCGAGCATCAGCGCGACGGCGAGCAGCGACACGGCGAGCGAGCCGATCATCGCGACCGCGCTGCCCGAGCGCAGCAGGCGCGTGAACACGAACAGGTTCAGCAGCGTCGCGGCAAGGCCGACCAGCGCGCACGAGACGGCGGTCGCGAGCGCGAACGGCATGCCGACGCGCTCGAACCCGAGGGTCGCGAACGCGCCGACCATCGCGTACTGGACGTGTGCGATGTTCGGGAAGCGAATCAGCGAGTACAGCGTCGACAGGCCGACGGAGACCAGCAACAGGTCGGACGTGCGCATCAGGACATCGATCAGGAATTGCAGCATCGCAGGCTCCCGGTGGCTACTGCGCGACGACGGATTGCCGGTACACGACCTTCTCGTACGGCTGCACCAGCCGCTGGCCGTCGGCATCGAACGCGATCGTGCCCGTCACGCCGTCATAGGGCTGGCCGGCCGCGAGTTCCGCACGCACCTTCGCCGGATCGGCCGAACGCGCGCGATTGATTGCCGCGGCGGACAGCATCGTCGCGTCGTACGCGTAGCTGCCGAAGGCCGAGCGCGGCGCCTCGTGGTACGCGGCGCGATAGGCCGCCGCGTACGCGGCGGCGCTGCCGCCGAGCGCCGCGACCTCCAGGCCGATCTGCCCCTGCGCGATCTGGGCGGGGGTGTCGCTCGTGCACATCGTCAGGTAGATGCCGTACCACGGCCGCTGGTTGAGACGCATCTCGAACGCCTGCCGGTTCAACGTCGCGGCTTCCTGTCCGTACGCGCTGTACACGTAGCCGTCGGGCTGCGCACGCGACGCCTGTTCCAGCTCGCGCCGGTAGGTCGACTGGCCTTCGGTGTAGAGAACCGTCGAGACGATCGTGCCGCCGAGCGCCTCGAAACGCTTTTTGAACTCGGTGGCGATGCCCTGGCCGTAACCGTTGTTCGGCGCGATCAGTGCGACGCGCCGCAGCTTGCGGTCGTACACGTCTTGCGCGGCGAAGCGCGCGGACTGGTCGTCGAGCCCGATCGTGCTGAACGAACCCGCGCCGATCTTGCGGACCTGCTGGCTCGACGAACCGATGTTGACGTGCACGTCGCCCTGGCGCACGAGGAATTGTCCGACCGGAATTGTCACCGACGACGAGAATTCGCCGAGCACGAGCGGCACGCGCTCGACGGTCGCCAGCTTGCGGGCGGCGTCGAGCGCCGTGTTGGCGGTGCCGCCCGAATCCTCGATCCGGACCTGCAGCTTCTGTCCGAGCACGCCGCCTTGCGCATTGATCTTCGCGACCGCGAGCTCGATCCCGCGCCGCTGGTCCTCGCCGATCGACGCGCTTGCGCCGGTCAGCGGCAACACGGCGCCGACGCTGACGTCCGCATATGCAGGAAACGTTGCCCACGCGCCGAGCGCGACGCAGATCCCGAGACTCCAGCAACCCAGCTTCATTTTTGCGCTCCTGAATCGATGTTGAATCGCGTTTGAAATACAAAAGTGTCGACAGAATCACAGAACAAAAATCGTTGGCAAACATTTTTTGGACGAATCTCGAGCGGTTCGCGAAGCGCCCCGGAATTCACAAGAAAATGCGTTGTTTTAGCGCATGAAATGCACAATACGGGCGACGGTAAACACCAGCTGCGGGCACGTGCGCCAAATTGGCTCAGCGTCGAATCTTTTTGAAAAAAGTGTATACAGTCGTGAATATGGATGCTTAGAATTCAACCCACTCGACACGGAAGCGGAGGCGGTGCGATGGAAATCAAGCGTTATGGCGCGGGGGAACGGATGAGCCAGCTCGTGGTCGCGGGCGGCTTCGCGTTCATTGCCGGACAGGTGGCCGACGACACCGCGCTCGACGTCGCCGGCCAGACCCGCCAGATCCTCGACAAGATCGACCGGCTGCTCGATGACGCGGGGCTCGACAAGCGCAGGATCGTGTCCGCGAGCATCTGGCTTGCCGATCATCGGAGCTTTGCCGACATGAACCGGGTCTGGGATGCGTGGGTGCCGCAGGGCGACGCGCCGGCGCGCGCCTGCGTGGAGTCGGCGCTCGCGTTTCCCGAATACACGGTCGAAATCGCGGCGATCGCCGCGTGCTAGCGGGGGACGCGCGATGAAGACGGTCGTGCTCGGAGGCGGCATCGTCGGTGTGACGACCGCGTACTTTCTCGCGAAGGCCGGCGACGAGGTCGTGGTGGTCGACCGGCGCGACGGCGTCGCGCTCGAGACGAGCTTCGCGAACGCGGGACTGATCGCGCCGGGGCATTCCTATACGTGGGCCTCCCCGCGCGCGCCGAAGATCCTGCTCAAGTCGCTGTTTTCGGACGGGCAGGCGTTGCGCCTGAAGTGGTCGCCGGACTGGCGGATGTGGGCGTGGTGCCGTCTGTTCCTGCGGAACTGCACGGCGGAGCGCTCGCGCCGGAACACGTCGATCAAGGTGCGGCTGTGCCGCTACGCGCAGCAGCAGCTTCAGTCCGCGACGCGCGACGAGGTGCTCGCGTACGACCGGATCAGCAGCGGCTTGCTGTACCTGTACCGGGATCCCGCATCGTTCGAGCGCGGCATCGCGAACATGCGGATTCTGTCCGAGAACGGCCTGCCGCTCGAGACGCTCGATTCGCGCGCGGTGATCGAGCGCGAGCCCGCGCTTGCCGGCGCGGCGGATGCGATCGCCGGTGCGATCTACTGTCCGTCCGACGAGAGCGGCGATGCGCACCTGTTCACCCGGGCGCTCGCCGAACGCTGCCGCGCGCTCGGTGTCGAGTTCCGTTTCGGCACCACGATCGACGGCATGCGCGCGAGCGCGGACGCGGTGGACTACGTGCAGACGTCGCAGGGCCGCGTGAGCGGCGACCGCTACGTGCTTGCGCTCGGCGCATACTCGCCGTTCGTCGCGCGCGGGCTCGGCTACCGCTTGCCGATCTATCCGGTGAAAGGCTATTCGGTCACGCTGCCGATCGACGCACGCCACGAACCGCCGACGCTCGGCGGCGTCGAGGAAAACCAGCTCGTCGCATGGGCGCGGTTCGGCGACCGGCTGCGCCTGACCGCGACGGCCGAATTCAGCGGCTACGACACGACCCACACGCCCGCGGACTTCGCGCACATGCTGGCGACCGCGCGGGCGCTGTTTCCGAACGGCGCCGACTACACGAAGCCGTCGTACTGGGCCGGATTGCGGCCGATGACGCCGGAGGGCACGCCGATCATTGGTGCGACCCGCCATCGCAATCTCTTTCTCAACACCGGGCACGGCCACATGGGCTGGACGATGTCGTGCGGTACCGCGAAAATCGTCGCCGACCTGATCCACGGCCGGCAACCCGACATCGACATTACCGGGATGACACTCCAGTGAGCGAACTTCTTACGACCCCCATGCAGCAGGATGCCGGTTCGTACGCGCGCTTCGGCTTCTCGCTCGATGCGGGCATCGCGCGCCGCGCGGCGATCGGGCTCGTCGTGCTTGCGACCGACCATACGATCGAATACGAATGGCGGCGCGTGCTCGCGCTCGACGGCGTCGCGTTCTACGAGAGCCGGATCGCGAACTCCGCCGACATCACCGCGGAGACGCTCGCGCGGATGGACGGCGGGATCGCGGCGGCCGTCGAGCTGATCCGCCCCGGCGAACGCCTCGACGTGGTCGCGTTCGGCTGCACGTCCGCGTCGACGGTGCTCGGCGAGGAGCGCGTGTTCGAGCGGATCCGCGAAGCGCGGCCGGGCGTCGCGTGCACGACGCCGATCACCGCGGCACGGGTCGCGCTGGGCGCGCTGGGCGCGCGCGGTGTCGCGCTGCTCACGCCGTACGAGCGCTCGATCAACGAAGCCATGGCCGCCTACCTGCGCGCACGTGGCGTCGACGTCGTCAGGGCGGGCTCGTTCGAGCATCGCGACGACAACGAGGTGGCGCGGATCGACCGCGCGTCGATCGAGCGCGCGGTGCTCGCGCTGGCCGCCGATCCGGCGGTGGACGCGGTGTTCGTGTCGTGCACGAGCCTCCGGCTCGTCGACGCGCTCGCGGAGATCGAGGCGCGCGCCGGCAAGCCGGTCCTGTCGAGCAATCACGCGCTTGCGTGGCATGCGCTGCGGCTCGCGGGCGTCGACGATCCGGTGCCGGGTTTCGGGCGCCTGTTGATGCAATGACGGTGGCCGCAGCACCCGAGGCGCCCGCAGGCCGGTTCATGGCCGATAATGACGGTCGCCGACAGACGAAGGAGGAGGCGAAATGGCAGCGAATTCCGTGCTTGGCGGCCGCGAGACACTGGCGCCGAAACGCGCGGGCCTGACGGTCAACGAGATTTACGAGCAGTTGAAGCAGATGGCCGTGCTGTACAAGATCCGGCCGGGCGAGCGGGTCAACGAGCTTGAACTGGCGGAGCGGTTCGACGTCAGCCGCACGCCGATCCGGGAAGCACTGAACCGTCTCGTCGCGGAGAACCTGCTGGTCTTCGTGCCGAATCGCGGATTCTTCATCCGCCAACTGGAAGGGAAAGACGTGTTCGATCTCTTTGAGCTGAGGCGTTCGATCGAGTCGACCGCGGTGATGCTCGCATGCGAGCGGGCGTCCGACAACGACATCAAGACCCTGCGCCGCTTCTGGCGGCAGGTGATGAAGAGCGCATCGCGGATGCCGTCGTCGGAGCTCGTCCTGAAGGACGAACTGTTTCACCTGGAGCTTGCCGCGCTGTCGGGCAATGCGGAGATCGGGCGCGTGCTGCAGGGCATCAACGCGCGGATTCACTACGTGCGGTGGGTCGACGTCGATCAGCGGCGCGACGAGGCCTTCACCGAGCACCTGGAGATCCTGGACGCGCTCGCCGCGCGCGACACGGAACGTTGCGTTGCATTGACCGACACGCACATCCGCTGGCGGATGGAGGAAATCACGCGGGTCGTGGAAGCGAGCGTCGTCAAGCTGTACGCGAAATAACGGGCGACCCGCGATGCACGCGTGCATCGCGAGGCCGTACCGACGAGACGCAAGGCAAAGGAGGACGGGCCGCCCGCAACCCGGTGCGGCGCATCGCCACGCTTTCGTTACGAGGTGCCGTCATGAAACATGGCACGCTGGTCACGTTGTACAAGCCGTCCGCGGCGCAGATCGATCATTTGCTGGGCTTGCCCGCGTACAGTCCGGCCGTCGTTGCCGTCGACAACTCGCCGGTCGTCGATCGCGAACTGCACGCGCGGCTCGCCGCGCACGGCGTCGACGTGGTTGCGAACCACAACCGCGGCGGGATCGCCGGCGCGTTCAACGCCGGCGTGGAGTTTCTGATCCGCCGCGGTTGCGACGTCTTCTTCATCTTCGACCAGGATTCGACCGTGCCCGCCGACTATTTCGAGCGGATGCTCGCGGGGTGCGCGACGATCGGGGATACGCGCTTTCTGGTCGGGCCGCGGATCTTCAACCGCAACTTCCGGCGCAACCTGCCGCTCTTCACCGTGGGCCGCTGGTCCGCGCGGATCACGCCGATCGGCGACGGCGCGCACGGCTTGCTGCCGTGCTCGGTGATCATCTCGTCCGGCACCGCGATCTCGCTCGACGCCTATCGCGCCCTCGGGCGGTTTCGCGAGGATTTCTTCATCGACCATGTCGATGCCGAGTACTGCATGCGTGCGCAGGCGAACGGCGTGCCGGTGCGCGTGAACGCGGACGTGTCGCTGCCGCACGAACTCGGCAGTCCGTCGGCCCGGCAGCACTGGCCGCGCGTCGAGATCTTCGACCAGAGCGCACTGCGCCATTACTACGCGGCCCGCAATTGCATCCTGGTCGCCCGCGACTACTGGCGCCGCTATCCGGCCATGCTGCTGATCAACCTGATCACGCTGAAGCACGTGGCGTTCATCCTGCTGCATGCGCGCGACAAGCGAACCAAGCTGCACGCGATTCTGTGCGGCGTCACGGACGGGCTGCGCGGCCGGTACGGCAGGGTCTGAATCAACGTATGACGACGTGCGAAATATCGTTTCATAATTTATGTAATCCTAAATAATAGAGGCGGACAAGATGATTCACGACACGCAGGCCACTCGCCGCTATACGGGCGCGTTTTCCGTCGCGCCGACCATTTTCACCGAATCGGGCGAACTGGACCTGGAAGGGCAGATGCGTTGCGTCGACTTCATCATCGACGCGGGCGCCGACGGGCTGTGCATCCTCGCGAACTACTCGGAGCAGTTCTCGCTGTCCGACGACGAACGCGAGCGGCTCACCGGGATGATCCTCGAGCACGTCGCGGGGCGGGTGCCCGTGATCGTGACCACGACCCACTTCAATCCGGTGATCTGCGCGGCACGCAGCCGGCGCGCACAGGCGGCCGGTGCGGCGATGGTGATGATCATGCCGCCGTATCACGGCGCGACGATCCGCTGCGGCGAGGCGGCGATCGGCGCGTTCTTCTCGGAGGTTTCCGACGCGATCGACATTCCGATCATGTACCAGGACGCGCCGATGAGCGGCACGCAGGTATCGGCGGCGTTCCTCGCGCGGCTCGCGCGCACGATTCCGAACCTGCGCTATTTCAAGATCGAGGTGCCGCAGTCGGCGGCGAAGCTGCGCGAGCTGATCGCGCTCGGCGGCGACGCGATCGAGGGGCCGTGGGACGGCGAGGAGGCGATCACGCTGCTCGCCGATCTCGACGCGGGCGCGACCGGCAGCATCCTCGGCGGCGGGTATCCGGACGGCCTGCAGCCGATACTGGCCGCCTATCGCGCCGGCCGGCGCGACGAGGCGGTGGCCGGCTACGAGAAGTGGCTGCCGCTCATCAACTATGAAAACCGCCAGGCCGGGCTGCTCGCCTGCAAGGCGCTGATGAAGGCGGGCGGCGTGATCGCGTCGGACGCGCCGCGGCGCCCGCTGGTGCCGCTGCACCCGCAGACGCGCGCGGGCCTCGTGGAGATCGCGCGGCGGCTCGACGCGTGCGTGCTGCGCTGGGCGCGCTGACGCGCCTGCCTGTTTCCTTTTCCCCTGCGAGGAATGTCCCGATGAGCATGCCCACGATACGACACATCCGCGCGCTGACGGTGCGCGGCGGCGGCGCCGACTACCACGACCAGGGCGCGGACCACTGGATCGACGATCACATCGCGACGCCGATGGCGCGTTACCCCGAATACCGGCAGAGCCGGCAGTCGTTCGGCATCAACGTGCTCGGCACGCTCGTGATCGAGATCGAGGCGAGCGACGGCACGGTCGGTTTCGCGGTGACGACGGGGGGCGAGATCGGCGCGTTCATCGTCGAGCGCCATCTGGCGCGTTTCATCGAAGGTCAGCGCGTGACCGACATCGAGAAGATGTGGGATCAGATGTTCCACGCGACGCTCTATTACGGACGCAAGGGCGTGGTGCTGAACGCGATCTCCGGCGTCGACCTCGCGTTGTGGGACTTGCTCGGCAAGGTGCGCGGCGAGCCGGTGCACCAGTTGCTCGGCGGCAAGGTGCGCGACGAACTGCAGTTCTACGCGACCGGCGCGCGGCCGGACCTCGCGAAGGAGATGGGGTTCATCGGCGGCAAGCTGCCGCTGCATCATGGTCCGGCGGAGGGCGACGACGGCTTGCGCCGCAACCTCGATGAACTGGCCACGATGCGCGAGCGTGTCGGCGCCGATTTCTGGTTGATGCTCGACTGCTGGATGAGCCTCGACGTGCGCTATGCAACCCGGCTCGCGCACGAGGCGCACGCCTACGGGTTCAAGTGGATCGAGGAGTGCCTGCCGCCCGACGACTACTGGGGTTATGCGCAATTGCGCCGCGCGGCGCCGCCCGATCTGCTCGTGACGACGGGCGAGCACGAGGCGACGCGCTGGGGCTTCCGCATGTTGCTCGAGATGGGCTGCTGCGACATCATCCAGCCCGACGTCGGCTGGTGCGGCGGAATGACGGAACTCGTCCGCATTTCGGCCCTCGCCGACGCGCATGGCGTGCTGGTGGTGCCGCACGGCTCGTCGGTCTACAGCTATCACTTCGTGACGACGCGGCACAACAGCCCGTTCGCGGAATTCCTGATGATGGCGCCGCAGGCGGATCGCGTCGTGCCGATGTTCGATCCGCTGCTGCTCGACGAACCGGTGCCGAGCGGCGGACGGATGAAGGTGCCGGACACGCCCGGGTTCGGTGTGCGGCTCAATCCGGCCGTGCGCACCGAACGGCCCTACACGCACTGAGCCGCCGCGATGAAACTGCTCGAGAACAAGGTGGTCGTCGTCACCGGCGGCTCGCGCGGCATCGGCCGGGCGATCGCGCTTGCATGCGCGCGGCATGGCGCCGACGTCGTCGTCAATTACTGGGCCAACCCGCTGCTGCCGGCGCAGTCGGATCACGCGCTCGACGCGCTGATCGACGAGATCGGGGCGACCGGCCGGCGCGCGCTCGCGGTGCCGGGCGACATCGCGCGGCCGGACACCGCGGACGAACTGGTCGAGCGGGCCGTCGCTGCGTTCGGCCGGATCGACGTGCTGGCGAGCAATGCGGGGATCTGCCCGTTCCACGCGTTCCTCGACCTGCCCGCCGACCTGCTGCGACGCACGATGGAGGTCAACCTGCACGGCGCGTTCCACGTGACCCAGGCGGTCGCGCGCCAAATGGCCAGGCAAGGCGACGGCGGCGCGATCGTCGCGACCAGTTCGATCAGCGCGCTGGTCGGCGGCGGCATGCAGACGCACTACACGCCGACGAAGGCCGGCGTGCATGCGCTGATGCAGTCGTGCGCGGTCGCGCTCGGCCCGCACCGGATCCGCTGCAATTCCGTGCTGCCGGGCACGATCCGCACCGAGATCAACGAAGCGGATCTCGCGGCGCCCGGCAAGGCCGAGTACTTCGAGCAGCGGATTCCGCTCGGCCGCCTCGGCGAGCCCGACGACGTCGCGGACTGCGTGGTGTTCCTCTCGTCGGACCTGGCACGCTACGTCAACGGCGCGGCGCTGCTCGTCGACGGCGGCCTGTACGTGAACCTGCAATGAAGGAGGCGGAGATGGAGACGATCGCGTTCAGGATGCGGCTGCATCGCGGGCGCAAGGACGAGTATCGGCGGCGCCACGACGCGATCTGGCCGGCGCTCGCCGACGCGCTGCGCGCGGCCGGCATCGCGGACTACTGGATTTTCCTCGACGACGAAACGGATTGCCTGTTCGCCGTCCTGAAACGCCCGGCCGCGCACCGGATGGCCGAGCTCGCGCAGGCCGACGTGATGCGCCGGTGGTGGGCGTACATGGCCGACCTGATGGCGACGGACGAGGACGGGCGGCCGCTCGAAAAACCGCTGGAACCGATGTTCCATCTCGCGTGACCGTCAGGAGGCGCCATGCAGGTCGTCGATCCACATGTGCATTTCTGGGATGCCGATGCGTTGAGCTACGGCTGGCTCGACCGCGCGCAGCCGGCGTTCTCCGGGCCGGTGGCCGCGCTGCCGCGTGCCTATGGCCCGGCCGACCTGCGCGCGGACGCGGGCGAGATCGATGTCCTGAAAGTCGTGCACGTCGAGGCGATCCATGACGCGTGGACCACGCCGAGCGAGGTCGAATGGCTGCAGGCGCTTGCGGATGCGCCGGCGAGCGGCGGCATGCCCGAGGGCATCGTCGCGGGCGTCGACCTGTCGCGTGCCGACGCGCCCGCGCGGCTCGAGGCGGCCGCCGCCTGCGCGAACGTGCGCGGTATTCGTCAGGTGCTGAACCGTCACGCGAACCCCTGGTACAACTACGTCGACCGGGACTATCTCGACGATCCCGGCTGGCGCGCGCATTTCGGGTGGCTCGCCCGGCTCGGGCTGTCGTTCGACCTGCAGCTCTATCCGTCCCAGGTCGAGGCCGCGCTGGCCCTGGTCGACGCGCATCCGGACACGGTCTTCATCGTCAATCACGCGGGCATGTTCGTCGACCGCGACAGCGTGCACGGCTATCGTGCGTGGCGTACCGGGCTGCATGGGCTCGCCCGCCGCGAGAACGTCGTGCTCAAGCTGAGCGGGCTTGCGATGTTCGATCACCGGTGGACGGTCGAGAGCTTCCGGCCCTATGTGCTCGAGGGCATCGACGCGTTCGGCGCCGCGCGATGCATGTTCGCGTCGAATTTTCCGATCGACCGGCTGCATGCCGGCTATCCGGCGCTCTGGCGAGCGTATGCGGACATCGTCGCCGGCGCGAGCGATGCGGAACGGCAGGCGCTGTTCATCGACAACGCGGAACGGATCTATCGCCTCTGACCACTCGCCGCATGCATGGCGCCGCCCGTTGCGGCGCGCTTGACGCAAGTCAAGCCCGCCGGCCGCCCCGCCCGCGAAGATGAACCGCCATCATCGGCGGGGAGGGGCGTCGTGGAGCACCATGCGGAGGGTTTGCGGGGCGGGCGCTGGTCGCTGCCGGCGCCGGGCTGGCGGGATCTCGCCGCGATGCTGATCGTCGTCGGGTTCCTGTTGCTGGCCGGCCTCTCGGCGCACCAGATGGCCGGCCCGCTGGCGGTGGCGCCTCCCCCGGCCATTTCGCTGTCGCCCGCGGCGCTGCCCGGCTACGCGCTGCGCACCGTCGCGCGCATGTTCGCGGCACTGCTCGCGTCGATCGTCTTCACGTTCGTCTATGCGACCGCCGCGGCGCGCAGCCGCCGCGCCGAGCGCGTGCTGATCCCGCTGCTCGACGTGCTGCAGTCGGTGCCGATCCTCGGCTACCTGTCGTTTACCGTGCCGTTCTTCCTGGCGCTGTTTCCGGGGCGGATGCTCGGCGCCGAGTGCGCGGCGATCTTCGCGATCTTCACCAGCCAGGCGTGGAACATGACGTTCAGCTTCTACCAGGCGTTGCGCACCGTGCCGCTCGATCTCGACGAGGCCAGCCGCAGCTTCCGGCTGTCGGCATGGCAGCGCTTCTGGCGCCTCGACGTGCCGTTCGCGATGCCGGGGCTCGTCTGGAACGCGATGATGTCGATGTCGGGCGGCTGGTTTTTCGTGGTCGCGGCCGAGGCGATCGCGGTGGGCAGCCGGCGCGTCGACCTGCCGGGCGTCGGCGCCTTCGTCGCGCAGGCGATCGCGAATCGCGACCTCGCGGCCGTGGGCTGGGCGATCGTCGCGATGAGCGTCACGATCGCCCTGTACGACCAGTTGTTGTTCAGGCCGCTGGTCGCGTGGTCGGAGCGGTTCCGTTATGGCGATGCGTCGCCCACGGTCGCGTCGCGCAGCTGGATGCTCGACCTGTTCCACCGATCGCCATGGATCGCCCGTGGGGTCGGCCCGGTCCGGGCGGTGTTGCGCCGGGCGGCGCGCGCGCGGCTGTGCGGGTTCGTGCCGGCATGGCGCGCCAGGATCGCGCTGCCGCGCCACGCGGGCGACGTGCTCGGGTTTGCACTGTGCGGGGCGGGATGCGTGTATGCGGCGGTCGAACTGTACCGGCACGGACGTGCGACGCTCACGTGGACGGACCTGCGTGTCGTCGCCAGCGAAGGCGCGCTGACGTTCGTGCGCGTGACCGTGCTGGTCACGATCGCGTCGGCGATCTGGGTGCCGGTCGGCATCGCGATCGGTCTGCGGCCGCGCGTGGCCGCCCGCATCCAGCCGGTCACGCAGTTCCTCGCCGCGTTTCCGGCCAACCTGCTGTTTCCGGTCGCGGTGTTCGCGATCGTGCACCTGCGGCTCGAACCCCGCATCTGGCTGTGCCCGCTGATGATATTGGGCGCGCAATGGTATGTCCTGTTCAACGTGATCGCCGGGGCGAGCGCGTTCCCGGCCGACCTGCGCGAAGCGGCCGCGTGCTTTCGGGTACGGCCGGCGACCTGGTGGCGACACGTGATGCTGCCCGGCGTCCTGCCGTACTTCGTGACGGGTGCGATTACCGCGTCGGGCGGCGCATGGAACGCGAGCATCGTCGCCGAGGCCGTGAGTTGGGGCAGCACGCGCCTGGATGCCGGCGGACTCGGCGCCTATATCGCGCGGATGACCGACGCCGGCGACTATCCGCGTATCGCGCTCGGCGTCGCCGCGATGTCGCTGCTCGTGATCGCGACCAACCGGCTCGTGTGGCGCCCGATGGTCGCGTTCGCGGAACGCCGCACGCGGCTCGATTGAGCCCTCAACCGATCCTTTACGCACGGGAGACGCGGGTGCCGAACCTCAGCGAAGACACCGAACGCAACGTCACGCACGCGGCGGCGCCGCCGCCCGACCCGGCGGTGGTCGTGCTCGAGATGTGGGCCGTATCCCGATCGTTCACGGAGCCGTCCGGCGAGCCGCGGCACGTGCTGGCCGACATCGACCTCGCGCTGCACACGGGCGAGATCCTGGGGCTGCTGGGCCGCTCCGGTTCGGGCAAATCCACGCTGCTGAGGATCGCCGGCGGGCTCGTCAGACCCTCGTCCGGGACGGTGACGTATCGCGGTGCGCCGCTCGCCGGTCCGACCGACGGCATCGCGGTGGTATTCCAGACCTTCGCGCTGTATCCGTGGCTGACCGTCATCGAAAACGTCGAGCTCGGCCTCGACGCGCTGGGTCTTGCGCCGGGCGATGCCCGCGCCCGCGCGGCCGCCGCGATCGAGCTGATCGGGCTCGACGGGTTCGAATCGGCGTTTCCCCGCGAACTGTCGGGCGGCATGCGTCAGCGGGTCGGTTTCGCCCGCGCGCTCGTCAGCGAACCCGTGCTGCTGTTGATGGACGAACCGTTCTCCGCGCTCGACGTGCTGACCGCCGAAACGCTGCGCACCGACTTTCTCGACCTGTGGGATGCGCACCAGCTGTCGACGCGGTCGGTGCTGATGGTGACGCACAACATCGAGGAAGCCGTGCTCATGTGCGATCGCATCCTGGTGCTCGGCGGCGGCCCGGCGCACATCGAGGCGACGCTGAACGTGCCGCTGCCGCGCCCGCGCAGCCGGCACGATCCGGCCGTGCAGGCGATCGTCGGCAAGATCTATGCGGCGCTGACGGCACGCATCGCCGATGCGACGGCCGACCGCGCAGCGACGGGCGGTGCGCTGGCCATGAAACTGCCTAACGTGTCGAGTCACCACCTCGCCGGATTCGTCGAGACGCTCGCGGCCGCGCCGTACGACGGGCATGCGGAACTCGGCACGATTGCAGCGGCGCTCGCGCTCCGGGTCGACGCGCTCCATTCGACGGCGGCCGCGCTCCATCTGCTCGCGTTCGCCGAATGGCGCGACCGGACCATCCGGCTGAGCGCCGCGGGCCAGGTGTTCGCGCAAAGCGACGACGATGCGCGGCGGCGCCTGTTTCGCGAGCACGTCGTCCGGTTCGTGCCGCTCGCCGAGCATATCGACGAAGTGCTCGGCGAACGCGAGGGGCGTCGCGCGCCGCGCGAGCGTTTCGAACTCGAACTGGAGGATCGTCTCGATCCGCGCAGCGCGGACCAGGCGCTGCGGGTCGTGACCGACTGGGGCCGTTACGCGGGACTGTTCGACTACGACGACCACACCCGCACGTTCGGCCGCTGACCGTCACGGCGATGGGGCGGCCCGGCCGTGTGCCGGCGGGATTCGCCCCGCGCGCCTACGCGTGCAGTGCGGCGAGCAGCGGCGACCAGAACGCGCGGCTGCCATATGCGGCGGCGTCGCGGTCGGTATCGAAGCGGACGGCGATCGCCGCTTCGGCTTCGGTCAGCGGATCGGCCTGCTCGATCTGCCGGGCCAGCACGGCGGTGTCGGCATCGGAGGCATCGCCTCCGCGTGCCGCCCGGGCAGCGACACGCGCGGCAAGCGTTGCCGGGCTCGCGGTGAAATCCAGTATCGCGACGCGCACGCCGAGCCGTGCGGCGAGCGCGATGAACGCTGCCCGGTGGCACCCGCGCAGGAACGTGGCGTCGACGATCGCCGTGTAGCCGCTGTCGAGCACTACGCGAGCCGTCGAAAGCAGTCCGTCGTAGATCTCGTCGATCGCCGTGTCCGAATACGCATTCGAGGGCAGGCGGGTGCCGGCCGAGGCGCCGGCCACGCGCTTGCGTGTGTCGTCGCTGGACAACCGGATCGCGCCGAGCCGCTCGGCCAGTGCGCGGCTGGCCAGCGATTTGCCCGAGCCGGACAGCCCGTGACACAGGAGCAAAACCGGTTGCGCATCGCGTCGTGCGTCGGCCATCGCCGACGCCGTGCGCAGATAGCGCTCGCGCGCCGCTTCGTCGCCGCGCAGCCGGGCGGTCAGCGCGCGCACCAGCGCACGGTAGACGAAGTAGCACGGCAGCACGCCCAGTGCCGCGGGGTCGCCCGTGCGTGCCAGCCAGCCGGAAAGGAGGCGCCGGGCGCAATCCTCGCGTCCGCGGGCGGAGAAATCCATCAGCGCGAACGCGAGATCGCTCGCCACGTCGATCCAGCGCAGCGCGTCGTCGAATTCGATGCAGTCGAACATCAGGATCCGGTTCCGCCAGCGCACGATGTTGTCGAGATGCAGATCCCCGTGGCACGCGCGCACGAAACCGCGCGATTGCCGAGCGGCGAGCAGCGGCGCGATGCGGATCAGCTCGGCGTCGTACCAGGCGCGCAGCGCGGCTTCGTCCGGCACCGTGACGTCGAGCGTGTCGAGCAAGGGGCGGCACTGGGCCGCGACGCCGGCGGCGCTACCGGGATGGCCGCGCGGCGCACGGCGCGGCGCATGCAGATGGTGGCGGGCCAGCGTATCGGCGAGGGCGTCCGCATCCGCGAGACCGTCGTCGTGCGATGCGCTGCGAGCCGACAACATCGCGTGCGCGTCGAAACGGCGCATGCGTACCACGTATTCGCCCGGCACCGTCCGCTGCCGGCGCCCGCCGGTCGGCACCGGTGCCCCGAACGCGCAGCGCCGGCCGTGCGCGAGGAGCGGCCAGACACCCAGGTACAACGGGCCGGCAAACGGCCGGTTGAGCGTGCATTCCGCGAGCGCGCAGCGGCGCCGCCGCGCCGGCCGCACGAGATCCACGAAGGCGAAGCGCACCGGCTTGATGCGCTTGTACGCATAGCGCCCGGCCAGATAAACGACGGACAGATGGGTTTCGATCCGCTCGATCCGGCCCGCGGGGTGCGGATAGGTGGCAGGTCGGCGCATGGCGCGATCGAATTGCGTCGACTGTCGTCGCGTGTTTCCGCGACTCGGCACGAACGGGGGATGCGGCGCTCGGGACATGATGAACGAATGGGTTGTACGGGTGCGTCTGCGCGTTGCCGCACCCGGCGGGTTGGATTCGACACGAGCCTGCGCGCTCCCGTCTGCCCGATGTCGCCGGACCGGCAGGCCGGGCATTGCCGACTCGATGAGCCGTATTGCAGCCGAGCGCGGCGCATTCCGGCTTGATGCCGGTCAAGCCGGAGGCGCGAAAGCGCGCTTGATGCAGGTCAACCGCGGCCGCCGACGCGGCGCATACAGTCGGCTGTGGCGCCTGCGTCAAGCGGCGCGCGACCATGTGCGGCATTCACGGCCTCATTCACGGCCCGAGAGGCATTGACGATGAAACGACGAGCGTTCGCGATGATCGTGCTGCTCGCGCTGGGCGCCTGCGCCGGCGCGGAGCGATCCGCGACATTCAGGACGATGGAAACACGACTGCTCGCGATGCGTCAGGCCGCATCGCTGCCGTGTTCGACACCGTCCGAATGCGACCGAGCGTGGAGCCGCACGCGGCGCTACGTCCAGGCGCATTCGTCGACCCGGATCACGCGATTCGGTGCGGACCGGATCGAGACGGCGCAACCGTATGCGGCGGGACAAGTCTATCTCTGGGCGTCGCGCGAGGAATCGGGCGGCGGCGGCGCGGTGATCCGGCTCAAGGCGATGTGCAAGGGCATGTACGACACCGACGGCGGCCCCGGCTGGCAATACGATGTGTGCGCGCGGAAGATCCTTGAAATCGAGCAGGGCTTCCGGCCGGACGAGAACCCGCCGAGCTAGCGTCGGATGCCGCCGATTCCGGGCCACGCGGTGCCGCGCCTCCCGGTCGGCCGGATGCCGGCCGCTCGGGCCCGCATGCCGCGGCTGCCGCCAGTCTCCGCGCGTGCCGGTTTCATCGCGGCTTCAAACCGTTGACCCCGGTCAACGCGCGCCGGCGGCGAGCGCCGATGATGGAAGCGAATTCGGACGCCGCTCGCGCGTCCGTTCCTCAGCGAGGCCCGCATGTACACGACGATCATGGTTGCGACGGATGGCAGTCCTACCGCTAATCAGGCGCTCGACGCAGGCCTGAGGATGGCCAAAGTATGCGGCGCCCGCCTGTTCGCCGTGTTCGTCGTCGACAAATCCGCGCTGCTCGCCTACCGCGGCCGCATCGAGCCGGAAGCCTTGCTCGACGAGATCCGGCGCCATGGCGCCGCGATCTTGCACGATGCCGACCGGACGATCGCGCTCGCGGCCGTCAACGGCGAGACGGACCTCGTCGAGACCGATTTCGGTCAGGATGTCGCGGCGCGCCTGCAGCGCTACGTCGTCGATCATTCGATCGATCTGGCCGTGGTCGGCACGCATGGTCGACGCGGTGTCCGGCGGCTGGTGCTCGGCAGCGTCGCCGAGCGCTTCCTCCGCGCATCGCGTTGCCCGGTCCTGCTCGTGCGCGGCGAGGATGCCGCGCACGCGACGGTCGCGGCGGCCTAGTACCGCCGTCGGCCCATGCGTTACCCGCCCAGGTGATCATCATGCAGATCTCGTTTCCTTCCGAACATCCGACGTATTGCGACCTCGATTCCGCACTGAGCTTTCCGGCGCTCGTCGAGGGCCGCCGCGTACGCTGCGCGATCACCGCGGCCGCGCTGGAAGATCATTTCCGCGCGGCATCTCCTCGCGAGCCGGACCTCGTCGACGCATTCGCACGCCATCGTCCCGCGATCGAGCGCGCCGCGCGCTGCCTGCTCGAGGAAATCGGCGGACGGCCGATCCTGCTCCACAGCGGCCATTTCCGGTTCTGCACGTAATCGGCCGCCGCCCTTGACGCGCATCAAGCGCGTGCCGGGGCGCGGAGGTACGCTGGAATTCGAAAGATCATTCGTCCCACGCGCGGCATTGGGTGCCGCGCCATCCGGTCTTCATCGCGGCCGCTGCTGTCGGGACGAGCGCACCGGCTGCACGTCATCCCTATGAGGAGTGCGAATCATGAGCAACATGACGCGTTACGATCCGTTTTCGATCGAACCCGTGGCCGATCTGTTCCAGGGTCTGTTCAGGCCGCTGCGCGGCATGACGCTGGCCGACGAGCCCGATCTCGCATCGATGAAGATCGACGTCACGGAAAACGACAAGGCGTACACGGTGAACGCGGAACTGCCCGGCGTCGCGAAGGACGACATCGACGTCCAGGTGACGGGCAACACCGTATCGATCCACGCGAAGATCGAGCGCAACAACGAGCAGAAGGACGGCGAGCGCGTGATCCGGCGCGAGCGCTACAGCGGTGCGATCAGCCGCTCGTTCTCGTTGTCCGGCGACATCGACGATGCGAACGCGAAGGCGACCTATCAGGATGGCGTGCTGTCGCTGACGCTGCCGAAGAAGGCGCCGGTCGGGCAGAAGAAACTCGCGATCAGCTGATCGGACGACGGGCAACGGGCGATGCGGGCACGCGTCGCCCATCGGGAGGATCCGGCGCGCGGAGCGATCCGCGCGCCGTCTGGCAGGCGCGGCCGCCTCCGCGCTCACGCATGCGAGGGCGCACTGCCGGTCCGATAGCCGACCGTCTGCGCGAGGATCGGCAACTCGTCCTCGTTCAGCCGCAGCGCGTCGGCGAGCGTGCGGTGATTGATCCAGCCGCGCACGACGGTGCCGAGGCCGGCCGCCGCGCAGTACAGCGAGACGTTCTGCGCGATGGCGCCGGCCGCGATTGCCGAGAACACGTCGCGTTGCCGGGGCGGCATGTCGAGTATCGCGGCCGTCCGGACGACGTAGACGAGATCCAGCGGCGCGCGGCCGACGAAGTCCTGATAGCCGGTCAGGTTGCGCGCATCGACGGCATGCTTGAGCACGAGCCGGTGCGCGGGCGCATCGTAACGATAGACGCCGCCAGGCAGCGCCACGTAGATGTCGATTTCGTTGAATGCGTGCGCGGACGGCGCGGTTCGGCCGCCGCTCGCCGGCCGGTTGATGCCGTCCGCCGCCCACAACAGGGTGCCGAGCGTCACCGGCGGGAGCGGCGCGGCGGCGAATTCGCGGGAACTCATGCGGGTCGCGAGCGCGGCCATCAGCGGCACGTCGTTGTCGAGCATCGGGCGCGGCAGGTCGATGATCTCCGGCGAGTCGCCCTCGGGCGACGCCGGCCGCGCGGCGGGCGCCGGCGAATAGGCCAACAGGTGCGGTGCGGTCATGCGAGTCTCCTTGAAGCGTGATTGCGCGTGCCTGGAACCTCGCGCATCGGCGATCTCACGATAAGGCGGCTGGGCCGTATCGGCTTGACTTCCGTCAAGCAGCGCACCGGCCGGCCACGACTTGCGGCGTGCGGCATCCGTTGACCTGCATCAGCGACCGGGCGCCCCGCGTGTGCAACGCTGACGACGTGCGGCGGACAGGCGCGCCGCGGCTCACAGGAGAGCAGACGATGAAAACCGACAAGCAGTTGAAGCAGGATGTCCAGGACGAACTGGAGTCCGACCCGTCGATCGATTCGACCCGCATCGGCGTCGAGGTGGCCGACCGGATCGTGACGCTTTCGGGTCATCCGCCGAGCTACGCGGAGAAGCTGGCGATCGAGCGTGCGGCGAACCGCGTGGGCGGCGTCAAGGCGCTCGTCGTCGACATGACCGTGCATCTGCCGGACGACGACGTGCGCACCGACGAGGACATCGCGAAAGCGGTGCGTTCGGTGCTGCACTGGACGGTCGGGCTGCACGACGACGCGGTCAAGGTGCAGGTCGAGCGCGGCTGGATCACGTTGTCGGGCAGGGTCGACTGGGCGTACCAGAGCCATCTGGCCGTGCGCGCGATCTCGCAGATGCGCAGCGTGACGGGCGTGACCGACCACATCGCGGTGCAGGGCACGGTCGGTTCGGACGACATCGGCGGCAACATCAAGCGCGCGATCATGCGTCACGCGGAGCGTGAGGCGAAGCACATCGCGATCGACGTGCACGACGGTACCGTGCGGCTGTCCGGCAAGGTCGGCTCGTTTTCCGAACGCAAGGCCGTGCGGGGTGCCGCGTGGTCCGCGCGCGGCGTGCGTGCCGTCGTCGACGACCTGGTGGTCGAGTAAGTCAGGCAGGCGGACGGGCGGTCCACGGCGATCCGGCAGGGTCGCCGGATGACGCTTTCAGGTGCACTTCACGAAACGGGCGGGGCGGTTGCGATCGAGACGGTCGCGGCCGCAACGGGCGGCTTCCGCTGCCGGCCCCACGTCACGCTCGAATCACCGGACGGTATCCGCGGGCGGACGTTCGAGCACGGTGGGACGCACGGGATCGAGCGCGAAGCCGCGACGGATTCGCTGCGCGCCCGGGTCGTCCGCGCCCGACTATTGCGTTTGCCGCGTCTTGCGCGAGACGCGCCGGTGCCGCGCGCGCTTTCTCCGGCAGGCACGCACATGTCGTTCCGGCTGCCGGACATGACGGGCGACCGCATCGGTCACGGTCGGAAAGAAGCTGGCCGCGCCGAATGCGTCGAACAGGCCGTAGGCGCGCAGGCGATCCTTCACCGGCCCCTTCATTTCCGCGAAATTCATCGCGATGCCGCGCTCCCCGAGTTCCTCGCGCAGCGCGACGAGCCGGTCCGCGGCGCTGACGTCGATGTCGGTGACGGGCTCGGCGGCGATCACGATTCGCGTGACCGGGCCGGCCGCTCGTGCGATCGCGGCATCCAGATGCTCGCAGAAGATCTCGACGTTCGCATAGAAGAGCGGCGCATCCCAGCGAAACAGCACGAGCCCCGGCGTTTGCACGGCGTCGGGATGCCGCGCGACGTCGTGATAGCCGCGCACGCCGGTCAGCCGGCCCAGCACCGCGTCGTACGGGTGCCAGGCCCGCCAGACGAACGACAGCAGCGACAGTGCACTGGCGAGCAGGATGCCTGGCACGACGCCCATGCCGATCACGCCGGCGAAGCACAGCATCGAGATCAGGCATTCTCCGCGGCGCATCCGGTACAGCCGGACGACGCCGCGGACGTCGGCGATGCCGAACGCCGCGTAGATCACGACCGCGGCCAGCGCGGTGCGCGGGACGAACGTCAGCAGCATCGGCGCGGCAACGAGCAGTATCGCGATGCACGCGGCGGCGACGACGTTCGTGACCTGGCTTTGCGCGCCCGCGGCGATCGCGACCGGCGTGCGGGACGCGCTGCTGCTGACCGCGCAGCCCTGCGTCACGCCGGCCAGCAGATTGGCCGCGCCCAGTGCGATCAGCTCTTGGTTGCGGTCCGGCGCATCGCCCGCCCGTACGGACAGCGCGCGCGACAGCATGCTGATGTCGGCGAACGACACCAGCGCGACGGCGATCGCGCCGGACGCGAGTGCGCCCACGTCGGCCAGCGAGACGGCCGGCAGGTGCGGGGCGGGCAGGCCGGCCGGCAACGCGCCGACCGTCGCGACGCCGTGCAACGGCGGCAGGCGAGCGACGAGCGTTGCCGCCAGCACGGCGACCAATATGCCGGGCCCGCGCGGCGTCACGCGTTTGATCAGGAAAATGGCTGCCAGCACCGCGGCGCCGAGCAGGCCGGCGGCGAGGGAAAAACGGCCGTCGGCGAAGGCGTGCGCGATGCGCGGCAAGCTGGACAACACGTCGCTGCCCGACACGGGCATGCCGAACAATTCGGGCAACCGCCCGACGACGAGCGCGATCGCGATGCCGTTCAGGTAACCGTACTGGATCGGGCGCGACAGCAGGTCGGTGACGAAACCGAGACCGAGCGCACCGAACAGGATGCAGATCGCGCCCGCCGACAGCGCCAGCGCGCCCGACAGCGCGATCGCGCGCTGCGGATCATGGGCGGCGAGCGGGGCGATGGCACCCGCGATCAGCGCCGCCAGCGCGGAATCGGGGCCGAGAACGAGGATCCGGCTCGGGCCGAGTAGCGCATAGGCGAGCAATGCGGCGATCGATGCATGGAGGCCCGTGATGGCGGGCAGCCCGGCTGCCTGCGCGTAGCTCATGCCGACCGGCACCAGGATGGCCGAAAGCGCAATTCCCGCGTACAGGTCGCGCGCGAGCCACGCGCGCCGATAGTGCGCGAGCAGCGCCACGCCCGGAAGCATGCGGGCAACCCTTCCGGAAAACGGGCGGTTCATCGCGGCTTCATCGGGACAAGGTCGGGGCGCAAGGGTTGCCGTGCCCCGACAGGCAGCCGTTCATTGAAAGGTGGCCGCTCTCGAACGGACGCGCGACACCGCGCGGCGACAGCGGCCGTCGCACCGGCGACGGCTGCCGATGCCCGCCGCCGCGATGCCGGGCATCACGCCGCCTTGAGCGCGGCAAGCTGCAGCGCCTGGGCGAAGCGGGCCAGCGTGGCGATCGATCCCGTCACGCTTTCGTACCGCTCGCGCCCGATCTGTCCGTCGAGTATCACCAGCATGCCGGCGTCCCGGGCGAGGGCGACGAGTGCCAGCGTGTCGAGCGCTGCCGTGTCGGACGCGGCAACCCGCATCCCCGAATCGGAACGATAGTCGGCGTTTGACATGACGTCTCTCCTGGTGGTTGCGCGATCGGCGTGCCGGTCGGCCGGTACCCGTGATTTCAGTATCGTTGCCGCGCGCCCGCGGTTCAATCAGCCTGCCCCGAAGTCGCGGTAGGAATCGCGCCCGTTCCGTCGGCCGATTCCTACACGGCACGTGGCGTCGAAGCCGCGTTGCAGCGTGCCGGCGCGCGTTCGCGCCGCCGCGCATACCAGCCGCCTATCGCTTGCCAGATCGTCGCGGCGGATTCGCAATACGTGAACAGTTCCAGGTCGCGACGGTCGATCATCCCTTCGTCGGCAAGAAACGCCAGGTCGATCGCGCGGCGCCAGTACGCCTCGCCGACGAGGATGACCGGCAGCGGCGCGATCTTTCGGGTCTGTAGCAAGGTCAGCACCTCGAACAGTTCGTCGAAGGTGCCGTAGCCGCCGGGGAAGAAGACGGCCGCTTTCGCGCGCTCGAGCAGGTGCAGCTTGCGGATCGCGAAATAGTGGAACCGGAAGCCGAGCGCCGGCGTGATGTACGGATTGGGTGCCTGTTCGCGCGGCAGCTCGATATTGAAGCCGATGCTCGGCGCGCCGCGTTCGTAGGCGCCGCGGTTGGCGGCCTCCATGATGCCGGGACCGCCGCCCGTGACGATGGCGAGGCGCGCGGTGCGCGTGCAGCGGTCGGCATGCGCGACGATGCGCCCGAATTCGCGCGCGACGCGGTAATACACGCTGTATTCGACGAGCCGGCTGGCGATCGTGACGGCGCGCCGCCGGCCCGCGTCGTACGGACGCTCCGCGAGCAGGCGATTCGCTTCGTCCAGCCGCGCCTTCGCGACCGACGGCGCGACGATGCGCGTGCTGCCGTAGATCACGACCGCATGGCCGATCCGCTCGTTTTGCAGCCGCTCCTCGGCTTTCCAGTAATCGAATTGCAGCCGGATGCCGCGCATGGCTGCGCCGTGCAGAAGGGCCGTGTCTTCGTCGGCCGGCGGGCGGTTCGGGGACGGGGCGCCGCGCCGCGGCCCACGCGGGGTGCGCCCGCCGGCGGCCTTGCCGACGACGGCCTCGGGCTTCGCGCGCGGCCGTTTGGCGCGGGCCTTCGCGAGCGTCGCGGCGGATGCGGGGCGGCGGCGTGCGCGGCCTCTTGCCATGCCGGCGGGCGCGCGTTTCACGAGGGTCGACATGAACGGAAGCGCCGCGCGCCGATCACTGGCTCAACACCCATTGCACGAGCTGATGCGCGTCGTCGGGAGACAGCGGCCCGCCGCGATCGACGGCGGACGGCATCGGCGTGTCGTCCCAATGCGCACGGCCGCCGACGCGCAGCTTGCGTTCCAGTTCCGCGGCGGCGTGCGGATCGCCGCGGTAGCGCTCGGCGATCTCGTGAAACGACGGCCCGAGGAACGTCATGTCGAGCGTATGGCAGAACATGCAGTGCTGCGCATTGACGAGTTCGGTCGGCTCGGGCACGGTCGTCTGCGCGGCGGCCGCGCCGGCCGCGACGGCGATCACGCAGAGGGCGGCGCAACGCATGACGTTCATGTTCGGTTCCTCGTCGAGGTCAGGTGAAGGAGATCACGTCGTCGAGCGGGCGACGCGGCGAATGCGGCGTATGCGGACCGCGCCCGACGCGCAGCAGCAACTGCGGCTCGCCGCGCAGCCCTAGCATGTGGCGCAGGTGGGCACGCAGGCCGGCCGTCTCGATCGGCTGGTTCAGGTACGACGCGGTATAACCCGCGCGCGTCGCGACGAGCAGGATGCGCTCGAGCGCCTGGCCGGCGGCGAGCCACGCTTCGCGATCGTCGCGCACGGTCGCGATGCACACGATCAGCGGCGACGCACCGACGAGCTGGTGATGCAGCGCGGCGAGCCCATTGCCGAGATCGAAGGTCCGTACCGCCATCGTCACGACGGGCGCGGCGAAGTCCAGCAACGACGGCACGCCGGCCGCGAAGGCCGGCATGCCGTCGACGTGCCGGCGCGGATCGATCCAGCTCGCCAGCTCGCGGCGAAAGCGCGGGTCCGCGAACTGCTGACGGTCGGCCTCGGCCACCAGCTCGGCGACGCGCGCGCGATGCGCGATCGAGTCGACGCACGCGACGTCGGCACCTTCCGCGACGCCCGCCGCGATCAGCGCCTGCTGGATCTCGTCCGGCACGGCCGTCGATTCGAACGGCGCGCGCGTGGTGACGCGCTCCGGAATCGCATCGAACAGCGCGCCGAGCGACGCATCGGAATAACCGTCGTCGCAGACCCGGACGAGTGCCAGGAGATCGGGATCGACTTCGGACGGAAACGTGCGGATCGTATGGGCGAGCCCGGCGTGATTGAGCGCGACTCGCAGGTTGAGCAACGCCGCGCCGCAGCTCATGATCAACTCGCGATCGAACGGATCGACCACCGGCAGCGCGCGGACGCGGTCGGCGCAGACCGACATCGTGGTGCCGTTGACCAGGAAGCGCCACGGCTGGGAATTATGGCTGGACGGCGCCAGCACCGCGTAGCCCAGCAGCTCCCTCAGTTGCTGGTCGGGATGGGCGCTTGCGGCAAGCGGGGGAACGGATATCATCGATCATCTCCTGGTTGCCGCGCGGGCGGCGTCATGCCACTTCATCGTGTCAGCAACCGACCGGCGGCCGTTGACCCACGTCAAGCCCCCGTCATCGGGCGAGCCGCGCGCGTTGCGGTGCGGCTACGCTTGGAATGCGAAACGCGCGAGACCGATCGCGCAGGGAGGGGAGCATGCTCGCGATGATGTTTGACGGCACGACGCCGCACTTGCGCGAAGCGCGCGTGCCGGATCCGACGCCCGCGCCGGGCCAGCTGCTGATCGACGTGCACGCATGCGGCGTGTGCCGGACGGATCTTCACGTCGTCGACGGCGAGCTCGCGCATCCGAAGCTGCCGCTGATTCCGGGGCACGAAATCGTCGGAACGGTGCGCGCGATGGGTGCGGGCGTGACGGGCTTCGCGGTGGGCGACCGCGTGGGTGTTCCGTGGCTCGGCTCGACGTGCGGGCATTGCGCGTATTGCACGTCCGGCCGCGAGAACCTGTGCGACACCGCCGGATTCACCGGCTATACGATCGACGGCGGCTACGCCGAGCGTGCGGCCGCCGATCACCGGTATTGCGTGCATCTGCCGCGGCGCTATGCCGACCTGGAAGCCGCGCCGCTCCTGTGCGCGGGCCTGATCGGCTACCGAACCTTGCGCATGGCGGGCGACGCGCGCCGCATCGGCATCTATGGCTTCGGTGCGGCGGCGCATCTCGTCGCGCAGGTCGCGCATGGCGAAGGACGCGAGGTGTTCGCGCTGACGAAGCCCGGCGACACGGACGCGCAGCAGCTCGCGCTGTCGCTGGGCGCCGCATGGGCCGCCGGCAGCGACGAAACGCCGCCGGAGCCGCTCGATGCGGCGCTGATCTTCGCGCCGGTGGGCGCGCTGGTGCCGGCCGCGCTGCGCGCGGTCGACAAAGGCGGGATCGTCGTGTGCGGCGGCATTCACATGAGCGACATCCCGGCCTTTCCGTACGCGTGGCTGTGGGGCGAACGCCGCATCGCGTCGGTGGCCAACCTGACCCGTGCGGACGCAGTCGAATTCATGCGGGTCGCCGCCGCGATGCCGCTGCGGGTCGAGGCAGTGCGCTACGCGCTGACCGACGCGAACCGCGCACTCGACGACCTGCGCGGCGGACGCGTATCGGGCGCCGCCGTGCTGGGCATGCGCGGCTGATCCGCCCGACGGCGCCGCGGCGCGCTCAGATTTGCCGCAGGCCTTCCGAATCGACGATCCGGATCTGCTTGCCCTGCGCCGCGACGAGCCCCTTGTGCTGGAATTTCGACAGCATGCGGCTGACCGTTTCGAGCTTCATGCCGAGGTATTCGCCGATCTCGTCGCGCGTCATCCGCAGCACGAATTCCGCGGCCGAGTAGCCGCGCGCCTTGAAGCGCGCGGAAAGATTGAGCAGGAACGCGGCCACCCGCTGCTCGGCGCTCATCGTGCCGAGCAGCAGCATCTGGGACGATTCGCGCACGATCTCGCCGCCCATCATCTGGTACACGTGATGCTGCATCGGCCGCACTTCGCGGCACAGCTGCTCGAGCTGGCCGAACGGGATGATGCAGACCGTGCTGTCCTCGAGCGCGACCGCGTCGCCGTTGTGATGCCCGGTGTGCACGCCATCGAGCCCGAGCGATTCGCCGACGATCTGGAAGCCGGTGATCTGCTCGTCGCCGTCGCGATGCATCATGATGGTCTTGAACGACCCGGTCCGCACCGCATAGATGCTGGTGAAGGCGTCCCCCGCGCGAAACAGCGTTTCGCCGCGCCGGACGTGGCGCGTCGTGCAGATCATCGCGTCGACGCGCGCGAAATCGTCGGGAGAAAGATCGGGCGGCATGCAGACGGTACGCAACGCGCATGTCGAACAGCGGGACGCGGCGCGCTTGGGCTGATCCGCCGGCTCGACGGAGCGCAGCGGGATGAACGGGCGTAACGGCATGGTCGTCGGGACTTCGGCACTGCTCTGCATGATCGGCTCCTGTTCGGCGGCAGCGGCGGTTCGCCGTCGGGCGGGATCGCGCTGGCCGTTGTAGCGGCGGTCTTGGTGTCTGCCGCCTTCGTGTCGGGAAAGCCCGCCGGACGCGCCGGAGACCGCTACGCCGGTCTCGTCGATGATGCTGCCCTGGCTCCGGGAGGCACGTTTGCTCGTTTTTCTTGATGCGAAGTATGGAGGTTGCGCGGCGTCAAGAAAATCAGCCGGAATTGAAGTTGCGGTAGGGGAGAGGGAAGCCTTGTAGGACGTTTCCTACAGCGCTGCGGCATCTTGTCGCGAGCGTCGCCGGCGTGCGCCGGACACGGACGGCGGGCGGCGCTTCGCCGCGCCGATGCGTCCGGCCCCTTCGCGCGGGGAAGCGGCCGTGCCCGATGCCGCCGTCGGCGTCACAGCTCGTCCGGGTCCTCGAACAGCTTGTGGCGCATCGCGTAGCGGACGAGTGCCGTGTCGTTCGGCATCTGCATCTTCTCGAGGATCCGCGTCTTGTACGTGCTGACGGTCTTGACGCTGACGCAGAGCGCCTGCGCGATCTCGGAAATCGACTCGCCGGTGGTGACGCGCCGGAACACGTCGAACTCGCGGTCGGACAGGCGCTGGTGCGGCAGGAGATCGGTCGGCTCGTTCAGGCTCTGCGCGAACTGCTCGGCCATGGTCAGGCTGACATAGACGCCGCCGGCCGCGATCTTGGTCAGGGCGGCGACCAGTTCGGCGCTGGCACTTTCCTTGGTCATGTAGCCCGAGGCGCCCGCGCGGAATGCCCGCACCGCGTACTGCTGCTCGGCATGCATCGTCAGCACGAGGATATGCAATCCCGGCTTCTCGTCCTTGATCTGCTTGATGAGCTCGACCCCGTTGCGGCCGGGCATCGACAGGTCGAGCACCAGCACGTTGGCGTCCGTGCCGCGCATGAGCGCGATCGTCGACGCACTGTCCTGCGCTTCGCCGACGACCTCGAACCCGCTCGCGCTCTGCAGGATGTGCCGAAGACCGTCCCTGACGAGTGCGTGGTCGTCGGCGATGAGTACCCTGATCATGACCGCATTTCTCCTTGCTCGATGGCGTGCAGCGGCAGCGCCACGGTGATCGTGAATCCCTTGCCCGGCTGGCTGTCGATCGTCACCGTGCCGTCGAGCATGTGCGCGCGCTCGCGGATGCCGATCAGGCCGAACGACGGACGGTCCTGCGCATCGCGGGGGGGCGCCGGCGCGCCGTGACCGTTGTCCGCGATGCGCAGCACGCAATAACCGTCTTCCGCTTTCAACGACAGTTTCACGTTCGTCGCGTCCGAGTGCCGCGCGACGTTGGTCAGCGCCTCCTGCACGATGCGGAACAGCGTGGTCGCTCCCGCGCCGGTGAATGCGATGTCGCCGGGGGCGATGTCCCGGTCGACCGTGATTCTGTAGCGGCGCGTGAAATCGTTCGCCAGCCAGTCGATCGCCGGGACGAGGCCCAGGTCGTCGAGCATCACCGGCCGCAGATCGGCCGCGATGCGCCGGAGCGACGCAACGGTCGAATCGATCAGGCGGTGCATGCCGCCCAGTTGCTCGCGCACGCCGGGGTTGGGCGCGACGACGCCCGCGAGCCCCAGTTCGACGGCCGACAGATCCATCTTGAGCGCGGTGAGTTGCTGGCCGAGGTCGTCGTGTAGTTCGCGCGCGATCCGCGTCTTCTCTTCCTCGCGCACGTTCTGCAGGTTGGCGGACAGGTCGCGCAGTTCCTCGCGCGACTGCTTGAGGGCGTTTTCCGCGCGCACCCGCTCGGTCACGTCGCGCAGCATGACCGTGTACAGCTTGCCGGTGCCGTCGCGAATCTGCGAGATCGACGCCTCGATCGGAAACTCGGTGCCGTCGCCGCGCAAGCCGAACAGCACGCGTTGCCGGCCCATCTGGCGCTCCGACACGCCGGTCACGCCGAATTGCTCGACGTGTCGCGCATGCGCGGCGCGAAAGCGCTCGGGGATGAAACGCGACAGCGGCGCACCGACCGCCTCCATCGCGGAGACGCCGAACACGCGCTCCGCGGCCGGGTTGAAGATCACGATCGTCTGGCTTTCGTCGACGGTGATGATGGCCTCCATTGACGAGCGGATGATGCCCATCATCCGGGCCTCGGTGGGCTGGCTGTCGCCGGCGGGCGCCGGCGTTCGGTTCGCGACGGCCTGCCGCACGAGCGCGGCCAGCGTCAGCGACAGTACGATGCCCGCCAGCAGCACGGCCGTCGCGGCCGCGTCCGTCGCGGCGCGCGGCGCGCTGTAGTGGAGCGAGAGCGGCGTGCCGCCGAACGTCAGCGCGTCGGTCCGCTCGAACGTCGCGCCGGCGTCGAATGCGTCGCTTCCGCCGAAACCGCCCGAATACACGGGCGCCGCGGGATGGTCGGCCAGGATTTCCAGGCGCAGCCGTTCGAGCAGGGACGGATCGACGAGACGAGCCGGATTCAGCGCCGCATACACGTACCCGGCCGCCGTTGCGTGCCGCGCGCCGGGCGACGTGCGGTCTTCACCCTGTGCATCGATCGGCAAGTACAGCGTCAGTTCGGTCCGGGCGATCGCCGCATCGGTGCCGTCCTGAATGGCGTTCGCGGCGAGCGCGACCTTGCCGGTTTCCGCCGCCCGCTGCAGCGCCTGCCGGGTCGGCTGATCGTTGTTCGCCAGGCTCGGCTCGATTCGCCCGATGCTGCGGACCGGCGACTGCAACCCGTCCAGATCGAGACCGGCGAGATACCGGCGCCACGCGCCGCCGTCCGGCGGCGCGGGCAGTGCCGACGCGAATTCCCGGGCGCCGCGCAGGACGACGGCGGCAGCGAGGAAGCTGCGGCGGAGGTCGGCTGTCGCGCGCGTCGCGGTTTGCGCGAAGCGTGCCTGGGCGGCTTGCTCCGCCCGATGCTGCAGCAGCCGGGATGCGGCAAACGAGGCGGCCACGCCGAGCACCAGCGTCAGCAGCACGGCAACGGTCGCATATCGGCTGGGTCGAATCGGCTGCGAAGCCGGTCCGGCCCGGAAGGGGGGCGCATTCACGGTCATTGCCGTTCATCCTGACGGATTTCGTCGACGGCGGGCTGGCGGCGGGCCGGACGCCGGGCACGGAGGGCGGAGCGGGCCGCAACCACGATATCGCCCTGAATTGTGCGCGTTTTGTCGGCATTCGCCAATCGGGACCGATGCGCAAGGGGGCGACGCCGCGCGTGCTTGACCCGTGTCAACGGACCGGCGCCTGCCGGGATCAGACTGGCTTCATGAACCGGTCGAACCCGGACGACAACTGGGAGGCGTCATGTATCACAGGATCTTTGCGGCACTCGACGGCAGCCGTGGCGCGCGGCTCGCGCTCGACGAGGCGATCTCGCTCGCCCGCGAGTCGGGCAGTCTGGTCATCGCCATGTGCGTGGTGTCGGATGCGCCGCGGCTCGCCGACGTCGACAGCGGCTATATCGATCAGCGCGATCCGGCCGGGCTGGACGCGGACCGGGCCGCGACAGCGGTCTCGGACGCCGAAACGGCGTTCCGGCTCTCGGGGGTGCGCGGCGTCGCGCAAACCATCGACGCGTGCGGAGAAGACATATCGGACGTGCTGGCGCGCGCCGCGGCCGAATGCGAGGCGGACCTGATCGTGATGGGCACGCATGGCCGGCGCGGCGTGCGCCGCGCGTTGCTCGGCAGTGTCGCCGAGTCGCTGGTGCGCATCGCGGACCGGCCGGTGCTGGTCGTACGGGAGGGGCCGGACGCGTGCGCCGGCGTGTTGTGAGGGGAAGGAGGCGGGCAGCCGCGAGTGGCTGCCCGTTCGCGCCGGCTCAGTGGGACAGCAGGACCGGCACCGTCATCGTTTCGAGGATCGTGCGGGTCGCGCCGCCCAGCACGCGCTCGTGGGCGCGGGTATGGCTGTACAGGCCCATGACGAGCAGATCCGCATGCAGGTCGGTCACCCGGTTCAGCAGCGTCGCGCCCACGCCGACCGACCGATCGCGCGGCGTCGTCGAGAACGATGCGCGCACGCCGTGCCGTTCGAGATACGCGGCGACGTCGACGCCGGCGGGCGTCTTGTCCGGATCGGGCTGGCCGCGGACAACCGTCTCGACGTTGACGAAGCGTGCGCGGGCGAGCAGCGGCAGCGCGTCGGCCATCACGCGCGCGGCTTCCCGCCCGCCGTCCCAGCCGATCAGCACGTTCTCGCCGAGCGTGCGCACGTCGCCCGCATACGGCACGACGAGCGCCGGACGGCCGCTGCCCATCACGACATCCTCGACGAAACGGCGCGCCACGTAGGTCATGCGGTCGTCGGGATCTTCCTGGCCGAGCACCAGCAGATCCGCGTGACGAGCATGCAGGATCGTGGCGGCAATCGGGTCGCCGGCCGGCGCCTGCCATTCGACGCTGCGTCCCGCGTGCTCGGCGGCGGTCAGGAACCGTTCTTCCGCCTCCTTGCGCCGCTGGTCGCACAGGCGCTCGTAGACGGCAAGCTTGAGCGGCTCGTCGGGCCGGCGCAACGGCTCGAGGAGATCCTGGCAGACCACGTAGAGGCCGATCAAATGCGCGTTCCAGCGTCCCGCGAGTTCGAGCGCGAGGTCGACTCGCGTCGCACAACGCTCGCTGTCGTCGAGGTGAACGAGCAGGGTCTTGTAGCTCATGACGGTACCTTTTCGGTTGAGGCGGCGGGGGATTCGGCGGGGTGCTCCGACGGGCAGCTCGCCGGAATCATCAGGACCGGGCAGGTGGCTTGACGCAGCACGCGCTCGGCCACGCTGCCGAGGAAGAGGCGCTGAAAGCCGTGACGGCCGTGCGTGCCCATCACGATCAGGTCGGCCTCGATCTCCCTGGCGAGACCGACGATCCGGTGCGGGACGGTTTCGCCCGCGGGCGCGACGTTGGAGATCTGCGGCGTGCCGGCCACGCCGCGTGCTTTCATGCGTCGCGCCGCGTCCTCGGTGACGCGCAGCCCCTCTTCACGGAATGCATCGACCAGGATCGACGGATCGTATCCGTACATGTCGTAGGCCGGCACCAGGAAATCGACGACGTAGACGGGTGTCAGCCGGGCACCCGTTTCCGACGCGAGCGTCAGCGCGGCGTCGAGTGCACGGGACGACGTGTCGCTGCCGTCGAGCGCAACCAGAATGTTCGAGTACATGGCAGTTCCCTTGAACGGATGTCGATGCACTCATCATCGGCGCGTGCACGCCGGTCGCGCTGATCTGGATCAAGCGTCCCGGTTGCCGCGCAGCACGCGCACCGCCGCGCGCGCCGCGATCCAGGCCTCGTTGGTCGGCTCGACGACCACCGTGACCGCGCTCGCCGCGGACGACACGACATGCGCGTCGGCGGCATTCGCGCGCGCGTCGAGCGCGACGCCGAGCCAGCCGAGCGCCGCGCAGATCCGCTCACGCAACACCGCCGAGTGCTCGCCGATGCCGGCCGTGAAGACGAGCATGTCGAGGCCGCCGAGCAGGGCGGTCAGCGCACCCGCCTCGCGCACGATGCGATGGACGTACAGCGCCAGCGCGTCGCGGGCCGGCGCGTCGCCGGCCGCCTCGCGCGCGAGCAGCACGCGCGGGTCGCCGGAAGCCCCCGACACGCCCTTGAGCCCCGACTCGTGATACAGCAGGTGTCCCAGCGCGTCGCCGGACAGCTTGCCGGCCTCGAGCAGGTGCAGGACGACGCCGGGGTCGAGCGTTCCGCAGCGGGTGCTCATCATCAATCCGTCGAGCGCGGAGAAGCCCATCGTTGTCGCGACGCTGCGGCAGTCGCGCAGCGCGCACAGGCTCGCGCCGCTGCCGAGATGGGCGGCGATCACGCGGCCGTGCGCACGCGCGCCGAACGACTCGTCGAGCGCGACGGACAGGTATTCGTACGACAGTCCATGGAACCCGTAGCGGCGCACGCCCTGGTCGAACCACGCGTGCGGCAGCGGCAGCAGCTGCTCGGTGCGCGGCAGCGTGCGATGAAACGCCGTGTCGAACACGGCGATCTGCGGGACGTCCGGAAACGCGTCGCGCAGCGCGTCGATCGCATCCAGGCTGTGCGGCTGATGCAACGGCGCCAGCGGCGTCAGCCTGCGCAGCGCGTCCAGCACGTCGTCGTCGACGAGCACCGGCTCCACGTATCGCGCGCCGCCGTGCACGACGCGATGCGCGATCGCGCCCAGCGCGACATGCGGCAATTTCGTGCGGATCCACGTCGCGATCCGCGCGAGCACCGCGCGGTAGGGGTCTTCCCGCGTGCCGAGCGGCAGCGAACCGTCGGGCTCGGCGTCGAAGCGGATCGATACGCGGTGGCCGCCCGCGACCGCTTCGCCCTCGTGCAGCGGCCGCCGCGCGGGGGCGCCGTGCGGCGGGTACGCGAAGACCGCGAACTTCACGCTCGACGAGCCGGCATTGACGACGAGCAGGGCGAGCGTACGCATCGGCCGCCCTCAGTGCGACATCAGCACCGGCAGCGTCATCGACGCCAGCACCGTGCGCGTGGCGCCGCCCATCACCAGCTCGCGCCAGCGCGAATGGCCGTAGGCGCCCATCACGAGCAGGTCGGACCCGGTTTCATACGCGCGCGACAGCAAGGTGTCGCCGACCGCCGAGCCGGCGCCGGCATCGATGTCGAGCACGTTCACGTCGCGTGCATGGCGGGCCAGCATCAGCGCGGCATCGGCGGCCGGAATGCGCGTGGTCGCCGCTTCCGAGTTGCCGTCGACCACGGCGGCGACCGTCGTGCGCTTCGCATGCTCCAGAAAGGGCAGTGCGTCGTGCGCGGCGCGAACGGCTTCGCGGCTGCCGTCCCATGCGACGAAAACCCGTTCGCCGATCGACGGAAATTCGCCGGTGTACGGCCAGAACAGCACCGGGCGGCCGGCGGACAACACGAGGTTCTCCGGAAACTGGTCGTCGATATAGGTCTCGGGGTCGTTCGGGTCGCTCTGGCCGGCAATCACCAGATCGGCGAGACGGGCGGCGCGCGGCACGGCCACGTTCGCGCGCTCGTCCGCGCGAACCCAGGTGGCCGGTACTTTTGCCCGGGCGGTCTCCGCATGGAACAGGCGTTCCAGCGCGGCGAGCCGCTCGTCGCGTTGTTCGCGGTGCGCGTGGAAATAGTCGGCGGAGCCGGCCATCACGTAGAACGAGTAGGGCTCGGGCGTGTAGACCGCGAACAGCCCGGTGAGATGCGCACCGAAGCGCCGGGCGAGACGCAACGCGCACTCGAGGCGCGAATGCGCGCGGGCGCTTGTATCGAGGTGCACGAGCATGCTTTTGTAGCTCATCGGAATCGCTCCATCGACGGGGGAACCGCCAGTGCAATCCAGTCTACGAAGCAGGGTTTCCGCGTGCTTGACTCAGATCAACGGCTCCCGCGCGCGATGCCCGCACAGTGAAGCGGTCGCGATGCCGATCCCGGGCAGGCGGCATGTGGCGCGATGCCAACCCATTGACCGGATCGAAAGAGGGAAGCCGATGAGTACGTACGCTTGGACGACACCGAACGACGTTTGCCGCGCGGGCTGCGATCTCGCGCTGCGCATGGCCGCGCTGAACCGCGACTGGCAGCATGAATGGCATGCGCTGGCCGGGCGGCGCATCGAGCGGGACCGCGCCGCGGTGGGCCACCTGCAGCAGGCGTTGGCTGAAACGCAAGAATGGACGGCGTTCGGCGAGGCGACCCGGCAGGTGATGCGCGACTACGCGATCGCGAGCGTCGCGATCTGGCAGGACGCCGTCGAGCTGGGCATGCGTGCGCAGTTCGAGAACGCCGGCGCGTGGCGCAACTGGTTGCGCGAATACGGCGCGGGTGCGTTGTCGCGTTATCAGACCGACTGGCTGCCCGATCTGGGACGACTGGCCGCGGTCAACGAAGCCAGCATGCCGTGGGCCGAATGGATGACGGCACTGGAACGCGGGCTCGAGGACGCGAACGACGAGGCGCCGGGTGCCCATCGCCGTCTGAACGGCGTGACCGACGCCCGGGAGAACGATCATGTGCGCTGATCGTGTCGCGTTCGTCACGGGCGGAATGGGCGGGCTCGGCGCGGCGATCGGCCGGCGTCTGCACGACGCGGGCATGACGGTGGCGGTGTCGCATACGGAGCGCAACGACCACGTCGCGACGTGGCTCGCGCAGGAACGCGACGCGGGCAGGACGTTCCACGCTTTCGAAGTCGACGTCTCCGACTACGATTCGTGCCAGCACTGCGCGGCGCGCGTGCTGGCCGAGTTCGGGCGCGTCGACGTGCTCGTCAACAACGCGGGGGTCACGCACGACGCGACCTTCGTGAAGATGACCAAGAGCATGTGGGACGCGGTACTGCGCACCAACCTCGACGGCATGTTCAACATGACCAAGCCGTTCGTGCCGGGCATGATCGAGGCCGGCTTCGGACGGATCGTCAACATCGGCTCGGTGAACGGTTCGCGCGGCGCGTACGGGCAGGCGAACTACGCGGCGGCGAAGGCCGGCATCCATGGCTTCACGAAGGCGCTGGCGCTCGAACTCGCGCGCCACGGCGTGACGGTCAACACGGTTGCCCCCGGCTATCTGGCGACCGCGATGCTCGCGACGGTGCCGAAGGAAGTGCTCGACACCAAGATCCTGCCGCAGATTCCGGTCGGCCGCCTGGGCAATCCGGACGAGATCGCCGAGCTCGTCGCCTTCCTGTGTTCCGATGCGGGGGCTTTCGCGACCGGCGCGGAATTCGACGTCAACGGCGGCATGCACATGCGATGAAAGCATCCGTCACGCGCATGCCGGTCGAGCACGAGCCGAAACGGCCGACGGTCACGCAAGAACCGGCGTCGAACCCGGCCGAATGCCCGCCGGCCCGGCCGTCGCCCGCCGATCAATGGAACCGCGCCGCGCATGCGAACGTGGCCGCGATGACCTTCGGGCTGTCGCCCGTGTCGCTCGCGCTGGCCGTGCTCGACTGGGGCGCGCATCTGGCCGTGTCGCCGGGAAAATGCTTCGAGCTTGCGACGCAGGCGTGGCTGGCCGCCGCCGCACCGGCGGCAAACCCGGGCGACGACGAGGCCGACGCCGCCGACACGAGCGGCCTGGCGGTGCACGCCGGGCAGGCCGATCCGCGCTTCGTCGCGCCCGCATGGGCCGGCTGGCCGTTTTGCGCGTACCGCGACGGCTTCCTGTCGATCCAGCGCTGGTGGCGCGACGCGACGCGCGGCGTGCCGGGCGTCGAACGGCACCATGAGGCACTGGTCGGATTCGCCGCGCGGCAGTGGCTCGATGCATGCTCGCCGGGCAATTTCCTCGCGACCAACCCGGTCGTGCTCGACGCGACGATGCGCAGCGGCGGCGCGAATCTCGCGGCAGGGCTGCGGCACTGGCTGGACGACGCGCACGCGTTGCTCGAACGCACGCGCGGCACGCGGGCGCGCGACACGCGCACTTATCTGCCGGGGCGCGACGTGGCGATCACGCCGGGCCGCGTGGTCTGGCGCAACGCGCTGTGCGAGCTGCTGCAATACGACCCGACGACGGCCGACGTCGCACGCGAGCCAATCCTGATCGTGCCGTCGTGGATCATGAAGTACTACATCCTCGACCTGCAGCCGCACGATTCGCTGATTCGCTTCCTGGTCGACGCCGGCTACACGGTGTTTGCCGTATCGTGGCGCAATCCGGGCGCGGAAGCGCGCGAGCTCGGGCTCGACGATTACCTGCGCGACGGGTGCATGGCGGCGCTCGACGCCGCCCGCTCGATCTGCGCCGAGGCCGTTCACGCGGTCGGCTATTGCCTCGGCGGCACGCTGCTGGCAATCGGCGCGGCGGCGCTCGCGCGCGACGGGCGGCAACACGAGGTATTGCGGTCCATCACGTTGCTGGCCGCCCAGACCGATTTCAGCGAGCCCGGCGAGCTCGGCCTCTTCATCGATGCCAGCGAACTGTCCGCGCTCGATGCGCTGATGTGGCGGCAGGGTTACCTCGACGGCGCGCAAATGTCCGCCGCGTTCCAGCTGCTGAACGCGCGCGACCTGATCTGGTCGCGCATGATGAGCGAATACCTGCTCGGCACGCGCACCAAGCCGAACGACCTGATGTCGTGGAACGAGGACACCACGCGCATGCCGTACCGGATGCATACCGAATACCTGACGCGGCTTTTCCTCGACAACGATCTCGCGGCCGGCCGCTACTGCGTCGACGGGCGGCCTGTCGCGCTGTCGGATATCGACGTGCCGACGTTCGCGGTCGGGACCGAGCGCGATCACGTGTCGCCCTGGCATTCCGTCTACAAACTCCATCTGCTCACGCACCACGCGCTGGCGTTCGTGCTGACCTCCGGCGGCCACAATGCCGGGATCGTGTCCGAACCCGGCCATCCGGGACGCCACTATCGCTGCGCGACGCGCGAGCCCGGCGCGCCATACCGCAGCCGGCACGATTTCGCGAGCGCAACGCCCGCGGTCGACGGCTCGTGGTGGACGTGCTGGCGCGACTGGTTGCATGCGCATTCGTCGGGCGACGTGCCGGCACGGGTGCCGGCCGCCGGCTTCGGCGCCGCGCCCGGCAGTTACGTGCTCGAGACATGAACCTGAACCCGAAGATGAACCTGCCTCCGGAAGCGCCCGCCGACGCGTGCCTGCCCGGCCTGTTGCCGCGCGCGGACGGCGCGCCGCCCGACCTGATCGCGCGTGCGTGCCATGCGCCGCCGCTGACGGTGGCCGTCGTGCATCCGTGCGACACGGCCAGCCTCGTCGCGCTTGCCGCGCTCGCCGCGTCGCCGCTGGGCGCATCGATCGAACCGCTGATCGTCGCGCCGCGCGCGAAGGTGTCGCGCGTGGCGGCGGAGGCGGGCGTCGATCTGGCGAAATGGCCGATCGAGGACGTGCCGCACAGCCATGCGGCGGCGGCCCGCGCGGTGCAACTCGCGGCGGCGGGCCGCGCCGGCGCGCTGATGAAGGGCAGCCTGCATACGGACGAGCTGATGGAGGCCGTCGTGGCCGCGGAATCGGGCCTGCGCACGGACAAGCGCATGTCCCACTGTTTCCTGATCGACGCGCCCGCGTATTCGCGGCCGTTCATCCTGACGGACGCGGCGGTGAACATCGCACCGGATCTCGCGCAGAAGGCGGCGATCACGCAGAACGCCGTCGACGTCGCGCATGCGCTCGGTGTCGCGCGCCCGCGCGTGGCCGTGTTGTGCGCGGTCGAGACCGTCAATCCGGCGATGCGTTCGACGCTGGACGCGGCCGCGCTCGCGAAGATGGCGGAGCGCGGGCAGATCACGGGGGCGATCGTCGACGGCCCGCTCGCGTTCGACAACGCGATATCGCAGCGCGCCGCGCGCGAGAAGGGGATCGACTCGCCGGTTGCCGGCCGTGCCGATATCCTCGTCGTGCCCGATATCGAAGCGGGCAACATGCTCGCGAAACAGCTCGAATACCTGGGCGGCGCCGCGAACGCGGGCGTCGTCGTGGGCGCGCGCGTGCCGATCGTGCTGACGAGCCGCGCCGACGGCGTCGCCGTCCGGCTCGCCTCCTGCGCGCTCGCGGTGTTGCTGGCGCAAGTCCGGTACGACGCCGCCCCGATGCCTGAACAGGCCCCCCTTTCGATGGAGGAATCGCGATGAAAGCACTCGTGTATCACGGGCCCGGGCGCAAGGCGCTCGAACAGCGGCCCCGGCCGGAACTGCAGTCGCCGACCGACGCGATCGTCCGCGTGACGCGCACGACGATCTGTGGCACCGATCTGCACATCCTCAAGGGAGACGTGCCGACCTGCGAACCGGGCCGCATTCTCGGCCATGAAGGCGTGGGCATCGTCGAGCAGGTCGGCGCGGCGGTCGATTCGCCGAAGCCGGGCGACCACGTGCTGATTTCATGCATCTCGTCGTGCGGCCGCTGCGAATACTGCCGCCGCGGCCTGTATTCGCATTGCACGACCGGCGGCTGGATCCTCGGCAACCGGATCGACGGCACGCAGGCCGAGTACGTGCGCATCCCGCATGCGGCGACCAGCCTGTACCGGATTCCGGCCGGCGCGGACGAGGACGCGCTCGTGATGCTGTCCGACATCCTGCCGACCGGCTTCGAATGCGGCGTGCTGAACGGCAAGGTGCAGCCGGGCTGCTCGGTCGCGATCGTCGGGGCCGGGCCGATCGGGCTGGCCGCGTTGCTGACCGCGCAGTTCTATTCCCCCGCGCGGATCGTCATGATCGACCCGGACAGCCATCGGCTCGACGTCGCGCGGCGCTTCGGCGCGACCGACTGCCTCGACGGCCGCGACGGCGACCCGGTAGCGGGCGTGATGAAGCTGACCGACGGCGTGGGCGTGGATTGCGCGATCGAGGCAGTCGGCATTCCGGCGACGTTCGAGATGTGCACGTCGCTGGTGGCGCCCGGCGGGGTGGTCGCGAACGTCGGCGTCCATGGCGTCAAGGCCGACCTGCACCTCGAGAAGCTGTGGGATCGCAACATCTCGATCACGACGCGGCTCGTCGACACCGTCAGCACGCCGATGCTGCTGAAGACCGTGGGGGCCGGACGCCTCGATCCGGCGCGCCTGATCACGCACCGGTTTTCGCTCGACGACGTGGAAAGCGCGTACGACACGTTCGGGCGCGCCGCGCAAACCCGCGCGTTGAAGGTCATCATCGAGATCGGCTGAGTGTCGCGCCCGGGGCCGCGTGCGGCGGGAACCGCGGAGGCTGCGGGCTCCGTCACGCGCGGCGGGCGTCTGGCCGGCGCTTCGCCGGCGGTCAGGACGACAGCGCGGCCGGTTCCTGCGTGCCGCGCGATTCGGCTTCGTCGAGATCGACGCACTGCTCGTAGGTCGGCACCTCGCACGGCCAATGCAGGCGCTCCGAGATGCGCCGGCGCATCGCATCCGCGGCAGCGGGCTCGCCATGCGTGACGAACGTCCGCACGGGCGCGCCCTGCATCGTGCCGAGCCAGTTCAGAATCTCTTCGTAATCGGCGTGGGCCGACAGCGTCGTGATCGACTCGACCTGCGCGCGCACGCGGACGTATTCGCCGTGAATCTTCAGCGTCGGCTCGTGCGCGGCGAGCGCCGCGCCGCGCGTGCCGGCCGCCTGGTAGCCGACCAGCGCGATCGTGTTGCGCGCATCGGGCGCGTAGCGGGTCAGGTGGTGCAGCACGCGCCCGCCCGTCGCCATCCCGCTGCCGGCGATGATGACCATCGGGCCATGGTGTTCGGCGATCGCCTTCGACTGGTCGACCGAGCGGATCATCGTGGCCGCGTGGCCGAGGGCGTTCGCGTCGGAAACGGTCAGCCGGTGTTCGAGGATATGGCGGCGATAGAGCTCGGTCACGTCGGTCGCCATCGGGCTGTCGAGGAACACCGGGACGCGCGCCATGCGGCCGGACGCCTTGAGCCGCGCGATGTAGTGCAGGATTTCCTGCGCGCGGCCGACGGTGAAGCAGGGCATCACGACGACCCCGCCGCGCGAGAAGGTCTTGTCGAACAGCGCGGCCAGTTCGTTCTCGGGGTCCGACGCCGGGTGCAGCCGGTCGCCGTACGTCGACTCGACGACCAGGTAGTCCGCATGAGCGGGCGGGCGCGGCGGTTGCATGATCGGGTCGTGGTACCGGCCGAGGTCGCCCGAGAACGCGAGCACCTTGTGATCCCAGTGCATCACGACGCTCGCCGCGCCGAGGATGTGCCCGGCCGGCAGCAGGCGGAACGACACGCCGCCGCCCAGCGCCGTGCATTCGTCGAAGGCGACGGGCTTCAGCAGGCGCAGCGCGCGCTGCGCGTCGTCCAGCGTGTAGAGCGGTTGCGCCGGATGATGCTTCGAGTAACCGTGCCGGTTCGCGAAGTCGGCTTCCTCCTCCTGCAGCCGCGCGCTGTCGCGCAGCATGATGTCGCAGAGTTCGGCGGTGGCCGCCGTGCAGTAGACCGGCCCGCGATACCCTTCGCGCGCGAGCACCGGCAGATAGCCGGTGTGATCGAGGTGCGCGTGCGTGAGCACGACCGCGTCCAGCGTGTCGGCCGCGAGCGGCAGCGGCCGCCAGTTGCGCAGCCGCAGGTTCTTCGTCCCCTGGAACAGGCCGCAATCGACCAGCACGCGCCGGCTGCCGTGCTCGACCAGATACTTCGAGCCGGTCACCGTTTCGGTCGCACCGAGAAAAGTCAGTTTCATGGATTGCCTCACCGCGAGTCGACGGAACAGTAGGTCGATTACATCCCGAACGCGCGCGCGGCGGTTGATCGAAATCAGGGATGGCGGGATCCGCGTGCGGGCCGGGCGAGCCGGAGGATGCCGTTCGTGATCGCGAATCCCGCGCGCCCGGCCGTGCCGCTAGCGCCCGGACGACGCGGGATCCAGCTGCGCGACGAACGCGACGATGCCGGCAACCAGCGCGACGGCTGCGTACGGGGCGACCCCCGCGTCGATCAGCATCGCGTGCGCGACGCCCAGCAGCGACGCGAGCGCGACGAACACGCAGAGCGTCGCGAGCGCGCTTCGGTATGGCAGACCCATCATGACGTTCTCCCGGGAGGCGGCCGCCGCGGACGGCGTTGCCGTCGACGCAGCGGCCGCGGATTGCGCAACACATGGCCCCATGATCGCGTGCCGCGCGCCCGCCCGCTTGATCTGTATCAACGGACGAATCCCGACGTCGCGGGGGCGATGCCCCGATCACGCCATCTGGCCGATCGTCTTGCGGAACCGCGTCAACGACAGCAGGAACAGCACGCAGCCGATCGCGAACAGCGCCGCGAACTGGGCCCACACCGCATCGAGCCCCGCACCGCGATACAGGATGCGCTGCGCGAGTTCGACGAAATGGGTGGTCGGCGCGGCCAGCATGATGTCCTGCACGACGGGCGGCATGCTCTCGCGGGGCGTCAGTCCGCCCGACAGCAGTTGCAGCGGCAGCAGCACCAGCACGAGCAGCATGCCGAACTGCGGCATGCTGCGCACGAGCGTCGCGAGGAAGATCCCCATCGACGTCGTCGCGAACAGGTGCAACGCCATCCCGGCCACGAACAGCGGCACGGACCCGGGAATCGGCACGTGCAGCGCGCCGCCCACGACGAACGTCAGCGAAGCGACGGCCGCCACCGTGACGACGAGCCCCATCGACCAGACCTTCGCGAGCATGATTTCGGCCGCGGTGACCGGCATGACGAGCAGATGCTCGATCGTGCCGTGCTCGCGCTCGCGAATCAGCGCGGCCCCGGTGAGGATCATCGACAGCATCGTCACGTTGTTGATCAGCTCCATCAGCGCGCCGAACCAGACTTCGTCGAGATTCGGGTTGAAGCGCATCCGCATCGCGAGATCGACGGGCGGCAAGGACGTGCCGCGATGGCGGTGCACGAACGCATCGATCTCGCCCGCCACGATCTGCTGGACGTAACTGCCGCCGGTGAACGCTTGCGTCATGCGGGTCGCATCGACGTTGAGCTGGATCGTCGCGCGGCGGCCGGACAGCACGTCGCGCTGGAAGTCCGGCGGAATGTCGAGCGAGAACGTGTAGTCGCCGTTGTCGAGACCGCGATCGGCCGCGCCGGCGCCGACGATCGGCGGCGGCGCGAACTGCGGTGGAAAGAACGCCGCCGCGATGCGCGCCGACAGCGGCGACGCGTCCTCGTCGACGATCGCGATCGGCACCTTGTGCAGCGTTTCCGGGCGGGCGGTGGCGGCGACGTAGATCGATGCGCTGAACGTGTAGACGATCAGCGCGAGCAGGATCGGGTCGCGGGCGAGGCTCCACAGTTCCTTGATGCCGAGCCGGTAGATGACGAGCAGGCGTGACATGATCACCGCTCCTGCTTGCGCAGCAGGATGCCGGTCGCCACCATGATGACCGGCACGGCCGCGAGCATCGGCCAGAACTGGGACGACAGGTCGGCCAGCCCGAGCGCCTTGTTGTAGACGCCGCGGCTGATCGCGAGCATGTAGGTGGCCGGATAGGCGGTGCCGACCCACTTGCCGCTGCCCTCGAGCGACGACAGCGGCGTGAGCAGGCCCGAGAACTGCACGACGGGAATCAGCGTGCCGACGATCGTCATGAAGATCGCGGCGATCTGGCTGCGGGTGAACGTCGACGCGAACAGCCCGATACCGGTGGCCACGACATTGAAGATCAGCACCGCGGCCGCCAGCGTCGCGAAACTGCCCTTGATCCGCACGCCGAACACGACGTCGGCCAGCACGACCATCAGCAGGAAGTTCAGCATGGCGAGCATGACGTACGGCGCCTGCTTGCCGAGCAGGAATTCGGCCCGCGTGACGGGCGTCACGTACAGGTTGACGATCGAGCCGAGCTCGCGCTCCCGCACGACCGCGAGCGCGGTCAGCATCGCGGGCAGCATCAGCAGCAGCATCGGCATGATCGCGGGAATCATGGCCGGCAGGCTCTTGACGTCGGGGTTGTAGCGATAGCGGATCGCGATGTCGACGGCCGGCGCGAGCGACATGCCGAGCCGGCGCTTCGCCTGGTCGCGCAGCCAGTTCTCGTGCATGCCGGCCACGTAGCCGCGGATCGTTTCCGCGCGCATCGGCATCGCACCGTCGACCCATGCGCCGATCTCGACGCGGCGCCCGCGCGCGACGTCGCGCGCGAAACCGGGCGGGATCTCGATCGCGAGCGACAGCCGGCCGTTGCGCATGCGGCGCTCGATGTCGCGATCGTCGACGAGCGGCGCGCGCGGCACGAAGTAGCGGGAACCGGCGAGGTTCTGCGCATAGTCCTGGCTCAGGATCGACTGATCGCGGTCGAGCACCGCGAACGTCAGGTTGTCGACGTCGAGGCTGATCCCGATGCTGATCACGCACATCAGCACGAGCGAGCCGAACAGCGCCAGCGTCGCGCGCAACGGGTCGCGTCGCAGCTCCAGCACTTCGCGCCACAGATAACTGCCGGCGCGCGCCGGGCTGAACCACGCCGCCGCATGGGCGCCGCCGCCGGCACCGGCCGCCGCGGGCGGCGGGGCGAGCCAGCCGGCGTCGGACGGTGCGCCGTCCGCGCCGTCCGCGGCGTCGGTACGCTGCGCGTCGCTCAGGTAGCCGATGAACGCCTCCTCGAGCGTGCCGGCGCCGCGCTGGCGGACCAGTTCGTCGGGCGCGGCGCTCGCCAGCACGCGGCCCGCGTGCATCAGCGAGATGCGGTCGCAACGGGCGGCCTCGTTCATGAAGTGCGTCGAAATGAAGATCGTGACCCGATCGTTGCGCGCGAGCGCGATCATCAAGCGCCAGAAGTCGTCCCGCGCCACCGGATCCACGCCCGACGTTGGTTCGTCGAGGATCAGCAGGTCGGGCTTGTGGACCATCGCCACGGCAAGCGAGAGCCGCTGGCGTATGCCGAGCGGCAGGCGTTCGGGCAGCGCGTCGAGCACCTCGGCGAGCCCGAAGCGCCCGACCATTTCGGTGATCCGCGCGGGCAGGTCCGGTTCGGGCACGCCGAACAGGCGCGCATGCAGCACGAGGTTCTGCCGGACGGTCAGCTCGCCGTACAGCGAAAACCCCTGCGACATGTAGCCGACCCGCCTGCGCGTGTCGATGTCGTTCGCGGCGACCGGCCGGCCGAACAGCGTCGCCGTGCCTTCGGACGCGGCGAGCAAGCCCGTGAGCATCTTCATCGTCGTCGATTTGCCGCAGCCGTTGGAGCCGAGAAACCCGAAGATTTCGCCGCGCCGGATCTTCAGGCTCACGTGGTCCACCGCGACGAAATCGCCGAAGCGCATCGTCAGCGCGTCGGCCTCGATCGCGTAGTCGGCGGCCGCGCCAGGCTCGAACGGCGTCGGCCGGACCGGCTGGTGCCCGTGCCGCCGCGCTTCCGGCAGCAGCGCGACGAACGCGTCTTCCAGCGTGTCGCAACCGGTGCGGGCGAGCAGCTCCGCGGGGCTGCCCGTCGCCAGCACGCGGCCGGCGTCCATCGCGATCAGCCGGTCGAACCGCCGTGCCTCGTCCATGTAGGCGGTTGCCACGAGCACGCTCATCGCAGGACGCGCGGCGCGGATGCGTTCGATCAGTTCCCAGAACTGGGCGCGCGACAGCGGGTCGACCCCGGTTGTCGGCTCGTCGAGGATCAGCAGGTCGGGATCGTGGATCAACGCGCAGCAGAGGCCGAGTTTCTGCTTCATGCCGCCGGACAGTTTGCCGGCAGGGCGGTCGAGAAACGCATGAAGGCCGGTGCTGTGCGTGAGTGCGTCGATGCGGCGGCGCCGCTCGGCCGCATCGTGGCCGAACAGTCTCGCGAAGAACTGCAGGTTTTCCTCGACCGACAGCGTCGCGTACAGGTTCCGGCCCAGGCCTTGCGGCATGTAGGCGATGCGCCGGCATACCCGCGCGCGATGGCGGCGCGACGACAGGTCGCCGTCGAGCGTCCAGACCCGGCCCTGCTGGATCGCCCGCGCGCCGGACACGAGCGCGAGCAGGCTCGACTTGCCGACACCGTCCGGCCCGATCAGCCCGATCATGCGGCCGGCCGGGATGTCGAGCGTCACGTCGTCCAGCGCGCACGTGGCGCCGTAGCGCAACGAGACACCCGACAGCCGGGCGACCATGCCCGATGGCGCGGACGCCGGCGGATCTTCCGCCGCGCCGGCCCCGGTGTCGACGGGCAACGTCGACTTCATTGCGGCACCTTGATCGCGAGGCGGGCCGGCCAGCCTGCGCCCGGATCGGTCTTCAGCCACGCGACGCCCGGCAGGCCGGTCTTGACGAGTTTCAGGTGGCGCTGCAGCAGGTCGCGGTCGATGCGTGCCTTGACCCGAAACATCAGCTTCTGCCGTTCGGTGGCCGTCTCGACCGTCTTCGGCGTGAATTGCGCGGTGCTCGACACGTACGACACGCGGGCCGGAATCACGTATTCCGGTGCCGCATCGAGCACGATCCGCACGTCGGCGCCGAGCGGCACCCTGCCGACGACCGTTTCGGGCAGGAAGAACGTCATGTAGACGTCGGACAGGTCGACGACATTGAGCACCTTGCCGCCCGCCGGCAGGACTTCACCGGGTTCGGCGATGCGATACTGGACGCGCCCGTCGCGCGGCGACGTCAGCTCGCTGTCCGAGATATCGGCCCGCACGCGTGCGACCGTCGCCTGCGCGGCCGTCACGGCCGAGCGCGCGGCGACGAGCTGCGCGCGGGTCGCGTCGATCCCGGCCTGGGCGGCGTCCACCTGGGCGCGCGCGGCATTCACGGTCGCTTTCAGGCTGCCCGCGCGGGCGCGATCGTCGTCGAGTTCCTGCAGCGACGACGCACCGTCCCGCGACAGCGTTTCGGAACGCGCGAGGCGTCGCATCGCGGCGTCGAGCTCGCTTTCGCGCTGCACGACGAGCGCGGCGGCGGCCGCCTTGTCGCTGCGGCGCTGCGCCACCTGCGCGTCGATGCTCGCCGCGGTGTTCACGGCCTGCTGCTCCCGCGCCTGCGCCTCGTCGAGCTGGGCCTGCAGGACGACGACGTCCATGCGTGCCAGCGGTTGACCGGCCGTCACGAAGTCGCCTTCGTCGACGAGCATCGCGGTGACCCGTCCCGGCAGCTTGGTCGCGACGTCGATCTCGGTCGCCTCGATGCGGCCGTTGCCGCTGACGAGGCCCGCATCCGACTGTCCGTCGCGCCAGCGGGTCCACCCGTAATACGTGAGGCCGATCGCGAGCACGGCCGCACCGGCACCGATCAGAAGAGGGTGCTTGATGGTTTTCATTGTCGGGAACCCGAATCGGTGGAAAGGTGGTCCGGTGCGGCGGCGGTCTTGCCGGTATCGGTCGTTCCGCCGCCGAGCGCGCCGTACAGCGCGACGCGGCTCGACAGCAACGCGCGACGTGTCATGACCCATTGCTGCTCCGCGTTCATCAGGTCCCGTTGTGCATCGAGGACTTCGAGAAAGCGGGTGGCGCCGCTGTCGTAGCGCAGCTTCGCGAGGCGCGCCCGCTCCATCTGGGAGACGAGCGTGGCATGCTCGATCGCGACCTGATCGGCGAGCCAGTAGCGCGCGGCGAGGGCATCGGACACGTCGCGAAATGCGCGCTGCACGGTCTGCTCGTACTGCGCGAGGGCCTCGTCGCGCTGCGCGCGCGCGAGGGCGAGATTCGACCGGTTGCGGCCGCCGTCGACGAGCGGCAGCGTGACGTTCGGGATCACCGACCACACGCCCGCTCCGGACGACAGCAGGTCGTGCAGCGCGCTGCTTCCCGAACCGATCGCGCTCGTCAACGCGATGCGCGGGAAGAACGCCGCGCGGGCCGCGCCGATATTCGCGCGCGTCGCCTGCAGTTCGTGCTCCGCGGCCATCACGTCCGGACGCCGGGTCAGCAGCGAGGCGGGCAGGCCCGGGGCGAGCGACGGCATCACGGCGCCGTCGTCGAGCGTGAGCGGCGTGTCCGCCCGCTCCGGCGTCGCGCCGACCAGCAATGCCAGCGCATCGGCAGCCGATGCACGCGCCTGCGCCAGCTGCGTGCCGAGCGACTCGGCCTGCTGCAGCAGGATCTCCGATTGCGTGAGGTCCAGGCGCGAGATCGCACCGGCCGCATGACGCAGCCGGAAAATCCGCAGCGACTCGCGTCGTGTATCGATCGTCGCGCGCGTCAGCGCGATCCGTTCATCGATCTCGCACAGGGTCAGGTAGGTGTTCGCGACGCCGGTGATCACGCTCAACGCCATCGCCTGCCGGGCCGCGTCGCTCGCGAGATAGCGCTGCAGCGCCGACGCCTTCAGGTTGCGCACGCGGCCCCAGAAATCGATCTCCCATTGCGTCTCGGCCAGCTGGACTTCATAGACCTGGCCGACGATCGGCGCGGGCGTCAGGAAGCCGCCCGGCGTGCGAAACCGCGCATAGGCCGCGCCGGCGCCGATCGTCGGCCACTGATCCGCGCCGCGGATGCCGTAGACGGCGCGCGCCTGTTCGACGCGGGCCACGGCGGCACGCAGATCGCGGTTGTTGGCGAGCGCCTGCTCGATCAACACGCGCAGGCGTGCATCGACGAAGTAGTCTTGCCAGGCAGGCGGCGCTTGTGCAATGGCGGGGCCGCGAGCCGACGGATCGGGGAACGCGGCGGGGATCGGGGCGGCCGGACGTTCGTCGGGTGGCGCGAACGACAGGCATCCGGACAGCAGGGCCGCACCCGCGGCCAGCGCAACGAGACGCATGCGCCGCGCGAAGGCAGTCTGAAACAGCGGCGGAAGCGCGACGGCGCGCATGGGATCTCCCATCGGATACGCGAACACTGGATGACGCCGCCTTCATGGCGACGCCGCTTCGGGTTCACTTATATCCGACGATTGCCGCGCGCTCCCTTGATCTGCATCACTGCCGCTGTAATGCGTTTCGAGTGAACCCTCGCTTGACAGGCAAGCGCCAGGTCGTCCGGCCGATGCGCCATTTACAGGCGGTCGCCGGGCGCGAGATTCAGCAGCACGACGAACGACAGGATGCTCAGGATCAACGTGACGATCGAATACCTGAACACCCGTTCGTCAAACAGCATGCCGTGCACGATGCCGGCCAGCGATGCCAGCGCGATGAACACGCTCAGCGTCGCGAGTGCGATGCGGTACTGCTTTCGGTTCATGACGGTCTCCCGGGAAGCGGTTCTGCCCTCTCGACGCGACCTGCCGGCGTTGTCGCGGCGTTCGCGGCGTCTCCGGTCATGATCGAGTCGCGCCGCGGCGCACCGTTGATCTGCATCAACAGACGAATTTAGCGGTGACGCATGCGCGTGCCGTGCCGGCAAGCCCGCGGTTGATTGATCCTCGTCAAGCCGCCGGCGCCGCCATGCGCGATGCTGAATCGGGTACGGCACGCTTCCGGTCGCACGCTTCGCGATCGGCACGCGCCCGGACGGGAGACCGACATGAAGTCCGATGCAGCACTCAAGCAGGATGTCGAGCAGGCGCTGTTCTGGAATCCGGCGATCGATGCGCGCCGGATCGACGTCGACGTACGCGACCGGATCGTGACGCTGCGCGGCACGGTCGACAGCTGGGCCCAGAAGCTCGAGGCGCAGAAAACCGCGCTGCATGTCGCGGATGCGCGCGCGCTGGTGCTCGAGCTGAACGTCGAGCCGCCGGAGGATGCCTGCGCCGACCACGAACTGGCGATCGCGATCACGTTCGCGCTCGGCTGGCAGGAGGCATTGCGCGATCACGCGATTCGCGTCGAGGTCGATCACGGCTGCGTGACGCTCGACGGCGAGGTCGATCATGCATACCAGAGCCGCGCAGCGGAAAAGATGGTGAGCCGGATGAAAGGCGTCGTCGGCGTCGCGAACCGCATTCGGGTGCGCGCCGACCATACGGTGCCCGACGTGGGCACCCGGATCGCCGAAGCGCTGGCCCGTCGCGCGCAGCGCGAGTCCGCCGGGATCTCGATCGATGCGGACGACGGCATCGTCACGCTGACGGGCACGGTCGCGTCGCTGGCGGAACGACGCGCCGCGTGCGGCGCGGCGGCGTCGGTCAGGGGCGTGCGCGAGGTCGTCGACCGGTTGACCGTCGCGTGAGCGTCGCGCCCGTACGGTCCATTACCACGGAGAAGCAGCCATGAATCGCTCGCATTCCGGCCCCGGCCGCCACTATCTGCGCCGCGACAAGCGCATGCAACCGCACACGAAGGACAGTTACCGCGAGCCGAAACGGCCATCGGGCGACCGGATCTGCGACGGATGCGGGGCCGTCTGCGATGCCGGCCGCTGGACCTGGTACGCGACGCCGCTCGACCGGCGTCAGCTCGAATGCCCGGCCTGCAAGCGCATGCGCGAAAACGCGCCGGCGGGCGAACTGGTGCTGCGCGGCGAATACATGCGCAAGCATCGCTCGGCGATCCTCGAACTGCTCGAGCGGCAAGCCGGTCTGGAAATGAGCGAGCACGCGCTCGAACGCATCATGGAGATCGAGCAATCCGGCGACACGCTCGTGATTCGAACCACCGGCGTGCACATGGTGAGGCGCATGGGCGAGGCGCTGCTGCATGCGCATCACGGCGCGCTGGCATTCAACTATCGCGACAGCGAGGACCTGCTGCGCGCGAGCTGGACGCGTGACGCGGCTTGAGCGGTCGCGAGTCCGGCGCACAGGCGCGACGTCATGAAGAAGCCATTCGACTACTCCGCGTTGCTGATCCCGATCGCGTTCGCCATCCTGATCGCCTATCAGTTGCTGATGGCCCAGCCGGCGACGACATCGATTTCGTACAGCGATTTTCATCGGCTGGTCGACGCGCGGCTCGTCGACGAGCTCGAAATCGGTCAGTCGTCGATCTCGGGGGCGCTGCGCATGCCTGAAGCCGGCGCGCTGCTGCCGGCTTCCGACGCGGTCGCCGTCAAGCAAGCCGGGCCGCCGTGGCGCTTCACGACGAACCGCGTCGGCGACGATCATCTGGTCGCCGCGCTGACCGCCGCCGGCATCCGCTATCGCGGGATGCCGGATTCGGGCTGGATCGCGACGCTCGCGACGTGGATGTTTCCGATGATCATGTTCTTGCTGGTGTGGCACTTCATGATGCGGCGGCCGGGCGGGATGAGGGACCTGAGCGGCATGGGCAAAAGCCAGGCCCGCGTGTACGTGCAGCAGGAAACCGGCATCACGTTCGACGACATCGCGGGTATCGACGAGGCGAAGGCCGAGTTGCAGCAGATCGTCGCGTTCCTGCGCAGCCCCGAACGTTATCAGCGGCTCGGCGGCAAGATTCCGAAGGGCGTGCTGATCGTCGGCGCGCCGGGCACCGGCAAGACGCTGCTGGCACGTGCCGTTGCCGGCGAGGCGGGCGTGCCGTTCTTCACGATCAGCGGGTCGGCATTCGTCGAGATGTTCGTCGGCGTGGGCGCGGCCCGCGTGCGCGACCTGTTCGGGCAGGCGCAGCAGAAGGCACCGTGCATCGTGTTCATCGACGAACTGGACGCGCTCGGCAAGGCGCGCGGCGTCGGACTGATGTCGGGCAACGACGAGCGCGAACAGACGCTCAACCAGCTGCTCGTCGAGATGGACGGCTTTCAGGCGAATTCGGGCGTCATCATCATGGCCGCGACCAACCGGCCGGAGATCCTGGATCCGGCGCTGCTGCGCCCCGGACGGTTCGACCGCCACATCGCGATCGACCGGCCGGACCTGACCGGACGCAAGCAGATCCTGGCCGTGCATACGAAGCGCGTGAAACTCGCGCCGGAAGTCGATCTGGCCGAGCTGGCGTCGCGCACACCGGGCTTCGTCGGCGCCGATCTCGCGAACGTCGTCAACGAAGCCGCGCTGCATGCGGCCGAACTCGGCAAGCCAGCGATCGGCATGGCCGACTTCGACGAAGCGATCGATCGCGCAATGACGGGCATGGAACGCAAGAGCCGCGTGATGAACGAACAGGAGAAGCGGACCATCGCCTACCACGAGGCAGGGCACGCGCTCGTCGCGCAAAGCCGTGCGCACTGCGATCCGGTGAAGAAGGTGTCGATCATCCCGCGCGGCATCGCGGCGCTCGGCTATACGCAGCAAGTGCCGACCGAGGATCGCTACGTGCTGCGCCGGAGCGAACTGCTCGACCGGCTCGACGTGTTGCTGGGCGGCCGGGTGGCCGAGGAAATCGCGTTCGGCGACGTCTCGACCGGCGCGCAGAACGATCTCGAACGCGCGACCGCGCTGGCGCGGCACATGGTCATGCAGTACGGGATGAGCGACGCGATCGGCCTGATGACGCTCGACGACGCGGCATCGCCGGGCGGGGCGCCGGGCGTGTGGACGCCGGGCGACGGTCGCTGCAGCGAGCACACGGCGCAACTGATCGACGGGGAAGTGCGCGCGCTGCTCGAGGACGCGCATGCGCGGGTTGCGGCGACGCTCGGCGCGCGTCGCGATGCGCTCGAACGGATCGCGCAGAGCCTGTTGCAGCACGAATCGATCGATCACGACAGGCTGGTGGCCCTCATGGGGCCGCCGGACGATGGCGACGGGGAGCACCGCCCGGCGCAAGCCGATACGGAAGCCGTCAACGGCGTCTCCGCCTGAGCGATCGAGCGCCGGAGCGACGCCGGACGCCTGCCGTCGGCCATGTTGCCGGTCAACAGCTGATGCAGACGGCGTTGTCGCACGGTCGTGCCGCGTCATCCGCGACGACCGACGCAAGCTGAGGATCGGGGCGGAAGACGGTGATGCCCTTGAGCCGGTCGCGCCAGGCCTGGAAGAACAGCGCATCGACCTGGGCGAGCGAACACTGGCCGGGCATCGTGACGGTCTTCGAGATGCCGGCGTCGACGCACGGCTGCAATGCAGCGAGCATCGCGACGTGATCGGCCGGTGCGATATCCGCCGCCGTGACGAAGTAGTCCGGTAACGCGACGTGCTCGCCGTGCCGCTCGCGAAACAGCCGGTAAGCGTGATTCTCCACGCGAAACGGACGGATCCGCCCGTCCGCCGTGCGCACCATGCGGCGCTGCGTCCAGCCGACGGCCGGCTCGATCCCGTTCGAACAGTTGTCGCAGAAGGCGAGGCTCACGCTGCCGGCCGGCGCAAACGACAGCAGATGGCTGTTGCGCAGCCCGTGCCGCGCGATCGCGTGATGGACCTTCAGCGGCAGGCGCATGCGGTACGCGGGGCCGCTCAGATAGGCGGCCGGATCGTAGGCGGGAAATGCGCCGCGCTCGGCGGCAAGCGCAGCGGACGCGGCAAACGCATGCTCGCGCATCGTCCGCGCGATGCCGGCCGCCACCGTACGCGCGTCGATGCTGTCGTAGCGCAACCGCAGCATCGTCAGCGCGTCGCCCAGCCCGGTGACGCCCACGCCGACGCGCCGCATCCGGCGCGCCTCCCGTTCATGCGCCGCGAGCGGCCACGCGGTCAGGTCGAGCACGTTGTCGAGCAGGCGCACCTGGATGCGCACCGCGTCGGCGAGCGCCGCGGCATCGAAGCGCGGTTTGCCGTCGACACCGAACGGGTGAGAGACGAACCGCGACAGGTCGATCGGTCCGAGCACGCAACTGCCGTAGGACGGCAGCGGCTGCTCGCCGCACGGATTCGTCGCGTCGATCCGCTCGTGCGTGCGCATCGGATTCGCCTCGCGGATCGTGTCCAGAAACAGCAACCCGGGTTCGGCGCTGTCGCGTGCGGCATGGACGATCTCGTGCCAGAGCGCGCGGGCCGGCACCGTTGCATGAAGATAGCGCCCATCCAGCCGCCGGATCGATGCACCGGATGCGGCGCGGGGCGGCGCGTGATGAACGAGCGCCCAGGGCAGATCGTGCGCGACCGCTTCCATGAACGCGTCCGTGATGCCGACCGACAGGTTGAACGTCGGCCAGCGCATGCGTGCGCGCTTGGCGGCGACGAACGCGAGGAGATCCGGATGATCGCAGCGCAGCACGCCCATTTGCGCGCCGCGGCGCGGGCCGGTGAACGGCAGGGCGCCGCACATGGCATCGAAGCGGTCGATGGCCGCGCATGCCCCTCGTTCGGCTGACAGGCGCCGTTCGTACGCACCGGCGGGCGGCACCGGCGAGAAGTCGTAGCCGATTCCGCCCCCCATCAACAGCGTGAGCCGCGCGTCGTCGAGCGCCTGCTCGAGCGCGGCGTCGACGGTCTGCACCGGCCGGTCGGGCGACACGGCAAGCGGATGGACGAAGCAGTTGATCATCGTCCCGCCCGTCCGCGCGCCGGCGTTCGCCAGGATGCGGCCGGCGCCGATCGCGCCGTGCTGCAGGTTCCGGAAGAACGCCTGCTCCATCTGCGCACGCAATCCGGTCGGCTCGGCGAGCGACAGCGCATGCGCGACCCGACGGAAGACAGCCGCGCGAGACGTTTCGCCGGGCTGCGCATAACGTTCGGCGAACACGGTGGTGCAAAGCGGCTGCTCATCCATGGCGGGGCTCGGCGACAACGAATGATTCAATGTAGGCGCCTGCCCGGCCGTGCCGTTGATCGAGCGCAACCGGGTGCTTTCGCGGCACCGCTTGATGGCGGTCAACGCCGTCGCCGGCGTCGGACGTAACGTGGAGCCACGCCGACATCCTGAGCGCCTGCCATCGACTACGAGCAACCTGCCATGACCGATATCGTGACCGTCACGCTGAATCCGGCCGTCGATGTCTCGACGTCGGTCGAGCACATCGTCGATACCCACAAGCTGCGCTGCGCACGGCCGCGGCGCGACCCCGGCGGCGGCGGGATCAACGTCGCCCGGACCGTTCACCGGCTCGGCGGCGACTGCGTCGCGTTGTACCTGGCCGGCGGGCCGACCGGCGACGTCTTGACGCTGCTGCTCGAAGCGGAGCGCCTGCCGGCGGTGCGCATCCGGATCGCGGGCGAGACGCGCGAGAACGTGTGCGTGACCGAGACCGCGACCGGACGCGAATACCGCTTCCTGATGCCCGGGCCGCCGGTCACGGAGGCTGAGTGGCGGGACTGCGCGGCCCGCATCGACGCCATGCAGCCGGCGCCGCGTTACCTCGTGCTGAGCGGCAGCCTGCCGCCCGGCGCGCCCGACGACCTGTATGCGACGCTCGCGCGAACGGCCCGGGCACGGGGAAGCAGGGTGGTCGTCGATGCGGCGGGCCGCGCGCTGCAAGCGGCCCTCGAGGCCGGCGTTCATCTCGTGAAACCCAGTCTCGGCGAACTGAGCGCGCTGGCCGGCGAACCGCTCGACGACACGTCGGCGTGCCGCAAGGCGAGCGAACTCGTGGCGCGAGGCCAGGCCGACATCGTCGCGTTGACGCTCGGTGCGCGCGGCGCCTGGGTCGTCACGCGCGACCGCACGCTGCGCCTGCCCGCCAGGCCGACGGCGGTATGCAGCACGGTCGGCGCCGGCGACAGTTTCGTCGGCGGCATGGTCTGGGCGCTGGCGCGCGGCGTGCCGTTCGACGACGCGTGCCGCTACGCGCTGGCGGCATCGTCCGCGTCGGTCGAGCATCCGGGGACGGCGCTGTGCACCCGCGACGACATCGAGCGGATTCATGCCGAACTGGTTGCGCAGGCAAGCTGACGGTTAGCCGGCTGGACGCAAGCACGATCGCGTCGATGCGCGATCGATCATTGATCTGGCTCAGCGGTATTCGCGCCGCGATCGCGAAAAATGGGGCAGCCATTCCACGAGGTCCGCCATGGCCGTTCGCCCGATCGCCTGCCTGCTCCTGCTGTCGTGCGTGTCGGCGGTGTCGTCCGCCGACGTCGCAACCGTCGACTCGCCACCGCCGCGCGTGCTGATCCTCGTCTATCACCGGTTCGCCGCCACGCGCCTGGATTCGATGACGGTGCGTACCGAAACCTTTCGCCATCAGCTGCAGGCAATCGACGCGAACGGCTACCGCATCGTGCCGCTTGCCGACGTCGTGCGCTGGCACGGCGGCCAGGCCGATGCCGTGCCGGCGCGTGCGGTCGCGATCACGGTCGACGACGGTCATCGCTCCGTCTACGACATGCTGCGTCCGTTGCTGGCCGCCCGTCCGATGCCGGTCACGCTGTTCATCTATCCGTCCGCCATCTCCAACGCCAGCTACGCGATGACATGGGACCAGCTGCGCACGCTCGGGCAGGCCGGCGGGTTCGACATCGAGTCCCATACGTACTGGCATCCGAATTTCCACACCGAGCACGCCCGGCTCACGCCGGACGACTACCGGCGCTTCGTGTCGTTCCAGTTAAGCCGGTCACGAGATCGACTCGAGTCGGAAACCGGTAAGCCGGTGAGGCTGCTGGCCTGGCCGTTCGGCGTCCATGATGCGCAGACCGACCAGTTGGCCGCCCGTGAAGGCTACGTCGCGGCGTTCACGCTCGACGCGCGCCCCGTGCGCGTCACCGACCCGGCAATGGCGTTGCCGCGCTATCTGATGACGGACGACTGCGACACACGGTGCATGAACGGATTGTTGAGAACCGCCGGGGGAAGCCGTGATTGAACGCTTGATCGTCTGCCTGCTCGTATCGCTCGCCGGCTTCGCCGCCCGGGCGGCGCCCGTCACGATCACCGTCGTCGATGCCACGAACGGGCAGCCGCTCGCGGGCGCGATCGGCCATGCGGCGGGCGCGAACCGGACCGCCGATCGCGACGGCGCGTTGTCACTGGAGATCGACGCGGCGGGGACACGCGTGAGCGTGCGGGCGCCCGGCTACGCGCGAACCGAAGTGACGCTCGCGCCCGCCGAGGGCGCGCATACGATCCGGATGACGCCGGTGCGTCCGAAAGCCGTGTATCTGTCCGCCTACGGCGTGGCGGACCACACGCTGCGCGACGCGGCGCTGTCCCTGCAGGACAAGACGGCGATCAACGCGCTCGTCGTCGACGTGAAGGGCGACAGCGGCGTGACGCCCTATCGCAGCCAGGCGCGCGACATCTCCGGTGCCGCGAGCAATACCGAAGGTGCCATCGTTCGTCCGCCCGATCTGCCGGACCTGTTGCGGACGTTCCACGCGCGCGGTCTTTACGTGATCGGCCGCATCGTCGTGTTCAAGGACGACCCGCTGGCGCGCGCGCATCCCGAATGGGCCGTGCGCGACGCGGCGGGCGAGATCTGGCAGGACCGCGAGCATCAGCGCTGGATCGACCCGACGTCGCGGGCGGCCTGGCAACACAATTACGATATCGCCGAGGAGGCTGCCCGCATGGGTTTCGACGAAATCCAGTTCGACTACCTGCGTTTCCCCGACGCCAACGGTCTCCGGTTCGCCGAGCCCAATACCGAGGCCAACCGGGTCGCGGCGATCACCGGATTCCTGACCGGCGCGCGCGAACGGCTGCGGCCGTACAACCTCTACGTGTCGGCCGACATCTTCGGGTACGTCTGCTGGAACGCCGACGACACCGCGATCGGGCAGCGGCTCGACGCGCTCGGACCGGTCGTCGACTATGTGTCGCCGATGCTGTATCCGTCCGGCTTCACGTGGGGCCTGCCCGGCTGCCGGAAGCCGACCGAGCATCCCGGCGAGATCGTTGCGCGGTCGCTGGCCGAGGCGAAGCGCCGGACCGGCCTGGGCGGTGTCCGGTTTCGGCCGTGGCTCCAGGCGTTTCGCGACTATGCGTTCGATCGCCGGCCGTTCGATGCCGACGAGATCCGCGCACAGGTCGACGCGGCCGACGCGGCGGGCACGGACGGCTGGATGCTGTGGAACCCGCGCAATCGCTACGATCCTGCCGCGTTGCCGCGCTGAGCGGCACGGGCATGGCGGCGCGAACGTGCGAGAGACGAATCGATCATGCCGTGGAATGACGAACGTTATCCGCCTTCGATGCGGTATCTGCCGCCGCCGGTTCGCCGCAAGGCGATCGAGATGGCCAATGCGCTGCTGCGGCAGGGGCGGACCGAGGGCAGCGCGAGCCGCATCGCGATCGCGCGGGCGAAACGGTGGGGAGATGCGCGTGCCGACTTGCGCGGGCGCTCGCGCGGGTCAGCGTGACGCGTGGCTGCACGACCGCCATGCCGTCAAAACTGGGCCGTACACCGCACCGGACATTCGCGCGCGGTCATCGCCGGATGCCACCGCGCGGCCAGCACGCACGCGGCGAGCATGACGGCGACCGCGATGCCGTGCACCGGGTTGCGCAGGCACGACGCGACCTGCTCACTTCTCCCCACGCCGAACAGGCACCACAGGCAGAAGTGCTCGCAGTTGTTCGTGAGCAGCCGGTAGCGGCATTCGCCGAGGCGCGATGCCGCGCGGCGCGCTACCTCCGCTCCGTCGTACAGCGTGCGCGCGTGGCGGATGACCGCGAGCCCGAAACCGGCCCGGAAGCCGTCCAGCGTGACGACCTCGACCGGGCCGCCGTTCGCGCGGCGCGACCATCCCGCGTAATGAATCACGTTGCCGTCGCCGATGTAGATCCCGTGATGCACGTAACCGGGGCGGCGGGTCGCGAGGTGCGCACCGACCGGTGGTTCGCCATCCGGCATGGCGTCGTCGGCGTGTGCTGCGGTCGGATCCATCATCGCCAGCTCCTCGGTCCTGCGGCGGCGGGGTGGAAGAACCAGGCGCCGGCCGCGAAAGCATTGCGTCCTGTCACGTTTCCAGTATCGGCAGCGGCGCCGCGCGGAACAATCAGCGTGGCCTGAGCTTGCTGTCCGACGTCGGGCCGCCGTGTCGGAAATTTCCGACGAGCCGTGCAATATCGGCTGACAGCCGTCACGGACGATTGCGCCGTCCGCATGCTGTTTCCCCGAGTTTTCGGGTTTGCCGCGCGTTCGGGGCGGGTCGGGCGCGATGACCGTCTCGCGCGGCCCGTCCCGCATCACCCGGCTTCGAGAGACGCGCACTTGACTTGAGTCAACGGGAAATCGACGTTCCGCGCGACGCTGACAGCGTCGTCGGCTCGCCCGAGCGACGTCACCGCACGCGCCCCGTTCCGCGACCGGACGGGCGGCATGGCAGCCCTGCGTGCTCGATCAGGAGAGTGAAGATGTGGACCGGAACCGTGAAGAGGCTGCTGCTGGCAGCCTGCCTGCTGAATCTCGTGGCGAACGCGCTGGCTGAAACGTCGCCCGAGCCGATCGTGCGCAACGGCGTCGCTTATGTCACCGGCGGCATCGGTCAGGACGAGGTCGCCGCGTTTCGCGACGTCGCACCGCGATACAACCTGCGGATCACGTTCGCCTCGAAGCGGGGCCATTATCTTTCCGATGTCGACGTCACGCTGTCGTCCGGCAAGTCGACGATGCTCGACGCGCATACGAGCGGGCCGTTCCTGTTCGCCCGCGTGCCGCCGGGGCGATATACGGTGTCCGCGCACGACCGGGGCGTTCAGGAGGTGCGGCACGTCGTCGTACCGGCGCGCGGCGCCGTCGACGTGCGCTTCTACTGGCACGACCCCGAACGGCAAGGGGCGATGCGTCTGTGTAGCGGGTGTGCCGGATCGCAGCAGCAACCGGCGCGCTAGCTGTGCGCGCGATCGGGACCGGCGAAGCGGCAATGCGCGGCGTGCGCGCCGTCGGCGTCGCGGATTTCGGTGCCGAACGCGATAGCGCCGATTTCGTCGGCACGAAGAAATGGATGCGGTGAAACCGGCTCGATCGCTACGGTCCCGCTGCGCCGCCGCGCTGACCGGCGCGCTGCTGTTCGCGCTTGCCCCGGCCGATGTGCGGGCGGAATCCGGCACGGCCGCGACGATCGACGAGGCGATCGCCGCCGAGATCGCCGACGGCCGTCTTGCCGGTGCGGTCGTCGTGTCGGGCGCCGCCGCGCATCGCCCGGTGCTTGTGCTCGACCGCCCGGACCCGCTGGGCGGCGATACGTTCGGCGGCCCCGTGGCCGATGCCGGGCCGGCCACGTTCACCGGGTACTTCCCGTTGCCGCTTCAGCCCGGCATGACGTTCGGCGAACTGGCGCGGCTGTTCAACGACCGCCTGCATACCGGCGCGGCACTGACCGTGGTGCCGATGGCGAACTACGCCCGTGCGATGCGCTTCGACGACACCGGGCTCGGCCGGGTGCCGCCATCGCCGAACCTGCGCGATGACGCCGCGCTGTCGCTCTACCCGGAGACAGGGCTCGTCGAAGGGGCGGCGGTCAGCGTCGGGCGTGGCACCGCGACACCGTTCGGCGTGGTCGGCGCGCCGTGGATCGATGGGCGCGTCCTCACCGACGATCTTCGCGCGATGCGGCTGGACGCGACGTTCTCGCCAGTACGCTTCGTGCCGACGGAGGGGCCGCATCGCGGCAGGATATGCGAAGGCGTGCGCATCGAACGGCCGCAGGGCCCGGCACGGCCGGGCGTGATCGGGCTGGCACTCGCGCTGGCGCTGCACCGGCGTTACCCGGCGCAGTTCCGGATCGACGCGATCCGCGCATCGATCGGCTCGCGCGAGGTGGCGGACATGCTGGAGGCGGGGCGGTCGCTCGACGAGATGGAACGCGTGGTCGAGGCGCAAAACGCCGCTTTCGCGCGCGAGCGGGCGTCGTTCCTGCTGTATTGAGGCAGGAACGCCTGCCGCGGCATGGGCAGGCAAGTCTGCCTGCGATGTCAACCGGAGCTGCGCGGGCGATGGCCGCGCCGAAACGTCAACCGGTGTTCGTTGAAAAGCGCGCGCCAGTCGAGCTTCATCAACACGAACACGAGACCCAGCAACACCAGTTACGTGACGACGAAGTATCCGCCGAGATAAGTGCCTTCAAGTTCGGATTCCACGTCGAGCCGGGTCGACGCGAAGCGGCCGAGATGCGCCCAGATCGCATAGGTCGTCGCGCGGCCGACGAAGAAGGCCGCCGCGATGATCCTGAGCGGCAACCCGGACAGTCCGTACGCAATGAACAGATAGTTCGACGGAAGCGGGCCCAACGCATAGAAGAAGAACGCGCCGGTGGTGAGCGTTCGGTGCCTTCTCAGCTAGCGTGCGGCGACGTCGATATTCTCGCGATCCGATTCCCGCATCCAGCGGGAGCGGACGAGCGATCGTGCGAAGGTCGCCAGAATCACGCGGCCGGTCGTTGCCGCGCCGGCCGCCACGATGGCAAAGATCAACGGATTGCCGTCCGGCAGGTTGAACCCGACCCACGACATCGCCATCCAGGTAGGCGGGGCGAACGCAGGCATGAGATTCAGCAGAAGAATCAGCAGAAAAAGTATAGCCAGCGTCAGCACGATTTCGATTCCAGGCCATCCGGTGTCACGGTTCAATTTTGCTGACGAAAGGGGCCGGCGGCTTGACTCACGTCAAGCAACGCGCCGTGCCGGCATGTCGCGGGACGCGCATCGTGCTGACCCATGTCAACGGTCGAACCGCGACGCTCCCTAGACTGATGTCACGCCGTCTGCAACCGGAACAGGATGCAGTGAACGCCTCCATGCACGGCGATCGGAACAATCGTCATGTCGCGCATTCCCTGGTCGATCGATCTTGCGTTGCTGATTCTGGCGGCCGTCACGCTCGCTGCAGGAGGCGCGTGCATCGCGTTCGGCCTGCCTTCGTTCGCGCGCGTCGTCTGGCTGCTGGGTGCGCTGCCGGTCTTGTTCGCGTTGACGGTATCCGTTGGCAGGGCCGTGGCGAGGCGGCAAGCCGGCATCGATGTGCTCGCGTGGCTCGCGATCGGTCTGGCGATCGCGCTCGACGAGACCCTGACTGCCGCGGTCATTGCCTTGATGCTGGCAAGCGGCCGGACGCTGGAGCGGTATGCGCAAGACCGCGCGCAACGCGAGATGACCGCGCTGCTCGCTCGCGCGCCTCGGCAGGCAACCCGGTTCGAGAACGGCGAATGGCGTTCCGTTGCCGTCGAGACCCTCGTTCCCGGTGACAGGCTGCTCGTACGAAGCGGCGAATGCGTGCCAGTCGACGGCACGTTGACGGATGACGCGGAACTCGACGAATCCATGCTGACGGGCGAGTCGTCCATCCAGCGGCGGCGCTCGGGGGAAAACGCATGCAGCGGCGCGGTCAACGCCGGCGCGCCGTTCGACATGGTTGCCCGCACGACGGCGGGCGACAGCACGTTTGCCGGTATCGTCCGCATGGTCGCCCGCGCGCAGCGCGAGCGCAGTCCGTCCGTGCGCCTCGCGGATCGATATGCCGCCTTCTTCGTGCTCGCGTCGCTGCTCGTCGCCGGCATCGCCTGGGTGCTGACCGGGGACGTTACCCGTGCGCTCGCCGTGCTCGTCGTGGCCACGCCTTGTCCGTTGATCCTCGCCGTCCCGGTCGCCATCGTGTCGGGCATGTCGCGTTGTTCGAAGCGCGGCATCCTGGTCAAGGGCGGGGGCGCGCTGGAACGCCTCGCGCAAGCGACGATCCTGTTCTTCGACAAGACCGGGACGCTGACGGGAGGGCGGGCCCGCATCGTGGCGATCGAATGCGAGACGGACGTCGGGGCGGTCGAGGTGCTGCGTTTCGCGGCGTCATTGGGCCAGGCTTCGGGGCACGTGATTTCGGATGCGCTGACGGTTGCCGCACGGGAACGCCGGATCGATCTGTCGCCGCCGTCGGTCGTCGTGGAAACGGCGGGCGAGGGCGTGACGGGCCGGGTCGGCAACCGGACCGTCGCGATCGGCAAGTTCGGGTACGTGTCCGCCTGTTCGACGATCGCGCCGTGGAGCGACGCGCTCCTCAAGCGGGTCGGCAACGAGGGCGGGGCTGCCGTGTTCGTCGGCGTCGACGGCATCATGATCGGCGCGATCCAGATGGCCGACCAGGTGCGGCTGGAAACGCCGCGGGCGTTGCGGCTGTTGAAACGAGAAGGCGTCGAGCGCCTCGTCATGCTCACCGGCGACCGGCGGGACATCGCCCAGGCCGTCGGCGAGTTGCTGGGTGTCACCGACGTGCGTGCCGAGCAGACGCCGACGGACAAGCTCGTCGCGATCCAGGCCGCGCGCAAGGAGGGCGTGACGATCATGGTCGGCGACGGCGTGAACGACGCACCGGCGCTGGCGGCCGCCGACGTCGGTATCGCGATGGGGGCGCGGGGGGCGGCCGCGTCATCCGAAGCGGCCGACGTGGTCCTGCTGGTCGATCGGCTGGACCGACTCGTGGATGCGATCCGTATCGCACGACGGTCGCGCCGAATCGCACTCGAGAGCGTGGTGGCCGGCATGTCGCTGTCGGTCGTCGCGATGACGGTTGCGGCGGCCGGATTCCTGCAGCCGATTGCCGGCGCGGTGATTCAGGAAGTCATCGATGTCGTCGTCATCGTCAATGCGTTGCGCGTGTCTCTGGTTCGCCCGAGGCCGACGAACGCCCGGCTCGACGATGCCGACGTCGAGCGGCTCAGGCGCGAGCACATGGCATTGTCACCGTTGCTGGACCAGATCAGGGATCTCGCGGATCGCTTGCCGCGACTATCCGGGGCCGCCATCGCCAGCGAGCTGGTCCAGATGATCGACTCGCTCGACGAACGGCTGCTGCCGCACGAACGCGCCGACGATCGGGACGTCTACGCGCGCCTTGCCCCGCTTCTCGGCGGCGAGGACCCGCTGGCTGCGATGAGCGGCGCGCACCGGGAAATCTTCAAGATGGTCCGATCGCTCCGGCAGATGGTCGCGGACCTGCCGCGCGACGGCACGAACGCCATGCAGGTGCAGGCGATACAGCGCCTGTTGTACGGACTGGAAGCGATCGTGCGCCTGCATTGCGCCCAGGAGGAGGAGCTGTTCCACGCCGTCGGAGCGGATGCGTGACGGCGAAACGCATCACGCATGCGGCGCACTCACCAGAAGAACCGGCGTTTTCGCGATGCGTGCAACGCGTCCGGCCACGCTGCCGACGAGCCAGCCCGTGACGCCGCGCCGCCCATGGGTGCCCAGGACGATCAGGTCCGCATGCCATTCGAGCGCGTCTTGCACGATCAGGTGAGGCACGTCCGCACCGGTGCGATCCGTTCGAATCAGTTGCGACTGCGCGCGCCCGGCGGGTGGGCCGTCGAGCAGGGTCATGGCCTTTTTCAGTACGTGATTGCCTTCGCTGATCAACGCGCCTTCCAGCGTCTCGACGGGGACGAAATCACCCAGCGATGTCGGGCGATCGAGCACGTAGATGGCCCGGCATTCGGTGTCGGGTCGCGAGAATTTCAACCCCGTTTGCAATGCGTGGAACGCAATCGCGCTTCCGTCGACGGCGAACACCATACGCCGCGGCAGGTGCTCGGCAACCGACGCGAAACCGTCCGGAACGATCAGCAGCGGGCAGCCGACGAGCTTGCCGAGCGGGCCGGAAACCGTGCCTTCGATCCAGCCGAGCAGGCCGTGATGCTGACGTGTGCCGACGATCAGGAGGTCGGCCTGCCAGGCTTGTGCGCTGTCGGCCAACGCATCCACGACATCCCCGCCACGCGTGGCGAGGTCGATGACTTCCGTGTCGACGACGAGGTCGCCGCGATCCATGGCGGCTTTGGCGCGCGACACCGTATCAGATGCATCCCCGAGCAACTCGGCGCGCGCGGATTCGAGGAACGCCATGGTTTTCGATCCGAGCGGGACGAGCGTTCTCGGATTTTCCGCAACGCTAATGATGTGCACCGCTGCATTCGACGGGAGGAACGCTTTGGCATACGCGAGCGCGTGAGCGGATGCGGTCGAACCGTCGACGGCGATCAGCACCCGCTGGAGAGCGGGTGCCGCGTGAAAGGGGGAAGTGCTGGTGCTCATGAATGTCTCCCGCGGGCAACCGGCGATCGTGCATATGCAATTTTTCGCACGGGCGGTCTTCACGGGTTTGACCTTCGTCAAGCCAAGGTTTTGCGGGCAGAAGGAAACATGAATCACATCGTTTTCGACCACACGTATTTTTGTTCCTCGGCAAGTCATGTTCCGAAAACGGAATGGCTCGCTGTATCAACAGGCGGCCCGGTCTGATGCCGTGTTCGCTGTCGTCCGCTATATAGCGATCCGGGTCGAAGGAAAAACCTGTTTGAGCACCGTGAAAGTCCGAATCTGACATATGCCGGGAAGATAAAGAAGCTGCTCGGCATGGAGTCGGTTGAAGCGTTCGCTACCGCGGGTGCACAGCACCATGAAGTAGTCGAACTCGCCGGTCACCACGTGGCATTCCACGCATCCGGATACGTTCTGGGCCGCTTTTTCAAACGCGGAAAAGGATTCGGGAGTCGACCGATCCAGCACGACGCCGATGAGGACGACCATGCCTGTGTCGAGGGCAGGAGCGTTGAGCAACGCGACGATTCCTCGGATCAAACCCAGACTCTTGAGTCGTTCCACGTGGCGCAGACAGGCCGGCGCGCTCAAATTCACCTTCGCCGCCAGCGCAACGTTCGAGATCGATGCGTCCTTCTGAAGGGCTCGCAGGATCGCTTTGTCCGTACGGTCAAGCGCGACGCGGCTCGCGTCATCGGGGTGAGATTTGTCGAGAAATTTTGTTGTCTATTTCATCGATTCAAAAAAATAACCATTCGTCCGGATGGCGGAAATTGCATTTCAAGGCACGACAACGAACGCATGTTTGCAAGCACGTTTCGTGGTCAATTAACTAGAATTTCATCGTGCCCGGTCGCCCTGACGACATCAGGCGTCGGAACCCACCGACCCATCTTTCGGAGAACTTCCGTGAACCTCGATCGCTTTCCTCGCCACAAGCTGACCTTCGGCCCCACCCCCATCCATGAGTTGCGCCGTCTCAGCACCGAGCTGGGTGGCAAGGTTCATCTCTATGCGAAACGCGAAGACTGCAACAGCGGTCTGGCGTTCGGCGGCAACAAGACGCGGAAGCTCGAGTACATCGTTCCGGACGTTCTGGCGAGCGGAGCCGACACGCTGGTATCGATCGGCGGCATCCAGTCGAACCAGACGCGTCAGGTCGCAGCAGTCGCGGCTCATCTTGGGCTGAAATGCGTGCTGGTTCAGGAAAATTGGGTCAACTACTCGGACGCCGTGTATGACCGCGTCGGCAATATTCAGATGTCTCGCATGATGGGCGCTGACGTTCGGCTGGTCAGCGACGGTTTTGACATCGGCATTCGTCCCAGCTGGGAAGACGCAATGGAGAGCGTTCGCAAGGCGGGAGGGAAGCCGTATCCGATCCCCGCCGGTTGTTCCGAGCATCGGCTCGGCGGCCTGGGGTTTGTCGGTTTCGCGGAGGAAGTTCGCGCCCAGGAAGCTGAACTCGGATTCAAGTTCGATTACATCGTCGTTTGTTCGGTGACCGGCAGTACGCAGGCCGGCATGGTCGTCGGGTTCGCGGCGGACGGACGCGCGGATCGCGTGATCGGGATCGATGCGTCGGCCAAACCCGAGCAGACGCGCGAGCAGATTCTTCGCATCGCACGCCAAACCGCCGACCTCGTGGAACTCGATCGGCCGATCAAGGCCGCGGATGTGGTGCTGGACACGCGCTACGGGGGCCCAGAATACGGCCTCCCGTCGGAAGGTACGCTCGAAGCGATTCGACTGAGCGCGAAGACCGAGGGGATGTTGACCGACCCGGTTTATGAAGGCAAGTCGATGCACGGGATGATCGATAAGGTGCGCCGGGGCGAGTTTCCGGAAGGATCCCGGGTTTTGTATGCGCACCTCGGCGGCGTCCCCGCACTGAACGCCTACAGCTTCTTGTTCAAGAACGGTTAAGGCTTGGCTGCGTTCCGGCTGCAAGATGGAGTCGGAAGCGACGGACATACAGACAATTCGGTCTACCGAATGACGGTCTATTCGCGTCGCCCCTACGCGGGGCGGCGGTCACTTTTCCTTGTCTTCCGAGGAAAGGTAACCAAAGGAAAGGCGCGTTCCTGGGCAGACGCCAACGGGGCCTGCCCAGGTTCGTGTTCTCTTGATCGGCCGCGGTTCGTGACATGCCGGCACTGGGTGGCGACGAGCCGGTACGAAGCCGCCGCGTATCTACTCGGCCGTATGCAACTGCTTGATCAATTCGCCAACGAAGTCCGCCAATACGGTGGACAACACGCGTCCGGCCAGCGTCTGGATCTGGATCGCGCGTAACGACATCCCCGGATGATCGATCGGAATTGCTACCAGGCCGTCCGCCGCCAGACGTGCCTGCACCGTCATGCGGCTAGTCAGCGACACCACACCGGACATTTGAGTGAACGCATACAGCGTGCTCGAGTTGTTGCAGGTCAGAACGGGCTCAAAGAGCAGATTCTCGAGGCTGGCGGTCGTATCGAAAAGTTGGCGGATCGTCGTGCCGCGGTCCAGCAGGGCAATCGGGAAATTCCGCAACTCGGCCATCGACACGGTCGCGTGCCCGGCCAGCGCGTGAGTGCGAGGCACGACGGCGCAAATGGGCGCGCTTTGCGTGTACTCGACGTTGATCTCCGGCTCTCGTACGACACCGAAGGTCAGACCGATATCCGCTTCGCCACTCCGTACGTGTGCCGTCACATCGCCAGGCGCAGTCACCGCGACCTCGAAACAGGTACCGGGTGACCTTTCCAGGAATTGCGTGATGGCGCGAGGGAGAACATCCCGGGCAAACGCTTCCGACGCCGAGACGCGGATGGTGCTTCGATCGAATGAGTTCAGCGCCTTGATCTCCTCGATCACCTGCTGACCTTCGAGCAGGGTTCTCCGGACATGCGCGGCCAGCAGCTCCCCGGCCTTGTTGGGGACCATGCCACGCGCCTGACGCTCGAAAAGCGGGCAGCCGATCTCCTCCTCGAGCTTCGTGATCTGGCGGCTGATCGCCGAGATCGAAACGTGCAACTTGTCGGACGCCTCGCTCAGCGAACCGGTGTTTGCAACGGCAAGGAAGTATCGGAGTGCAGCGTTGTGCATGACGGGCCGCCAAGTTTGCGTTATCGGAAAGCGGGGCAGGCGAAAAAGTCAATTGTAGTGCGCATTTTGGTTCCGTACGCTTGACTCATCAGGGTTGAACACACCGCTCTTCCACGATACACGCGAGGATCACGATGACGCGCCGCCAAGCAATCGACTCTGCCACAAACTATTTCGATTCGGGTGGATTCCTGAAAGATCTCGCGCGTCGCGTCAACATGATGACGGAAAGTCAGGATTCCGGAAGATTAAGCGAGCTTCGAGCATACCTCGTCGACGAGATTGCCCCATCGATTGGCCGTATTGGTTTTGAGTCGCGTATTGTCGAAAACCCCGTTGAAGGGCATGCGCCGTTTTTGATTGCGACGCGTATCGAGGATCCCTCGCTTCCGACGATGCTGATGTACGGGCACGGTGATGTCGTTCGTGGTTATGACGGACAGTGGATGGACCAGATGTCGCCATGGAACATTACGGTTGAAGGAGACCGGTGGTTTGGGCGGGGCACGGCGGACAACAAAGGGCAACACACCATCAACCTGGCCGCGTTGGAGCAAGTCATCGAGGCCAGGAATCGACGTCTGGGTTTCAATGCGACGCTGCTGCTCGAGATGGGGGAAGAGACAGGATCGCCTGGGCTACGCACGGTGTGCGAGCAGCACAAGAACCTTCTCGCGGCCGACCTTCTGATCGCTTCGGATGGCCCCCGGGCCAGATCGAATGTCCCGTGTGTTTTTCTTGGGTCTCGCGGATTCGTCAACTTCACGCTTTCCGTCCGGCTCCGTTCGGGCGCCCATCATTCCGGAAATTGGGGAGGGGCGCTCAGCAATGCCGGAACCGTACTCGCCAACGCCATTTCATCGCTCGTCGACGGGCGTGGGCGGATCCTCGTCGACGCGCTGTTGCCGAAGCCTATTCCGGTTGCGGTACGAACAGCGCTGAAGAATATTGCCGTCGGCGGCGGTCCCAACGATCCTCAGGTCGACGGTCATTGGGGAGAACCTGGCTTGACGGCTCAAGAGCGTGTCTATGCATGGAACGCCCTTGAGGTACTGGCCTTCACCACCGGTAACCCGACCAGCCCGATCGGGGCGATTCCTCCCGTTGCGCATGCGCATTGCCAACTCCGATACGTCGTCGGTACGGATTGCGAGCGTATCGAAGAAGTTCTACGGCGTCGCCTCGACGCGTGCGGCTTCGACAGGGTCGAGGTTGCGATCGGCGAGCGGATGGGCGCCACGCGTCTGCCGCCGGAAGATCCGTGGGTCGCATGGGCGCTCGATTCAATCGAGCAGACGACGGGCAAGCATCCCGATTTGCTTCCCAATCTTGGCGGGTCTCTGCCAAACGACGTCTTTTCCGAGGTTCTGGGCCTTCCAACGATCTGGATTCCGCACTCGTACGGAGCCTGCTCCCAGCATGCCCCGAACGAACACCTGCTTGGAAGCGTCGCTCGTGAGGCGCTGCAGATCATGGCCGGCATATTCTGGGATCTCGGGGAGTCGGCATCCGCCGTCCGAGATCGACGCAGGGAAGGAGCACGTGTCGACCGGGCATAAGACGCCCATTTTTAATGCACTTGTTATCGTAAGTTAACGGAGAATGAGATGCGTACGATGGAAATGGTGGATGCCGCGCCGACAAGGGAACGAGCGCCAAACGTTTTTCGACTGGTGTCTGCCGCAACCGTCGGCAATGCGTTGGAGTGGTTCGACATACTGATTTACGGATTCTTCGCCATCTCGATTTCAAAGGCTTTCTTTCCGGCGTCGAGCAGTGGGGTATCCCTGCTTCTGACCTTCGGGACATTCGCGATCTCGTATTTGGCCAGGCCGATCGGCGCGCTCGTGCTGGGTTCGTATGCGGATCGTCGCGGTCGCAAGGCATCGATGATGGTTTCGATTGTTACGATGATGGTCGGCACGACGACGATCGCACTGACGCCGAGTTACGAGTCGATCGGGGTGACAGCACCGATCCTGGTGATCTGCGCTCGATTGCTTCAGGGTTTTTCCGCGGGCGGCGAATTTGGCAGTACAACGGCCTTTCTGGTGGAGCAGTGTCCCGAACGCAAGGGATTGTTCGCCAGCTTCCAGTTCGCGAGTCAGGGATTGAGCTACATGCTCGCGGCCGGTTTTGGTGTTCTCCTCACCTTGACCCTGGATGGAGACGCGATCGACTCATGGGGTTGGCGCGTGCCGTTTCTCTTTGGCGTGCTGATCGGTCCCGTCGGCCTGTACTTGCGAAAGCACGTGCATGAGAGCGATGGCGCAAGGCATGAAAGGCCCGAATCGTTCCCGGTAAGGGAGGTGTTCGTCAATCAGAAAACCAGAATGTTGTTGGCGATCGGTACGCTCGTCCTTTCCACTGGCGCCAGTTACGTCATTCTTTATATTCCCACCTACGCGGTGCGGGAACTTCATCTGCCTGCCAGTTTCGGCTTCATCGCAACGATGTTGACCGGCGGCATCCTGACGTTCGTCACGCCGTTCGTTGGCTATCTTTCGGACAAGATCGGCCGCGTTAGACTGATGACCTGGGCCGGGACAGCATTTATCTTGACCATTTATCCGGTCTTCAAATTGCTTGGGGCGCATCCCGATCTGGGAAGGCTCATTGCGATGATGGCCTGGATCGGGACGCTGAAGGCGGTCTATTTTGGCGCACTACCCGCGTTGATGTCGGAAGTATTTCCGACAGGAACCCGGGCGACCGGTATGGCTATCAGCTACAACATCGGCGTCACGCTGTTTGGCGGCTTCGCGCCGCTGATCGTCGCATCGTTGATACATCAGACAGGCAATTTGGCATCGCCGGCGTTTTACCTGATGCTGCTCGGCGTGCTGAGTTTGAGTGCATTGCGGGGATGCCGATCGATGTTGAATCTTCGATAGGCAGCGCATCGAGCGATTGCTTCACCGGATGCGGTCCGAGACTGTTTCGATGAAATGCGAGGCGAGGTCGGAATGAGTGCAAGGAAACTGGACGCGGTATCGTTGGAGGCCTCGATGTGGAATTGGCTATTACCGCCTTCGGAGCGGGCCCGCGTGTGTGTCGTCGTTGATCCAAGCCCTGGCGTGGCCGCGGTTTCAGCGACCGTAGCCTCCTTGACGGCGGTGCCGGAGGTGGCGCTTCTCCAGATTGACGATCCCGCTGATGCACACCGTGCATGGAGCGAGTCGCTGATGTCGGGCAGCATGTCCAATGCGTCGAAGACGAGCGGGGAGGACCGGTTGAGTCAATTGCCGCGAGGCGTGCCGTTGCTATTGTGGTCGACACGTCCGCAAGACCTCGACTGGCTCGGCAGCATCGAAGGAAACAGGGTGAGTGCTCTCGTTACCGTCGAGGGCGACGGGGTCGAAATGCAAGTATCTCGTCTTCTCACGCTTGTTTTGAAGGAGTTGAAGCAGGCGATCGCCGAGCACGTATTAATTTACTGATGCGATAAAAATGGTCTTGCTTCGGAGTGTGGCTTTCCGGATTTATTCGAGTCATTTCAATGACGGAGAACGGGCCCGGTCGCTACGGGATTCCCGCGCGTATGCAGGAACGACATGCGCGACCAGGTATCCCGCTACACGCGATGTCGGCTTGTTTTACGCATGACAGGCAGCGGACTCGATGCAACGCCTCGAATAGCCGAGTTGGCTTGAAAGATATTCGACGATTCTCGTTCCGAGGCGAGATCGGTTCAGTCGACACCTTGTACTCGGCATGACGATGCGCGCGAAGTGCCGGGCACGCGCCCGCGCTTCGCGGGCAGAACATATGTCCGCCTGGAGTGGCGCTACGGGAAAGCGCGGACCTTGTCCAGAACGGCATCTTTCCTCAAGTTTATTCGATGCGTGACGATAATAAAAATACTCAGTAAACCGAATTAATCACGTGTCTTGAATTCATCAATTTTTCATCAATATGAACGAGTGAAAGGTATGTTGACCGTTATTTCGAAGTTGAACATCGGCAAGCGGCTGGGGCTCGGTTTTGCCTTGGTATTGGCGATGTCGTTGATCGGGATCGTCATCGGACTGCTGCGTTTGTCTTCCGTTGCCCAGGCAACCCGCGACCTGGTCGCCAAGCCGTTGCAGACCGAACGGCTGGTCAATGACTGGTCCCGGCAAATCAGCGTCGCGGTTACGCGGACTACCGCGATTGCCAAGAGTGCCGATCCGGGGCTGGCCAGCTATTTCAACGACGAAGCCATTGCTGCATCGAAAGTGTCTGCGGCGAAGCAAACGGCCATCGAGGCGCTGATGACGTCGAGCACGGAAAAGCGCTTGTTCGCTGCCATCGGCGAACAACGCAAGCTTTTCCTCGCTATCCGGGATCGGATCTATGCGTTGAAGAAAGAAGGAAAAGCGGAACAGGCCGACCAGTTGCTCGAACAGCAGTTCATACCGACCGCGCGGCAATTGGTCGACAAAGTCGACGCGTTGGTGAAGTACCAGCGCGTGGAAATCGACGGACTCGCGGCCGAGATCGACGCAAATTATCAATTCGGGCGCACGTTGATGATCGCGTTCGGCGTGGTCGGCATGCTGCTGAGCGTGGTATGTGGATGGCTGATCACCAGCAGTATTACCCGGCCGCTCATGCGCGCGACGGACGTCGCGCATCGAGTGGCCAGAGGCGACCTTAGCGTTCGTGTCGATGTTCATGGCACGGACGAACTCGGCCAATTGCTCGGCAGCTTGCGTGACATGCAAGCTGCACTTCTTCGCGTGGTTTCCAATGTGCGCCGCGGCTCGGATAACCTGGCGGCGGCGAGTGCCGAAATCGCACAGGGCAACGACGATCTCAGCTCCCGCACGGAGAGCCAGGCCAGTGCGCTCGAGCAAACCGCCGCGTCCATGGAAGAACTGAGTTCCACGGTGGCCCGGAATGCCGATAACGCTCACGAAGCGAATCAATTGGCCGTGAACGCGTCCACGGTTACCGCGCAATGCGGCGAAGTGATCAACCAGGTTGTGGCGACCATGAAGGGCATCCACGACAGTTCCCATCGAATCTCGGATATCACGGGTGTCATCGACAGCATTGCCTTTCAGACGAACATCCTGGCCTTGAATGCCGCGGTCGAGGCTGCGCGTGCCGGCGAGCAGGGCAGAGGTTTCGCGGTCGTTGCCAGCGAGGTGCGCAGCCTGGCCGGACGTTCGGCCGATGCGGCCAAGGAGATCAAGAAGCTGATCGGCTCGAGCGCGGGGCGCGTCGCTCAAGGCTCGGCGGAAGTCGAGCGCGCGTGGGTGGCGATGACCGAAGTCGTGAACTCGATCCGTCGCGTCACCGAGACGATGAGCGAAATCAGCGCCGCCAGCACCGAGCAATCGCTCGGCGTGGCCCAGATCGGCGAAGCCGTCGGCCAGATGGAGCGTACGACGCAGCAAAACGCCGCGTTGGTCGAGCAAACGGCGGCAGCGGCCATCAGTCTGCGTCAGCAGTCCCGGGAACTCGTGGAGGTCGTGTCGGTGTTTCAGCTTGGACGAGGTGAGGGGCTGTAGAGCCGAGCGTATTGTCGAATGGAAGAGACGGTGCGCTCGCGAGCACGGCATGCGGGCGCACCGTCGCGCTGAATCGCGGTCAAGCGAACGCGGACGAATGGCCCGGTCCCTTGATGCCGGATGTTGCCCGACAGCGCGTCGGGCAATGCGACGATAGAATCGTAGCGCGCGGAAAGGCGGTCTGCCTGCGCACCCGCCTGACTCAGTGTTTCCCGCTCCGCAGTCGTGGCTTCCCATTGTCGACGCACGAATTGCTCGTGTCGAATCGGCAGCGGGTTCCGCAGCCCGATGTCGTCGTGTCAGCCTCGATCGAGCATCGCACGGTCCGGCATGCGTCCGTCCATGGAGTGTCGGGTCAACGCGTCCTGGGTCGCCCGGGCTTCTCCCATTGAACGCCGACCAGATAGAACCGGCTCATCCGCGCGCTTGCAGATGCAGGTCACGGCGGACGATAGGCGTGGCATGCCGTTCTCCCTGTCCGGCGCATGATCGGCAGATGGAAGCCGCGTGCCGCCGCCGAGGCGCTGCTCGGCGATGCCCGGCCGGCATCGGGCAGGGCACCGGTTGCCGGTGCCCCGTTTACTTGTCGTACCAGGTGTGGATTTTCGACGCGCCCTGTTGCTGCAGGTATTGCTGAAGCTCCTGCTCACTGCGGACCGACGTCGTCTGGTTGATTTGACGATCGGTGATATCGAGGCGGTCGCCGACACGTTTCGCGGTCACCAGGTGGCCGATGCCCGAATCGCGCTGCATGCCGAGCGCGAACTGGTGACCTTCCGGGAATTGAGCCAGCCCCTTGACGAGATCGTCGGCGGTGCCCTGGCGATGCTCGACGTTGCCGTTGTTGATGTGCTTGAACGCGGCGGTCACCGTATCGGGCTGCATGCCGTGCGCACTGATGTCTTTCACGTCCTGCTCCGACAGCCCGAGCTTCTGCACCACCGTGGGTTCGGACCAGCCGGTCAGGGACGCGATGGTATGCAGGCCGCAATCGTTCTGCGTGCCGGCATGAAACGGCGTGGTGCCATTGTCCGCACCCATCGCGGGGCCCGTTGCACCTGCACCCCGCTTCGGGCGAGCCATCGCTGACAAATTGGAAAGCTATCCTAACGATGCGGCAGGCGCCCGCGGTTTTCCTGCGGGATGCCCGGCCGGGCTGTCCTGCGTGTGTTCGGAAACGGCGCCGCTGCGGGTGGACGAAATTTTCATGATGGACGTGCTCCAGGAAGAATCGGGAGGGTGCCGGCGGCCCCGGGCCGGACAACGGCTTCCAGGGGAAGGTGCGACGGTCGCCGAACCTGTCGGACCGAGTGTGGTGGATGCATCGATCTTGCCCTTGCGTGAGCGATCGCCTTACCTTAAAGTAAGGAATATAGGAGGTACCATCATGACAGCAGCAACCATCACATCAAAGGGTCAGGTCACGATTCCCGTGGACGTGCGCAATCAGCTTGGTTTGCAGGCCGGCGACCGGATCGAGTTCAGCTTTAACGAGGGAACTGGCAGGTATGAGGTCTATCCGGCCACGCGGTCGCTTGCGTCGCTCAAGGGCATCGTGAAAAAGCCCGCGAAACCGGTGTCGATCGAGGAAATGAATCGAGCCATCGCGGACCAAGGAGCATCCGCGAAATGATCGGATTGGATACGAACGTGCTGGTCCGCTACTTCGCCCAGGACGACGACGTACAGTCGAGGAAGGCGACGGCGCTGATGGAGTCTCTGTCGACCGAGCGGCCGGGATACGTTTCGCAGGTCGCCTTGGTCGAAGTTGTGTGGGTGCTCGGGCGGTGCTACGGCGTTGAGCGCGAGCAGATGAAGGACATCATCGACTCGATGATCGGCACCAAGGAACTGGCAGTTGAAGGTGCGGACACGGTGCGAAAGGCACTTCGCGTGTACGCGGCATCTTCAAAGGCGGATTTCGCAGACTGCCTGATCGAGCGTTCCGGCCATGCAGCCGATTGTGAGTACACGGCTACCTTTGATGTCGGGGCCGCCAAGGTCGCAGGGATGCAGTTGATCAAGTAATCGCCGTGCAAGCCGATAAACAGGAAACCAACCTGGCGCGCTAGCCAGTGCTCCGCACGGCCGGCAGCCGAAGCAGGTGTACAAGCTGAAAAAGCTTTCTTCATGGCGTGCAGTGTTGCGAGCGTGGCAATTGGCGCCGCCTCGGCAGTAAACGCAATGGATGGAAGCTACGAAGTTCGTTGGGAGTCTCCTACGCTGGAAAAATCGGACCGGCCGGGCCAGCAGCCCGATACCGGGCGACCAGCCGTTCAATCTGCCGTCGACTGATCCCGAGCCGCTCCGCGGCCCGCCAAGGCATCAGACGCTGCTCGACCACAGCTTCCACGACCTTCAGACGATCCAGCTCCCGCATGCTCATGGTGATCAGTCCAGGTTGCCCCACGATGCGCTCCGGCAGTTCGAACCGCCGCCAGCACGCGCCGAAACCCCCGAACACGACATTAGGATATAGCTGCTACACACAAAAAAGTTGATCATCAACATTATGTAAAATTAATACCCAGGAATGCCTGCGTGCGCTCTGGCAGTCGGAAGCCGGAAGCCTCGCATGCGGCGCTCACGTTCGCGTGTAGGCTGATGACTGTTCTCGCTCGGTTGTTCACGCGGGCAGCCGCTTTGACGAAAATATGCTCCGCGTTTACGAGTTCCGGAACATCTGCCTTGGCCGCCGGATAGCTGCGCAACTGATCGGTGACGATCTTGTTCGGTGCGGAGCACGAGCGCAGCACTCGCTGAAAGAAGCGTTTGGCTGCGGCCTTGTCGCGTAGATTCTGCAGCAAGATGTCGATTTCGGTGCCCTGCTCGTCGACCGCGCGCCACAGCGAATGCGGCTCGCCACGCAGCGTCACGAAGATTTCGTCGAGGTGCCAGGTGGCTCCAAGGCGCCGCCGGTTGGCCTTGATCCGGTGGGCGAAACCGACGCCGAACTTGTCGCACCAACGGCGGATCGTTTCATAGCTTAGATCACGCCGCGCTCGAACACGTGACAAAGCCGCTTGTCGGGTGGAAGTGCGCAATTTTTCGCTTTGGATCTTTCGACTCTGCCGGCGAATCGCGTCGTTATACAGAAACCCATTCGTCGCCGAGCTGTTTCGAGCGAACTTTCGCCGCGAGCACACCGCGCTTGATGCTCGTGGCGACATCGGCCCGCGCGAATGCGGCGAGCGCAGCAGCCGTTGTCCCCCCTTTGAGGTCACGCGTTCGCGCAGCACGCTCACTGGATCGGTCGATTCGAACGCAAGTTGCACGGCGCCTTTGAATGTCGCAAGCGTCAGCGCGCGTGCCTGCGCCGACGAGAATCCGAACTCTTCAGCGGCCGCCTGCATCGCTTCGATGAAATAGAAAACGTAAGCGGGCCCGCTACCCGAGATCGCCGTCACCGAATCCAGATCGTCCTCGGCGTCGAACCAGCTGACAACGCCCACCGCGCCGAGAATCGTCGATGCGTCTTCGCGATCATCGCCACCGACTTCCGGGGATGCAAAAAGACCCGTAGCGCCCAAACCGATCAACGCGGGCGTGTTCGGCATGGCGCGCACCACGCGTGTGTGCCCGCCCAGCCAGTTCGACAGTTCCCGCACCCGAACGCCCGCAGCAACGCTAATGACGAGCTGTCCCCGCAGCAGTGGCGAGATCGATGCACAGGTTGCCTGCATCTGTTGAGGCTTGACGGCCAGCACGATCACGTCGCTTTCCGACAGCCCCGAATCGATGCGTTCGTGTGCGTCGATGCCGAACGTCGTGCTGCATTTCGCGCGCGCTTCTGCGCCCGGGTCGATCGCGGCGATATCGCCCGGAGCGGCACCACGGCTGATCAATCCGCCGATAAGCGCGCTCGCCATATTTCCTGCGCCGATAAATGCAATCTTCATGAGTGGCTCGCTATCTGGATGAGGTGTTCATTGATTTCGACGCAGCGCGATCGGTGGACTGCGTCATTACATATTCGGGTAATTCGGCCCGCCGCCGCCTTCCGGCGTGACCCACACGATGTTCTGCGTCGGGTCCTTGATGTCGCAGGTCTTGCAGTGCACGCAGTTCTGCGCATAAGTAGATCTAAGCGAAGAAGCGAGACAAGTACAAAAGTATTCGTCAGACTCGCTTAATCGACTTCCGCCAATGAAGTCCCAATAGGCCGTACACACTCGCGATTCAAGCTCTCGACTCGGGTTCGTCCAAGCAGCGTCATCGTCGTATTCATTTCCGCTTTCATCAGCGCGAGCACATGCGAGACACCGCTCTTGCCTCGCGCGGCCAGCCCGTAGAGCGGTGCGCGTCCGAGCAGCACCGCTGTCGCGCCAAGCGAGACTGCCTTGACGACGTCCGAACCGCGCCGCGCGCCACCATCGACGAAAACGCGCAGATCGCGGCCCACCTGCCGATGAATCGCCGGCAGCACGTCGAGTGGCGCAGGCGCGCTCGCAAGCTGCCTGCCGCCATGATTCGACAGCACGACGCCATCCGCGCCGGCGTCGCGAGCGAGAAGTGCGTCATCGACATCCAGAATGCCTTTAACGACCACGCGCCCGCGCCAATGACGCCGTATCCACGTGACATCGGACCATTGCAACGCCAGGTCCATCTCTCGGCTCAGCAACGCGGCCTGCCGGTCCAGGTTCTCGGCTTCGCCCACGCTCTTCGCGATGTTGCGCAGTTGCGGCACGCCGTGCCACAGCATCTGGCACGACCACCGCGGATGCCGGACGCAGTCCAGCAACAACTTCGCCGACGGCCTCAGCGGCATGCGAAAGCCATTGCGCACATCGTGGTCGCGATTGCCATGAACGGGCGTATCGACCGTCAACACCAGCGTGCTGAACGCCGCATCGCTCGCGCGCCGCATCATGTCCTCGGCGATCGCGCGGTCGCGCTGCACGTACAACTGAAGCCACAGATCCGCATCCGGTGCAGCGGCACGCACGTCCTCCAGCAACGACGTTGCCGCCGTGGACACGACGAACGGCAAACCCGCTTCGGCTGCGGCCGCCGCCAGTATCTCGTCGCCCCTCGGCCAGAACAGACCATTGAGCCCGGTTGGTCCGACGATCATCGGTGCAGCGACTTCGCGGTCCCATATCGAAGTGGCCGGCGAGCACGCGGACACATTCGCCAGGACACGCGGCCTGAACTGCCATCGCCCGTAGCTGTTGCGCGCCGCGCGCATCGAATCGCCATCTTCGGCCGCGCCTTCGAGGTAATCCCATGCAATCCCGGCAAGGCGTGCCCGAGCGGCACGGCGGTAATCGTCAATACAAGCCAGCATGTCGGCCCCTGAAGTTCCGCGAGAAAATAATTGCATTACAATTACACTGATTGAAAATCGATGCGTCGCCACCTGGCCGCCATCCGTCTCCTACGGACTGTCCATGCCGAAAACTACCTCCGAATCCCCGCGCAAAACGGAAAGCGCACGCAAAGCCGAGCGTTCGTCGCTGTTCATCGGCTCGACAGAAAAGACGTTTCGCGTGCTGCACGCCTTCGACGGACCGAGCCGTCACATGACGCTAGGCGACATCGCGCGCGTAGCCGATCTCGATCGCAGCGCCACCCAGCGCGTCGTGCATACGCTGGAGGAACTCGGCTATCTCTATCGCGTGCCGGACACCCGAAATTACGGTCTCACCTCGAAGGTGCTGCAGTTTTCATACAACTACATTCGCGCCAATGAACTCGTCGACAAGGCGTCGCCCTATCTCCTCGAAATCAGCCGACAAATCGGCGAGACCACCAATCTCCAGGAGCTCGACGGCACTGAAATCGTGTTCGTCGCGCGCTTCCCGGGCCGTCACCTCGTCAATGTCGATATCGTCGTGGGTGCGCGCCTGCCAGCCATGTTCACCGCATCCGGTATCGCTATCCTGTCGCGCTTGCCCGAGGCGCAGGTCAAACGCATCCTCGCCCAGACGCGCCTTGAACCGATCACGCCCTACACCGAAATCAATCCCGACAAGCTGCTCGAACGCATCCGGGTCGCGACGCGGCGCGGCTATGCCATCGTCGAGAACGAAACCGTGCTGGGCGACATCGCCGTGGCCGCGCCGATCACCGATCATGGTGGCACCGCAGTCGCCGCCATCAACATCGCCGTGCCCACCTCGCGCTGGTCGATCGAGCGCGCCGAAGCCGAACTCGCCAAACACATTCAGGTCGCCGCGACTTCCATTTCGAAGTCACGGCTTTCCACTTTCCGTCGCTGACGTAGCAGCGCCGCTCAGGCGGCAACCCCCGGCTCGAACAGGGCGAGCTGCTTCGCGAGCTCGGAACGCAGCTTCGTGGCCAGCGCGGCATCTGGCTTCACGAGCGGTGCGAGCATATGCGGCGCGTCGACGCCGATCAGATCCATCACTGCCTTCATGGGCCCCGGATTCGTCTCCGCGAACGCGAGATTCATGAGAGGAATCAGCGACCGATGCAATTCGAGCGCTTGCCCGATGCGGCCGTTCTCGACATGCTCCTGAATCTTGCGCCACGCGGTCGGCAACAGCGTCGCGGTCACGACGATGCCGCCGCGCGCGCCTGCCGCGAAGTGCATCGGGAACAGCGTGTCCTCGCCGCTCAGCACGGAGAACGATTCGTCGACGCCCGCCACCGTGCGCAGGAAGTGCCACATGTCCGTGTTGCATGCCTTCATGCCGATGATGCGTTCGTGACGAGACAGCTCGTGCAGCACCTCCGGCGCGATTGCAATGCGCGTGCGGTACGGAATTTCGTAGATCAGGATCGGCACCGGCGACTCGTCCGCATAGCGCAAGAAGTAGTCGCGAATGCCCTGCTGGGTCGGGTTCGTGTAGTACGGCGTTAGCACCAGCAGCCCGTCCGCGCCCGCGGCGGCGAACTCCTTGCCGGCCTGCAATGCGTCGTGATAGCCCGGGTCGAGCACGCCTGCGATCACCGGCACGTCGCCGTTGACTTCCTTGACCGACAACTCGGCCATGCGGATGCGTTCAGCACGCGGGAGCGCGCCGTATTCGCCAGTGCCGCCGAGCGGAACCAGACCGTCGATGCCCTGTTTGAGCAGGTAACGCAGCAGGTTGCGCGCGGCGTCGACGTCGATCGTGTCATCCGCATGGACCGGCGTCGGGATCGCGGGCAGGATGCCGCGCAGATTTTGTGAAGTGATCATTCAATCAATCTCTCAAGGAAAACCAGTCAGGAAGCCAGACTGCGGCGGCGCAGGCGGTCTGCAACCGCGATCAGCACCGAAATGAAGACAAACAAGCACGTCGAGACGGCAGCGATCACGGGCGAGATCTGCATGGTCGTCTCGTCCCAGAACTGCTTGGGGAGCGTCGTGCTCAAACCGCCCGAGGTGAACAGCGCAATCGTGAGTTCATCGAACGACGTGGCAAACGCGAACAGGAACGACGACATCAAACCCGCGCCGAGAATCGGGAACGTCACGCGGCGCAGTGTCGTGAAACGGCGTGCGCCCATGCTCTGCGCGGCGAGATCGAGACGCACGTCGTAGTTGCGCAGCACCGCCATCATCGTGATGACGACGTAGGGCACAGCCACGACCGTATGCGCGAGTATCAGCCCGAACGACGAGCCGACCAGGCCGATGCGGGCGAAGAAGTAGAACACCCCGACCGCCAGAATCATGCGCGGCACCACAATCGGCGCGAGCACGAAGGCCAGCATCGCCGCATTCCACTTGAGGCCGCCGCGCACGAGCAGGAACGCGGCGGGTGTACCGATCACCATCGAAAGCACGCCGGTGCCCACGCCGACCAAGAGCGACCGCGTGACGGCCTGCATCCAGAGCGGCGAATCCGCGACCTGCTGATACCACTGCAACGAGAAGCCGTGGGGCGGCCACGCGAGACCCGAGAGCGAGTCGAACGACAGCGGAATCATGAGGAACGCGGGCGCGCTCAAGAAGATCAGGATCAGCCAGACCACCGTGCGGAGCGAACGCTGCTTGTCGCCGCTCGCGCTGCGGCGCGGCGTCGGCACGATATGCAACACGGCGTCGGTCAGATTTCCGAGCGCGGTCAGCACGACGTCGCCGGCCTTTCGGCTCCAGCGGCGGCCGCTCTGCGGCGTGCCCGTCGTGGAGCTGCCGCCGGCCATCGTCGAAAGGCCCACCATGCGGTCGTAGACCACGAACACCACCAGCACCACCACGAGCAACAGCACCGAGATCGCGCCAGCGAAGCGCCAGTTCAGCGCCTGCATCACCTGGTCGATGATGAGCTGCGTGATCATGGTCTGGCGACGGCCGCCGAGCAGCGCCGGCGTGATGAAGAAGCCGATCGCGGTGACGAACACCATCAGCGCCGACGACGCGACGCCCGGCAGCGAGAGCGGGAAATACACCTTCCAGAACACGGTGCCCGGGCGCGCGCCAAGCGTCGCCGCAGCGGTCGGCAGGCGACGGTCGATATTCTCCATCACTGAAAGCATCGTGAGGATCGCGAGCGGCATCAGCGCATGCACCATGCCGACGATCACGGCGGACAGGTTGTAGAGGAGATCGAGCGGCTGATCGATGATGCCGAGATGCATCAGCGTCCAGTTGATGACGCCGTTGCGCCCGAGCAGCACCACCCATGCGAACGTACGTACGAGAAAGCTGGTCCAGAACGACAGCAGCACCCAGTACAACACCTTGCTCTTGCGCTCGCGCGTGAGCGTCGAAATGAACAGCGCGACGGGATACGCGGTCAGCACTGAAAAGAACGTCGTGAGCAGCGAGATTTTCATCGTCACCCACAGCACTTCGATGTAGACGGGCGACGCGAACAGCCGTCGGTATTCGGTGAGCGAGAAGCCGCTGTCGTCGCGAATGCTCAGCAGCAGCAATTGCCCGACGGGGTAAATCAGGAACACCGCCAGAAGCACGACGATCGGCGCGACCATCGCGGCGATGCGCAGCGCGCGGCGCCAGCGCAGCCGTTGCAGGCCAGTGCGGTTCGCCTCGGCGGGAACAGTGAGCGCGAAAGGATTCATGACTTACTCCGCAATCGCGACGGCATCGGACGCCGACCAGCGCAGGCGCAGCGCCTGGCCGATCTCGTATTGCTCGCCGAGCCGGTTGGTCGGGAACGCGGCGATCACTTCCGTGCCGCCGTTCACGGGCTCGATGGCCTGCAAATACAGCTTCGTCATGCCGCCGGTCACCATGATGTCGGTGAGCCGCGCCTGCATCGACTCCGCCTGGTTCGGCTGGTTCGCACCGATGTTGCCGGCTTCCACATGCAGGTTCTGCGGACGGATCATGATCCGCGCCTTGCTGCCGGGGCGCAGGCTGCCGTCGTACGCCATCGCGTGACCGCAGTGGCGCCCGCCGATGGCGATACCCACGCGTTCGTCGTCGCGCGACGACACCGTGGCGTCGAGCAGATTCGATTCGCCGAGGAAATCGGCCACAAACACGCTTTTGGGCCGAAAATACAGATCAGCAGGCGTGCCAAGTTGTGCGATCGCGCCGGCGTTCATTAGGCAGATGCGGTCCGACATCGTCATCGCCTCTTCCTGATCGTGTGTCACGTAGACGATCGTGGTGCCGAGGTCGCGGTGAATGCGCTTGATTTCGAGCTGCATGTGATCGCGCAGCTTCTTGTCGAGCGCGCCCAGGGGCTCGTCCATCAGGATGATCGACGGGCGATACACCATGCAACGCGCCAGCGCGATCCGCTGCTGCTGGCCACCGGACAGCTCGCGAGGATAACGCCCGGCCAAGTGCGGAAGATGCACCATCTCCAGTGCTTCGGCGACGCGCTTACGCGTCGCGGCGGCGTCGACCTTGCGCATCTGCAACGGGAACGCGATGTTTTCGCCCACCGTCATGTGCGGGAACAGCGCATAGTTCTGAAACACCATGCCGATGTCACGTTCGTACGGCGCGCCGTAGGTTACGTCGGTCCCGTTGATGTGAATGCTGCCGCTATCGGGATGCGACAGCCCCGCGATCAGGCTGAGCAAAGTGGTCTTGCCCGATCCGCTCGGCCCGAGGAGGGTCAGGAATTCGCCCTGGGCGACGTCGAGATCCATCGGGGCAAGCGCGACGAAATCGCCGTAGCGTTTGCTGAGTCCGTTGACAGTGAGATTGGTAGCTGACATTGGCGTCGAAATCCGGAAAGTGCTGAAAGATCAGGAAAGAATCCAACGGTTGAATCGTTCCAGCGCAGTACTCTGGTTTTGCAGCCAGTACTTCGCGTCGATATGGACACCAGTCTTCATGTTGTCCGGAAAGGTCGGACAATTTTTCGCGACTTCGGGCTTCACATAATTGAACGCCGCAGGCAGTGTGAGGCCCGCCGGGAAGTAATCGACAAGTTGCGCCTGGCGCTTCGGATCGGTCGCGAACTTGATGAACTCGCGGCAGGCATTCGCGTTCGGCGTGCCCTTCAGGATCGCCCAGCTGTCACAGCCCCAGATGTTCTGGTTCCAGACGATGGAAACCGGTGCGCCGTTGGCCATCGCCGATTGCGCGCGCGACGCCCAGGTCGCGACCATCGCGACTTCGCCGGAGCCGAGCATCTGCTCAACCTGTGCGCCCGTCGTCCACCAGACATCGACGTGCTTCGAGATCTTGTCGAGGCTCGCGAACGCGCGGTCGAGATTGCAGGGATACACCTGGCCGGGCTGAACGCCCGACGCCATCAGCGCTTCCTCGATGGTGTCGAACGGATATTTGCGCATGGCGCGGCGACCCGGAAACTCGTTCACGTTCCAGAGATCGGCCCACGACGACGGCGCCTTGCGGCCCTTGAACGCATCGGTGCGATACGCCAGTACGGTCGCATACACGTTCGTGCCCACCGCGAACGGCGACATATATTGGCTGGGGACTTTCGATACGGCCGGATCGGCTTCGAGTCCGTGGTGCTCGAGATATTCCTTGCCGCCCGCCGTGAGCATCAGCACGGCCGGCTGGCTGATCTTCGCCATGTCCCAGGTGTAGCTGCCAGCGTCCACCATGCTCTTGATCTGCGCGGTCGGTTCCGCGTTCGCCTGCACGCCGACCACCTCGATGCCGGTCGCCTTGGCGAACGGCTCGTAGTAGACGGCCCGGTACGCCTTCGTATAGATCCCACCGTCGTCTCGAACGACGATGCGCTTGTTCGCTGCACGCGCCGGAGTCCAGACAAATGGAAACGCCACCGACGCCGCACCGGCGGCCGCCAGTTTCATCACGCTTCGGCGTGCCGGATTTTCGATCGTGCAGTGCTCGGATTTCTTCGACTTCATCGTGAACTCAAAAGGTTTGTACTACGTATTAATCATTGAACGCAGTAATCGACTGATTGACGAGCTGGCCTGCGCTCCGATCACATCCGCCAAGCTCAGGGAATGAGACGCCCCGGATTCATGAGATTGTTCGGGTCCAGCGCCTGCTTGATGGCGCGCATCGCGCCCAGTTCGACCGACGACTTGTAGTGCGCCATTTCGACGAGACCGGTTTCGCCGATGCCATGCTCCGCACTGAACGAACCGCCGAGCCGATGCGCCACGTCGTTGACGGCGCGACGCAGCGCACTGCCCATCGACGGCGCATCGGCCAGCGCTTGCCATGCCGAGAAGGAAAACATCGGGATGAAGTGAATATTGCCGTCACCCATGTGCCCGACGATCACCACGTCCAGATCTGGCGCGATCTCATGCACGGCGCGCGTGGCATCGTCGATGAAGGTCGGCACGGCGGAGATCGGCACCGAACAATCTGTCGTCAAGCCCACGCCCGCGCCCTTGTTTGCCTCGGTCACGCTGTGGCGCACTTCCCAGAGATTCGCGCGCTGCGCGTCGCTCATGGCGATGATCGCGTCCTCGATCAGATCCGCTTCTGCGGCTTCCTCGAGCGTGCGCTGCAGGATGGCCTCCATCTCCGCGCCATCGCGCGTATCCGACAATTCGACCAGTACGTGCCACGCATGCGTTTCCGCCAGCGGGTTGCGACGGTCCGACACGCGCTCGACCACGAGCTGCAATTGCCGCGCGTTCATCAATTCATAAGCAGACAGACGCGATCAACAGTTTGTCTGGAACATGCCGAGTACGCGCAGAGCCGCTTCGGGGCTGACCGGCGCAAACCACGCGAGCGCGTGGTGAGTGGGCAGCGGATGCAGCTTGAGCGTCGCGGCGGTGACGATGCCGAGCGTGCCTTCCGCACCAATGAACACCTGTTTGAGATCGATACCGGTATTGTCCTTACGCAGGCTACGCAGCCCGTTCCAGATGCTGCCGTCGGCGAGCACGACTTCCAAGCCGAGCACGTTGTCGCGCGTATTGCCGTAACGCAGCACGCTCGTGCCGCCCGCATTCGTCGACAGCGTGCCGCCTATCTGGCAGGAACCTTCCGCGCCCAGGCTCACGGGATACAGGCAATTGACCGCCGCCGCTTCGTCCTGCACGGTCTTCAGAATGCAACCGGCTTCGACTTCCATCGAGCGATTGGCGGCATCAAGCGCACGGATGCGCCGCATGCGCGCGAGGCTGACGATCACAGGTGCCGGACCCGCGCTGCGCGGCACTGCGCCACCGCACAGACTCGTGTTGCCGCCTTGCGGCAGGACCGACACGCCGTGCGCGGCGCACTGTCTGACGATGAAAGCGACCTGCTCCGTCGACGACGGATGCGCGACACACAGCGCGCGGCCCTTGTAACGCCCTCTAAAGTCCTCGACGAAGCCCGCCATGTCAGTTTCGGCGGTCAGCACCGCATCTGCGCCCAATTTCGCTTGTAGTGCTGCGATCAGTCCGACCTCGACTTCCATGTTCCATTCCTCGCAGGTTGCACCGGTTGCCGTTGCCGCCGGTCAATTCATGTTGCGAAGGATAGGATCATCAAAATTGCAATGGAATACAAATAATCGCATTGCAATTGATTCGAGTGCAAACCCGTAGCGCTTCCCCTTGAATCAAGGGCGTATCCGGTGCAATTTGTCGCAACCCGAGCGTTTGTTCGTTGGTTTGGCCCTTGATGACGCGGGTGGGGTATGCGTCCTTTTCATGCGAAATGTGGCGACTTCAGGGTGCCGAGTTGCCTGCAGCCGGCCCTTGCCGCTATTGGGGTTGCGCGCAATAGGCCTGTTCGCGAGCCCTCGATCTTTTATCTTTCTTCCGCGCTAACCGGCATTTTCCGGGCGATTCAGTCGGTTACGGTACTGCTAGCCGGCGCGCTGTCGCCCGCCTCGGCCAGCATCGTGAGCACGGCGGAGCGGATCTGCTCTTCGAGGCAGGATCTCGATCGACGATCGCCTCATATGCATGCGGAAGCCTAACCGAGCATGTGCATACCGGAATCGACATAGTGCGTGCCGCCCGTGATCGCCCGTGCGCCGTCGCTGGCAAGAAACGCGCAGAACGCACCGACGTCGTCGATGTCGAGCGCGTGATGCAGCGGTGCCCGGCGCGCGGTGTCGTCAAGCAGCCGGCCGAAGTCCGGCAGGCCCGACGCCGCGCGCGTCGGCAGCACGCCCGGCGAAATCGCGTTGACGCGAATGCCCGCGCCGCCGAGTTCGGCCGCCAGGTACCGCACGCTCGCCTCGAGCGCGGCCTTGACCGGCCCCATCACCCCGTAGTTCGCGACGACCTGCTCCGCGCCGAGATAGCTCATCGCCATCAGGCTCCCGCCGCGCGTCATTAACGGCTCGGCCAGCCTCGCCATCCGGATGAACGAGTGGCACGAGGTATCCATCGCGAGCGCGAACCCTTCCGGCGAACTGTCGACCACGCGGCCCTGCAGATCGGCCTTCGGCGCAAACGCGACCGAATGCAGCACGAAGTCGATCGCGCCCCATTGCGCCGCAAGCGCGTCGAACACCGCCGCCATCTGGTCCGGCCGCCCGACGTCGAGCGGCATCCGGATCGGCGCGTCGAGTTGCGCGAACAGCGGCTCGACGTGCGGCAAGGTCTTGTCCGACTGCCAGGTCACCGCCAGCGTGGCGCCCGCCCGGCAAAACGCGCGCGCGCATCCCCACGCGATGCTCCGTTCGTTCGCGATGCCGACGACGAGCCCCCGCTTGTGTCGCAATGTCATGTCGCCCCCCGCCGGCCTAGCGTTGCGCCGCGATCCATCGCGCGATGTCGGGCCACACCGTCTTCAGCGTGCGCGTCCCCATGAACAGGCCGATATGGCCGCCCGGCACGAGCCGGCTCTCGATCCTCGACGCAGGCGTTCCGAGCAGATCGCGCGCGCCGAACACCTGCTCCGGCGTCGTGATGTCGTCGGCCTCGCCGGCGAGCAGATAGGCCGGGCATGCGATGTCCTTCAGGTCGAGCGTGCGCCCGAGGGCGACGAACGAGCCCTTCGCGAGCCGGTTCTCCTTGAAGATCTGCCCGATCGCCTGCAGGTACCAGCGTCCCGGCAGGTCGATCGGGCTTTCGTACCAGTTCGCGAACACCTCGCGCTTGCGCAGGTATTCGGGATCGTCGAGATGCTCGTACAGGTCGACGTGCTCGGCGAGATAGTGCTGGTCGGGATGCATGTTCTTCCAGCCGCGCAGCATGAAGCGTCCGCGCATCAGCCCGCCGCCCATCGCGACGAGTTCCTCGTAGAACGACGTCGGATACGTGTGCGCCATCTGCTTGATCGGGCCGTCGCCCGCGTCGGTGTCGATCGGCGAGCCTGCCAGCACGAGGCTCGCGACCTTGTGCGGGAAACGCGCCGCGTACATCGCGGACATCCAGCCGCCCTGACACAGGCCGACGAGATTCACGCGGCCGCCGAGTTCGTCGACGCACACGTTCAGCTCGGCCAGATACTGGTCGATCTCGAGGTCCTTCATGTCCTCGGTGGCCGAGCGCCAGTCGGTCAGGTACAGACGCGTCACGCCGTGCTCGCGCAGCGTCTGCATCAGGCTCTGCCCCGGCTGGTAGTCGGCGATCATCGCGCTGTGCCCCGCGTACGGCGCATCGACGATCGTCGGCAGCCCATGTGCCGGCGCGGACGAATAATCGCGGAACGTCATCGTCCGCAGCTCCAGCAACGGCCGGTTCGCCGATGCCAGCGCCGGATGCGCTTCGAAATGGAGCTTCTCCTCTTCCGAGAGGAAGCGGAGATTGCGCGCCGTGATCTCGGAGCCGGCCGCAAACATCGCCGTGGCGGCGGCCATCGGCCAGAAAATCGGCAGCGCGGGGGCGCTGACGGCAGGGGAAGACGTGTCGCGTGCTGTCATCGGAGGTCTCACGAGGTCGGATACGGCATGGAAGGGATTGCGTCGTCCAGCACGCGGCGCGTGTGCCGCGCGATCATCAGGTTCTCGTCGGTCGGGATCACGCGCACCGTCACGCGCGACGCGTCGCTCGAAATCACCGGCAGGCCGGCGGCGTTCGCCGCGTCGTCGAGCACGATGCCGAGCCACGCCGCGCGGCTGCAGATCCGTTCACGCACGCGCGGCGCGTGCTCGCCGATGCCTGCCGTGAACACGAGCGTGTCGAGGCCGCCGAGCACGCCGGCCAGCGCGGCGAGTTCGCGGGCCGCGCGATAGGCGAACAGCTCGACCGCATGCGCGGCCGACGGCGCGTTGCTCGCGAGCAGCGTGCGCATGTCGCTCGACACGCCGGACACGCCGAGCAAGCCCGATTCGGCATAGATCAGATGCTCGACCTCGTCGAGCGACAGGCCGGCGTGACGCTGCAGGTACAGGATCACGCCCGGGTCCAGCGCGCCCGTGCGCGTGCCCATCGGCAGTCCGTCGACGGCCGTGAACCCCATCGTCGTCGCGACGCTGCGGCCGTTCGCGAGCGCACACAGGCTCGCGCCGTTGCCGAGGTGCGCGACGACCGTCCGTTGCCGCCCCCACGACGGATCGAGGGCCGCGAGCGCCGTCGCGATGTACTCGTACGACAGCCCGTGAAACCCGTAGCGCACGATGCCCTGCTCGGTCAGCGCGCGCGGCAGCGCGAACTCCCGTTCAAGCGCCGGTACCGTCGCATGGAACGCGGTGTCGAAACACGCGACCTGCGGCAGGTTCGGCGCCACGGCGGCAACCGCGCGGATCGCGTCGACGTGATGCGGCTGGTGCAGCGGCGCGAGCGGCGAAAGCGACGCGATCGCATCGAGCACGCGCGCATCGATCCGCACCGGCGCGGTGAAATACGGACCGCCATGCACGATCCGGTGCCCGACGCCGTCGAACGCGGCCTCTCGCCCGACGTGAGCGGCGAACCACGTGTGCAGCGCCTCGATCGCGCCTTGATGCCCCGGTCGCGCGACGGCGCTGTCGGCGAGCACCTCGCCGTGCGCATCGGCCACGAACAGATGCGGTGTGCCGTGCAGGTTCTCGACCTGCCCGTGCAGGCCCGCATCGAGCGAGCGATCCTCGTGCGTGTCGTAGACCGAGAACTTGAGGCTCGACGAGCCGGCGTTGAGCACCAGGACGGGATGTCGCATCGCGGCGCCGTCAGTGCGTGCCGGCCGCAACCGCCGGCGTGGCCCCGGGCGCCGCCGCTGCGGCGACGAGCGCCGCGACCGCGCAGCTCGCCAGGCGCGTGCGTTCGCTGTCGGCGCGACTCGTCAGGATCACCGGCACGCGCGCGCCGAGCACGATGCCGGCCGCATCGGCATTCGCCAGGAACGTCAACTCCTTCGCGAGCATGTTGCCGGCCTCGAGGTCGGGCGCGACGAGGATGTCCGCATCGCCCGCGACCTCGGAACCGAGATGCTTGAGGCGCGCGGCCTCCGGGCTGATCGCGTTGTCGAACGCGAGGGGCCCGTCGAGCAGCGCGCAGGTGATTTGGCCGCGCTCGGCCATCTTGCACAGCGCGGCCGCGTCGAGCGTCGACGGCAGCTTCGAGCTGACCGTCTCGACCGCCGACAGGATCGCCACCTTCGGCCGGGCGATGCCGAGCGCGTGCGCGAGATCGATCGCGTTCTGCGCGATGTCGGCCTTCTGCTCGAGCGTCGGACGGATATTGACGGCCGCGTCGGTGATGAACAGCGGCTTGTGGTAAGTCGGCACGTCCATGATGAACACGTGGCTCAGGCGCCGCCCGGTGCGCAACCCCGTATCGGCGCGCACCACCTCCGCCAGCAACTCGTCGGTGTGCAGGCTGCCCTTCATCAGCGCCTGAGCGTCGCCCTCGCGCACCAGTTCGACGGCGCGTGCCGCCGACGCATGACTGTGCGGCGCATCCACGAGCCGATAGCCGGACAGGTCGACACCGAGCGTCGCGGCGAGCATCGTGATGCGCGCCACCGGGCCGACCAGGACCGGCACGACGATACCGGCCCGAGCGGCCGCGGCCGCCGCATGCAGCGATACCTCGTCGCAAGGATGCGCGACCGCGACCGTCACCGGGCGTAACGCGCGGCAACGCGCAATCAGCGCTTCGTATTTCTGATGCGTGCGCAACTCGGTCATCGACTGCCCCTTTGCAAGGATCACGTGAACGGATTCTGGTGCGGGACCGGGCGACGTCGTTTGATTTCAGTCAATCGTTTCAGGTGAAGTCCCGATAGCATGAAGCCGCACGATGACAGCCGGATGGCCGCGACGCCCCTCCCTGACATGCACATACGCGAAATCCGCTCGAAGATCGCCAGTACCTCGTCCACGCGCAAGATCACCAAGGCGATGGAAATGATGGCGCGCACCAAGATGGCGAGCGCGCAGCGACGCGCGCGTGAGTTCCGCCCGTACGCGGCGCGCATCGGCGCGATGGCGGAACGCGTGCTGCGCGACCGTCCCGACTACGTATCGGCGCTGATGGCGCGACGCGATACCGTGCGCCGCGTCGGCCTGATCGTCGTCAGCACCGATCGCGGGCTGTGCGGCCCGCTCAATGCGCGGCTGCTGGTCGAATGCGTGGATGCGCTCGAACGCTGGGACCGGGCCGGCGTTTCATGCGAACTGAGCGTGATCGGCGCGCGCGGCATCGCGCCGCTGCTGCGCCACGGCGCGACCATCACGGCGCGCGCGAGCGGCCTGGCCGCCGAACCGCACTTCGAGCAGTTGCTCGGAGCGCTGCTCGTGCCGCTGACCGCGTTCGTCAACGGCGAGCTCGACGAAGTGCACGTCGCGTACAACCGGCTGACGAGCCCGCTCGCGTACGAACCGCGCATCGATGCGATGCTGCCGATCGCGGGGCTCGACACCAGCGCGCCGACCGACGGCGCGGCCGCGTCCGATTATCTGTACGAGCCCGCGCCCAAACCCGTCGTCGACACGTTGCTGCTGCGCTACGTCGAGGCGATGCTCTATCAGGCCGTCGTCGAGAACTACGCGTGCGAGCAATGCGCGCGGATGTTCAGCATGCAGACCGCGACGGACAACGCCGACCGCGTGTTGCGCGAACTGAGGCACCTGTACCAGAAGACGCGACAGGCGCAGATCACCACCGAGCTGTGCGAAATCGTCGCCGGCGCGGCGGCGGTCTGAAGGAGTCGCATGAAGACGTCGATGAGGCTCGACATCGTGAGCGTGGAAGCGGTGCTGTATGCCGGCGACGCGCATTTCGTCGTCGTTCCGGGGAAAGCGGAGAACTGGGGATCTATCCGCATCACGCGCCGCTGCTCACGCGGATCCGGCCGGGCGTCGTGATGCTCGTCGATGCGCCGACCGGCGAGCATCGCCGTCTCCTCGTCGCGGGCGGTGTGCTGGAGGTCAGCCGCGACGGCGTGACGCTGATCGCCGATCACGCATTGCGCACGCCCGAACTCGACGATCTGCGCGCACGCGAAGCGCGGCATGCGGCCGACGACTGGCGCCAGCGCTACGCGCACGAAAACCGGCGCGCGTTCGATTTCGCGTCGGCCCGCACGGAATTGATGGATGAGATCCGGCGCTTCTTCGCGCTGGCACTGCGGCAACCCGCATCGCGGGAGTGAGTTGACCTGACGGCAGTAGTGAGAAGCACGGCATCGCAATTGGATGGGATTTTTCCATCGTCCACCATTATTTTTGTTTTGGACCTTGGTCCGCGAAAGTCTCCGCGCCCTTCCTCGACGTTGGAGCAGCCCGAACAGCCCGAACAGCCCGAACAGCCCGAGCGGGTCTGCATGAAGACGCAGCGCGAAAACGCCGTTCGCAGGGGTGTCGATTTCCGCCGAATCCCGGCCCGGAACGGCCGCCGCCCGGCTCACGCGTGCGGCAACGCATCCGCTTCGTCTGCCAGCCTGCCGAGCGGCACGAAAATGTAGCCCTTCCCGCGCACGGTGCGAATGTAGCGATAATCGCCGACCGCCTGCTCGACCAGGTTGCGCAGCCGGAAGATCAGCACGTCGAGCCCGCGCTCGGAGCGCCCGGCCACGCTCAGCCCCAGCAGCGCGAGAATCTCCGCGCGCGACAGGACGCGCATCGGCTGCGAGATGAACAGCGCGAGCAGCGCGAATTCGCTGGCACGCAGCCCGAGGTCCTGTCCCGCGCGGGTGGCGCGCCGCGTGACGAAATTCACCTCGATGTCGCCGAATGCGTACGATTGGGGATTCACCGGCGCGCGCACCGACACGGGACGGTTCGGCGCGTAGCGGCGCATCGCGCTGCGCACGCGTGCGATCAGTTCCATCGGGTCGAACGGCTCCACCAGATAGTCGTCCGCGCCGATTTCGAGCGCAACGACCTTGTCGAGCACCTGCGCGTCGCGGCTGATCACGATCACCGGCATGTCGTGACCGGCGCGCCGCAGCGCACCGAGCGCCATGTAGAACGTCGTGGCCGGCCGTTCGACCCGCATCACGATCAGGGTGGGCGGCGTGGCCGTCACGTGCGCCAGCAGCCGCGACGCGTCGTCGAGTGCCGACGTGGCGATCTGGCAGCCGCGCAGGAGCGCGCGGATCCGGTCGCCCATGCGCGGATCGGGCTCTACGACAAGAACGTGGGTGGCCATGGAAAATCGTCCAGCACGACGGCCCGCACGGCGTATCGCGACGTCACGCCGGCCCGCCTTCCGGCCTGAACGGCCGGGCGCGGCCTGCACGAACCCGCGAACGTGCGGCGCAGCCAACTACACATGCATGCAGCAATCGAGACTCGTCAGTAGATAGCTCAGGCTCTTGCGGATCGACGCCTCGACGTCCCGCACGTCGCGGGCCGCGGGCGACTGGCCGAGCAGCGTCGCGACGATGTCGAGCGCTTCCCACGGATGCCGGTCGTCGTAGTCGGCATGCAGTTTGAGCCAGCGCATCGCGCGATGCCGCACGGCCGGGTCGAACTGCCGTTCATACGGCGATGCGCACAGCAACGCGCTCCACTCGCCGGTCACGCCTTCGATCGCGTAGTTGGTCGCGGCGATGCTCGGCGCGAGCGCGTCGGCGCTGCTGCTTTTCCAGCACCAGTGGCTCAGCGCGAATCCGTCCAGCGGCGCATCGCCGTGCAGCAGCATGTCGATCGTCACGCCCGATTCCGCAGCCCAGTTGGCCCAGTGATCGACGTGGTTCTGCTCGACGCGGATATTGCGGATCAGATAGCGTCGCGCCTTCTCGTCGCCGCGCGACCGATAGGCCGCGGTCTTCACCAGGTTCATCGCCATGTATTCCGGAAACTGGCTGACCACCGCCCACCCGGTGACGAAGAACGCGCGCAGTTGCGACGCGCGCAGCGTCCCGCCGCTCATCGCCGCGAACACCGGATGCGCTCGGACACGGGCCTTCAACTCGTCGGTCGCGCCGACCACGTCGCGCAGCCAGGCCGGATAGCTCGTCAGGTCCATCAGGTCGCCGGTCAGTTCAAATGGAGCACTCATGCGTTCGTTCCTCGCTTGGTTCAATGGAATCCCCCTTCCTGCCAGGGTGCGGGGCGGCTGAAGTAGTAGCCCTGGCAATAGTCGACGCCCAGCGCGCGAAGCATCTCGGCCGTCGCCTCGTCCTCGACGTGCTCGGCGACGGTGCGGTACTGCATCACGTGAGCGATGTCGTTGATGGCGGACGCGATGCCGCGCTTGACGCTGTCGGACGTCATGGTCGCCACGAGGCCGCCGTCGATCTTCAGGTAGTCGATCGGCAACTGGCGCAGATACGAGAACGACGACATGCCGGCGCCGAAGTCGTCGAGCGCGAAGCGGCAGCCGAGGTCGCGCAGCTCGTGCATGAAACGCGACGCGACCTCCAGGTTGCGGACCGCGCTCGTCTCCGTGATTTCGAAGCACAGCAGCGTCGGGTCCAGCCCCGACGCCGACAGCTCGGCGATCGCGAACTCCACGAAGCGCTCGTCGGTGATCGACATCGCCGACAGGTTCACGTTGTATTCGACGTACTGGCGCCGTTCGAGCCGCGCGAGCCGCCGGATCACGTTACGCACGACCCAGCGGTCGATCATCGTCATGTGGCCGTAGCGCTCGGCGGCCGGCAGGAAAACCGGCGAGATCAGCTTGCCGTCGGCGTCCGGGATGCGCAGCAGGATCTCCGCGCGCTCCTGGGCGCCGTGCGCCGGCTGGATCGGCACGATGCGTTGCGCATACAACTGGAACGAATTCGTTTCGAGTGCCGTCTTCACGCGGCGGCTCCACTGCATGTGGTACGCCTGGCGTCCCGAGTTCATGTCGCGCGAATCCGCGACGTGCACGCGGTTGCGGCCGCGGTCCTTCGCGATGTAGCACGCGATGTCGGCCATCTGCATCGCCTTCTCGACGCTCTCGGGCCGACAGGCGAGATCCAGCACGCCGATGCTCACGCTGATCTTGAACGGCTCGCCCTCCCACAGGAACGTGAAATCCTCGAGACACGCGCGGATGCGCTCGGCCTTGCCGTCGTCCGGCGAGCCGTTGCGGCCGGCCGGCAACAGGATGCCGAATTCGTCGCCGCCCAGCCGGCCGAACACGTCGTCGTCCGCGAGACAGCGCGCGAACACCGCGGTCGCGTCGCGCAGCAGCGCATCGCCGGCCGCGTGCCCGCACACGTCGTTGACTTCCTTGAATCCGTCCAGGTCGAGAACCATCAACATGCCGCCGCCGCGGTGGGTCAACGCGTCGCCCAGGCGCTGTTCGAACGCGGTGCGATTGATCAGGCCGGTCAGCGCATCGTGCGACGCCTGCCAGGTCAGTTTCTCGATCAACTGGTATTCACGCGTCATGTCGCGCAGGATCAGCACGTAACCGACGCAGCGGCCCGCGGCGTTGTCCATTCTCGACAGCGATGCGCGCACCGACACCGCCGCGCCGCACACGCGGATCAGGTCGAGATCGCGGGTGAACGTGTGATCGCCGCTGTTGCTGAGCGACGCGAGCAGCTTGATCGACATGCCGGTCGACGTGTCGATCAGGTCGAGCACGTCGTTGATCGGCTTGCCGACACACAGCCGCGACGGCGCGCCGAGCAGCTGCTCGGCCGCCGGATTGACGGTCTCGATGCTGCGCGTGAGGCCGATCGTGACGATCGCATCGGCCACCGAGCGCAGCGCCGCTTCCGCGAACGCCTGGCTACGGTCCAGCTCGGTCTGCATCGACGCCTGCTGGCGCTGCGCGCGGCTCGCCCATCGCACCGACAGCAGGACGATCAGCAGCGAGGCCGCGACGTACGACAGGAACAGCTGGATGACGGCCGAACGGAATTCGGCGCTCAGTTCGTCGGAAAAGCGTTTCGGCAGCGGCTCGATGTGCGAGTTGAAGTCCCAGACCGCGCGGTTCAGGCGGCTCGTGCGTCGAACGTCGTCCGCCCGCACGGACGCGCGCAGCGCGTTCGCGATCGCGCGCAGGTTGACCAGTTGCCGGTCCGCGTCCTCCCAGTATTGCAACGCGGCGTTCAGGCGCGCGAAGCTGCTCAGGATCGGATAGAACCACACCACCGCGACCGCATCGACGGGATTGATGCCCGCGTCGATCAGCGCCTGGCGCGCCGCGCGGTGGTCCGGCGGCACGCTGATCATCGCGCGGCGGGCGACGCCGAGAAACGTGAGGGTGCGGTCAACCGCCAGGTAATCGTCGAACAGCTTTTCGTCACCGGTCTGTCCGTAGCGGGTCAGCAGGATGATCTCGTCCTTCTGCGCCTTCGACCAGCTGCTTTCGCCGCCGACGTACACGCGCAGCGACATGATCACGATCAGGCTGACCGCGACGAACCCGGCCAGCGCGACGATCACGACGACGATCGGCAGGATGCCGAGCGCCGGACTCCATGGCCACACGTGAAACGAGCTGCGCTGACTCTGGAGCTTCGAAATGTTTTCCATACCTGATTGACTGCTTTTCTGATTCTTCTCGATACCGCCGGCCAGCCGCGTCGCGACGCGGCTTGCGCCCGGATCTCGCCCCTTCCCTGCGCGCGCCGCGCCGGCGCACACGCCGTCGCGGCGGCACGCCGGTGCCGGCCGCGCGGCAGGAGGCTGCGGCCACTAGGTCGTCCGGACGCGTCGCGACAGCCCGACACCGGCCCCGGTACCGGCATCGATCGCGAGAATGCGGCGCGTTTCGTCGCGGATGACGCGATGGCAGTCGCAGCCCTGCCCTTCGAGACGGGCGAGATCCGTCAGCACGATGGCGCCGCGATGCTGATGGATCAGGCCGAGCTCGTGGAGCTGTCGCACGGTATCCGTGATGGTCTCGCGGCGCACGCCCAGCATCTGCCCCAAAGTGCCGTGCGTGACCGGGATTTCGATGCTCCGCGAGCGCTCGTAGGCAATCAGCAGCCAGCGGCCCACCTGATGTCGCATCACGTGATGGCGGCTGCAGAACATGACCTGCGACGCCTGCGCCAGCACCAGCTGCATCCGCACGAAGACCTGCCGCCTGATCGCCGTCGATGCATCGCACGCGTCGACGAAGCGGCGCGCATGCAGCCGATACGCGAATCCGCCGTGATAGACGACGACGCGGCGCTGCATCGTGCTGCCGATCACGTCGTCGCACACGATGCCTTCGCGGCCGATCTCCGTCACGCCGAGCGTCGTCTTGCCGCCTGTCGTGTATTGAAGCGAAATACCCGCCGTCACCGGGAAATAGACGGCCTCCAGATTCTCGCCGGCGTCGCACAGCAGCTGGCCGGTCTTGAGATTCGAAAGCATCAAATGAGGCGCCAATTCCGCGCGGCTAATTCCGTCGAGCGCAGACAGGAATTGATTGGCACCAAGCGCATGCGGCAACTCGATGACATTGTCGGCCTGATGTATCACGGTGCACCTCGTACGTTGTATTGCTGCCCCTCGGCCACCGAATCTTCATGCAGCGTTAAAACGAACCGGTTTTCCGGTTTTGCCGTTTTCCTTACGGTCTAATTAAACAAAAAGGTATCACGCAGCCCTGTCGTTCGCGCCACTCCGGCTTTGTTACATGAAGTAATTTGACAGTTTCAGGTGTTTACCGAGGATATTTGCATGGTCAATCAATTATCGGCGATTTAAATGCCTCCCTTGAAAAGACACCTTCCCGGAGAATCATTGAAAATTCCGAATAGTGGCCAATGCAATGGAATGCAGTTAATCCTGAAAATAAAAATCATTCCCCCATCGAAATAATGCGGACTGAGTGACATATCCCACACTTCTCCAACGGAGAACGTGGAAGATCCATGACGGCGCCTGCCCGGGATGCCGGCGCCGGGCGGTTATCGCGCGCGCTGGCGAGCGGTGATGTCCGCGCTGTCCGCGTCCAGCGACGCGGCGCGCAGTGCGTCCGCCGGATCCGGAAAATCGCGCCGCAGCAATTGCGCGAGCTGGGCATCGCGCGCATCGGGCCCAAGCTGTTGCGCGGCGAGCCGCTCACGTTCGGCCGCATGGTCGCGATAGCGCGCCTGCCACGCATCGTCGTCCTGCCGCAGCCGTACGACGCGTGCCGCGACGTCGGCGCCGAGCTGCGCACGCAGCGCATCGGGCGTCGCGCGCTGCGCGTCGAGCCGTGCAACCGTCGCGACCGCCTCGCGCTGCCGCGCGAGCCGCTCGTGCGCGTCGCGCATGTCCGCCGGCAACGACTGGTCGAGCGCCGCAATGCGTTCGCGCTTCTGCGCGTCGCTCAATGCCGGGTCGCGCGCAATCCGGATCCGGTCGAGGTCGTCATGCTGCTGCCGGAACTCGTCGGCGAAGAACGGCGTGCTCCAGTCGCCGAGCCAGCGGCTCGCGAGTGCCGCCCGTCGCTCGAGCTGGCCCGCGAGCGCGTCCGGATCGATACGCATGCCGGGCTGCACGGCGCCCGGCTGCGCATCGAGCGCGGCGAGACACGCGCGATAGCGCGGCCACAGGTCGAGCGCTTCGCGCTGTGCCTGCCCGCCGATCGGCTGCGCGGCGACCTCCCGCGCAACCAGCGCGTCGAGCGCGTCCGGCGTCAGGTCGTGCTGCGCGAGCAGGAAGTAATCGAAGAATTCCCGCACCGCACGCCGTTTCGCCAGACGCCCGTCCGGCCCGAGCGGCAGGCGCGGCGCGCGCGAACCCGCCAGCGACGCGGGCGGCGCGACGTCGGACGCGGCAGGCACGGGCCGCGGCACCGCCGCGTCGGGCACCACGACGCGCGCGGCAGGCAGCGCAGCGGCTTGCGGCGACGCCGCCGGCCGGTCGAGCGCATGCCATACCGCTGCGGCCGCGAGCACGCCGACGGCGCCATGGAGCACGGTGCGAGACAGCATCGTCCGGACCGTCATCGCTCAAACGCCCTGCAGCTTCAGCCGGTTCGCATGCACGCGCAGCGCGGCGACCGGATCTTCCGCATACGCGCCGCGGATGCCGAGCAACTGATTGATCGCGTCGAAGTGATTCCAGTGGTAGCGCGTCGAGATCACCGTGCCGAACAACGAACTGCAGGTCGACGTGAAGCCGTCGTTCGGCCCCGCGCCGGCCAGCGCCATCACGTTGCCGGCCGTCAGGAACACGAGCGTCGACGGATCCAGCAGATTCGCCGGATCGATCACCGGAATCACGCTGGTATCGACGGCGCCCGTCACGATGCCGAGCAGCGACACCGGCTGATATGCGGCGCCGCTCCATGAATACAGCAGGTGTACGTTGCCGCCGATCGTCTCGGTCGGCGCGCCGGTGCGACAGGCACCGGCGCCGAGGCCGGGGCTCGGGAACAGCTGGTTGAACCGCGTGGTTCGCGCCGTGCCGAGTGCGTCGAGCGCGGCGATCGCATCCTGGTTCGTGTTGTGCGTGTCGCTGGTCAGGATGCCGAACAGGTTCAGCAGCGCACCGAACACCGGCGTCGAGATGCCCGTCGGGTCGAGCTTCAGCGCGGCGAGCACGAAGTCGGCGAACTGCGAGCCGCGGTGCGGCGTCGCGATCGTCGTGACCGACGCGACGAGCGCGGGCGCGACCGACGCCACGTAGCGCGACGTCAGCCCGCCCTGGCTGTGTCCGATCAGGTTCACCTTGGCCGCGCCCGTGACCGCCAGCACCTGCTTCACATAGGCGAGCAGTTGCTCGCCGCGCCCGTTCGGGCCGAGGTCGCTCTGGAACCCCGACAGGTCGGCGACGTAGACCGTCGCGCCATGCCGCTGCAGGTCCGCCTGCATCCCGTACCAGTACGGCACCACGCCGAAATAGTCGTCGGTGCCGGTCAGGCCGTGCACGAGAATGATCGGATAGCGGGTCGCCGCATAGTCGTCGAGCGCGACGCCGGCCGCCGTCTGCGCACGCGCCGCGGGTGCGGCCACGCCAACGCCGGCGAGCAGCGCGGCAGCGGCCAGGAACCGCGCGCACGCGCGCGCAAGGCGTCGCAGCGGCACGGCGCGTCGAGCGATATCGATGTCGATGTCATGCATGCGCGTTCCCCAAGGTTGCGTGAGCGGCCACGCGCCGCTGCCACGCGATGAACAACGGCGCGCCGACGACTTCGAGCACCGTGAAGCCGACGAACGGCGGCCACGGCAGCCCGAGCGTCGCGAGCGAAATCAGCCGTCCGATGCCGCCGAGGAAGATCATCGTCCACAGCGTCGCGAACAGCCGCCCCTGGCGCTCGATCCCCGGAATCACCGAGAACGCCGCGAGGCCGAGCCCGAGCCAGACGCCCGCGTAGAAGCGCAGGTTGCCGTCCAGCGTCGCGTCGGCCGGCAGCGCGAGGCCGAGCGACGCGTACAGCGGATCGTGGATGCCCATCATGCCGAGCACCCCGGTGATCGACGGGACCAGCGCAAGCACGGCGGTCGCCGTCTGAAGCGCACGTTTGCTCATTCGAAACCTCCTTGCGTCATCGATAGAAAATGCCCAGCACCTGCACGCTGGTCGACTCCGGCATCGCACCGAAGCGGCTCCACGACGGCCCGCCCTGATGCAGCCACTGCAGCGCGACGTCGAACCGGTCGAAGCGCCGCCGCAGCTCGACCCAGTATTGCCGGCCGCCGCCGAGATCGGCCTGCATGAAGCCCGACAGATCCAGACGGCGCACGCCGATATTGCGCCATGCCGCCATCAGGAACACGCCGTGACGGGTTTGCAGTTCCTGCGCGGCGATCGACGTCTGCACCGCACTGCCCCAGGCGACCGGGTTCGCGCGCTGCAGCGCGCGCCATTGCGCGGCGTCCGCGCCGCCGCCGTTGCTCTGGAACTCGGCACTCAGCGACAGGTCGATCGGCAGCGTCCAGGTCGCGCCCACCGACGAGCTGGTGCGGAACGCGCTGTCGCCGGCCGCACCGGTCGCGCGCGCGATCAGCGAGCGCCGGTAGCCGCCCGCCCATTCGACGTAGGCGACCACCGAGTTGCCGAGCAGCACGCTCAGGTTCTGGCCGAACTGCGGCGCCTGCCCGCTTTCGCCGTAGACGATCCATTGCGGCTGGATCGCCGTGCTGAGCCGCTGGCTCGCGACCAGCATCCAGCGATCGACGCCGTTGGTACGCTGCAGGTCGGACGATGCGGCCGGGTCGCCCGGCAGGCTGCGGCGCTCGAGCCGCGGCGACAGCAGCGCCGCGAGCGAGCCCGTGTCCCACACCTGCTGCGCGCGCAGCGCGACCGTACCGAGCCGGTTCGTGTGGCGGCTGTCCGGATCGGGCGACACGTCGAGGCTCACCGCGCCCGCGCGAAAGAAGTCGGTCGGGTTGTAGCCGATCGCCGCGCCGAGCCGCTCGTTGACGCGCCCCGCGTCGACGACGAACGTCGGCGCCGCGCGCCAGCTCGCGTACGCCTCCTTCACGAGCGTCACGTCGCGCGACGACGTGCGCGAGGTCCCGAGCGGATCGAACCGGTCGAAGCGCATCGAGAAGTGCGCGGCGAACGTCGGCGTCAGCCACTGCCCGTACTCGAATTCGACCGACAGCTGGTTGCGCCCGGCGTGCGCGCCGTCGCGATAGCGGCTCGCACGCAATGCGTCCTGCACGTCGAGCTTCCACGGCTTCGCGGTATCGGCCGGCGCGGTGGCGGACTGGTCGGCGAGATCGAGCGCCGCGGCATCGGCCGCATCCACGCCGCCCGCCCCGCTCGTCGCCTCCGCGCCGGCCGGCGCCGCACGCGCCAGCGCCGGCAGCAGCACGAACGCGAGCGCGGCGACCCGGCATCGACGCCGCGCCGTCATTGCGCCTGGAAGCGGGACAGGTAGTCGCGCTGCAGCCATGCATCGGGAATGTCGCGCCATGCGTAGTCGGAGAAACGCATGACCGTGACCCAGTTGCTGTCGAGCCCGTCGATGATGACCGTCTCCGTCGGCCGCTCGACGCCGAGCTGCATCGTGTAGCGCCGGTAGAACGCGGTCTTCAGCAGCCGGTCGCTTTCCGAATAGAAGCGCGCCTTCAGCGGCCGGTTGTTCGCCGCGTCGATCCAGATCTCGATGCGGCGGTACGTGAGCCCGTCGCCGTGGCCGGTGAGCGCGAGCCGGTAGGCGCGGCGGGTCTGCCGGTCGCCGTCGGCGATGTCCTCGACGCCCTTCAGCTCGGCCGTGTAGTCGTGCGCGAGATTGACCGTCACGACGTCGCCGTTCGCGGCCTGCCCGAGCAGCCGCTGGTCGGGCGAGATCCGCACGCTCGCCTGGTTCGCGGGATCGTAGAACCACAGGTCGTTGCCGTTCTTCAGCATCAGCTTGCCCGTGTCGCGCGCCGGCGCGACGAAGCGCACCAGCGTGCGGAACGCGCCACCCGGCGCATCGGGCTTCGAATAGATCGACAGCGTATTGCCGTCCACCTGCTTGCCCGACCGATACTCGATCAGCGTCGCGGTCAGCACGAACGATTTCGCCGGCGCGCGGATCGCGTCGCTCGCCGCGAGCACCTTCTGCGGATCGGGCGCCGGCTGCGCGTGCGCGGCGCCGGCCAGGAAAGAAAGACTCAGACAGCATGAAACGAACAGGCGACGCACGTGCGCTCTCCCGAAAGTGAAATGAACGAAAATGACCGCATCCGCACGGCGTCACACATGCCGCAGCGCATCGACGATCGACAGCCGCGCCGCGTGCCGCGACGGCAGCCACGCGGACAGCCCGGCCACGCATGCGAGCCCCGCGAACGTGACCGCGATGGTTCGCCACTCGCCCCACACGCGCACCGTGAGCGCGACCGCGTCGATGCGCGCGGGCGGCGTCCAGGCCAGCCCGCTGTGATTGACGGCCGCGGCAATCGCGAGCGCCGCCAGCACGCCGAGCGATGCGCCGGCCACGCCGAGCAGCGCGCCCTCGCAGACGAACAGCGCCTGAATGCCGCCGCGCCGCATGCCCATCGCGCGCAGCGTGCCGATTTCGACCGTGCGCTCGATGATCGCGGTGCTCATCGTGTTGCTGATCACGAACAGCACGATCGCGCTGATCAGCACGAACACGAAGCCGAAGATCACCGAGAACATCCGGTTGGTCTGGTCGTAGAACGGGTTCAGCGTCGCGAAATCGACGACGTCGAGCGGCTGGCCGTCGAAGCCGCCGCGCAGCAGCTGCTCGATGCGCGCGCGCGCCGCCGGCAGATCGGCCGTGCGCGCGAGCTGGATCTCGAGCGCGGTCGCGCGCGGCTCGGCGCCGCCGTATACGAGCCGCTGCGCTTGCGGCAGGCGCACCGCGAGATACACGTCGTCGAGCTCCTTCACGCCCTGCTGCTCGGCCTTCACGACCGAGAAGCGGCCGACGTTCGGCGCGCCGCCCGCGCTCGCGGTCAGCACCTCGATGTGGGTTGCGCCGTCGCCGGCCGGCTGCGAGCCGGCCTCGCCCTGCGCGAGCGCGAGCACGTCGGCCGGCGCACTCGCGTCCGGGCCGGCGGCGGCGGGCGCGGCCGGCCCCGGCGGCGCATCGCGGCAGTCCGCCACGTGCAGCGGCCCGCACAGATGCAGCACGCGCGCGACGCCGAGACCGACCACCGCCGCGTCGTCGGCGCTGCCGCGCAGCGCGAACGCGCGCGGGCGCAGCGGAAAACCGTAGGCGTTCCACTGCTGCATCCGGTACTGGTCGTCGGGAATCGCGCCGAATCCCATCACGGTGCGCGACACGCCGGCCGCGAAATTGCCGGCGATGCCGCCGAACTGCAGCGTCGGCGTGACGACCTGCAGCAGCGGCGCGAGCTGCGGGTCGCGCCGCAGGAGGTCGATCAGCGCCGCATAGCGGCGGATCCCGTACGCGGCCGGATCGCCCGTGCCGTACAGGTAATAGCCCTGCCGCTGGATCTGCAGATGGCCGCTGCGCTGCACGAAGTCGGTTTGCAGCCCGAGCGTGATGTCGCGGCTGAAACCGCCGAACAGCAGGATCGCACTGACGCCGACGATCATCGCGAGCAGCGTGGTCAGCGAGCGCCGGCGGTTGCGCTGCAGGTTGCGCAGCGCGAGCATCAGCGTATGGATCATCGGCACACCTCCTGCGCCGCCGTGCCGTCGCCGGCCCGTTCCCGGCCGACGATGCGGCCGTCGAGAATCCGGATCACCTCGTCGGCGACGCTCACCACCTGCGGATCGTGCGACGACACGATGAACGACACGTCGCGCTCGCGCTGGATCGTGCGCATCAGCGCGATGATCGCGTGGCCGGTGGCGCTGTCGAGGTTCGCGGTGGGTTCGTCCGCCAGCACCATCGCGGGCTCGGCGGCCAGCGCCCGCGCGATCGCGACGCGCTGGCGCTGGCCGCCCGACAGCTGGCTCGGCCGGTGCCGTCCCTTGTCGGCCAGCCCGACCGCGTCGAGCAGGTCGCGCACGCGCGCCGCGCGCCGGGCCGGCGCCCAGCCCGCCATCAGCAGCGGGTACTCGACGTTCTCGTACGCGGACAGCACCGGCAGCAGGTTGAAGGTCTGGAACACGTGGCCGACATGGCGCGCGCGGAAATCGGACAACGCATCGTCGGACAACGACGCGGTATCGTGGCCCGCGATCGTCACGCGCCCGCTGTCGGGGCGGTCGATGCAGCCGATCATGTTCAGCAGCGTCGTCTTGCCGCTGCCCGACGGGCCGCTCAACACGGTGAAGCGCCCGGCCTCGAGCGTCGCCGACACGTCGGCGAGCCCGGTCACGCGCACGCTGTCGAGCAGGTAGGTCTTCGACAGGTGTTCGACGTTCACGAGGCTCATGACGCACCTCCCGCGTGCACGGGCGCCGCCGGGGCCGCCGGCGCGGTGCGCGCATCGGTGCCGGCCGCGCCCGGCACGGCCGGCAGGCCGCGTATCAGCCGCCGCAACTGCAGCCGGTAGGCGAAATGCTCGACCTCGATCACGTGCCGCGGCGTGCGATGGAACGCGATGCCGCCGCTCCAGTCGGACCGTCCGCGCCGGATCAGCCGGTCGACGTGCGCGGCCTTGCGCGGCGCCGCGTCGCGCGCATGCAGATAGCGTGCGAGCAGCTGCGCCTGGTAGTCCATCAGCGGCCAGTTGCCGGTCGACGTCTGGAACAGCCCAATGAAGAACAGGTCGCGATGCTGCGCGTCGAACATGTTGAGGTACAGCGACGGCTGCTGCTTGTGCCATTGCAGGTGCGCCTGGTCGATGAACGGAAAGCTCGGTTGATAGCCGGTCGCGTAGACGATCACGTCGACCGGCTCCTCGCGGCCGTCGGCGAATACGACGCGATCGCCCTTCAGTTCGCGCACGTCGGGCCGCGCATCGAGATCGCCGTGGCCGAGGTGGTAGAACAGCGTCGAATTGATGATGAAATGCGATTCGAACAGCTTGTGGTCGGGCTTGCGCAGTCCGTAGTCCTCCGGCTGCCCGGCCGTCGTCAGCCGCAGCAGCCGCTCGCCGAAGAAGCGGCGCGCCCACAAAGGCATGCGCAGCCGCAGCGGCCATTCGGCCCACTGGTCCGCCGGTATCCCGAACAGGAATTTCGGCCAGTAGTAGTAACCGCGCCGCGTGCTGTGGAACACCGCGCGCGCATGATGAGACGCCTCGACCGCGATGTCGCAGCCCGAATTGCCCGCGCCGACCACGAGCACGCGCCGGTCGCGAAAGATCTCCGGCGTACGGTATTGCGACGAATGCAGCTGCAGCCCGTCGAAGCGGCCCGGATAGTCCGGCAGTTGCGGATGCGACAGATGCCCGTTGCAGACGATCACGCCGCGATAGGTGCGCACTTCGCCGCGATCCAGCTCGACGCGCCACCCCGAGCCGCCGTCGACCGGCGCGATCTCGAGCACCGAGCGGCCGAACTCGATCCGCTCGTACACGCCGAAGCGCCGCGCGTATGCACGCAGGTACGCGAGCGCCTGGTCGCCGCGCGCATACGTCGGGTAGTCGTCGGGGATCGGAAAATCGGTGTACTCCGAAAACCGCTTCGAGCTGATCATGTGAATCGAGCGATACACCGCGCCGCTCGGCCGGCCGTAGTACCAGTTGCCGCCGACGTCGTCCTCGCGCTCGATCACGTCGAAGCCGATCCCGGCCGCGAGCAGGTTCTTCGCGGCGGTGATTCCCGCCGCGCCCGCGCCGATGATGCAGTACCGCGCGCCGTCGTTGCGCTCCGTCATGGTGGATCTCCCCTTTCCGTTCAAAGAACCGGCGCGGCCGCGGCCCGCGTGCCGGTCGCGCCGGCCAGCCGCGCATCGCGCAGATCGGCGATCGATGCGCCGCCGCGATCGGCGATCGCGAAGCGGCCGTCCGGATAGCGCAGCAGCAATTCGGCGTCGGCGGCGCACGCGGCGCCGAATGCGATGCCGCCGATGCGCCACGTGCGCGGCGGCTCGCCGTCTGCGGGCCACGCGCCGAGCAGCACGCGCAACACGTTCTCCAGATGATTGACCGGCAGCCATACCTGCGGGGACGGCGCCGCGTCGCGCGCGTCGCCGTCGCCCGGCGCGCGCCACAACGCATCGGCGTCGGCGGCCCTGACCTGCGCGATGCCGCCGCGCCAGTCCGCGTCGGGCAGCAGGTCGCCGCGCCAGATCGCGCACACGGCCGGCCGGACCGCATCGTCCTGCCCGTCGTGCGGCAGCGGCACCGTCGTCCCCGCGGGCGGATGACCGCGGTACACGAACGTCGCATCGAGCAGCACGCGGCCGGCGAGCGACGCGCACCGCACCGTCACGTGCCAGCCGTCGCCGGCCGTGCGGCCGGTCACGTCGGTGTCGAGCGCGAGGTCGCCGTGCGCATCGAGCGCGTCGGCGAGCGCATCGAGCGCGATCGTCACGTCGGCGGCTTCATGCAGGTAGGCGCGCTCGCCGTCGGGCGGCGCAACCCAGTCGGCCACGACGCGCGCGTGCTCGAGCAGCAGCGACGCGGGCACCGCCGCGCGGCCGCCGAAGCGGAATGCGCGCGTATAGGGCGCGCCGGCCGCGCGATAGCGCGTCGAGAAAAACGCGAACGGCCGGAATCGCCGCGGCTCGCCCGCGTGGTGCCGGCGTGTCGCCAGCTCGCCGAGATTCGGCAAGCCGTCGACCGCATCGAAGCCGCGAAGCTGGATCGGCGTCAACGCACGGCCGACGGCGCCCATGTACATCGGTTCGCCGCCGCCGGGCGCCCCGGGCAGCGTGGGCGGCGCGAGTTCCGCCAGCCAGTGCCGGACGCCGTCGGCGATGCGCATCGGCGTCACGTAGCGCCGCGTGACGGCGAGGTTCGTGATCATGCCGACGCCGTCCCACGTTGGCCAGACGAGCGTCTTCACGTCGCGCCCGGGCGCATCGCGGCGCGCCCACCAGCCGAGCCGCGCGAGCGCCTCGTTCGCGGCCGCGTAGTCGGTCTCGCCCGTCATGCCGCCCCAGCGGCCGGTCAGCGAGCCGACGTTGACGAAGCAGTCGACACGCGGCCGCTCGCGCACGGCCGCGTACAGATTCATGAAGCCGAGCACCTTCACGCGCGCGGTACCGACGAATTCGTCCGCGGACTTGCGCGGCAACCGCACCGGCTGGTCGATGCCGGCGTTGTGGATCACGCCACGCAGCCGCGCGCCGAAGGCGTCGCACAACGCGCGCACGGCGTTCGCATCGGTCACGTCGCATACCGCGTAGCGTACCGGCAGGCCGAGCGCGGCCGCGGCGTCGAGCGACGCCTTCAGCTCGCGGCGCCGTTCGAGTTGCTGCAGCGTATGCCGGATCGCCTTGGGCGGCCGCTCCGGCGTCGCCTGGCGCAGCAGGTCGAGCCCGTAGCGCCTGAAGCCCGCATCGTCGAGCGCGAGCCACGGCTCGTCGCCGGCCGGCGGCGCTTCGCGACCGGTGACGATCACCGTGCAGCGATACTGCTTCGCGATCTCGCAGGCGGCCAGGAACCCGATACCGCGTGCGCCGCCCGAGAACAGCACGACATCGTCGGGCCCCCAGTCGGGCGCCGCTTGCGCCGGCAGGTCGTCGCGGGTCGCGACGAGCGTGTGGCGGCGCCCGTCGCGATGACCGACCTCGAAGCGCCCCCAGCGATACAGCTCGCGTGCGATCAACCCGTCGACGCGGCCGGTTTCGTCCGGCGCGATGTCCAGCACGCGCACGTTGCAGTTCGGCAATTCCTGCGGCAGCGTCTTCGCGAGCCCCGCCCACAATCCGCCGAGCGGCTGGACGAGCGTGTCGTCGCCGTATCCCATCAGTCCATCCAGCCAGGTCACGGCGAGATAGAACAGCCGCGACGTCGCTTCTTCCTGCACCCAGTCGCCGTAACACGCCTGCAGCAACGCGACCGTGCGGCGCAGCGGCGCTTCCCACTGATCGCGCACGTCGAGCGAGAACGGTGCCTCGACGCCGAGATCGACGATCCCGTCGAACGGACCCGACTGGGCGACGAACGCGTTCGCGGCCGCCGCCGGATCGACGCCGTCGGCGGGGGCGAACACCGCGGGCTTCGCGCAGGCGCGCGCGAGCGCCGCCACCACGCGCTCGGCCGTGCGGCCGAGGCCGTTGACGATCGCGATCCGCTTGCCGCTCAGTTCGGCCGCCGGCCGTTCGGGCAGCGGTTCGATCTCGACCGGCCGCCACGTGAAGCGGTGGGTCGGTGCGCCGTCCTCGTCTGCTTCGACGTCCATGCCGCGCCGGGCTTCGGGTGCCATCGCGTCGCGTTGCAGAAACGCCCACACGTCGGGCGCCAGCGCCGGTCCGGCAGCAGGCCCGGGCGCGGCCGGCGCCGCCACGCTTGCCGTCCGCTCGCCGCCGGCCGTCGCTGCCGGCGCGCCCGTGAACGGACACGCCGTGCCGCGCGAAGCCGGCACCTGCACGTCGCGCCCGGCAGGCGCCGCGCTCGTGCGTTCGCGCGATCTCGGCCGGGCGACCAGCTGAATGCCGTCACGCGGGCGCAGCGAAATCGTCGCGCCCGTGTCGAGCGAACGACCGGGCACCGCGCTCAGATCGACGTGCTGCGCGACCACCGCGATCAGCACGCGGATCTGCAGCAGCGCGGTCTGATAGCCGATGCACTTGCGCATCCCGCCGCCGAACGGAAAGTACGCGTACTTGTGCCGCGTCGGCGCGTGCGATCCGAAGTTCTCCGGATCGAATGCGTCCGGGTTGGCCCACAGCGCCGGATGACGATGCGTGACGTACGGCGACATGAATACCGACGAACCGGCCGGCACGTGATAGCCGCCGATCTCGTCGTCGTCGACCAGATCGCGCGTGAAGCCCCAGATCGGCGGATAGAGCCGCAGGATCTCGTCGACGGTCTGCACCAGATACGGCAGGCGCGCGATGTCGTCTGCCGTGGGCGCGCGACCGCCGAGCACCGCATCGAGCTCCTCGCGCAGCCGCCGCAGCACGTCCGGATGCTGCGCGAGCGCATAGAGCCCCCACGCCATCCCGCTGCCGGTCGTTTCGTGGCCGGCCAGGAACACCGTCATCACCTCGTCGTGCACCTCGCGCTCGGTCAGCGGCGCGCCCGTGTCGGGGTCGCGCGCGGCGAGCAGCAGCGCGATCACGTCGCTCGTGTCGCAGCGTCCCGCGCGATGCTCGGCGACGATCGCATCGACGATCGTGTCGATCCCGCGGCGCGCGCGTGCGATCCGGCGGTTGAACGGCGTCGGCATCCAGCGCGGCACGAAATCGTTCATGTTGCCCTGCGGCATCATCGCCTCGATGCCGAAGCGCACCGCCGGCCCGACCTCGTCCGCGTGCCGCGAGATGTCCGCGTTGAACAGCATCAACCCGAGCATGCGCAGGCTCACGCGCATCATCTCCTCGACGGCGTCGAACGGCGCGTGCGCGGGCCGCTTCAGCCAGCGCTCGACGAGCGCGAGCGCCGCGTCGCCGACGGCGGCCGTATGCGCTTCCACCTGCTTGCGGTGAAAGAGCGGCTGCACGACGCGCCGGTGACGCCGCCAGAACTCGCCGTCCGTCGTCAGCAGTCCGTCGCCGAAGAACATCTTGAAGTTGTCGTAGAAGCGGCCGCGCACGTAGTTGCGGTGATTGTCCTGCAGCACGTGCTGGACGCCGTCCGGATGCGCGAGCGCATGCGTGAGAAACGGGCCCAGCCGGTTGCGGGCGATGTCGCCGTACTGCTGCTGCAGCTTCAGCAGCATCGTGACGGGATTGCGCTTGTATTCCGCGAGATTGCCCATCACGACGCTGCCGCGCGGGCCGGGCGCGAGACGCTTCGTGCTCATGCCGACACCTGTTCGGAAGCCGCGGGCGCGGCGAGCCGCGCATCGATCTCGCCGCGCGTGGCGAACGCGCCGGTCACGCGGTGCACGTAGCCGGTCACGATGCCCGTCACGTCGCGCATCTGCATCACGATGCGGCCGTCCGGGCGCACCGCGACGAACCGGTTGCCGCTGCTCGCCGGCCCTTCGAGCGCGAAGGCGCGCGGCGTCACGCGCAGCGCGATCGACGCATGGCGCGCCGCCAGCTCGCAGTCGTTGCCGGCTTCGTACAGGTCGATGCGGCCGATCGACATCGGCGCCGCGAGCGGGATGTAGTCGCCGGCGACATGATCGAGCGCCGCCACGCGTGCAAGACCGTCGAGCAGGATGCTCGGCACCACGAAGCGCGAGAACACCGGATCGCCGTCCGGCACGTTCAGCCGGAAGCGCGCCTGCTTGCCCGTTTCGCTCATGCCGGTGTCGGTCGTCGACACGAACATGCCGGTCAGTCTCACCGGCGCCGCGTCGAAGTGATACGGATCGGCGACGGGCACAAACGTCCCGCCCGGCGGTTCGCTCCACACCGGTGCCGGCGCGTAGGCCGCAGCCAGGCGCACGGTGATCTCGAAGTGCGGCTTGTCGCGCACGAGCACCTGGCCGCCGGGCGCCAGCACATCGCCGGAGATCCGCACGTGCACGAGCACGGCGTCGCCGTCGCGCGCGGCGATGCGCGCGTGGATGCGCTTCGCGCTCGGCCGCTTCGCATCGTAGACGCGCAGGAAGTGCAGGAACGCCGCGTCCGCGAATCCGACGACCTTGAGCCCCGGCACGAGCCGCAGCGCGGCCTCGGCGGCCACTTCGGGCACGAACGTGCCCGGCAGCGTCGGAAAACCGTTGACGACGTGATGCTGCAGATACGCATCGCGCTCGAGATCGAACACGCGCTCGAAGCTCACGCTGTCGCCGGTGCGCGCCAGCTCGCGGCCGAGATAGAAATCCGGCTCGCGCGGCGTGGCGACGTGCGGCGCCGCTTCCGCTTCGTCGAGTTCGAAGTAGCCGGGCAGGTGCGTCTCGATCGCCCGTCGCTCGGCCTCGCCCAGATGCACGGACATCGCCGCGCGCTCGCCGAGACCGAGTTCGCGCATGAAATGATGCTGCCCTTCCGCGGTGCGCATGCTCGTGAACAGGCCGCTCTTCTCGAGAAACGCGCGCGTGACCGGATTCGAGCCGAGCCCCACCGAGCGCCACAGCGTCCAGCCAATCGTGAATTCGTCGTGGCCGAGCGCCGCGCGGTGATACGACGCCTGCGTGTTCAGGAAGTCGTTGCCGGACGCGTAGTCGGTTTCGCCGGCCTGGCCCGTCAGGCCGATGAACGACCCGAAGTTGCACCACAGGCGAGGCTGCCGGGCGCCGAACGCGCCGCGCAGGTTCCAGTAGCCGCGCACCTTGATGTCGCGCACCGCGACGAAATCGTCCAGCGACTTCACGAGCACCGATGCGGAACGGTTCAGTCCGGCCGCGTTGACCAGCAGGTCGACGCGCGGTTCGCGCGCGAGAATCGTGTCGATGGCCGTGCGCACGCTGCCGGGGTCCATCACGTCGGCGCGCAGGTACGTCACGCGATGCGCGCCGCAGAAGGCGCGCATCGCCTCGATGTTCATGCACGCCGTGCGCGCGTCGGCACGCCGCTCGAACGCGCGGATGATCGCCGGCAGCGGCTGCTCCGGATGCCGTGCCTTCTGCTGGCGAATGTAATCGGGGCGGGTCTTCGCGAATGCTTCGTCGTCCATCGTGAGCAAGTCCGCGTCGACCTCGTCGAGCGCGCTGCTGCCGATCAGGTACAGCGTCGGGCGCACGTGCGCGGCCAGCGTCTTCATCAGCTCGCCGGTGATCCCGCGTGCGCCGCCGACCGCGACGACGACCGCGTCGGGCCCGAGCGCCAGGCGCTCGTCCGCGCGCAGCTCGCCCGCGTCCTCGATCACGCGCGGCGTGCGGCGACGCCCGCCGCCCAGTGCGACGACCGGCAGCCAGTGACGCGCGCCGCTTTCATGCTCGGCGTCGCGCAGCGCATCGGGCAGCGAGCGGGCATCGGTCAGCACGGCCACCGGGCGCGCTTCCGGCATCTCGATCGCCAGCGCCTTCACGAGGCCGGTGTAGAGCCCGGCATCCGGATGCGGCACCTCGCCCGCGAGCGCATCGAGCAGCAGCGCGACGAAGCTGCCGTCGCGCTTGAGTGCCGCATGGCAACGCTTGATCGCGAGGAACGCGAGATCGTGCAGCGCGAGCCGCGCGGGCGCGGCCGGCGCCGCGGTGCCCGAGGCGAGCGTGCCGGCATCGAGCGACGTCAGCACGCGCACGTGGCCGATGTCGTCGGGCAGCCCGTCGAGCACGGTTTCGTCGATTCGCTCGATCCAGTGCCAGCCCGGCCGGCTCGCGGCGAACGGACGCGTCGACAACACCACGCAGCCGGGGCCCGGATCGGCCTGTGCCGCGAGCGCTTCCGGCAGGTCGGTGACGATCACGCAACGCGGCGCGATGAACGGCGTCGATCGTCCCGCGGGCCGCCACGGCGCATCGCGCCATTCGATCCGGTATCGTGCGACGCCGAGCGGCTCGCCGTCGGCCGCGACGCCGGTCCGGCGCAACGTGCCGGGCAGCAACGTCCCGGGCCCGACGGGTGCGGCAGCCGGCGCCGGCTGCACCGGCGCGGCTACAACTGCGGCTTGCGGTTCGCGCGGGGCGGCCGCCTGCGCGGCGGCCGGCTCGCAGGCGACGTGCAGCGCATAGCGCGGCCGGTCGCCGCCGCTGTCGCGTGCCAGCGTCACGTCGGGGGTACGCGCAACGATCGCGCGCAGCACGTCGATCGCCGCATCCGCGCCTGCGTACGTGACCGCGCGGCCCGTCGCATCGCAAGGCGCGGCCGGCTCGACCGCGGCCCGCGCGTCGCCGCCGCCGACCACCGCGAGCACCGGCAGCCCTTCGGCCTGCGCGTGTCGCACGGTCGTCACCGCGAACAGCACGATACCCTCCGCGAGCGGCAGCCCGAATGCCGGACCCACCTCCTCCGCGGCGTTGCCGTTGATCCCGCCGACGATCGCCATGTCGAGTTCGCCGCTGCACAGGAACCGCTCGGCCGCCTCGAACGCGGCGAGCGTCGATGCGTGGCCCGCGTCCACCGTCATGTTCATCCCGTGCAGATCGTGGTAATTGGCGACGCGCGCCGGGATCACGTTCGGCATCATCCCGGGAAACGAGTTTTCGGTGGTCGGCGCGACGAGCCGCTGCGTCGCGTCGCGCAAGCCGTCCAGCAGGCGCTCGGTCGTCGCGCGCTCGTCCGGCCGCGTCGCGTCGAGCACCGCCGCCGCGATGTCGTCGAGATAGCAGCGGCTCGCATACAGCGCCGCGTTACGTGTGGGCCCCATATGTCCCATCACGAGCCCGATCGTGTCCGCATGCTCCTGCCAGAACGTGCCGAGACGTTCGCGCAGATCGTGCGCGGCATCGAGCGCCATCAGCTGGCAGCGATCGAGCGCGCGCAACACGGCCGGCGGCATCTTCACGCGCGCGAAGCTCGGCAGCGGATAGCCGATCCCGAAGCTCGCGTCCGGCGCGCGGCCTTCGCCACGCAGCCAGGCCGCGACCTCGGCGTCGCCGTCGAGACCGGGAAACTTCGCGGACCATCCGACGATCGCCAGCGGTTCGCGCTTGAAGCGGCCGCTCGCGCCGCCGGCGGGCAGATCGGCGCGGTACTCCGACACGATCAGGTGGCCGTTCGTGCCGCCGAAGCCGAAACCGGACACCGCCGCGACGCGCGCCGAATCGCGCCGGACCGGCCACGCCACCGGCGCCACCGGGATCCGCAGGCTCGTGCCGCCGAGTTCGAATTCCGGCGGCGGTTCGCTGAAGCGATGCTGGGGCGGGATGACCTCGTGGCGCAAGCCGAGCAGCACCTGGATCACCGATACGACGCCCGCCGCCCAGCCCGTATGGCCGACCAGCGACTTGTTGGAGGTCACCTGCACCGGGCGATCGCGCCGGATCGCGTCGCGCAGGCTCTGGAATTCGGCGAGATCGCCGGCCGGCGTGCCGGTGGCATGCGCCACGACCCAGTCGACGTCGGCGGGCACCGTCGCGGTGCGCGCATACGCGCGGTCGATCGCGATGCGCTGGCCGGCCGAATTCGGCGCGTAGATCGCCTTGCCCTTCCCGTCCGACGACGAGCCGAACGACTTCAGCACGCCGAGAATGCGGTCGCCGTCCGCGCGCGCGCGCGCCAGGCGCTTCAGGATCACGACGCCCGCGCCGTCCGCGAACAGCACGCCGTCGCAGTTGCGATCGAGCGGCCGCACCTCGCCGCTGCGCGACAGCCCGTGCAGCTTCGAAAACAGGATCGAGCCGCGCGGTGCGAGCGCGAACGCACCGCCGCACGCGACCACGTCCTGCTTGCCGAGCAGCAGCGCCTTGATCCCGAGATCGATCGAATACAGCGACGACGAACACGCGGTGTCGACCATCATGTATTCCGCATCGTCCGGCAGCACGCCCTTCATCGCGTTCAGACCGACACGGTGCGGGAAGAACGACGCAAGATCGCCCGCGCCGCGCGCATAGCGCGCGCTCAGCACCGCATCGATCGCGGCCACGCGGCGCGCGCGCTCGGCCGCGTCGACGCCGGCGTCGGCCAGCACCGCGTTCAGGCGCTCGCGCGCGGCGGCCAGCACCATGCCTTCCTCGAGATGCTGGCTGCCGTCCGCCGTGTAGCCGACCAGAAACGCGACACGATCGGCGTCGCGCAGCGTCACGCCGTCGAGCGCCTGGCACAGTGCGTGGCGCAGCCACAGCGTCGTGAGTTCGCGCGGCGCGGTGCCGGCGTCGAGCTCGGCGCGCACCGTCGAGCACGGCTCGAACTGTTCGATGAAGACCGAGCGCGACTGGTAGCTCTTGTCTTCCGCCGACGTATCCGGCGAGTAGAACGAGCGGTAGTCCCACCGATCCGGGGGCACGTTGCCGAACAGCTCGGGGCCGTCCAGTAGCGCGCGCCAGAATGCGTCCGGATCGCTTGCGCCGGGCAATGCGAGACCCATGCCGACCACGGCGATGTCGTCGCTGTCCGGTGCGTCGTCGGCAGCGGCGGCCGTACGGGCAGCCGGTTGCGCGACGGCAGCGGCCGCATCCAGCCCGGCGGTCGCCCAGTCCGCGCGCGGCGACAATCCCTCGCTGCACAGCGACAACCCGCCATCCGCGACGACCACCTGTCCGGTAATCCAGCGCGCGGCATCCGACGCGAGAAACACGACGAGATCGGCAAGATCCTCCGCGCGCGCGAGCCGCTTCAGCGGGGTCGCCGCGATGCTCGATCGCTTCGTGTTCTCCGGGTCCGGAAACTGCGCGGCGACGTCGCCGTCGATCAGCGTCGACGATGCGCCGTTCACCCGGATCTGGCGCCCCGCGTACTCGACCGCGAGATAGCGCGTCAGCGATTCGAGTGCCGCCTTCGCGGTGCCGACGACGAGATAGTTCGCGGGCACGAGCGTCGCGCCCACCGACGACACGTTGACGATCGCGCCGCCGCCCGAGCGCGCCATCAGCGCCGCGGCACGGCGCGCGCACCAGAACGCGCCTTTCAGGTTGGTGTCGAGCGCGCGATCGAAATGCTCGGCGCCGATCTCGTCGACGCCGAGCAGCGCGCCGGACGCCGCATTGTTGACGAGCACGTCGAGGCGGCCGTAGCGCCGTTCGATCTCGTCGAACATCCGGTCGACCTGCGCCTGCTGCGCGACCGACGCTCGGATCACGTCGACGGTCGCGCCGAGCGCGCGCAGTTCCTCGGCCGTCTCCTTCGACGCGTCGAGCGAATGGAAGAAATTCAGGATCACGTGCGCGCCCTGCTCGGCGAAACGCCTGCAGATCGCCTTGCCCACGTTTTTCGCACCGCCCGTCACGAGAACGAGCTTGCCGCGCATGCTGGTATTCGACATGGATCGCCTGCCTATCGAGAACTTGTGATTACGGGCAGGGCCCCCCCTGCCGACCAACGTTTCGGCGCGCGGCCGTCAGGCGAGCGCCTTTCCCTGGTTTTCGTAGACGAAATCGACGATCTGCCCCATCGCCTTGAAGTCGCCGCTGCGGAAATTCGCGGGCAGCGGCGGCAACGCATAGCGCGCCGTGATGCGCTGGATGATCTCGGTCTGCTTGACCGAGTCGATACCGAGTTCGGCTTCGAGCTCGATCGATTCGGAGAACACCTCGGCCGGATATTCCATCGCCTGCGCGTAGATATCGACAAGCTCCGAGAACAGCCGCTCGCGCGGCACGTGCGCGGGCCGCGCCGCGGCAACCGCCGCGGGCGCCCCCTCACTCGGCGGCGCCGGAACCGGCGCCAGCGCCGCTCCACCCACTGCCGCGAGGCGCGGCGCGGGCGCGAGAATCGGGTCCGGCTGCGGCGCGAGTGGCGTCGCCGTCGGTGCGGTGCCTGCCGGCACCGTGCCCGCCGCGTCGAACGCGTGACGCAGTTCGCCCTTGAGCCAGTCGACGATGTGCGGTCCGCGCGCTTGCCAGAACGCGTCGAAGCCGGAGCCGGCGTTGCCGATGCGAATATCGTCCTTCATGATGCTGTCCTCCTGGAAATAACGGGTGATCGTCGTGACGACGCTCGATTCCTCTGCCACGCTCGTCGGGCCGCCGAACGTCCTGACCGCGCCCGGCCCGGCGATGCGCACGACGATGCGCGCCAGCGCATTGAGCGCGCCGCACTCGACGTAGCGGGCGATGCCGTCCGCGCGCGCGGCGCGAATCGCGTCCGCGAAGCGCACCGGCATCACGAAATGCGACGCGAGCCGCATGCCGGGATCGTCGGCGCCGCTATAGCGGCGGCCGAGGATCGGCGAATACACCGGAATCGCGAGTGCACCGGGTCGATAGGCGGCAAGCCGCGCGGCGAACTGCGCGCGCGCGCCGGCCAGGTCGGGGTGATGAAAGCCATACGGAGACCGGAGCGTCTGTGCGGTCACGCCGCGCGCCGCGCAGGCCGCGACGAAACCTTCCAGCGCGTCGCGCGGGCCGGACACGACGGTCTGCGACGCGTGGTTCTCGACCGCGATGCAGACGTTGCGCACCCCGTGCGTGATCGCGCTCGCGTCGATCAGCGCGAGTGTCGCGTCGGCGCCGGCCGAAATCGCGGCCATCATGCCGTCGGCCGGCGCCGCGGCCTGCAACGACGCAATCCGGTCGCACACGATGCGCGCGCCCTGCTCGATCGAATACACGCCGCCGCACACCAGCGCCGCGATTTCGCCGAAGCTGTGTCCGATCAGCAGGTCGGGGACGACGCCGCGTTCGCGCAGCACGCCGAACATCCCGACCGATGCGCCGAAGATCCCGAGCTGCAACAAGTCGGGCGCCTCGCGCAGCCACGTATCGAGCCCCGCATCGTCGCGCCACAGCGCGCCGGTCAGCGGCTGGCCGAGCCGCTCGCTCGCGACCGCGTCGATCGCGTCGAGCGTCTGCCGCACGCCGCGGTGTTCTCGCCCGAGTTGCCGCAACGCGCCCGCATAGAACGCCCCTTGTCCCGGGAACAGGAACGCGCAGCCGCACGCTTGCGCGTCGCCCACGTTCGGCCCGGTACCGTTCAACTCGCGTCGTTCCATAATCCCAACCTCCCAAGGCTCTCGGCCAGCTTCAGTCTCGCGGTCCGCCACCTCGACACCGCGAGCACGCGCTGCCGGCGCGCATCCGCGAGCGCCGACTGCGCATTCAGCAGTTCCGTGAACGTGCCGACCCCGGCCTTGTAGCGGCCTCGGGCGATGTCGAGCGAATGCAGCGCGGTGTCGAGCAGATGCTGCGAGTTGTCGAGGTTCGTCGTGTCGGTTTGCAAGCTCTGGTAGCTCTTCCACACGTCGAGCGACACCTTGAGTTCGGTACTGCGCACATCGGCTTCCTGCGCATCGGCCTGCGCCTTCGCCTGCGCGATGCGATACCCGGATGCGAATCCCTCGAACAGCGGAATCGAAACCTGGATGCCGATCGAGTTGCTGTGACTGCTCCGCAACTGGAACAGCGACGGCTGCTGCTGGTACGACGGGTTGTTGCGCGAGAGGCTGCCCATCAGCGAAATCGTCGGCAGCGACTGGGCGCGCACCGCGCGGATCTGGTCGCGCGCCGCTTCGAGCCGCTCGCGGGCGGCGATCAGTTTCGGGTGATCGCGCTTCGCTTCGGCGATCAGGTTCGCGACGCCGCGCGTGAAATCGTCGCGATCGGGCGACGGTTCCGCGTCGGCGATCCGCAGCGGCGTGTCGGCGTCCGCGCCGAGCGTCGTCGCGAGCGTGCCGATCGCGTTCTGCAGGTCGCCCTCCGCGCTCACGCGGTCGAGCAGCGCCTTGCGATAGGTCGTCTGCGCCTGCAACGCGTCGCCGAGCGTGCCGGCGCCGCCGTCATGCCGCGCGCTTGCCTCGGCCAGGCTCTCCTGCGCCGCATGTTCGACCGCCTGGGCGGCCTCGAGCGCCGCCTGCGCATCGCGCAGCGCATAAAACGCCTGCGCCGCGTCGAAGAAGACGCTCTGCAACGCGTCGTCGTGCGCCGCGTTGGCCGCGCGCAGCAACGCGCGCGCACGATCGAGGTTCGCGCCGCGCTTGCCGAAATCGAACAGCACCCAGCTCAGGTTGAGCATGCCGTAACGGCTGGTGCTGCGCTGATCGCCGGAGAATCCGCCCGTATAGGTCGTGTTCACGTTGTCGCGCTGGATCCCGGCCGTCGCGTTCAGCGTCGGCAGGTACGCGGCCTTCGACACGCCGACCTCGGCCGTCGCCGCGCGTGCATCCGCCCACGTGCGGCTCAGTTGCGGATGGGAGCAGATCGCGAGCAGGATCGCGTCCTCCAGCGCGAGCGGCCGGTCGTCGAGGCGCCGTGCGCCGCACGCGGTGGCCGATGCCATCGACCCGGCCTGCGTCGCCGCGACGTCGTCGCGCGTGCGATAGATGTCGAGCATCTGCGCGCTCGCGGGCAGCGCGGCGGCCAGCGCAACGGCGGTCAGCACGACGGCGAATGATCGCTTCATCATCTAGCGCCCCGCCACCGGCTCTACCGGCCCGGCATCGTGCGGTGCCGGCCGCGACGCGGCCGGCACGCCGGCATGCGACTTCGCCGCGACCGCCGCGCGCATCGCCGCGGTCGACTGATCGAGCACGACCTTCCCGCCCTGCAGCATGATGACGCGCTGCGCGGACGCGATCGTCTCCGGCCGGTGCGCGACGATGAGCCGCGTCATCGCGAGCTGCGTGACGGCCGCATTGACCTGCATCTCGCGCTGAATGTCGAGATGGCTCGTCGCTTCGTCGAGCACCAGGATGCGCGGCCGCTTGTACAGCGCGCGCGCCAGCAGCACGCGCTGCTTCTGGCCGCCGGACAGCACGGTGCCCATGTCGCCGACGAGCGTGTTGTAGCCCATCGGCATCGCCGCGATGTCGTCGTGCACGGCCGCGATGCGCGCGCACTCGGCGACCCAGTCCGGGTCCGCTTCCGGATCGAAGAAGCTGATGTTCTCCGCGATCGACCCCGCGAACAACACGTCGTCCTGCAGCACCGTGCCGACCAGCGCGCGCAGCCGCTCGATGCCGAGCCTGGCCACGTCGAGCCCGCCGATGCGCACGGCGCCGCCCGTCGGCTCGTGAATCCCGAGCAGCACGCTGATCAGCGTCGTCTTCCCGCAACCGGACTGCCCGACGATCGCGACCGATTCGCCGGCCGCGATCGTCGCATTGACGCCGTCCAGCACCAGCGGCTCGCCGTCCGCATAGCGGAACGACAGCCCGTCGATCTCGATGCTCGCGTCGAGCGTGTCCGCCTCGCCCGGCACGCTGCGCAGGCTCGCGTCGGGTTCCGCTTCCGCGAACACGATGTCGGCCAGCCGCTCGCCCTGCAACTGCAGCATCTTGACCTCGAAATACTTGTCGATCAGGCTGCCGACCCGGCTGTCGAACTGACTCTTGTACGCGTTGAACGCCATCAGCACGCCGACCGTGAACTGGCCGTCCATCACCATCCGCGCGCCGAGCCAGATGACCAGCACGTTCTCGATGCCGAACAGCAGCCCGTTGAGCTGCTGATAGAAGATCTGCAGCTTCTGCACGTGCAGGCTCGCGTTCACTTGCTCGACCAGCAGCGTGATCCAGCTCGCGCGCCGCTCCGTCTGGCGGTTGAACAGCTTGATCGTCTTCACGCCGCGCACCGTCTCGAGGAAATGGCTCTGCTGCTTGGCCGCGTGCACGATCTGGTCCTCCGTCGCGCGCCGCAACGGGCCGTACCACATCCATCGGACAAGCGCGTACAGCGCCATCGTCGCCAGCGCGACGAAGCCGAGCGTGCGGCTGTAGACGAACATCATCGCCAGCGTGACGAGCGTCATCAGCCCGTCGATCACCGCGCCGAGAAACGACGTGGTCAGCGTCTGCTGGATCGTGTCGATCGAGCCGAAGCGAGACACGACGTCGCCGAGATGGCGGCGTTCGTAATAGCGCACCGGCAGGCTCAGCAGATGCGTGAACACGTTCGCGCGCCACTGGATGTTGAGCGTCACGCCGACATACATCAGCGCCCACGCGCGAATCGCGCCGGTCGCTTGCTGCATCAGCAGCAACAGGCCGAAGCCGAGCGCGAGCACCGTCAGCAGGTCGCGATCGGCGCTGACGATCACTTCGTCGATCACCCATTGCAGGAAGAACGGCTGCACGAGCATGAAGACTTCGAGCGCGATCGCCAGCACCAGGATCTGCGCGAGCGAGCGCGACAACCCCGACACCGGGCCCAGCAGTTCGCGCAGCCTGACCGCCGGCCGCGCCGCGCGCGGCGCGAAGCCGGCGTTCGGCCACAGCTCCAGCGCGACGCCGGTGAACGCGCGCGAGACATCGGCGAGCGATACCTTGCGAATACCGTGCGACGGATCGTGGATCGTCGCGGTCTTGCCGTTCACTTCCTTCAGCACGACGAAGTGGTTGAAATTCCAGTGCAGCAGGCACGGCAGGCGCAACTGGCCGAGCTGCGCCAGGTCGAGCTTCACCGCGCGCGTGCCGAGCGACAGGCGCTGCGCGATCTCGATCACGCGCCCGAGGCCCGCGCCTTTCAGCGAAACGGGAAACTGCGCGCGCAGCGTCGCGAGATCCACGTGATGGCCGTGATAACCGGCCACCATCGCGAGACATGCGATGCCGCATTCGGCCGCTTCGGTCTGCAGGACCATCGGCAGCTTGCGGCCGAGGCCGAACGAGAGTCGATCGAGTAATCGCATGCGTGCGCCCGTCAGAGTTTGCCGGTCAGGCTGTAAAGCGGCTCGAGCACCCATTCGTACAGGCGCCGGCGTTCCTGCAGGATGTCCGCCTGCAACGTCATGCCGGCCTGCAGCGGCTGCTGCGCGCCGTATGCGGTGACGTGCTGGGCGTCGAGCGCGACGATCACACGGTAGAACGTCGCGTCGCGCCCCTCGCCCGGGGTCGCCGCCGGGCCGCCGTCGTTCGCGAGTTCGGCCGCCGACAGCGCCGTGCGCGCGATCGACACGACCGTGGCCCCGTACTGGCCGAATTTCTGATAGGGGAATGCCTGATAGCGGACCAGCACCGGCTCGCCGGCCCGCACGAAGCCGATCGCCGTGCTCGGCACGAACAGGTGCGCCTGCCAGCGCGCGCCGCCCGGCACGACACTCGCGAGCGGCCGCGACGTATCGACCGACTGGCCGACGTCCGCGATCGCGGCCGTGACGATGCCCGCCTCCGGCGCGGTGACGACGATCCGGCGCTTCGCCTCGCTTTCGATCAGGTTCTGGTCGACGTCGATCACGTTGCGGTCGATCTGCGCGAGCTGGTTCTGCTGCTTGAAGCCGAGCCCCGACAGTTCGTTGCTCGCCTCGGTGAGCGACTGAAGCGTCGATGCACGGTCGCGCAGCAGCCCGTTCAGCTTCGACTGCTGGTCGAGCAGGTCGGCCTCGCGCTGCTGTGCCTGGTCCTTCGAGATGTAATCCTGCGCGAGCAGGCGGCGATAGCGCGTGGCGCCGTCGGCCGCGATCGACGTGCGCAGCCGCTGGGCCGCGAGTTGGTCGTCGATTTGCGCGAGCGCGCCTTTCAGATTGGCGATCTTCGCGCGCAGCGTGTCGCGCTCGTCCTGCTGCAGGCTGCGGGTCTTGTCCATTTCCGCGAGCAGGGATGCCTTGCGCTGCCGCGCCTGCGCGATCAACGCGGCCTGCGTCGCACCTTGCGCCGCGCTTTGCAAGTCGGTCGACACCGTGTAGAGCGTCTGCCCGCGCGTCACGCGCTGCCCTTCCTTCACGTCGCGCTCGACGACGATGCCCGGCTGCAATGCATAGACCTTGACCAGGCCCGCATCCGGCATCACCACACCGGAGACCGTCGTGCGCCGCGTATACGTACCGAACGTGAAGAACAGCACCACGCAGGTGGCCATGACCATCGCGGCGACCGTCAGCAGCGTCATGGACAGAGGGTGCACGAGCACGATGTCGCCCAGCACCCGCATGCGCCGAGCCTGTGCCGCTTCAGAACGAAAAAGACCGAACTCCATTTTCACCAACGTGTCGCCCAATATCGGTATCGGCGTCCATTCCGCTTCCACGCGTCGGAACAGGCAAAAGCGATCCGGTATACATGGAAGACCCGTGCATACCGGATCGTCAGTTCCATCATCGGGAGACGCGGCCGCTACCGCGTCGCCTCAATGCAGGCAACTCAGTACTGCGGGCCGCCGAACAGGCCGTCCAGCAGGTTCACCGCGGCGGTCGTGATCGTCTCGCCGATGTTGTATGCCTGCTTGACCGGTGCGGCGAAGATGCCGAACGTCAGCGCATTGCCGATGCTCTCCGCGGTGCTGCCGCCCCATTCGATGATGTTGCCCAACGCCGACGGGATGCCCGGGCCGCTGTAGTAGCCGCCGGAAACTTGTGCGATTTCCTGTTGATTCAGTTCTTGCATTGCATTTCTCCAGTTTCAAATTGCTAGATAATCCATCTAGCGGGGCATCGAACAACGCCGCGATTGCGACGCAGATCAACACGTTAAATAGATTTAAACTTTCGAACGACGCGACATATCGACCAATCCGAATTAAGCCCTTGCATCAATCCTGCTCAAACGGCGCATAAAATCCCGGCGGCCGAGATCAATCGGTCGACCTTTCACCGTAATCGGCAACCGGACGGTAATTCATCGGCGCTATACGAGCACTCCTCGTCCCGTCCGGCATCCGTCTGAAAGACGTCGAGTAACGGACGTACAGGTGCCCCCGTGCATGGATGCCGCGGCACCCGCACGTCATGGAGTACGAAATTTCAACGAGAACGACTGCCCGAACGAGGATCGACCGAGAATAATCGCGCACTAAATGCCGCTCACCTAATCAACGAAATGTCATTGAATGGCGGGTCGGCATCAGATTTCACCGCAGTTTTTTTACAGCACTGAATCCGACGGGCCAATGATCCGTCACTTTGCCGGCGCTCTTTGTACGATACCGCACCATCGGGCAAACCCGATATTTTGCGGATATTTGCTCTTTTTTATTGATAATTCCGAGCTTGCCTGCTGCGATTGAATGCCCTCAGTTGATTCTGGAAAGCTCGTGTCTCCACGGTCGATCCGTCGCTCCCTTGCAAGCATCGAGCCGTCGGCCGGATAAACCCGGCCACCCGCGCCCGCGGCGGTGCGCCGCCCGCTTCGACGAAGCAGCCACCGGCAGCGGCTATGTTTGGGCCGGTCCCGGCAAGCCTGTCGCCGGCCTCGATATCCGTCACACGATCAGTCCGGCAGCAGCTTGCACGACCGGGATTACCCGCCATCGGGTCACGATCAACACGGCATCAAAATATCTGACGGCCTCACGTTCAAAATTTCGCTACGTAGCGGGCGTCCTCCCAAATCTCAACGTGGATTCAAAGTCTTCTCCATCAAAAAACTGAAATATCTCAATCATTATTCATGCTCGCAAATTCAGTACCAAATGAAAACAATCAAAACCGACGTTTAATAAATCAAGTTTCTGCGGCCGCTTTCAATCCGCTCCACTTCGCTCATTCCTCCCGACCCACGTCGAGCCGCGTCCCGCGCCGCGCTGAGCGTCACGAGACGCCTCGCAGTCATCCACCGCCGATGCAATGCCGGCGAGGCCTCCGATGAAGCCGACAAGATCATTTCAAATCCATCACCAAATCATGACTTGATTAACGATAGCGATATGAAAATTTAATCCAACCGGAAATATCTTGTAATTATAAAAACCACCCTCTAGCATGCCTCTGCTGTTCGCGACATGTCTTGTATGGAAGTCTTCACTTGATTCATTCCTCGAACAAACCCATTCATAATCTGGGGAATTACATGAAGAAACTGTCTCGACTGCTGCCCGTCACCGCGATTACCGTCGCGAGTCTCAGCGCTTTTGCCCAGGCCGGCGACCCGTCGGCCGCGGTCGACAAAGCGCTGCAACTGATCCAGCAGAACCCGTCCGCCTTCAGCCTCGCCACCGGCGGCACGGTACGCACGTTGAAGTTCGCGGGGCCGCAGGCGAACGCGCCGGCGGACGGCGATCAGTTCCAGGTACGCGACGTGATCGTCGATCCCGACGGCACCGAGCACGTGCGCTTCGACCGCTTCCACGCGGGCCTGCCCGTGATAGGCGGCGACGTTGTCGTCCATTCGCGCAACGGGCAGTTGAAGCAAGCGAGCCTGACCCAGCCCGCGCCGATCAATCTCGCCGCCACGATCGGCAAGGTCGGAAACCGCGCGGTGGTACGCAACGCACCCGATGTCGGCGTGTCCAGGGCCACGCGCATCGCGGCCGCGCGTTTCAACTCGGACGTACGCCGTGTCGATGACGCGGAACTCGTCGTGTTCGCGCGCGACGTCGCGCCGGTTCTGGCCTACGCGGTGCGCGTATACGGCAAGGCCAGCGAAGCGCACGGCGATGCGGTGCTGTACTACGTCGACGCACGCACCGGCACCGTGCTCGACGCGCAAGACCTGATCAAGACCGCCGCCGCGACCGGCACCGGCCGCTCGCTGTACTACGGCAACCTGACGCTCACCACGGACCAGACCGGCACGAACGCGTACCGGATGCTCGATCCGGGCCGCGGCAGCGGATCGGTCTACGACGGCCGTGGGCTGAGCTCGGACGATGTCGAGCAAGCGACCGACCTGCCGATCTTCACGAGCAGCACGAACGTGTGGGGCAACAACACGACGACCGACCGGCAGACGGTCGCCGCGGACATCGACTACGGGCTCGCGTTGACGTGGGACTACTACAAGACCACGCACAACCGCAACGGCATCTTCAACGACGGCCGCGGCGTGAAGAGCTACGCTCACGTGGTCTTCAACACCGGCAGCGGCACGACCGGCGCGAACGCGGCCTGGCTGTCGTCGCACGTGATGGTGTATGGCGACGGCGATCCGGGCACTCGCCTGCCGAAACCGGTCGTTTCAGTCGACGTCGCCGGACACGAGATGAGTCACGGCGTGACCGAGGCCACCGCCAACCTGAACTATTCGGGTGACGCGGGCGGCCTGAACGAATCGACGTCCGACATTTTCGGCACGCTCGTGAAGTACTACGCGAACAACCCGAACGATCCCGGCAACTACGTGATCGGCGCGCGCGTGGTGAGCGGCGGCCTGCGCAAGATGTACAAGCAGGATCTCGACGGCCGGTCGTTCAGCTGTTACCCGTCCGGCGGCTTCTCGTGGTCGAATCCGCGCCACGATCCGCATTTCATGTCGGGCGTCGGCAACCGCTTCTTCTACCTGCTGTCGGAAGGCCCGTCGGTGCCGTCGACCGACACCGGCCTGTCGAAGGCGCAACTGGTCTGCAACGGCGACACGACCTTCAGCGGCCTCGGCCGCGAGAAGGCCGGCAAGATCTGGTACCGCACGCTGACCGTGTACCTGAACGCCAACTCGAGCTACCCGAACGCGCGACGGGCGTCGATCCAGGCGGCGAACGACCTGTATGGCGCGAACTCGGCCGAAAGCGCAACGGTCGCGCGGGCCTGGAGCGCGGTCGGGGTGAATTGACGGTGCGTGCGTGAACCCGTCGAACGTCGGGCGATCGCGCAGCCGTCCTTCGGTCCTTCGCATCGAAGGCTGGCCGGACGCGGTCACGCGACGTTCACGCGAACGACGGGGACCGTTGCCGGTCAACCGCCTGCGATTCTCGGGCGGTTGACCGGCGGATCATTGCAGAGGCGTCGACGCGGCACCGTGACCGAAGCATCCGCCCAAGCAGACGACACGTTCGTTCAACCCATTGCGCTGCCCCGCCGGCCCGCCGCCCGGCATCGTCCGGGTTCATGCCATGCTGGCGATACGCCGGCAACGCGCTATATTCTCGTCCGAGCAGGACGACGCGCTCGCCTCCGCGGAAGACGCCCGTCCGGCCATCGCCGCATGCTCCGACGTGCTTCCTCACCCAGCGAGAACGAAAAAATGGACCACGCGCAGTACTTCAGCCAAAGCTCGATCCAGGCCGCGAATCTTCGCCTGCACTATCTGTCGCAGTTGCTGCGCGAGCAGACCGGCTCGATCGTCCAGTACGGCATCCTTCGCGGGTTTCCGATCGGCTTCAGTCACTGGGCGGAAGTCGCGGTCGGCGGCTACCTGCTCGGCACCTATGAAATTGCCGTCTGCGCGATCCTCGAGGCGCTCGGGTCACCCGACAAGGTGCTGGTCGATCTCGGGGCCGCCGACGGGATCTTCGGCATCGGCCTGGTCCGGAACAACGTCTTTGCCCGCAGTCTGTGCTTCGAGATGGACGAGCAGCGCCGCCAAGCCATCCAGCACCGCGCCGCGGAGATGGGGCTGGCGGATCGCGTCGCGGTCTACGGCAAGGCCGATCGCGACCTGCCGGCGATCCTGTCGGAGCGCGGCGGCGCGCCGGCCGAACGCGTCATCCTGTGCGATATCGAAGGCGCGGAATTCGACCTGTTCGACGACACGCTGCTGGAACAGCTCTCCGGCAGCCACGTGATCATCGAGATCCACGATTTCCTGCTGTCCGACCCGGAGCAGGCCGCCCGCGCATTCGACGAATTGAGCCAGCGCGCGAGCCAGCATTTCCACGTGTACGAGATCCGCGACGGATTGCGGGACATTCGCAATATCCCGCTGCTGCGCCACTGGTCGGACTGGGACGCCTGGCTGATGTGCGTCGAGGCGCGCTACCGGATGATGCGATGGCTCTGGCTCGAACCGAAAAGCCAGCCGCCGCGCGCCACGCAGGACATCGATCGCCTGATCCTCGACTACCAGCGCCGGATCTTCGCCGCCTGACGCATCCGCGCCGGCACGTATCGGCCTACTGCATGCCTGGCAGCCGCGGCATCACGCGTGTCGCACGACGATATCCCACGCGGTATGGCATGCCTGCCCCGGCAACGTGAGCGCGCTCAACACGATGCGGTCGCCCGGTTGCGTCGAGACGCTGATCTTGTACGGCGCCTGCAGCGAGACGCTTTCGCCGTTGCGCGCCACATGCGCCCGGGGCGCCGACGGCTGGCCGCTCAGGTGCGACAGCCCGATGTCCAGCACCGTCCGTTCGCGCGTCACCTCGAATTCGACCGTGTGCGACGCCCATGCATTGAGCGCACTGCCCTGCGGGTGCCGGAACGACGCTCCCGCGGCGAGACGCGGGACATCCGGCAGCACGTCCTCGTGCGCGGCCACGAGCGCCAGCCCGTTGGCGGCGAGGCGTTCGAGCGGAAGCGCGTCGAGGGCGGCCGGCTGTTCCCGCATGCCGGGTTCGGGCGGCAACGCGAACGCCTGGCCGAGCGCGATCGCCTGCTCGGCATCGCGAGACAGATATCGCCAGTGATTGAGGAAGCGCACGTCGCCCGTCATGTGCAGGCCGCGGATCGGCTTGCCCTGATGCTCGAGCAGGATTTGCACGGCATCGAAATCGTGCCGCTCGTGAAGCCCCCATTTCGTGACGAAATTCTGTTCGCAGCCGACCAGGCGAACCTGCCCCAGCCCGCCCCACAGATGCAGGAACGTCGTATCGAGCCCGTGGATCCCGGCGAAGTCCAGGCCGATGCGTCCAGCCTGCTCGCGGACATACTGCGCAAACCGCGCCCACGGCGCTCGGCCGCCCACGACGAGCCCCGCCTGCAACGGATGCCCGACCCGATCGAGTACGTCCTGGACGCATTGACGGACCAGCGCGTCCCGCCGCTCGCCGATGATCGGCGACATCACGAACGCGCAGAAGTGGGCGTCGGGCGCGACGTGCAGCAGATCGTCATCGGTCGCGACGTCGAAGATATCGAATCGCGGCCCCGGGAACCAGATATCGGCGTCGTAGAGCGCGAGCGTCTGCAGTTCCGGATCGGCGTCGAAGACCGCGGCCGCGGAGATGTAGCGATCCCACGAAAGGTCGCCGACGCCTGCCCCGGCATAGACTTCGATACCGTTGTCGCGCAGCCGCTGCTGCTTGTCGGCGGACAAGCCGTAGCCGATGACGCCGATGCGCCCGCGGTAGTCCGTCGCGCGCAGCGAGACGATGAACGGAATGACCATCTCGTACCAGGCTTGCCGGTTGTCGTCGATCGCGAAGGCGACGAGATGGCGGCGGCTGGTCTCGTTGTTATCGGACGTGTTCATGCGTGTGGTGGCGAAAAGGTGGCGCGTATCGAGTCAGTCCGGCTGCAGGTTCTTGCGCGCGAGACCGGTTGCCGGGCAGCAATCGAATATTCGTTATCGTCATACGATATCGCGGTGAATCCATTTCAGCGGCTTCGTATCGACACATCCGTTCGCTCGACAAGCGATGTCCGATTGTAATGAAGAACGACGGATTCCTGAAGACGCACGCCGGTGCGTCGTACCCGGCCCGATTGCCCGACGATCACGATCGCGCCGGCGCCCGATGCGGGATGAAAATGCCGCGGCGCCGGGCATTTGTTAAATAGCTTGAATGACCGACAACCGGCCGGCAATTTGCCTTACCATCCGGCCGTCATCCTCGCCGATGCCGCCCACGGTCGACCGGCCGCGGGCGCCGGCCGTGGAGTTTTCCCTCGGCAGCTCGACCGCGTTGCCGATTTCATTCGAACGCCAGGACCGATCATGTTCCAGTCCCCGGGAGATTCATTCGTCAGCGGCTCGTTGCTCGGCCTGTGCGTCGAGGTGCCGCTCGCCGCGCTGGTTTCGCTCGCCATGCACGGCGTCGACTGGAACGGGCAGCGCATCGCGATGCTCATCGCCACGCCCGTGCTGATCGCATGCATCGCGCTGCTCACCCGCCCGGTGGCACTGAGCACGATCTGGAAGCACAAGCGCTCGCCGTTCGTGCTCGACGACAATGTTCGCGCGTCGATTTACGGCCGGCTCAGCGGGATCGCGATCGGGCTGGTATTCGGCATCATGGTCGCGACGACGTTCTCCTGATTCCGCCGGGCCCGTCGCATCGCCCGTTCACATGGGCAGCGCCCGGCGGCGGCGCGTCACCCCGCCGCAACCACCGAATTGAACGACGTATCCCACAACGGTGCGACGTTGGCCGGCCCGTCGAGTACGCCGATCCGGGTAAACACATCGGCGACCTGTTGATGCTGCGCGACCACGTCGGGCGTCACCGGCAGTAGCGCGAAGTCTTCGCTGCGCTGGTCGAACATCGCGACGAGATCGGCAACCGGCACGCGCGTCTCGCGGTTCTGCGCGAGCGCATAGTCGCGGAAGCGCCCGTTCGCCCACGCATATGCGTGCCGGAACCGCAGCAGCAGATCGGCGGTGGCCGCGCGCCGGCGCGCATCGTCGAGCGCCCGGGGATTCGCGTACACCGGAAAATTTCCCGACAGATAGCCCTTCCCCGTCTTCAGCACGCGCGCGCCGTAGCGATTGCGCGCGAGCTGGCCGTTGTAGCCGTAGATCGCCCACGCGTCGATGTCGCCGCGATCGTACGCAGACAACCCGTCGGTCGGCGACAGGTTGATCGGCTGGATGTCGTCGAAACCGAGGCCGGCCTCCGTCAGCTGGCGATACAGAAAATAGTGCGACGTCGTCGCACGCACATAGCCGACGCGCTTGCCCTTCAGCGCCGCGATGCTGCGGATCGGCGTGTCCTTGCGCGCGAGCGTGACCTGGTTGTTCAGGTCTTCGCGCACCCGCGAAATGAACCGCACGTCGGCTTTCTGGCGCGCGGCGAACACCGCGGGGATTTCGCTGCCCGAACCGATATCGAGCGCATCGGCATTGAGCGCCTCGATATGCAGCACGCCGTTGTTCAGCTCGCGCCAGTCGATCCGGTACGGCGTGTCGCCGAGCCCGGCAGCCTGCAGCAATGCGCGCCAGCCGCCCTTGTAGGTCGCGACGCGCAACGTCGTGCCGGCGAGATCGGTGTTGACGGCCGGCGCCGCGAACACGGACCTCGCGGCCAGGGGTGCCGCCACGACCGCGGCGCCGGCGAGCAGCAGGCGGCGGCGTGACGCCGAGATTGACGACATCGGGTGCTCCTGTCGATTGAATGGGTTGCCGGAACCGGCGTGTCAATGCAGCGCCGGAAATCCGTGGCGCTCGGCCAGCAGCTCGAGAATGCGGCGCGCGTCGGTGACGAAGCGCACGTCGCCGAGCGTCTGCGCGTCGTCCGGCGCCGGCTGGTCGCGGCCGAGCACGAGGACCGGCAGGCCCTGATGGGCATCGTCGAGCGCGTCGATCACCGCGGCCCGCGGCCGCTCGAACCCGACGCGTTTCACGTCGAGGCGGCCGGCACGATCGGGCGCGCTCGCCAGCAGTCCTTCGATCGACAGTCCATGCGGACAGACGAAGCGTTGGCCCGGATGCTTCGGATCGGCAAAGCCCGGTTCCAGCAGAAACAGTACATCGCGACTCATGTCAATCGGCTCCCATGTTCGTTGATCCACCCGGCCGGGACGCTTGCACCCGTGTGCGCGTCGATTCCCGGCGCATGCCGGCCCGCGACCGGATGCCCGACTCTACCGTCACGCGTCGTGCGGCCCTACCAACGTTTTGCGGAATCGATATGCGGGACCGCATAGCGCATCGGTGCTACGCCGCCTAGCGGGCGTTGCATAAAAACATCGCGGTCGGGGCTGCACATATTGCGGATATCGAACGATTTCATCGATCGATATGACATCACGCACGGGTTGCCGCTGCCCGCCGTATGCGGTCCAGGCGATGTGTTCGCCGCAGCATGCACGCCGGACGCGATCACGACGGACATGCCGGGCCGGCGACCCTGCACATTACAAATCGACCGCGCGACGATTTACAAACCACGGATCGACCGTTCATCGGCGCGTCCGTCGTCAATAGCATCGTGATCCTCACGGACGTACCCATAAAAAACAGAGGATAGCGATGATCAAAAAATCGGTAGTACTGGGTTTGGTTTCGATCGGTTCGGTCAGTGCGTACGCGCAGAGCTCGGTGACGTTGTACGGCGTCGTCGACGCCGGCATCGCGTATACGAACAACCAGGGCGGCGCGAGCAACATTCAGCAGACGAGCGGCAAGCTGAGCGGCAGCCGCTGGGGCCTGAAAGGCGCGGAAGATCTCGGCGGCGGCCTGCAGGCGGTCTTCACGCTCGAAAGCGGGTTCCGGCCGAGCGACGGCGGCCTCGGCCAGGGCGGCCGACTGTTCGGCCGCTCCGCGTACGTGGGTCTCGCCAGGTCGGGCCTCGGCACGCTGACGTTCGGCCGCCAGTACGAGCCGATCACCGACCTCGTCGCGCAGTACTCCGGCGCCGGCTTCTGGTCGCCGGCCACCCACGTGGGCGACAACGACAACCTGAACCAGAGCTTCCGGCTGAACAACGCGGTGAAGTTCCGCAGCGACACGATCGCCGGCTTCACGGCCGACCTGCTCTATGCATTCAGCAACCAGGCGAACGGCGGAGCGGGCACGGGTTTCTCGAACAACAACGCCTGGGGTGTATCGGCGAACTACGTGAACGGCCCGCTGTCGGTCGGCGGCGGCTACGTGCGGTTCAATCACCCGAACGCGACGTCGAACACAAGCGGCGCGGTGGGCGGCGCGACCTCGACCACCGGCAACGACTACAGCGGCGCATTCTTCTACGGGCTGAACGGCGGTGTGCTCAAGCAGCAGATCGGGGCGCTGGGCGCGAACTACGCGCTCGGCCGCGCGACGGTCGGCTTCGCCTGGAGCCACACGCAACTCGACTATGTCGACGGCTCGTCGCGCAAGTTCAACAACTACGACGTGAACGCGCGCTACCAGATCACGCCGGCCGCCACGCTGATCAGCGTCTATACGTTCACCGACGGGCGCGCGAGCGGCCTGCCGGGCACCGGCGGCCAGACGCTGAAGCCGCGCTGGCACCAGTTCACGCTCGGGTTCGACTATGCGCTGTCGAAGCGCACCGACATCTACGTATCGGGCATCTACCAGCTCGCGGCCGGCGATGCGAGCACGGCCACGTCGGGCGGCTATCGCAAGATCGCCGCGATCTCGAACATCGGCAGCGCGTCGTCGACGAACCGGCAGCTCGCGTTCGTCAGCGGGCTGCGCGTGAAGTTCTGACGGCACGCGTATTGGGGGCGGCGCGATAAGCAAAGCGGGATTCGTTGTTTGCCGCGCCGTGCCCGGTTGCCGAGAATGTGCGTTTCGCCGCGCGAGGCCGCCTGCGTGAACGCCGAACCGGACGGGCGCCGCGCCCGTCGCCGTTGCCCGGCGCGCGCCACCCTCGCCAGGAGCAAGCCATGAGCGACACCTCCCTCGCCGCCCCGCTCGCGCCGTCGCCGTTCGTCGACGTCCGTTCACCGGCGGATTTCCCCGACAGCCCCGTGTCGCGAGCGCTCGCGCAGCCGCTGATGCTCGGGCTGTTCCTGCCGATCCAGGCCGGCGGATGGAGCGCGTCGACCTTGCCGCGTTCCACCGAGTGGACCTTCGACTACAACGCCGATCTGGTCGCGCGCGCCGAGGCACTCGGCTTCGATCTGGTGTTCGCGCTGTCGCAGTGGCTGCCGAAAGGCGGCTACGGCGGCGTGTTCGACGGCCAGGCGCTCGACTCGTTCATGACGCTGGCCGCGCTGACCGCGCGCACCGAGCGGATCATCCTCGTCGCGACGAGCCACGTGCTCTACGGGCCGTGGCATCCGCTGCATTTCGCGAAATTCACCGCGACGCTCGATCACATCTCGCGCGGGCGCTGGGGCATCAACGTCGTGACGGGTCATCGCGCGATCGAACACGAGATGTTCGGCTGGAACCGGATCGAGCACGACCGACGCTACGAGATGGCCGCGGAATTCCTCGATGCGGTCCAGCAGTTGTGGGCGCAACCGGACAACTTCAGTTATACGCCGGCACTGTCGAACTGGCGCCTGGGCGGCGCATTCGTGACGCCGAAGCCGCGTTACGGCCGCCCGTTGCTGATCAACGCAACGGGCTCCGACGCCGGCATCGAATTCGCGGCGCGCTATTCGGACATCGTGTTCGTCACGAGCCCGGCCGGCCCCGACGCCGAACGGGCGATCGACGCGCTGCCCGCGCATACTGCCCGCGTGAAGGCGGCCGCTGCCGCACGCGGCCGGACGATCCGCACGCTGCTCAATCCGCTCGTGATCTGCCGCGAGACGGCGGCGCAAGCGCGCGCGTACCGCGACGCGATCGTCGCGCACGCGGACGAAGGCAGCTTTCACCGTTTCGACAGCGACGCGCATGCGTGGCGCGGCGGCTTCGACCAGCGTTCGCAGACGGCCGCGCGTGCGATCGGCGGCAACATCTCGATCACCGGCTCGCCCGACGAAGTCGCCGACACCATCGTGCGGCTGCACCGCGCCGGCATCGACGGTATCCAGCTGAGCTTCTACGACTTCAGGCCCGACCTCGACTTCTTCGGCGAACGCGTGCTGCCGTTGCTGCGCGAAGCCGGCTTGCGGCGCTGACGTCCGGCCGCGGCAACCGGCCTGGTGCGATCAGAACACGCGCCCTTCGGTCAGGTGCGTCGTCACGCCGTTCAGTTCGTAGTCGCCGATCACGCGTGCCTTGTGCAGCAGCGGGTTGTGACTGAAGATCGTGCGCAGGTTGCGCCAGTGCCGGTCGAAGTTGTGCGCGCGCGCCGTCGCCGACGCGCCGCCGACTTCGAACAGCCGCTCGGCCGCATGCAGCGCGAGCTTGCTGACGATCAGCTGCGTGCGCGCGGTCGCGAGCGCGCTGTCGAGCACGTGCGCATGCGCGTCGGCGTCGCCCGCTTCGATCGCGTCGGCGGAGCGATCGAGCGCCCGCGCGTTTTCGCGCACGAGCGCGTCGATCGCGTGGCTGTGCGCGGACAGCTCGCCGACGACCTGCTGGACGAAATGGTCGTCGTGCGCGGTGGGCGCCGGGCTGTGCAGCGCCGGGCGTCCGTGCGCGAGCACGTAGCGACGTGCATCGGCCACCACGTTGCGCACGATGCCCGCCGCCGTCGCGACGAGATGCAGCTGCCGCAGCGCGCCGCAATGGCGGCCGACGAGCGTCGACCCGTCGCGCGCGGTCACTTCGTCCGCGAACACCTGCACGTTGTCGAGCAGCAGGCTGCCGCTCGCCGTCATGCGCTGCCCCATCCCGTCCCAGTCGTCGAGCACCTGCACGCCGTCGCGCGCGACGGGAATGATCACGGCCAGCGCGTCGCCCTGCTCGTTTTCCACGTTGATGCGCGCGAAATCGGCAAACGCGGTGCCCGTCGAATAGTATTTTCGTCCCGTGACCCGATGGTGATCGCCGTCCCGGCGCAACACGGTCGTGTTTTCGCCCGGCCGCGACGTGCCGAGCTCGGTCGACGCGCCGCCGAAGATCGCGCCGGCCAGCCCGCGTTCGAGCTGCACGTCGTTGAACGGTGTGCGCGGCGACAGCCGCAGCGTCTCGGTCTGGTCGTAGTGAATGCGCAAGGCGTGCGCGAGATTCGAATCGGCGGCGGCCAGCGTCGCGATCGTATCGAACAGATCGACCAGCGTGCCGCCGAGGCCGCCGCGTGCCACCGGAATCCGCAGCGCGCCCAGTGCCGAGCGCCGAAAGATCGCGAAGCCCTCGAACGGCAGTTCGCGGCGCGCCTCGCGTTGCGCGGCATCCTGGCCGATCGCGTTCGCGAGATCGGGCAGCGTGGCGAGCGCGTCGCGCAACGCGTCGCGTGGATCGACGGCATCACGGGCAGTCATCGGGTAAATCCTTGTGGGAGGTGATCGGGTGCGTCGCGGCGAAGTGCGATCGCGGCATCGCAAAGTATAGGGACGCGTCCGGCGCACGTGAAAAGCCGATTTCAGCTTTTGTTATGCGTGCGCCGGGAATGGTCGCGCATGGCTGCCGTGTCGGCGCCGGATGGGCCTGCGACGCACGGTCACGACGATGCCCGCGCACGAAACCATCCGCTCGCGGCGCGCAGAGACAACGCTCAGTCCGCCGCGCCGTTCCGGCAGAACCCATGCGCCGACTCGCCATCCCGGCCCGGGCCCGAGCGGTTCCCGGCGCTCGCTCCGGCGTCAGCGGCGTGGCGCGAAGGCGTCGACCCCCGTCAACGCAGCGGACCACGCCCACAGACGTTCAGCGTCCTCCCGATCGATCGCGTGCGGTCGCACGCCCGACTCCTCGTTGCCGCGCGTCACCACCGCGATGTCGCAATCCTCGCAGTAAACGCCGCCGATTTCGGCGAGGCGCGGCGACGTTGCGGCCCACACCTGCGTCGCCGCGCCCTGCGCCGGCGTTTTGAAAGTCGGGTCGATCGGCACGCCGTGCTCGTCCACCCAGCCCTGCGCCATCATCTCCTCGCGGGTGAGATGACGTTGCAGCGGCGTCGCGATCTTGCCCGGATGCAACGAGTAGGCGCGGACGCCAAACTGGGCGCCGAGCGCGTCGAGTTGCACCGCGAACAGCGCATTGGCGGTCTTCGACTGCGCGTACGCGAGCCATTTGTCGTAGCCGTGCGCAAACTGAACGTCATCCCAGCGGATCGGCGAAAGCCGGTGCCCGAGCGACGACACCGCGACCACGCGGGCGCCGTGCCCATGCGCGAGCGCGGGCCACAGCCGGTTGACCAGCGCATAGTGGCCGAGATGATTGACGGCGATCTGCGCTTCCCAGGCGTCGCCGACGCGCGTCTCGGGGCACGCCATCACGCCCGCGCTGTTGATGACGATATGCACGTCGCGCCGCGCGTCGACGAACCGCGCGGCGAATGCGGCCACGCTCGCGAGATCGGCGAGGTCGAGTGCCGCGCTCTCGACGCCGGCCATCCCGCGCGTCGCGTCGCGCGCGGCATCGGCGCTCCGCGCGCCGACGATGACCTGCGCGCCGGCCTGCGCCAGTGCGCGCGTGGTCTCGAGGCCGAGACCCGAATGGCCGCCTGTGACGATGGCGGTTTTGCCTCGAAGGTCGAGACCGGCCAATACATCGCTCGCCGTCGACGCGGCGCCGAATCCGGAATGAAGGGGGTGTTGCCTGCTCGTCATTGAAGGCTCCAGGAATGATACGCACGGCACGCGGCCGCCCGCCGGTCACGTCACCGCACGAGCCCATTCTCGGGGCACGCACCCGGACTGTGAATGCAATAGAATCCGGTTTTTCGTCGAGATCGTCCGGGAGTTGCGCATGGATCCGCTGTCGGAAGTGCTGTCGCTGCTGGAAACGCGCGATTCGTTTTTCACCGGCCTGCGCGCCGGCGGTGCGTGGGCAGTCGCGATTCCGCCGCCCGACGGGGTCAAGTTCAACGCGGTGGTCGAAGGAAGCTGCTGGCTGACCGTCGACGGAGCGGGGCCGCCTGTCCGGCTACGCCCGGGGGACTGTTTCCTGCTCGCTTCGCCGCGCGCGTTTTCGCTGGCGAGCGATCCCGCGCTCGCCCCGGTGCCGGCCGCCGACGTCTATCGGAATGTCGAACGCGGTATCGCGCACTTTGGCGCGCCGGCGGATTGCTTTCTGATCGGTGGCCGCTTCGTGTACGAAGAAGGCATGCCGCTGCTGCTCGGCAGCCTGCCGCCCGTCGTCGTCGTGAACGGCGGCTCCGAACAGGCGGCGGTGCTGCGCTGGGCGCTGCAGCAACTCGCGCAGGAATTCGGTGCGTCGTCGCCAGGCGGGTCGCTGATGGTCCGGCATCTCGGACACATGATGCTGGTGCAGATCCTGCGGCGCTATGTGGACGACGGTGCGAACGGCGATGTCGGGTGGCTTGCGGGGTTCGCGGATTCGCGGGTGAGCGCGGCGCTGGCCGCCATTCACGCAGAGCCGGCGCGACGCTGGAGCGTCGACGCACTCGCGGCCTGCTGCCACGTGTCGCGCTCGACGTTCGCGCTGCACTTCAAGCGACGGCTGGGATTCGGGCCGCTCGAATACGTGCTGCGCTGGCGGATACAACTTGCGATGCGGGAGCTGCGACGCTCGAACGTCTCGATATCGGCGATCGCGCAGCGGCTCGGCTACGACTCGGACAGCGCGTTCGGACACGCATTCAAGCGCATCGTGGGTTGTTCGCCGCGCGCGTATCGGCATGGCCTGGCCGACGGGTCGGGCCGCTAGCGCCGGTCGCCTCTGCGTCTGTTGGCGCCCGCGAATGGCCTCGGCGGCACAGCCGAAACGGTATGTCCGCCAACGGGATTCATTTACATCAACGACGTCAGGATAAGTATTCTTATCACAACACCGCGATTAGATAACCAAACTCGCATTTACGAGAATGCCCCGCATGCCGCGAGGCGCCCCGCTCAACGTCCGATCGGCAATCCGGTCGGCTCGATCCAGCCGAGCTTGTACGCGATCAGCAGCGACAGAAACAGCGTGACCGACAGCCCGACGCGGGCCGCGAGCGACCACGCCATCCGCTTGGATTTGCCGCGATCGTGATTCATGAAATACAGCGCGAAGATCAAGCTCGCGATGATCATCGCGAATGCCACAGAAACCAGCAGGGTTTTCATTGCTGTTGCCTTTGAAGATCCGAATCGGCCTGAATCAGTTCGGCCAGTTTATTCCGTTCGTCGGCGATGCCGCCGACGCCTGACGCGGGCCAGTCCAGCGCGACGCCGTTGCCCAGCGAATCGCGCACGAGCGCCTGGTAGCGCCGGTCGTTGAGCCGGCCGTGATCCATGGCTTCCGAGATCTCGCGCCGGAACGGCAGCGGGAAACTCGCGTAGGCGCGCGACAGCGCCGCATATTGTCTCGCATCGATCTCTTTCGACGATGGTATGACAGTCCAGAGCACCACGGCCACGATGGCCGTGAACGGGATCGCCGTGTAGCGAAGGATGAACTTGATCGGGGTCATGAAGCGGTGGGTCGAAGGAATCGCAAACGCGGGCCGCGCGGCAGCGAAGCCACAGGCCGGTCGTACCGGGCATATTGTACTGAAAGCCCCATCCGGCTAACAGAGTATGATAATGACATTATCATGTTCATCACATGATTCGACAGCCCCGGTCTCCGGCGCAGGCAGCGTGCCCACCTTGCCGCCCGGCGCCGGCTTTCCCGTCCGTGCCCGCGATCCGCGGCGATTGAGCGAAACCCTTATGCCAGCGCAGTACTTTCGCAACCTGACCGGAAAACACCGCAGCGCGACCGCGAACCGTCAGCTCGGGTTTTCGCTGGCCTTCGTCGCCGGCGCGGCCAATGCCGGCGGCTTTCTCGCGGTCAAGCAGTACACGTCGCACATGAGCGGCATCGTGTCCGCGATCGCCGACCAGACGGCGCTCGGCGACGTCCGGCTGGCCCTGGCCGGCATCAGTTCGCTGGGGTCGTTCCTGTTCGGCGCCAGTTGCTCGGCGATCCTCGTCAACTGGGGGCGCCGCCGCGGGCTGCATAGCCAGTTCGTGCTGCCGCTGCTGGTCGAGGCCGCGTTGCTGCTCCTGTTCGGGCTGCTCGGCAGCCACCTCGCGCTGTGGGAAACCTTCTTCGTGCCCGTGACCGTGACGTTGCTGTGCTTCATCATGGGGCTGCAGAACGCGACGATCACGAAGCTCTCGGGCGCGGAGATCCGCACGACGCACATGACGGGCATCGTGACCGATCTCGGCATCGAGCTCGGGAAGCTGTTCTACTGGAACCGGTCGGCCATCGACGTCGACGCGCATGCGGTGATCGCCAACCGCTCGAAACTGAGGATTCACGCGATGATGCTCACGTCGTTCTTCGTCGGCGGGCTGGCCGGCGCGATCGGCTTCAAGCATGTCGGCTACGTATCGACGGTGCCGCTCGCCGCGGTGCTCGTGATGCTCGCGATCGTTCCCGTGATCGACGATCTGCTCGCGCTGCTCCGCGGCAGCCGCTGATCGGCCCCGAGGCCCTCGTTCCGGCGGCGGCACCGAAGTCGGATCGATTATAATTTGATTAACATACCGACCACGCTCGACCCGTCATGGAAACGAAAACCGCCCGCCTGACCGTCCTGATCGACCCCGCGAAGAAGGAAGCCTTCGAAATGCTCTGCGCGGAGCAGGATCTCACGCCGTCGCAAGTCGTGCGGCAACTGATCCGCGACTATCTCGACCGGCACGGCGTCACGTACAAGACCAAGAGCGCGCTCGGCAAGCGCGTGAAGTAAGCGCGGCCACACCGGCCGCGCCCGCGACGGCGGTCACACGCCGGTCATGCGTCGATTTCCCATCGCCCGCGCGCTTGCGCGCGCCGCGCCAGCCGCCGCGGATCGACGTTCTCCCCTGCCTTCATGCGCCTCGCCGTGGCCGCCAGCTTCAGCGTGCCGGCCTGCTCGCACGCGAGCGCGCGTTCGAGCAGGATCCGCAACGACGGCAGCCGGGTGTCGTGCTTCCATGCGAACGCGACGAAGTTGTTGTCGTCGCCGCACGGCACCAGCGTATACGACGCGCCGAACACCGTTCGCAGGTGCTCGAGATGCCGCGGCAGCGCCGGATCGTCGTCCATCAGGTTGATCGCCAGCACGCCGGTGTCGCCCAGGCGCGCGCGGCACGCGTCGAGGAAGGCCGCGCCGGTACACCGGCCCGGCGTGCCGTCGGCGACGAACGCGTCGTGCAGGATCACGTCCGTCCGGACGTCCGCCCGGTTCACATGATCCGCGCCGTCGGCGCATATCACCGAGAACCGTGCATCATCGGCGGGAATCCTGAATATGTCGCGCAGCGCGATCACGTCCGGATTGATCTCGACCGCGTCGATCGCCGTACCGGGCAGGTGCCGGTAGCAATATTTCGCGAGCGAACCGCCGCCGAGCCCGAGCATGCAGATGTGCGCAGGCTCGGGCTGCAGCAGCAGAAAGCCCATCATCACGCGCGTATAACCGAGCTCGAGCCGCACGGGATCGCGCAGCGACATGAAGCTCTGCGTCGCGAAATGATCGAAGTGCAGCGACAGCGCATGCCGTGTCTCCAGCACGAACGGCCGGCCGTCGTTCAGCGGCGTCGCCAGGAATTTGACGAACGCGTCGTAGGAAGCTGGATCGTCGATCATGGGCGGGCAATCGGGCGAAAACGGCCGGGCGCGACGTGCGCTCAGACCTTCTTCAGGTAGCAGGCCTTCAGCATGAAGCCGCCCATGTCGGTCTTGCAATCGACTTCGTGATCGCCGCCGACGAGCCTGATACTCTTCACCTTGGTACCCATCTTCAGCGTGATCGACGAGCCCTTCACGCGCAAATCCTTGATCAGCACGACCGAATCGCCGTCCGACAGCACGTTGCCGTTCGCATCCTTGACGACGTCACCCGCCGGTTCGTCGAGCACTTCGGCACCCGCCGACCATTCATGGCCGCAGTCGGCGCAGACGGTCAGCGTGCCGTCCGGGTAAGTGTTTTCCATCGCGCATTGCGGGCAGGCGGGGGCGGCGTTCATTGCAGCTTCCATTCGGGAGGAGTTGGATCGGTCAGGAAAATGCCGGGCGGGCAGGTTGCGCACCCGGCCGGTCATGCAACCGGGACACGCCTGCCAGGGACGCGCAGGTCGCCATCGGCGCACACGACATTATAATGCAATACACATATTCTGACCGATGCATTATAATCCTCGACTTCACGATATTCAGCGAACTTGAAGGCAGCTTTACTGAGGATGTCTGCAAGTTCGCACCGGATCGCGCGCCGCGCTCCCGCGGAAAACCGCGAAAGCCCGGCCCGACGGTGCACGCCGCACATCGATCCCGCCCCCGTCCGGAGGATTTCCAGCATCGTGGCAACCGTTGTGTACGTTCAGATCGGCTCGGCGTGGAACCGCAACCGCGGTGCCGCCGCCCGCGACGCAACCGCCGACGCAGCGCGCCGCTTCGAAAGCGACATCCTGCTGATCGCGAACGGGCTCAGCGGGAACGCGAAGGACAGCGCGGCCATCGCGTCGCTGCAGGTACACGGCGGCACGTCGGCCCAGGTGCTGGCCACCGGGCCCGATGAAGAAGCCGCGCTGCACGCGCTGCTGCCGCTGCTCCAGGCGCGCTGATGCTTGCGCCACCCGTCTCGCGGCATTGCGCCGCGCCCCCCGAATCTCCACTCCCCGAGGAAGCGATGAGCGATACCGACATGTCCAACACCCCCAACCTGTCCGCCTCCGCCATCTGGGCGCTGGAACGCCTCGCCGATGTCCGCTACGGACGCGATGCGCCGGCACTCGGCTGGTCGATCGCGCGGGAGCTCGTCAGCGCCGGCTTCGTCAGTCATCCGGTGCATGGCCGCTCCGGCGCGTCGATCACGGCCGAAGGGCGGACCTTCCTGAAAAGCCGGAAATAGGCCGCCGCCCGCGAGCGGCCTTGCCTTGCACGGGAGGAGCCCGATTGCCGGTTGCGGCCGCACGGGGTTCCACGGCGGGGATGCCCGCGGCCATGCGGATTGCCCGTTGCATCGGGCAACAGCGGCTGCACGTCGCCGCCACCGCCGCGCAGGGGTTTTGATATGATTTCGGCGCCTTGACGGCCTGGTTGTTCTGTTCAACCCTGTTCCGGAAACCTCGATGCCGCCGGTCTCTTCCCCGCCCGTTCTCGACACGCCCCGCCTCGTCCTCGAAGGCCATCCGCTCGGCGACTTCGACGCGCTTGCGGCGATGTGGGCCGAGCCGGCGGTCGTCGCGCACATCTTCAACGGCCAGCCGTCCGCGCCGCGCGATTCGTGGATGCGCCTGCTCGCGTATCGCGGGCTGTGGCCGCTGCTCGGCTACGGCTACTGGGCGATTCGCGAGAAGGCGTCAGGGCGCTATGTCGGCGATCTCGGCTTCGCGGATTTCCACCGGAACATCGAGCCGTCGGTGCGCGGCGTGCCGGAAGCCGGCTGGGCGCTCGCGTGCTGGGCGCACGGCAAGGGCTATGCGACCGAGGCGCTCGCGGCCGCGCTGGCGTGGCTCGACGGGCAGCAGCGCTTCGAGCGCAGCGTGTGCCTGATCGCGCCGACCAACGTCGCGTCGATCCGCGTGGCGGAGAAGGCCGGGTATGGCGAACCGGAACGCATCCGCTTCAACGACGCCGATTCGTTGCTGTTCTCGCGCAGGCGTCGATAGGCGCGAATACCGCGTTAATCCGGCGGCCGCCTCACTCCGCTGCCGGTTCGTAGAAATGCCTGAAAAGACTGTCGTCCATCGGCCAGCAGTTTCCGCATTCATCGAGCAGGATCCAGTCGCCCGGCTTCACCGTGCGCCAGCCTTCCGGCGTCGCGATGGCCCAAACGCCGTGACGGCTCTTCACCCGGTCATGATCGCCGTCGGCGAACCACCGTGTTGCATCGACATAACTGGTGCGTTTTCTGAATCTCATGCCATTTCCAAAGGAAGCGAATATCCGCTTCGTGTTGCCGGACGGGAAACGGATCGGGTGCCCGCGCGGAAAGCGCGGCTCGAGGCGGCGGTGCCGCCTTCGGCGCGATGATCCCCGCGTGGATTTCGTGTGGCGCGACCCGGCTCCCCGCCCCGCGCACCTGCAACGAATCGCGATCCGTCCGGCGCGCGCGACAGGTGCCGAAATTGTAGGGACGGATACTCGGCGACATTGGTAATATTTTGTAATGATATGTCGAGTAACCTTGCCTGGCCTCGGTTTCGCCCATACAGACGACGGTGGGAACAACGGATTTTCCGCAAACGTTTTCGTCTGAAGGATGCCCGATCACGCATCCTCGCCGGCCCCGCGCCGGCTATCGCGCCGACCGTTTCGGCCAAACGTGCGTCTGCACGCCGACAGCCATTCGCCGCTTCGCCAGGCAGCGGCGGTCCCCCCATCGATACGCTCACCGAACGAATCAGATTTCGTCACATTCCGTCGGAATGTCGCGCAGTACCATGCACGTCGCGTCGGCTACCCCGCGTTCGGACTGGGCCTGACCGCTCGCCACTTTCCCGTTTCCCCCCTCGTTCCGCGATGCCCATCCGAATCCTGCTCGTCGAAGACGACGTCCCCCTGTCCGCGCTGATCGCCGACTATCTGCGCCAGCATCATTACCAGGTGGACACGCTGTCCGACGGCACGGGCGCGGCGACGACGATCATCGCGAGCCGCCCGGACCTGGTGCTGCTCGACATCAACCTGCCGGGCAAGGACGGCTTCGAGATCTGCCGCGCGGCGCGCACGCAATACGACGGCATCCTCATCATGATGACGGCCCGCGACGAACCGTTCGACGAGTTGCTCGGCCTGGAACTGGGCGCCGACGACTTTCTCCGCAAGCCGGTCGAGCCGCGCATCCTGCTCGCGCGGATCAAGGCGCAGTTGCGGCGGGCACGCCCGCAGCCGGCCGACCGCGGGCCGGAATCGCCGCAGCGGTTCACGTTCGGCAAGCTCTCGATCGACCGCACGGATCGCCGCGTCCACCTTCCCGACGGCAGCGTGCCGCGCCTGACGTCGACCGAATTCGACCTGCTGTGGGCCCTTGCGTGCCGCGCCGGCGAAGTGGTCAGCCGCGCCGACCTGACGTTGCTGCTGCGCGGCATCGCGTTCGACGGCCTCGATCGTTCGATCGACGGCCGCATCTCGAAGCTGCGCCGCAAACTGCGCGACGACGCGACCGAGCCTAAACGGATCAAGACCATTCGCTCCAAGGGTTATCAGTTCAGCAAGCACGCGTGGGAGTGATTCGCTGCGCGCGCAACCATGCGGCGTTGCACGGTGCTCGGGCCGCGACGTCCGGCATGCGCCCGCGGCTGCCGCACGTGTGCCGGATCAGCGTCCGGCCTGCCATCCGCCGCCCAACGCCTTGTAAAGCGCGACGAGGTCGGTCGTCGTCTGCAGGGTTCCCTGCTCGGCGTCTTGCCGCCCCTGCGACCACTGCCGTTCGGCATCCAGTACGTCGAGGAACGGCGACAACCCCTTCCGGTAGCGATCGCGCGCAAGATCCAGCGCCCCCTGTTCGGCCTTCACCGCATCGTCGAGCGCCGCCGCACGCGCCTGGTCGGTGCGATACACGGCCAGTGCATTGTCGACGTCGCGCAGCGCGACGAGCACGGCCTGCCGGTAGGCCAGTGCGGCTTCGGCCTGGCGGGCCTGCGACAGCCTCAAGTTCGACACGAGCGCGCCGCCGGAAAAGATCGGCAGCGAAACGGCCGGCCCGAACGCATAGAACAGGTGCGACCAGTGCGCCAGCTCCCGCACGTGCGACGCGCGCAGGCCGACCTGCCCCGTCAGCGAAATGTCCGGATAGAACTGCGCGACCGCGACGCCGACGTCGGCGGTGGCCGCATGGAGGTCGGCCTCCGCCCGGCGGATATCGGGGCGCCGGCGCGCGAGCGTCGACGGCAGGCCGACGGGCACGGTCGGCGGCACGCCGGGCAGCGTGGCCGGCGCGGCCAGCCAATCGTCGAGCGCGCCCGGCGCGCCGCCGACCAGATACGCCAGGCCGTTGCGCAGCAGCACGATCTGCTGGTCGAATTGCGGCAGTTGCGCGCGGATCTGCGCGAGCCGCGCCTCGGCCGCCCGTACGTCGAGGTCGCTCGCGAGCCCGTGCGCGGCTTGCTCGCGCGTCAGGTCGAGCAGTTCGCGCTGCGCGCGCTGCAGGTCGTCGGCCAGTGCGCGTTGCGCCTGCGCGCCACGCAGTTGCAGATAGGTCTGCGCGACTTCGGCTTCGAGCGACAGCAGCGCGTCGTCGCGGCTCGCGACCGCCGCACTCGCCTGTGCGCCGGCCGCCTCGACCGAGCGGCGCACGCGCCCGAACAGGTCGAGCTCCCACGATGCATCGAACCCGGCCTGCCACAGGTTGACCGGCGCCTCGAGGGCATCGAGCACGCCGCGCGCGCCTTGCCGCACGCTCGCGCCAGTCCCGGGCCCGAACCGGTCGAGCGGCGAGCCCGGTGCGCCGAGCCGGTCGACTCGCTGGTCGATGCCCTGCTCCTCGACGATGCCTCGCAGGCCGAGTTGTTCGCGCTGGTAGCTTGCGTTCGCGCGCACGTCGGGCAGGCCTTGCGCGGCAGCCGCCCGAACCTGCGCGCGAGCCTGCTCGATGCGCAGCACGGCGGCCTGCACGTCGAGGTTGTCGCGCGCCGCACGCTCGACGAGCCAGTCGAGCTCCGGATCGCCGAACGCATGCCACCAGCGGGGATCGGGATCCGCATCGGTTACCGGCGCGGAGCGCGCCGCGACGTCCGACGCGGGCGCCGCCTGCCCGTCCGCCTGCATCGCATGCCAGGCAGGCGGAACCTCCGCGTGCGGCGGCTGGTAGTCGGGCCCGACGGTGCACCCCGATATCGTTGCGCATGCAAGGAATAGCATGGCGGCATCGCCCGCGACGGAACGAATCCGGCGGCGGCGGCTGTCGCGGCACGCACTCATCTCAATGCCCTCCCGCGCCGCGCGCGGCCTTCGCCGGCGAAAACAGGAACGTCAGCGGAATGCTGAACGCGCAGAACACCGCGAGGATCGCGAACACGTCGATATACGCGAGGATCGTCGCCTGCGCGATGAACGTCTCGTACAGCCGCCCGGTGGCCGTCTGCAGCGCGGCCGCCGGCCGCGCGCCCGTCAGCGCGCCGATCGCTTGCGCGTTCTGCTGCAGCGCGTCCTGGAAGTTCTGCGACAGCGGCGACATGTGAGTGGACAGATGCGCCATCCGCGCCTGCGTGCGCTCGCGGATCAACGCGGTCGACACCGAGATGCCGATCGAGCCCGCGACGTTGCGGAACATCGTGAACAGCGCGGACGCGTCGTCATTGAGCCGCTGCGGCACGGTCAGGTAGGCGAGCGTCGTGATCGGCACGAACATGAAACCGATCGCGAGCGACTGCGCGCAGCGGATCAGCACGAGATGCAGGTAGTCGATATCGGGCACCAGCATGCGCGAATAGACGAGCGCGCCGGACAGCAGCACGAAGCCGAAGCCGACGAGATAGCGCGTCTGCACGTGCGGCATCAGCCGGCTCACGACCGGGATTTCGAGCGTGATCAGCAACGCGCCGGGCGACAGCACGAGCCCGGCGAGCGTCGCCGTATAGCCGAGGTGCTGTTGCGCGAGCTGCGGCACGATCACCGCGCTGCCGTACAGCACGGCCGCGAACGTCGCGATCGTCACGCAGCCGAGGGCGAAGTTGCGATCGCGCAGGCACGACAGGTCGACCACCGGCTTTTTCGTGCGCAGCAGCCACAGCGTCGCGCCGACGAGCCCGAGCGCCGACAGCACCGCGAACACCCGGATGAAGGGGGAGCCGAACCAGTCCTCGTCCTCGCCGCGATCGAGCATCACCTGCAGGCAGCCGAGGCCGATCGCGATCAGCCCGATGCCGATGTAGTCGACGGAGATCCCGCGTTCGGCGCCGCGCCGCCACGGCGGATCCTCGACGAGCTGCATCACCGCGAGCACGGTCAGCGCGCCGATCGGCACGTTCAGCAGGAACACCCAGCGCCACGAGAAATGGTCGGTGATCCAGCCGCCGAGCGTCGGCCCCAGCACCGGCGCGACGACGATCGCGATCGCCGAGATCGAGAACGCGCGATTGCGCTGCGCGGGCGGAAACGTGTCGAGGATGATCGACTGCTGGTTCGGCTGCAGCCCGCCGCCGAACAGCCCCTGCAGCACGCGGAACACGATCAGTTCGCCGAGATTGGTCGCGACGCCGCAGAGGAACGAACACACGGTAAACGCGGCGATGCACAGCAGGAAGTAGCGCTTGCGGCCCATCAGGCGCCCGAGGAAACCCGAGATCGGCAGCACGATGCCGTTCGCGACGAGGTACGACGTGAGCGTCCAGGTCGCCTCGTCGTAACTCGCGGACATCGTGCCGGCAATGTGCGGCAGCGCGACGTTGACGATCGTCGTGTCGAGCACCTCCATGAACGCGGCGAGCGTGACGACGATCGCGACGAGCCACGGGTTCGCGGCCGGCCGCCATGCGTCGCCGGACGAAGCCGGCCGGTCGGGCGGCCGGTTCACCGGCACGCTCCGGGAAACGGCAACGACAGGCGGATGGCAGGCATGAGTCGATCGCTCCGGTCGAACCCGGCCGCGGCGCGGCGGCCGGTCATTTCAGGTACACGGTCGGTTCGACCGACAGGCCGAGACCGAGCGGCGGACGGGTCGGCAGCGGGCCGTCGAGCACGATCTTCACCGGCACGCGCTGCACGATCTTCACGAAATTGCCGGTGGCGTTCTCGGCGGGGAACGCGGAAAAGCGCGAACCGCTGCCGAGCTGGATGCTGTCGATGCGGCCGTGCAGGTCGAGATCGGGATACGCGTCGACCGACACGTCGACGCGGTCGCCGATGCGCATCCGTTCAAGCTGCGACTCCTTGAAGTTCGCGGTGATCCAGATGCGCGGCGTCACGATCGAGAAGATCGACGTGCCCGGCTGCAGGAACGAGCCAAGCTGCACGTTGCGGCGTGTGACCCAGCCGTCGGACGGCGCGCGCATCTCGCAGTACGACAGGTTCAGGTTGGCCGTGTCGAGCTGCGCGCGCGCCTGCAGCACCTGCTGGCGGCGTTCCTCGACGGCCGTCTCGGCCTGCCGGATCTGCTGCGGCACGAGGCTCGCGGTGCGCGCCTGCGCCTGGGCCATCGCGACGTTCGCGTCGGCGCTGGCGCGCTGCGCGTCGGCCGCGTCGATCGCCTGCTGCGACGTCGCGCGCGCATCGACCGCGCGCTGCCGCTCCTGCGCGGCGAGCGCCTGGCGGTAAGCCGCTTCCGCCGATTCGATCTGCGCGCGCGCCTGCCGGTACTGGGCCGGGTACTGCACGCGCGCGATGTCGAGCTGCACGCGCGACGCGTCGAGCTGCGCCTGGGCGAGACCGAGCTGCGCCTGCGCGGCATCGACCTGGGCGCGGTAGTCGCGCGGATCGATCTCGACGAGCACGTCGCCGCGCCGCACGAACGTGTTGTCGTCGACGGCCAGCCGCGTCACGTAGCCGGACACGTGCGGCGCGACCGCCACCGCGTTGCCGTCGGTGTACGCGTCGTCGGTGCTTTCCTGGTTGCGCGTCGCGAACCACCACACGAGCGCCGCGACGAGCAGCACGCACAGCACCACGCCGAGGATGATCAACGGTTTCTTGCCGGACCGCCGGCGTTCGCCTTCGCCGTTGTTGCCGTCGCCGTCGCCGCCGGTGCGGCCGCCGCGGTCGTCGTGCGGATGGCCATCGCCGCCACCGCCGCCCGGCGCGTCGGTCGGCTGATCGGCGCGGTGGCCCGGTGCAGGGCCGTCACGCCGGCCGCTGTCCGGCGAATTGCCGCCGTCGCCCGCGCGCGCGACGGCGGGCGGCATGGATTCGGCCGCCGTGAAGCGTGCCCGGCCCGACGTCGGCAACACGGAAGCGGCGCGTGTCGGAACGATCGCCGTGCGCGGGCTCGGACCACGCCGCAATACGACGCGCCTTCGCTCGCGAACGGACCACGGACACAGGATGGCATCGGACATCGAACAGGACTCCGGGCGGCGGCCGCATGCGCCATTGCACACGTCCGCCTCAAACCCGCCCTCCAGCAAACCGCGGGCCCGGCCCGGCTGCGATGGCGATCCCAATCGGCCATGCACTTGTCCTCTGTTCATCCGGTCCGCTGGGGCGCACCATGACATCGCCGATTTGGCTCTCCCCCGGCTCTCTCGACGAAGGTCGCGGCAGAAATGACAAGCCGTTGAAAAATCGCGGAGCGCGGCGGCGGCATGGGAACAGGGATACAGCAGTACGCGTCGCGGGGGATCGTCTCGAAGCTTTCAATCGCCCGTCTGTCCCGCACGATTCGAGGACGACGTTCGACCGGACACCGTCACGCGTCTTTCGTCGTCTCGTCGAACCCGGCAACCGGCGTCTGCGGCTCGCGCGCGAGCCCTTGCGCAAACACCTTCAATCCTTCGATCAACGGCGTCAGCGCATCCCACAGCGCTTCGTCGTGCAGCAGCCGGTAGACGCCGCGCACGCCGGGCGCGACATGCGGATGCCGCGCCGGCTGCCACGCGCCGACGTGATGCAGCGCGTCGGCGGCCGCGAACGCGGCGCGTCCGAATTGATCAGTCGGAATGCGCGACAGCGCCGTCAGAAGCACCGCGAGATTCTGCATGCCGCTCCGCATGCCGGGCTTGTCGAGCGCGTCGACGAACGTGTCGGCCAGCCGCGCGTTCGCGCTGACGACCTCGTTCGCGAAGTGCAAGTAGCCGTGACGGTGCAGGCTGCCGAGCAGATGTTCGAGGGCGTCGCGCGCCGTGGGCTCCGCAGGCGGAGGCGTCGTGTCGGGAGGCTGGCGTTCGGTCATGGGCTTGCTCCGGATGAGGCGTCGGGCTGCCGTGACGGGCAGCCGCGGTGGCATCAGCGCGAGTGGCCGTCGGGCGGCGCCTTGTACTCGCTGCGCGCGCCCATCGCGTCTTCGACGCCTTGCACGCCATGCAGCGCGGTCACGCCGTCGACGATCGCCTGTCGTTCGGATTCGTCGATCTGGCCGGTCAGGCGCACCTGTCCGCGCTCGACGCTCACGTCGACGTCGCGCGGGTGGCCGACGAGACGGCCGAGTGCCGAGCGTACGCGCTCGGCCACCTGCACGTCGCTCGCTTCGCCCGCAAGCCAGTCTGCCCGCAGGCCGGCGATCGTGCCGCGCGCATGCGCGGCCGCCCGCTTCGCCTGCGTGGCCGCATAGTCCGCCACGTCGTGACGGCCCGCAGCCGCCTTGTCGCGAAGATACGCGCGCCGCCGCCGGCCGGACGACGGATCGAGGAAGTACATCGCGGCCGCGCCGCAGGCAACGGCCACCGCAAGATTCAACACGGGATTCGAAGGCGTTCTGGAGTTCATGGAGGCACCGTGGGCAATACCCGGAACGACCGGGCTTCGTGAGGACGTCGAGCACATGCCGTTCCCCGCGCGCGTGCCGCGCATCCGCCGTCGCCACGCGATACGGCGACAGAAACGACAAGCGTTTGAAAAATCATCGGCGCGCACGCCGCCCGGTCACGATTCGGGCGGCGTGTCGGCCGTCGCCGGGCGGTTCGTGCCCGCTTCGTCTTCCCGATCCGCGGCCTGCTGCGCTATGTCGAGGTAGGTCTGCGCCATCGCGCGCAGTTCTGCTTCCGATGCGTCCTCGATCCCGATCAGCCGGTCGCTCGCCGCATGCGTGACGGCCAGGAGCTCGTCGAGCTTCAGGTGCAGCGCGACGCTGTCGCGGTTCTGGTTGCGCTGCAGCAGGAACACCATCAGGAAGGTGATGATCGTCGTGCCGGTATTGATCACGAGTTGCCACGCATCCGAATAGTGAAACACGGGCCCCGTGACGAGCCACAGCACCGTGATCGCCACCGCGCTGCCGAACGCGACCGGCGAACCGGCCCAGGTGGTCACGTGCGACGCGAAGCGTTCGAACGCGCGCGTGACGGGATGCCCGGCCTGCCCGGCGGATTTGCCGGCCTTGCCCGCGTCGCAACGCTCGGGCTGTGAGTCTTGGGATTCGCGCATGATGTCTCCGGCTATCGGATGTTGATCTGGTTGCGCACGCGGATTCCCGTGCCGCGTCCGGCCACGTCGGTCGCGCACGAAGCCGCCCGGGGTTCGGTCCCGTATCTGCGCATGACCGACGAGCATCACGCGTGCCCGCATCGCCGCTGAAGCCTTGCGGTCTTTACGGCTCACGGCGCGTTGCCATGCTCCTTCTGCCAGCGCTCCATCAGCGCGATCTCGTCGCGCTGCGCGGCGACGATCCGGCTGGCGAGCTGCCGCAGCGTCGGGTCCTTCCCGTATTTCAGCTCGACCTGCGCCATATCGATCGCCCCCTGGTGATGCGGCGCCATGTGCGCGACGAAATCGCGATCGGCGTCGCCCGTGTACCGCGCGGCGTCCATCGCGTCCATCATCCTGCGGTCGGCGCGCTTGAAAGCCTGCGTGGACGAGTCGGGCACGCTGGCCGGCTCGGCGGGGCGCAACTGTGCCGCAGCGGGCAGCGCCGACGCGCAGGCCGCGAGCATCAAGCAGGCGGCGCAACGGCGCGCGGATAAACGGTTGAATGCAGTCATGTGGCGCATCCTCGATAAAGGTTGACGGATCGTACGCGCCCACCGCATGCAACCGCTGTGCCCGGCGCGGCACATGCCTTGCGCGACAGCCGGCATCGGCTCATCGCGAATCAAGGAGAAACGGCATGGCGACAGTGGCGGATTTCATCGTCGAGCGGCTGTACGACTGGGGCGTGCGTCGCCTCTACGGCTACCCGGGCGACGGCATCAACGGTTTTTTCGGTGCGCTTAACCGCGCAGACGGCAAGATCGAATTCATCCAGGCGCGCCACGAGGAGATGGCCGCCTTCATGGCCTCCGCGCACGCAAAATTTACAGGCGAGCTCGGCGTGTGCGTCGCGACGTCCGGCCCGGGCGCGTCGCACCTCGTGACGGGCCTGTACGACGCGCGGCTCGACCACATGCCGGTGCTCGCGATCGTCGGCCAGCAGGCACGGGCGGCACTCGGCAGCCACTACCAGCAGGAAGTCGATCTTCCGGCGCTGTTCAAGGACGTTGCCGGCGGATTCGTCCAGATGGCGACGGTGCCCGGCCAGGTGCGTCACCTGGTCGACCGCGCGATACGCACCGCGCTCGGCGCACGCACGGTCACCGCGCTCGTGCTGCCGAACGACCTGCAGGAACTCGACTACGCGCCGCCGAAACGCGCGCACGGTACCGTGCACTCGGGCATCGGTTACACCGCGCCGAAAGTCGTGCCGTACGCCCACGACCTGCAGCGCGCGGCCGACGTACTGAACGCCGGCAAGAAGGTCGCGCTGCTGGTCGGCGCGGGCGCGCTGAAGGCGACCGACGAGGTGATCGCGGTGGCCGACCGGCTCGGCGCGGGCGCCGCCAAGGCGCTGCTCGGCAAGACTGCGCTGCCGGACGACCTGCCGTGGGTCACCGGCTCGATCGGCCTGCTCGGCACCAGGCCGAGCTACGAGCTGATGACCGAATGCGACACGCTGCTGGTCGTCGGCTCGGGTTTTCCGTACTCGGAATTCCTGCCGAAGGAGGGCCAGGCGCGCGGCGTACAGATCGACCTGAAGGCCGACATGCTGAGCCTGCGCTACCCGATGGAGGTCAACCTCGTCGGCGACAGCGCCGAAACGCTGCGCGCGCTGCTGCCGCTGCTGAAGGCGCGTGACGACACCGGCTGGCGCGAGCGGATCGCGACATGGAACGACGCCTGGCATGAGACGCTCGCGGCGCGGGCGGCCGCCAAGGCCATGCCGGGGCGCGGCGTGAACCCGCAGCGCGCATTTACCGAGCTGTCGCCGCGGCTGCCCGACGACGTGATCCTGACGAGCGATTCGGGCTCCTGCGCAAACTGGTATGCGCGCGACCTGATGATCCGGCGCGGGATGATGGGCTCGCTGTCCGGCGGGCTTGCGTCGATGGGCGCCGCAGTGCCCTACGCGATCGCCGCGAAGTTCGCGCATCCGGCGCGTCCGGTCATTGCGATGGTCGGCGACGGCGCGATGCAGATGAACAACATGGCCGAACTGATCACGGTCGCGAAATACTGGCGGCAATGGCCCGATCCGCGCTGGATCTGCATGGTGCTGAACAACGAGGACCTGAACCAGGTCACGTGGGAGCAGCGCGTGATGGAAGGCGACCCGAAGTTCGACGCGTCGCAGCAGATTCCGAACGTGCCGTACTACCGCTTCGCAACGCTGCTCGGCCTGAAAGGCATCTACGTCGACGATCCCGAACAGCTCGGCGCCGCCTGGGACGAAGCACTGGCGGCCGACCGGCCGGTCGTGCTCGAAGTCAAGAGCGATCCCGAGGTGCCGCCGCTGCCGCCGCACGTGACGCTCCAGCAGGCGAAGCACTTCGCCGAAACGCTGGTGAAAGGCGATAGCCGCGAAACCAGCGTGATCGTCGAAACCGCGCGGCAAGTGCTGTCGGCCGTACTGCCTGGCAACGGCGAGCACGGCGGCAAGGGCGGCACGTAACGCCGGCGGACGCAGGCGCCGAATTACAAGCCGGCTGTAACGCATCGGACGTTGCGCATGCAACCCGGCGGCGGCACCCCCGTGTCGATCGCACGCACGGAAATTGCTTGATCGCGGGTTGCCGCCATCCCGCCGCCGCAAGGAGTTGCGTTGCCCGTCCCGCCGCCCATGAAAGCGCGCCGTCTCGCGCGCGTCGCCGGATTCGCCTGCGCGGTCGCGCCGGCCGCCGCCTGCGCAGCCGCCGGGCCGCTGCCGCTCGCGTACGTCGTGCACGCGGCCGGGCCGGCCGCGCAGCCGGTGTTCGTGCTCGGCTGGGCGCTGCTCGCGCTCTGTACGTTCGTGTGCATCGCGATCGCGGTGCTGCTGCTCGTGGCGCTGTTTCGCCGCCGCGCCCCCGCGGGCCGCCCGGGCAGCGGCGTGACGTTCGTCGCGCTCGGCAGCGGCATCTCGATCGTGCTGCTGTTCGGCGCGCTCGTGTACATGCTGCGCGTGCTTGGCGCGGTGGCATCTCCACCGCATCCGCCCGCGCTGACGCTCGTCGTCACCGCGCACGACTGGTGGTGGGCCGCGCGCTATCCGGCCGACGCGAACGGCAGCGCATTCGTCACCGCGAACGAGCTGCACATCCCGGTGGGCGAGCCCGTCGCGATCGAACTGAACAGCGCCGACGTGATCCACGCGTTCTGGGTACCGCAACTCGCGGGCAAGACGCAGACGATCCCCGGCCAGACCAATCGCCAATGGCTCCAGGCCGACCGGCCGGGCGTCTATCGCGGACAGTGCTCGCAATACTGCGGCGCGCAGCACGCGCACATGGCACTGGAAGTGGTGGCCGAGCCGCCCGCCGCGTTTCGCGCATGGCTCGCCGCGCAGCGCCGCCCTGCTCCCGTGCCAGGCACCGACGCCGAGCGGCGCGGCCGACGCGTGTTCGCCGCGCGCTGCGCGGGTTGCCACGCGGTAAACGGCACCGACGCCGTCGGCGACGCGGGCCCCGATCTCACGCACGTCGGCTCACGCCGGCTGCTCGCGGCCGGCACGCTCGACAACACCCCCGACAACCTGCGCCGCTGGATCGCGCAGGCGCAGCAGATCAAGCCGCAATCGCTGATGCCGTCGATCGCGCTCGCGCCGCGCGACGCGGACGATCTCGCCGCGTATCTCGCCACGCTGCACTGAACGGAGAATGCCGATGGCCATTGCCCGCGACACGCCGCCCCCGCTCAGCCGCGTGCCCGACCTCGGCGACGCGCCGCCCGGCTCCGGGCACGAGCGTGCGCTGGCCGCGCTGTGGGAATCGGCGCCCGGCTGGCGCGGCTGGCTCGGGACGGTCGATCACAAGCGCATCGGCCTGCGCTACATCGTCACCGCGTTCGCGTTCCTGCTGCTCGGCGGCGTCGAGGCGCTCGTGATGCGCATCCAGCTCGCGCGGCCGAACGCGACGCTGCTCACGCCCGCGCAATACGACTCGCTGTTCACGATGCACGGCGTCACGATGATCTTCCTGTATGCGCTGCCCGTGCTGTCCGGCTTCGCGAACTACCTCTGGCCGTTGATGCTCGGCTCGCGCGACATGGCGTTCCCGCGGCTGAACGCCTTCTCGTACTGGGTATTCCTGTTCGCCGGGCTGTTCCTTTATGCGAGCTTCCCGCTCGGCGCGGTGCCGGACGGCGGCTGGTTCAACTACGTGCCGCTCACGTCGCTCGATTACAGTGCCGGTGCGAACATCGACATCTACGCGCTCGGCATGATCCTGCTCGGCATCTCGACGACCGGCGGCGCCGCGAACTTCGTCGTCACGCTGCTGCGGATGCGCGCGCACGGCATGTCGATCGACCGGCTGCCGATCATCGTGTGGGGCACGCTGACGGCATCGGTCGCGAACCTCGTCGCGGTGCCGTCGGTGAGCCTTGCGTTCCTGCTGCTGTGGCTCGACCGCAATGCCGGCACGCATTTCTTCGACGTCGCGAACGGCGGGCGGCCGCTCCTGTGGCAGCACCTGTTCTGGATGTTCGCGCATCCGTGGGTGTACGTCGTCGTGCTGCCCGCGATGGGAATCGTGTCGGATGCGCTGCCGACCTTCTGCCGGCGGCCGCTCGTCGCGTACGAGGCCGTCGCCGTATCGACAGTGGCGACGATGCTGATCGGCTTCGAAGTGTGGGTCCACCACATGTTCGCGACGGGCATCGCGCCGCTCGCGCTCGCGTTCTTCGGCGCGGCCAGCATGCTGATCTCGATCCCCAGCGCGGTCGCGGTGTTCGCGTGGATCGCGACGATCTGGACCGGCCGCCCGGTGTTCCGCACGCCGTTCCTGTATTTCGCGGGCTTCGTGCTGATGTTCGTGATCGGCGGCGTGTCGGGCGTGATGACGGCGGCCGTGCCGCTCGACTGGCAGCTCACCGACACGTACTTCGTCGTCGCGCACCTGCATTACGTGCTGCTCGGCATCAACGTGTTCCCGGTGCTCGGCGGCGTCGCGTACTGGTTCCCGAAATTCACCGGACGCATGATGAACGAGCGGTTCGGCCGCTGGACCTTCTGGGTCGTGCTGATCGGCTTCAATCTCGGCTTCTTCCCGATGCACGTCTCCGGGCTGCTCGGGATGCCGCGCCGCATCTATACCTATCCGTCCGGGATGGGCTGGGATACGTCGAACCTGCTGACGACGATCGGCTCGTTCGTGTTCGGGATCGGCATCGTGATGTTCGTCGTCAACGCGCTGGTGAGCGCGCGCCGCGGCGCGCGCGCCGGCGAGAATCCCTGGGGCGCGGCCGGCCTCGAATGGTCGGTCACGTCGCCGACGCCCGTGTACAACTTCGCGACGCTGCCGCTCGTCGCATCGCGGCACCCGCTGTGGGAGACGCGCGACGATGCGCGTCGCACCAGCGTGCGCGTCGGCTACCGGCTCGCGGACGGGCGCGAGGCGCTCGCGGTCACGCCGCTTTCCGCAACGCCGAACGCGATCCTGAAGATGCCCGACGACACCTGCATTCCATTCGGGCTCGCGCTGCTCGCGACCGCCGTGTTCGCGGCGATGCTCGTGCGCTCGCCCGCGCTCGTCGGTGCGGCCGTGGCCGGCTGCGCGATCGCGACCGCCGCGTGGCTGTGGCCGCGCCGCACGCTCGGGCAGCGCGCCGGCCTGGCGGCCCACCCCGACACGCAGGCGCCCGCCGCCGCTGGCCTTCATCCGGACGAACCGCCGTCGGCAACGCTCCCCCACGGTGCGCCGTCCCCCTGCGTCGAGCCGCTGCCGATCGGCAGTTGCGGCGCGCGCGCGGGCGGCTGGTGGGGCGTGCTGATGCTGATCGTGACCGAGGCCGGACTGTTCGGCTACCTGCTGTTCTGTTATTTCTATCTGCAGTCGCAGACCTCGGCCCCGTGGCCGCCCGAAGGGATGCCGAAGATCGGGCTCGCGGCCGTCAACACGGTCGTGCTGCTGTCGAGCAGCGGGTTCGTATGGCTCGCCGAGCGCGCGGTACGGGCCGGCCGGCAGCAACGCGCGGTCGCGATGCTCGCCGTCGCGCTGGTGCTCGGCACAGCGTTCGCGCTGGTCCAGCTGCACGAATGGCGCGACCATCCGTACGGCCCGACCGCGCATCTGTATGGCAGCCTGTATTTCACGATCACCGGATTCCACCTCGCGCACGTCGTCGCGGGTCTCGCCATCCTCGCGCTGCTCGCCGGCTGGACGGCCGCCGGCTTCTTCGACCGCGAGCGGCGCGTCGCGCTGACGGCCGGCGCACTCTACTGGCACTTCGTCGACCTCGTGTGGCTGTTCATCTTCACCGCGCTGTACGTCTCGCCGTTCTGGCTCAGGAGCACGGAATGAACGGCGCGCGACGCGCGTGGACGCCGCTGCTCGCAATCGCGGCCGGGCTCGTCGGTGCGCCGGCGCTGTGGTTCGCGCAGATGCTCGTGTCCGAAACGCTCGCGTCCACCGCGTGCTATCCGCTCGGCATCGCGCAGGCGGTGCCGCGCTGGGCGCACGTTGGCGTGTGGCTCGCGCTGATCGCCGCGTGTGCGTTCGCACTGGCCGCGGCCTGCGCGACGTGGCTCGCACGTGCATGGCGGCACCGCCACGACGCCGATGCGCCCGCCGCGACGCACGACGACAGCATGCGTTTTCTCGCGCGCTGCGGGATGCTCGCCGCGCTCGGCTTCGTGATCGGTCTCGTGTTCACGGGGATCGTCACCGCTTTCGTGGGGCCGTGCAGCCCATGGCACTGATCCCGTTCGTGTCGCTCCTGTCGCGCGCGGCGGCCCGGGTGCCGGGGCGCCGCGCGGGTATCGCGCTCGCCGTATGCGCCGTGCTCTGCGCGTGCGACCTCCAGCAGGACGACAATGCGGCCTCCGCCGGCGATACGGCCGACGCGGCGTCCGCCGCGGAAGCGCCCGAGCCCGCGTCGGGCTGGCGTTTCGTGCGGATTCGCGCATCGGCAGCCGATGCCGGGGCATCGATGTCCGCGCGCGTGCAACACGACCCGCGGCTGTCGCGGTCGCGCGACGCCGCGGCGCCGGATGCCGCGCCAGCCGCATCCGCCCGGCCGCCGCATCCGGCTTCCGGATCGGCCGGTCGCCGGCCGGACGTCGTCGCCGCCGCCGCAAGCGCCGATGCCGCAACGATCGCGCGCGGTCGCTACCTCGCGCTCGCCGGCGACTGCGCGGCGTGCCACGACGCGGCCGACCATACGCCGTACGCGGGCGGCCAGCCGGTGAATTCGCCATTCGGGCCGATCTATGCACCGAACATCACCCCGGACCCGACGCACGGGATCGGCCACTACACGCTGCGCCAGTTCGACGACGCGTTGCGGCGCGGCGTGCGCGCGGACGGCAGCCGGCTGTATCCGGCGATGCCGTACCCGTCGTTCGCGCGCCTGAGCGACGACGACGTGCGCGCGCTGTATGCGTATTTCATGCGTGGCGTCGCACCGTCCCCGAGCGCGGTGAAGCTCACGCAGTTGCCGTTTCCGTTCAATCAGCGCTGGGCGCTCGGGCTCTGGAGCCTCGTGTTCGCCAACGGCGACCGGTTCGCGCCGCAGCCGTCGCAATCGACCGAATGGAATCGCGGCGCGTATCTCGTGCAGGGGCTCGGCCATTGCGGCGCATGCCATACGCCGCGCGGGCCGGCCTACAACGAACGCGGCTACGACGAGCGCAGCCCCGCGTTCCTGACCGGCGGCGTCAACGACCACTGGTTCGCGCCGAACCTGACCGGCGCGGACGCGGACGGCCTCGGCCGCTGGTCCGCCGGCGATATCGCCGCGTTCCTGCGCAGCGGTCACGCGCAACGCGGCGCGGTGTTCGGTGCGATGGCGCCGGTGATCGGCGAAAGTACCGCGTTGCTGACCGACGCCGACCGTCGTGCAATCGCCGTGTACCTGAAATCGTTGCCCGCACAACCGACTGCCGCGACGAATCCGCTGGGTGTCGGCATGCCGCGGCTGACGGCCGCCGGCCCGCGCCCGGAGGGTGGCCAGCAGGCGCCGGGCGCCGGGATATATGCGGGTTTCTGTGCGCGTTGCCACGGTGCCGACGGCACGGGCGTGCGCGACCACGGGCCGCCGCTCGTCGGCAATTCGGCGGTGCTGGCGGCCGATCCGACCAGCGCGATCCGGATCGTGGTCGAAGGCGCGCGTCCCGCGCCGGGTACGAACGGCCCCGTGCAACGGATGCCGGCCATGCGCGGCACGCTGACCAGCAGCGAGATCGCGGCGGTGGTCAGCTACGTGCGCGGCGCATGGGGCAATCGGGCCGCGCCGGTGTCGGAGCGGGAGGTGAGAAGGTTACGGGAAGCGATTCGCCAATAGCGTCCGGCATGGCAACGACGGCCGGGACGCACGCCCGGCTGTCGTCCGCGCGTCGCTCAGTCCCGCAACACCGCCACCGCCTTGATCTCGACGATATAACCGGGCGAGCCGCCCAGCATGTGCGCGCCGACCGCCGTCCATGCCGGTTTCGGATGAGCGTGCAGATACCGGTCGCGCACCTGCATGAACAGCGGCAGGTCGCGCATGTCGGTATGGAACGTCGTCAGGTCGACCACGTCGCCGAACGATGCACCGGCCGCCTCGAGCACGAGCCGCAGGTTCTCGAACGCCTGCACGATCTGCGCCTCGCGGCCGTCGACCGGTTGCATCGCCGCGTCGCGGCCGATCTGGCCGGACACGTACAGCGTGTCGCCGACCTGCAGGCCCGGCGCATAGCCGATTTTCTCGTACACCGCTTCCATTCCCGCCGGAACGATGGCTTTGCGATCACGCATGGGTGTCTCCGTGGCCGGCGGCATCGCGCCGGCCGTCTGGTTGTCGATGAAAACGGTCGATGGACGAAGTCCAGCGGCACCCCGCTCAACCCGTATCGCCGCCGGCGACCGGCAGCACCGTGCCGGTGATGTAGCTCGCCTCGTCGGACGCGAGGAACAGGATCGGCGCGATCTGCTCGTCGAGGCTGCCATAGCGCTTGAAGTACGTCGACTCGGTCACCTGCCGCACGGCCTCGGCCATCCACGCCTGCTCCTGCGCGCTGTCGCCGGCCGCATTGCGCGGCACGCGACGCGGCGGTGCATGCGTGCCGCCCGGCGCGGTGGCCACGACACGGATGTTGTGCGCCGCGTACTCCATCGCGAGCGCCGACGTCAGCGCATTGACGCCGCCCTTCGCCGCCGAGTACGGCACGCGGCGAATCCCGCGGGTCGCGTTCGACGAGACGTTGACGATCGTGCCGCCGCCGCGCGCGATCAGGTGCGGCAACACGGCGTGACAGGTATAGAGCGTCGGCATCAGCGAGCGGCGGATTTCCGCGTCGATCTGCGCCGGCTCGAATTCGGCGAACGGGCGCATGCGAATCGCGCCGCCGACGCCGTTGATCAGGATGTCGATGCCGCCGAACGTCCGCACCGCGCACGCGATCGCCGCCCGCGCGCCTTCGTAGGTTTCGAGATCGGCGACGCAGCCCGCCGTCTCGCCGCCGCTCGCCTCGGCCGCCACCTCGGCGACGAAATCCGCGCGATCGACGAACAGCACCCTGCCGCCCTCGGCCGCCGCGCGCAGCGCGACGCCTCGGCCGATACCCTGCGCCGCGCCGGTGACGACGACGACCTTGCCGGAGAATCGTTGCATGATCATGCCGCCTTTGCCGTGACGTTGGGCGTGAACTTCTCGTAGTGGAAGCTGTTCGGCTTCACGCCTTCGTCGTCGAAATACTTGCGCACCGCGTCGACCATCGGCGGCGGCCCGCACAGATACACGTCGACATCGCCGTCGTTCAGTGCGTCGGCCGGAATGTGCTGCGTGACCCAGCCCTTGCGCGGATGGTCCGACGCGGCATCCGCGACGACCGTCGCGAAGCTGAAGTTCGGCAGCTGCGCCGCATAGGCCTCGATCGCGTCGACCAGCACGAGATCGAGATCGCGCGTCACGCCGTAGATCAGGTGCACCTTCTGCCGCGAGCCGCCGCGCGCCAGCACTTCGAGCATCGACAGGAACGGCGCGAGGCCGGTGCCGCCGGCGAGGAACAGCAGCGGCCGCGCGACGTCGCGCAGGTAGAAGCTGCCGAGCGGGCCGTGCAATTGCAGCGTGTCGCCCGGCCGCGCCGATTCGAGCCACGTGCTCATCACGCCGCCGGGAATCTTCTTGATCAGGAAGCTGACCTTCGCATCGGCCGGCGCCGACGAGAACGAATAGGAGCGGTGCTGGCCGCTCGCGGGCACGTCGATGTTCACGTACTGGCCCGGCAGGAACACCGGCGCGGCCGCGCCGACGTCGAGCTCGAGCACGACGGCCGCGTCGTTGTGCTGCTCGACCTTCGTGACCGTCGCGGCAAAGCCGCTCTGGCCGGTCTTGCACGCGACCGACGAGGTCGGCACCGCGATCACGCAATCGCTTTGCGGCACCATCTGGCACGTCAGCACGAGGCCGCCGTCCTTCTCGTCTTCGGTGAGCGCGTCGTCGATGTAATCGTCGCCGAGGTCGTAGCGGCCGCTTTCGGCGCGGCACTTGCAGGTGCCGCACACGCCGTCGGAGCAATCCATCGGCAGGTTGATCTTCGCGCGGAAGGCCGCATCGAGAACCTTCTCGCCGGCCTTGCAATCGATGAAGCGGGTTACCCCGTCCTCGAAGTTCAGTGCAATCGTGTAGCTGGACATGGTGTCGCCTCCACTTCCTTTCATCACAAAACGACGGCGTCAGACGTGATAGACGTCGAGCACCTGCCGGATGTAGTCGTTCTTCAGCACGATCTTCTTGTGCGAGATCAGCAGCGCATCGCCCGCCCGGCGCAACGTGACGAACATCGTGCCGAAGAAGTGGTCGGTCACGCGGTAACGATGGTTCAGCGTGTGAAAGTTGTAACGCACGTCCACTTCGTCATCGCGCTCGGCCAGCACCTCGACGTTCGTCACGTTGTGGCTGGTACGCGGCTCGGGCGTCGATGCGCCGCTGCGCTCGGTCTTGATCCGGAACACGCGGTCCTCGAGGCCGCCGCGGTCCGGGTAGTACATCAGCGAGATCTGGCTCTGCGGGTCGTCGGTCGGCCGGTCGTCGTCGTCCCACGCGGGCATCCAGTACGTGACGTCCTCCGAATAGCAGGTCAGCCACTCGTCCCACTGGCGATCGTCGAGCAGCCGTGCTTCGCGATACAGCGTCGTGCAAATGGTCCGGTAATCGAAGCTCATGCCGCCACCTCCCCGCGTTCCTTCTTCAGCGCATCGCGCATCACGTGCACCCAGTGTTCGTGCTGGCATACGAACAGCCCTTCGTCCTCGCTGCGCTCGCCCGAGATGCGCGGGTTCAGCCCCATCTTCGTCGCGTTCTCGTCCGGCCCGTCGACCCACAGCGGCGCGCCGCGCGACAGGTCGTTCCACATCGCCGTGACGCCCGCATAGCCGGCCTGGCACGCGCGGAACTCCTCGAGATCGTCGGCGGTGCCCATGCCCGTGACGTTGAAGAAATCCTCGTACTGGCGAATGCGGAGCGTGCGATCGGTGTCGCTCTCGCCCTTCGGCGCGAAGCAGAAGATCGTGACTTCGGTCCGGTCGACGCCGAGCGGCCGCACCACGCGGATCTGCGTGCTGAACTGGTCCATCAGGAACACGTTCGGGTACACGCACAGGTTGCGTGTCTGGTTCACGATGAAGTCGGCCTGCACGTCGCCGACGCGCGCGCGGATCTCGTCGCGATGCCGGTACACGGGCCGCACTTCCGGGTTCATCGTCTGCGTCCACAGCAGGATGTGGCCGTTGTCGAAGCCGTACACGCCCGCGACCGACTTGCTCCAGCTGTTCGCGTCGACGGCCTTGGTGCCGTCTTCCTTGCGGCGGCCCATCGTCGCCGCATAGTTCCAGTGCACGGTGCTGACGTGGTAGCCGTCGCAACCGTTCTCCATCTGCATCTTCCAGTTGCCTTCGTAGATGTAGGACGAGTTGCCGCGCAGCACTTCAAGCCCGTTCGGCGCCTGGTCGACGATCTGGTCGATGATCACGCGCGCTTCGCCGAGGTAGTCCTCGAGCGGCAGCACGTCGGCGCTGAGGCTGCCGAACAGGAAGCCGCGATAGCTTTCGAAGCGCGCGACCTGCTTCAGGTCGTGCGACCCGTTCGTGTTGAACTGCACCGGATATTGCGTCGTCTTCTCGTCCTTCACCTTCAGCAGCTTGCCGGTGTTCGAGAAGGTCCAGCCATGGAACGGGCACGTGAAGCTGCCCTTGTTGCCGTGCTTGCGGCGGCACAGCATCGCGCCCTTGTGCGCGCAGGCATTGATGACCGCGTGCAGCTCGCCGGTCTTGTCGCGCGTGATCACGATCGGCTGGCGGCCGATCCACGTCGTGTAGTAGTCGTTGTTGGCCGGAATCTGGCTTTCGTGCGCGAGGTACACCCAGTTGCCCTCGAAGATGTGCTTCATCTCGAGCTCGTACAGTTCCGCGTTCGTGAAGATGTCGCGGCGGCAGCGGAATACGCCGGCCTCCTTGTCGTCCTGCACGGCGGTGGCGAGCAGGTGATCCAGTTCGTTGGTGGGGTCGATCGTGGCGGACATGTTGTCTCCTTCCATGCGCGTGCCGCGTCCTGCAAGCACGCTCGCATCGGTTTCGGTTGAATCTCGCGGAAACCCGGCCGGCGGCGGCGCATGCGCGCCGCGCCGCCAGGCGGTTACGCCGTCGCGGCTGCGCGCGGGCGGTGGACGATCTGGTTGTCCTGGCCCTGCACCAGCGGCGTCAGCACGAAGTTGAACTCGATGTCCTGGTAGGCATCGGCCTTCATGCCGAGCGCCGTGCCGCCGGTCTTCCCGACCACGGGCGGGATCAGCTCCTCGCGCGTCGCGTACGCGAAGTCGTCCCAGATCAGCGGATCGCCGTCGATGTTGAACTGCGTCGTCAGCTTGCGGTGATCGGGGCTGTCGACGAAGAAGTGCACGTGCGCCGGGCGGTTGCCGTGGCGGCCGAGGCCGTTCAGCAGTTGCTGCGTCGCGCCTTGGGGCGGGCAGCCGTAGCCGACCGGCATCAGCGTGCGAAATTCGTACTTGCCGTCGGCACCCGTCTTCACCGCGCCGCGCAGGTTGAAGTCGGTCTGCGCGCCGGTCGGGTCGAAGTGCGAATAGAAGCCCTTCGAGTTCGCGTGCCAGCATTCGACCACCGCGCCCGCGACCGGCTTGCCGTCGAGGCCCGTGACCGTGCCGTGGATCACGAGCGGGCCCGCGCCGTCGTCCGCGTCGAGATCGATCTTCGACACGCCGTCGCGAACCGGCGCGCCTGCGACGTACAGCGGCCCTTCGATCGTGCGCGGCGTGCCGCCGTCGAGGCCGGCGGCCTGGTCCGCGGCGTCCATCCGGATGTCCAGGTACTTCTCGAGACCCAGACCGGCCGCGAGCAGCGCTGCCTCGCCATCCCGACCGAGCTTGTTCAGGTAGTTGACGCCGGCCCACACTTCGTCGGGCGTGATGTCGAGATCGTCGATCGCCTTGAACAGGTCGCCGAGCAGGCGCAGCACGACCTGCTGCGTGCGCGCGTGACCGCCGGCGCCGCCCGCGTTCGACGCGGCCTTCAGCAGATCCTGCACTTCCCGGGTTTCGAAAACTTTGACGCTCATGATGGTGTCTCCACGTGTATTTTGGGGGGAATGACGGCTTTGCCTGACTCGGGCTAGCGCGCGACTCGCACGAGTCCGTCGCGGGTGAAACGCCTGACCTTGTCTTCGTCGAGCTCGATGCCGAGACCGGGGCCGTCCGGCACGGCCAGTTCGAAGTCGCTGTAGTCGAGCGGCTGCGTCAGGATCTCTTCGGTGATCAGCAGCGGCCCGAACAGCTCGGTGCCCCACTGCAGGTTCGCGAAACTCGCGAACAGGTGCGCGGACGCCACCGTGCCGAATGCGCCTTCGAGCATCGTGCCGCCGTATAGCTCGATGCCGGCGGCATCGGCGATCGCGGCCACGCGCTGCGCGGCGAAGAGGCCGCCGCTCTGCTCGATCTTGATCGCGAACACGTCCGCGCCGTGATGCTTCGCGATGTCGAAGGCGCTGTCGGGGCCTTGCAGGATTTCATCGGCCATCAGCGCGACCGGGAAACGGCCCATCAGGCGCGCCAGCGCCGCGGCGGACGCGACCGGCTGCTCGACCAGTTCGCAGCCCGCATCGGCCAGCGCGGGAATCGCGCGCGCGGCCTGCGTTTCGCTCCATGCCATGTTCACGTCGACGCGCACCGACGCGCGATCGCCGACGGCCTTCTTGATCTCGGCCACGTGCCGGATATCCGTCTCCGGCGACTTCGCGCCGATCTTCAGCTTGAACACGTTGTGGCGGCGCAGGTCGAGCATCCGCTCGGCTTCGGCGATGTCGGTGGACGTGTCGCCCGACGCGAGCGTCCATGCGACCGGCAGGCGATCGCGCCGGCGGCCGCCGAGCAGCTCGCCGACGGGCACGCCGAGCCGCTTGCCGTGCGCGTCGAGCAGCGCGGTTTCGAGCGCGCTCTTCGCGAAGTGATTGACCTTCGCGAGCTTGCCGAGGAAGGCCATCAGCGTCTGGATGCGTGTTGCGTCGCGGCCGACGATCGCCGGGGCAAGGTACGCATCGATCGCGAGCTTCATCGCCTCGGGGCTTTCCGGGCCGTACGCCATGCCGGCGATCGTCGTGCCTTCGCCGAGGCCCGTCACGCCGTCGCTGCAGAACACCTTCACGAGCATCAGCGTCTGGCCGTGCATCGTGGCCATCGACAGCTTGTGCGGGCGGATCGTCGGCAGGTCGACGAGGCGGGTTTCGATACGTTCGATGGTGGCGGAGGACATGGGACGCGCGGCTCGGGGGCTGTTCATGGAACGGATTTATACGCGGCGGGGAAATGGGGCGTCCAATACTTTTGGTCGCAGAATTTCATACCTGACAGGTATCGAACCTCGGCAATATGCACGCATTATTGCGACGCACCATACCTATTTTGGCTAATTAGAGAGATACGGAGCCTTGCTGGAGCGGGGTGTGCGCGAATGCGCGCTACGGTGGGGGAAGCGGTGCGCCGCGGTCGCCCGCGCACCGGCCATAAGCGAGGAAATCGGCGGTCGATACGGGAAGATCAGGGTTTTCCTGAGGGAAAAAACTGCCGGACCGTGGCGGCACGACGGGCCGCCGTGCCATCGTCGGTCAGCGGCAGGCCGCCGCGATCGTCGCCTGCCATTGCGCGGCGACGCCGGCGTAATCGTCGACCTTGAAAGCCGAGCCGTCCTGGACATGGACCCAGCCGAGCGTGCGCTCGGACAGCGGCTTCTCGTGATCGTCCGTCGCGACCTTGACGATCGCATGCGCACGGACGTGCACGACACCGTTCGGATAGTCGGACGACGGGTTCGCCAGCGTCACCGTCACGAACGGCCCGAGATCCTGCAGCAACTGCGCGGCCGGCGGATGGTCGGCCAGCAGCAGCGCGCCACCCTTCACGCGGTCGTCCACGCGGATGGCCGTGCCGCCCGGCCGCCGGTGCGCGGCGGTCGGCAGCGACATCCACAGCACGTGCGCCGGGTTGAGATAGACCACGTCGGGGTCGCCCATCGCGTCGCGCGTTTCAATCCGGGGTATCGGCATCGAGCCTCTCCAGTCGAATATCGGGCACCGCATGCGGGTGCGTCGGCACCATGATGATGCCGCACGATGTCGGCTTGCCGCGCGTGTTCCGATGAATGGCGCGACGGCCCGCGAGCGGGGCGCCGCGCCATGCGCACGTCACTGCGTTGCCGGCGCACCGATACCGTCGATGTCGGGCGCCCACCCCGTCGGATTGGAGAACTTCAGCGTGTTGGCGCTTCCTTGCCTGAACGTGCCCGTCACCGTCACCGTCGACACGTTCCCCCATCCGCCCGTCGACGGGAACGACACGGACACGGGCGCCGCGCCGTCGAAACCGAGCTGCGCGCTGCGCGGCGTCGAATCGCCGTTCACGTAGGCGATCACGACGCTGTAGGTGCCGTCCGCCGGCACCGAGATGCCGTTGATCGTGAGCGTGCCGTTGCTGGTCCCGTCACCGTTGCCGATATAGCCGACGTCCTGTCCGCGCGAACACGCGCCGCATGACGACACGCGCGCCGCCCCGCCGAGCGTGTTGCCGGCTGCCTCGGCCTCGTAAGCCAGCGGCGGCGGGGGCGGAACCTTCACCGGGCCGGCCACCACGGCGACCGACGTGACGTCCGGTGCCGCCGTTGTACCGCCGAGGCCCGACAAGGTCAACGTGTTCGCCCCGGACTGCAGGTTGACAAAGACCGTCACCGTGCCGACGGTATTGCCGGTGGGCGGAAACGCGAGCGTCGTGCCGTTGCCGCCGTTCGCCGCGAGCTGTGCGCTGGCGGTTTCCGTCCCGGTGTTCAGGTAGGCGATCTGGACATAACCGCCCACCGTTTGCGAGGTCACGTTGTTGAACGTCACCGCGCCCAGCCCCGTCACCTTCTTGCCGCTCGCACACGCGGTGCAGTCCGCGACCGTCGCGCCGCCCGACAGCGGGCCCGGCAGGTAGGCGGTCGACGGCAGGTCCGTGCCGCTCAACACGAGCATCACGGTGCCGCCGGCCGGCACGCTCGCGGCCGTGTAGGCACCGGTCGCCGCGCCGAGATCCTTGTGCGCCCAGACATCGCGGACGGTCGCCGACGTACCGGCCGCGAAGCCCAGTTGCTGCCACGTCACCGTGATATCGCTCGCCGCCGTGCCGTTATTGAACAGCAGCACCGCGCGTTTGCCCGCGCCGGCCAGCAGCTTCGCCCACACCTGCTGCCCGTTGGCATCCGCGACCTTCAAGCCCTGCAGGCCCAGCATGTCCTGGTCGATCGCGATCAGCTCGGGATTGGTGAGCAGGCTCGCCGTATCGCTCGACAGCGACTTCGACAGGTCGTTGCCGAGTATCATCGGCGCGCCGGCGATGGCCCACAGATTCACGTGCGCCAGGTCGTTCGCCGCCGTCATGCCCATGCCGGCCACCATCATGTCCGGATCGTTGTAGTAACCGGTGTGCTGGCCTTCGGGGTGATAGTTGCCGTTGAAGTTGCCGAGCACCGAGCCGAACTTCGGCACCCCGCTCCCCGGCCCGTAGATGTCGCCCGTCGTGCGCCACGAAGTCGCGATTCCCGCGCCCCAGTCCCAGGGCCCCAGGTTGTAGTCGGGATAACCGCTCTTGCCGAGCGTGCCCCAGTCGCACATGTTCAGCACCAGCCGCTTCCCGGTGGCGACATAGGCTTTCTGAATCGCCTGCGAGATCGCCGTATAGGCTTGCTGCGGATCGTATCCGGCCGCGCTGCCGCCGCACCAGTCGACCTTGACGAAGTCGTAGCCCCACTGCGCGAACTGCAGGAAGTCGTGATCGTAGTGCGCGTAGTCGCTGCCGACGAAATGCGTGCCGTTCGTGTTTCCGCAGCCCTGCGGCCCGGAGTCGATATAGATGCCGGCCTTCAACCCCTTGCCGTGAATGTAGTCGGCCATCGCCTTCATCCCGCCCGGCCACTGGTTGGTGGGATTGCCGTTCATGTCGACGTTGAGGATGAAGTTGCCGTTCGCGTCGCGCTTTCTGGACGTCCACCAGCCTTCGTCGATGTTCACATACTGGTACTTGTTGCCCGTCGCGAGGTTCGCGTTCAGCGCGGCCAGGCCGTCGGCCTGCGCCTTGATCGTATCGAAGCTGACGTTTTCCTCGAGGCTGTTCCACGACGACCAGCCCATCGGCGGCGGATTCACCGCGATCTGCTGCAGTGCGGTCGGCGACGTACCGGTGGGGGTCGTGCCGCCGCCAGTCGTCGACGTCGTGCCGGTGGTCGAGGTCGTCCCCGTCGCCGACGTGTTCGTTCCCGGCGACGAACCGACATCGTCGCCGCCGCATGCCGACAGGCCAATCGCTGCCGCCACGAGGCATATCATCAACATTCCTAAATGATTGACGCCCTTCATCTTCGTCTCCCGATTGTTGTGAACGACGCACGCCAGTCAGCATCGTGCGCGTACGCAGATTAATGACGTTCGTTTCCCCGTTTCAATCTTTGCGGCACGCGGTCACATATTGGGAGATGACGGTGTTCCGGTCGCCCATCGCGTTGACGTGGATGCTTGCCGCGATCGACCGTGAAAACCCACTCTTTGGACACTTGATCGACCAGACGGAAACAATCCGCGTCGTTATTGCCGGTTTGAAGTAAAACCGGACAGGCGTGCCGCTACGCTCGCGACGTTGCGTGCGCGAGCTTCGCCACGCGTTCGTCGTACCCCCCACCGGATACGCCGTGGCATCGGGCCGCGGCCGATAGACGTGCGGCCTCCACGGTTCCGGTTCGAGGCTCGGCAACAAGCGCACCAGGCGCCGCTGCTGGACGTACGGCCGAACCAGGTACGCCGCGCACCGGCCGAATCCGGCTCCGGCGCACACGGCCTCGATCTCCGCCTCGGTGTCGTCCGTCAGACAGGCCGGCGACAACGGCACGAAGTGTGGTTCTCCGCGGAAGATCCATGGCCACGCGCACCCGTTCGCACGATCGATCAGGCACGTCACCGGCATCGCCTCGAGTTAATTGCGGAATGGGGCTGCCAGGCCAAAGCGCATTCTTGAAAATGACTGCAATCGGGGGCGCCAGATATCCTTTGCGGATCGATAACGGCCGATCCGAACACGCGTGACCGAAAGTCTTCGCGCAGGTTTTCACGCCGGGCCTTCAGATCAGGCACCGGTCCCGCCGCACCAACCACACCTGCCGTGTCATCAAACAGAATGCGGCAACAAAACCCACAGCGACTGTTCAGTTTCCGCACACGGTATCGCGAACACGCCCCAATCCATACGCCTCCCGCGCGTGGGAAGAAACCCGGATAGCTCCGTTTCGCCCTGCCCGCCTACCCTCGCGGGCATGCTGGAGCGGGCCGCGCGTTGCCCGATCCGGCGATCCGAATTTCCACAGGAGCGCACATGGATAGCAGCAACACCGCACTGTTCGACGCCGACATCTGGCGCGGCAAGATCTTCACCGGCCGCTGGGACGCGAGCCCGCAAGCGGCCGACGTGATCGAACCGGCGACCGGCAACACGCTCGGCCGCATCGGTCTCGCCGACGGCGCGGCCATCGCGGAAGCCGCCACCGCAGCCCATCGCGCGCAACCCGCATGGTTCGCCCTGCCCTACGACGAGCGCGCGGCGGTGCTGCGCCGCGCGGCGGCCGTCGCCGAAACGCATTTCGATGCGATCGTCGACTGGCTCGTACGCGAAAGCGGCTCGACGCGCGCGAAGGCGTCGTTCGAAACGTCCGTTACGATCAAGGCATTGCACGAGGCCGCCGGGCTGCCGTCGCGCGCAGCCGGTGAAGTGCTGCCGTCGGCGGCCGGCCGGCTGTCGCTCGCGCGCCGCCGCCCGCGCGGCGTGGTCGGCGTGATCTCGCCGTTCAACTTCCCGCTGTACCTCGCGCTGCGCGCGGTCGCACCGGCGCTCGCGCTCGGCAACGCGGTCGTGCTGAAACCCGATCCGCGCACCGCCGTGTGCGGCGGTGTCGCGATCGCGCGCGTGTTCGAGCTAGCCGGCCTGCCCGAGGGCGTGCTGCACGTGCTGCCCGGCGACGGTGCGGCCGGCGCCGCGCTGGTCGCCGATCCGCATGTCGCGATGATCCAGTTCACCGGCTCCACCGCGGCCGGGCGCAAGGTCGGCGAAGCGGCGGGCCGCCATCTGAAGAAGGTATCGTTGGAACTCGGCGGCAAGAACTCGCTGATCGTGCTCGACGACGCCGATCTCGACCGCGCGGTCGCCAACACCGCGTGGGGCGCGTATCTGCATCAAGGCCAGATATGCATGGCGACCGGCCGCGTGCTCGTGCAGCGCGCGATGCACGACCGCTTCGTCGCGAAGCTCGTCGAGAAGGCGCAAAACCTGCGCGTCGGCGACCCGGCTACCGGCGACGTCGGCCTCGGACCGTTGATCAATGCCGCGCAATGCGACCATGCGGCGAGCGTGGTCGATGCAGCCCGCCGCGCGGGCGCACGCGTCGAGACGGGCGGCGGCCATCGCGGCCTGTTCTTCGAGCCGACCGTGCTGAGCGGCGTCACGCCGGGCAATCCGGCGTTCGACGAGGAAATTTTCGGGCCGGTCGCGATCGTCGTGCCGTTCGATACCGACGAAGACGCGATCGCCCTCGCCAATCAAACCGAATACGGGCTGTCGATGGCGATCCTGTCCGCCGACGTCGGCCGCGCGCTGAGGATCGGCGAACGCCTGAACACGGGGCTGCTGCACATCAACGACCAGACGGTGAACGACGAAGTGATCAATCCGTTCGGCGGCGTCGGCGCATCGGGCAATGGTGCGAGCATCGGCGGCAGCGCGAACTGGGAAGAATTCACGCAGTGGCAGTGGCTGACGATCAAGGGCGAAGCGCCGTTGTACCCGATTTGACGAGGAGACCGACCATGTACACCGAAAACGATACGCGCGCCGTCACCGCGGCCGTCGCACGCGCCGCCGGCGCGCCCTTCACGATCGAATCCGCGCGGCTCCGCGCGCCGCGCGCCGACGAGGTGCTGGTACGCGTCGTCGCGACGGGCCTGTGCCACACCGACCTGATCGTGCGCGACCAGTACTACCCGGTACCGCTGCCGGCCGTGCTCGGTCACGAAGGCGCCGGCGTGGTCGAGGCGGTCGGCCCGGACGTGAAGACGCTCGCCGCCGGCGATCACGTCGTGCTCACCTACGGCGCGTGCGGCCACTGCGCGTCGTGCGTCGGCGGTCACGGCGCGTATTGCCGGCAGTTCTTCGCGCTGAATTTCGGCGGCGCCGACGCCGACGGGCAGACGGCCATCCGCGACGAAGCCGGACAACCGCTGCACGATCATTTCTTCGCGCAGTCGTCGTTCGCGAGCTACGCGCTCGCACGCGAGAACAACGCGATCAAGGTGCCGAAGCAAGCGCCGCTCGAACTGCTCGGCCCGCTCGGCTGCGGGATCCAGACCGGCGCGGGGGCGGTGATCAACTCGCTCGCGGTGCGCCCCGGCAGCAGCTTCGCGAGCTTCGGCGCGGGGGCGGTCGGCATGAGTGCCGTGATGGCCGCACGCATCGCGGGTGCGACGACGATCATCGCGGTCGACATCGTCCCGTCGCGGCTCGCACTCGCGCTGGAACTTGGCGCGACGCACGCGCTCGACAGCCGGGAAGTCGACGTCGTCGCCGCGATCCGCGAGATCACCGGCGGTGGCGTCGACTATGCGCTCGAATCGACCGGGCTGCCGGCGGTGCTGTCGCAAGGGATCGACGCGCTCGGCTCGCGCGGCACGATGGGCGTGGTCGGCGCGCCGAAGCTCGGCACGAAGGCCGAATTCGACGTGAACAGCCTGCTGCTCGGCGGCCACACGATCCGCGGCATCGTCGAAGGCGACAGCGTGCCGCAGACGTTCATTCCGCAACTCGTGCAACTGTATCTGCAGGGGCGGTTTCCGTTCGACCGGCTGGTGAAGTTCTATCCGCTCGAGCAGATCAACCAGGCGGCGGAAGACAGCAGCACGGGAATCACGCTCAAGCCGATCCTGCGCTTGCCGCATTGAGCGCACGCGGGCGCCGCGCGGGCCGCCGACGCCTCGCGGCGGCACGCAACGACGCCCTCGGGGAAGGAAAATGCCGCATTCCGGGCACCGGGCTATATTACGCATTCGCTCGACACGCCGGCGCGGCACGCGCGCCCGGACTTTCGACCCACATGGAGCGCAGCGTGAACATGGCCCCCGAATCCCCTGCACGGCCGGTCGACCTCGACCGGCTCCGCGCCCGCTTCGCCGCGGGCGAGCCGCTGCCGGACACGGCGTTGCCGGCCGGCGTCGCGCGCTCGTGGCTGCGCTCGCGCGACGCCGGGCTGCGGCCGTGGCAAACCGCCCGCTATGAAATGCAGCGCGAGCACGACGAATCGCGCGCGGACCGGCGGCTCTATCGCTGCGTCGCGCAGGAGATCGAGCCGCTGTGGGCCGCATTCGGCGGCAGCGAATGGACGATCATGTGCGTCAATCCGCACGGCACGGTCGTCCACGCGCGACGCAGCCCGCAATGCGACGACGCGCTGCTGACGCCGATCGTCGCCGGGCGCCGGATCGTCGAACCGAACATCGGCACGACCGCGCCGAGCTGCGTGATTCACGACGGCGTCGAGACCATCGTCGCGGGCGCGCAGCATTATCTCGACGCGTTCTCGCGGGTGTTCTGTCTCGCGGTACCGCTGGTCGGCTTCGACGGTGAAGTCATCGGCGCGCTCGATATCACCGGCACCGGCCGGCGCAATGTCGCGCAACTGCTCGAGCCGTTCCGGCATGCGGCGCTGTCCGCCGAGCAGCGGCTCTATGCGATGCTGCGCGACTGCCATCTGCTGCAGGTGCAATACGATCCGCGCTGGCTCGGCACGCCGCTCGCCGGCGTCATTGCGCTCGACGGGGCGGCCCGCGTGCGTGCGGTGAGCCGGCCGGCGCGCCGGATGCTCGACCTCGCGCCCGACGGGCCGGCCGCACCGGTCGAGCTCCGGCAACTGTTTCCCGGTGCGACGCCCGCGCAGCAGCGTCGCTTGCTGACACCGTCGCGCACGCCGCAGCGGATCGCACGCGACGATGGCAGCCACATCTGGGTGCGCACCGTGCGCGCACCGCTCGATCGGGCGACCGCCGCGCGCCACGCCGACGTGCTCGCCGACGCGGAGGACCTGTGTCACGCGGCGCCGGCCGTCAGCCCACCCGCCAGCGTCAGCCTGCGCGAACAGTCGCTCGACGCGATCCGCCGGGCGCTCGACGAGCATGACGGCAACGTGTCGGCGGCCGCGCGGCAACTCGGTATTTCACGCACGACGCTGTACGCGAAACTGCGGCAGCGCGATGCGGCGGGGCTCCCATACGACGCGCCGCATTGACGACGCGGGACGAAGCGGGCCGCATGACAATGGCGCTTGGGGCCCGTTCATACCGATAACGGGCTTGCGCGGCCCCTAAGCCACTGCCTGCCGCGCATGAAGCCGCAACGCGAGCCACGCGATCCCGACCGCGAACGCGCCGACCACGCCGCCAAACGTGCCGATCCACGGCAGCCCGTAGTCCCCGGCGATATGGTTGCCGAGCAGTGCACCCGCGCCGATGCCCACGTTGTACAGCCCGGAGTAGATCGACACCGCGAGGTCGGTCGCGTCCGGCGCCAGCTTCAGCACCCACGCCTGCATCGCGAGGCCGAAGCAGACGATCGCGCCGCCCCACACCAGCGTATGCACGGACAGCGTGACGATGTTCAGCGCGCACGGGAACAGGACCAGCAGGCAACCCGACAACGCGACGATCGACGTCAGCAGAAACCGGTCGGGATCGCGCGGGTACGCGCGATTGAAGCAGAGCGCGGCCGGCAGGCCGGCGATGCCGAACAGGATCAGCACGTACGTGATCCGGCTGCTGCTCGCGTGGTTCACGCTCTGGACGAACGGCTCGATGTACGTGTACGACGTGAAGTGCGCGGACACGACCAGGACGGTAATCGCGTAGAGCGCCACCAGGGCCGGCTTGCGCAGGAACACGCCGATGCTGCTCAGCGAGCCGGCGCCCTGGCTCGGCAGGACCGGCAACGTGGCGCGCAACACCAGCGCCGCGCCGGCCGCGGCGCCCGCGATGATCAGGAACGTGACGCGCCAGCCGAACGCCTCGCCGATCACGCGGCCGAGCGGAATGCCGGCGACCATCGCGATCGCCGAGCCCATCGCGATCAGGCTCAGCGCGCGGCTTTTGCGGTCGCTCGGCGCGAGCCGCACCGCCAGCGGGACGGAAATCGACCAGAACACCGCATGCGCGCACGCGATGCCGAGCCGGCCGATCATCAGTACCGCGAAATTCCATGCGACGCCGGTCACGATGTGGCTGCCGATGAACACCAGCAACGCGCCGACCAGCAGCTTGCGCCGTTCGACGTGACGCGTGACGAAGGTCAGCGGCAGCGACACGACGGCCACCGCCCATGCGTAGATCGTCAGCATCAGGCCGACGGCGGTCGGCTGCATCTGCAGGCTGTCGCCGATCGCGCTGAGCAGCGCGACCGGCACGAATTCGGTGGTGTTGAAAATGAAGGCGGTGAGTGACAGGGCCAGTACGCCCCACCACGAGTGCCTGGAACTGATGGCGTCCGGTGTTGCCATGCGTGGAATCGACGAGACGAGGGTTGGGGGTGTGTACGGCACGGGCGCGGCGCGGAAAGCGGCACAGAAGGCCCGGCCCGGCGCATCGGGCGATTGTACCAGCGGCGCATGACACGTCGCCGTACCGGCGGCCGGACATGGCGACGACACGGCCATGCGCCGATAATGTCTCCATCGACCACGATTCCCGCGGACGCTTCGCCCGCCTGCCACCGGACCAGGAGATTCACATGCGCATTGAAACGTCGTTTCTGTTCGATCTCGACGGCACGCTCGTCGACAGCGTCTATCAGCACGTGCTCGCGTGGAAGGAAGCGCTCGACGCGGAGGGCATCGAGCTGTCGGTATGGCGCATCCACCGCAAGATCGGGATGAGCGGCGGCCTGTTCCTGAACCAGCTGCTGCGCGAGACGGCGGGCGACATCGACGCCGAGCGTGTCGAACGGCTCGCGCGGCTGCATGCGGCCGCCTACCAGCGGCTGCGCGCGCAGGTGCGTCCGCTGCCGGGCGCGCGCGAACTGCTGGCCGCGCTGTCCGGCGCGGGCATCCGCTGGGCGATCGCCACCAGCGGACGGATGGAAACGGCCGCCATCAATCTCGAGGCGCTCGGCGTCGATCCGGCGAAGCAGGTGGTCGTCACGCGCGACCAGGTCAAGTATGCGAAGCCGGACCCCGACTTGTTCCTGACTGCCGCCGCGCAGCTGAACGTGCCGATCGAGCACACCGTCGTGGTCGGCGACAGCATCTGGGACATGCTGGCCGCCGCCCGCTGCCGCGCGCTCGGCGTCGGGCTGCTGTCGGGCGGCTACGGCAGCGACGAACTGGAGCGCGCCGGCGCGCTGCGCGTGTACGACGACCCGGCCGACCTGCTGTGGCATCTCGACGAGATTGCCGCGCGGCCGTAGGCGCCCGTTCACCGCGCCCGGCTCGTTCGGCGCGAGCGCGCGTTCCCGTCGAGCCTGACGTCATGCGGCCGGCCTCGTCCTGCCAGGCAGCCGCGTGCGCGATCGTTCGCGGCGCGGCCGCCCGGCTTCGATTCATCGAATCGAAATAATCCCAATCGCCGTTGACCATTGCGATTTCAATATTTTAATTAGCGCCTGCTTTCCCGGTGTTTTTAAAACAGGCTGGAAGATTCTTGAAAAAACGAATTGCCTCTCATATAACGAATACACTTCACTTCCGTTTCACAATCGCAGTATCGGAATCGTGAAAACGCAAGCGACATACCGCGCCGAACCGGCTGGCCGGCGCGATCCCGCAATGCCAGAAGGCCCGCACATGGTATGGGGCCGGGGTTGCGATGCTTCGTCTCGGCACCCTTTCCGCCATTTATCCGGGGACCTGTAAATGCGCACGGATCTTTCACCTTCATAACGCTTCGACAGAAGCTTACATCGATTTATTCGATCTCACGTATCGGCGGGCGCATTTTCGTGCCGACGTCTCGTGAAGACCTGCACTGCCGCTCAATCGGCAGGCATTGTTTCGTCCGGTTTTTTCGGAAATAGACGACGCGAGGATTTCGATGAATCAGCTCAGCGAACGGGCGAGCGCCGAACTGCGCGCGCCCCACCTGGAGCGCGCGCTGCCTATCCGCGTGCTGCATGGCGAGACGGTGAACGATTACGAACGGAAAGTGCAGACGACCTATGCCGGCAGTCCGGACGACTGGCGCAAGGCGATCGGCGAGTACCTGCTGTTCCAGTTCGGTGTTTACGACGATCCCCGCTCCACGCCGCCGATCTCGCTCGACGAATCGGGCATGCGCTACTTCGAACGCCAGCTTCACCTCGCGGGCTTCGACGCCCCGGCTCCCGCGCGCGTCGAGCGCATTCTCGACATCGGCTGCGGCTGGGGCTACATCCTCAAGTATCTGGCCGGCCGCTTCCCTGACTGCCTGTGTCTCGACGGGGTCAACGTCAGTCGCGAGCAGCTCGACTACTGCGCACGTTTTCATGCCCAGCACGGGCTCGCGGGCCGCATCAACCTCTATCAGTGCAACGCCCAGGACGTCGATCGACTACCCGATCCCGCAACGCCGTACGATCTCGTGATCATTCGCGGCGTGATCTCGCATTTCCCGAACGCACTGTACGAAAAGGCGATGCGCGCGCTGCATGCTCGCGTGCGCCCCGGCGGATCGGTGATCATCTCGGATAATCTGTACAACGTCGACCTGAGCGAATACCAGTCCGACACGCCGGACGAGATCGACCGGATCGCGTGCAAACACCGCAAGACGCCCGATTATTTCAGGCAGGTGCTGGTCGACGCCGGGTTCGCCATCCGCGACATGCGCGTGCTGCCGTCGAACATCGACGTCGCGCGCTGGCTGATGGACGCCAAGGCCAACATCGATCGCCATTTTCCGCACCACGCCCCGGACACGCTGGAAGAACTGCGCGTGCTCGCCGAAAACTGGTCCGTCGCGCTGATCAAGAACAAGGTGTCGACCTACAGCGTCGTCGCGGTCAAGCCGGACGCATGACCGGGAGACTCGCATGCACGCCTCCCAAACGCCACGCACCGCGAGCGCCACGCAGACGCTGGTGCTGCCGCTGCCGCGTCTGTCGCTGCCCGTTGCACGGCACCCGCGGCATGAAGCGATCGAGCGGCAGCTCGCGATCGACGACTACCCGACCATCCTGCAGCACTATCGCAGCGAGGCAGCGGCGCGCCGTTTTCTCGCGCAGCGCATTCCCGCCTATGGCAGCCTGTGTTACCCGAATGCGCGGCCCGATCGCGTGTACACGATCCACCGCATGATGCACGTCACGACGCTGATGGACGACGCGTTCACGCATCTCGCGCGCACCGGCGATCAGGCGGGGCTCGACACGTTGCGCGAGCATTTCCTCGCGGCCGTCGACGGCAAGCTGCCGCCGGCCGACGCGCCGTCCGCGCGACTGCTGCACGACACGCTGCGCCTGATGCGCACCGCGGGCGACGCGCGCCCGGCCTTCTGGCAGCGGTTCGTCGAATGCATCCGCGACCAGATCCGCACCCAGGCCAATCCGACGGCGACCGACGCGTCGCGCCTGTCGCTCGCCGATTATCTGGCGTTTCGCCGGGTCGAGGGATTCGGGCACTGGATCACCCTGCTCACCGAATACGCGCTCGACATCGACATCGGCGAGCGCCTCGCGAAACACCCGGCACTGGCCGATGCGCGCGACGCGGCCATCGATTCGGTGATCCTCGTCAACGACCTGTTTTCGTTTCGCAAGGAGTGGTCCGCGCACGAGCGGTTCAATGCCGTCTGGATCCTGATGCTTGTCGAACAACTGGACGTGCAGGCGGCGCTCGACCGGCTGGCTGCCCTGTGCGCGTCGAACGAGCGCCGCCTGATCGACGCGCGCGACGCGATCGCGACAGGCGTGCTGGCCGGCGACGCCGACACGCAGGCGTACGTGACGGAACTGGGCTACATGAGCGCCGGCAACGCGGAATTCCACGCGTTCAGCACCCGCTACCACGGCGACGATCTCGGCGGCGGGCGCTTCGCCGGCGGCGAAGTCGCGATGACGGCGCTGCCGACGCTCGAGGAAATCGCGGCGGCGGAGCGGCACGATTCGCACCGGTGACCGGAGACGCGCATGCACGCATCGATCCCTCCCGTGTCCGCGCCCGCCGCCTCGCGACATCGCTATCCGGACGGCTGGTTCGCGCTGGCCTACAGCCGCGACGTCAGACCCGGCGCGCTCGTCGTCACGCGTTTCATGGGCGAGGACGTCGTGCTTTATCGAACGGCATCCGGCCTGATTCGCGCGGTCGCGCCGCATTGCCCGCACCTCGGCGCGCATCTCGGGCACGGCGGCGTCGTGCGCGGCGAGGAGATCGTGTGCCCGTTCCATCACCTCGCGTTCGCGCCGGACGGCACCTGCGTGCGCGCCGGGCAAGACGGCAAGCCGCCTGCCGCCACGCTGCGGCACCGCCAGGTGCGCGAATGGAACGGCCTCGTGCTCGCATGGCAGGACCGTGCGGGCGCACCGCCGTCGTGGTCGCTGCCCGACCTCGACCTCGATGGTTATTCGCGGCCGCGCGGCGCGTGCCACACCCTGAACGGCAATCTGCAGAATCCGGCCGAGAACGGCGTCGACGTCAACCATTTCAGTCCGGTGCACGGCTGGTCGAATCCGGTGCTGGAGCCGCCGCAAGCCGACGGCCACCGGATGACGATGCGCTCGACGCTCGTGCTGCTCGGGCAACGCCTGTTGCTGGATATCACGATGCACGGCCTGGGCTGCATGGCCGCGCGCATGGAACTGCCGGACCTCGGGCTGCATGCGCGGGTCGTGCTGTTCCCGACGCAGATCGAACCCGATCGCTGGACGTGCCGTGAATTCGTGGCACTGCGCGTCGAACGCGCGTCGGCGTGGCCGTCGCCGCTGCGCCGGGCTCTGCACGAGGTACTCGCGAGCGCCGCTTACCGGTGGTGGTTCGTGCCGCAGTTCAAGCGCGACCTGCGCATCTGGCATCACCGCGACTACGACGCGCGCCCGACGCTGATGGCCGGCGAGATGCCGATCATGACGTTCCGGCGCTGGGCCGCGCAGTTCTATCCGGCGCCCGGCGACGATGCGCCCGACGGGCAGGACGGCGCCGAGCCGGCGGCCGTCGCCTACGTCGACCGGGCATTCGCGCGATGAGTGCCATGCCGACTCAAGCGCACGCGATGAGCGCAACCGGCCCCGTCGACGAGATCGCGCCGCTGCCTTATCCGGACGGATGGTTCGCGCTGTGTTTCAGCCGCGAGCTGAAGCCCGGCACAGTGCTCACGACGCCGTTCATGGGACGCGATGTCGTGCTGTACCGCACCGCATCGGGCGTCGCGTGCGCGGTCGACGCGTATTGCCCGCACCAGGGCGCGCATCTCGGCCACGGCGGCAGGGTCGACGGCGAACAGATCGTCTGTCCGTTCCATCACTACGCATACGGCCCCGACGGCCGGCGCGCCACCGCCCGCTGCCCGAACGGCGCCCAAGGGCTGACGCTTCGCACCCGGCACGTGCGCGAATGGAACGGCTTCGTGTTCGTGTGGCAGAACGCCGACGGCCTGGCGCCGACCTGGGAACTGCCCGACGTGGACATGACCGGCTTCTCGGCGCCGGTCGGCCAGGCATTCACGCTGCGCGGCGTGATGCAGAACCTGCCGGAAAACGGCTACGACCTCGAGCATTTCGGCGCGCTGCATCGCTGGAAGGACATGAAGCCGCATGCCCCGGTGATCGACGGCCCGCGTATTTCGATGCAGGTGGACATGGCGTGGAAGAACATCAGATGGAGCACGCTGATCGGCGTGCATGGCCTCGGGTGCGTGTCGTCCGACCATGAAATGAAGGCGATCGGCCTCGAAGCGAAGATCTTCGCGTGCGGCGTGCAGATCGCGCCGCTGCGCTGGACCTTCCGGGACGGCATCTCGTTCCGCTTTTCGTGGCTGTCGAGGTGGCCGGCCCCGCTGCAGCGCGTCGTCTACGCCGCGCTCGGCCGGTTGCTGCACCGACTGTGGCTCGTGCCGGTGTTCAAGGAAGACATCATGGTGTGGAGCAACCGCGACTACACCGGCTACGGTACGCCGGGCGCGGGCGATGGGCCGTATCCGGTGTTCCAGCGTTGGGCGCGGCAGTTCTATCCGGCCGGGGATCGGGCCGAAGCACGGCATCGCGCCGCGCATGCCGATGCGTTCGCCGGGAAATAGCAGGAGCCGATGGCCCCGGCAGCGGGGTGTCCTGCGTCACACCGTCCGCCTGGACCAACATTGTTCTGATCTCCCAATCGCCCGGGTCTGAGTCGCCCCCGTCCGGTACGCGTCCGTGCAGTTCACGATCGCCGGCACGCGAACAGCAGGTACGGATCCTCGAGGCTACGGCCGCGACGAACTCGAACGCGCCGGCACGCTGAGCGTGTACGACGTTCCGGCCCATCGCCATGCATTAAAGCGACGTCGAGCTTCGCGGCCGGCGCAAACGGCATGACGCGTACAACGCCAGGACCGACGTTCTCTGCGAGCAACGCTTGCGTATTTTCCCCGTATTTTAAAATTGCCAATCGATAATCCTCACATGGGAGTCTCGGCAGGCGAGCGATTTTCTCGCACAAGATAATCTTAATTATCAATTCGCGAATAGAAGTGGCTATTTAATTCATCGATAGATTATAAGGTCGTCCTCCCGGACAGCTACAGCCGCACTTCTGCATCCCGGTAGACTAGACGGGTTTCGATAAACAAATAGAGGTGACCAACACGATGGCAGGAGCCACCTGACCTATCAGTACGTTAATGTCGAACGCCGAGGCCGCAGGAATGCGCGGCCGTCGCTGACGATGTCGACATCGTATCGGGCGGAGTACGCCAATCGTCGCGAGTTGCTGTACGCCTCCGATGGCGAGCCACCCATATCTTTACGATCTCAAATGCAAGGAAAATTCTGACAGTTGTTTTCATTGTTGCCGTTCTATTTTTCCAGATCATTGATTAAATCATTGCCACTCCATTTCAAAAAATCCTATATCGAACACCCTATGCCGGAAGTCAAAAAATTACCTTATTATGAAATCAAAACATCATCGGTTCCATTCTCATTGCCGAAGTGGAAGGAATACGCTGGCGTCAACGGGTGTGTCCCCCTGAATACCCCGCACGGAGTTTGCATGGACAAGCTCGCTCCGGGCGAACCCGAACCCGCCAAGTCTCCGGGGCCCAAACCCGCCCAGCCCGAGACGATGAAAGCACCTGAGCCGGCAAAGACTCCTCCACCCAAGCAAGCCCCGCCACCCAAGTCGCCCGAGCCAGCCGATGCGGAGCATTGCGAAAATCCGCCTCCGTTTGACCTGCTGGAAGTCCCTGAGGCGATGAAACGAATGAAATGGCCTGTTGCCGCCAAGCTCGCCAGGCGATGGTTCAGCGGCCCCAAGCACGTATGGGACAACAGCTTCAAAACAGATCAGCCGTTTGACAATACCGCAGTCACCCTTGATTGGGCCCTGAAATTCGGGAAGGTCAAAGAGCGATATGAAGAACTTATCTCGAAAAATATCTACAACGAAAATGCCACGGCTAGATTGAGAGATCTGCTACGGCATGTGGTGAAAGAAAAATTCGCATCTTCGGTAGCTCTCGATTTTCAGACGGTCGGCGACAAAGGCAATCCCGTCGAGTTTTGCAGGAAGTGGCAATTTCAACTTGTCAATGTGTCCAGCTTTGATACGACGGGAGGCCTCCCATATGCGCCGACGGATTTGACTGCTGCTCTGGCGAATTTCAACATCTATGCCGCCATTGGGCGTGTGGAGTTTTCTGGAGACAGATATTACAAATACAACAACCATGAAAAATCCAAATCATACTGCGTCGATCTGGCCGCATCCATAACACATATCTATGTATATATAAAAGATAGCTATTCCTTCAACGACGGGAAATCGCCATCGAGCAGCCAGTATTTGGGACACTGGAACAAAAATGGCATGATTATCACGAACGGAGGGAGAATCAGGGAGCTTCTATATCGAAGTGGCGTCAATTCGAATCTCGGAACCTCCCTCGAGGTTGACTCGAGGATTAAGTGGAAGTATCTGATCGATGACTTTCTCGATAATCCGATCGACACACGAAAAGGTCTGCTCAAGAAATTCAGGGCATGTGATGTGTACTATCCCATTTTCAACAAAACCTACAACGACTGGAGAATCAAACATAATCGCGGGGAAGATTTTGTGATATATTCACCATTTCGATACCTCAAGTTTAACAAATCCCATTAAATTGAGTCTGGGCGAAATATGCAGGTCACCCGAAAAAATTTAATCGTGCTCTCGCTCGTTTCGGCGTTGGCGATTTCGTCGCTTACGTTGCGAAAATCATATGAGGGGTGCAAAAGCTATACTCAGGCTCTTAACGGAGGAACAAAAGAATTCAGTGGCGAAAAATACAAAATCGAGCTGTGTGGGGCACGTCGCTCTTTTGGTGACGGTGACGAAATTCGGCTCCAAGTGATAGGACCGGCGGGGGATGTGCTGGCGGAGCGGTATTTTGCAGTACGCACGATCAACGATGCCGTTCCTCGGGAACTGGAGTACGGCGACGACAATATTTTCTACTACGACCAATCGAAATCGTCTCCATTGCGCTTCATCGCCATGCCGCCTTCCAGGATGGACAGATGGACGGCGCGAATACCTTTTCTGCAACGACTGATCGCATTATTTTCATGAGTTCGAACGCAAGCATTCAGACGTCGCGCGTCACACCGTCCGCCTGACCGGCATCGTCCGGATCTCCGAAATCGCCCGGGTCGGATTCAGCCCCTTCGGGCATACGTCCGTACAGTTCATGATCGCCCGGCAGCGGAACGGCCGGTATGGATCCTCCAGGTTGTCGAACCGGCCGTCGCGAGATCGCGCGAATCGGCAATGGGGCGGTACGCCTGCAGCAGCCGCGCACCACCGGCAGCCCCTGCAACGGCCGCAGCACGCGCGCGCGCGGCAGCGTCCGCATGTGGGTCAGGCATGCGAGGCCGTTCTTGCCGTCGATGTTCATCGCGTCCGCGCCGCGGATCCCCTCGCGGCGCACGACGTCGCAAGCGCCGCCGGTCAGTCGTCGTCCACACGCTTGTCGATCAGGTAGCGGCCGCGCTCGACGCCCGCGCGCAGCGCCTCGAGCTCGGTCAGCCATTCCGGGCCGGCCGGTTCCGGCGCGACCCTCTCGATGCGTGCGCCGCCGACATATACCTGCACCTCGTCGCGCCATGCGCCGTTTTCATCGCGCCGCGCCCAGACGAGGATCTCGTGACCGCGATACGGGTCGCGAACCTGTGCGTCCTGTTGATGTTGCACGGTGGCCTCCTGTCCTTCTCTGCGATATCGATCAAGAAATGCGCGCCACATGATCGCCGCGCACCCGTCGGGACTTGCGCGCAAGCCTCATGCCCGGTCATCCACGCGGTTCCGGCGCGCGCCGGCGCCGCGCACGTTCCCGACCGTGTGCCCGGTGTTCTCGCTGGACCGGATCTGGATCCACCCGGGCGAGCTGCTGGTCGACGTGGTCGTGCATCGCAGCGTGCGGGCGCGGCATGCGTCCGACCACTACCCGCTGGTGGCGCGGATGCGCGCGACACCCGCGACGGGCACGTTGCTTGCGCGCTGAGCCCTTTTTCGATTCGGCGGAGCGACCCATGCAAACCGACGCCCTCGACGGCAAGGATCTCGATTACTGGTGCGCCCGCGCGCTGTGCGCGGACGACGAAGACACCCTGCGCTTCACGGCCGTCGCGCCGACCGTCGTCGTGACGGCCGCCTGCGACGCGTTCCGGCACCTCGACGCGCCGTTCGCGCCGTCGACCTCGTGGGCCGACGCGGGCACGGTGCTCGATCGCGTCGACGACCTGCGGATCGCCCGCCACGGCGACGACGTGGAATGCGACGCAACCTTTGTCGACGGGCCGTCGACCTGCGGCGCGCACGGCCGCGACGCGCGCGTGGCGCTGCTGCGCGCGTTCGTGCGCGCACGCTTCGGCGACGACGTCGATGCGCCGCCGCCGTTCGCGCATCGCATCGAACACGGTGCCGTGGTGCGCTATGACCCGGGCGTGCCGCTGCCCGCCGCGGACGACGATCGCGGCAGCGGCGACAGCACCGATATCCGCTCGATCCCGCGCATGTAACTGCATGCGCGTGCCCGGCAGTCATGTAAAAACGACAGTCCCGGCCCCGGCCGGCGTCGCGCACGCGCCTTGCCTGCGGGGAAACCGCGGGGCAGGCACGCGCGTTGCGAGGCACCAGCGTCATCGACTGCCGCCACCCGCCCCGCGCCACGCCATGGACTCCACGCCGACTTTTGCTCCGCACCTCTATTTCTGCGACGCCCGCCTCGTCGGACCGCTCGACGCGTGGTCGCGGACGTTCGCGCATATCGCGGGCATGGGTTTCGATCACGTGCTCGTTGGCGCGTTCTGGGCCGCGAGCGTCGCGGGCTTTCCGCGCCACGTGGCCGATTACCGGCGGCCGGCGCAGGCCTTCGCGACCCGCGCGAGCGCGCTCGAAACCTTCTCGCGGCTCGCCCAGCTCGCGCACGGCCACGGGCTGCGCCTGCTGCTCGAAGTCGTGCCGGACCGCATCGCGCGCGACAACCCGCTGCGCGCCGAGCATCCGGACTGGTACGTCGAGCGCACGCACGACGATGCGCTGATCGACCCGCGCGGCACCGCGCATGCGCTCGATATCGCGCACGCGAACAGCGGCGACGAAGCGGTACGCGACGCGCTGGCCGTCTGGTGGTGCGCGCACCTCGCCAACTTCGCCGATGCGGGCGCGGCCGGCTTCCTGATCGACGCGCCGCATCACCTGCCGGCCGACTGGTGGCCGGGCTGGCGCGCGGCGCTGCGCCGCGCCCGCCCCGACGTCGCGGTGCTCGCGGGCGTGCCCGGCCATGCGCGCGACGCGCTCGCGCAGCTCGAGGCGGCCGGATTCGACGCGGTGTTTTCGTCGGTACGCTGGTGGGACCTGCACGCGCCGTGGTTCGCGGACGAGCACCGGCTGCTGCGGCGCATCGGCTCGCCGATCGCGTTCCCTGACGCGCTGGACGGCCCGCGTCTCGCCGACGACTGGCCCGACGCGCCGGACGACACCGTCGCCCGCGCATATCGCCGCGCGCTGTGGACGGCGGCGGCCGTCGGCACCGGCTGGCTGGTGCCGATGGGCTTCGAGCGCGGCGTCGCGGTGCCGCTGATGGCGCGCGATGCCGACGCCGGGCGCTACCGCGCCGCGTTCGAGCACGGGCGTTTCGACCTGTCGGGCGCGATCGCCGATGCGAACGCTTGGCGGCGTGCGACGCCCGTCGCGGCGGCCCGCGGCGAGATCGCGCAACTAAGCGCGCCCGGCGCGGCCGCGACGGTGCTGCTGCGCGGCACCGGCCCGTCGCTCGAACACGACGACGCGGCGCTGCTGATCGCGCTGAATCCCGCTCTCGACGCACGGGCGACGGTCGACCCCGCGACGATCCTGCCCGGCGTGCCCGGCGGCTTCACGCGTGTCGCCACGCAGGCGGGCGCGCACACGCAGCCGCCTGCCGCGCTCGCACCGTTGACACTCGAACCCGGCGCCTACGCGTTGCTGCACGCGTGGCCGGCGCCCTCCGTCACGACGCGCCCCGATGCCGCGCGCGAGCGCGAAGCGTTGTCGGCCGCGCTCGCGGCCGACCGGATCGCGATCGAGCGCGTCGAGCCGTCGGTCGACGGCGGCCGCTTCGCGGTCAAGCGCGTGATCGGCGAGTCGCTCGTCGTCCATGCGTCGATCTTCACCGACGGTCACGCGCATCTCGCGGCCGCGCTCCAGTGGCGCGCCGACGGCGACGACGCGTGGCGAGAAGTCCCGTTCGAAGCCGGGCCGAACGACCGCTGGCATGCGCGCGTCGCGCTCGACCGGCTCGGCCGGCATGAATTCCGCGTGATCGCCTGGCGCGACGACTGGGCGTCGCTCGTCGACGACGTCGCCAAGAAGCACGCGGCCGGCCAGGACGTGACGCTCGAACTGCGCGAGGCGCAGTTGCTGCTCTCGACCGCGCTCAAGCTCGCCGATCCGGTCGACCCGCGCGCCCGCGCGCGGATGGAGCGCCTCGTCGCCGAGTTCAAGGACGCGCCGCCCGATGCGCGACGCGCGCTGCTCGCCGCGCCGCCGCTCGCCGACGCATTCGCGGCGCTGCGCTACCGCCCGTTCGCCACGCACGACGACACCGCCTACCCGGTCGACGTCGAACGCCGCAAGGCACGCTTTTCGAGCTGGTACGAGATGTTTCCGCGTTCGGCGAGCGACGATCCGCGGCGGCACGGCACGTTCGACGACGTGCGCGCGCACTTGCCGCGCATTCGCGACATGGGGTTCGACGTGCTGTACTTCCCGCCGATCCATCCGATCGGCACGACCGCGCGCAAGGGGCGCAACAATAGCCTGAGCGCCGGCCCGGACGACGTCGGCAGCCCGTATGCGATCGGCTCGCCCGACGGCGACCACACGGCCGTGCATCCGCAGCTCGGCACGCTCGCGTCGTTTCGCGCGCTGGTCGATGCCGCGCGCGACCACGGGCTCGAGATCGCGCTCGATTTCGCGATCCAGTGCTCGCCCGATCACCCGTGGCTCGCCGAGCATCCCGGCTGGTTCGCGTGGCGCCCCGACGGTTCGCTGCGCTTCGCGGAGAATCCGCCGAAGCGCTACCAGGACATCGTGAACCCCGACTTCTATGCACCGGATGCGCTCCCGGCCCTGTGGCTCGCGCTGCGCGACGCGGTGCTGTTCTGGGTCGACGCGGGCGTGCGGATCTTTCGCGTCGACAACCCGCACACGAAGCCGCTGCCGTTCTGGGCATGGATGATCGGTGACGTGCGCGGCCGGCATCCGGACGTCGTGTTCCTGTCCGAGGCGTTCACGCGGCCGGGAATGATGTACCGGCTCGCCAAGGTCGGCTTCTCGCAGTCGTACACGTACTTCACGTGGCGCGAATCGAAGCGCGACTTCATCGACTACCTGACCGAGCTGACGGCCGGCCCCGCGCGCGAATTCTTCCGGCCGAACTTCTTCGTCAACACGCCCGACATCAACCCGCGCCACCTGCAGAACGCGCCGCGCGCGCAGTTCGTGATCCGCGCGGCGCTCGCGGCGACGCTGGCCGGTTCGTGGGGCATGTACTCGGGCTTCGAGCTCGGCGAGTCGGCGCCGCTGCCGGACAGCGAGGAATACGCGAACGCCGAGAAGTACGAACTGCGTGCACGCGACTGGAGCAAGGCCGCGCACATCGGCACGGAAATCACGCGGCTGAACCGCGCGCGGCGCGATCACCCGGCGCTGCAGACGCATCTGGGCCTCGCATTCGTCGAGGCGGACAACGACAACGTGCTCGTGTTCGTGAAGGCGACGCCGGCGTTCGACAGCGTGGTCGTCGTCGCGATCAGCCTCGACCCGTGGCATCCGCAGGCCGCGAACTTCACGCTCGACGCCGCGCTGTGGCGCGGTTTCGGGCTCGCCGACGGCGAACCGCTCGACGCGCTCGAACAGGATGCCGCCCACGCGCAAACGTGGCGCGGGCATCGCCAGTACGTGTCGCTCGATCCGCACGTGCGGCCCTACGCAATCTGGCGGCTCGCGCCGTCGCCGGACGCCGCGCGGGCGGCGGCGCCCGCACCGGACGTCGCCCGCCCCTCCTCGGGAGCCCATGGATGATGAAACGCGAAGATTCCCTCGACGACGTGCGCCGCGCGCAATTCCCGTCGCTCGCGCCGGCCGGCACGCCGCGCCGGCGTCGCGCGCGCCGCCGCGCCCCCGCGCTCTGCACGGACGATCCGCTGTGGTACAAGGACGCGATCATCTACCAGGTGCACGTGAAGTCGTTCTACGACTCGAACAACGACGGCATCGGCGATTTCCCCGGCCTGATCGCGAAGCTCGACTACATCGCCGAACTGGGCGTCGACACGATCTGGCTGCTGCCGTTCTACCCGTCGCCGCGCCGCGACGACGGCTACGACATCGCCGACTACCGCGACGTGCATCCCGACTACGGCACGCTCGCCGACGTGCGGCGCTTCATCCGCGAAGCGCATGCGCGCGGCATTCGCGTGATCGCCGAGCTCGTGATCAACCACACGTCGGATCAGCATCCGTGGTTCCAGCGCGCGCGCCGCGCGAAGCCGGGCTCCGCGCATCGCGACTACTACGTGTGGTCCGACACCGACACGAAATACGCGGGCACGCGGATCATCTTCCTCGACACCGAAACGTCGAACTGGACGCACGACCCGGTGGCCGGCCAGTACTACTGGCATCGCTTCTACTCGCACCAGCCCGACCTGAACTTCGACAACCCGGCCGTGGTGCGCGAAGTGATCCAGGTGATGCGCTTCTGGCTCGACCTCGGCATCGACGGGCTGCGGCTCGACGCGGTGCCGTACCTGGTCGAGCGCGAAGGCACGAACAACGAGAACCTGCCCGAGACGCACGCGATCCTGAAGCGGATCCGCGCGACGATCGACGCCGAATACCCGAACCGGATGCTGCTCGCGGAAGCGAACCAGTGGCCGGAGGACGTGCAGGAGTATTTCGGCAACGAGGACGAATGCCACATGGCGTTCCACTTTCCGCTGATGCCGCGCATCTACATGTCGATCGCGAGCGAGGACCGCTTCCCGATCGTCGACATCATGCGACAGACGCCGGCGCTCGCGCCGAGCAACCAGTGGGCCGTGTTCCTGCGCAACCACGACGAACTGACGCTCGAGATGGTCACCGATTCGGAGCGCGACCTGCTGTGGCAGACCTATGCGAGCGACCGGCGCGCGCGGCTGAACCTCGGCATCCGGCGCCGGCTCGCGCCGCTGATGGAGCGCGACCGGCGCCGCATCGAGCTGATCAACTCGCTGCTGCTGTCGATGCCCGGCACGCCGGTGATCTACTACGGCGACGAGCTCGGGATGGGCGACAACATCCACCTCGGCGACCGCGACGGCGTGCGCACGCCGATGCAATGGTCGTCGGACCGCAACGGCGGCTTCTCGCGCGCCGACCCCGAGCTGCTCGTGCTGCCGCCGGTCATGGGCTCGCTGTACGGCTACGACGCGATCAACGTCGAGGCGCAGACGCGCGACCCGCATTCGCTGCTGAACTGGACGCGGCGCATTCTCGCGACCCGCCGCGCCTCGCAGGCGTTCGGGCGCGGCACGATCCGCTTCCTGCGGCCGGAAAACCGCAAGGTACTCGCGTACCTGCGCGAGCTGGACGGCCACGAGCCGGTGCTGTGCGTCGCCAACCTGTCGCGCGCGTCGCAGGCCGTCGAGCTCGACCTGTCCGAATTCGCGGGCCGCGTGCCGATCGAGATGACGTCCGATTCGCCGTTTCCGCCGATCGGTCAGCTCCCGTATCTCCTCACCTTTCCGCCGTACGGGTTCCTGTGGTTCGTGCTCGCCGAGCACGGCCGCGAACCGTCGTGGCGGCAGCCGCACGCGGAGCCGCTGCCCGAATACGTGACGCTCGTGATGCGGCGCGGCGAAACGCGGCCGGACGTCGCGCAGCTGCACGCGCTCGCGCACGACGCGCTCGCGTCCTGGCTCGCGCGGCGGCGCTGGTTCGCGTCGAAGGATCGCGCGATCGGCGACGCGTGGCTGAATGTCGTCACGCCGATGCCGGACGAGCCGTTCCAGTATGCGGAGGCGTGGGTGTCGGCCAGCGACGGCGGCGTCGAACGCTACGTCGTGCCGCTCGCCACCGCATGGGGCGGCGAGACCTCGCAGCCGCTGTTCGCGCAGTTGGCACTGGCGCGCGTGCGGCGCGGCCATACGGTCGGGTACCTGACCGATGCGTTCGCGCTGCCGGCGTTCGCGCGCGGGATGCTGCGCAAGCTGCGCGACGGCGCGACGGTGCCGACCGCCGACGGTGGCCGGCTCGCGTTCCTGCCGGAGGAGGCGCTCGCGGCGCTCGATCCCGGCGACGACGCGGACATCCGCTGGCTTGCGGCCGAGCAGAGCAACAGCTCGCTCGTGATCGGCGACGCGATCGTGCTGAAGCTGGTGCGCAAGGTCGCGCACGGCATCCACCCGGAAGCGGAAATGAGCCGGCATCTGACGCGCATCGGCTATGCGAACACCGCGACGCTCGCGGGCGAAGTCGTGCACGTCGATCCGGACGGCACGCCGCACACGGTCGCGATCCTGCAACGCTACGTCGACAACCAGGGCGACGCGTGGACACGGTCGTTCGACTTCCTGCGGCGGGCGGTCGACGAACTCGCGCTGCCGGCCGCGGACGACGAAGAAACGGCCGACGCGGACGAAGCACCCGATGCGCTGCTCGGCTACGCGGCGTTCGCGGGCATCATCGGCACGCGGCTCGGCCAGTTGCACGTCGCGCTCGCACAGCCGTCCGGCGACCCCGCGTTCGCACCGGAGCATGCCACGCCCGACCACGTCGACGGCTGGTGCGCGGACGCGATCGCGTCGTTCGAGCGCGCGCTCGACGTGCTGCGCACGCGGCTCGATACGCTCGACCCCGCGATGCGCGCGACGGCCGACACGCTGCTCGCGTCGCGCGACGCCGCCGTGCAGGCGCTCGGCGACCTCGTGCCGCGCACGCTCGACGCGCAATGCCTGCGGATTCACGGCGATTTCCATCTCGGCCAGGTGCTCGACGTCCAGGGCGACGCGCTGCTGATCGACTTCGAGGGCGAACCGGCGCGCCCGCTCGCGCACCGCCGCGCGAAATCGCATCCGCTGCGCGACGTCGCCGGCCTGCTGCGTTCGCTGTCGTACGTGAGCGCGACCGCGCAGTTCGCGATCGAGAAGGCGCCGCCGCAGGCGGCCGGCCGCAAGCGTGCGCTGTTCGACCGCTTCGGACAGGCGGCCGCCGACCGCTTCGTCGACTGCTATCGCACGGCCGCCGATCTCGCTCCCGCGCGCTTCGTCGATCCGCGCTATGCCGACCGCCTGCTCGCGCTGTTCCTGATCGACAAGGCGTCGTACGAGCTGTGCTACGAAGCCGCGAACCGGCCGGACTGGCTGAGCGTGCCGGTCGGCGGGCTCGCGGCGCTCGTCGAACGCCTGCTCGGCGACGGCGGCCCACCCGACGACGACGGAGACACGCGATGACCGATACGTTGTTCGACCGCACCGATATCGATGCGCTGCTCGCCGGCCGCCATCCCGATCCGTTCGCGTGCCTCGGCCCGCACGGGCAGGCCGACCGGACCGTCGTGCGCGCGCTGCTGCCCGGCGCCGAACGCGTGCGTGCGCTGGCGCCGGACGGCGACGAACTCGCGACGCTCGCGTGCGTCGATCGCGCAGGCTGCTTCGCGGGAACCATCCCACGCAACGGCGGCGCGACTCACTACCGGCTCGCGATCGACTGGCCGGACGCGCGGCAGGTGATCGACGACGCGTACGCGTTCGGCACGCTGCTCGACGAGGCCGCACTGGCGCGCCTCTCGTCCGGCGACCCGGCCGCCGTGCTCGACTGCCTCGGCGCGACGCCCGCACGGATCGACGGCATCGACGGCGTGCGCTTCGCGGTCTGGGCGCCCAACGCGCAGCGTGTGTCGGTGGTCGGCGACTTCAACGCGTGGGACGGCCGCCGCCATCCGATGCGGCTGCGCCGGCCGTCGGGCGTGTGGGAGCTGTTCGTGCCCGGCATCGGCGCGGGCGAGTGCTACAAGTACGAGCTGCGCGCGGCCGACGGGCGCGTGCTGCCGCACAAGGCCGATCCGTGCGCGCGCGCGACCGAAGCGCCGCCGCGCACGGCGTCCGTCGTCGCCGACGTCGCGGCGCTCGACGCGTTCGCGTGGCACGACGACGGCTGGATGCACGCGCGGCCGCGCGCCGACCGCTACCGCGTGCCGTGGTCGATCTACGAGGTGCATCCGGAGTCGTGGCAGCGCGTGCCCGAGGAGATGAATCGCAGCGCGACGTGGGACGAGCTCGCCGAGCGGCTGATTCCTTACGTGCAGGGGATGGGCTTCACGCACGTCGAATTCATGCCGATCGCCGAATACCCGTTCGGCGGATCGTGGGGCTACCAGCCGCTCGCGCAGTTCGCGCCGTCCGCGCGCTTCGGGCCAGTCGACGGCTTCGCGCGGTTCGTCGACCGCGCGCACGCGGCCGGCATCGGCGTGATCGTCGACTGGGTGCCCGCGCACTTCCCGGACGATCCGCACGGCCTCGCGCAGTTCGACGGCAGCGCGCTGTACGAGCATGCCGATCCGCGCGAAGGGCTGCATCCCGACTGGCACACCTGCGTGTTCAACGTCGGGCGTGCCGAAGTCGGCGCGTTCCTCGTCGCGTCGGCGCTCGCGTGGGCGCGCCGCTACCACGTCGACGGCATCCGCGTCGACGCGGTCGCGTCGATGCTGTACCGCGACTATTCGCGCAAGGAAGGCGAATGGGTGCCGAACCGGTACGGCGGCCGCGAGAACCTCGAATCGGTCGCGTTCCTGCGCCAGTTGAACGACACGCTGCACGGCGCGGCCGCGCCGGGCGGCGTCGTCACCATCGCGGAGGAATCGACCGCGTGGCCGGGCGTCACCGCGCCGACGCGCGACGGCGGGCTCGGCTTCGACTTCAAATGGAACATGGGGTGGATGCACGACACGCTCGCGTACCTGCACGAAGACCCGATCCACCGCCGCCATCACCACGACCGGATGACGTTCGGGCTCGTCTACGCGTTCTCGGAGCGCTTCGTGCTGCCGCTGTCGCACGACGAGGTCGTGCACGGCAAGGGCTCGCTCGTCGCGAAGATGCCGGGCGACGCATGGCAGCGGCTCGCGACGCTGCGCGCGTACTTCGGCTTCATGTGGGCGCATCCGGGCAAGAAGCTGCTGTTCATGGGCAGCGAATTCGCGCAATGGGCGGAGTTCGCGCACGATGCGACGCCGCACTGGGACCTGCTCGACGCGCCGGCCCATCGCGGCGTGCAGCGGCTCGTGCGCGACCTGAACCGGACCTACGCCGCCGAACCGGCGCTGCATGCGCTCGACTGCCACGCGGCCGGCTTCGCCTGGCTGATCGGCGACGACCGCGACAACAGCGTGTTCGCGTTCGCGCGCCGCGACGACGCCGGGCACCTGGTGGTCGCCGTCTGCAACTTCACGCCCGTGCCGCGCGCCGGCTACCGCCTCGGGCTGCCCGCCCCCGGCCACTGGCGCGAACTGATGAACACCGATGCCGCGCCGTACGGCGGCACCAACGCCGGCAACGACGGCGCCGTGTGGGCCGAGGCCGTGCCCGCCCATGGCGAGGCGTGGTCGGCGACCCTGCGCTTGCCGCCGCTCGCGACGCTGTGGCTGACCCCCGCGTGATTTCCCGCTCCCTCGACTCGGAGATTCGCCCCATGCCGACCGCCCTGCCCGCCCGCCTCGAAGCCGGCCGCGCCTATCCGCTCGGTGCGACCTGGGACGGCCTCGGGACCAACTTCGCGGTGTTTTCCGCCCACGCGCAGCGCATCCAGCTGTGCGTGTTCGATCCGACCGGCCGCAAGGAACTCGCGCGCCTCGACCTGCCCGAATGCACCGACGAGGTGTGGCACGGCTACCTGCCCAACGCCCATCCGGGCACCGTGTACGGGTTTCGCGCGGACGGCCCGTACCAGCCGCAGCATGGTCACCGCTTCAACCCGACCAAGCTGCTGCTCGACCCGTACGCACGCAAGCTGGTCGGCCAGTTCCGCTGGTCGGACGCGCTGTTCGGCTATCGTGTGCATTCGAACCGCGCGGACCTGTCGCTGGACCGCCGCGATTCGGCGCCCGCGATGCCGAAATGCGTGGTGGTGGACGAGGCATTCGACTGGAGCACCGACCGGCGCCCGCGCGTGCCATGGCGCAACACCGTGATCTACGAGACGCACGTGCGCGGCGCGTCGATGCGGCGCGCCGGGTTGCGCGTGCCCGAGCGCGGCACGTTTTCGGCGTTCGCGCATCCGGCGTTCGTCGATCATCTGCTGTCGATCGGCGTGACGACGGTCGAACTGCTGCCGATCCACGCGTTCCTGCAGCAGCGCGCGCTCGTGAACCGCGGGCTGCGCAACTACTGGGGCTACGACACGGCCGCGTTCTTCGCGCCGGAGCCCGCGTATCTCGCGACGCGGCGGCTCGACGAGATGCGCATCGCGATCCGCCAGTTGCATGCGGCCGGCATCGAGGTCGTGCTCGACGTCGTCTACAACCACACCGCCGAAGGCAACCAGCTCGGCCCGACGCTGTCGTGGCGCGGCCTCGACAACGCGAGCTACTACCGGCTCGTGCCGGGCGACCAGCGGTTTCATGTCGACGAGACGGGCTGCGGCAACACGCTGAACCTGTCGCATCCGCGCGTGCTGCAGATGGTGATGGACTCGCTGCGCTACTGGGCCACCGCGTTCAACATCGACGGCTTCCGCTTCGATCTCGGTGTCACGCTCGGCCGCGAGGCGCACGGCTTCGATCCCGGCGCGGGATTCTTCGACGCATTGCGGCAGGACCCGGTGCTCTCGCAACGCAAGCTGATCACCGAACCGTGGGATCTCGGCCCCGGCGGCTACCAGCTCGGCCGCCACCCGCCCGGCTTCGCCGAATGGAACGACCGCTTTCGCGACACCGTGCGGCGCTTCTGGCGCGGCGACGCGGGGCAGCGGCCGGAACTCGCCGCGCGGCTCGCCGGCTCCGCCGACCTGTTCAACCACCACCGGCGCCATACGTGGGCGTCGGTCAATTTCATCACCGCGCACGACGGCTTCACGCTCGCCGATCTCGTGTCGTACTCGGCCAAGCACAACGACGCGAACGGCGAGGACAACCGCGACGGCCGCGACGACAACTGCAGCGCGAACTGGGGCGTCGAGGGGCCGACCGACGATGCGGCGATTCGCGCGGTACGCTCGCGCGTCGCGCGCTCGATGCTCGCGACGCTGTTCACCGCGCTCGGCACGCCGATGCTGGTGGCCGGCGACGAATTCGGCCGCACGCAGCACGGCAACAACAACGCGTATTGCCAGGACAACGAACTGTCGTGGCTCGACTGGGATCTCGCGCGCGGCGACGAAGCCGTGACGCTGATGCGCTTCGTGTCGCGGCTCGCCGCGCTGCGGCGCATGTACCCGGTGATGTCGGCGCCGGGCTATCCGTCCGGCGATCGCGACGGCGCGCCGGGGATGGCCGAGATCGGCTGGTTCGACGAGCACGGCGATGCGCTGACCGTCCCCGCGTGGCAGGACCGCGAGCGCCGCGCGCTGACGATGCGGCGGGTCGGCACGGGCCGCACCGGGCGCACCGAGGCGTTGCTCGTGATGCTGAACGCGTCGTCCGAGACGATCGTGTTCGTGCCGCCCGCACCGGTGCTCGAGTATCGCGTGCTGGTCGATACGGCCACGCCCGACGCCGGCCCGCGCACCTGGCCGGCCGACGGTCTCGACGTCGCCGCGCATGCGGCCGCGATCGCGGTCGCGGCCGTGCCGCTCGACCCGCCTTCGTGAGGATCGCCATGACAACCCGTTCCGCCGGCCCGTCCGGCACGCATGCATTCGACTCGTCGTTCGGCGCCACCTGCATCGATGCCGGCCACACGCGCTTCAGGCTGTGGGCGCCCGCGAGCCGTGCAGCCGCCGTCGAGCTGCACGACGACAGCGAGCAGGTGATCCCGATGACACCCGTCGGCGACGGCTGGTTCGAGACGGTCGCGCCGTGCGGCCCCGGCGCGCTGTATCGCTACCGGCTCGACGGCGGTCTCGTCGTGCCGGATCCCGCGTCGCGCTTCCAGCCCGGCGGCGTGGACGGCCCGAGCCAGGTCGTCGATCCGGGCGCCTATCGCTGGCGCCACGATGCATGGCGCGGCCGCCCGTGGCACGAGACGGTGCTGTACGAACTGCACGTCGGCGCCTGCGGCGGTTATGCGAGCGTCGAACGGCGGCTGCCGTCGATCGCCGCGCTGGGCGTGACCGCGGTCGAGCTGATGCCCGTCAACGCGTTTCCCGGCGCGCGCAACTGGGGCTACGACGGCGTGCTGCCGTTCGCACCCGACACGTCGTACGGGCGGCCCGAGGAACTGAAGGCGCTCGTCGATACCGCGCACGGGCTCGGTCTGCAGGTGTTCCTCGACGTCGTGTACAACCATTTCGGCCCCGAGGGCAACCTGCTGCCGCGCTACGCGCCCGCCTTCTTCCGCGCGGACCGGCAGACCGCATGGGGGCCGGCGATCGACTTCTCGTGCCCGCAGACGAGCGCGTTCTTCATCGACAACGCGCTGTACTGGCTCGACGAATTTCGCGTCGACGGCTTGCGCATCGACGCCGCGCACGCGATCGACGACGATGCGTGGCTGCGCGAACTCGCGCGCCGCGTGCGCGCGTACGCGGGCAACGCACGCCACATCCATCTGGTGCTCGAGAACGAGCGCAACGCGGCGAGCCTGCTCGGCCCCGGCGGGTTCGACGCGCAGTGGAACGACGACTTCCACAACAGCGCGCACGTGCTGCTGACCGGCGAGCGCGACGGTTATTACCGCGCGTACGCCGACGCGCCGCTGCGCCATTTCGCCCGCACGCTCGCCGAAGGGTTCGCGTACCAGGGCGAGCCGTCGCCGCTGCACGACGGCGCCGCGCGCGGCGAGCCGAGCGCGCACCTGCCGCCCACCGCGTTCGTCACGTTCCTGCAGAACCACGACCAGATCGGCAACCGCGCGTTCGGCGAACGCCTGCGCGCGCTCGCGAACGACGACGCGGTACGCGCGGTCACCGCGCTGATGCTGCTCGCGCCGCCGATCCCGCTGCTGTTCATGGGCGAGGAAGACGGCAGCACGCAGCCGTTCCAGTTCTTCACCGACTATCGCGGCGCGCTTGCCGATGCCGTGCGCGAAGGCCGGCGCCGCGAATTCGCGGCGTTTCCCGCGTTCGCCGATCCCGCGCATCGCGACCGGATTCCCGATCCGAACGACATCGCGACCTTCGTCCGGTCGTCGCTGCACCACCCGCCCGACGACTCCTGGGCCGACGCGGCCGCCTGGCAGCGCTTCTACCGCAGCGCGCTGGCCGTGCGCATGGCGCTCGTGGCGCCGCATCTGCCCGGCGCGCACGTGCTCGGCGTCGACCTGCTCGCGGGCGACGACGAGCCGCAGGCACTCGTCGCGCGCTGGCGGCTCGGCGACGGCAGCACGCTGACGATCGCGCTGAACCTCGGCCCGCACGATGCGGTGCTGCCCGCGCTGCCGGTCGGCAAGCTCGTGTTCGAGACGCCGCCGCGCGCCCGCGACCGGCTGCGCGACTTGCGGATGCCGCCACGGGCCTGCATCGCGTGGCGCGACGGCGCGGTCAACCACGATGCGCGGCATCACCGCGCGAACGGACTGGGAGGATCATGACGACCGACGTCTCGATCGCGGTACTCGCACACGCGGCCGGCCTCGAAACCGACTGGACCGACGCCGGCGGCGTCGCGCGGCGGGTGGACGACGTCGCGCTCGCCGCGCTCGTCGATGCGCTCGGCTGGCCGTGCGGCACCGCGGCCCAGCGGGTCGACAGCGCGGCGGCACTCGCCGACGGGAACGCGGCGCCGCCGCGCCTCGTGACCGGCGACGCCGGGCTGGCGCTCGCCCTGCCCGCGACGCTCGCGCCGCCCGGCGCGCGCTTCCGGATCTCGTTCGAGACCGGCGGGCACGTCGACGGCCGCGTCGGCGGTGCCGGCGAGCACGGCTTGCTGCCGCCCCTTTCGATGCCCGGCTATCACGCGCTCGACATCGGCGAGCAGCGCATCGGGCTCGCGATCGCGCCGCAGCGGGCGCGCCCGTTCGACACCCTGGCGCACGCGCACGACACGGGCGGCCGCTGGGGCATCGCGGCCCAGCTCTACAGCCTGCGCCGCGGCGGCGACGATGGCGCGGGCGATTACACGGCCCTCGCGCAACTGGTCGCGCAGGTCGCGCGCCACGGCGCGCAGGCCGTCGCAATCAGCCCGACGCACGCCGGTTATCCGGCACTCCCCGCGCATGACAGCCCGTATTCGCCGTCGTCGCGGCGCTGGCACAACGTCGCGTATCTCGACTGCGACGCGGTGCCGGGCGCCGATGGCGCGCACCATGTGCCCACCGGCCCGGCCGATGCGCCGCTGATCGACTGGCCGCGCGTGCTGCCGATGAAGCTGCGGCGCCTGCGCGCGTGCTTCGACGCGTGGCGCGCCGGCAACGACCCGTCGCGCGACACGTACCAGCGGTTTCGCGCGGCGGGCGGCGCGGCGCTCGACGCGCATGCGCGCTTCGATGCGCTGCAGGCGTTCTGCATCGAGCACGGGATCGGCGCGGACTGGCGCCAGTGGCCGGCGCCGTGGCGCATGCCGGGATCCGCGGAAGTCGAGGCGTTCGCGCACGAGCATGCCGACACGATCGCGTTCCACACGTTCCTGCAATGGTGCGCATCGCGCGCGCTCGGCGACGCGCAGCACGCCGCGCGCGGCGCGGGCATGGCGACCGGGCTGATCGCCGATCTCGCGGTCGGCTCCGATCGCGCGGGCAGCGACGCGTGGGCGCACGGCACGGCGCTGCTGCGCGGCGTGTCGCTCGGCGCGCCGCCCGACCTGTTCAACGCGGCCGGCCAGGCGTGGGGCGTGACGACGTGGACGCCCGCCGCGCTGCGCGCCGACGGCTTCGCGCCGTTCGTCGACCTGTTGCGCGCCGCCTTCGCGCACGCGGGCGGCATCCGCATCGATCACGTGCTCGGCTTCGCGCGGATGTGGATCGTCCCGGACGGCGGCTCGCCGCGCGACGGCGCCTACCTGCGCTATCCGCTGGACGATCTCGTGCGGCTCGTCGCGCTCGAGGCGGCCCGCCATCGCGCGATCGCGATCGGCGAGGATCTCGGCACCGTGCCGGCCGGATTCCGCGAACGACTCGGCGCACAGGGCATCGCGGGCATGCGCGTGCTGTGGTTCGAGCGCGACGCAGGCGGCGCATTCCGGCCGCCGTCCGCCTGGGACCGCGACGCCATCGCGACGACGTCGACGCACGATCTGCCGACCGTTGGCGGCTGGTGGCGCGGGGTCGACCTGGCGTGGCGACAGGCCGCGGCCGACGCCGCGAAGGCGCGCAGCGAAACGGAGGCGCCTGCCAGGGGCGAGGTGGCCGCCCCCGCGCCGGACGACGCCAGCGCGCACGATGCCGACGAGATCGTGCAAAGCGCGCCGTCCGGGCATGACACCGTGCAGCCGCCGGAAAGCGGCGACGCCTTGCTGCCTCCCGCCCCGCCTTCCGTCCCGCCCCCCGGCCTCGCTGCCGCGCATGCGGCACGCGCGACCGAGCGCGCAGCGCTGTGGCACGCGATGCAGCAAGCCGGCTGTGCACCGGCCGGCACCGCCGTGCCGCCCGCCGCCGCGCCGCCGGTGAGCGCGATCCTCGCGTACGTCGCGCACGGCCCGTCGCCGCTCGCGATCGTGCCGCTCGAGGATCTGCTCGCGCTCGACGCGCAGCCGAACCTGCCGGGGCCGCCGTGCGGCCATCCGAACTGGCGGCAGCGGCTGCCGCGCACGATCGACACGCTGGTCGACGCCGACGTGCGCGAACGCATCGCGGCCATCGTACACGCGCGCCGTTCACCGAGGCGCGGCGCATGACACCGCGTGCGACGCTGCGGCTGCAGCTTCATGCGGGCTTCACGTTCGACGACGCCGCCGCGCACGCCGACTACTTCGCGCGGCTCGGCGTGAGCCACCTGTACCTGTCGCCGGTCGCGACGGCCGAGCCGGGCTCGCGGCACGGCTACGACACCGTCGACTACGGCGTGCTCAATCCCGAACTCGGCGGCGAAGCCGGTTTCGTCCGGCTCGTCGACGCGCTGCGCGCACGGGGCCTCGGCGTGATCGTCGACATCGTGCCGAACCACATGGGCGTCGGCGGATCGTCGAACGGCTGGTGGAACGACGTGCTCGAATGGGGACCGGCGAGCCCGTACGCGCACTACTTCGATATCGACTGGCACCCGCCCGATCCAGACCTCGACGGCAAGGTGCTGCTGCCGTGCCTCGGCGTGCCCTATGCCGACGCGCTCGCAGCCGGCGACATCACGCTCGGCGTCGACCCGGCCGCCGGACGTTTCTTCGTCGCATGCCCCGGACGGCGGCTGCCGGTGGCCGCCGCCACGTATGCGGAGATCCTGCGCCTCGCGAACCGCGCGGACCTGAACGCCCTCGCCGAACGCTTCGACGCCGCGCCGGCGCGCGACAGCGCGCGGCTGGCCGCCGCGCATGCGGCGCTGCGCGATCATGCGGCCGCGCACGGCCCGCACGCGTTCGACGCGGTGCTGCGCGGGGCCGACCCGCGCCTCGCGCGTTCGCGCATCCGCCTGCACCAGGTGCTCGAACGCCAGCACTACCGGCTCGCGTGGTGGCGCACGGCTGCCGACGAACTGAACTGGCGGCGCTTCTTCGACATCGCGACGCTCGCGGCCGTCCGCGTCGACGACGACGCGGTATTCGACGCCGTGCATGCGCTGCCGCTGCGCCTGCATGCGGCGGGGCTTGTCGACGGCTTGCGCGTCGATCACGTCGACGGCCTCGCCGATCCGCCGGCGTACTGCCGGCGGCTGGATGCGCGACTCGCCACTCAGCGTCGGGCACCGCCGTACGTCGTCGTCGAGAAGATCCTCGCGCCCGGCGAGGCGCTGCCCGCCGACTGGCCCGTCGCCGGCACGACCGGCTACGACTTCATGAACGATGTCGGCGCGCTGCTGCACGACCCCGCCGGCGCCGAGCCGCTCGCCGCGCACTGGGCCGCCGTGTCGGGCGCATCGCGCACGTTCGCGCAAGAGGTGCTCGACGGCAAGCGGCGCGTGCTGATGCGCCAGCTCGCCGCCGAGCATGCGCGGGTCGCGCGGCTGCTGCACGGCGTCGCACGCGCGTCGCCCGCGACGCGGGACGTCAGCCGGATCGCGATTCAGCGCGTACTTGGCGAACTCGCGGTGCGGCTGCCCGTGTACCGCACCTATCCGTCACCGCGCAACGGGCTGGCCGACACCGATCTCCGCGTGCTCGCGCAAGCCTACGAAAGCGCGCGGGCAGCCGTCGAGCCGGCCGACCGGTTCGCGCTCGACCGGGTCGCCGCATGGCTGGGCTTGCCGGTCGTGCGCGTGCCGCGGGCGGCGCCGGCCGAGCGCCATGCGGCGCGCATCGCGTTCGCGCAGCTCACCGCGCCACTCGCCGCGAAAGGCGTCGAGGATACGGCCCACTACCGCTACGGCCGGCTGCTGTCGCGCAACGAGGTCGGCGCCGATGCCGGCGACTTCAGCCTGTCGCGCGGCGCGTTCCATGCGCGCAACCGGCGCCGCGCGCGCACCGTGCCGCACGGGCTCGTCGCGACGGCCACGCACGACCACAAGCGCGGCGAGGACACGCGGGCGCGGCTCGCGGTGCTCAGCGAGCTGCCCGATGCGTGGCGCGCGGTGTCGCTCGACTGGTCGGCGCTGAACCTGCCGCACCGCGGCCGCGCGCATCGCGACCTCGCGTGGGCGCCGGGGCCGGCCGCCGAGGCGATGCTGTATCAGACGCTCGTCGGTTGCTGGCCGCCCGCACTCGCCCCCGACGATGCGGCCGGTCTCGACGCGCTCGCCGCACGCGTCGCGCAGTGGCAGACGAAGGCGCTGCGCGAAGCGAAGCGGCATACCGACTGGCTGGCGCCCGAGCAGCGCTACGAACGGGACTGCGACGCGTTCGTCCGCGCGATCCTGACGCCGCGCGGCCCCGGCGATTTCGCGCACCGGCTGCATGCGTTCGTCGCGCGGATCGCGCCGGCCGGTGTCGTCAATAGCCTGACGCAGACGGCGCTGCGGATCGCGTCGCCCGGCGTGCCGGACCTGTACCAAGGCACCGAATCCTGGGATCACTCGCTCGTCGATCCGGACAACCGGCGCGACGTGCCGTTCGCCACGCTGGCGGCCGAGCGCGTTGACGGACCGGTCGCGTCGTACCTGCCGGCGTGGCCCGATGCGCGCGTGAAGCGGGCGCTGGTCGAGCGGATGCTCGCGCTGCGTGCGCGCTGGCCGGCGACCTTCGCGGAGGGCGCGTACGTGCCGCTGCGCGTGCGCGGCAGGCTCGCACGTCACGCGATCGCGTTCGCGCGGTGCGACGACACGGCCGCCGTGGTGGTGATCGCGACGCGGCTCGCGTGCCGGTTGCTGGGCGAAACGCCCGGCTTGCCGCGCGTGGAACCCGCGCGGTGGGGCGATACGGCGGTCGTGCTGCCGCGCGCGATGGAAGGGCCGTGGACGGACTGGCTCGACGGGCGCGCCGAGATCGATGCGACGGACGGCGTGCTGGCGCTCGAGCGCTGCCTGAGCGGGTTGCCGGTCGCGGTGCTCGTTGCGGCGCGTGCCGGACGCTGAAGCCGATTCACCCTGCCGGCGCGTGCCGCGCGCCGGCAGCACACGATCGTCCGCATCAACGACCGAGCGCCGGCCCCGCCGTGCGGCGGCCGCTGCGCGATAACGGCCTCACGACCCTTCTTCCGGCGGCATCGCCCCGCGGTCGTCTTCCCATAACGGCTTGTCCTCGCCGTGGCCGTCGTGCGCCGCCACCGGCCCGCTCGCGTCGTGCTCCGTCGGCCGTCGCGCATCGCGCGGCGCGGCCCGGGTGGCACGCACCCGCGGGCGCGTCGGCGTCACCGTATGCTGTCCGCCGCCGCGGCGCGTGTCGGTCGCCTCGGCCTCCTTCGTTTGTCGTGCCTTCGAAGTCGTGTTCATCTTGCTCTCCCGTGTCATGAAACAGTCGTCGAACGAGCGTCGCAATTCCGGTGCCGCCGCCGGGCAGGCATCTTGCTGCGCTTCACGCGAACCGACGTCCGGAGGAGACAATGTCCACCCATTCCAACCCGCCGCCCGCCACGCGCCGCCGGCTCGGCGACTGGATGGCGCGCGAAGAGGCTCATATGGCCGCGTTCCGCGAGAAAGTCGCGGCGCAAGCGCACGCGCATGCCGGCGACCGCCTGCGCACGCCGGCCGTGCAGGACCTCGCGCGGCTGTTCGACGATCACGCGGTGTTGCGCATGGGCCTGACCCGCGCGATCGACGAAGCGGTCGAATCGGGCCGCCGGCTGGGCTATGCGTCGATCGGCGAACTGATGACGGTGCTCGACCACCTGATGACCTACACACCGCCGTTCAGCGAAGCGAGCCTGATCGTCTGCCCGATCAATGCGTTCCTGGACTGGCCGATGTGCATGCCGTCCGGCCACGCGGTGTTTCGCGACCAGACCGTCAACGCCCACCTGAAGCGCATGCTGACCGTGTGGTGCGACTTCCTCGGCGGCCCGCACTCGCGCGCGCATCTCGACACGTCGGCGCCCGACGGCTGGTTCTGCGACGAAGCGTACGAGCGCCTCGGCCTGTCGCAATTCCGGTATCGCGACGACCAGCCGCACTGGGGGTTCGATTCGTGGAACGATTTCTTCACGCGACGCTTTCGCGACGGCACGCGGCCGGTCGCGGCGCCCGACGATCCGCACGTGATCGTCAGCGCGTGCGAGGCCGCGCCGTATCACACCGAAACGCACGTGAAGCTGCGCGACACGTTCTGGATCAAGGCGCAGCCGTATTCGCTGCGCGATCTCTTCACGCCCGCGCGGCTGTCGCTGGCCGAACGCTTCGTCGGCGGCGACGTCTACCAGGCCTATCTCAGCGCCTACAACTACCATCGCTGGCATGCGCCGGTGCGTGGTGTCGTCACGCATGCTTACCGGGTCGACGGCGCCTACTACTCGGTCGCCGAAGCCGAAGGCCCGGATCCTGCCGGACTCAACGATTCGCAAGGCTACATGACGTCCGTCGCCGCGCGTGCGGTGGTCGCCTTTTCCTGCGACGACCCCGGTATCGGCACCGTGGCGGCCGTGTTCGTCGGGATGGGCGACGTGTCGTCGTGCGTGATCGAGGTCGTGCCGGGGCAGCGCGTCGACAAGGGCGACGAGATCGGTTATTTCCAGTTCGGCGGGTCGACGTACTGTCTGCTGTTCGAAGCCGGCGTGATCGACCGCTTCCTGCATGCTCCGCCGCACGACGGCCCGGCGCCCGTCGTGCGGGTCAACGCGGCCGTGGCGATTGCGCGGTGAGCGGCGCGCGCAGCGCGCAAGCGCGAAACATTACGCGTCGGCGGTGTCGCTCAGGCCGATCGCGCCGGATTCGGCCGCGTCATGCCGCTGCACGCTGCGCAGCACCGACAGCCCGTCGGCCGTCAGCGCGGGACGGTGCTCGCCCGACGCGTCGTCGTGCTGCATCACGATCAGGTGTTGTTCGACGAGGGCGACGATGTCGTCGCGATCGATCTGGATCTGTTCCGGCGCGTGATGCGCCAGGAACAGCGCGGCAAATTCATGGGCGGTCAGCATGCTCGTTTCCCCGTTGACGGCTGCGCGCGACGCGCTCCCGGCGCCGCATCGGCGTGCGGCGCGCATCGTGCGCCGGCAACGGGATGAACATGCAGGGTCCGTGCCAGCCGGCGTGAGGCGATCGATGTCCGGGCGGCGTGCCTGCCGCGCGATGTGGCACCGGACGGCGGGCACGCCGGGCTGGAAAGTTTTCAATCGCGTGTAAGGCCGGCGGGCCGGGTGCGCCCGAACCCCGGCACGGGAACGGCACGCGGGTCAGCGCCGCCCGGAAGGGAACAGCCCTGCCCGCGCGCGGCCCGCCGGCGCCCGGAAATACCCGCTGTGCAGCACGACATCACCCTCATTGCCGTTCGCCAGCAGGTCCGCACATGCCGCCTCGATGCGCGCACGGCCGCGTTCGAACGCGTCGCGCAGGTCGGCCTCCAGCGCGGAGCGCGCGCCGAAATGATCTTCCAGCGCTTCGACCGTGATCGCCCAGGTCTGCGGCGTGCCATCGACCTCGACGACGAAACGCAACTGCAGCGCCGCCCCGTCGAACACGGGCGGCGCGGCGGTCAGCGTCACTTGGCGGGCGGAATCGGCCGGCATCGCGCTATGCGCCCCGCGCCGCGAGGCGATCGACCAATGCGCCGTTGAACGCGGGAAGGTCGGCCGGCTTGCGGCTCGTGATCAGGTTGCCGTCGCGCACCACCTCCTCGTCGACCCACTTGCCGCCCGCGTGCCGGATATCGTCCTGCAGGCTCGGCCAGCTCGTCATCGTGCGGCCCTCGACGAGTTCGGCCGACACGAGCAGCCAGCCGCCGTGGCAGATCGCCGCGATCGGCTTGCCGGCGCCGACGGCCGCCGTCACGAATTCACGCGCGGCCGGCAGCATCCGGATCGCGTCGCCGTTCACCACGCCGCCGGGCAGCACGACCGCGTCGTAGTCGCCTTCGCGCGCTTCGTCGAACGTGCGGTCGACCTTCACGCGCTCGCCCTTGTCGACGTGTCGGAAACCCTGGATCTCGCCGCGCTGCTGCGAAATCACGTCGACCTGCGCGCCTTCGGCCGCGAGCGCGCGCTGCGGCTCGACGAGTTCGGCTTCCTCGAAACCGTCGACCGCGAGAATGGCCACCCTGCAATGATCCAGCCTGCCGCTCATGAATGCCTCCGTCGGAATGGCGGCACACGTCGTGCCGCGTCGATTGCGCCGCAATCGGCGTGCCGGCCGGGGAACCACCCCGCAATCACGCGAAGGCCGCCGCGCGCGTGCGTGCGGCCGGCCATTCGACGTCGCCACGTACCGGCTGCAAAGATTTCAACGGGATGTAATCCGATGCGGCAGGCCGATCCGCCACGGCTACTGCAGATGTCGCGCGGCGTCGAGCATCGCGTCGGTCAGTTCGACCGTCAGCGTCAGGTGCTCGTCGGTGTCGGGCAACTGGTCGAGCGTCTGCTGCACGGCCTCGTGCAGCATCGCGTGCACGCGCATCCGTGCGCCGTCGTCGAGATCCGCGTAACGCTCCATCGTGTCGCAGTCGAGTGCGAGCACGACCGCATGCCGCGCAGCCTCGGGCGGCGCTTCGGGCGTGAGCGCCCATGCCGCATGGAACATGATCCGGCCCGTTTCGACATCGACCTGGACCGTCGTGTCGAGATCGTCCGCGTCGATCGCGTCGCCGTCGATCTCTTCGTTCTCCAGCAAAATCCGGGAATTCGATTGCATGATGTCCTCCTGCGTGGTGGCGGTGCGCCGGTCCTGGAAACCGCGCCGCCATCGCGCCGTGCCGGCCGCGCCGGCACGACACCGTCGATTACCGCCTCAATATCCGCTCGAACCCGCGCCGCCGGCCCCGCCGCCGCCCGAGCCCGTCGACCCCGGCGAGCCGCCGTTGCCCGCGCCCGTACCGCCACCGACACCGCCCCCCGCGGCACCGCTGCCGCCCGCACCCGCACCGTTGGGGCCGCCACCCGGCTTCACGTGGCCTGCCGCCCCGCTGTGCGACGGCATGCCGTGCTTCGCGCCGTGCCGCTTCGGGCTGGCGGGCGGAGGCGGCGCGGCCGTATTGCCGTTGGTGTCTGGCGTCGACATGTCCATCGACGGATTCGGTGCGCCCGTTCCTTCGTCCGGACGCTGCGTGTTCTGGGCCCATGCGGCCGGCGCGGCCGCAACGATCGCGACAGCCGCGCAAGCGAGCACGCGCCGCGCGACGCACATCGATTCCAATACTGACTCCATGGTGTTGTCTCCCTGGTGGTGATGCGGTCATGGAAAAGCCTGCCCGTACCTTTCAGCAAGGCCCATGCCGTCGCCGGCACCGGCGCGCCGCGCGGCACGCGGTTTGCGGCGCCTCTCACCGTACGACCCTCCCCCGACCCCATATGGAGCCGCCTTCATGCCTTCCGCCTCCGCTTCCCATGCGCACGGCAAGCGCCTCACGCGCCGCGCCGGCCGCGCCCGCAGCGCCGACCCGAAACACCGCAAGCGCTGGTCGGGCGAAGTCACGCAAAAAAGCGATGCGCTCGACCTCGAGCCCGACATCTTCAAATCCGACGATCCGGCCGCGATCGCCGCCTCGCTGAAGCGTTCGGCCGAGCACAGCCGCCGCCGCAAGGCATCGCCGTTCCAGTCGGCGATGTCGATGCTGAACTTCTACGTGAACCGCGCGGGCCGCAACCTCCCGAAAACGCGCCGCACGACGCTCGAACGCGCGAAGCGGAAACTGCGCGAGGCGTTCGGCCGCAAGCCCTGACGGCTTGCGCGCCTGCGTTGCCCGCCAGCCACGAGCGCACCCATGCACGAGACGCTCTGGTACCTGATCATCGGCGCCGTGCTGCTGGGCATGGGCCTCGCGACGTCCGCGTTGCGCCACCTGCCCTGCAGCACCGCGATGATCTATCTCATCCTCGGCATCGCGCTCGGCCCGGCCGGCGCCGGCCTGCTGCATCTCGACCTGGAACGCGACGGCCGGCTGCTGCGTGAAATCGTCGAAATCGCGCTGCTCGTGTCGCTGTTCGCGATCGGGCTGCGGCTGCGCGTGCCGCTGTCCGACCGGCTGTGGCTCGTGCCGTGCCGCCTCGGCCTGCTCGCGATGGTCGTCACCGTGCCGCTGCTCGCCGCCTGCGCGGTGCTCGCGCTCGGGCTCGGCTGGGGCCCCGCGTTGCTGCTCGCGGCGATCCTCGCGCCGACCGACCCCGTGCTCGCGCACGACGTGCAGGTGCACGATCCGGGCGATCGCGATCTCGTCCGCTTCGCGCTGTCGGGCGAAGGCGGAATGAACGACGGCATCGCGCTGCCGTTCGCGCTCGCGGGGCTCGCGCTGTGCGGCGCAAGCAACGCGACGCATGGCATCGCGCCGCTGTCCGGCACGTTCGCGCTCGCCGCGCTGTGGGGCATCGCGGGTGCGGCCGCGATCGGCGGCGGCCTCGGCTGGGCGACGACCTGGACGATCGGCTGGCTGCGCACGCGCCATGCGCAGGCACTCGGCCTCGAAGGCTTCTTCGCGCTCGCGCTGATCGTGCTGTCGTTCGGCGCCGCGCAGCTCGCGCACACGTTCGGCTTCATCGCGACGTTCGCGGCCGGCGTCGCGATGCGGCGCGTCGAGCATCGCGCGAGCGGCGACCGCAAGCCGCGCGAAGTCATCGGCCAGATCGATTCGGAGGACGTCGTCGCGACCGAAAAGCATCCGGAGAAGGCCCACGCGTTCATGGCCGAATCGGTGCTCGGCTTCACGATCGAACTCGAACGGATCGCGGAAGCCGTCGTGATGACGATGGTCGGCAGCGTGCTCGCGACGTTGCCGGGCGCGCTGTTCACCTGGGGCGCCGCCGCGCTGGCCGCCGTGCTGTTCGTCGCCGTGCGGCCGCTCGCGGTGCTGCTCACGCTCGCCGGTTCACCCGCGACGCACGCGCAGCGGCGCCTGATGGCATGGTTCGGCATTCGCGGAATCGGCTCGTTCTACTACCTGCTGTTCGCGCTCGAGCACGGGCCGTCCGATGCGGTGCGCCCGCTCGCCGCGCCGGTGCTGGCCGTCGTCTGCGCATCGGTGGTCGCGCACGGGATCTCCGCGACGCCGCTGATGAACTGGTACTACCGGCTGCAGCACCGGCGCTGACGCGTTCACGTTTGCACGCCGAGCCGCGCACGCATCGCGGCGGTGACGCGCTGGCGCGTCTTCGCATAGTCTTCCCACGGATCGCGCTTCAGCGTATCGAGCCGTTCGTGCAGCGTGTCGATCGTCCATTGCGCGCCGCCCGTCGTCGCGGGCACCTCGTCCCAGTCGAGCGGCACCGACACGCCCATGCCGGGCCGCGCGCGCACCGAGTACGCGGCGATCGTGCTCGCGCCGCGGCCGTTGCGCAAGTAGTCGACGAAGATCTTGCCGCGCCGGTGGCGCGGCCCCATCGTCGCGGTGAAGCGCTCGGGCAACGTGCCGGCGACGTGCTGCGCGACGGCGCGCGAGAACGCCTTCACGTCGTCCCAGCCCGCGTGCCGCGTGAGCGGCACGACCACGTGCAGCCCCTTGCCGCCGCTCGTCTTGCAGAAGGACACGAGTCCCAGCGCATCGAGCAGCCCGCGCACGAGCTGCGCGGCGTCGATCATCTCGCGCCACGGCAATGCCGGATCGGGATCGAGGTCGAACACGATGCGGTCCGGCCGCTCGATGTTCGACGCATGCGCGTTCCAGGTATGCAGCTCGATCGTGCCCATCTGCGCGGCGCCGAGCAGCGCGTCGACGCTGTCGATCGACAGCAGCGGCCCGTGGCCGGGATCCAGTCCTACGTGCTGCGTGACGAACGGGATCTCGCGTCGCTCCGCATGCTTCTGGAAGAACAGTTCGCCGGCGATGTCGCCCGGCGCGCGCACGAGCGATACGGGCCGCCCTTTCAGGTCGGGCAGCAGCCACGGCGCGACACGTTGCCAGTAATGCGCGAGGTCGATCTTGCGCGTGCCGCTTTGCGGATCGAGTACGCGATCGGGGTGAGTGATGCGAACCCGGCCGACCCGGGCGGCACCGGATTCGTCTTGCATGCGGCCGGCCGACGCATCGGAGCGCGTACGCGGCGGGCGGCCGTGCGCGGTTTCGGCAGGCGCGGCGGGCGGGTGCCGGTCGTGCGTGGTGCGGGGTCCATCCATCGTCGTCTCCGTGTCGGTGTGGCGCGGCACCTCGCGGACGATCTGCCGCGCCGGCTTGTCTTCGCGCAGCGCAACGAACGCCGCCTGCCGCACGATCCCGTCGCCGGTCCATTCCGCGAATTCGCATTCGGCGACGAGCGTCGGCTCGACCCAGTGGACCCGCGTGCGCGACCGTTCGCGCGGCGGCGGGTCGAACGGCGTCGTGGCGCGTTCGTGCTTGCGCAAGGTGGCCGCGAGCCGGTCGAGCAGGCGCGTATCGAACCCGGTACCGACACGGCCGACATAACGCAGCGGCGGCGTGCCGCGCGGCCGCCTGCCGCCCGCGGCGGGCTCGTGGACGCCGAGCAGCAGCGCGCCGAAGCCATGCCGGCTGCCCGACGGCTCGGTATAACCGCCGATCACGAACTCCTGCCGCCGCCTGCATTTCAGCTTGATCCACGCGGGCGAGCGGCCGCCGCGATAGCGCGAATCCGCGCGCTTGCCGATCAGCCCCTCCAGCCCCGTGTCGCACGCGCTCGCGATCAGCGACGCGATATCGTCGCCGAGATCGGGCGAGTAGCGCAGCCGCGCGGGGTCGCTGCCGGTGAGCAGCGGTTCGAGCAGCCTGCGACGCGCGGCGAGCGGCGCGTCGCGCAGGTCGTATCCGTCCAGAAACGGCAGGTCGAACACGAACAACGTCACCGCGTCCGAGCGCCCGGCGCCGAGCGCGTTCTGCAGCGCCTGGAAATCCGGCAGGCCGCTGTCGCGGAGCACGACGGCCTCGCCGTCGAGCCACGCGTTGTCGACGTCGAGCGCCGCGAGCGCATCACGCTGCAAGCGCAGTTTCGCGGTCCAGTCGCGGCCTTCGCGCGTCATCAGCGTGACGTGCCGCCGCGCGCCGCGACCCGCGATCCGCGCGAGGATCCGGTAGCCGTCGAATTTCACCTCGTAGCGCCAGTCGCCGTGCGTCGGCGGCGCATCGACCAGCGTCGCGAGTTGCGGCGCGACGCGCTCGGGCAACGCCGCACGCACGGTGCCGTCTACCTGCGACAGGTCGGTGGGCGGCCTTTCCAGCCCAGCGCCGTGCGCCGCGCCGCGCGTGTCCGACGCGTTGCGCCGGGCGCGGCGCGATGCACGCGCGGCAGGCGCCGCGTCGGCCGGTGCCGGATCGCGCGCGGCCCGCGTGTGTCCGTCATGCACGCTGCCCGGCCGCTGGGCAACGACATCGAACGTCTCGGCGTCGCGCGCGTCGTCGTCGCGTTCCTTGATCAACAGCCATTGCGCCTGGCGGCCCTGCTGCCGCCCGCTGCGCACGAGCGCCCAGCCGCCGTGCAGCTTCGCGCCGTCGAGCCGGAACGTCAGCTTGCCGTCACGATAGCCGGCGCGTGCCTGTGCGACGCCGCCGTCGGGCGTCCACGTGCCCGCGTCCCAGACGACGACCGAACCCGCGCCGTAATGGCCGGCCGGAATCTCGCCTTCGAACGACGCGTATTCGAGCGGATGATCCTCGACGTGCACGGCCAGCCGTTTCACCGACGGGTCGACGCTCGGCCCCTTCGGCACGGCCCACGACTTCAGCGTGCCGTCGAGCTCGAGACGGAAGTCGTAATGCAGGCGCCGTGCGTGGTGTTCCTGAATCACGAAGCGCAGCGGCCTGGCCGCGCGCGCGGCCGGTCGCGCGTTGCGCCCCGTGCGCGTAGTCGCATCGGCGGAAGCGCGCCGCCGCCCGTGCGCGCCCTCGGGTTCCGGGCTCGCGTCGAAGCGGCGTTTGCGGCGATACGGATCGAGCTTGCCTGCCATCGCGTCATCCTCCGTCACGCGGCGTCATGCGGCGTGCTTGCGGCGCGCGGCGGCCTTCTTCGCCGAGTGCGCACCGGTGGCGCCGTGCTTCGCGGCCGTACGTTTCGCGGGCGCCTTCGCCGCTCCTTTGGCGGGCGCTTTCGCCGCCGGTTTGCGGCGCGCGCCGGCCGCACGCGAAGGCGCCGATGCTTCAGTATCCGCATCGTTGTCCCCACCGCCCGCGCGCCCGCCACCCTTCAGGCTGCGCTTGAGCAATTCGGTCAGATCGACGACGTTGGACGCCGCACGCCCCGTCTGCGCGGGCCGGTCCTCGATCTCCTCGATCCGGCCCGCGCGGACCTTGCGCTCGACCAGCTCGAGGATGTCGTCGCGGAACGTGTCGTGATACGCGTCGGGCGACCACGATCCGGACATGTCTTCGATCAGCTTCTTCGCCATCGCGAGTTCGCGCGCGCTGACACCGGCACGTTTCGCGTCGTCGGCCGGCACCGACAGTTCGTCGAGCGGGCGCAGCTCCTCCTGCCAGCGCAGCGTGTCGAGCGCCAGCAGCGGCCCGACCGGAATCAGCGCACCGAGATGCTGGCGGTCGCGCATCACGACGTGCGCGATGCCGATCTTGCCGCTGTCCTTCAGCGCGTCGCGCAGCAGCGCATAGACCTTCTCGCCCTTGCGGTCCGGCACGAGGTAGTACGGCGTGTCGAGATACAGGAACGACACGGCGTCCTCGTCGACGAACGTGACGATGTCGACCGTCTGCGTCGATTCGGGGTTCGCCGCGCGGATCTCGTCGTCGGTCAGCACGACGTAGCGCTCCTTCTCGTACTCGTAGCCGCGCACGATGTCCTCGCGCGTGACTTCCTTGCCGGTGCGCTTGTTGATCTGCCGGTAGCCGACCGGGTCCATCGAGCGCTTGTCGAGCAGCCGGAACGACGGCTTCACGGTGCGCGTGGCCGGGAACAGCTGCACCGGCACGTGAACGAGCCCGAAGCTGATCGCGCCTTTCCAGATCATCCGTGCCATCGATGTCCTCCTTGCCGCGTGTGGGGTCCGGCTCAAGTCACGGCCTGCGGCGGCGGCTGCGCCGCACGATGCTGACGTGGCCGTTGCACTCCAGGATCGCCGCGTCGACGTCGGACAGGTCGTTCGCGCCGAGCGCCTGCCGCACGCTCTCGCGGATGTCGGTCGGCGTGAGCAGCGCGGCACGCATCTGCGCGTCGTCGAAGCGGCCGTTGCGATACACCTCGCGCTCGACGCCCACCAGCAGCCGCTCGAGCCGGCGCGAGCGCACGCAGGCCCAGCCGATCGCGCGATGCAGCAGCGCGATCGCGAACGACGCCGCGACGGTCGCCACGAACGGCGACGCGCCGACCACCGCGCGGCTCAGGATCGCGCCGAGCAGGATCCCGACCACGTAGTCGAACGGCGAACGCTGGCCGAACGCGCGCCGCCCGGCGACGCGGATCAGCACGAGCGCGATCGCGGACACGACAATCGCGCGCAGCGCCATCTGGCCGGGGCCGAGCATCCGGCCCTGTCCGAACAGCGCGACGACGACGTCCATGATCGCGCGGCGGCGCTAGGCCGGCAACTCGGCCGCCTGCTGCTCGCGCGCCCAGACGCGATGCTGGCCGAGGTGGTCCGACAGCGCCTTCAGGACGGCGTCGAGATCGACGGCCTGCCCGACGCACACGCCTTCGGCCGGGTCCGGCAGGTGCGCGGCGCTGAGCAGTTGCCGCCCGGCCCCGACGGCCGCGATCGGCTTCAGGTGCTTGAACGCCTCGCGCACGAAGTGCCGTGCGTCGGCGCTGTGCGCGAGGTCGCCGCCATCGTCGTCGCCGCCGCAGACGAATACCGCGTCGAACATCACCGACGGCATGCCGGCCAGCGTCGCCTCCGGCACGACGCCGCCGATCGGCGCGAGCGTCGGCGCGACGATCGTCGGCACCGCGTGCGCGGCCTGCAGCGTGTCGCGCACCTGCTCGACGAGCGCCGGGCTCGTACCCGGCGTCGCGATCAGCGCGATCTTGCGCGAGCGGACGCCCGGCTTCGCGCGACCGATCAGGCTCAGTGCCGGCGAGCGCTGCGCGACGGCCGGCGTCGCGGCCGCGTGCGGCGCGGGCAGCCCGAGCCGTTCCGCGACCTGCGCGGCGAGCCCGCCATCGAAGCGCGCGATGATGTCGTTGACCACCCGCTCGCGAATCCGCGGCTGCGTCACCTTGCCCAGCTCGAAGCAGTACGCGTCGCGAATGTGCCGCTGCTCGATCCCGGTCATGCTCTGGTAGAACAGCGCGGCCTGCGAGAAATGATCGGCGAACGATTCGCTGCGCACGCGCACCTTCTCGCCCTCGAGCGGCTCGTGCACGGTCTCGAAGCCGCCGCCGGACGGCGCGGGCGGCGTCTCGCGCGGCCAGCCGCCGCTCGTCGAATTCGGCTCGTACGACGCCTGCCCGACGTTGATCGTCTGCCGGTGCATCGCGTCGCGCTGGTTGTTCGCGAACGGGCACACCGGACGGTTGATCGGGATTTCATGGAAATTCGGGCCGCCGAGCCGGCTCAGTTGCGTATCGGTGTACGAGAACAGGCGCCCCTGCAACAGCGGATCGTTGGTGAAGTCGATGCCCGGCACCACGTGGCCCGGGTGAAACGCGACCTGCTCGGTTTCCGCGAAGAAGTTGTCGGGATTGCGGTTCAGCGTCATCCGGCCGATCGGCCGCACCGGCACGCGCTCTTCGGGCACCAGCTTGGTCGGGTCGAGCAGATCGAAGTCGAACTGGTCCGCATCGGCCGGATCGATCATCTGCACGCCGAGCTCGAACTCCGGATAGTCGCCGCGCTCGATCGCCGTCCACAGGTCGCGCCGGTTGAAATCCGGGTCGTGGCCGGCAATCCGCTGCGCTTCGTCCCACAGCAGCGAATACGCGCCGCTCACGGGGCGCCAGTGGAACTTCACGAAACGCACGTCGCCGGCCGCGTTCACGAAGCGGAACGTGTGCACGCCGAAGCCGTCCATCGCGCGAAAGCTCGCGGGCAGCGCGCGGTCAGACATCAGCCACAGCACCATGTGCGTGGCTTCCGGCACCAGCGACACGAAATCCCAGAACGTGTCGTGCGCGGATGCGCCGGTCGGCATCTCGTTCGGCGCCTCGGGCTTCACCGCATGCACGAAGTCGGGAAACTTGATCGCGTCCTGGATGAAGAACACCGGCATGTTGTTGCCGACGAGGTCGTAGTTGCCTTCCTCCGTATAGAACTTCACCGCGAAGCCGCGCACGTCGCGCACGGTGTCGGCCGACCCGCGCGGCCCCTGCACCGTCGAGAAGCGCACGTATACCGGCGTCTCGGCGGCCGGATCCTGCAGGAATGCGGCCTTCGTGTAGTCGGCCATCGGTTCGTAGACGCGGAACACGCCGTGCGCGGCCGAGCCGCGCGCGTGCACCACGCGCTCCGGAATGCGCTCGTGATCGAAGTGCGTGATCTTCTCGCGCATGATGAAGTCTTCGAGCAGCGACGGGCCGCGCGCGCCGCCGCGCAACGTGTTCTGGTTGTCGGCGATCCGCACGCCCTGGTTGGTGCGCAGCGCCTCGCGGTCGGGCCGCGAACGGTTTTCTTCGAGCTGGCGCGACTTCGCGCTGTCGGGCGACGGCGCCGGCGGGGTCTTGCCGGCTGAGGGGGAATGGGTCATCGAGAGTCCTCGTGGCATGTGTGAGGCCGCCGCTACACGCGCCCTCGCGCTACGGCGCGCGCGTGCGGACAGCGGCGAAAGCCGGCGCGGGCGGAACCGCACCCGCGACCGGCCGCGAAGGGTCAGGGCGCACGCAGCGCCGCGTCGAATTCGGTGCGTGTCACGTCGAGCGTCACGCTGCATTCGATCGCGGCATCCTCGACGCGCGGCTTGTACTCGTCGACCGCGCGCCGCGCGCGATCGCACAGCTGCGTGCGCACGCGCAGCCGGTCGGCCGCGTCGAGCGACGCATAGCGCGCGATCACGTCCGGATCGAACCGCAGGTCGACCGCGCAGCGCCATTCGCGCGCGTCCTGGTCGGACGGCACGCGCACCCACGACACGTGGATCGTCAGCCGGCCGGACGCGTCGTCCGCCTGCACGACGACGGTCGACTGCGACGGAAATCCGATCGCGAGCGCGTGTTCGAGTTCGGCCACGCGCTGCGAACGGTCGGGTGCATCGCTCATCGGCGCACGACACCCAGCAGCAGCGTGACCAGGAAGATCACGACGAAGATGTAGAACAGGATCTTCGCGATCTCGGCCGCGCCGGCCGCGATGCCGCCGAAGCCGAACACGGCGGCGACGATCGCGATGATGAAGAAGATGATGGCGTATCGAAGCATGGAACCCTCCTGAAGGACAGCGGTCGTCACCAAACGTCGTCGTCGGTCACGCATCGTGCTTGTGTTTCGGTTTGCCGCGCACGGGCGTGGAAGCCATTTTCTCGAGCTCTTTCTCGCTCATCGATTTGGCCATCGACTTCGACGGCGGCTTGAGATCCTTCATTTTCGTTTCGCCGCGCTTGGCGGACAGCGCGGCGCCTGCGGCACGCTGCTGGGCCTGGGATTTTGCTGGCATGGTTGCGCTCCTGTCGTGAGTGCGCGGGCCGCTACGGCGGGCAGCCTCGCGCGGTGGATTCGTCAGGCAAGCCGTCACGCGGCATCGCGACGCCGCAGGTCGGCCGGCGGAATCTTCATCGCCTGGCGATACTTCGTCACCGTGCGACGCGCAAGAAGGATGCCGCGCCCCGCGAGGTACGCCGCGAGCGCGACGTCGGACAGCGGATCGGTACGCCGCTCGGCCGCGATCATGTCGCGGATCAGCACCTTCGCCGCCGATGCCGAACACACGCCGCGGCCGGCCGCCTCGAGCTTGCGCGGGAAGAAATGCTTGAATTCGAACGTGCCGTGCGGCGTGGCCATGTACTTGTTGCCCGTCGCCCGCGACACGGTCGATTCGTGCAGATCGAGTTCCTCGGCGATGTCGCGCAGCACGAGCGGCTTCATCGCGATCTCGCCGTAGCGGAAGAAATCGCGCTGCCGCGCGACGATGCATTCGCCGACGCGCTGGATCGTGTCGAAGCGCTTCTGCACGTTGCGGATCAGCCAGCGCGCTTCCTGCAGCTGCTGGCCGAGCGGCGAATCGCGCTCGCCGCTCGACTGCGCGAACAGCGTCGCGTAGCGCTCGTGCAGGCGCGCGCGCGGCAGCACGGCCGGGTTGATCGTCACGATCCACTCGTCGCGCACCTGGCGCACGATCACGTCGGGCACCACGTAGTCGCCGCGCGTGCTGCCGTAGTGATTGCCAGGGCGCGGGTCGAGCCCGCGCACCAGTGCGCATGCGGCGTGCAGCGTCTCCTGATTGCAGCCCAGGCGCCGCTGGATTTCGGCCGTCTCGCGGCGGGCGAGCCGCTCGAGATGCTCGCGCGCGATCGCTTTTGCTTCCGCCAGGGCCGGCGTGCCGGCCGGAATCGCATCGAGCTGCAGCACGAGGCATTCGGACAGCGAACGCGCGGCAATCCCCGGGCGGTCGAGCATCTGCACGAGCCGCAACGCGACCATGAGATCCTGTTCGGACAACAGCAGCGCGGGATCGGCCGCGGCCAGCAGCTCGGCCAGCTCCTGGCGCAGGTAACCGTCGTCGTCGAGCGCGTCGATCACCATGCGCGCGGCTTCACGGTCGCGCCTGTTCAACGGATAGAGCCGCAGCGCGTCGTGCAGTTGCTGATGCAGCGACGGTTCGGCGGCGATCCATTCGCCGGGCGACAGGCCGCCCCCGTCGTCGCCCCGACGATTGGTGCCGCGCGGCGCGGGCGCGGCCGTAAAGGGCACCTCGCCGTCCGGCGGGCGCCCTTCGTCGGGTTCGGGCGCCGGATCGGGCGCGGCCGTTTCGGCCGGCTGCGCCGCCGGATCGGCGGCAGGTTCGTCGTCGCCCTGTCCGTCTTCGAGAAACGGATTCATGTCGAGCGCCTGCCGCAGTTCCTGTTGAAATTCGAGCGAGGACAACTGCAGCAGCCGCAGCGACTGCTGAAGCCTCGGCGTAAGTGCGAGATGCTGTCGCATCTGCAGCGCAAGCGAGACGGGCATCGAAAGCCTCCTGACGGTTCGGTTCGTGTTCAATCGTGTCCAGGATTCATGCAGCTTTCGTGCCAATCCGGCAAAGCGCGTTGCGCCGCGGCTCTCGCGGGTTCCTACCCCGAGTCGCCGCCGCTCGGGGCCGCTTTTTTACAAGCCGGCGGCAAGTTTGGGGCACGCATTTCGCTCATGCCGCCCCCTGCCTCACGTCATGCGTCGCCGGTTCAGTACTGCATCGGCGGCGGCGTGCCCGGCAACGGCTGGTCGCCCTGCGCGCCGTTCGGCCCCGGCGGCGGCACGTCGGCCGGTTCACCGCCGGCCGCGCCTTGCGGCATCATGTTGCCCGGCGACGGACGCGTGTCGTAGCGCGTATTCGCATCGGGCATCGTCGTGGTCGACTGCGCGCCGCGGCCGTCCGGCGGCGCGGGCGGCGCCGCATGGGCGCCGTACGGACCGTTCGTCGGCTGCGTGCAGGCGCCCAGCGCGCACACGGCGGCGAACGCACAGGCGCCCGCGCGGATCGTCTGGATCGTGTTCATCGAAATCCTCCCTCGGATCGGCGGCTCAAAGCCGGTTGAAATGGAAATCGCCCGCATAGGCGGTCGGTGCGCGGCGCGCCATCATCGCGTCGAATTCGGCCGCGACCCGCATGAGCGTGCCGCGCTGCCGCTCGATGCCGGCCCGTTCGAGCGCCGCGAATGCGCGCGCGTCGAACGTCACGGTCAACGATGCCGGATGGCCGTCGACCCGGAAGCCGATATGCAACGCGCCCGCCGGCTGTTCCTCGACATGGAACGGCAGCGCGCGCGCCTCGAAATGGCGGCCGAGCGTCTCGGCGATCTCGCGCAGCATGCCGGGTTTCACGCGGAGGCTCATCGCGGTGCCTCCCGATGGGTTCGTCGCACCCTGCTCACCGCCCAAGCACGCACCGGCGGCTCGCGCGACGGCGGGTCGCGTTCCGGCGGCGCGGTCCCGGGCGGGTCGCCCGCGGGCTGACGGTGCGGTTCCGGCATGTCGGGCGGCAGGTCGTCCGGATCGGGCGGTTCGGGGTCGGGCTCGATGTCGGGAATCGGCGGCTCGGGTCGCTGCAGCCACTGCACGGGATCGTGTTTCATCGGCATTCCATCGTTGCGGGTTCGGACCGTACTGCGGATAGCGGCCGCATTCGGGTACAGCGGTCGCGCAATGCGCATGCCGTCGCGCGCGTCGCCCGCGGACCGGCATGAACGCGCATGCGAGCGGCTCCCCCGACACGCCGTGCCTTCGCTACACCGTCCACTGCAAAACTTGCAAGCGCCACGCTACGCGTCATACGCGGCCATCACGAGCCACAGCTCGCGGCCGTCGTCCGTCACGCGTGCCGCGAGCGCATACGGGTCCGACGGCTCGCACGCGCGCTGCAGCGCGAAACGCGCGGGCTCGGTCGCGCCGAACGTCTCGTCGCCGAGCGGCCGCACGTCGACCTTGCCTTCGAACATCCGGCGCTCGGGCCGGTAGATCAGCGGTTCATGCTTCCATTCGTTGAAATGGTGCTTCACCGAATCGAATCCGCCGCCGCATACGTTGACCTCGTAGCGCACGCCAGGTCGTCGTTTCGGAATCGTCATCGTGCCTCCCGCTGGACACGCGCACGGCAGGCACCGGTTGCGCCGCGCATCGTCGTCGTGTCGTGTTCGTCGTCGCCGTTCACGCGGCAAGTCGCGTGCCTCGCGCGCGCCGGGAACGTCCGTTGCGGGAAGACCCGCGTCATCGTCACCGATACGGAGCCTCGCGATGAAGGATTCGACCCGGTCCGGCCACGACGCGCCGGCCCACGAGCGGCACGACGACCCGTCGCCGCCGCTGAAACACCAGGACCGCACGCACACTCGCCACTCGGAACGCCATATCGACAAACAGCTCGAGGACACCTTTCCGGCGAGCGACCCGCCGGCGACCGGCGGCGTCACGCGTATCGAACCCGACACGCCGCCCGGCACGCACGACGACGCGCCGCGGCAGGACAAGCGCGAACGCGGCGACACATGAGCGGCCGCGCGCGCCGTGCGGCACGCGGCTTGCTGGTTCGGATGACCAACACACCGTACCCACCCGCAAGGAGGACTTCATGCATCGCGTCAACGAAATCATGTCGCAGGACGTCGTGCGCATCGCGCCGACCGATTCGATCCGTCATGCCGCGCAACTGATGGAGCGCTACGACATCGGCGCGCTGCCCGTATGCGACAACAACCGGCTGATCGGGATGGTGACGGACCGCGATCTGGCGGTGCGCGCGATCTCGGCCGGCAAGCCGCCGGAGACGCGGATCCACGAGGTCGCGTCCGGCCCGATCGAATGGTGCTTCGACGACGATTCGCTGGAGGAGATCCAGCACTACATGGCCGACGCGCAACTGCGCCGCCTGCCCGTCGTCGATCACGACAAGCGGCTGGTCGGCATGCTGTCGCTCGCGGACATCGCGACGCGCTCCGCGAGCCCCGAGCGCGACGACGTCGCGAACACGCTCGAAAGCGTGTCGCAACCGAAGCAGACGTGACGGCGCGATCCTCGCCCGTCCCGACAACCCGCGCGACCCGCAGGGCCCGCCCCGGGCACGGTCGCGCCCCACGCAGCCTGGAGGAAACCATGCAGACTTCCGATCAAGGTCAGACCCGCATCATCGGCAAGGGCGCCGCGACCGCGGCCGGCCCCGGCCCCGACGTGATGGCGGCCGATACGCTGGAAGGCAACAAGGTCTATACGACCGACGGCGACGACGTCGGCAAGATCAAGGACATCATGCTCGACGTACGCTCGGGCCGGATCGCCTACGCGGTGCTGTCGAGCGGAGGCATCCTCGGCATCGGCGACAAGCTGCACGCGATTCCGTGGAGCGCGCTCACGCTCGACACCGAGCGCAAGTGCTTCCTGCTGTCGGTATCGTCCGAGCGGATCCGCAACGCGCCGGGGTTCGACAAGGACCACTGGCCGGCGATGGCCGACCCGCAATGGGCCGAGCCGCTGCACGAGTTCTACGGCAGCGCGCCGTACTGGAGCGCCGGCGACGAACTCGGGCTGACCGACCCGACCGAGGAACTGGACGATCCGCGCACGCGCGGCCGTCACTGATCGCAACGATGCGGCGCCGGTTCGCCGGCGTATCCGCTTGCGACACGCCCCGCCCCGCGCGGGGCGTTTTCGTGCGGGCCGCGGCCGCGCCGGACGCACGCGTGAACGCGCGGCAGCCTCGGCCGACGTCCTCGACCCACGTGATGCCGAACCCGTCGAGCGTCGCCTGGCGCCCTGTCCGGCTGCATGCGGCAGGCGATCCGACCGCCTTTTTACAAGCGCCGTGTAACGTCCTCGTCGGGGCTCGCAGCGCCACCGCCAGCGCCGCTCGCCGATTCCAGATAGCCCAGCAACCGGTGCGGCGTCAGCGGTTTCGCGCAATGCGCGTCGAAACCCGCGGCCTTCGCCTCCTCGCAATCGCGTCGCGACGCGAACCCGCTGCACGCGACGAGCAGCATGTCGGCCGTGCGCGGATCGGCGCGCAGCCGCGTCGCGAGCTGCAGCCCGTCGAGGCCCGGCATCGCGATGTCGAGCAGCACCGCGAACGGTTGCCAGTCGCGTGCGACGTCGCACACGGCGAACGGATCGTCGGCGATGCGGCATTCGAAGCCGCGCGCCTCGAGCAGCAGGCGCAACGCGTCGGCCGCGTCGCGATAGTCGTCGACGACCAGCACGCGGCGCGGGCGGCGCGGCACGCTGTCGGGCGCGCGCCACAGCAGCACGTCGGCGGCGGCCGGATCGTCGCCGGGATCGGGTTGCATCGCGTTTCTCCTGTCGTTGGACCGGACGGCCACGCAAGCCGCGCACCCGTCACGACCGCACGCGGCATGCCGGTTGCTGCGTCGTTCGCATCGTCGACACGGGAGTCCTTGATGCGAGCGATGCGGCTTTCTCCGTCCGGTCTGCACCCCGCTGCGCGGGCGACAGGCCGAGCGCCAGCCCGTTCCCCTCGATGGCGGCGCGATCCGGCGTCGACCCGCGCGGGGCGCGCCGCATGACCCGCCAGCCGCCGGGCCGCTCAACACCGTCGTCCGCCGAAGACGACGCGCCGCCGACGCTCGACGCGTGCCGCCGCTGCACGCTGTGGGAACACGCGACGCAGCCGGTACCCGGCGCGGGACCGCGCGACGCGTCGATCATGCTGGTCGGCGAGCAGCCGGGCGACCAGGAAGACCGCGCGGGCCTGCCGTTCGTCGGCGCGGCCGGCCGCCTGCTCGACCGCGCGCTCGGCGAAGCCGGGATCGAACGCACGCACGTGTACCTGACCAACGCGGTCAAGCACTTCAAATGGGAACCGCGCGGCAAGCGGCGGCTGCACAAGACGCCCGCGCAGCGAGAGGTGGCCGCGTGCCGCTACTGGCTCGAACGCGAACTCGATGCGGTGCGCCCCCGGGTGGTCGTCGCGCTCGGCGCCACGGCGCTGCGCGCGGTGCTGCAGGACCACGACGCGACGCTCGAGCGCACGCGCGCGCCGGTGCGTACCGCCGGCGGGCAACTCGTCGTCGCGACCTATCATCCGTCGTACGTGCTGCGCACGCGCGGCGCCGATTCGCGCGAGCACGCGTACCGGACGCTCGTCGACGCGCTGCGCACCGCATCGGACCTCGCGCGCGACACACGCCGCGGCGGCACGCGCGGCGCACACGGCAACGCCGGATGAGTGCGCCGGACCCGGGCGCAGGGCCGGCGGCCGTGACCTCGCCCGCCGCCGCCACGGCGAAACCCTGGTACCAGCGGCTCGGCCCAGGACTGCTCGCGGGCGCATCCGATGCCGATCCGAGCAACGTCGCGGTCTACGCGCAGGCCGGCAGCCAGTTCGGTTTCAACATGCTTTGGATGATCGTCGTCACGCTGCCGATGATGGTCGCCGTGCAGCTCGCGGCGGCCTTCGTCGGACGCCGCAACCGCGAAGGCCTCGTCGCCGGCATTCGCACGCACTTCTCCGACCGTCTCGCGAAGGCGCTGATCGTGATGGTCGCGGTGGTCAACGTCGTGAACGTCGGCGCCGATCTCGCGGCGATGGGCGACGCGACGGCGCTCGTCGCCGGCGGCCGCGGCTACTGGTATGCGCCGCTCTACGGAATCGCGTCGCTCGCGCTGCAGGTGATGCTGTCGTACGAACGCTATGCGCGCTGGCTGAAATGGATGACGCTCGGGCTGATCGCGTACGTGCTCGAACTCGGCTTTGTCCATGTCGACTGGCACGACGTGCTGCATGCGCTCGTGCTGCCGCAGATCGCGTTCACGCACGCGTATGCGACGACCGCGGTCGCCGTGCTCGGCACGACGCTGAGCCCGTACCTGTTCGTGTGGCAGGCCGCGCTCGAAGTCGAGGAAACCGCGGCCGAACAGCGCGACGAGGGGACCGGCACGCAGACCGATACGCAGGCCGGCACCGAGCGGCGCGTCACGCTCGACACGTGGACGGGCATGATCGTCACCAATGCGGTGTCGTTCTGCATCATGGTGATCGGTGCGGCCGTGTTCTTCGCGCACGGCCGGCACGATATCGGCACCACCGCGCAAGCGGCCGAGGCGCTGCGGCCGATCGCCGGCGAAGCCGCGTTCGTCGTGTTCGCGTTCGGCATCGTCGGCTGCGGGCTGCTCGCGATTCCGGCGTTCGCCGGTAGCGCCGCGTACGGCTGCGCGGAAGCCTGGCGGTTTCGCGAAGGGCTGAACGAACCCGTGCGGCGCGCGCCCGCGTTCTACGCGGTACTGGTGCTATGTGTGATCGTCGGCATCGCGATCTGCGTCGGCCCGATCGATCCGATCCGGGCGCTGTACTGGAGCGCCGTGCTCAACGGCGTCGCGGCGGTGCCGATGCTCGTGCTCGTGATGCTGCTCGCAAGGCAGCGCGACGCTGCCGGGCAGCCCGGGAGCGGTCCGGCAGCGCAAGCGTTCGGCTGGCTCGCGGTCGCGTTGATGGCCGCGGCCGTGGCCGCGATGATCGTCGACCTGCTCACCTGAGCGTCACGAGACGGTTGCGTCGGCAACCGGGCAGCCGCGCGAACGGCTGCCCGCTCCGCATCGCGCGTCACATCATCTTGCCGCGCGAGCGTTCGGCGCGCGCCGCCTCGGCCGCCGATTCGACTTTCTTCACTTCCTCCGGCGGCGGCAGCACGGCCTTGAAGCCCATCGACTCGATCCACATCTCGCGCGCCCAGCCGCGCGTGTGATACAGGTGGTGATCCTCGTCGGCCTCGACCTCGTCGTGCGCGTCCTTCAGCGTCTTCGCCGCATCGCCCGACAACTGGTCGGCCGCGTAGCCGATCAGCTCCCAGTTCAGGTGGTCCTTGGTTTCGGCGAGCACCACGCATTCCGCCGCGACGACCTGCGCGACGGCCGGATCGGCGTGCTTCTGCGCCTGCTCGATCACGTGGACCAGCGACTGGCCGGTGGCCGCGACCGCGCTGCGTCCGGGCGACTGCGCGTCGAGGTCCATGCCGAACGTCTCGAACACCTTGCGCAGCACCTCCTGGTGATGCAGCGTCTCGCGATGGTACTTCTCCCACTCCTTGTGCAGATCGTCGTCGGTCGCGCACTGCAGCGCGGCCTCGTAGATCTTCGCGCCGCCAAGCTCGGTTTCGTAGGCCTGACAGAGCAATTCGCGGATGCCTTCGTGTTTCGGTTGCCGATGGGCCATGACTCTCTCTCCGGAAAAAACGGGCCGCGCATGCGGCCCGGGGTTGAACGGGCACGCGTTATCGCGCGCCCACCTTGCGTTCGAGCGCCTGCGCCATGCTCAGGTGATGCCGGAGCGTCGGCAGCGTGGCGCTCGCGAATTCGCGCAACTGCGGATCCCTGCCGTCGCGCGCCTCGCTTTCGAACAAGGCGACCGCCTTGCGGTGCGCGTCGGGGCCGACCGCCGCGACATACGCGACGTCGAAGTCTCGGCCGTTCTTGCCGCGCAGCGCCTCGACGTCGGGGTCCGAAATCTGTTCGACCTGCGGCTTCATGCCCTTGCGCGCGGCAAGCTCGGTGAGCCTTGCATTCGCCTTGCCGTGATCGCTCACCATCCGCTTCGCGAATGCGCGCACGTCCGGCGACTGCGCCTGCTTCAGCGCGAGCTGGCTCGCCTGCACCTCGGCCTTGCCGGCGAGCGCGGCCTTGTCGATGAATTCCGCGTCGCCGCCTTGCGGCGCCTTCGCGATCCGCGCATCGCCCGCGCCCGACGACGGATTGATCACGCCGCCCGGCACGTGCGAATTCGATGCGGGCGGCTCGCTCGGCGCCTGCGCGCGGGCGAGCCCCGACACCGCGAGCGCGCCTGCGGCGAGCATCGCGATCGTCCAGTCCGGATGTCTCATCTGCTTTCTCCTAGTGCTTGCGTGGAAGCCGCCGGCGGCCGTCAGCCACCGACGATCGAGCCGCCGTTCGGGTGCAGCGTCTGCCCCGTCATGTAGCTCGCGCCGTCCGACGCGAGCAGTACGTAGCAGTCGATCAGTTCGTCCGGCTGCCCCGGCCGCTTGAGCGGCACGTTCGAGCCGAACTTCGCGACCTGGTCGGCGGTGAAGGTTGACGGGATCAGCGGCGTCCAGATCGGCCCCGGCGCAACTGCGTTGACGCGGATGTCGCGTTCGGCCAGCTCGATCGCCAGCGAACGCGTGAACGCGACGATCGCGCCCTTGGTCGCCGAGTAGTCGGGCAGCCTCGGGCTGCCGTGATAGGCCGTCACCGACGCCGTGTTGACGATCCGCCCGCCATGCTGCATATGCGGCAGCGCGGCCTGCGTGCAGAAGAACATGCCGTACACGTTCGTGCGGAACGTGCGTTCGAGCTGTTCCTCGGTCACGTCCTCGATGCCCGGTTGTGGATGCTGCTCGCCCGCGTTGTTGACGAGCACGTCGAGCCGGCCGAGCCGCTCGACCGTGCGCGCCACCGCGTCGCGTGCCTGCCGACGCTCGCCGACGTCGCACGCGATCGCCTCGCAACGCCGGCCGGCCTGCTCGACCAACCGCTTCGTGTGCGCCGCATCGTCGGACTCCTTCAGATAAACGATCGCGACATCCGCGCCTTCCTTCGCGAAACCAACCGCGACCGCGCGGCCGATCCCGCTGTCGCCGCCCGTCACGAGCGCGACCTTGCCGGCCAGCTTGCCGCTGCCGATGTAATCGGCCGCGTCGTCGCGCGGCTGCGGATGCATGTCGCGCTCGGTGCCGGGTTGATGGCGCTGCTGCTGGGGCGGCGGAGTCTGTGCGGTAGTCATGGGTTCCTCCTTGAACGGGTGCCGTTCCTGCTGCGCAAGCGGCATGCCGCGCACGACCCGCGGGCGCGCGGCACTGCTGCCGCGTTTTCCCGGTCGGCGTTGCAAGCGCATGCAGGAAAGCGCGTACTCAGCGCGGGCCGCCCGACGCGGGTTCGTCCGGCCGGCGCACCGGGTCGAAATCGCGCCACTCGCCGTCCTGCCAGTCGCCTTCGACGCGCTCGATCGAGCGCGCGCCAGTCGCGCACAGCACGTCTTCGGCCGTGCTCGCCGTGTCGGGCGTCACGCGCGCGGCGAGAATCACGCCCGTTTCGCTCCGCGCGAGCGTGCCCTTGCCTTCGGCCGGCTCGCCGCGCATCCGGCCGAGCGCACCGCCGAACGCGCCGAGATACGCGCCGGCCAGCGCGCCGGCCGCGGGCACGAACCAGTAGCGCACGCCGACCGCATAGACGACCAGCCCCGCGACGGCGCCGATCAGCAACCCGCGCATCGCACCGATCATCGCGCCGCGGCCGCCCGGCTTCGCCGCCGTATCGGCATACACGTCGCCGCCGATCGGAAAGCGCGCATGCTGGCCGCCCGGATTCAGAAAGAAGATCGATACGTCGTCCGGGCCGAACGCGCGCTCGTAAAGGTGGCGCGCCCCACCTTCCGCTTCATCGAACGTCGTGAAGCGGCCTGCGACGATCATCGCCATGCTCGTCCTCCTCGTGACGGGTCAGGCGCCGCGCGCGGCAACCCGCGCGGCGCGACGCGGCGGCACTTACATCAGCCGCCCGAGTTCCTTCGATACCGATGCCGGCGTCGCGTACTCGCGATCGGGAATCCGGCGCAGCATGTCGAGCACACCGGCGTCCGCGTGCGAACGTTCCGCGCACTGGACGACTTCCGCCTTGCTCGCGGGATAGTCCATGCCCTTCAGCGCCTTCTGCACGTCGACCGGGCTCGGCGCCTTGCCGTGCCCAGTCTGGTGGCCGCCCTTGTCGTGGTCCTGCTGCACGCGCTCGCCTTCGTGCGCGCGCGAATGGCTGTATTCGTGGCCCGTGTGTTGTCGGGATGTCATGTCGAACTCCTTCGCAAATGAATGAAATCACGCGGATGTCCGGCGCGAACGCGCCAGCGCGGCGAACACGAGCGCCGCCGCGCCCAGCGCGACCGCGCCGGCCACCTTCGGCCGCTGCACCACCGCGTTGTACGCGCAGCCGCGCAGCACCGGGCCGTCCATCCCTTCGCGCTCGTGCAGCGCATGGCGCGACTCGTACAGCGCGTTGTCGTCGCGTGGCCGTGCCGGCCGCACCGTGCGCTGGCCGCGCGAGAACAGCGTGGCCGCCACGCGATCGAACAGGCGCGGCGCGTGATACGCGCTCGCCGACGTGAATTTCGCGGCACCGCCGACGAACAGCGTGCGGCGCGGGTGCGCGGCCGCGAACAGGATCGCGTCGGCGACGAGATCGGGGTCGTAGATCGGCGGCGGCAGCTTCGCCTCGACGTTCATGTAGTTCTTCGCGTGCATCACGAACATCGTGTCGATCGCGGCCGGCTTGATCAGCGTGATCGACACCGGCAGACGGTCCGACTCCATCTCGAGCCGCAGCGAATCGGTGAAGCCCTTCACCGCATGCTTCGATGCGACGTACGCGCTCTGCAGCGGCACCGGCGCGTCGGACGCCTCGCTGCCCATGTTGATGATCGCGCCGCCATGGAAATCGCTTTTGCGCCGGAAATGATCGGCCGCGACGAGCGAGCCGTGCACGACGCCCCAGTAGTTGGTGTCGAACAGCCGCCGCTGGTCCTCGAGCGGCACCGCGGCCGCTGTGCCGAAGATCGACACGCCCGCGTTGTTGACCCACGTGTCGAAGCCGCCGTAAGTGTCGGCCGCTTTCGCGGCCGCGCGCTGCAGATCCTCGACGTTGCCGACGTCGCCGGCGACCGGCACCGCCAGGCCGCCGTGCTGGCGGATTTCCTCGCACAGCGTGTTCAGCGCGTCCTCGTTGCGCGCGAACAGCACGAGCTTCGCGCCGCGCCGTGCCGCCTTGCGCGCGGTGACGAGGCCGATGCCGCTCGTCGCGCCGGTGATCACGATCGTCTGTTCGCCGACCGGTTTGAGCATGCAGTTCATCACTGGACTCCCTGGACGCGGCGCCCGTTACTTGGGCCGGATGGTCAATTGATCGCGCACGCCCTGCACGCCGTCGACCTGCTTCACGACGCTCACGGCCTGCGTGCGCTGCTGCTCGTCCGGCACGCTGCCGGTGAGCGTCACCGTGCCGTGCCGCGTCTTCACGTGGATGTCGCCGGCCGACAGGCCGCTCGTGCCGACGAGTTCGGCTTTCGCCTTGGTCGTGATCGTCGCGTCGCGAATCTTCGTGCCCGTGCTCGAATGCGATGACGACGAGGCGGCGGCGGCGTCGCCTGCCGCGCTCGCGTTCGGCGCGATCACCGCGCACGCCGCGGCGGCGGCGATCGCGACCGCCATGCCGGCGCGCAACGCGTGCCGACGGCGGTTGCGGGGAGAGCGGGCTTGCAGCGGGAATGACTTCATCGTGACCTCCTTTCGTCAGGCCGGCCTGGCCGGCGGGTGCGTATCCCCCGCGCAAGTCGTGTGCCGTGCCGGCAGCGGCGCAAGTACGCGGGAAACCGCGATCGGACGCCCTTTCATCCAACGCGTTGTAATTTTTTCGGCACGCCGGGAAGCGGTTTCCCCGGCAATGTACCGGGCATGCCGCTTGCCGAACGAGCGACAACGGCGGCCCATTTGCGCGGCCCCGATACGGGGAGCAATGCCATGCAAAGAATCGCGTTGATCAGTGAACATGCGTCGCCGCTGGGGGTGATCGGCGGTGTCGACGCCGGCGGCCAGAACATCTATGTCGCGAACGTCGCGAAGCAACTGGCCGAGCGCGGGCTCGACGTCGACGTCTACACGCGTTGCGACAATCCGCACCTGCCGGACGTCGTGCCGATCGGCACGCGCATGCGCGTGATCCACGTGCGGGCCGGACCGCCGGCGGACGTGCCCAAGGAGAAGCTGTTGCCGTACATGGTCGCGTTCGCGGACGCGATGATCGCGCGCATGCGGCGCGAACCCCACCCGGTCGACGTGATGCACGCGAACTTCTTTATGTCGGGCGACGTCGCGCTGCGCGTGAAGCGGCAGCTCGGCATTCCGTTCGTCACCACGTTCCACGCGCTCGGCCGCGTGCGGCGCCTGCACCAGGGCGCGGCCGACGGGTTCCCGGACGCGCGTTTCGCGATCGAGGACACGCTCGCGCGGCGCTCGGATCGCCTGATCGCCGAATGCCCGCAGGACGCGCTCGACCTGATCACGCACTATCGCGCTGACAAGACCCGCATCGAGATCGTGCCGTGCGGTTTCGATCTTCAGGAATTCCGGCCGGTGCCGCGCGTCGACGCGCGCGCGCGGCTCGGCTGGCGGCAGGACGCGTTCGTCGTGCTGCAGCTCGGCCGCCTCGTGCCGCGCAAGGGTATCGACACGGTGATCGACGCGCTCGCGCGCATGCCGCGCGATCCGCGGCGGCCGACGCACCTCTACGTCGTCGGCGGCAGCCAGGCGACGCCCGACCCCGCGCGCGATCCGGAACTCGCGCGGCTCGCCGCGTTCGCGCACGAACTGGGGATCGCCAACCGCGTGACCTTCGTCGGCCGGCGCGAGCGCGACGCGCTGCACCTGTACTACAGCGCCGCCGACGTGTTCGTGACGACGCCGTGGTACGAGCCGTTCGGCATCACCCCGGTCGAGGCGATGGCCTGCGCGACGCCGGTGATCGGCAGCGACGTGGGCGGCATCCGCACGACGGTCGACGACGGCACGACCGGCTACCTGGTGCCGCCGCGCGACCCGGCCGCGCTAGCCGCGCGCCTCGTGCAGTTGCGTGCGCAACCGGATCTGTGCGAGGCCCTCGGGCGCGCCGCCTACCTGCGCGCGCACCGGCACTACACGTGGCAAGGCGTGGCCGACCGGCTCGTCGACATCTACCGCGACGTCGCGCACCCGCAGCGCGCCGGCACCTCGGCCGGCACCGGCCGGCGCACGCCCGTGGCCGCCACGCCGGGCTTACTCGCCCACCGCAAGGAGAATACGTAATGAAGGGCTACGATCGAAAACGCGTGCTCGTGACCGGCGGCGCCGGCTTTCTCGGTTCGCATCTGTGCGAACGCCTCGTGACGGCCGGCGACGACGTGCTGTGCGTCGACAACTTCTACACGGGCACCCGCGACAACATCGCGCACCTGCTCGACGCCACCAACTTCGAACTGATGCGGCACGACGTGACGTTTCCGCTCTATGTCGAGGTCGACGAGATCTACAACCTCGCGTGCCCCGCGTCGCCCGTCCACTACCAGCGCGACCCCGTGCAGACGACGAAAACCAGCGTACACGGCGCGATCAACCTGCTCGGCCTCGCGAAGCGCGTGAAGGCGCGCATCCTGCAGGCGTCGACGAGCGAGGTGTACGGCGACCCCGATGTCCATCCGCAGGACGAAGGGTATTGCGGCCGCGTGAACCCGACCGGCGTCCGTGCGTGCTACGACGAAGGCAAGCGCTGCGCGGAAACCCTGTTCATGGACTATCACCGCCAGTACGGCGTCGACGTACGGATCGCGCGGATCTTCAACACTTACGGCCCGCGCATGCATCCGGCCGACGGGCGCGTCGTGTCGAACTTCGTCACGCAGGCGCTCGCCGAAGCGCCGCTGACCGTGTATGGCGACGGCCGGCAGACGCGCTCGTTCTGCTACGTGGACGACATGGTCGATGCGCTGATGCGGCTGATGGCGGAGCCGGGAGATGCGTGCGAGCCGGTCAATCTCGGCAGCGACGTCGAGATCGCGATGATCGACGTCGCGCGCGAGGTCGTGCGGATCGTCGGCACGACGGTGCCGATCGAGTTCCGGCCGCTGCCGTCCGACGATCCGCGCCAGCGGCGGCCGAACCTGGACGCCGCGCATCGGCGGCTCGGCTGGCGTGCGACGACGCCGCTGGCGAACGGGCTCGCGCACACCGCCCGGTATTTCATCCAGCGCCAGGTCACGCACCATGCGCCCGGCGACCTCGTGCGCAGCACGCGGATCGCGTCGCACCTGCTCGCGCAGGTACATACGCAGAACCGGCCGGCTCCCGCGACGTGACGGCTTGTCGGCCCCGGCCGGCGCGTCAGCCGTCGCGCTTCGTCGCGTGCGCGATCTTGCTTGCCAGCTCGCGCACGTCGACCGGCTTGCACAGGTAACCGTCGAACCCCGCCTCCAGCGCGCGACGTTCGTCGGCGGGTCCCGCGTGCGCGGTGACGGCCAGCACGCACACGTCGGCCTGGCCGCCGCTGCCGTTCGTCGACCCGCGCCGCAACGCGTCGAGCAGCCAGAAGCCGTCGCCGTCGGGCATCGCGAGATCGGACAGTACCACGGTCGGCCGCATGTCGGCGGCCACCGCGAGCGCCTCGCGGCCCGACGACGCGATCGCGACGGCCGCGCCGAAGGTGGTCAGCGCGGCCGTGAGGCTCGCGCGCGTCGTCGCATCGTCGTCGACGATCAGGATCCGCTGCGCATCGAGCGCGAACGGCTCGCGCGGCTCCCTGACCGCCTGCGCGATGCCCCACGCCATCGCGCCAGCGGGTTGCCAGCCGGCAGGCAGCGTCACCGTGAAGGTCGTGCCGCGATTGCGGCCCGCGCTCGCCACGGTCACGCGGCCGCCGTGCAGTTCGGCGATATGCCGCACGATCGACAGGCCAAGTCCAAGCCCGCGCCGCGACGATGCGGGCGAATCGTCCGCGCGGCGGAACATGTCGAAAACGTACGGGACGAATTCCGGCGCGACGCCCTGCCCGGTATCGGCGACGGTCAATACCGCGCGCGTGTCGTCGCGCGCGAGCCGGACCGTCACGCTGCCGCCGCCCGGCGTGAATTTCAGCGCATTCGACGTGAGGTTCGACAGCATCTGCCGCAAGCGCTCGGCGTCGCCCGACACGATGCACGACGCGGCGTCGCAATCGAATTCGAGCGCGATGCCGGCCGACGACGCGGCCGTCTGGAACGTGCCTACCGAATCGGAAAACAGCCGCACGAGGTCGACTGGCGTCGTGTCGAGCCGCAGCTTGCCGGTCGCGAGCGACGATGCATCGAGAATGTCGCCGACCATCCGCGTGAGCGAGCGCGCGCTGCGGTCGATCGCGTCGACGGCCTGGTGCTGCAGCGCGTGATCGCCGGAATTGCGCAGCACCTCGATCCAGCCGTAGATCACGTTCAGCGGCGTGCGCAGTTCGTGCGATACCGTCGCCAGCAGTTCGTCCTTCAGCCGGTTCGACGTGTCGGCCTGGTCGCGCGCATCGCGCGCGCCCTGCAGCGAACGCTGTGCGCGGAGGTCGCGACGGCGCTGCGCACCGGTTTCGCGCAATGTCAGCGACAGCGCGACGCATTCGCGCGCGTTGCCGCGTACCGGGCACGCCGACATGGTCGCGCGAAAACGCCGGCCGTCGCGCCGCACGCACAGCAACTCGAGCGGCCCGACCGGTTCGCGCATCGCGTCGAACGATGCGGTCAGCGGATTGCGCCGCAACCAGCGCATCGCGATCAACGTGTCGAACATGCGGCCGCGCGCGTCCGCCTCGTCGTAGCCGAAGATCCGCTGAGCGGCTGCATTCCAGCTGGCAATGCGACCGCTCGCGTCGATGCCGACGATCGCATCCGGCGACGCGTCGACGACCGCATGCTGCAACCGCGACGCGTCGACGCGCGCGCGATCCGCGCCGGCGTCGCGCAGCAGCAGCACCGCGCCGCCGACGTTGCCGTCCGCGTCGCCGAGCGGCGACGCCACCTCGACGATCGGTACCGGCTCGCCAGCGCCATCCGGTTGCAGCCAGTGCCGGTCGGACACGGCGTCCGCGCCATCGAGCGCGCGGTCGAGCGGCGTCGTCTGCACGCGGCGCCCGTCACGGTCGACGATTTTCAGCACGTCGCGCACGGGCCGCCCCGCCGCGTCGTCCGGCCGGCAGCCGGCGAGTTCGGCCGCCGCTGCGTTGATGTAGGTCACCCGCCCTTTCGTATCGGTCGCGATCACGCCGTGCGGCAGCGCGCGCAGCACCGCTTCGAGCTGCCGGCGCGCGGCGGCCTCGTGGCGGCGCACGCGGTCGTTCGCGACCCGAGTGTGTCGCAACATCGACGCGATCGCGCAAACCAGCGCACCGACGAGCAAGAAGGTACCAAGCTGCACAAGCCGTTCGGGCAGCGGGGCGGGATAGGCGGCCGGATCGGACAGGAACAGCGTCCACACGAGCAATCCACTCACGACGGTCGACACGACGCCGAACAGGAAGGACGTCGCCCATGCGGCGCCGGCGAGCAGCGGGTAGTACAGAGCGAACGGCAGGTTCACGCCGCCGAAACGGATCGCGAGCGCCTGCAGCACGGTCGCGATCGCGACCAGCATCACCGCCGTTGCGTAGTTTCCGGCCGGCGGCCGGATCAAGTCGATCATCGGACACGCTCCTCGCGGGAACACCGGCGACGGGCAGGCACGGCGCGTGCGGGCCCGTCGGAACCCGCGGCGCAGCCGCCCACCACGGGAACCGTCACGTCATGAACATTCCGACACGCTGGCTCGTCGTCTCGCCGCATCTCGACGATGCCGTCTTCAGTTGCGGTCAACTGCTCGCGCAAGCGCCCGGTTCGATCGTCGTCACCGTCTTCGCGGGCATTCCGCCGCGCGGCACGCCCGCACCGCCCTGGGATCGCCGCGCCGGCTTCGACTTCGCCGACGAAGCCGTGCGCGCGCGCCGCGCCGAGGACGCCCGCGCGCTCGCACTGCTCGGCGCGCACCCCGTCTGGCTCGACTTCCTCGACGACCAGTACGGCGTGCCGGCCGCCTCGACCGCCATCGCCGCGCGCGTGGCCGATGCGATCGATACCCACGACGGCTTCGGCGTGCTTGCGCCGGTTGGCCTGTTCCATCGCGATCACCTGAAGGTGCAGCAGGCCGTGCTGTCGCTGCTGCCGCACAACGCGGACATGCCGGAGCACGCGTCGCGCGTCTGGCGCTTCTACGAAGACGTGCCGTATCGCCGTATCCGCGGCCTGATGGCCCAACGCGTGATCGACTGGCGCGAACGCGGCTGGATCGCGCATCCGGTCGGCGCACCGGCCGGCAGCCAGTCGCGCGGCGCCGCCGCGAAAGCCGCCGCCGTCGCCGCGTACGCGAGCCAGGTTGCGCTGTTCGAGCCTCATATGCGCGCCGATCTCCACGAACCCGAAACGTACTGGCGGCTCGCATGCGACGTCACATCCGCGTAACGCCCGCGCGCGTCGCGCTGCCGCCGGCCGAGCCGCGCGTGACCGCCGTCGTGCTGACCTGCCGGCGCACGGCCGAACTCGCGCGCACGCTGGCGCAACTCACCGCGCTGCCCGACCGGCCGGCGATCGTCGTCGTCGACAATGCGTCGGACCACGAGACGGCCGCGCTGATTCGCGACCGCTTCGCGCACGCGACGCTCGTGCATGCGCCGGCCAATCTCGGGGCCGCCGGCCGCAATCTCGGCGCGGCCGTCGCGCGCACGCGCCACGTCGCGTTCTGCGACGACGACACGTGGTGGGCGCCCGGTTCGATCGCCGAAGCCGCGAACCTGCTCGATGCGTATCCGCACGTCGCGGCCGTCACGGCGCGCGTGCTGGTTGGCCCCGCACAGCGCGAGGACCCGACCTGTCGGACGATGGCCGACAGCCCGCTCGACGCCCCCGTCGCGCTGCCCGGCCCCCCAATCCTCGGGCTGCTGGCCGGCGCGACCGCATTCCGGCGCGACGCGTTCGTGCAAGCCGGCGGCTATCACCCGCGCTACTTCCTCGGCGGCGAGGAAGCGCTGCTCGCGTTCGACCTGTACGGTGCCGGCCACTGGCTCGTGTATGCGTCTCATCTCACGGTGCATCACTACCCGTCGCCGCACCGGGACGGGCCGGCACGCGCCAGCGTCGCCGCCCGCAACGCGGTGTGGACCGCATGGCTCCGGTGGCCGGCCGCGCCAGCATGGCTGCACACCGTGCGCCGGCTGCCGCTGCTGCGCCGCGAACGCGCGATCGCGCGCACGTTCGCCGGCCTGCCGTGGATCCTGCGCGAACGGCGTGCGATCGCGCCGCAGATCGAACGCATGCGCCGCCGTCTCGATCGCGAGACGCGTCGTGATACGGGAACGGGAGCATGAGCGCGATCGCGACGGCATCAGGAATCCGGTTTTTCCACTTCGTCTTCCAGTTGCGCGAGCCGGTTGTAGATCGTCTTCAGGCTGACGTCGAGCACCTCGGCCGCCTGCGCCTTCACGCCGCCGCACTGGGCGATCGTGCCGAGGATCAGCTTGCGGTCGACTTCCTCGAGCGGCGTGCCGAACGGCACCGTCACGCGATCCTCGTGCGAATCGACCATGTTCGACAGCTCGTCCATGATCGGCGGCGGCAGCGTGTCGATCACGTCGCCATCGGTGAAGATGCTCGCGCGCTGCACGAAGTTGCGCAGCTCACGCACGTTGCCGGGCCACTCGTAGGTCTTCAGCGCTTCGCGCGCGGCCGGCGCGAAACGCAGGTTGCGGCCGCTTTCCTCGTTGTAGCGCTGCAGGAACGCATCCGCGAGCATCGGGATGTCGTCGCCGCGCTCGCGCAGCGACGGCAGTGGAATCGGGAACACGTTGATCCGGTGGAACAGGTCGGGCCGCAGTTTGCCGTCCGCCATCGCGGCTTCCGGATCGCGGTTCGTCGCGGCAACGATGCGCACGTCGACGTCGATCTCGCGCGTCGAGCCGAGTCGCGTGAGGCGGCCCGTTTCCAGCACGCGCAACAGCTTGACCTGCGACTCGAGCGGCATTTCGGTGATCTCGTCGAGAAACAGCGTGCCGCCGTCCGCGCGTTCGAAGAAGCCCTTGTGCTGGCGCTCCGCGCCGGTGAAGCTGCCGCGGTCGTGGCCGAACATCTCGCTCTCGACGAGGTTCGCGGCGATCGCGCCGCAGTTCACCGCGAGGAACGGACCGCGGCGGCGCAGGCTCAGGTCGTGCACGGTCTGCGCGGCGAGTTCCTTGCCGGTGCCCGATTCGCCGGTGAGCAGGACCGACGCCTCGGTGCGCGCCACACGCCCGATCGCGTCGTAGACGGCCTGCATCGCGGGCGAACTGCCGAGCATGCGGCCGAAGCGGCCGAGGCGCTTCAGCTCCGAGCGCAGCTCCGCGATTTCCTCGTGCAGCGCGGTCGTGCGCGGCACGCGCGCAAAGATGCTGTTCAGCCGCTGCATGTTGAGCGGCTTCACCAGATAGTCGGTCGCGCCGCGCCGCAATGCGTCGATCGCGGTTTCCAGGCTCGCGTGGCCGGTGGTCAACACCATTTCGCAATGCGCGCGCTTGGGCAACGCGTCGAACAGATCCATGCCGTTGCCGTCCGGCAGCACGAGATCGCACAGCACGAGATCGGGCGTATTCGTCGAGACCAGCGTACGCGCCTCTTCGAGCGTGGCCGCCGTATCGCACGCAAGCTGCTGCGTGCGCGCAAGCGTGGCCAGCATCGTTCGCGTATCGGCATCGTCTTCGACGATCAGGACATATGGCATCGAGGCTCCTTGAAATGCGGCCCGGCGCGATCGTCGGCCGGCACCGCGACAGGTACGGCGCAAAACGCGCCGCCGCGCAGGCCGCGGCGGCGCGTTTTGCGCCGTACGCGAACGGGCAGACAAGCTGTCCTGCACTGACAAACAAGTGCTTAGGCAGTATAGAAGAACGAGGTTGCGCATTCGTCGTTCATCTAATAAATCTATCTGTCGACGCTACCTGCATTGCCAGATTCAATGCCGCGAAATTGGCACAAAATGTATCCTCGATACATGAAAAACGACGTGTGCCACGTCATTTTTTCATCCAGCTTCGACGCATTCGGTCATATTTTCCCAATTCGATCTCACATCATGTCGAAATCAGTCGATGAGGGTGCACGTCTGTTCGGTCGCTCGCGTACGATTCAGGATCTGTTGTTGAAGGTATCGCGCGTGGCGGCGACGCGCATCAGCGTATTGATCGTCGGCGAAAGCGGTGCCGGAAAGGACATCGTCGCGCGGCTCATTCACGACATGAGCCCGCGCCGGCGCGGGCCATTCGTCCCCGTGAACTGCGGCGCGATACCGCACGACATCGCGGAATCGCAATTGTTCGGCCACGAAAAAGGCAGCTTCACGGGCGCCATTTCGCAGCACGTGGGCATGTTCGAAGCCGCACGCGGCGGCACGCTGTTTCTCGACGAGATCGCCGAAATGCCGGCCGAGCTGCAGGTCAAGCTGCTGCGCACGCTGGAGACGAACACGATCGTGCGCGTGGGCGGCCACGAGCCGGTTCCGCTCGACGTGCGGATCGTCGCGGCCACCCATCACGATCCCGTCGAGGCGCTGCGCACCGGGCGGCTGCGCGAGGACCTGTTCTACCGGATCGCGCCGGTCGCGCTGCATGTGCCCGCGCTCAGGCAGCGCGAGGACGATGTCGGCGATATCGCGCTGCAGATCGTCGAACGACTGAATGCGCGGCACCGTACGCGAAAGCGGCTGTCCACGCAGGCGATGAAGGCGTTGCGCGCGTATACGTGGCCCGGCAACGTGCGCGAGCTGCGCAACGCGCTGGAGCGCGCGTTCATCCTTGCCGACGAGCAGATCGAACTGCAGTTGCCGCGCCGCCAGCCGCCACGCGAGGAGGTGCGTCACAACGCGATGACGCTGCATATCGGCACGACGCTCGCGCATACGCAGCAGCGCTCCATCGTCGCGTCGCTGCGGCACTTCAACGGCGACAAGCCGCGCACCGCGAAGGCGCTCGGCATCAGCCTGAAGACGCTGTACAACCGCCTCGCGCTGCTGCCCGAACACGAGCGCAATGCGGTCAGCGGCGGCGCATATCAGCCGAATCCAAACGGCAGCAGCGCGCCCGATTCGCCCGCCGCGAACCCGTAAGCGGCGCGCGTCACGCGGTCACATCGCGCAGCGCCGCGTCCCAGTCGCGCGCGAACCGTTCGATGCCGAAGCGTTCGCAGGCGTCGCGGCGCGCAGCCGCGCCCCACTCGCGCGCGAGTTCCGGATCGCGGATCAGCATGCGCATCGCATCGACCAGCACGCTCAATCGCGTATCGGCCACGCCGTTGAAGCCGCTCCGGACGAGCTGCGCCATCTCGGTCGTCGCGAGCGCGACGATCGGCAGCCCGACCATCATCGCCTCGATCACCGCGAGCCCGAGGCTCGTGTAGCGGATCGGGTTGAAGAAGAACCGGTAGTGCGACAAGAACTGCGGCAGCGCCGGGTTCGGCACCTCGCCGATCCCGCCGAGTTCGGCCGACCCCATCCCGACCAGGTCGATCGGCACGCTGTGACGCACGGCCTCGAACAGGTCCGCGCCGAGGCGCCGGCCGCGCCGCGCGAGATGGTTCACCACCGTCACGCCCTTCGGCAGCGTGCCGCGATACTCGACGCCCTCGGGCGTCGGCACGCCATGCTCGATCACGCGCGTCGGCGTCACGCCGCTGTCCCACATCAGCGCGTTGAACGGTGTCACGTGCACGAGCAACACGTTCGGGTCCTGCACCGGGTGCAGCGTGTCGGTCGGATGCTCGCGCGGCGGATCGTGCTCGACGAACAGCGTCGGCAGCGCACGCTGCGCGTCGCTCAGCAGCCGCAGGCGGTCGTGCCGGTAATGATTCTCATGCTGGTACAGCACGCAGTCGAATTCGGTGTCGCGCACGCACTCGACCGGCACCTCGTGCACGTTGTCGCCCCACGGCAGGTGCCCGACCCGGCCCGCATAGCCGGGCGGATGCTGTGGCTTCGTCACGAGGTAGAAGTCGTGCGGCGCGTGCGACAGGTAATACAGGTAGTTGCCATGCACGTGCCAGGTCAGCACGCGCAACCGCTTACGTGACATGACGTCTCTCCTTCGCGAGCAGGTCGCCCGCCTGGCCGATCACGTCGCCGACGCCAATGGCCGTCGCGCATTCGTGCCCGTACGGGCAGGTGTCGAACATGCAGGGCCGGCACGCCGGATAATTGGCGAGCACGCGATGGCGCGCGCCGTCGAGCGGCGCCCAGCGTGCGGTATCGCTGCCGCACGCGACGACGACGCTCGGCGTGCCGAGCGCCGCCGCGATATGCGACACGCCCGTGTCGTTGCACAACAACAGCCGCGCGCGGGCGATCAAGGCCGCGAGCGCACCGAGCGGCGTGCGCCCGCACAGGTTCACGCACGGCCGCGCGAGGCGCTCGGCGAATGCGCCGGCCAGCGCCATTTCCGCGCGCGTGCCGGTCAGCACGACCTGCCAGCCGTCGTCGGCAAGCTGCCGCGCGGCGAGCGCGAAGCGTTCGACCGGCCAGCGCCGCGACGCCATCCGCGCGCCGGGATGGACGATCACGTAGCGCCCCGGATCGAGTGCGTGTTCGTCGCTGAGTACCTGCCACAGCGCATGGTCGAGGCCGCCAAGCGGGAATTCGAGGTGGTCGCCGCGATCCGCGTAGCCGAGCTTGCGGGTGAGCGCCAGGTAGCGCGTCACTTCCGGTTCGTCGTCGCGCCACGCGAGCGCGCAATCGAGCGCGGTCGTGCCGCCGTCGGCCGGCACGAAACCGGCCGTGCGCATCGCGCCGAGCGACGCGACGATCGCGTTCGTGTGCGCGCCGCTGCCGTGCAGCTGAATCGCGAGGTCGAAGTCGCGCGAACGGCATTCGGCGACGAACGCCTCGCGCGTGGCCGCGTCGGGTTCGGGCTGCTCGGCGAGCCCGGGCGCGCCGGGAAACGCGATGAAGCCGTCGATGTAGTCCGAGAAGCGCGACGCGAACTCGCGCGCCCACGGCAGGCCGATCAGCGTGATGCGCGCATCGGGCTCGCCGTGCCGCAGCGCGCGCAACGCGGGCACCGCGCACAGCATGTCGCCGAGCTGCAGCGCGCGAAATACCGCGATCCGCCTCGGGCCGCGCGCGCCGCCGGCGTCGAAACCTTGGTCGAGCATCATAGGAAAAGCACCCGAAAATGCAGCGCCCCTCGCATGCGCCAGTACACCGACACCGGCGGAATCGCGATGGACGTGACGATCATCTCCGCGACGTGCGAAGGCGTGAGCTGCGTGCCGCGCAATCGCTTCACGCAAAACGCCGCGGTGATCACGGCCCAGACGACGGCGCACGCCGCGCCCGGCGCCGGCCATCCGGCCGCGAAACACGCGATCGCGGCGAGCGCCGCCAGCACGGCCGCGTAGTAGTGCCACGGCGGCACCGGCCGGATGTGGCGCCGGTAGGTCGCGCGATGCTTCTTGTACAGCAGCGCGTCGAAATACACCTTCGACTGCTGGCCGACGCTCGCCCCCCAGTGCGCGGGACGCACCGGATGCACGATGCGCGCGGCGTCGGCACCGACGATCGGCCCCGCATGCTCGCGCAGCGCGAACATCAGGTCCGCATCCTCGCGCCACGCGCGCGTGAAGCGTTCGTCGAAGCCGCCCACCCGCTCGAGCGCCGCGCGACGCACGAAGCAGTTCGCGGTCGCGAATTCCGCGTGCGCAAGGCCGGCCGCGTCGCGTTCGTAGTCGGTCGGACACGGCCGCAGCGGCACGTCGATGCGGCCGGCCGCGGCGGCCGCCGACGGCTCGGCGAGCAGCGCGGCCGCACCGTGGCGCAGCCACGTCGGGTCGGGAATCGTGTCGTCGTCGGTGAAGGCGATCAATGCGCCGCACGCGCTGCGCCAGCCGACGTTGCGCGCGCCGGCCGGCCCCTGCGTGTCTGGCGCGGTCATGTAGCGGATCACCGGCACGTCGGTCACGCGTGCGCGGCACGCGTCGACGACGGGGCGCGCGCTGCCGGCCGGATCGTCGTCCACGACGACGATCTCGTAGGTGGTCGGGTCGAACACCTGCACGCAAAGCGCGTCAAGGCAGCGTTCGAGCAGGTCGGCCCGCCGGTAGGTCGGCACGACGACCGACACCACGGGCGGCAGGTGCGTGGCGCGCGCGTTCATCTCGGCTTCTCCAGCAGGAACGGGCCGATCACGAGCGCGTCGAGCGGCGACGTCCAGAAGCATTCGATCGCATCGCGCGGCGTGCAGACGATCGGCTCGCCGCGCGTATTGAACGACGTGTTGACGAGCACCGGCACGCCGGTGAGCGCATCGAACTCGGTCAGCAGCGCATGCAGCAGCGGATGCTGCCGCTCGTCGACGGTCTGCACGCGCGCGGTGCCGTCGGTGTGACGCACGGCCGGAATCCGCGCGGCGCGTTCGGGCACGACGTCGTAGACGAACAGCATGAACGGCGCGCGCAGCGGCGTCTGCCGGCCGCCGGCGAACCAGTGATGCGCGCGGCTTTCGAGCACCACCGGCGCGACCGGCCGGAAGTCCTCGCGATCCTTGATCCGGTTCAGCTTGTGCTGCATGTCCGGGTCGATCGGCGACGCGAGGATCGAGCGTGCGCCGAGCGCGCGCGGGCCGAACTCCATGCGCCCCTGGAACCAGCCGATCACACGGTTCTCCGCGAGCAGCGCGGCCGTCTGCGCGGCGACGTCGGCGAGCCGCCGGTACGGCAGCTGCGCGTCCTTCAGGAACGCCTCGATCGCGTCGTCGCCGTACGACGGCCCGAGATACGCATGATCCATCCGCCAGCCGCCGCGCTCGCCACGCATCCGGAAGTCGGTCCACAACGCCGCGCCGAGCGCCGTGCCCGCATCGCCCGCGGCCGGCTGCACCCAGACCTCGTCGAACGGGCCGCGATCGCGGATCTTCGCGTTCATCACGCAGTTCAGCGCGACGCCGCCCGCCATCGCGAGCTGCCGCTCGCCCGTCTCGGCGGCCAGCCAGTCGACCGCCTGCAGCGTCGTTTCCTCGAGCACGAGCTGCAACGCATGCGCGATGTCGTAATGATGCGGCTCGATCGGGCCGCCGCGTTCACGCGGCGCGCCGAACAGCGCAACCAGATCGGCATCGGCCACGTCGTAGCGCCCTTCGCCGCGATACCGCACCAGTTGGCGCATCGCGTCGGCGAATACCGGCTTGCCGTACGATGCGAGCGCCATCACCTTGTATTCGTCGGACGAGTGCAGGAAGCCGAGATGGCGGGTCAGGCGCTCGTACAACAGCCCGAGCGAGTGCGGCAGGTTCACCTGCCCGAGCCGCCGGTAGTTGCGGCCGTCGAATACGCCGTAGCTGGTCGTCGCCCGCTCGCCGCGCCCGTCCATCGTCATCACCGCGCAGCGCCCGAACGGCGCCGCGAGAAACGCGCTCGCCTCGTGCGCGAGATGGTGCTCGACGAAATGCCAGCGAAACGGTCCGTCGTGCGTGACACCGCGAAAACGCCGCTGCAGATGATGCGGCGCGCCGCCCGCGAGCTGGCGCGGCGCGTTGACGATCGACGACAGGAACAGCGGATGCCAAGGCGACGCACCGTCGTCGCGCGGCGAGTGCGCGGACGGCGACAGCGGCAACGTCAGCACCGGCGGGCCGCCCTCGCGGTCGAGTTCGAGCCACGGGTCGTACGAATACGCGACGTGATCGACGTCCGCCAGCGTGATGCCGGCCTCGTCCAGACAATAGTCGATCGCGTGGTAAGGCAGTTCCCAGGTCGAGAACGGCACCGGGCGCTTCGCGTGCTTCACGTGCGTGAAGCGTTCGTCCTCGGCCGCCGCGATCACGACGCCGTCGCGCACGATGCACGCGGCGCTGTCGTGGAACGCGGCATTGATGCCGAGCGTATGGATCGGGTCTGGCATGCGTCAGTTCCTCGTGATGACGTGCGCGAATGGAATCACGTTCGATGCGGACATCGCGACCGGCTCGGCGCCGCGTGCGGCGGCCCGTGCGGCCGTGCGTTGCGCATGGCGCGCGCGGTCGTGCAGCAGCGTGTGCACGGCGGCCACCACATCGTCGACCCGCACGCCGAGCAGACATGGATGGCCCGGCTGGTTGCATGTGCTGCGGTAGCAGTTGCGGCACGGAACGTCGACGTTCAGCACGCGGTGCGGCACGCGCCACGGCGTGTGCTGCGGATTGGTCAGCGCGTACAGGTCGACGACCGGCGTGCCGAGCGCGGCCGCGAGATGCACGGGGCCGCTGTTGTTCGACAGCAGCAGGTCGGCCCTCTCGATCAGCGCGCCGAGCTCGCCGAGCGGCAATGCGCCCGCCAGCGGCACCGCGCGCGGCCCGGCGCGTTCGCACACCGTGTCGATCAGCGCGCGTTCGCCCGCACTGCCCGTCACCGCGATGCCGTCGAACAGCGGCGCGACGGCGGCAGCCGCTTCGCCGAACCGCTCGGCCGGCCAGCGCCGCGACGCCGCGCTCGCGCCCGGATGGACGACCAGCCAGCGCGCCCGGCCTGCCTCCGGCCGGCGCGCGCCGCCGATGCGCTGCAGCGCGGCCCGCAAACGCGCGTGGACCGCGCGCCGGGCCGCGTCGCCCGGCTCGAACGCCATCCGCCAGTCCGACGTCGTCGCGCCGACGGCCCGCACCAGCGCGAGCTGACGCGCGACCTCGTGGCGCACATGGGCGTCCGGCTCGGTTTCCGGCACGCGGTCGGTCAGCAGCTCGTACGGATTCTCGCGGCAATGCGCGAGCCGCAGCGGGATGCCCGCGAGCCAGCACATCATCGCGGCGGGCAGCGGGTTCTGGCTGTATACGGTGAAGATCACGGCCGCGTCGAAGCGGCCGGCCAGCAGCCGGTCGATCATGTCGAGATCGGCCACCGGGTCGCCGCGCACGTCGGGATGCCGGACCCACGGCGCGTCGTAGCACCATACGTCGTCGACCATCGGCAGGTGCGGCGCAAGCGCGGCGCCCGTGCGCGACGTCAGCAGCGTGAGCCGGCGGCCGCTGCCGCCCTCCTTCAGCGCCCGCAGCGCGGGCGTCGTCATCAGCACGTCGCCCAGGCTGTCGAGCCGCACGCACAGGATGCGGCGCGCGCGGTGCCAGGCGGCGTTCATCGCCGCCCCCACGTGCCGTGCCGGCGTACGGCTTCGCGCACGACGATGTCGGCGGCCAGGTCGATCCGGTCGACGACATGGTGCGGCGTGCGCGCCGCGTCGACGCGCCACTCGGTCTCGTGACCGCAATCGACGAGAATCGTGCCGCACCGCGCGGTGCGGCCGGCCTCGACGTCGTCGAGGATGTCGCCGATCATCCAGCTCCATTCGGGAACGGCGCCGAGCGCGGCCAGCGCGCGGCGCACCATGCCGGGCCGCGGCTTGCGGCACAGGCAGTCGCAGGCATAGCGCGGCACGCTGCCCTGCGGGTGATGCGGGCAGTAAAAAAAATCCGCCAGCGTCGCACCGTTTGCTTCGAACAGTTCGGCGAGACGCTGGCGGACCGCGCCAAGCTCGTTTTCGGTAAAGCGGCCGAGCGCGACGCCCGGCTGGTTCGAGACGACCGCGAGCGGCATGCCGGTCGCGCCGAGCGCGCGCAGCGCCCGCGCCGCCCCCGGCGCGAGGCGCATGCGTGCGGGGTCGACGTTGTACGGCACGTCGTCGAGCAGCGTGCCGTCCTTGTCGAGCAGCACCGCGCCGGGCAGCCGCCGTTCGCGCGTCAGGGCCATGACGACTCCTTCATCGGCAGCACCATCACTTCCGGCACGACGGTACCCGGCGGCTGCGCGAGCACGAAGCGCACGGCGGCCGCGACGTTCTCCGGCGGCTGCAGCGTGTCCTCGTCGATGTCGGGAAAGCGGTCGAGCAGGAACGGCGTGCGCATCCCGCCCGCGACGATCGCCGACACGCGCACGCCGCTCGGGCGCAGTTCGGCATGCAGCGCATGCGACAGGCCGAGCAGCCCCCACTTCGTCGCGTGGTACGCGGACGCATTGGGCCACGCCCGCTTCGACGCGGTCGACGCGATATTGACGATATGGCCGCCGCCGCGCGCCTTCATCATCGGCACGGCCGCGTGACACATCAGGTACGGGCCGAACAGGTTCGTCATCAGCACCTGGCGCCAGGCGTCCACGCTCACGTCGTCGATCGGCGCGGTCACGTCGATCGCCGCGTTGTTGACGATCACGTCCAGATCGCCGAGCGATTCGCGCGCGTCGCGGATCACCTCCAGCACCGACGCCTCGTCGCGCACGTCGAGCGGGCGGCCGACCGCCTGTCCGCCGTGGCGTTCGAGCCGCTGCGCGACGGCCGCCGCGCGGTCGCCGTCGAGATCGGCGACGACCACGTGCGCGCCATGCCGCGCCAGGTCCTCGCATATCGCTTCGCCCAGACCGCGGCCACCGCCGGTCACGAGCGCGGTTCGTCCCGCGAGCGCGGGTCTGGCTGATTCGTGAGTCGCGTTCACCTGCACCTCCTGTCGACGTTCGAGCGTCATGCTGCTGATGGGGGACGCTTGTCGTGACAAGCGTCGGTGCATGAGGTACAGCGAAAACCGTGCCGGGCCGCGTGCGCCCGCGCCGCATCGGGCGCCGGCGGGCGATCGCTGGCTTTTTTATAAGCGGCTGTAAAAACGGACCGCGCGGCCGAACTCAGATCGCGAGCGCGTCGGGCGTCGCCTGCGCGCGGTGCTTCGCGAGCGCGCGCAGGCAGTGCGCGATGCAGCCCGCGAACGCTTCGTCGAACCACGGCTGCGCGCCCGACACGCCGACCACGATTCCGCCGAGCGCGACGCCGCCCCACAGATTCGTGTCGCCCGCGCGTAACCGGTACGGCTCCAGCGCCTGCACGACATGGCCGTCGCGGCCCGTCTCCCACGACAACCGCGCCTTCGCGCGCGCATAGGCACGGTAGTCGGCGTCCCAGTCCTTCGGGTCGGGCAGCGAGAACTCGTACAGAATCGCGTCCTCGAACGACGTGTCGTGCGGCCCGAGCGCCGGATCCATGATCACGATGTGCAGGCAGCCGCTGTCGCCGACGAAGTCGCTCTGCAGCGCGGCCGACAGGCTCGGCAGCAGCAGCTCGACGGCCGCCACCGCGGCCTGGCGGTCCGCGAACGCGCTACCCGCGCGTCGGTCGATCAGTGTGTCGGGCATCGGGCGGGGAAGGTTCGGCATGGGATTCTCCAGAGGAAAACGCGAGCGCACGCAACGCCGCGATCAGGTCGGCCGCTACCGCGGGCTTGGTCAGGTAGGCATGGAAACCGGCCTCGACCGCGCGCGTGCGGTCGCGTTCGCGCGCGTGGCCGGACAGCGCGAGCGCCTCGAGCGGCGCACGGCCCGCGCGGTCGCGCGCGGCATCGAGCTGGCGCACGCGCGACATCACCGCATAGCCGTCATCCTCGTCGTCGCCGAGATCGATGTCGCAGACGAGCAGCGCCGGCCAGTCCGCCCGGCGCGCGCGCCACAGGTCGTCGAGCAAGGCCTGCCCGGACGCGTACGCATGCACGTGAGCGCCTGCGAGCTGCAGCAGCGCGGCGAGCGCGTCGCGCGCCTCGTCGTGATCGTCCACGCACGCGATGACGAGGCCGTCGAGCGGCCTGGCCGGCGCATCGGAGGGTGGCATGCCGCCGGCCGGTTGCACGGGCTCGGGCGCCACCACGTACATCGGCAGCGACAGGTGCAGCGTCACGCCCGTATCGTCGCGTTCGCGCACCACGTAGCCGCCGGCATCCTCGATCGCACCCTGCAACCGTTCGAGGTCGAGCAGCGACAGCTCGAGCGCGTCGGCGTCCGCGCACGCGATCGTGATCCGCGCCTCCGGATCGTGACGCGCGGTACGCACCTCGAGGTGCCCGCCGCCGCTCGCGTCGATCCCGCCGCGGCACAGTTCCCATACGAAACGCCGCAACGCGGCCGGATCGGCGTTGACGACGAGGTCCTCGTCCGACAGGTGGCGAAACACCGGCACGCCGCGCCGCGCGGCGTCGTCCGCCAGCGAATCGAGCACCTGCGACACGAGCGGGTTGATCCTGACCGGCTGCAGCGCGAACTTCGCCTCCGTGCGCGCCAGTTCGCGCTGCTTTGCCTGCAGCGACCACATCTGCGCATAGACGCCGCCGCTGGCGAGCAGTGCGTCGTGCGTGCCGTGTTCGACGAGGCGGCCGTGCTCCATCACGAGAATGCGGTCGGCGTCGACGATCGTCGACAGCCGGTGCGCGATGATGAGCGTCGTGCGGTGCCGGGCGACGCGCATCAGCTCCTGCTGGATCGCGCGCTCCGCGCGCATGTCGAGCGCGGAGGTCGCCTCGTCGAACACGACGATCGGCGGCGCCTTCAGCAATGCGCGCGCGATCGCGACCCGCTGCCGCTCGCCGCCCGACAGCCGCACGCCGCGCTCGCCGACGCGCGTGTCGTACGCGTCGGGCAGCCGTTCGATGAACGCGTCGAGTTGCGCGCCGCGCGCGGCCGCGATCACGTCGCCGCGCGTCGCATCGCGCTTGCCGTACGCGATGTTGTAGGCGAGCGTGTCGTTGAACAGGATCGTGTCCTGCGGGACGATGCCGAGCGCGTCGCGCAGGCTGCGTTCGGTGACGAGCCGTAGGTCCTGGCCATCGATCCGGATCGTGCCCGCGTCGGGCTGGTACAGCCGGAACAGCAGCCGCGCGAGCGTCGACTTGCCCGAGCCGCTGCCGCCGACCACCGCGACCGTCTGCCCGGGCTCGATGCGAAACGACACGTCCGACAGGATCTGCCGGCCCGGCTCGTAGCCGAAGTCGACATGCGCGAACTCGATCGCGCCGCCGCGTACCGCGAGCGGCTGCGCCCCCGGCGCATCGCCGTCCTCGCCCGGCTTGCCGCGTGCATCGAGCAGCCCGAACAGCCGCTCGACGTTCGTCATCGCGTCGTTCGCCTCGCGGAACACGAAACCGAGCGCGTTCAGCGGCAGGCTGATCTGGATGATGTATGCGTTGATCAGCACGAGATCGCCGACCGTCATCGCGCCGCGCGCCACCTGCTGGCCGGCGAGCAGCATCACCGCGGCGATCCCCGCGCCGATGCAGGCGCTCTGGCCGATATGCAGCGTCGACAGCGCGTACTGGTTGTCGATGCCCGCCTCGCGCCACGCGTCGAGCACGCGCTCGAGCCGGTCGCGCTCGACGTCCTCGCGCGCGAAGTACTTGACCGTATCGACGTTCAGCAGGCTGTCCACCACGCGTGCGTTCGACTCGGCCTCGAGCGCGTTCACGCGCCGCTGGACACGCATCCGCCGGCGCGTAAACACAACCGTACAGGCCGCGTAGACGCCGAACGTGACGACGATGATCGCGGTAAAGCCGCTGCCGTACTTGCCGATCACGATCGCGATCACCGAGCCGATCTCGATGGCCGTCGGCACGACCGTAAACACCGCGACACCGAGCAGGTAGCCGATGCCGGCCGTGCCTTTCTCGAGGTCGCGCACGACCGCGCCCGTCTCGCGCTGCGCATGAAAACGCGCGCCGAGCCGGTGCAGGTGGCCGAACGTGCGTACGGTAAACGATGCGACCGTATGCTGCGTGACCTGCACGAAGGTCATGTCGCGCACTTCGTTCAGCGCATTCGACGCAAAGCGCACGACCGCGTACGCGAACAGCAGCAGCACCGGCCACGCGACAGGCTGGCCGGCCGCGCGGCCGAAGCCGTCGACGATGTCCTTGAGCAGCAGCGGCACCGCGACGGCCGCCGCCTTCGCGAGCATCAGCAGCGCGATCGCCGCCAGAACGCGGGCACGGTAATGCCAGATCGCGCGCCCCAGTTCGGCCGCAATCCGCAGCCGCAGGCCGCGCTCGTCGCGACGGTCGCGGCCCGCGGTACCGCCGCGCCGCGCGGGCCGCGTATCGTCGATGCCGGCCGTCATGCGTAAGCGGCTCGCGGTCGGGATCGCGGCGCGGCGTGCACGGCCGTCAATGGTGCGGCTTGCGCTCGCGGCCGGGCACGACGGCGCCCGGTTCGGGATCGCGTGCGGCCGGCAGCGTCGGCGTGACGGTCCGCTGGTCGGGATGCAGCACCATGCCCGTATCGTGCTCGCCTTCGCGGCGCACGCGCACGCGATTATCGACGTCGCGCACGCTCATGCAGCCGTCAGCCAGATCCTCGATGTCGTGCTTCATCCAGCGCGCCGGGACCGTGCCGTCCAGGATGACGCAGCCGTCCTGCACCTGCACGGTGACATCGCTCACGTCGATGTCGAGCGCATGCGCCAGCCGCTCGCAGACGTCCTCGCGGATCCGCTCGTCGGAGCGCGTATAGCCTTTCGGCCCGCGGCGGTGTCGCAACGCGTCGCGTTCGGCCGCGCTGCCGGCTCGCGACCGGTCCGGCGCGCCGCCAGCGCGCGGGTCGCGCTCGTCGCCGTATCCGCCGATCCGGTCACGGCCGCGGAAATCGGCACGTTCGCCGCCGTAGCGGCCTTCGCGGCCCTCCGCGCGGCGGCCCGGTTCGCCGTAGCCGGGTTCGCCGCCCCGCGCCGGCGGGCGCGCGCCGCCCGGCCAGTCCGCGTCGGCCGCGCCGCGCCGCTGGTCGGCCGGCCGCGCGGCGCGCTCGGTCCATTCGCTGCCCCAGTCTTCGGGGCCGACGTCCTCGCTCGCCAAGCGGCGGGAGGCCGATTCATGGTCTTCCTCCGGCCAGCGCGCCGGGTCGTCCGGGATGCCGCGCGCGCCGTACCGTCCGGGATATCGTCGTTGCATCGTGTCCCTCCTTGATCGCGCCTGCGCCGCGCACGGCCCCATGCCGGGTCGCGGCGTGCGTCGTCCGGGTCGAACGCAAGTCGCGTGCCGGTATCGCCGCCGATGCCCGATGCATCCATGCCGCATCGCCGCCCTGCCGCCGGACGCCGCGACCGGACGCATGCGGGCGCGCCAATCTGCAACGCGATTGCAGTTTTTGCGCGCCGGGCATCACGACGCGCCGCCGTCGTCCGGTTCGGCGGGATCGTCCGCTTCCCGCGTGCCGCCGGGCTCGCTCAGCCGCTCGGTGCGGTCGGGTTCGATGTCGGCACCGTCGTTGAACGTCGAATCGCCGTCGGCCGACGCACGCTCGCCAGTGCCTGCGCGGTCCGTGTCGCTGTCGAGCGACGCGTCGCCGCGTTCGAGCGCATGCTCGTCGAGCGGCGAATCGATGTCGAACGGATGGCGCCGCGCGCCGGCCGTGTCGCTGCCGCTGTCGGACGAGTCGCTCGGCCCCAGCGCGCGGCCGTCACGGCCGCGGGTGGCGTTGTCGTCGTCCGGGCCGGCCGGTTCGTTGTCGGGGTTCAGCGTGCTGTTCATGTCGATCTCCTTGCATGGCTTGCCGTCGCGTGCGACCACCCGGCCGCCGGCCAACCGGCAGACGGAACGGTCGTGCAACCGGCGTGCCGCGTCGGGCGGCCGGCCATCGTTCCGGCCGCCGCGGCGGCGGATGGCACAGCGGATGCGCGCCCATTGATCAGGTGAATCGAGTTCCCTTATGCTTTCCGGGGTGCCAATCCGATTCCTGTCGCCGCCGCCGGTTCGCCCGGCGGCGGCCGGGCAGCGTTTGCCTGCCCGCCTTCGATCCGCCGTAACGCAACGATGAATAGAGACGACGCTGATCCTCGCTCGCATCCCACGCCGCCCGGCTTGCCCGACGCGCGCGACCTGCTGCATCGCTTCGCCGAGTTCCGTTTCCAGACAGTGGTCAGCTCGATCACCGATTACGCGGTGTTCATGCTCGATCCGCACGGCAACGTCGCGACCTGGAATGCGGGTGCCGAGCGCATCAAGGGTTATCGCGCCGCCGAGATCGTCGGCCAGCACTTCTCGCGCTTCTATCCCCCCGACGCGATCGCGGCGGGCCGGCCGTCGCACGGGCTCGACCGGGCGGCCACGCAGGGCCGCTTCGAAGACGAGGGCTGGCGCGTGCGCCAGGACGGCTCGCAGTTCTGGGCGAGCGTGACGATCACGCCCGTGCACGATCACGGCAACCAGCTGTGCGGCTTCATCAAGATCACGCGCGACATGACCGAGCGCAAGCGGCTCGAGGAACTCGAAGCGTCAACGCACCGGCTCAGCGTGTTCATCGCGATGCTCGCGCACGAGCTGCGCAACCATCTCGCGCCGCTGCGCCATTCGGTCGGCATCTTGCAAAACCTGCCGGACCCGGCGCCCGCGCTCGCCCGCTGCCGCGACGCCGTGGATCGCCAGGTCGGACAACTGACGCGGCTCGTCGACGATCTGCTCGACGTCGGGCGCATCACGGCCGGCAAGGTCGCGCTCGACGATCGCCCCGTCACCGTGCGCGACATCGTGTGTCGCGGTGTCGAGAGCATCCAGCCGAAACTGGCCGCGCGCGGGCAGCACATCCACGTCGATCTGCCGCCCGAGGCCGTGCTGCTGCACGGCGACGACGCGCGGCTCGTCCAGGTGCTGCACAACCTGCTCGACAACGCGTCGAAGTTCTCGCCGCACGGCGGACGGATCGACGTCGGCGCGCGCACGGAAGGGCCGGTGGTCGCGATCCGCGTCACCGATCACGGCGTCGGCATCGCGCAGGGCGCGCTTGAAACGATCTTCGACCTGTTCGAGCAGGAAGGCGCGCCCGGGCGCCGGCCGGTCGACGGCTTCGGGCTGGGTCTCGCGATCTGCCGGACGTTCGTCGAACTGCATGGCGGACGGATTTCCGCCGAAAGCGCCGGGCCCGGCCGCGGCGCGACGTTCACGGTGCGCTTGCCGATCGACCGGATGGGGCGCACGGAACGCGGCGGCGAGCCCGAGCCGGCCGCGCACGCACAGCCGGCCGCCGCGCCGCTGCGCATCGTCGTCGTCGACGACAACCGCGATTCCGCAGACACGCTCGCCATGCTCCTGGAGATGAAGGGACACGCACCGCGCGTCGCCTACCGGGCGGACGCAGCGCTGGCGCTCGCCCGCGACTACGTCCCGCACCTGATGATCCTCGACCTGACGATGCCCGACGTCGACGGCTTCACGTTGCTGTACGAACTGCGCGCGATCGATGCGCTGCGCGACACGACCTGTGTCGCGCTGTCCGGCCATGCGCGTGCGTCGGATCTCGCGCGAACCGAACGCGCGGGCTTCGACGACCATCTCGTGAAGCCGGTCGAGATGGCCGTGCTCGACGCGCTGCTGCAGCGCGTCGCGCGCCGGGTTCAGCGGACGCCCTAGCCGCCCGCGCTCAGGCCATCGCGCGGCACATCGCCGCGCACGCTTCGCACGCGAGTGCGCAGCGGCGGCAATGGGCATGCGCATGCCGCTGGCACTCGGCCGCGCACAGGTCGCACGCGTGCGCGCACAGTGCGCAGACGCTTGGCGCGAGCACGCTGCGGCGCGCCATTGCACCCGACGCGAAGCGGCACAGCTGCGCGCATTCAATGTCGAGCGCAATGCAGTCGGCCAGCGCGTGCGTGTCGCGCTCCGCGAGGCACGCGGCCGTGCACGCGTCGCATGCATGCGCGCAGGCATCGCACGCGGCCATGCAGTTGTCGTATCGATCGTTCATCGCCGTCCTCCCGGTTTCGGTTCTCCGCGTCCTCATGGCGTCAGCTTCACCTTCATCCAGCCCGGCTCGCGCACGTCGAACGCGCGATACGCATCGATCGCGTTCGTCAGCGGTTCGCAACGCGTGAGCACCGACAGCGGATCGAACGCGCCGCTGCGTACCAGCTCGACGAGCGGCGGCGTGACCGTGCGGTGATTGCAGTTGCCCATCTTGATCGTCAGGTTCCGGTTCATCGCATCGCCCACCGGAAACACGCGCGACGCCGGCGGATACACGCCGATCACCGCGACGGTGCCGGCCTTCGCGACCGCGCGCACCGCCCACTGCAGCACCTGCGACGGCCCGTCGCCCGGTACCCAGTTGCGGCCGGCCGGGCGGCGGTGCGGCGCGATCGCCTCGACTTCCGCGTCGAACGCGCGCGCGGCGTCGCGATCGGCCGCGGCCGGCCCGTGCGTCGCGCGCATCGCGTCGACGCCCACCGCGTCGATCACGCGATCGACGCCAATCCCGCCCGTCAAGCGCAACACGGTGTCGACCGGATCGTCCTCGGAAAAATCGACGATCTCGGCCCCCTGCGCGCAGGCCATCTCCAGGCGCGACGCGATGCGGTCGACCGCGATCACGCGCCCGGCGCCCATCAGCTTGGCGCTCGCGATCGCGAACTGGCCGACCGGTCCCGCACCGAACACGGCGACCGTATCGCCCGGCTTCACCTCCGCGAGCTGCGCACCGAAATAGCCGGTCGGAAAAATGTCGGACATCAGGATCGCGCGGTCGTCGTCGATCGCGTCGGGCAGCTGGATCAGGCTCGCATGCGCAAGCGGCGTGCGTGCATATTCGGCCTGCAGCCCGTCGAACGCGCCGCTGTCGGCCGGTCCCCCGAAAAACGCGGTGCCCGCACGCGGGCCGCCCGGGTTCGCGACATCGCATTGCGCGGTGTAGCCCGCGCGGCAGTACGCGCAGCTGCCGCACGCGATCGTCGACGGGATCAGCACGCGGTCGCCGTGCCGCAAGTTGCGCACGTCGCGCCCGACCGCCTCGACGATGCCGACGCCTTCGTGGCCGAGGATCGTGCCCGGTTTCATCCCGCCGAGCGTGCCGCGCACCATGTGCAGGTCGGTGCCGCAGATCGCGCTGGCCGTCAGGCGCACGACCGCGTCGGTCGCCGCGGAGACTTCGGGATCGGGCATCGTGTCGATGCGAATGTCGCCGATGCCGTGAAATACGACTGCTTTCATGTCTGGCCCTCCTTGTCGATAGCGGAAACGGTGCATTTCACCGTCGAGCTGATCGAGCAAGGTATGCGCCTGCGCAAGACGCGCACGGCACCCTGTCGTGCATCGACAAACGGGCTTCGAGTTTCCGGGGAGCGTCTGTCGGCGCGATGCGTCAGTCCGTCGCCGCGCCGCGGCCGCCGTCGCGCGCGTTCGAGATCGCTTCGACGAGTTTCAGTTCGTCGTCGATCGACAGCGTCGTGTCGGTCACTTCGCCGCCGAATGGCGCCAGCGCCGCACTCAGCGCATAGATGTCGAGCTGCGTCGCGGCGAGCCCGAGCGAGACGGCGCCGGGGCGCGCCTTGCGCGCGACGCGATCGGTCAGCGCGTCGTCCACCGGCCGCTCGCGCCACGCGTCGAGTGACGATTCGATGTGTCCGACCACGCTGTCGAGCAGCGATCCGGACGACACGCGGCCGGGATCGACCGAATGCGCGCGCAACTGTCCGTCGATCGTACATTCGACGACCACGACGCCCGACAGCGCGACGACGTGCCGGTCGCGCAACGTGCCGAGTTCCGCCAGCGCGCGACGGGCGGCCTCCAGGTCGGGATAGGACAACACGATCAGCGTGTTCATCGACAACTCCATGCAATCAAACGGTCGCGTGCCGGCAGCCCGCGCTCAATGCGGCAGCCCGAACGCGGCCTTCAGGCTCGCGACGATCATCTGCATCGCGATCGCCGCGAGGATCATCCCCATCAGCCGCTGCGTGACGGCCGTCACGCGCGGCGACAGGTAATGGCCGATCAGCGGCGCCGACAGCAGCGAGACGGACAGCAGCACGAGAAACGCGGCCAGCCCGAGCGCGAACGCAAGCTCTTGTCCGGTCGTGAACGCGCTGTGCCCGAGCACGATCATCGTCGCGATCGTGCCGGGGCCGACCAGCAGCGGGATCGTCAGCGGATAGATCGCGACGCGCTCGGCCGCCGCCGGATCCGCGCCTTCGTCGTCGCCCGGCGCATGCTGGCGGCTCGGCGAACCATGCAGCATCGACAGCGCGATCAGCAGCACCAGCAGCCCGCCCGCGAGGCGGAAATCGTCGATCGTCAGACCGAACACGTGCAGGATCGCGTCGCCCGCGACGGCCGACACGATGCAGCCGATCGACACGCCGATCGCGGCCGTCAGCGCGACCTTGCGGCGCACGCCGTCCGCTGCGCCCTCGGTCAGCGACAGGAACACCGGAATGTTCGCGATCGGGTTCATGATCGCGAACAGCGCCGCGAACACCTTGATGGAAAAGGTCAGATCGAAGCCCACAGGCTTGCTCCCGTTTCGCAGGCCGAATCGAATGCGGAATTCGGCCGGTTTCCAGTGCGCGGCGCGCGCCATGCTGATACGATCGACGCACCGCGTTCACGCACGACGGAGGGCCCCGACCGATGCAAGCCACCGATACCTTCATGGATCACGAGATACGCGTCGAAGCGACGCGCAACGCAAACGGCGCGTGGGTCGCGCAGGTGCGGATCTTCCGCGACGGCGCGCCGGTCGACCTGCCCGCGCCCGAGCTCGTCACGCCCGAATGGCTCACGTGCGACGAGGCGCTGCGCGGCGGCATCGACCAGGGCCGCGTGATCGTCAAGACGCGCGACCGGTAACGTCGCGCGGTTCGCCGGCGCGTCGTCGGCCGGCATCGCACCACGCGGGTCACGCATCGAAATCGAGGTCGCCGATCAGGATCTCGCGATCGCGCTGGGTCCGTGAGCTGAAATCGACCGGCAGTTCCATCTGCCAGCGCTCGATCGTGACCGGCAGCGCCGCGAGATAACGGTCGAAGCGGCCGTGGTCGGGCTCGGCGAGCAGACCGGCGATCGCATCGTCGCGCCACGCGAGCCGCGCATTCAGCCGGTTCGGCAGCCCCACCGTCGACGTGAGGCCGACGACGTCGACGCAGGTCGGGCTGCCCTGCCCGTCATGCGGCACGACGTCGACCTTCACGTCGCCGGGCGGGTACAGGCCGCGCAGGCGCGCGGCGATGCGCGGCGCGAACTCGGTTTCGAAACGGGCACGGACATCGGAATTCATCTCTTCTCCACTCCAGGTTGGTTCGTGTCGTCACGCCGCCGTCACGCGGCTGCAATCTGCTGCTCGAATGCCGCTTCCGCCTTCAGGCTGTCGAGATCGCGGCCGACCGTCACGACCGCGAGCCGCGTGTTGCCGCGCCAGTACGCGATCGAGCAGTCGTGCGCGCCGAGGTCGCCGTCGATCTCGACGCGGTCCCATTGCTCCGCATGCCCGACATAGCGAATCGTCAGGTCGTAATGCTGGCTCCAGAAGAACGGCACCGCGTCGAACAGCCGTTGCTGGCCAAGCATGTTGCGCGCGGCGACGATCCCCTGCCGCTCGGCCACGACCCAGTGCTCAAGGCGAATCCGCTCGCCGGTCAGCGGATCGGGCCAGCGCGCGATATCGCCGGCCGCGTAGATGCCGGGCGCGCTCGTCCGAAGGAACCGGTCGACCGTCACGCCGCGTTCGACGGCGAGCCCGGCGTCCTGCGCCAGCGCCACGTTCGGATGCACGCCGATGCCGATCACGACGACATCGGCCGGCAGCACGTCGCCGGTCGACAGCGTCACGCTGTCCTGCGTGATCCGCGCGGGTGTCGCGCCGAGATGGAACACGACGCCGTGCGATTCGTGCAGCGCCTTGATCGTATCGCCGAGCGCGTCGCCGAGCACACGCGCCATCGGACGCGCATCGGGCGCGACGACCTGCACGTCGAGCCCGCGCGTGCGCAACGCGGCGGCCGCCTCGAGACCAATGAAGCTCGCGCCGACCACCACGCAGCGGCGCGCCGTTTTCAGCTTGCCGATCAGCGCGTCGCAATCGGCACGCGAGCGCAGCACGCACACGTGCGGCAGGTCGGCGCCTGGCACCGTCAGCCGGTTCGGCTCGGCGCCCGTCGCGAGCAGCAGCGCACCGTATTCGACGCGGCTGCCGTCGGCCAGCTCGACCGCGTGCCGCGCGGGATCGATCCGCGCGACGCGCGTGCCGCACCGCACGTCGATGCGCCGGTCGGTATAGAACGACGGCGCGCGCAGCGGCAGCCAGTCGGCATCGGCCGTGCCCGCGAGGTAATCCTTCGACAGATTCGGCCGGTCGTACGGCGGATCGCGATCGGCGCTCAACAGCGTGACGGGATGCGGATAGCCTTCCTGCCGCAGCGTCACGGCCGCCGCGATCGCGGCGGCACCGCCGCCGACGATCACGACCGACGCCGGCAGCCCGGCCGCTTCCGGCGCAGGCGGCACCGGTGCCGGCCGTGCATCGAGCACGACGGCGCGGCCATCGCGGCGTTCGACGCGCCAGCACGGCAGCCCGTCGAGCGCCGGTGCGCGCTGCAGCTCGCCCGTGCGCAGGCAGAACGCCGCGTGATGCCACGGGCAGCGGATCGTGTCGCCCACCAGCAGGCCGTCGGCCAGCGGGGCGCCGTAGTGCGGGCATTGCGCCCCCACGGCATACAGTTCGTCGGCACGGCGCACGAGCAGCACCGCCGCATCGCCGACATGGCCCTCGATCATCGCGCCGTCGGCGATATCGTCGAGCGCGATGCCTGCCGCGAGATCGGGGCGCGAAGACGAATCGTCGCTTGCGCTCATGACGTGGCTCCCGGAAAGTCAGGTAACGATCCCATTATCGACATCCCTCCTGAAAATAACAGGTACAGACGACCTCGCAGCGCACGCAAACGCGGACTGTAGCTTGTACGCGATCCATGACGGGCGTAGAACGTCACCCACGTTGCGGCGCAACACATCCGCCACGCCGCACACGCGTCGCGCCACCTGCGCAATCCGCGTGCCGCCTCTCTTTCCTCATCAGGAGCGCTCCCGATGGCCACCGTTCTGTGCGTGCTCTACCCCGATCCCGTCGACGGCTATCCGCCGCGCTACGTGCGCGACACGATTCCGGTCGTGACGCGGTACGCGGACGGCCAGACCGCGCCAACGCCGGCCGGCCCGCTCGGCTTCCGGCCCGGCGAACTCGTCGGTTCGGTATCGGGCGCGCTCGGGCTGCGCGATTACATGGAAGCGCACGGTCACACGCTGATCGTCACGAGCGACAAGGACGGCCCCGATTCCGAATTCGAGCGCCGGCTCCCCGAAGCCGACGTGGTGATTTCGCAGCCGTTCTGGCCCGCGTACCTGACGGCCGACCGGATCGCCCGCGCGCCGAAGCTGAAGCTGGCGCTGACGGCCGGGATCGGCTCCGATCATGTCGACCTGGACGCCGCGGCGCGCGCGCACATCACCGTCGCCGAAGTCACCGGCTCGAACAGCATCAGCGTGGCCGAACACGTGGTGATGACGACGCTCGCGCTGGTGCGCAACTACCTGCCGTCGCACGCAGTCGCGCAGCAAGGCGGCTGGAACATCGCCGATTGCGTGTCGCGCAGCTACGACGTCGAGGGGATGCAGTTCGGCACGGTCGGCGCCGGGCGCATCGGGCTTGCGGTACTGCGCAGGCTGAAGCCGTTCGGCCTGCAGCTGCACTACACGCAGCGCCACCGGCTCGACCCGTCGATCGAACAGGAACTCGCGCTCACGTATCACGCCGATCCCGCGTCGCTGGCGAGCGCCGTCGACATCGTCAACCTGCAGATCCCGCTGTACCCGTCGACCGAGCACCTGTTCGACGCGGCGATGATCGCGCGGATGAAACGCGGCGCGTACCTGATCAACACGGCGCGCGCGAAGCTGGTCGACCGCGACGCGATCGTGAATGCCGTCACGTCCGGGCATCTCGCCGGCTACGGCGGCGACGTGTGGTTTCCGCAGCCGGCGCCGGCCGACCATCCGTGGCGCGCGATGCCCTTCAACGGGATGACGCCGCATATCTCGGGCACGTCGCTGTCCGCGCAGGCGCGTTATGCGGCCGGCACGCTGGAAATCCTGCAATGCTGGTTCGACGGCAAGCCGATCCGCAATGAATACCTGATCGTCGACGGCGGCACGCTCGCGGGCACGGGCGCGCAGTCGTACCGCCTGACATGACGCCGGGCGCGGCGCGCAACGCACGGCGGTACGGTCAGTCGAGACAGTGCGCGGCGAGCTTGCCGACGGTCACGACCGCCTGTTCGATCTCCGGCGACCACGGGCTGCTGTAGTTCAGGCGGATGAAGTTCCGGTAGCTGTCCGCGATCGAGAACATGTAGCCGGGGCCGATCGTGATCCCCTGCTCCAGCGCGAGCTGGTACAGCCGCATCGCATCGACCTGCGCGGGCAGCTCGATCCACAGCACGTAGCCGCCCGCCGGGCTCGAGATGCGCGTGCCCTCCGGAAAGAACCGCGACACCATCGCCCGCATCAGGTTCGCCTGTTGCGCATACGCCTTGCGAATCCGCCGCAGGTGGTGCTCGTAGCCGTCGCGTTCGAGAAACTCCGCGATCGCCAGTTGCGGCAGCGACGGCGTCGCGAGCGTGTTCAGGAACTTCAGCTTCTCGACCTGTTCCCGATAGCGGCCCGGCAGCGCCCAGCCGATCCGGTACGCGGCCGTCAGACTCTTCGAGAACGACGAGCAATGCAGCACGATGTCATGGCGGTCGAACGATTTCAGCGTGCTGGGATGCATGTTGCCGAAGTACAGTTCGTTGTACACGCCGTTCTCGATGATCGGCAGGTCGGCTTTCGTTGCGAACTCAACCAGCTCGCGCTTGCGCTCGTCGGGCATCTGAAAGCCGAGCGGGTTCTGGAAGTTCGGCATCACCATGCACGCCGCGATCGGCTGCGACTTCGCGATCGCGGCCAGCGCCGCGATGTCGATCCCGTACTCCGGATGCGTCGCGACCTCGATCGCCTTCATCCCCATCCGCTCGATCGCGTGCAGCATCGCGTAGAACGTCGGCGATTCCACCGCGATCGTGTCGCCCGGCTTCGCCACCGCCTGCAGGCACAGGTTGATCGCCTCCGTCGCGCCCACCGTCACGATGATCTCGTTCGGGTCCACCGACATCCCGTTTTCCAGGTAGCGGCGCGCGATCTGCCGAATCAGGCGCGGATGGCCGGGCGGCAGCCCGTCCGTCACGCCCCACAGCGACTTGTCGCGGCCGGCCGCATACGCGTAGCGGTTCAGCTTCTCGAACGGAAACAGGCTCGGGTCCGGATACGGCGAGCCCAGCGGCACCGCGTCGTCCGTGCCGATCGAGCGCAGCGTCGACAGCACGAGCCGGCTCACGTCGACCGACGACGAGATCGCGATCGGCTTCGACGGCCGCAGCTCGCGCACCGGCGCGTGGCCGTCGTCGCGGCGCAGGTTCACGAAATAGCCCGACTGCGGCCGGCTTTCCAGCAGCCCGCGGCTTTCCAGCAGCAGATACGCGTGCAGCACGGTCGTGATGCTGATCCGGTGCTGCTGGCTCGCCTGCCGCACCGACGGCACACGATCGCCGTGTCGATATACGCCCTGCCGGATGAGTCGCTCTACGTCGTTTGCAAATTTCTCGTAGAGCTTCATCCGCCTCGCCCCGCCAGCGGTGAACCGGCCGGCGACGCATCGGCGGCATGGCCGCGCCGATGCACGAAGCCGGATAGCGGCGCCGGGGAGCGGGTATCCCGGTTCGAACCTCGTCCGTTATCGAAATTGAAGGCGGATAGCAATGCGAATCTCATCAAGACAAGGTTCGGCATGCTACTGCGTCATTTCGACGAATGTAAGTGACAGTTTGGCGAGGAAACGCCAAATCCGGCCGGCGTGGTGAACAGATTCACACGCGACGGCGCGGGCCCGCGCAGGCCCGCGTGCCCTCACGCGTCGTCGACGTTGTCCGCGTAGTGGTCGATCGCGACCTTGCACTCGTCGAACACCACCGTCAGCAGCGCGATGTCGTTCGACTCGACCCACTTGCGGATCTGCAGGAACTGGCCCGTGCCGAGATCGGCGAGGCGGGCCGGATCGTCGGTCGTCACGTCGACGGTCGCGATCGCGCGGTTGCCGTTGCCGGGCAGCGGCGCGAGCGTCGCGGCGATGTCGAAGCGCCGGTAGGATTGATCGATGCGCATGCGGTTCTCCCGAATCGGTTCGAAAAAGGCGCGCTCAACCGAGCGCCTGACGGAAGACCTTGCCGCCGAATCCCGTCACGACGTTGTCGACCGAAAACGGCGTGTCTTCCTTCGCCTCGACGATGACCGCGACGCTGCCGGGCGCGAGCCGCGCGGCCACCGTCTCGACGAAGCTGCCGTCGAGCAGCGCATTGCCGGCCGCATCGGCGAGGATGCCCGCACCCGCGCCTGCGGCCATACCCGTGACCACGCCGAGCGGCCCGGCAAGCAGGCCGAGCAGGCCGCCCGCGATCGCACCGATCACGCCGCCCTTGAACGGCCGGGATTCGGCCGCGAGCACCGCAAGCTTGCCGGCCGCGTCCTTCTCGACGACGACGCCGTTCTCGATGTGGAATCCTTCGTTCTTCTCCGACAGCGCCTCGAAATCGTTCGCGGCCTGGCGGGCCGTGTCAACGCTGCCGAACACGGCGACGATCAGTTGCCTGGTCATTCGAACCCTCGCTCGGTTGGATGATCGGAAATGGCCGCCGCCCCGCGTGCGGCACGCCGGAATTCGCTTCAGATGCCGGTTGCCGCGACGCGCGCACCAACCGCATCGGCGTACGCGTGCGCGGCCGCCTGCTGCAGCGCCGCGACGGCCGGCGCGCGCACGCGTGCCGGGTCGGCATCGTACGCGTCGCGCGCCAGGCGGTACGCGTGCGACGCCGCGTGCTGCCGTTCGATCGCCTGTTTCGTGTCGACGTTCTGCGTGTTCATGCGGCGTCCTCCTGCGGAGACGGTGCGTTGATCGGTGGCTGGCGGCCCTTCACCTGCGCGCATGGACGTCGTCCTCGACATCGTCGACGTCGGCCGGGAAACGATGCTGACCGAAACTCAGGATCAGCACGCCGACCGCGAGCAGCACGATGCCGAAGGTCGTCATCAGCATCCGCTCGGGGCTGTCGGTCGCGCCGCGCAGGATCAGGTCGCGCGCGAGCGACGTCATCGCAATGAACAGCGGAAACCGCACGGGCAGCCGGCCGAGCCGCAGGTAACGCACGTCCATCGCGAGCACTTCGAGATACAGGAACATCAGCAGCAGGTCGGTCAGCGACACCTCGCCCGCGAGCACGACCTTCCACGCTTCCTGCACCATCGCGAACGCGGTCGCGAGGCCGATCACGATCAGCCCGGCCAGCTCGGCCGCGTGAAGAAAATGACCGAAGCGGCGGCGGATGCGCTCGGATGGCGAACGGGACAGGGCGGACGTATTCAAGGCGACAGTCGGTGTGATGAAGCGTGGGTGGCGCCGGGCGGCGGCAAATCGGAGCAACGCGCGGGGCGATGCGCGCCGTCACGCGCCTGCGGCGGACGAGCCGCGCCGGTCGCCTGCTCGACCGCGGACAGCGTGCGGCGGCAGCACACGTGGAACGCGTCGCCCGCGTCGGTGCAGGCGACGTCGCCGGGTTCGCGGCACAGCAGCAGCCGGCAGCCGAGATAACGTTCGATCGAGTCGAGCCGGTCGCGCACCTGCGCCTCGCGCAACTGCAGGTCGGCCGCGGCGCCGGACAGCCCGCCGTGCTCGACCACGGCGACAAACACGCGCATCGCTTCCAGCAGGTTCATGATGACGCTCCTCGTCGGCGGCGTAGCGGGACCTAATCTACTGCACGCGGCACGCACGCTCAAGAGCACAGCGCCGCGGGCGCCAGGAGTACAGCTGCGCGGGCAGCGCGCAAATTCCCTCCCCGTTTGACGCATTCGAATGACAGATTGTCGATACGTGTTCCAAAGACCCGCCGAAGCTGCTAGATTGCATGCTCGACGACGTTACGCGGTGCGGGCAGGTCACGCGCCGGGCGGCCGGCCGCCGCTGCCGCGGCCCGTTGCGCGATGCCCGCGCAACGTCCTTCATCCGCATGTCACACAGAGAACAGTCGCATGACACAGTTCAACCGTTCGCCTTCGCGCGCCGCGGCACCCGCGGCCCGTCCGTCCCGACATGACTGACCGGCAGGCCGCGATGCAGACTACCCCTCCCCCTCTCCCAGGCCGTTCACAGCACGGTCACGCGCAGCGCGATCTTCCTCGTGGCGACGGTCAACCCCGGTGCCGATCACGCCGACACGATCCGGTCGTGGTGCGGCGACATCGCCGCGCTCGTGCGCTCGGTCGGCAAGCGCGTGCCGGGCGGCAACCTCACGTGCGTCTGCGGTTTCGGCGCCGACGCATGGGATGCGCTGTTCGGCGATCCGCGTCCCGCGTCGCTGCATCCGTTCCGCGAATTCGGCGCCGGCCAGCGCGTCGCGGTCGCGACGCCCGGCGACATCCTGCTGCACATCCGCGCCGAAGCGATGGACCTGTGCTTCGAACTCGCGACGCAACTGCTCGGCGCGCTCGGCGATGCGGTGACCGTCGTCGACGAGGTGCACGGTTTCCGCAATTTCGACCAGCGCGCGATGATCGGCTTCGTCGACGGCACCGAGAACCCGGAGGGCCGCGAAGCGGTCGACTTCACGGTGATCGGCGACGAGGATGCCGAATTCACCGGCGGCAGCTACGTGATCGTGCAAAAGTACCTGCACGACATGGCCGGCTGGAACGCGCTCGCGGTCGAAACGCAGGAGCGCATCATCGGCCGCACCAAACTGGCCGACATCGAGCTCGCGCCGGACGTGAAGCCGTCGTGCTCGCACAGCTCGCTGACGACGCTCGACGAAAACGGCCAGGAAGTGAAGATCCTGCGCGACAACATGCCGTTCGGGCGCCCGGGCGCCGGCGAATTCGGCACTTATTTCATCGGCTATGCGCGCTCGCCGGCGCCGATCGAGCAGATGCTCGAGAATATGTTCGTCGGCCGCCCGCCCGGCAACTACGACCGCCTGCTCGACTACAGCCGCGCGGTCACCGGCTCGCTGTTCTTCGTGCCGTCGGCCGACCTGCTCGAGGCGCTCGCGGACCGCGCGGCCCCGGCCGCCGACGCCGCGCCGCCGGAATCCACGCCGTCCGCGCCGCGTCGCGACGGCTCGCTGAACATCGGCTCGCTGAAAGGAACCCCGACCTATGAATAACCTGCACCGCGAACTCGCCCCGATCTCGTCGTCCGCCTGGGAACAAATCGAGGAGGAAGTGGCGCGCACCTTCAAGCGATCGGTGGCCGGCCGCCGCGTGGTCGACGTCGACGGGCCCGAAGGCCCCGAGCTGTCGGCCGTCGGCACCGGGCACCTGCTGGAGGTCACCGCACCGCGCGAGCACGTGAATGCGCGGCTGCGCGAAGTGCGCACGATCGTCGAGCTGACGGTGCCGTTCGAACTGAGCCGCGCAGCGATCGACAGCGTCGAGCGCGGCGCGCGCGACGCCGACTGGCAACCGGCGAAGGAAGCCGCGCAGCGGCTCGCGTTCGCCGAAGACAACGCGATTTTCGACGGCTATCCGGCCGCCGGGATCGTCGGCATCCGCGAAGGCACGTCGAACCGCAAGCTCACGCTGCCGGCGGACGTCAGCGCGTATCCGGACGCGATCAGCGACGCGCTCGAGGCGCTGCGCCTCGCCGGCGTCGACGGCCCGTACTCGGTCGTGCTCGGCTCGGACGCCTATACCGCGCTCAGCGAGGCGCGCGACCAGGGCTATCCGGTCCTCGGCCATATCAAACGCATCGTCAGCGGCGAGATCATCTGGGCGCCGGCGATCAGCGGCGGCTGCGTGCTGTCCACGCGCGGCGGCGATTACGAGTTGCACCTCGGGGAAGACGTATCGATCGGCTACACGAGCCACACCGACAAGGCCGTCCGCCTGTACCTGCGCGAAACGTTCACGTTCCTGATGCTGACGAGCGAGGCATCGGTGGCCGTGGCGCCGCAGGGCAACACGGCGGCCTGAGCCCGGTTGCCCGCGCGCGACGGCCCGAGCCCGGGCGTCGCGCGGGAACCGGCCGCGCCGCCGGCCGCATGTTCGTCGCCGATCGAGCCCATCCCGCATGGAGATTGTCATGAGCGATACGAATGATGCACTGCAGGCGCTGCAAGCGTCGGTCGATACGCTGAAGCAGGCCGTCGACGCGAACGCGGGCAGCCAGGCCGGCGACACCGCCGTGCTGTTTACCGTCGTCTCACTGATGCTGGCCGAGTTGCCGCCCGACACGCGCAACCTGATCGAGGATTCGTTCTCCGTCTGGGCCAATGGTCTGCCGAATGCGGCACTGTCGGCCGACGTGAAGCAGATCGCGCGGCAGCGACTTGCGATGAATCTGTCCGACTGATCGCGTTTCGACACGGTTGCGCCCTGTCCGGCGCGCCCCGTGCAACCCGCCCTCGTCCTCGGTTCCCGTGCACGCACCGGCTGCGGCGTGCGCGCGATCGGCCGTAACCGGTTCGCGCACGCTCGCGCTGCGGCATCCGCGCTGCGTCCCGTCTTCCGTATCGCCGGCCGTTTGCCGGCCGCCAGCCCCCTGCGCGCCGATGTCGCACCGTGCGGCGTCCGCGCGCCCCCGCTTGCCGTGTCCGGCCATCGCGCGCTGCGCCCGCCGCGCACGCCCGTGCCGCCGTGCGCGCGCCCGTCTGTACTCCTTTCCGCCGACGCGCGCCGCCATGTGAGGGTGCAATTCACGGCCGGTCCGGCGTGGAACTGTGTCTTGGATGGCCCCCGCCGATTCGCTATTTTGAACGCAGTCGAAGCGATGCCGTGGGCTCCTCGCAGCACTCGCGTTTCCTGCCCCGACCGCGACCGTGCGCCACGCCGGCGCGCGCTGCGCGACCGCCCGGGCGCGGCACGCGCGCCGCCGCGCCGCGCGTCGTGCGAGCGCGGTCGGGACACGCGAGCGCCGCACCGCATCGGGACTTCACCCTTCGACCCACCTTCACAGACAGGAGCCAGACCACCATGCCCGCACTTTGCGATATCTGTCACGCCCGGCCGGCCGTCGCGCGCGCAACCGTGATGCAGGACGGCGAGCGCAAGACGATTTCGATCTGCGATTACCACTTCCGTCAGCTGATGCGGCATCAGAGCATGCTGAACCCGTTCGATTCGCTGCTGGGCGGTGGCGGCCCGTCTTCGCTGTTCGGCGGGCTCGGCGACGAATCGCCGCTCGCCGCCGAGATTCCGCGCGAATCGGTCGACCCGACCGACGCGTTCAGCGAACAGACGCTCGAACTGCTGCAGCGCGCGGCCGAGAAGGCACACGAGCTGCGCCGCAGCGAACTCGACTCCGAACACCTGCTGTACGCACTCGCGGACACCGACGTGTGCGCCGCGCTGCTGAAGGAACTGAAGCTGTCGCCGCAGGACATCCGGTCGTATATCGACGAGCATGCGCACACCGGCACGGCCGACCCCGATGCGCCGCTCGACAAGCTGTCGATCTCGCCGCGCGTCAAGAAAGCCGTGCAGTACGCGTTCCAGGCGTCGCGCGATCTCGGCCACTCGTACATCGGCCCCGAGCACCTGTTGATCGGGCTCGCATCGGTGCCGGACAGCGTCGCCGGCACGCTGCTGAAGAAATACGGCGTGACGCCCGAGGCGCTGCGCCAGAAAGTCGTGAAGGTGGTCGGCAAGGGCGCCGAGGACGGCCGCGTCGACGCGCCGACCGGCACGCCGAACCTCGACAAGTTCGGCCGCGACCTCACCGCGATCGCGCGCCAGGGCAAGCTCGACCCGGTGCTCGGTCGCGCGCAGGAAATCGAGAGCACGATCGAGGTACTCGCGCGCCGCAAGAAGAACAACCCGGTGCTGATCGGCGAGCCGGGCGTCGGCAAGACGGCGATCGTCGAAGGGCTCGCGCAGCGGATCGTCAACGGCGACGTGCCCGAAGTGCTGCGCGACAAGCGGCTCGTCGAAGTCAACATCAACTCGATGGTGGCCGGCGCGAAGTACCGCGGCGAATTCGAGGAGCGCGCGAAGCAGCTGATCGACGAAGTGACTGCGAAGCAGGACGAACTGATCCTGTTCATCGACGAGCTGCACACGATCGTCGGCGCGGGCCAGGGCGGCGGCGAAGGCGGCCTCGACATCGCGAACGTGCTGAAGCCCGCGCTCGCGCGCGGCGAGCTGAGCCTGATCGGCGCGACGACGCTCAACGAATACCAGAAGTACATCGAAAAGGACGCCGCGCTGGAGCGGCGCTTCCAGCCCGTGTTCGTGCCGGAGCCGAGCGTCGAGCAGACGATCGTGATCCTGCGCGGGCTGCGCGACAGCCTCGAGGCGCACCACCAGGTGACGTTCGCCGACGACGCGTTCGTCGCGGCCGCCGAATTCGCCGACCGCTACATCACGTCGCGTTTCCTGCCCGACAAGGCGATCGACCTGATCGACCAGGCCGCCGCGCGCGTGCGGATCGGCGCGACGTCGCGCCCGGTCGACATCCAGGAAGGCGAGGCGCAGATCGCGCAACTGAAGCGCGAGCAGGACTACGCGACGTCGCGCAAGCGCTTCGACGAAGCGAAGCAGTTCGAGGAGCAGATCAACGCGAAGCAGAAGTCCGTCGACGAGAAGATGGAGGCGTGGCAGCGCAAGACCGGCTCCGAGACGCTCGAAGTGACCGTCGAATCGGTGGCCGAGGTCGTGTCGCGGCTGACCGGCATCCCCGTGTCCGAGCTGACGCAGGAAGAGCGCCAGAAGCTGCTGAAGATGGAAGAACAGCTGCGCGAACGCGTGGTCGGCCAGAGCGATGCGGTCGTCGCCGTCAGCGACGCCGTGCGGCTGTCGCGCGCGGGGCTCGGCCAGACGCACCGGCCGATCGCGACGTTCCTGTTCCTCGGGCCGACGGGCGTCGGCAAGACCGAACTCGCGAAAGCGCTGGCCGAGACCGTGTTCGGCGACGAGCAGGCGATCATCCGCATCGACATGTCCGAGTACATGGAGCGGCACGCGGTTGCCCGGCTGATCGGCGCGCCGCCCGGCTACGTCGGCTACGACGAAGGCGGCCAGCTCACCGAGCGCGTGCGGCGCCGCCCGTACAGCGTGATCCTGCTCGACGAGATCGAGAAGGCGCATCCCGACGTCTACAACGTGCTGCTGCAGGTGTTCGACGACGGCCGGCTGACCGACGGCAAGGGCCGCGTGGTCGATTTCAGCAACACGATCATCATCGCGACCAGCAATCTCGGCGCGGCGATCATCATGGACAACCTCACGCAGCCGGAAGCCGCGCGCAAGACCGACAAGGCGATCCGCGAGGAACTGATGCAGGTGCTGAAGGGCCATTTCCGGCCCGAGTTCCTGAACCGGATCGACGAGGTGATCGTCTTCCACGCGCTGTCGAAGGACAACATCCGCGCGATCGTGCAGATCCAGCTCGACCGCGTGGTGCGTACGGCCGCCGCGCAGGACATCACGCTCGTGATGGGCGGCTCGCTCGTCGACCACCTGACCGAAGTCGGCTACCAGCCGGAATTCGGCGCGCGCGAGCTGAAGCGCCAGATCCGCCAGACCATCGAGACGCGGCTCGCGAAGGAGATCCTCGCCGACCGGCTGAAATCGGGCGACACCTGCGAGGTCGACTACGACAAGGACAGCGACGAAGTGAAGTTCAACAAGCTCGCCGCGCCGGAAGCGAAGGACAAGAAGGACGCCGGGAAGGACGCGGACGGCAAGGCCAGGCCGAACGGCAAGGCCGCCCAGGCATCCGGTGACGCGAAGGCGGACGACACGCCCGCCGACGCGCCGCCGCCCGCGGCGAAGTCGGGCAAGAAGTCGTCCGGCGCGAAGAAGGACGCACATTAAAAAAACGCGTACCCGGCAGACCGGGCACGCATGACCGGCTCCGTCCGCGGGACGGAGCCGCCCCACGCCGCGACACGGCGCAACCGAGCCACCCGTAGCGGGCCCGGCTCTTGGAGATTCACATGACAAATCGACGCGAAGTGCCAGGCATCAGGAAATACGATGGGCCCGCCGGCGGTTGGGGCGCGCTTCGCGCGACAGCCGATGCGGTGCGTACGCAGATGGAAACCATCGAGGCGCCGATCGTGCTGATGCGGACCAACCAGCCCGACGGCTTCGACTGCCCCGGCTGTGCGTGGCCCGACAAGGAACACAAGTCGACGTTCCAGTTCTGCGAGAACGGCGCGAAGGCCGTCACGTGGGAAGCGACGACCAAGCGCGTGACGCCCGAGTTCTTCGCGGCGAACACCGTATCGTCGCTGCTGCGCATGTCGGACTACGAACTGGAGGACATGGGGCGGCTCACGCATCCGCTCGTCTACGACCGCGCGAGCGACACGTTCCGCGCGATCGAATGGGACGACGCGTTCGCGCGCATCGGCGAAGTGCTGCGCGCGCTGCCGCCCGAGCAGGTCGAGTTCTACACGTCGGGCCGCGCGTCGAACGAAGCCGCGTACCTGTACCAGCTGTTCGCGCGCGAGCTCGGCACCAACAACTTCCCCGACTGCTCGAACATGTGCCACGAGCCGACCAGCGTCGGCCTGCCGCAGTCGATCGGCATCGGCAAGGGCACGGTGTCGCTGGAGGATTTCGACCACTGCGAGCTGATCATCTCGATCGGCCACAACCCCGGCACGAACCACCCGCGGATGATGGGCACGCTGCACGAGTGCGCGCGCCGCAACGTACCGATCATCGTGTTCAACCCGCTGCGTGAACGCGCGCTCGAACGCTTCGCCGATCCGCAGGACATGATCGAGATGGCGTCGTTCGGCTCGACGCGTATCGCGTCGACGTACTACCAGGTCGACGCGGGCGGCGACGCGGCCGCGCTGAAGGGCATCATGAAGGCGCTGCTGAAGCTCGAAGCCGAGCAAGGCAACGTGCTCGACCGCGATTTCATCGCGCAGCACACCAACGGCTTCGACGCGTTCTCGGCCGACCTCGAGGCCACGTCGTGGGACGACATCGAACGCGCCAGCGGCCTCAGCCAGGCACAGCTCGAACAGGTCGCGCTCGCGTACGCGAAGTCGAACGCGACGATCGTCACGTACGGCATGGGCGTCACGCAGCACAACAAGGGCACCGCGACCGTCCGCCTGATCGCCGACCTGCTGCTGATGCGCGGCAACATCGGCAAGCCCGGCGCCGGCGTGTGCCCGCTGCGCGGCCATTCGAACGTGCAGGGCAACCGCACCGTCGGCATCACCGAGAAGCCGTCGGCCGAGTTCCTGAAGAAGATCGAGGACGTGTGCGGCTTCACGCCGCCCGCGCATCACGGGCACGACGCCGTGCAGGCGATGCAGGCGATGATCGACGGCACCGCGAAGGCGCTGCTGTGCCTCGGCGGCAATTTCGCGGTCGCGCTGCCCGATCCCGAGCTGTCGTTCCCGGCGATGGCGAAGCTCGACCTGAGCGTGCATCTCGGGACGAAACTGAACCGTTCGCACCTGCTGGTCGGCAAGGAAACCTTCATCCTGCCGGTGCTCGGCCGCACCGAGCTCGACATGCAGGCGACCGGCCGCCAGTCGATCACCGTCGAGGATTCGATGTCGATGGTCCACGCGTCGGCCGGCAAGCTCAAGCCGGCATCCGACCAGTTGCGCTCGGAGCCCGCGATCGTCGCGGGAATCGCGCATGCGACGCTGCCGAACAGCAAGGTCGCATGGCTCGACCTGATCGCCGACTACGACCGCATCCGCGACCTGATCGACCGCACGGTGCCCGGCTTCGAGGCGTTCAACGAGCGCATCCGCACGCCGGGCGGCTTCCGCCTGCCGCTGCCGCCCACCGAGCGCGTGTGGCCGACGCCGACCGGCAAGGCGATGTTCTCGGTCTACAAGGGGGTGAAGGAGGACGCGGACGTGCTCGGCGCCGAGCAGGTGCTGCGGCTGATCACGCTGCGCAGCCACGACCAGTACAACACGACGATCTACGGGCTCGACGACCGCTATCGCGGCGTGTTCGGGCGACGCGACGTGCTGTTCATGAACGTGGCCGACCTCGCGAAGTACGGGCTCGAGCACGGCGACCTCGTCGACATCGAGACGATCACCGCGTCGGGCCGCACGCTGCGCCTCGAGAAGATCACCGCGATCGAGTACGACATCGCGCCGGGCTCGGTCGGCGCGTACTATCCGGAAGCGAACGTGCTCGTGCCGCTCGACTACATCGACAAGGAAAGCGGCACGCCGTCGTACAAGTCGGTGCCGGTGCGCGTCGTGCGCTCGGCCGTCGTTTGACGGACCGGCAGGCGGGCGGTGCATCGTTCACCGCGCGCCTGCCCGATCCCTGCCACCGGCCGCCGCGCGCCGCAACCCGGGCGGCGGCCCTCCCCGCCTTTCAGCGCGCTGCCGTCGGCGGCAGGTGCGCCGCACCCTGCCGGCGCCGATACGCGCTGTCGCGCGTCGCGAGCCAGTAGTACAGCGGCGAGGTCAGCAGCAGCCCCACGAGCCACGACAGGTCCGCACCGCCCAGGTGCGCGGGAATCGGGCCCGCGTACATCGGCGTGTTCATGAACGGAATCTGCACGAGGATGCCGATCGCATACGCGAGCAGCGCCTGCGGATTGAAACGGCCGTAGATCCCGCCGTCCACCCTGAAGATCGACTGGATGTCGTACTTGCCCTTGTGGATCACGTAGAAGTCGATCAGGTTGATCGCCGTCCACGGCACCAGCACGACCAGCAGCGCGAGCACGAGATCGACGAGGTTGCCGACGAAGTTCGTCGATGCCCCGATCGCCGCGTAGCAGCATGCGACGAAGATCACGACCGACACCACCGCGCGCGCCTTCGCGGTCGGAATCCACTTGTACGCGAACGTCTGCACCGACGTGATCACCGCGAGCACCGCGCCGTACAGGTTCAGCGCGTTGTGGCTGATCACGCTCAGCAGGAACAGCACGAGCATCAGCGGGCCGAGCGGGCCCGTCGCCTGCTTGACGGCGTCCATCGTGTCCGCGCCGGCCGGCACCGCGAGCACCGCGACCGCGCCGAAGATGAACGCGAGCGTCGAGCCGATCGTGCAGCCGAGATAGGTCGCCCAGAACGTCGACGCGACGCCGACGTTCTCCGGCAGATAACGCGAATAGTCCGACACGTACGGCGCGAACGCGATCTGCCACAACGCCGACAGCGACACCGTCGCGAGCCAGCCCGCGAAGTCGAAGCCGCCGCGCGTCAGGAAATCGTCGGTCGTCACGTGCGAGAGGATCATCCAGAAGCCGACGAAGATGCCGATGCCGAGCACCCACGTGCCGATGCGGTTCAGGATGTGGATGAACCGGTAGCCGACGATCCCGATCAGCCCGGAGCCCACCGCGCCGATCACGATGCCGACGGGCACCGGCACCGACGCCGCGATGCCGTGTACCGACTTGCCGGCCAGCACGATGTTCGACGCGAAGAAGCCGACGTACATCACGGCCGCGATCACCGTGACGAGCAGCGCGCCCCACGAGCCGAACTGCGCGCGGCTCTGGATCATCTGCGGGATGCCCATCTGCGGCCCCTGCGCCGAGTGCAGCGCCATCAGCACGCCGCCGACGGCCTGACCGACGACGATCGCGACGATGCCCCACATCAGGTTCAGGTGGAACATCTGCACGCCGAGCGCACCCGTCACGATCGGCAGCGGCGCGATGTTGCCGCCGAACCAGAGCGTGAACAGGTCGCGCACCTTGCCGTGGCGCTCTGCGGGCGGCACATAGCCGATCGTGTGCTTCTCTATCATCGGGGACGCATTGCGTTCCGCGTTCGTCATGGTCAAGTCTCCTGTCCTGCGCGCCGATGCGCGCGTGCCGTTTCCGCTGGTGCGCGTCGGGGTGCGCGCCTGCAATCGGGTCCGGATACGCGAGCAACGACGCGCCGCGTGCATGCGCGGCGGCGTCGAACGAAGCGGACGAGGCACGCCGGCGGGGACGGATGACATGTCCCGCCGGCGTGGGCGCGGCCGCTTCGCGAGCGTCGTGATCCAGGTTGGAGACGATGGTGCGCCACGACCGTCGCGGCCGGAAAATACTAAAAATATTTCCGCGACATACGAAAAAGCTCTGCAGCGGAAATTCCGGCGCCGAACGACTTCGGGTAAGGTGCCAGGGTCTGTTTCCCCATGGAACGCGCATGCGCCCGCGGCGGCACGCCGGGGCCGGGCATCAGAGGTGCTTGTGGCTCACTACACTTTGCGGCAACTGAAATACTTCATCACGACGGTCGAATCCGGCAGCGTCGCCGAAGCCTCGCGTCAGCTCTTCATCGCGCAGCCGTCGATTTCCAGCGCGATCAAGGGGCTGGAGGAGAGCTTCGGCGTGAAGCTGTTCATCCGCCATCACGCGCAAGGCGTGTCGCTGACGCCGTCCGGCACGCGCTTCTACCGGAAAGCGCAGGAGCTGCTGCGCATCGCGCACGAATTCGAACAGAACGCACTCGCCGACAACGACGTGATTACCGGGCAGATCGACATCGGCTGCTTCGAGACGGTCGCACCGCTCTACCTGCCGCAATTGATCGCGGGCTTTCGCGAGCGCTACCCGGGCGTGAACATCCGGCTGCGCGACGGCGACCAGCAGGAACTCGTGCAGGGCCTGACGTCCGGCACGTTCGATCTCGCCCTCATGTACGACCACGATCTCGAGGGCACGATCGAGACCGAACCGTTGATGCCGCCGCAACAGCCGTACGTGCTGCTGCCGGAGAACCATCGGTTCGCCGGCCAGGCGCACGTGTCGCTGCGCGACCTGTGCGTCGAGCCGATGATCCTGCTCGACGTGCAGCCCAGCCGCACGTATTTCGTCAGCCTGTTCCATGAACTCGGCCTCACGCCGAACATCGTGTTCGGCTCGCCGTCGATCGAGATGGTGCGCGGCATGGTCGGCCAGGGATTCGGCTTCTCGCTGCTCGTCACGCGCCCGCATTCCGAATACACGTACGACGGCCAGCGCGTCGTGACGATCGGCCTCAGCGAAACGGTGAGCCCGTCGGGGCTCGTGAGCGCACGGCTGAAGCGGGGACAGCTCACGAAGCAGGCGCAGTCGTTCGTCGATTTCTGCCGTGAACGGCTCGCGCGAATCGTCGCGGAATCGGCGCGACAAGGAACGTGAAGCGCACGCGCCGCGGGACGCGGCGCATGCATCCAGGCTGCAGGCTCAGGCCGCCGAGGAAAGATGCGCGGCCAGGCGGCCCAGCATCGCGTCGCAGCCGTGAAGTTGCTCGAGCGTGACGAACTCGTCGGGCTTGTGCCCCTGGTCCATGCTGCCGGGCCCGCACACCACCGTCGGAATGCCGGCCTGCCCGAACAGTCCGCCCTCGGTGCCGAACGCGACCGTGCCGAATGCGTCGGAACCGCTCAACATCGCGAGCAGGCGCGCAGCTTCACTGTCCGGCGCGGTGGCCAGCCCCGGATACGCGCCCAGCGCCTGCAAGCGAATGTCGGTATCGGGCTGCACCGCACGCATCTTCGGCAACAGCTCGGATTCCGCGTAGTCCTGCAGCGTCCTCGGCACGTCGTGCGCGTCGAAATACGGCAGCGCACGCACCTCGAAATCGAACTCGCATTCGGCCGGCACGATGTTCAATGCGCGGCCGCCCTTGATCAGTCCCGTCTGCACGGTCGAGAACGGCGGATCGAAACGGCCGTCGTGCCGCTCGGGTCGCGCGAGCGCCGCGCCGATCTCGCCGAGCCGGCCGATCAGCTTCGCCGCATAGTCGATCGCGTTGACGCCCGACGGGGCGTACGCCGAGTGACACGCGGCGCCCTTCACGTGACAACGCATCGCGAGCTTGCCCTTGTGACCGAGCACCGGCTTCAGTTCGGTCGGCTCGCCGATCAGGCACAGCCGCGGCCGATGCTCGCGCGCGGCCAGCGCGTCGAGCATCGGCCGCACGCCGAGGCAACCGACTTCCTCGTCATAGGAGAACGCGAAATGCACCGGCATGCTCAAAGGCCGCGACACGAACGCCGGAACGGCCGCGAGTGCCGACGCGATGAAGCCCTTCATGTCGGCCGTGCCGCGGCCATACAGGCGGCCGTCGCGCTCGGTCAGCCGGAACGGCTCGACCGTCCACGCCTGCCCTTCGACCGGCACCACGTCGGTGTGACCCGACAGCGCGATGCCGCCGCGATCGCGCGGGCCGATCGTCGCGTACAGGCTCGCCTTCGTGCGCTCGGCGTTGTAGAACAGCTCGCTCGCCACGCCGAAACCCGCGAGATGGTCGCGGATGAAGCCGATCATCTCGAGGTTCGAATCTCGGCTGACCGTGGCGAAGCCGATCAACCGTTCGAGCAGCGCACGGCTCGACGTGTCACTCATCGCCCGGCACTCCGTAGCTCGGCGCGGCGGTCGGGTTCAGCGCGCGCGTCTGGTAGTCCTGCATCTGCGGCCGATACGCGCGCCACAGCGCATCGAGTTGCCCGATCGGATCGGTATCGGCCCAGTCGACGCGCAGGTCGACGATCGGCCAGGTCACGTCGCCGGCCACCTTCAACGCGGCCGAATGTACCGGACCGGCTTCGCCGCCGGCCGCCATCGCGGCATGCATCGCGGCCAGCAGGCGATCGGCGAGCAGGCCGTGCGCCTGTTCGAACGCCCGCGCCATCGCGTCGATCACGGCCGGCGCGGCCAGCAGGTTGCCGGCCGCCACGCACTGCTCGCCCTGCACCGCGTGATGGGTGCCGAGCGCTTCCTTGCCGGTGAAACACGCCGTCTGCCCCTGCCCGTCGATCACCGTGACCTGCCGGTACTGGCTCCAGCCGTTCGCGCTGAGCGCGCGGTCGAGCGCCGCGGCCGGCGCAAGCTGGTCGTGCTCGATCAGATCGAGAATCTGCGGCCCGAGCGCCGGCAGCGTGATGTTCTGCGTCGCGACGGCGCCCACGCCCGCGCGCACCCACGGGCAGCGCGCGCCCACCGCGATGCTCGACGAACTGATCGCGATCCCGAGCTGGCCTGTCTCCGGGCAGCGCCCGACGATGGAGAAAGTCATGTCGCCTCCTATGCGCGGTTCGGCTGCCAGTTGTCGGGGACCACCGCGATCACGTCGATCTCCATCAGCCATTGCGGCTGGCCGAGCGCCGAGACGACGAGCCCCGTCGAGATCGGATAGACGCCCTTCAGCCACTTGCCGACTTCCTGGTACACCGGTTCGCGATAACGCGGATCGATCAGGTAGGTCGTCGTCTTCACGATATGCGTGAGGTCGCTGCCGGCTTCCTCCAGCAGCTGCTTGACGTTCTTCATCGCCTGCTCGGCCTGCGCGCGCGGATCGCCGAGACCGATCAGGTTGCCGTCGAAATCGGTGCCGACCTGGCCGCGCACGTAGACGGTGTTGCCGGCGCGCACGGCCTGGCACAGGTCGTTGTCGAGCGTCTGGTTCGGGTAGGTATCCTTGGTGTTGAACATGCGGATACGCGTATGGGTAGGCTGGCTCATCGAGGTCCTTCGAGTGTCGGTGGGTACGCCCGCCGCGCCGGAAGCGGCCGCGGCGCAGCGGATGCGTGTCGGTCCGTCAGGTGGTCAGTTCGTCGCTTCGGCGAGCGGGCGCGCGTCGGCCGGTGCCTGCTGGGCTGCCACGCGACGCTGCGACGCATCGTGGTACGCGAGGTACTTGCGTTGCGTGACGATGTGATCGGCGATGTGTTTCGCGTCGTGCCACACGCCCCAGATGAAGCTGGAGCCGCGCCGCGACAGCCACGGCAACCCGAGGAAATAGATGCCGGGCTCCTTCGACACGCCGCGCTGGTGCTGCGGCTTGCCGTTCGGCGCGAACGCGTCGACGTTGAGCCAACCGTAGTCGACTGCGTAGCCAGTCGCCCAGACGATCGACGTGACGCCCGCGCCGGCGAGATCGAGCGCGAGGATCGGATGCGCGACGCAGTCGGGGTTCGGCAGGATGCGCCGCGCTTCCGGCTCTTCCGGCAGGTCGAGGCCGTTGCGTGCCGCGTAGGCATCGGCCGCGTCGAGCAGCGACAGGTAGTTCTCGTCGCCGCGGGCGAGATTGACCGCGAGATCGCGTTCGAACACGGCCACGCCACCGTCGAACGACTTCGTCAGCCCGACGAGCGTCACGCCCTGGTTCGCGAGCGCGCGGAAATCGACCGTGTGGCCGCCGCGCGCCCCGCTCACCGCGATCGTCACGTGTTCGCGGCCGGGCGTCGCGACTTCCTTGTCCCATTCGCCGAGCACGCCGAGCCACCAGCAGAAGTCGCGGCCGCGATATGCGCGCGGCGGGCGATCGTGCGGCCCGACCGACAGATACACCTGCCGACCCGCGCGCTGCAGCTCGTCGGCGATCTGCACGCCCGACGAGCCGGCGCCGACCACCAGCACCGCGCCGTCCGGAAGCTGGCCCGGATTGCGATAGTCGGCGGAATGGATCTGCACGAGGCGCGCATCGTCCGGCGCGATCGGCGGAACGACCGGGCGCTGGAACGGCCCCGTCGCGACGACCACGCGGTTCGCCTCGATCGTGCCGTCGGACGTCTCGACGACGAAGCCCGGCTTGCCGGTGTTGCGCACGACGTTCGTCACGTCGACGCCCGTGCGGATCGGCGCGTTGAACTTGCGCGCATACGCTTCGAAGTAATCGGCGACCTGGTCTTTCGATGCGAACGCATCGGGATCGAGGCCGTCGAATTCGAGCCCCGGGAAACGGTCGTGCCACGCGGGGCCGTTCGCGACCAGTGAATCCCAACGCCCGGTGCGCCAGCGCTCGGCGATGCGGCTGCGCTCCAGCACGAGATGGGGCACGCCCAGCTTGCCCAGATGCTCGCTCATGGCCACGCCGGCCTGCCCGGCGCCGACGACGAGCGTATCGATTGAGGTTGTTTCGACTGCCACGGCTGTCTCCTTCAGCTTCTGACGTGCGGCTCGCTGCGACGTTCGTGCTGTCGGGCGAGTGGGAATGGAGACATTCTGCGGACAGGCCGCCTGGCGCGAAATGATGTTTTTTGTTGGTGTTGACGAGAAAAAAGCTGGGGCGGGAGCGATGGAGGTACCGACGATGACCACGCTTGCAGCAGAGCCCATACGTCGTTCAGGTTGCGCGGGCAGAATCTCCGCATGTCGGGAAACGCAGCCTTCGGGTCCTGCGCCAGCCGATCGATGACCTTCGCCCCACCCTTGTCGTTCCTGGTGTTCGAAAGCGTCGCCACCGATCCGCCAGTACAGCGTCACCCACTCACGATTCACGCTTGCGACGGCGTATCCACGGGCAAGCTCGACCCGCTGCTCGAGCTCCGTGAGCCCGCGGCGATAGTCTGCCTCGCCGGACCGACGGAGAGCCGATCGAGCCGCCCGACAATTCTTGACTGTGTCCGCATCGTCGAACTGGTAGCATGCGCGTCACATCGGCATGGAAGCGGATACGCGACACTCGATCGTTCCCTTTTATGTCCCACGACCGGCTAACCTCGCCAACGCACCCTCGGCGACTTGGTGTCTCAGACGGCACCCAGCCCCGTAGAACCCCGCAACACCCCGGCGTCGCCCCGCGCGACCCGTTGCAGTAACCGTTGGAGTGGCGCACCCCGCGCCTGCAAGCATGAAAAATTCGAACCCGCCCACCCGCCCTGCCCCGCGGCGCGACAAAGACCGCACACCGCTCGTCCGCGCCGGCGCGTGGCTGCTGATGGTCGGCCTGCTGTACCTGCTGTGGCCGTCCGCCGAAACCGCGTACCTCGCGATGGAGTCGATGATCCGCTGACGCGCACGCCCGGCCGCGCACTACGCTATACTCGCGCGATGGAAACCCAACCCGCCTCGCCGATCGTGCATTGCTGGTGGCGCGCCTGACCCAGGCGGCCCGTTTCCTTTTGCACGTCCCAAACGTGATGCCGCCAGCCATGGCGGCATTTGCGTTTCTGCACCGCACCGACATCATGGCTGGCGCCTTCGACAACCCGGAGCCAACGACGACCATGACGCAACCCACCCGCCCGACCATCCTCACCGGCGACCGCACGACCGGCCCGCTGCATCTCGGCCACTACATCGGCTCGCTACGCGCGCGCGTGCAGATGCAGCACGAAGCGAAGCAATTCCTGCTGCTCGCCGATACGCAGGCGCTGACCGACAACATGGGCCGCCGCCAGCGCGTCACCGAGAACGTGATCGAGGTCGCGCTCGACTACCTCGCCGTCGGTATCGACCCTGCGGTCTCGACGATCGTCGTGCAGTCGCAGGTGCCCGAACTCGCCGAGCTGTCGCAATACCTGCTCAACCTCGTCACGGTCGCGCGCCTCGAACGCAATCCGACCATCAAGGAAGAGATCCGCCTGCGCGGGTTCGAGCGCGACATCCCCGCCGGTTTCCTGACCTACCCGGTGAGCCAGGCAGCCGACATCACCGCGTTCAAGGCGACGCACGTGCCGGTCGGCGACGATCAGTTGCCGATGATCGAACAGACCAACGAACTCGTGCGCCGCTTCAACGCGACCGTCGAGCAGCCGGTGCTGGTCGAATGCGAGGCCGTGCTGTCGTCGGTCACGCGGCTGCCGGGCATCGACGGCAAGGCTAGGGTCTGTTTACATTCGATGAAATGTGTTTACATCTTGTTTTTTGCACGATCAAGGCAAGATGGTCCGAACATTACTGAGCGACGAGGTATGGGCACGAATCGAGTATGTCCTGCCAGGCAAGGAAGGCGACCCGGGGCGAACGGCAGCCGACAATCGGTGGTTTGTCGAGGCCGTTCTCTGGATCGGCCGCACGGGTTGTCCGTGGCGCGACTTGCCGAAGGAATTCGGCCGATGGCATACGGTGTACATGCGCTTCTCCCGGTGGCGTCGCAAAGGCGTGTGGGAACGCGTGGCACATGCGGTATCCGACGAGACGGAAATCAAACGCGTGCTGATCGACTCGACCATCGTGCGAGCACACCAGCATTCGGCAGGCGCCCGAAAAAAGCGGCCCGCAAGCGCTCGGCCGCTCACGAGGAGGATTGACGACCAAGTTGCATCTGGCCGTTGATGAAGCCGGGCGGCCGCTGCGAATGATTGTCACGCAAGGACAGGTCTCGGACATTTCGTGTGCGCACGAATTGGTCGAGCATCTGCGCACGGGCGCCGTGATTGCTGACAAAGGTTACGACTCGGACGCCTTCGTGAACACCATCCGCGCTACGCGCGCGAAGGCCGTTATCCCGCCGCGTTCGAATCGAAAGACCAAACGTCGGTACAGCCGCGTGCTGTATCGAACTCGGAACATCGTCGAACGCTTCTTCAATCGCATCAAACATTTTCGTCGTGTCTCCACTCGTTACGACAAGCTCGCCGGTAACTATCTCGCCTTCGCGGTGCTTGCTTGCGCCTTTGGACCGCTGGTGAGAATGTGAACAGGACCTAAGATGAGCAAGTCGCTCGGCAATGCGATCACGCTCGGCTCGACGCCGGACGAGATCGCGCAGGCCGTGAAGGACATGTACACCGATCCGAACCACCTGCGCGTGAGCGATCCCGGCCAGGTCGAGGGCAACGTCGTGTTCACGTTCCTCGATGCGTTCGAGCCGGACGTCGCGAAGGTCGACGAACTGAAGGCCCACTATCGCCGCGGCGGCCTCGGCGACAGCGTCGTCAAGCGCGTGCTGAACGAGCGGCTGCAGGCGTTGATCGAGCCGATCCGCGCGCGCCGTCGCGAGTTCGAGGCCGACAAGGCCGAGGTGATGGCGACGCTGAAGCGCGGCACGCTGCACGCACGGGAAGTGGCGGGTGCAACGATCGCGGAGGTGAAGCGCGCGATGGAGCTCACGTATTTCGATTGAGCAGCGCCGTCACGGCCGCTCGCGCGCCGGCACCGCCGCATGACACACGGCCTCGACCCGGTTGCCGGCCGGATCGACCAGAAAGGCCGCGTAGTAGTCGCCGTGGTAGTGCGGCCGCAATCCGGGGTCGCCGTCGGACTGGCCGCCCGTGGCAAGGCCAGCCTCGAAGAACGCATGCACCTGCTCGCGGGACGCGGCCTTGAAACACCAGTGCCGCTTGCTCGTCCCGATTTCGGCGGGATCCAGATACACCGCCAGAAAAGTCGATGCAGGGTCGTTCGCGCTGCAACGTTCGCCATAGCCGAGCGCATTGGGCCGGTCATAGACCTTGGTCGCGCCCAGCGCAGTCATGACGCCATCGTAGAAGGGGCGTGCCAGGTCGATGTCCGGAACGCCGATCGACACGTGATCAAGCAGTTGCATGGTGTAGGCTCCATTGAACGAGCACGAGTCTACACAACCCCTCCCGGTCGGACCGATCAACCTTACCGACGACTACACTACCGACCACGCTCCCTACGTGATCTGATACGTCGACGCCGGCACGAACTCCTCCGGCATCGGCCGATCCCCGAGTTCCAGCACCGACCGCTCGATCGTGCGCGTGATCGCGTCGAGCGCGAGCGCATTCGGCGCAAGGCCGAACGGTTCGGCCACTTCGTTCGCGATCGCTTCGAGCGCGATCAGCGTGTAGGCAATGAACACGCAGATCAGCGGCGTGAAGAACTCCGTCGAATCGACGAGCCCGAACGGCAGCAGCACGCAATACGCATAGACGGTGCGATGCAGCAGCACGCTGTATGAAAACGGGATCGGCGTCGACAGGATGCGCTCGCAACCGCCCACCGACTTGCCGAGCTCGTCGAGTTGCGTCTCGAACATCCAGCAGGTCGTGCCGCTGCCGGCCGCGGGGCCCAGCGCACGAACGATGCCGCCGCGCAGTTCGTCGAGGATCGCGACCGGCTTGTAGCATTTGCCGCCGAGCGCGGCCGTGCGCTCCGCCCCGAGAATGCGCAGCAGGTCCGCGGTCGGGTCGGTATGACGCAATTGATGCTTCAGCGCATACGCAAGCGCGATCAGCAGGTCGGCAAGCCGGTTGCGCTCCGCGTCGCTCACGCCGTCGGGCAGGTAGCGATGCAGTTGCGACGTCACGGCGCGCGCGGCGATCAGCAGGTTGCCCCACAGATGCCGCGCCTCCTTGAAACGCTCGAAGCTCGCGTTGTTGCGAAACCCGAGGAAGATCGCGAGCGCGAGCCCGAACAGCGTAAACGGCGCGGTGTTGAGCGGAATCTTCTCGCCGAAGATGCGCCCGTTCGTGAAGACCGCCAGCGTGCTGACGATCGCCATGAACACGAGCTGCGGAATGATCGATTGGAGCACGGAGCCGTTCCATACGAACAGCATCCTGAGCCAGTTCTGTCGTGGTCGGACGATCATGATGTTTTCTCGACTGCCAAAGGAATACGCAACCCGTTGCGCCCGCACCCGATGCGCAGCGGCCCGCGCATGGCGGGCCGCTTTCCGTCGGATGCCGTGCCGGGCGCCGCGCTGCGCGTGATGATACGCGCACGCCGCGCCCCGTCACCTCGCATGCCGCTCAGTGATAACCGATGTCGCCCTCGCGCACCTTGCCGCGGAACACGCGGTATTGCATCGCGTTGTACACGAGGATGATCGGCAGCACGATCACGGTGCCGACGAGCGCGAACAGCTGGCTCGAATGGCTCGACGACGCGTCCCAGATCGTCAACGACGGCGGCACGATGTTCGGCCAGATGCTGATCACGAGCCCCGTGTAGCCGAGGAACACGAGCGCGAGCGTCAGCAGGAACGGCGTGGCCTCGTGCGCACGCTTCACCGTGTGGAAGATGCCCCACACGCATGCGACGACGAGAACCGGTACCGGCAGGAACCAGACGAGGTTGCCGCTGCCGAACCAGCGGTGCGCGACGGCCGGCAGCCCGATCACGGTCCACAGGCTCACCACGCCCATCACGACGAGCAGCACGCCCGCGAGCGGCTTCATCAGCAGCCGCATCTTGCGCTGCAGCTCGCCATCGACCTTCAGGATCAGCCAGCCGCAGCCGAGCGTCGCATACGTGACGAGCACGCCGATCCCGCACAGCAGGCTGAACGGCGACAGCCAGTCGAACGGCCCGCCCGCGAACTGGTTGTTCTCGATCTTGATGCCCTGCAGCAGCGAACCGAGCACGATCCCCTGGCAGAACGCGGCGAGCGCCGAGCCGCCGATAAACGCGAGATCCCACATGTGCTGCGTGCGGGTGGCCTTCGCGCGCAGCTCGAACGCCGCGCCCCGGAAAATCAGGCCGACCAGCATCAGCACCAGCGGCAGGTAGTTCGCCGGCAGCAGCGTCGAATACACGACCGGGAACGCGCCATAGAGGCCCGCGCCGCCGAGCACGAGGAACGTCTCGTTGCCGTCCCACACCGGCGCGACGGTGTCGAGCATCACCTGGCGCTCGGCCTTCGCGTCGAAGAACGGAAACAGCAGGCCGATCCCGAGATCGAAACCGTCCAGCATCACGTAGATGAATACGCCGAGGCCGATGATCGCGGCCCACACGACAGGAAGATCGATGTGCATGGCTTACTCCGCTTCGGTGACGTTCAGCGGCGTGGACAGCGCGCTCTTGCGCAGCCCCGGATGCCGGTGCAGCTCGATGTACCCGGCCTGGGCGGCCGGCCCGCGCCTCATCAGTTTCATCATGTAGTAGATACCCGTCCCGAATACCAGGAAATAGACGACCACGAAGATCAGCAACGACACGCCGACCTGCTGCGCGCTCAGCGGCGCGACCGAATCGATGGTGCGCAGCACGCCGTACACCGTCCACGGCTGCCGGCCGACCTCGGTCGTGATCCAGCCGGCCAGCAGCGCGACGATGCCCGACGGCCCCATCGCCACCACGAACCACTGGAACCAGCGCGTCTCATAGAGGCGCCCGCCCTTTCTCAACAGCAGCCCGAGCAGCGCGGTGAGCAGCATCAGCATCCCGAGGCCGGCCATGATCCGGAACGTCCAGAAGATGATCGGCGAATACGGGCGGTCCTGCGGCGGGAATTCCTTCAGCCCGCGAATCTCGCCATCCCAGCTGTGCGTGAGGATCAGGCTGCCGAGGTGCGGCACCTGGATCGCATAGCGCGTGGTTTCGGCCTGCATGTCGGGCAGCCCGACGAGGTTCAGCGCGGTGCCGCCCTTCTCGGTTTCCCACAGCCCCTCGATCGCGGCGATCTTCGCCGGCTGGTATTCGCGCGTGTTCAGCCCGTGCGCGTCGCCGACGACGATCTGGATCGGCGCGAGCACCAGCAGCATCCACAGCGCCATCGAGAAGCTGCGCTTCACCGGCTCGTCGCGACGGCCCTTCAGCAGGTGCCACGCGCCGCACGCGGCGACGATGAAACCCGCGACGATGAACGCCGCGATCGTCATGTGCACGAGACGGTACGGGAACGACGGGTTAAAGACGATCTTGAACCAGTCGACCGGCACGACCAGGCCGTTCTCGATCTTGTAGCCCTGCGGCGTCTGCATGAAGCTGTTCGACGCGAGGATCCAGAACGTCGAGATCAACGTACCGACCGCGACCATCAGCGTCGCGAAGAAGTGCGCACGCGGGCTGACGCGCTGCCAGCCGAACAGCATCACGCCGAGGAAGCCGGCCTCGAGGAAGAACGCAGTCAGCACTTCATACGTGAGCAGCGGCCCCGTGATGTTGCCCGCGACGCGCGAAAAGCCGGCCCAGTTGGTGCCGAACTCGTACGCCATCACGACGCCGGAGACCACGCCCATCCCGAAGCCGATCGCGAAGATCTTCGACCAGAACTGGAACATGGATTTGTAGGCGGCGTCGCCGGTGACGAGATAACGCCATTCCAGCACCGCCAGGAAGCTCGCCATGCCGATGCTGATCGCGGGAAACACGATGTGGAACGACACCGTGAATGCGAATTGCAATCGGGCGAGATGGAATGCATCGAAGATTTCCATGACCGTAATTTGCTCGTGGTTGTGAGGACGTACGCCCGAAGCAGGAAATCGCGCGACGGCTTGGCGACTACACATGCGAACGTCAACGGACCCTCGCACGGCATCGAAGCGTGAGTGACGATATCGCGTTTGCCACGATACTCGCAATCACTCGAACGTGCGCTGAAACTGTGCTGCTTCCGTCGCCGAAGATGTGTGCACGGAAAACACATTTCGTGCCTGCGGGATGGTCAGCTGTACTGCTTTCCGCGTGGCGGCGCTGTATCTCCGGCGCGCTGTTCACTCCACTTAACATGTTATGCAACGCCTGCCCGACGCGATAGTGCGCCGCCCCCGGCGCCCGCCCGGCAGCACCGATTTCCGTCGTCCGGCGTACACGCCGGCCGATCCGACTGGAGAAACCCGCATGGCGTCCCGCCCCCCCATCGACGATCCGACCGGCAGCACCGCGTGTCAGGTGACGCGCCATCGTGCCGGCGAAACGCGCGACACCGTCGATCGCGTCGTCGACGAAACGCCGGTTGCACTCGTGTTCAACGGCATCTCGCACACGGTCATGATGGCGACGCCGATCGACCTCGATGCATTCGGCCTCGGCTTCGCGCTGAGCGAAGGCATCGTCGAGCGTGCGTCGGACGTCTTCGACATCGAGAGCGAATGCCGCCCCGGCAGCGCCGAGGTGCGGCTCACCGTGTCGCAGCAGGCGTTCATGGCGCTGAAGGCGCACCGGCGCGCGCTGGCCGGCCGCACCGGTTGCGGCGTCTGCGGGATCGAAAGCATCGCGCAGCTCGACCTGCACCCGCCGCGCATCGCGGCCGCCGGCGCGGCTGCCGGCATCGGCGCCGACGCGATTGCACGCGCCGCGCGCACGCTGCCGGCCCACCAGACGCTGATGCGCGAGACGGGCGGCATCCACGCGGCCGCGTGGTGCGACCGCGACGGCGCCGTGCGCGCCGTGTTCGAGGACGTCGGCCGCCACAACGCGCTCGACAAGCTGATCGGGCATCTCGCGCGGCGCCGCGCCGACCTTGGCGCGGGTTTCGTGTTCCTGTCGAGCCGCGCGAGTTACGAGCTGGTACGCAAGGCCGCGCGGGTCGGCATCCCGATGATCGCGACGATCTCGGCGCCGACGTCGCTGGCGATCGACGTCGCTCGCGAAGCCGGCGTGCGCCTGCTCGGCTTCTGCCGCAACGACGGCTTCGTCGAATACGTGTCGCCCGACGCCGTTCACCCCGATCAACCGGCGCTTGCGCCCGCGCACCCGGCCCACTCGTCATGAAACACCTGTTCGATTTCGATACCGCGCAGCAGCAATTCGCCGGCGCATTTGCGCCGCTTGCGGCGAGCGCCTCGCTGCCGGTCGCCGAAGCGGCCGGCCATGTGCTGGCCGCGCCGCTGACCGCCGTGCTCGACCAGCCGCCGGCCGACCAGAGCGCGATGGACGGTTATGCCGTGCGTCGCGCGGACGTCTCGCCTGGCGAGCCGCTGCGCGTCGCGCAACGCTGCTATGCGGGCGACACGCCGATGCCGCTGGCCGCCCGCACGGCTGCGCGCGTCTTCACCGGCAGCCTGATCCCGCCCGGCGCCGACACCGTCGTGATGCAGGAGCACGCGCACGAACGGGACGGCTGGGTCGCGTTCGATGCCCCGCCGCGCACCGGATCGCACATCCGCCGCCGGGGCGAGGAAGTGCGTACCGGCGACCTGCTGGTGCCGGCCGGCGCGCGGCTGGGCGCGATGCACGTCGGCGTGGCGGCCGCACAAGGTTTCGCGCGCATCGATGTGCGCCCGGCGCTGCGCGTCGGCCTCCTGACGACCGGCGACGAACTCGTCGCATGCGGCCAGCCGCGCGCGCCGCAGCAGATCTACAACAGCAATGCGCCGATGCTCGCCGCACTCGTGTCGGGCACCGGTGCCCGCGTCGCGATGAACGTGCATGCGGCCGATACGGCGGCGGCCGTCGATCGTGCGTTGCGCGACCTGCATGCGGGTTGCGACCTGGTGATCTGCGTCGGCGGCGCATCGGTCGGCGACAAGGATCTGCTGCGCCCCGCACTGACCGCGCTCGACGCATCGTTCATCGTCACCGGTGTGCGGATGAAGCCCGGCAAGCCGGTCGCGCTCGCGCGGCTCGACACGCGGCCCGTGGTGCTGCTGCCCGGCAATCCGGGGGCTGCCATGACCGCGTTCGCGCTGTTCGTCGCGCCGCTGATCCGCTGCCTGCAGGGGCGCGACGCGCGCCTGCAGGCCGTGCCGGCGCTGCCGATCGACACGGACTTCGAGCCGGATGCGCAGCGCGAACGCTTCGTACGGGTGCGCTGCACGGTCGGTGCCGCTGGCGCGCCCGTGCTCGATACGCTGCGCCAGCAAGGCGCCGGCACGCTGCAGTCGCTCGTGCAGGCGAGCGGGCTCGCACGGCTGCCGGCCGGGCGGGCCATCGCGCGCGGCGACGCGGTACCGTATTACGAATTCGCGCCGTGGCTCGCATGAGCGCGACGCCCATCACGCGCCCGATGCGACCCATGCGCCGCGCCCGCCGCACGGCGAACTGTATTCCTGCAATTCGGGCGCGATTGTGCCTCTGCCGGCCCAACCCGGCGGACTATGCTCACGCTGAGGCTCGTCACGACCTGTGCGCCGACACGTCGGTACACGCACGGCCGACCGGCGACGCCCCTCCGCTTACTTCATGCAGGCCGACGAACCGATCGTGAACGCCATCGTTTCAGCCGCGCCGGCCGCCGCCGCATCATCCGGCGGCGCAGCGCCCGGCGCCTTTCCCCGCCCGTCCGACACGCTCGGACGCCCGCTGCGCGACCTGCGCCTGTCCGTGATCGACCAATGCAACTTCCGCTGCGGCTACTGCATGCCGCGCGAAAGCTTCGGTTCGGACTATGCGTTCATGCCGTCGTCCGAGCGCCTGTCGTTCGCGCAACTGGAAAAGATCGCACGTGCGTTCACGTCGCTCGGCGTCGAGAAGATCCGCATCACGGGCGGCGAGCCGCTGCTGCGCCGCAACCTCGAGGCACTGATCGAACGGCTCGCCGCGCTGACGACCGTCGACGGCAATCCCGTCGAAATCGCGCTGACGACCAACGGTTCGCTGCTCACCGCGAAGGCACGCGCGCTGCGCGACGCCGGATTGTCGCGCGTGACCGTGAGCCTCGACGCGCTCGACGACGCCGTATTCCGCCGGATGAGCGACGCCGACGTGCCCGTGTCGCGCGTGCTGGCCGGCATCGAAGCCGCGCATGCTGCCGGGCTCGCGCCGGTCAAGGTCAACGCGGTGATCGAGCGCGGCGTGAACGACGACCAGATCCTGCCGCTCGTGCGCCACTTCCGGCAGTCGGGCGTGGCCGTGCGCTTCATCGAATACATGGACGTCGGCGGCGCGAGCTTCTGGTCCGGCGACAAGGTCGTGCCGGCCGCGCGCATGCGCGAACTGATCGAACAACACTATCCGCTCGTGCTCGTCGGCGAACCGGGGCACGACGCGACCGCGATCCGTTGCGCGCACATCGACGGTGCGGGCGAAGTCGGCTTCATCGCGAGCGTGTCGCATCCGTTCTGCGGCACCTGCTCGCGCGCCCGCGTGTCCGCCGACGGGCAGCTCTATACGTGCCTGTTCGCGACGCAGGGCACCGACCTGCGGCCGTGGCTCGACGATGCGGCATCGACCGCCGACCTCGCGGCCGCCGTGCGCGATCGCTGGACGCGGCGCGACGACCGCTATTCCGAGCACCGGGCCGCGCGGCCGGCCCGCGCGCCGGGCAAGACCTATCCGACCGTGCGCATGTCGCTCGTCGGCGGCTGACGGGCCGCCGCGCGATACAGGATGCGCCGCCCACTGGAGAACCTGTCATGACGACCTTCACCGAATCCCGCGCCGGGCTGCCGGACGATCCGCTGCCAGCCGGCAGCGCCCCGCCGCCCGCCGACGCGACCGATCCGCCTCCCGAACCGGCGCCCGCCATTGCCGCCGGCTTCGAAGTACGCGTGCAGCATGCGCCGATCGACGCGGGCGCGGAGCTTGCACCGATCGTTCGCAATCCGAATGTCGGGGCGGTCGTGAATTTTCTCGGGGTCGTGCGCAAGGAAGGCGACGTCGACGACGTCGTCGCGCTGGAAGTCGAGCACTACCCGACGATGACCGAGCAGGCACTGTGGAGCATCGTCGAGGAGGCCACGGCACGCTGGCGGCTCGAAGCGGTCAGGATCGTGCACCGCGTCGGCCGCATTCCGCTCGGCCAGCCGGTCGTGCTGGTCGTCGTGGCCGCCGCGCATCGCGCATCCGCGTTCGACGCGTGCGAATTCCTGATGGATTTCCTGAAAACCCACGCACCGTTCTGGAAGAAGGAGATCCGGCACGACGGCGAATCCGGCTGGGTCGAGGCGAAGGCCCACGACGACCACGCGATGCGGCGCTGGGGCTGACCGCGTCCGCTTCGCGCTTTCCGATTCCGCCGCTCCTGCTCGAGACATCGCAATGAAACTGAAGATCAAATATTTCGCAAGCATTCGCGAACAACTGGCGCTCGACGAGGAAACCGTCGAGATCGATGCGCGCGAACTCACCGTCGACGCGCTGCGCGGCACGCTGGCCGCGCGCGACGCGCGCAGCGCGGACGCACTGCGGATGGACCGCCCCGTGCGGGCCGCCGTGAACCTCGAAATGGTGACCGGGGAATTCGTCGTGCGGGAGGATAGCGAGGTCGCGTTCTTTCCGCCGGTGACGGGTGGGTGAGCTCACCACGCACGCCGCCCGTTTCGACGGCGATCCTCGACCGTCCTGGCCCGGAACGCGTTGTACACCGACGGGCGGTCGATCGTGACGGTCGCCACGCCGCGCGCCTCGCGATACAGGATGTCCTCGTCGCTCATCGGGCAGCCTCCAGCACCGTCAGCGCCGCGTCGAGCGCGTCCAGCCCCTCGTTCAGCTCCGTGCGCGAGATGACCAGCGGCGGCGTCACGATCACCACGTTGTAGCGCCCGTACGCGTGGACGCCGCGCTTCAGCAGCTCGCCATAGAACGCCCGCATCGGCGCCGATCCCGCCGGGTGGTGCCACTCGACGAGCGGCTCGCGCGTGTCCCGGTCGCGCACCAGCTCGATGCCGAACTGGGCGCCCATGCCCCGCACGTCCCCGATCGACGGATGACGGTCTGCGAGATCGCCGAGACCGTCGCGCAACCAGCCTTCGATCTCGCGCGCCCGGTCGAACAAACCCTCTTCCAGATAGACCTTCAGCGCGGCGAGCCCGCCGGCGACCGCCAGCACGTGGCCCGCGTGCGTGTGGCCCACGTCGAAGAGTTCGGTATCGAAGTGGCGGGCCACGCCTTCGCGCACCAGGACACCGCCGAGGGGTGTATACGAAGAAGCTGGCCCCCTTGGCGAACGAAATCAGGTCCGGCAATACGCCGACACGCTCGGCGCAGAACAATGCCCCCGTGCGCCCGAAGCCCGTCATGATCTCGTCGAAGATCAGCAGGATGCCGTGCCGGTCGCACAGGTTGCGAACGCCTTCGAGGTAGCCCGGTGGGTAGACGACCACACCGCTGGACCCGGTCATCGGCTCCATCAGGATCGCGGCGACGTTTTGCGCGCCTTCGTGCGACAGGACGCGCGCAAGGTGATCGAGGGCACGGCGCGTCTCCTCGACCGGATCCGACGCGTAAAAGGGGCTGCGGTACGGATACGGTGCAAAGAACTTCACCATGCCCGGGAGCGCCGGGAAAGGATCGCGCCAGCGGTCCACGCCCGTCATCGCGCTCGCGCCGATGGTGCTGCCGTGATACGACCGATGGGCAGTCAGCACCTTGGGCCTGCCTGTCACCAGCCGGGCGATCTTCACCGCGTCATCGTTCGCCTCGGCTCCGCCGCACGTGAAATGCACACGCAGTCCTTCCGGCCACGGCGAAACACTGTTCAGGAGTCCAGCGTATTCGGCACGCACGTCGTTGAAGTAGCTGGATGCGACCCAGCACATGCGCTCGGCCTGTGCCTGGATCGCCTGGACGACCTTCGGATGGCCATGGCCCAACGACACCGCGACATAACCGCTGGTGAGGTCCAGATAGCGCTTGCCGTTCGCATCGTGGAAGTAGCATCCCTGCGCATGCGTGATGACCGGCGGGTTGAGTCCGCCCTGGACCGCCCAGGGAACGAGCACCTTTCGAAACGACGGCGCGAGCGCGCGATCCGACTCGCCGTGAATGCGTAGATCCATGTTGACTCCGGAAATGGCATGGCTCACTATTTCTGAGCCTCGTGATGTGAGGCTGATAGATTAAGCACGCATTTCACGCACAACAAATCAAACGTTTCGACACTGAGCCTCAATTTAACTGAGTCATGGCACGACAACTTCCGCCCCTGCTCTCCGTGCGTGCATTCGAGGCGGCGGCGCGCCATGGCGGCTTCGCCCGGGCGGGTGAAGAGCTATGCGTCACGTCCGGTGCGGTAGGGCATCAGGTACGGCTGCTGGAGGAATGGCTGGGAACGCCGCTGTTCATGCGCGGCGCCCGGTCCGTCCAGTTGACGGACATCGGACGGCGGTACTTCCTGGAAATCGAGCGCTTGATGGACGAGCTCGAGCGTGCGTCGCTCGGCATCCGCCAAGCCGCGGACGCCCCGGAGGTGACGGTCACCGCGATGCCATCGTTCGTGACCCGCTGGCTGATGCCGCGCCTGGGTGAGTTCAGGCGGCTGCATCCCGACATCGAGGTGCGCTTGCTGGCCTCGGTGCCCGCCGTCGACTTCAGCCGCGAGCGGGTGGACGTGGCGATCCGGCTGGGCTCGGGCCCCTATCCGGGGCTCGTCGCGGAAAAACTGATGTCGGAGACGTTCCTGGCGGTCGGTCAACCTCTGGTGTGCCGGGCGTTGCACACCGTGGACGATATCTTGCGGGCAACCTTGCTGCATGACGAATACGAGGCCCGCATTCCGGAGCAGGTGGACTGGGTGCGCTGGTGCCGCATGCAGAACGTACACGCGAGCGCGACCCGTTTGCGACAGGGCCCGAGCTTCTCGCACACCTATCTCACGCTCGATGCCGCGATCGCGGGCCAAGGCGTGGCGGTAGCGTCGGACGTCCTCGCCGCCGATGCGGTCAGGCAGGGGCTGTTGGCCATGGCGCCGGGCAAGCCGGTACAGGGACCCTACAGCTACCACCTGCTGACGACACGCGCGGCAACCGCACGGCCGCCAGTCGACGCCTTCTGCAGTTGGCTGCGATCGGCCGCACGGTCGTTTTCGGAAGCCGGCTGGGCTTGAACGACGCGAATCGCCGCGCGGCGGATACCGACGCCCGCGTTCCACCTCGCCCGCCCGTTCACCGCATGCACGCGGCGGCCAGCTTCCCGACCGCGATCACCGCCTGCTCGATCTCCGGCGACCACGGGCTGCTGTAGTTCAAGCGGATGAAGTTCCGGTAGTTGTCGGTGATCGAGAACATGTAGCCGGGGCCGATCGTGATGCCCTGCTCCAGCGCGAGCTGGTACAGCCGCATCGCGTCGACCTGCGCGGGCAGCTCGACCCACAGCACGTACCCGCCCGCGGGGCTCGAGATGCGCGTGCCCTCCGGAAAGAACCGCGACACCATCGCCCGCATCAGGTTCGCCTGCTGCGCATACGCCTTGCGCAAGCGCCGCAGGTGATGCTCGTAGCCGTCGCGTTCGAGAAACTCCGCGATCGCCAGCTGCGGCAGCGACGGCGTCGCGAGCGTGTTCAGGAACTTCAGCTTCTCGACCTGATCGCGATAGCGGCCCGGCAACGCCCAGCCGATCCGGTACGCGGCCGTCAGGCTCTTCGAGAACGACGAGCAATGCAGCACGATCCCGGTCCGGTCGTAGGACTTCAGCGAACTCGGATGCGTATCGCCGAAATACAGCTCGTTGTACACGCCGTTCTCGATGATCGGCATGCCGGTTTTCGTTGCAAACTCAACCAGTTCGCGCTTGCGCTCGTCGGGCATCTGGAACCCGAGCGGGTTCTGGAAGTTCGGCATCACCATGCACGCCGCGATCGGCTGCGACTTCGCGATCGCGGCCAGCGCCGCGATGTCGATCCCGTACTCCGGATGCGTCGCGACCTCGATCGCCTTCATCCCCATCCGCTCGATCGCGTGCAGCATCGCGTAGAACGTCGGCGATTCCACCGCGATCGTGTCGCCCGGCTTCGCCACCGCCTGCAGGCACAGGTTGATCGCCTCCGTCGCGCCCACCGTCACGATGATCTCGTTCGGGTCCACCGACATCCCGTTTTCCAGGTAGCGGCGCGCGATCTGCCGAATCAGGCGCGGATGGCCGGGCGGCAGCCCGTCCGTCACGCCCCACAGCGACTTGTCGCGGCCGGCCGCATACGCGTAGCGGTTCAGCTTCTCGAACGGAAACAGGCTCGGGTCCGGATACGGCGAGCCCAGCGGCACCGCGTCGTCCGTGCCGATCGAGCGCAGCGTCGACAGCACGAGCCGGCTCACGTCGACCGACGACGAGATCGCGATCGGCTTCGACGGCCGCAGCTCGCGCACCGGCGCGTGGCCGTCGTCTCGGCGCAGGTTCACGAAATAACCCGACTGCGGCCGGCTTTCCAGCAGCCCGCGGCTTTCCAGCAGCAGATACGCGTGCAGCACGGTCGTGATGCTGATCCGGTGCTGCTGGCTCGCCTGCCGCACCGACGGAATCCGGTCGCCGTGCCGGTACACGCCCTGGCGGATCAGGCGCTCGATGTCGTCCGCGAGTTTTTCGTAGAGTTTCATCGTGCGTCTCCCGCCGGCATGCGCAGCCGCGCCGCCCTGCCGTGTGCGTCCGGCACGCACGTGTTTCGCCCGCCGACCGGGCCGTCGTGATTCCTGATCCTTCCCTCCGGTTTTGCCTTTTCCATCGCGGCTCTCTCTTGAAGATGCGCCGGCAGGGTTCCGGTACGACTGGATCCGCGGCACTGTGCACTTGATGGTGGAATCTTAAGAGCAGAACAGTTGGCGGCGAGTACACACATCGACCACGCGAACAAGAGTACAGTTCGGCGCGAATCGCGCATGGCGGGAGAACTGTACGTCTTATGAAATGGCCTGGCGGCCGGAAACCGCGCGCGGCGCGGCCGGATCGGCCTGGAACGACCGCGACACGGGCATTCGTCCGACCGTCTCGCCGGGGTGCAATACTGTGCGGCCGCACGGTTTTTCATGGCCGGAGTCAGCCCCGCCGCGCATGCGATCGAACGGGCCGCCGCCCCCCGGCGCCTTGATCCGCAACGCCCGACCAGTACAGATGATGAAATGGTGTCAGAACGTAACGACTGCCCGCGCATCGCGCGCCGCCGGCCCGGAAAACGCCGATGACTGATCGCGACCTCGCCGCGCGGCTCGTCGCGCGACTGACCGGCAGCGCCGACCATCCGCGCTTCACCGGCGCGCCGATCGACCTGTCGACGCTCGATGCGCACACGCTCGGTACGGTCTGGCCGGCGCTGCGTCGCGCCGAGCACGACATCATGCTGCGCGACCACGCGTACGACGACCCACGCGCCGAATTCGCGCGCTGGCTGCGCGGGCAGCTCGACGCGCTCGGCCTCGTGCCGCTCGTCGACGCCGATGCCGCGCTCGAACTGTTCCGCGACATTCCGCCCGGCGGATGGAAACGTGCGCTGGAAGACCTGCCCTGTCTCGACGCGCTGCCGTCGCCCGCGCTGCAGGCCGAACTGGCGCGCATCGCGGGCGAACCGGAAGACGGCGAACCGCGGGCGAAATCCGCGTATGGCGCGTATGCGCTCGACTGGTTCGCTGGCCGCCGCGACTTCTCGGCGCGGCGCGATGCGTACGCGCAGGCGCTGGCGGATTCGCCGTTTCGCGTGCGCGAACTCGACGTGTTGCCCGAACTCGGGCCGGCCGCGCTGCTCGCGCTGGCCGCGACGAACGACGGCTATTTCGCGCCGAAACGGCTGTGGCTCGACTTCGGCGACCCGGCCGTCACGCTCGCGGAAGACGCCGCGTACGTCGCGTTCGCGCGCGACGCGCTGACCGAGGCCGCGCGACTGGTCGCCGCGCTGCACGCCGGCGCCGCGCCGTACGAGGCCGATCGCGCGTTCACGACCGACGACGCGCAGGTCGTCGCGCGCGCCGCGCGCGTGGCCGCCTATCGCGACGAAGCATGGCTGCGCCCGCTGATCGGGCCGCTGCTGACCGGCGTATGCGTCGCGCCGACGACCGCGAAAACAGTGCCGTCGCAGTCGCTCGCGATTGCGCTCGGCCACGCGGTCGAGACGATCCCGACGCCGGAGAGCGTGCGCGCGCTGCGCGACGCGCTCGCCACGGTGCGTCACGCGGGCGTGCAGAAAAAGCTCGCGCGCAACCTGAAACCCGCCGAACGTGCGCTCGGCGAGCGGCCGCGTACCGCGCTGCGCATGACGCTCGACGCGAAACCGGACAAGAAGCAGCTCGCGATGCTTGCCACCTGCATGGAAGCCGGCTTCTGGCAGCCGATGTCGCTGGGTCATGCCGAATGGCGCGAGCGTCTCGTCGATACGCCGGCCGGCGCCGCGTTCTCCGCGCGGATGATCTGGCAAGCGTGCGGCCGCGATGGCTCGACGCAATCGTTCATCCCCGACATCGCGAAAGGCAAGGTCGTGCCGCGCGACGCGGCAGGGCACGCATGCGAGATCGCCGACGACTGCACGATCCGGCTATGGCATCCGCTGCTGGCCGACGCGCACGAGCGGCTCGCGTGGCAGCGCGCGATCGTCGACCGCACGCTCCGGCAGCCGGTGCGGCAGGCGTTCCGCGAGTACTACGTGCCGGCCGACGGCGACGCGTCGGCGAGCGATTCCGCGATGTTCGAAGGTCACGTGCTGTCGAGCCGGCCGCTGCTCGGCATCGCGCGCCGCGAAGGCTGGTCGATCCGCGCGTACGACGACGGGCTCGCCCGTGAATTCGGCGACGTGCGCGCGACCTTCCTCGTCGATGCGCGGCTCTATCCCGGCACGGAGGGCCACGGCACGTCGCGCCGGCTGGTCTTCGAGCGCCGGCACGACCGGCGCTGGGTGCCGGTGCCGATCGGCGAGATCGACGCTGTCGTGTTCTCCGAAGTGGCGCGGGCGGTCGACCTGCTGGTGAGCGTGGCCGCGTTCGCGCTCGACGACCCCGCGACACGCGCGGCCGCCGCTTCGCTCGCGGCGGCCCCGGCCCGCCAGCGCGACCTCGAAACCGAACGCCGGCAGCGCCTGAACCGGTTGTCGGCGCTGCCGCTCGGCGTGATGGCGCGGCATCGCAAACACGTGCTGTCGCTCGTGTTCGCCGAACCGGTTGCGCAAGGGAAGATCACGATCGACGATCGCCACGTGCACGTCGGCGCGTGGTCGGTGCATTGCGCGACCGGCCGCGTGACGCGCGACGGCGAGCCTGTCGACGCCCCGCTCGAGCCGCCGCCATCGCCGCTGCGCGCGGTGCCGTGGCTACCCTACGACGAGGCGCTGCTGCAGCGGATCGTCGACGTCGTCGCGCATCTGCTCGAGTAGGCCTTGCGAACGTGCGTGGCCGCCGTCAGATCGACCCGAACAGCGCGCGCGGCCGGTCCTTCAGCGTGCCCGCCAGGATCCGCAGCCCGTTGACGAGTTCGTCGCGCGTGGCCGGACACGCGAGGTTGATGCGCACGCCGTGCTCGATTTCCGCGCGGTCGACCGCGAACGTCGACGACGGCATCACGATCACGCCGCGCGCCTTCGCATTCGCGGCGAAGTCGTCGGCACGCCACGGCGGCGGCAGCCGCAGCCACACGAACATGCACGCCGGGTCGGCCTTCAACTGCCCGGCCGGCAGCAGTTCGCGGGCGAGATCGACACGTGCGCGGATCTCCGCGAGTTGCGCGGCCATGATCCGCTCGGCGGTGCCGTCCTCGATCCACACCGTGGCGATCAGCATCGAGGTCGGCGCGGGCATCCATGCGGTCGTGCGCACGGCCTCCGCACACAGTGCGACGCTGTCGCGCGGGCAGCTCAGGTAGCCGAGGCGCAGCCCCGGCGCGAGGATCTTCGACGTCGCGCCGAGATGGAACGTCAGCTCGGGACACAGCCCCGCGATCGCCGGCAGCCGGTCGCGCACGAGCGGGCCGTACACGTCGTCCTCGATGATCGTCACGTGATGGCGGCGCGCGATGTCGACGAGCGCCATCCGGCGCGCGAGGCTCATCGTCGTCACGGTCGGGTTCTGCAGGTTCGGCACGACGAAGATCGCCTTGACCGGCATGCGCTGGCAGATCCGCTCGATCTCGTCGGGCAGCAGGCCGTCGTCGTCGGCCGGCGCGCTGACGATCTCGAACTGGAATACCGGCGCGAGCGCCTTGAGGCCGTAGTATGTGAGGCGATCGGCGACGATCACGCCGTCGGTGCCGATCAGGCTGTTCAGCACCGCATACAGCCCGTGCTGCGCGCCGCTCGTGACAACCACCTGGTCGCGCGACGGCGTGAAGCCGGGCGCGGCAAGCCACTGCGCACCGGCCGCCCGCGCCCAGTCCGGGCCCTGCGGCGGCTGGTATTCCTGCAGCGCGGCGAACCGCGGGTCGCTCGGCAGCGTGCCGAACGTCTGCGCGAGGCTCGCGAGAAACTCGCCGGTCGCCGGGCGGTTCACGGTCAGGTCGATCACGCCGTTGCCGGCCGCGAGCGCCGCGCGGGCCGGCGCGATGCTCGGCATCGCGCCGCCGGTGACGAGCGAGCCGCGCCGCTTGCTGCCGATCACGAGGCCGCGCAGCTGCAGTTCCTTGTACGCACGCGACACGGTCGACACGTTGATGCCGAGCTCCGTCGCGAGCTGGCGCTGCGGCGGCAGGCGACTGCCCGGCGGATACGTGCCGCTGCGGATTTCCTCCTCGATCGAGCTCGATACCTCGACATAAGTCGGCCGCTTCGCCTGCGCCGGCAGGCCGCCGTCACGCTCGCCGGAAAGTTTGTCTGATGCCATTTGTCGCCCATGACCACACAAAAAGCGTTTGTCTGCCGTTTTGACTTGCTCAGCGATTGTATATGACATCCCCGCCCCGTCAAACGCTTAAGGAAAAGTCTGCGGAATCAGCGGTTTGAAATCGGGTAAACACCAACACCACACAATCTCTTTTTGATTGCACACAAAAATTTACTGTGTGATTCTTGATCGCAACTTTGTGTGAACCTTGTGGACCGGAGGGGAAGCGTCATGGCGAACGTCGCCATCGTGGGTGCGGGCTTCATCGGGCTCGGCGCGGCGGCATGGCTGCAGCGCGACGGGCATCGCGTGACGCTGTTCGATCCGGCCGGCATCGGCGAGGGTGCATCGTTCGGCAATGCCGCGACGTTCGCGCCGTACGGCTGCGTGCCGGTGAACGGGCCGTCCGTGTTCCGCGAGCTGCCGCACTTCCTGTTCGCCGCCGACAGCCCGCTGCGTATCCGCTGGCCGTACCTGCTGCACGGCGCACCGTGGCTCGCGCGGTTCCTGCTCGCATCGACGCCCGCGCGCCACGCACGCAGCGCGAGCGCGCTGGCCGCCCTGTTGTCGCGCGCCGCCGACGGTTATGCGCCGCTGCTCGCCTCGCCGCGGCTCGCGGCGTTCGTGCGGCCGCGCGAATGCCTGTACCTGTATGCGCGGCAGGCGTCGTTCGATGCCGCGCAACCGTCGCTCGCGTTGCGACGCCGGCTCGGCGTGCCGTTCGAGACGCTCGACGCGGGCGCGATCCGCGCGCTCGAACCCGCGCTCGCGCCGATCTTCGCGCGCGGCGTGCTGTTCGTCGGCAGCTGGCATTTCTCCGATCCGCACGGCTTTCTCGGCGCGTTGTTCGCGCACCTTTCCGCCGGCGGCGCGACGCTCGATCGCGCGCGCGTCGAGCGCATCACGCCTGCCGGCGATACCGTGAACGTGCAGGCGGGCGGGACGGTCCGCGCGTTCGATCACGTCGTCGTCGCCGCGGGCGCCCGCTCGCGCGAATTCGCGGCCGCATGCGGCGATGCGGTGCCGCTCGACACCGAGCGCGGTTATCACGTGCAGTTCGGCGCGCCCGGAGAGCGCGTCACGCGGCCGGTCGGCTGGGCCGAACGCGGCTTCTACATGACGCCGCTCGACGAAGGGCTGCGCGCGGCCGGCACCGTCGAGCTCGGCGGCTTCGACGCGCCGATGAACCCGTCGCTCGTCGCGCTGCTCACGCGGTCCGCGCGCGAAGCCGTGCCGTCGCTCGGCGCGCCGACGCGCAACTGGCTCGGCTTCCGGCCAACGCTGCCCGACGGCGTGCCCGTCATCGGCCACGCACGCGGCAGTGCGCGCGTGATCCATGCATTCGGCCATCAGCATCTCGGCGTAACGCTCGCCGGCATCACCGGACAGCTCGTCGCCGACCTCGTCGCCCGGCGCGCCCCGCCGCTGGACCTCGCGCCGTACCGGGCCGCGCGATTCTGACGCGCGCCACGCCCCCTTCCACCCACGCAAGGAGAAGCATCATGAATCGTCGTCACTGGCTGGTATGGCTGGCCGTCTGCTCGATCGGCACGGTCGCGGGGTCGGCGCACGCAGCCGACCCGGAAACCGTCAAGATCGGCTTCGCCGGCCCGCTGACGGGGCCGGTCGCGCGCGTCGGCAAGGATCTGCAATACGGGGCGCAGCTCGCCCTCGACGAGGAGAACGCGAAGCATCCGACCGTCGGCGGCAAGCCGGTGCGCTTCGTGCTCGACGTGCAGGACGACCAGGCCGATCCGCGCATCGCGATCCAGGTCGCACAGAAGCTCGTCGACGACGGCGTGGTCGGCGTGATCGGCCACTACAATTCCGGCTGCAGCATTCCCGCGTCGGCCGTCTACAAGCAGGCGAACGTCGCGATGATCACTCCCGGCTCGACCAATCCGCAGCTGACGATGCAGGGCTTCAAGAACGTGTTCCGCACGATGGGGCACGACGGCGTCGGCGGCGTGGTGGCCGGCCGCTTCGCGGTCGAGCAGTTGAAGGCGAAGCGGATCGGCATCATCGACGATCGCACCGCGTTCGGCCAGGGCCTCGCCGACGCATTCGAGAAAGGCGTGAAGGACGCGCACGGCAGCATCGTCGGCCGCGAATACACGAACGACAAGGCCGTCGATTTCCGCGGCATCCTGACGACGATGAAGAGCAACAACGTCGACCTGCTGTTCTTCGGCGGGCTCGACGAACAGGGGGCGATGCTCGTCAAGCAGATGCGCTCGCTCGGCATCCGTGCGCAGCTGTTCGGCGCCGGCGCATTGAAAAGCAACGCATTCCTGAAGATCGCCGGCAACTCGGGCGAAGGCACGCAGGATCTGGAGCCCGGCCCCGCGCTCGACAAGCTGCCGTCGGCCGTCGCGTTCGCGCAGCGCTACAAGGCGCGCTTCAACCAGGACGTCGAGCTGTATGCGCCGTTCGCCTACGATGCGGCGCTCGCGATGATCGCGGCGGTCCGCAAGGCCGATTCGCTCGATCGCGGCAGGATCGTCGCGAGCCTGCCGGGTGTGGCGGTGACCGGGGTGACCGGCAAGATCTCGTTCGACGAGCGCGGCGACCTGATCAAGCCGCCATACACGCTGTTCCGCGTCGAACAGGGGCAGTGGCACAGCATTCGCACGGTCGGCGGCGCGTCGAACTGATCGACGCCGGGCAGCCGGCGGCGGGCGGCGTCACCGCGCCGCCTGCTGCCGCTGCACCTCCTGCGCTTTCATCTGCAGATACGCGCTCCGCTCGACTTCGTGCAGTTGCTGCGGATACTGCTCGGTGGCATCGAACCAGCGCGCGAGGCGCTGGTCGAGCGGCTTGTCGAGCGTCGCGAGATACGTGTCGATCGCAAGGTAATAGCGCATCGTGTTGCGCTCCAGCAGCCCGCGCACGCCGCCGACGTATTGCGGCTGCGCGGCCGATGCACCGACGTTCGTGAACCCGACCTTGTCGCTGCCGACCGTCGCGAGGTAGGTCTTCATCGCCATCCGGCCGACCGTGCCGAAACCATACGAATACGTGAGGTGAAGGAACGTGCGCGACGCGCCGACCGGCACGGCCTCCAGCGCGATCCGGTAATCCTTCGTGCCCATCGGGCCGCTGTCGGCGGCCAGATCGACCTGGAAGTAGTCGGGCGTCGCGGCCGCCACGCGATAGCGGAACTGCACGCGATAGGTGTCCGACAGCTTCTGCTGGATCTTGCGGCCGAGGTTCACGTCGAGCACCGGCCCGTTGCCGCCGCTCGACGCATGACAGTATTTCGTGTTCAGGTGCAGGATCAGCACCGCGCACCAGTTCGCGGGGCCCTGCGCGGCATCGTCGAGCTGGCCGCTCACGACCGCGAACGGATAGTCGACCACCGCGTAGATGTCGCCCTTCAGCGACGACGACGCCTCCGCCGACTCGAGGTACAACGGCCGGTGAAACGCGTTGTCCTTCAGTTGCGCGCCGAGGCTGCGATAACGATCGAGCAACGCGGCCGCGCCGTTCGCGCCATCGGCGCCGAACGACAGCGCGCTCCAGCCGACGCACAGCGCCGCGACGCACGCGTGCCAGACGCGGCGGGCACGCCACGTGCCGCGCGAATGTCCGGATGTCTCCATTCTTGTACTCCCTGCCGCGCGATGGGCGCGCGCCTGTGTCACAGAATACGCCTGCATGCCGCGCGCTGCCGCTATCGGTTCCGCTTCACCGGCATCGGCAACTGCGCGGCGGTGATCCGGATCAGCGCGGCCAGCCACTCGCGGTCGTCCCAGCGATCGCCGGGGATGACGAGGTGCGGCTTCGCGGCCGGATACGGCGGCGCCTCTTCGCAGGCGCCGAGATACGCGCGTCCTTCCGGTGTCGGCTTGACGAACAGCCGGTCGTCGCAGACGAGCGCGACCATCCTGCCGTCGCAATAGATGCCGTATTCCCCGAACATCTTGCGCGCCGATACCGTACCGGCCGCCGCGCTCTGCTCGACGATGAAATCGACCGTGCCCTGGCTCGATGCCATGCGCTGCTCCTTGCAAAAAAAAATTATGACCGCAGCGTACACCGACCGTTCCGTTGCCTCGGCGGATACGCCGTGGCGCGTCATCCATTCGTCGACGGAAAGCGTGTTCGGTCATGGACCGGCGTTCCCGGCCGGCCGTCTCCTGACACACCTGACAGTTACATCGCGGCGCGATGAATCGTCCAATGGCGCTTCACGAAAATCCGGCCTCGATCGTATGTCGGGCGCGACGCGCCGGCGATCAGGCCGCACAATGAAGCATCACGAATCACGACGAGGATGTCGATGAGCGTACCCGCCAACCTTCCCGCATGGCTCGGGCAAGCCTACGAACGATGCCGGTCTCTCGTCCCCGGCGCGATGCGGCGCGAGACGGTTCCGGTCGACGACGCCGCATGGCGCGTCACGGCTGAAGACGTCATCGCCCCCGACGACGTTCCGTCCGTTCCGCTCGCCGCCTGCGACGGCTACGCGCTGCGCGCGGCCGATACCGCAGCGGCCTCCCGCCGCGAACCCGTCGAGCTCGATTGCGAACTCCGGCTGGCCCCGCTGGCGTCGCGAACGGCCAGCCCGGCCGCCCGCGCACTCGACGCACGGCAAGCGGCCGGCATTCCGGCCTACGTCGCGATGCCGGCGCACGCCGACGCGGTTGCGCCGAAGGCCGAGCATCGATGGATCGACGGGAACGCGGGCGCACGCCTGCGCTTCCATGCGCCGCTCGCGGCCGGACAGCACGTGATCGCCGTCGGCAGCGAATTCCGGAAAGGACAGGTGCTGCTCGCGAAAGGGATGCGGATCACGCCCGCACGGCTGGCGGGGCTGATAGCCGCGGGCGTGCGCGACGTCGTCGTCACGAAGCGGCCGCGGATCGGCGTCGTGATCGCGGGGTACGACGTGGTGCCGCCGGGCCATGCACGCGAGCCCTGGCAGCGATTCGACTCGCTGGGTCCGTATCTCCGCGCGGTACTGCGGCAATGGGGATACGCGGTGCCGGCCGCGGAAACCCTGCCGTTGCCCTCGTCGTTTCCGTGCTCGCCCGATACGGAACGCGACGAAAGCGCGTTCAAGCAACAGCTGGGCGCGCTTTCCGGGCGCTATGACCTGATTGTCGGCGCCGGATTGCCGGCGGGCGCGCCGTTCGAGATGCGCGGCCTGAATGCGCAGACGGTCTACGCGAACGATCGCGAGACGATCCGGATCAGGCAGACACCCGGCGAGCGGTTCAATGTCGGGCGAAGCGACGACCGTTCGCCGCCGACGATGTGGACCGTGCAATCCACCCGGCCGGACGGCGTCGTCTACCGAACTGAAACATGCGTCGGTTACGACCAGGCCGTGCTGGTCAATCTGCCCGGCCATGCGAGCGGCGTCGCCGTGCTGATGCACACGATCGTTCCGCACGTGCTCGACCTGCTGGAACATGTTGCGGCGCCAGGCCCTTGCTGGGAAACCGCACCGACCGCGCACGACATCGAACCCGATGCCGAATGCAACGGGATGCGATGGGGCTGCCTGTCCGCCACCGAACGCGGCGAATCGCGAGTCCGCCTGCTGCCGTTCCAGGGCGACGGGCCGATTCGCGGTGTCGCCGAGGCCGATGCGCTCGTCGCGATCCCGGCGGGCGTCGAGGTACTGCCGGCCGGGACGCCCGTTCTGTTTCTGCGGCTGGATGGCACGAGCGCGCGCGCCTCGCACGCCGGCGTGACGCCGGACGAAACCGCGAACGTTCCGGCGCAACCGCGGCAGACCTCACCTTCTCCCGACGTACCGGTTGCCGGCCCCGCGACGCCTGATGTTCGCGAAGCGTGGCAACGCATCGAACGTGCGATCGCCGCTCATCCCGCCAGCTTGCCGGGCGGCCTGAACGGGCCGGCCGACGATCATGTGCTGGCCGAATTGCCTGCCGCACTGGGCGCGACGCTGCCCGATGACGTGATCGACAGCCTCCGGCTGCACGACGGGCAAGCCGATCCGGACGCCGTCTTCACCGAAAGCGATGCGCTGCTCGGCGCGCAGGAGATCGTCGCGCAATGGACGATCTGGCGGACACTCGTTTCCGGCGGCGATTTCGCCGGCATGACGTCGGAACCCGATGCCGGCGTCCGCGATGACTGGTACAACCTCAAGTGGATTCCGTTCACGCACGACGGCAGCGGCAATCATCTCTGCATCGACCTCGATCCCGCGCAAGGCGGCGTGAGCGGCCAGGTGATCCGCGTGTGGCACGACGACGAGCTGCGTGAGCGCGTCGCATCGAGTTACGCGGAATGGCTCGCACGCGTGGCGGCGGAACGCGACGGCCCGGCCGCCGACTGACCGGCTCGCGCAAACGGGTGCAAACGGGCGCGAGCGCCGCCGCGCCATCCGCTTACTTGTCGGCCGCAAACGCGCTCGACATCTGCCGCGCGCGCTTCACGTCGTCGCCGTGCAGATAAATCGACGTCGTCGAGATCGACGCATGCCGCAGGTTGTCGCGCACGGTCGTCAGCTCGGCCCCGCGCGCAAGCGCGTGCGTCGCATGCGTATGCCGCATCCAGTGCGGGCTCGCCTGCCGCAGCTTCTGCGCGAGCGCCGGGTTATCGGCTTCGACGGCATCCGCCGTCTGCGCGAAGAAGCGCTGCATCACCTTCCACAGCCGCACGCTCGTGATCGCGGCCGACTCGTCTTCCGCGAGACTCGCGATCAGCGGCGTATCAGGCCGCCAGCGCACCGGTGTGACCGGCAGCCGGCGCGCGACCAGATAGCGGTCGAGCGCCGTGCGCGCGAGCGGCGGCAGCGCGACGCGGGCGGCCTTGCTCCCCTTGCCGATCACCTTCAGCCACGCGTCGCCGTGCGCATCCGTCTCGATACCGCCGAGCGTCGCGCCGACCAGCTCGCTCGCGCGCAGCCCGGTCGCATAGCCGAAATCGAGAATGAAGCGCAGCCGTTGCGCGGCGGCCGGCGTCCAGCCCGACTGCGGCGCGCCGTCAGCCGCGCGCGTCCGGAACTCGAGGCCGTCGGCGATCGTGCGGACCAGCAGCCACTCGCCTTCGGTGAACGCATGCGACGTGTCGAGTGCGTTCGCGCCGCGCGTATCGCGCACCTTCACGCCCGCGAACGGGTTCGCGAGCAGGTAGCGCTGCTCGATCAGCCAGCGGAACAGCGCCCCGAGCACCGATAGCGTGTACGCCGCCGACCGCGCGGACAGCGCGCCCGAGAACGGCCGCCAGTCGGGCGCGCCGCGCGGCCGCACGGGCCCGACCCAGCGTTCGTGCGGCGTCGGGCGCCGGATGAACGCGCGATAGGCGACCGCATCCTCGGTCGTCAGCGACGACAGCGCGCGCCCGCGCTCGACGATGGCCCACAGGATCAGCCGCTCGGCTTCCTTGCGGTATGCACGCCGCGTCGCGGCCGATTCGTGCAGCGACAGCCACGCGTGCACGGCCGCGTAATCGTTGTCCGCGTCGAGCGTGCTGGTCGCGCGCGGCGCGCGGAACGTGCCGGCCGAGCCGTCGACCTCGTGCGGCAGCTTCAACTGCTCCCACGGCACGATGCTGCCGCGCGGCGTCGCGGCGATCAGCGCGCGCGCCCGCTCCGTCAGGTCGGGATGCTCGGCGAAAAATGCCTCGATGCGCCGCGCGCCGGCCACGCCGAGGCCCGCGATCGCGGTCCACCACTGGCGCCGGCGCGGAATGCGTACCGTCAGGTCGGCCAGCGTCGCGATGCCGTGCGCCCGCAGCGCGACGACCGCGCGCGCGGGCAGCCAAAGGCCGACGTCGTCGCTGATCTGCGGCAACGGCGCGCGCGCGTGACGCAGCAGGCCGATTGCTTCGGTCGCGGCCTTCGCCTCCCGCACACGCTCACCGTCGGGATGGCCGAGCCGTTCCGCGAGATCGGGGCGGCCGGCCTGCCGCGCGACGCGCACGAGGCGGCGGCGAATGGCGCCGATCACGCCGCGCGCCGACCGTCCTGCGCCGAGGCGATCGGGCAGGTAGCGTTCGACGGCCTGGCGCACGGTCATGCCCGCGTACCACGCGCGCAGCGCGGCCAGTTCGTCGGCGTCGGGAAAGCCCGCGGGCGCAGGCGCGGCATCGGAAGGCGGTGAAATGAGGCGCGGTTTCATGGGCGCCAGTTTGACAGAAGCGTGCGCGGCCGGGTACACGCGGCCGCGCGTCCCGGCGTCACTCCTCGCCTTTCGGCCCGGGATTGAGCATCACGACGAAGCCGGCCACGCCGACGATCAACGCGATCGCGCCGCCGCGCAGCGCCGTCGGGGTATCGAACAGCAACCCCGTCACGACGGCCATCATCCCGGCGAGCGACACGAACACGGCGATCGCCGCGACGACGATGCGGTACTGGCGACGTATCATCGCGTGTCGTCCGCGTTACGCTGCCGCGGCAGCCGCCGGCTCGTCGGCATCGTCGCCGCGAATCAGCAGCACCGGACACTTCGCGCCGCGCACGAAGTGCTCGGCGACGCTACCGAGCAGCACGCGGCGGATACCGCGCCGCCCGTGCGTGCCGACCACCGCGAGATCGATGCCGCGTTCCTTCACGTAGCGCTGCAGGCGTTCCGCGATATCCTCGCCGATGCTTTCGGTCTCGACGAGTTCGGCCTCGCCCTTCGCGCCGGCCAGCGCGATGACCTGTTCGGCTTCGCGCAGCACCTTGCGCCCGTCGTCGCGGATTTCCTCGATGAGCGCGTGCGGATCGAAACGGCCCGCATACGTGAACAATACCGACTTGTCGACCACGTACACGGCGCTGACGTGCGCGCCGGCCGCCAGCGCCACCTTCACGGCCTCGGCCAGCGCCCGTTTCGACGAAGCGCTGCCGTCGACGGCCACCATGATCTTTTCGTACATACGAACCTCGCTGGGGTGAACGCCGCGCGCCCCCTCGCACGCGGCCATGTCACCATCATCGGCCGACGCGGGGGCCGGATATTGACGATCGTCAACCCCGGCCGGAACCGTGCATGCGGCAAACCGACGCGACGCAGGACCGGCCCCTTGCGTCGTCGGCAGCGCGGCGAACCGGGCGGATGACCGGCCCGCCGAGGGGCTTTCGAGCGGCCATCGCGCCGAAGGCGCTATCATCGGATGTGCGACTTTCGTCCGGCCCTTTTTTGCCGGCCCCACTTTCAACTCGCTCAACCGACATGACAACGACTACCGAACGCGTGGACGGCGCCGCCCAGCATCTCGTCGCCGCCCGCCATGCCGGCTCGCCCGGCCCGCTGCTGCCCGATGCGCTGCGCCCCGAGGACGTCGACACCGCGCTCGCGATCCAGCAGCGCGTGGCCGACCTGCTCGGCGAACCCGTCGGCGGATGGAAATGCGCGCTGCCGCCGCCCGACCGCGTGATCCTCGCGCCGATCTTCGCGTCGACGATCCGCGAAGCCGATGCGCCGTACCGCGTCGTCGGCGGTCCGATCGTGCGGATCGAACCGGAAATCGCATTCGTGCTCGACCGCGACCTGCCCCCGCGCGCGCGGCCCTATGAAGAAAGCGACGTGCGCGCGGCGATCCGCGAAGTGCGCATCGTGCTCGAGGTGCTCGGCTGCCGCTACGCGGAGCCCGCGCGCGCGTCGAAGTTCGAGTTGCTGGCCGACGGGCAATTCAACCAGGGGCTGTGCGTCGGCCCGGTCGTGCCCGACGGGCTGAACGTGCCGCTCGAGACGCTGGCGCTGTCGTTCGAAGGCGCGCTGAACCGCACGATCGACGGCCGCCATCCGGACGGCGATCCGCTCAAGCCGCTGGTGTGGCTCGTCAATTTCCTCGCGGCGCGCGGCGAGGTGGTGCGCGCCGGGCAGATCGTGACGACCGGTTCGTATGCGGGTGCGATCGACGTGCCGCTCGGCGATGCGCTGACGGTTCGCTTCGGCGAGCTCGGCAGCCTGTCGGTGACGTTGACGGCGTGATCGATCCGGCGCGTGGCGGCAGGCGCACGGCGCCGTGCACCTGCCGCCCGCCGTGATACCGTTGCACAACGTCGCGCGTTCCGGCCCGAAGGCCGCCTCCCCGCGAACCGCCTTTACGCCCGAACCCGCCATGTCGCTGACACCGCTGCCCGCCCTGCTCGACGAAACCCTGCGCATCGTCGCTCGTCGCTACCGGCTGCCGCCGCTCGACAGCGCAGCGTCGTTGACCGACGCCACGCCTCCGGCCACCGCCCTCGCGATCGTGATCGAGGAAGCGCGCCGGATGCGGGCGGACGGCGAGGCGCCCGGCACGGCATTGCGGCAGCGCTTCATCGATGCACTCGCGCGGATGATCCGCGACGCGATGGACCCTCGATCCGGCGATCCGTCGTTTCAGGCATCGGTACTGCGGCACGATGCGCCGAACGTGCGCGAATATGCGTCGCTGTCCGCGCACGCCGAGCAGGACCGGCGCGCGCTGTACTCGGCCGTCAATGCGATCGCGCACCCGGCCAAACTCGAGCGCAGCGCCCAGACGTGGCAACGCGACGCGCTCGCGCGACTGCATGCGGCCGCCACCACGGCGTCGTGGGCCGACCTTCATGCGACGCTGCGGCAACTGCTCGCGCTGCCCGAGATGGCGACCGACACCGCTTTCGAGCAGGACATCGTCAAGCTGAAGGACAGCCCCGCGCTCGAACGCCTGTTGCATCTCGACAGGCTGGCTTCCGACGACGACGTCCGCCGCTACCGCGCGCTGTGGGTCCGCCAGGGGCCGCTCGAAGGCAGCACGATCGCGGTCGCGCAGGGCGTTGCCTCCCAGCAGCGCGGCGCGGCCGTCGAGGCGCTCGCGGCACAGGCGCTCGACGCATTGGCCGGCAGGCTCGAAGCGGTGGACGGGCAGCGGTCCTACCGGGTGGTCACGTCGATGCGCGTGCCGTCATCGATCCCCGGCCGCCACGACCGTGCCAAGACCGAGTGGGACGCGATCCTGCTCGAACGCGCACGAAGCGACGACGCGGCATCCGCATGGAACGTCCGCTTCCTCGTCGAAGCAAAAGCGTCCGCCGATGCCGCGACGACCGATCTGCCGCGGCTGCTGCGCGGCCTGAACCTGCTGGCGCAGGCCGATCCGGACACGGTCTACGCGTTCGAGACGCACCAGGGCACGGTGCGCGTGCATGGCGCGTCGCTGCGCGCGCTGACCACCGACGCCGCCGCGCTGCAACGGGAAGTGCTCTATTGCTGCGACGCCGCCGCGGACGCGACACCGCGCCTGCTGGGCGCCGGGAGCCGGATGCAGTTGCTGTCGGCGCAGGCGAGCCTCGAATACGCGAGCGCGCTCGCGCAGCAGCGTCCCGATGCCGATCCGGACGGCCTTGGCGTCATCTGGCACGCGCTGCTGACCGTGCCGCAATGGCACGCCGTACTGCATCAGTATCCGTCGTTGCGGCAGGTGCGCGAACTGATGGTGGCGATCGACGACCTGCGGGCCGCGATCGGCGACGCCGACGACGGGGAGGTCGCCAGCAGCGTGTGCGCATGACCGGCGAGCGGCCCGGTCCGCTCAGTGGGTGAGCACGCCGAACGGCAACGTCCACCCCGCCAGCCGGCCGCTGTCGGCCCATCGCGCGTCGGTCGCCCCGCAAGGCAGCAGCACCGGCGCGGCCGCGTACTCGAGCGTTTCCTTCGGCGTATGGCCGAACTCCGCCTTGAACAGCCGGTGGAAATACTTCTCGTCGGGGAAGCCGTGCGCCCAGGCGATCTCGGCAATGCGCCGGTGCCGGCGCTGCGGATCGCCCAGCACGTGGTAGGCATGACGCAGCCGCCTGCGCGTGATCTGCCGCATCACGCCGCCCTCCTCCTTGAACAACTGATAGAGCCGCGCCCGCGACACGCCGATGTCGCGGCAGATCCGCTCGGGCGTGAGGTCCGGCTCCAGCAGGTGCACGTCGATGTAGCGGCGCACCCGGTCGACCAGCGCATGGTCGATCGGGCCGCGCGCATCGCTCAACGCCTGCGCAGTGGGCGCCACGGCCGCGGCCAGCAGCAGCAACATCGACTGGACGACGCTCGGCACTTCGTGCGTGCGCAGGTTCGGCAGGTTCCGGAACAGCGACAGCATCTGGTCCGCGACCAGGCGGCCCACGCCGCTCGTCAGCGTCTGGCCGTGCGCTTGCGCCGCATGACCCGGCAACAGGTATCGGGGCACGACGAGGCTGATCACGTCGCCGGCGTCGACCCGACAGTCGTTGATCTGCGCGACATCGTAGACGAACAGGTCGCCGGCGCGCTTGACCAGCTCGGGGCCGCCCGTATGACTCGCGAGCCGCCCGCCGAGCAGCAGCGTGAAGCGGATCGAATCCTGCCCGTCGAGGCGGATGCGCCGCGGCGTCCTGCGAACCGTATAGGTCGGCACGCGCGAGCGCCATTGCCGGCCCGACAGGATCAGCGGGCCGATTGCCGCGCCGCTCGCCTCCGCGTCGAACGGGCCAAGCCCGCCATCGTCATCGAGCCGGTAATCGCACAGCATGTCCTTGACCCAGACGTGGAACCGGTCCGGCTCGGGATAGTCGATCGTGCGAAACTTGAAAACAGGGACGAATGCCGCTTGATCCATGACAGTTTTTTATCGAACCGGTGGAAAAGGAGGAATCGGTTCGTCGATTATCGGACCAAATTGCGCCGGCGCAAGGCCGACGCGGCCATTCGTCCATTCAAGCGGTCGGCCGGCGCCCGCTGACGGGCGCCGTCGTCACCGCGGCCATCAGCGTTGCGGATGGCATTCCCAGTTGTTGTACGTCGGCCGATCGAGCGGCGTGAGCCCCGGAATCATGAACACCGTGCAGCCGAAACGCCGCCCCTTGCCGGTCGTCGCGTCGTAACTCACCTTCTGGCCGCCCAGCCCGTCCTTTTTCGCGTACTGCACGTTGGCGATGGTGATCTCGTCCGACGACGCGAGCCCGAGCGTCTTCGCGGTCGACGTCTGGACGTCGACCATGTTCATCTGCGTCGTGCCGCATGCGGACAGCACGAGGGCGGCGACCGTGACGCCCAAGGCGGTCCGGAAGGTGCAATGCAAGGTTCTTTTCATGTTTTCTCCTTCAAATTCATGGCGCGAATCCGTTACGAGCCCGGTGTGTAAAAACTTGCCTGTACCTGGCTGCCGACGCTCGGGACATACGACAGCCACGCCAGCGCCATCGCCCCCGTCGCGTTGACGGCCAGCGCCGGCCACGATGCGCTCTGTGCCGCCACCGTCGACGCGCTCCACGCGCCCTTCCGGTAGCTGGCCGCGATGACGGCCGATGCGCCCGGCAAGCCGGTGTCCTGCCAGGCGGCCGTCACGTTGCCGGCCGCATCGATCACGAGCGGCGGGTACTGGCCTGCCGCGCCGTTCAGGTGTTCCGTCAGCCGCTGCAGCGGCCCCCAGTTCCCGCTCGCATCGGACACGCTCACCTGCAGCGCCGCGCCGCCTTCCGCCCACATCGCGGCGGCCACGCCGTTGTCGTTGACGGTCAGCATCGGCGTCGCGATGAACCCCGTCGGCTCGACGATCGCCGGCGAAACGGGCTGCGCGGGCTGCCACCCGGTTCCGGACACATAGCGTTGCGACATCGTGGCGGTGTAGATCTTCCCGTTCGTCACGTCGATCTGCCCCCAGAGCAGCGTGATGTTGCCCTTCGCGTCCATGCCGGCCACCGGCGAGATGATCGTCGTGAACAGGCTCGTGTTCGACACGGCCTGGTTCACGTTGGTCCAGCCGTTGGTCGCGTCGTACGTGGCCGTCCACAGCGCCGAGTGCGTATGGTTGGTCTGCCGCCACGCGAGCACGGCACGGCCCGACGCCAGCACCGAGATCATCGGCCGCACGTTGTCGGTGTCGCCGGTCACCGCACCCGGCCCGGTCTGCACCGGCATCTGGATCACCGCCGCCGGCGACCACTGGCCGGCCGCGGTGTAGCGCGACCACGCGATGCGCGTATCGAGCAGGCTGATCGACTGCGTCCACGCGACGAGCGCGTTGCCCTGGCTGTCGATCCCGGCCGAATAGGTCGAACCCGCCACGTCCGGCACCAGTTCGAATGCCGCGCCCCATCCGCCGGCCGGGCTGTACGGGCGCGCCCACAGCGCGTACGTGTTGGGGCCCGGTTTCCATTCGGTCCAGAATGCGACGGCCTGCCCGCTCGCGTTGCCGACCAGCTGCGGCGGGCTCGAACTCGTCGTGTTCATCGAATGCGAGCCGTCGCCCGTGTCGAGCCGCGTCGCGCTGCCCCAGCCCGAGCCCGCGACATAGCGCGCGCCCCACATCTCGTTGCCGTTCGCGCCGGCGGGCCCATTGGTCATCCAGGTCGCAAGCGCGTTGCCGCTCGCGTCGATCGTCACGCTGGGCTCGCCCTCCGGCCCCTTGTCGTCGACCGCCGCGGCCTGCGACCAGCCGGCCTGCGGTTGCGCGGTCCCGCCGCCCGTCGGGCCGCCGCTTGCACCGCCGCCACTCGAACCGCCGCCGGGCGAGGTCGAACCGGAAGGCGAACCGGGCGTGTTCGGTGTCGACAGCGACGCGCCGCCGTTCGGCGCGACGTCGTCGCCGCCGCATGCAGTCAGCGCGAGCGCGGCTGCCATGACCATCCATGTAATGGGTTTCATCGGAATCCTCTTGTTTTCATTTGCCGGCGCACGCGCGTCTGCGATGCGGAGAAACACGCATCGCACCGCCCGAAAGATTGATAAGCAATACTATTTAAAAGGCATGGAAACCGGCATGCGTTCGCGCCCCTGTCATGATCGAAGCCGTCGTTAGGATCGGTGCGAACGCCGCTTTCGGCAGACGGCCCCCCGTCGGGCAGCGAGGACGACGACAGGTGGTCTATCGTCGGATGTCCGTCACTGCCGGCTGCATCTTAATTCAGGCAGTCCCGATTCAAGGTGGCGTTGCGTCCACACTGAGTGGACTTCCGTTTCACCCGGCGGCGATCGACGCGACCGGCCCGCGCGTGCCGGCAACCGTTGCCGGCCGTGAGGTACGATACGCGCCGGGGCGACGCGCCCCGCCTGAGAGACCCGGCCATCGCGGCCCCCTACCCAGCACAAGAAAAATGCCAAGCAACCCATTGCTGCACCGAAACCTGTTCGCCGCGCTGGCGGCCAGCCTGCTCTGGATTCCGGCCGCCCACGCCAGCGGGGACGACGGCTGCTATGCGCCGACCACGCTCCGGCAATCCGGCTACTCGTGCGCCAACCTGCCGATGCTGAGCCCCGCCAACGACACGCGCGTCAACGCGATGCTGATGATGGTCGACAGCGCCAGGGTCGCGCAGGTGTTTCCGGACCCGAAGACCATCCCGGCGAAAGACCGGATCAATCAGATCATCGTGCCGTTCCCGATGGACTTCTCCGGATGGATCTATATCGGCCAGAAGGAAGCGGAGAAAACCGGCGGCACGCCGGACGCCGATGCCTCGTCGAACCGGTATGCCGACGGCGAAGGCAGCATCTGCCGCAGCATGAACGCAGGCGCCGATGCGTTCAACGACGCACTGACCGGCGCCGGCGGCCTCCCCGCCGACGAAGCCGCGCGGCTGCGCACGGCACGCGCCGACATCGCGCAGAAGACCTGTGCCGCCGGCGGCGCGAGCGCCGCCTGGATGAAGCCGCCGGTCAAGTCGCCGCTCGGCCAGCAGTTCGCCGCGTACCTCGACGGCACGAACGCGTTCTACCGCGCCGACTTCCTCACCGCGACCCGGTCTTTCGCGCAGGCGTCGCACAGTGCGAACCCGTGGCTGAAGGAAACCGGCCTCTACATGGCCGGGCGCGCGCAGCTGAACGCCGCGCAGGCCAACGTGTTCGACAACGACAGCCCGACGCCGACGCGGGCGCGCGTGACGAAGGTGTCGCTCGACGCCGCGAATACGGTGTTTCGCACCTACCTGAAGGTGTATCCGCAGGGGCGCTACGCGGTGTCCGCGACGGGGCTGTTGCGACGGGTCGCGTGGCTCGGCGGGAACGTGACGCAGCAGGCCGATCTTTACGGCCACGCGCTCGCGCGCTGGTCGCCGGCGACGTCGAACGTGCCGCTGATGCAGCTGGCGAACGAACTCGACAGCAAGCTGCTGTTCGGACCGGATTTCGACGCACGCCAGATCCAGTCGCCGACCGTGCTCGCGACCGTCGACCTGATGCGCATGCGCGTGTCGGACAGCGGCGATTCGAGCAGCAGCAAGCCGATCACGCTGGACGAGTTGCAGGCGCAGAAGCCGCGCTTCGCGAACGCGCCCGTGCTGTACGACTATCTGCTCGCGACCTGGTACGTGCAGATCGGGCACAAGCCGGAGGCCGCGCTCGAATTGCTGCCGCAGACGCCCGCCTCGCCGCTCGACTACTTCGGCCTGAGCCAGCAGGCGCTGCGCGCGTTCGCGCTGGAAGACAGCGGCCAGAGCGACAAGGCACGCCAGCTGTGGCGCGACCTGATCCCGCTCGCGAAATTCCGCTTCCAGCGCGAAGCGCTCGAACTCGCGCTCGCGATCAACCTGGAGCAGGCCGGGCTCGTCAACGACGTGTTTGCCGACGATTCGCTCGTGCAGAACGTTGCGATTCGCGCGGTCCTGCTGAGGCGCGCGGCCAATGCGGACCTGCTGCGCGCACAGGCGCAAAACCCGGCGGCCGGCGCCGCGCTGCGCGACGCCGCGCTGTACACGCTGCTGTACAAGGAGCTCACGCGCTCGCGCTACGCGGAGTTCATCGCCGATACCGCGCTGGTGTCGGGCACGCCGGCCGACCCGCTGAAGCCGTTCGTCGCGGCCGGCCCGCGGAAAGACGACGGCTACACGTGCCCGTCCGCGCGCGACATCGCGACGGTACTCCAGCAGAATCCCGCCGACGCGAAAGGGTTGAACTGTCTCGCCGATTTCGTGCGACTCAATCCGCTCGAGGCCAACCTCGAGGGCGATGCGTCGCCGTGGGCGCGTTACGCGCCGCCGTCGAGCACCCCGCGCACGGCGCCGCCGACCCTCGGCAACGCACCGTCGCAGTTCGCCGGCAAGCCGTACGAGCGGATGTCGAGCTATGTGACGGTGATGGCCGATGCGCAGGCGAACCCGAACGACCGCGCCTACGCGTTCTACCGCGCGATCAAGTGCTATGCGCCGTCGGGCAGCAACGAATGCGGCGGCAAGGAAGTGCCGAAGAATACGCGCAAGCGCTGGTTCGATACGCTGAAGACCGCCTATCCGGGCAGCCCGTGGGCGCAGAAGCTCCGCTACTACTGGTGAGCGCCGCATGACGCGCATCGCGTGCGTCGCGCTGCTGCTGGCCGCGCGCGTCGCGCTGGCCGGCACCGTCGACGCCGCCCGGTACGACGCGTTCTGGCTGTGGGCGGGCGTGAAGCCGCAGGCGGTCGTGCGCGACGCGCGCACCGTCTACGTGCTGCAAGGGCAGATCGAGGCGGCGCCGCGCGACGAATCGCAAGTCCGCGTGATCGCGCAGGGCGTCGCGCTGCCGCCGGCGCCCCGCGCACGCGTGTGGCTTGTCTATCGTGCGCACACGCTGCGCTGGACGCCGCGCGTCACGCAGATCATGCTCGCGCAGCTCGAGCGCTGGCGCGCGTCGGGCCGCACGATCACCGGCATCCAGATCGACTTCGACGCGCGCACGCGCCATCTGCAGGATTACCTCGAATTCCTGCGGACGCTGCGCGCGAGCCTGCCCGCCGATTGCCGGCTGAGCATCACGGGGCTGCTCGACTGGAGCAGCCGCATCGATACCGACCAGGTCAACCAGCTCCGGGGCATCGTCGACGAAGTGGTCGTGCAGACCTACCAGGGGCGCAGCACGATTCGCGACTATGCGGACTACCTGCCGCGCGTCGCGCGGCTGCAGCTGCCGTTTCGCATCGGCGTGATCCAGGGCGGCGAGTGGGACGCGCCGCCGTACCTCGCGTCGAATCCGTGGTTTCGCGGCTACGTCGTGTTCCTGCGCAACGGCTAGCGGCCGGAACCGGGCCGGCCCGCCTGCCGTCGCTCCTCACGCGTGATCGCGAACGCGGCGCCGGTCACGCAGATCGCCAATGTCCTACGCGGCACGCGCGATCGTGCCGGCGAGCCCCGCGAGCGCGATCACGAGCAGCGCGAACGCCGATGCCGCGGTGATCCAGCGCTGCTTCCGGTGAAGCAGCGGATGATTGATCGCGGCCATGTAGCCGGTCAGGATCGTGAAATCGACCGCGATCCACAGCGCGGCCAGGATCGCCAGGCTCACGCGCGAATCCGGCGTGATCGCGACGAACTGCGGAAAGAACGCGACGAAGAACAGCAGGTCCTTCGGATTCGCGATGCCGACGAGAAAGCCGCGCACGACGCCGGGCAAGCCGCGCGGCCGCGGTTCCCGTTGGGCGCGCGCGTCATCGTCGCCGCCGCGCATGCGGCCGGTGCGCCATTCGCCGAGCAAGCTGCGGATCGCCAGCACCGCAATGAACACGCAACCGATCACGTGCAGCCCGTCGAGCAGGCGATCGCTGACGAGCACGACGCCGAACACCATCAGCATCGCGCCCGCGATCATCACGAGGCTCGCGGCATTCGCGCCCACCGCGGTCAGCATGCCCTGGCGGAAACCGCGTCGCGCCACGGTGCCCGTCACGAGCATGACGACCGGGCCGGGCGTCGCGATGAGCAGCACGATCGCGGCAAGATAGGCGAACAGTAGCGGGTAATGGAGTGACATGACAAAAAGTTGTTCTACCGTTTGACGTGCGAGCCGGTCACGGTGGCATCATGGAAGCCGGGCATGCCGAATTTCGCCTTTCCTGGAGTATCACGCGTCCGGGACACTGACGAAAAACGGAAAATCCTGCCGCATGACATGAGTTTTATTCATATTCGAAACCCATGAAGGCCAAACCGCTTCCCCCTGTCTACGCACTGCGCGCATTCGAAAGCGCCGCGCGCACCGGCTCGTTTACGCTGGCCGCCGAGGAACTGAGCCTGACGCAGAGCGCGGTCAGCAAGCACGTGAAGACGCTCGAGGCCTACTTCGGCCGGAAGCTGTTCGTCCGGCGCGGGCCGAAGATGACCGTGACGGCGGAAGCGCACATCCTCGCGTCGGGCTTGCGGCGCGGCTTCCGGCAGGTCGAGGAAGCGTGCATGCTGTTCCAGACGCAGCGCGACGTGCTGCGGCTCAAGGCGCCGTCGACGCTCACGATGCGCTGGCTGCTCGACGCACTCGCCGCGTTTCGCGCCACGCGGCCGGCCTTCGAAGTGCAGATCGCGAGCGTGTGGATGGATGTCGATACCGTCGATTTCTTCAGCGAATCCTACGATTGCGCGATCCTGCTCGGCGCCGGCAGGTTCGGCGAAAGCACGCATTGCGTGAAGCTGTTCGACGAGTGGCTGATTCCGGTGTGCTCGCGCGCGACCGCGACGGTCGCACGAGCGAACCCGTCCGCGTGCGAGCTGATCCACCCGTCGCCCGACCGGCGCGACTGGCGCCGCTGGCTCCAGGGCAGCGGCCACGCTCTGGACGTCGACATCACGCGCGGGCAGGTGTTCGACATGCTCGAACAGGGGATGGCGGCGGCGATCGCCGGCCACGGGATTTCGATCGGCGACCTCGCGCTGTGCGCGAAGGCGATCGACGAGAAGCAGCTCGTGCTGCCGTTCAAGACGGCCGTCGGCACCGGCGACGCGTACTACCTCGTCTGGCCGGAAGACTCCGGCAAGGCCGCGCAGGTGCGCGAACTGCATGCGTTTCTGGCCGCCCGGATGCCGCGCCTCGCGCATCCGGGCGTCCGCTTCAACGGGGTGGGCTGAAACGCGCGGCCGGCCATCGCGCCGCCCCGTTCAACGGGGGCGACGGATCGCCAGCCGCGCATCGCGACGCCGCCCGCCGCAGGCAGGCGTGCGCCGGACGTCGTTATGCCTGCACGAACGCCAGCAGGTCGGCGTTCAGGACGTCCGCATTGACCGTCAGCATTCCGTGCGAATAACCCGGGTAGGTTTTCAGCGTGCCGTTCTTCAGCAGCTTGACCGACTTCAGCGCGGCATCCGCGATCGGCACGATCTGGTCGTCTTCACCGTGCAGCACGAGCGTCGGGACGGAAATCGACTTCAGGTCGTCGGTCTGGTCCGTTTCCGAGAACGCCTTGATGCCGTCGTAGTGCGCCTTCGCGCTGCCTTCCATGCCCTGGCGCCACCAGTTGCGGATCACGCCCTGATGCACGGTTGCGCCTTCCCGGTTGAACCCGTAGAACGGGCCGCTCGGCACGTCGAGGAAGAACTGCGCGCGATTGTCGGCGAGCGCTTTCCGGAAACCGTCGAACACCTCGATCGGCAGGCCTTCGGGGTTCGATGCGGTTTTCAGCATCAGCGGCGGCACCGCGCTCACCAGCACGGCCTTCGCGACCCGGCCGGCCGGCTCGCCGTGCTTCGCGACATAGCGCGCGACTTCGCCGCCGCCGGTCGAATGACCGATATGCACCGCATTGCGCAGGTCGAGCGCCTCGACGACCGCGAAGGCATCCGCGGCGTAATGATCCATGTCGTGGCCGTCCGAGACCTGCGCCGAGCGGCCATGGCCGCGCCGGTCGTGCGCGATCACGCGATAGCCCTTCTGCACGAAGAAGAGCAGCTGCGCATCCCAGTCATCGCTGGACAACGGCCAGCCATGGTGGAACACGATGGGCTGCGCATCCTTCGGGCCCCAGTCCTTGTAAAAGATCTCGACGTGATCCTTCGTGGTGACGTATGGCATCGCGATGACTCCTGTGAGGTGAATGAACGTGGCGCACTGGCCGACGACCATTATCGGGGATTATTGTGAAACCCGATTCGACGGTGACATGCCCGGGCCAATCATCCACCCGCAGGAAGCGAACGCGCCGTTTTGCCCCGCGCACCGCGCGCGTCAGCCGTCCGTCGAGACCGTCACGGCCTCCCACGCGCGGATTTCGTCGTCCAGCGCCGCCAGCTTGTTGCGCACCAGCCGCAGCGCATCGCTGCCGAGCAACAAATGCGCGGGCGGGTGGTCGGCGGCGATGACGGCGAGCATCGCCCGCGCGGCCTTCGCGGGATCGCCCAACTGCTTGCCGCTCTTTTCCTCGCGCGCCTGGCGGATCGGGTCGAACAGCGCGTCGTAGTCGGCGATCGAGCGCGGCGTGCGCGCCATCGAGCGGCCGGCCCAGTCGGTGCGGAACGATCCCGGCGCCACGGCCGTCACCGCGATGCCGAACGGCTCGAGCTCCTTGCCGAGCGATTCGGAAATGCCTTCCAGCGCAAATTTGCTGCCGCAGTAGTAGGCGATGCCCGGCATCGTGATGTGGCCGCCCATCGACGTGATGTTCAGGATGCGGCCGCGCCGGCGTTCGCGCATGAACGGCACGACCGCCTTCATCATCGCGACGGCGCCGAACACGTTGACGTCGAACTGCCGGCGCATCTCCGCGAGCGGCGCTTCTTCCATGATCCCTTCGTGCCCATAGCCCGCGTTGTTCACCAGCACGTCGATGGGCCCGACGTTCGCCTCGATGTCCGCGACGACGCCGTCGATGCGATCGAAGTCGGTCACGTCGAGCACGCGTGCGACCGCCGCGTGCGCGGACAGCGCCTCGAATTCCCGTGCCGCCTGCGCGCTGCGCACGGTGCCGACCACCGTGTGACCGGCCGCCAGCGCCTCCTGCGCCAGCGCGCGACCGAATCCGCTGCTGACGCCCGTGATGAGCATGATGTTGCCGGATGCCATGTGTGCTTCTCCCGAATGTCGATTGAAGCATGCATACTAGTCTGACGATCGATGTCGATTAAGCCAGATTCCGCTGATTTTCTTGCACAAAACTATGAGCGACGCCCCAACCTCCGCCCGATATCCGTCGCTGTCGCCGCGCGACCGGAAACGCCTGGTGACGCTGCTGCGCACGCTGGCGCCCGACGAAGGCTACAACCTGACGGCGCTGCCGAGCGTGCGCATCCTGCGCTCGAACCGCGCGCTGTCGCGCACGCCGGTGCTGTACGACCCCGGCATCGTGATCGTGTGCCAGGGCTCCAAGTGCGGCTACTTCGGCGGCGAGCGCTATCTGTACGACGAACACCATTACCTGGCCGTGTCGGTGCCCGTCCCGTTCAGCATGGAAACCGACGCCACGCCCGAGCGCCCGCTGCTCGCGCTGTACCTGCACCTCGATTTCACGCTGGCCGCCGAACTCGCCGCGCAGATCGACCGCGAAGGCAGCGCGGAACCCGTGCACGCACCGAGAAGCATGATGTCGACGCCGATGGACGAAGCGATGCACGCGTCGGTGCTGCGTTTCGTCGAGGCGATGCACCGGCCGCTCGACGCCGCGATACTCGGCCCGGCGCTGCTGCGCGAACTGTATTTCCGCGTGCTCACCGGCGCCCAGGGCAGCGCGATGCGCAGCGCGCTGGCGATGCGCGGACAGTTCGGCCGGATCGGGCGGTCGTTACGCGTGATCCATGCCGACTACGCGCAGCCGCTCGACGTGTCGCGACTGGCCGACGCGGCCGGCATGAGCGTGCCGAGTTTTCACAGTCACTTCAAGGCGATCACGCAGGTGTCGCCGATGCAATACCTGAAGTCGACGCGCCTGCATCAGGCGCGCCTGTTGATGGTGCGTCAGGACCTGACGGCGGAGGCCGCCGGTTATGCGGTCGGTTATACGAGCCCGTCGCAGTTCAGCCGGGAATTCAAGCGTCTGTTCGGCCTGACGCCGGCGCAGGAGACGCGGCGCATGCGCGACAGCTTCGCGATTCCGGATGCATTCGACGATGCGGTGTTCGTGTCGTCGCATTGACCGGCGTCGATCACACCGGCATCCACACCCGGCCCATCCTGTTTCGAAGCCGGATCATCACCCCTTCACCCGAGACTCACATGACGCCGTATGCCTTTCGCCTGTTGAATGTCTTCGCCGAATCGACGTTCGGCGGCAACCCGCTTTGCGTGTTCGACGATGCACGCGGCATGGACGACGCGACCATGCAGGCGCTGGCCGTGCAGTTCAACCTGTCGGAGACGACCTTCGTGCTGCCGTCGGCGCGCGCGCATGCGCATGTCCGCGTCTTCACGCCGGGCTACGAGATGGCTTTCGCGGGCCACCCGACGCTCGGCACCGCGCACGTCGTGCGCGACCTGCGCAAGACCGGCGATACGCTCGCACTCGAATTCAAGGCGGGCATCGTCGACGTCCACGCGCGCGACGACGTCTGGACCTTCACCGCGCCGCATGCGGGCATGCCGAACACGGCGCCGTGCGAGCTGTCCGATGCGCAGACGGCAGCGCTGCTGGGGCTCGCCGAGGACGACCTGCTCGCGCCGCCGAAGTGGATCGACACCGGCACCGATCAACTGCTGGTCGCGCTCAGAGATCCCGCCGCCGTGCGGCGCGCGCAGCCCGACAGCGCCTGCCTGGACATCTGGCCTCGAAGCAGTCTCGGGCGCAGGACCGCATACGTGTTCGCGTTCGACGCCGAACGCCCGGGGACGGTCGTGTCGCGCTACTTCTTCGTGAAACAGGGCGGCGGCGTGTCGGAAGATCCGGGCACCGGGTCGGCCTGTGCGAATCTCGGCGGCTGGTTGCTTGCCGCCGGACACGATCTGCCCGCCGCGTTTCTGGTCGAACAGGGCGACGCCGTCGGCCGGCCTTGCCGGCTGCGGCTGTCGATCGGCGCAACGGGCGACATAGGCGTCGGCGGACGCGTGATCGAAATCGGCCGCGGCGTCGTCAACCTATGACGCACGCGCGCCGGGCGTCGCCTTCGTTCATCGTGCCCCTACCCGCCACACCGTCACTTCGTGCAGCGTCTCGCCCGGCTTGAGTACCGTCGTCGGGAACGCCGGATGGTTCGGCGAGTCGGGAAAATGCTCGGCTTCCAGCGCGAACGCATCGGTTTGCCGGTAAAGCGTTCCGCCCTTGCCCGCGACGCTGCCGTTCAACCCGTTGGACGTGTAGAACTGCAGCCCCGGCTGGGTCGTGTACAACTCGAGGAAACGCCCCGACGCCGGGTCGTAAGCGCGCGCAGCAAACGCCGGTGCCGGCTGGCCGCCCTGGTCGAGCACCCAGTTCTGGTCGTAGCCGTGCGCGATCATGAGCTGCGGATCCGCGTCGCGCAGACGCGCGCCGATCGGCGTCAACTGGCGCAGGTCCATCGGCGTGCCCGCGACGCTCGCCAGTTGCCCGGTCGGAATCGACGTGGCGTCGGTCGGCGTGAAGCGCGATGCGGCGATCTCGATCAGTTGCCGCTCGACGCTGCCGCCGGCCTGCCCCGCCAGGTTGAAGTAGCTGTGGTTGGTCAGGTTGACGACCGTGTCCTTGTCGGTCGTTGCGCGATAGTCGATGCGAATGACGTTGTCGGGCGTCAATGTGTAGGTCACGTCCGTCGTCAACGTACCGGGGAAACCGTTCTCGCCGTCGGGGCTCACGTAGCGCAGCGTGACGCTCGAACCGTCCGCGTCGCTCCGCGTACCGGTGACCGTCCATACCTTCGCGTCGAAACTGTCAGGGCCGCCGTGCAGCGTGTTCGGCCCGTCGTTGACCGGCAGCTTCCACGTGCCGCCGCCGAGCGCGAAACGCCCGCCGGCAATCCGGTTCGCATAACGGCCGATCAGCGCGCCGAAATGGATGTTGCCGTTGTGGGCCTCGTAATCGCGCAGCGAATCGAAGCCGAGCACGATGTCGGCGACGTGACCCGACCGGTCCGGCACGTCGAGCGCGGTCACGATGCCGCCGTACGTGATGATCTTCAACGTCACGCCGCGCGGGTTCGCGAGCGTGTACTGGGCCACCGGCTGCCCGGCGGCGGTCTTTCCGTAATCGGCGCGGCGGATCGATACGTCGGGCGCCGCCGAGGCGATACCGGCATGGAACCCGATCGTTGCGACCGCACAGATCGCGATCAGCGGGTGTGGTCGTTTCATGGAAGCCTCCGAAGCGTTGCGACGGGCGGCTGCGCGCAAGCTGCGTGCCCGCACGCCGCCGGGCGACAGGCGGAACCGGTCTCGCCTCGGGGATCCGAACACGGCGCCGCGCCATCGCACGCGCATGATCGCACGGAAGCGCATCGATACGGCGGCACGTCCGGCTCGCACGCACCGGATACGGCGCGGCGCACGGCAGGCTGAAACGTCGGTGTCGAGCCGGCGCCGATGTCCGCACCGCTCAGGAGTAGCCGGTCAGCGCGCCACCGCTTCCGTATTCCGGACGCTGCCCAGAAACCGCGTCAGCTCCACCGTCTGCGGCCGCTCGAAGATCTCTTCGGCCGTCCCGGTTTCCCACACCCGGCCCTGGTGCATGAACACGATCCGGTCGCTCACCGCGCGCGCGAAGTTCATCTCGTGCGTGACCATGATCAGCGTCATGTCCTCGCGCGCGAGTTGCTCGACGACGCCCAGCACCTCGCCGACGAGCTCGGGATCGAGCGCGGACGTGATCTCGTCGCACAGCAGCACGCTCGGTTTCATCGCGAGCGCCCGCGCGATCGCCACGCGCTGCTGCTGGCCACCCGACAGCTGTTCCGGAAACGCGTCGAACTTGTCGCCAAGGCCGACGCGCTCGAGCATCAATTCCGCGATCGCGCGCGCCTGCTGGCGATGCGCCTTCTTCACGACCGATTGCGCGAGCATCACGTTCTGTCCGGCGCTCAGGTGCGGAAACAGGTTGTACTGCTGGAACACCATCCCGACCTTGAGCCGCAGCGCGCGCAGGTCGGCGTGCCGCGCATCGACACGCTCGCCGTCGACCGAGATCGTGCCCGCGTCGATGCTCTCGAGCCCGTTGAGCGTGCGCAGCAGCGTGCTCTTGCCGGATCCGCTGCGGCCGATGATCGAGACGACCTGCCCGCGCTCGACGGAGAAATCGATGCCCTTGAGCACATGATGGGTACCGAAGTTCTTTTCGAGACCACGGGTTTCAACGAGCGACATGCCATCTCCTTTGCAACGTGCGCGCATAACGGGTAAGCGGGTAACAGAGCGCGAAATAGATCAGTGCGACGAGCCCGTACACGACGAACGGCCGGAACGTCGCGTTCGAGATCGCGATGCCGACCTTGGTCAGCTCGGTGAAGCCGATGATCGACACCAGCGCCGTATCCTTCACGGCCTGCACGCCGAAGCCGACCGTCGGCGCGATCGCGATGCGTGCGGCCTGCGGAAGGATCACGTGACGCAACTGCTCGACATAACTCATGGCCAGGCTCGCCGAGGCCTCCCACTGCCCTTTCGGCACCGCCTCGACGCAGCCGCGCCAGATTTCGGCGAGATACGCACTGGTGAAGAACGTGAGCCCGGCCGTGGCCGCGACCCACGGCGGCACGTCGAGCCCGACGAGCGGCAGGCCGAAGAACACGATGAACAGCTGCATCAGCAACGGGGTGCCCTGGAATACCTCGATGTACAGCTTCGCACTGCCACGCAACACCGGCGAACCCGACACGCGCATCACGAGCACCCCGAGGCCGACCAGGCCGCCGGACAGGAACGACACGATCGACAGCACGATCGTCCAGCGCGCGGCCAGCAGCAGGTTGGCGAGAATCTGCCCGAACGTGAAATCGATCATCGCGCACCTCGCACACGACGGGAGAACAGGCGGCGCCCCATCGAACCGAGCGCGCCGCGCAGCAGCAGCGCCATCGCCAGGTACGCGAGCGTGATGACGAAATACGTCTCGAATGCGCGGAAGTTGCGCGATTGAATGTAGCCCGCCGCATAGGTCAGGTCGGCCACCGAGACCTGCGACACGACCGCCGAACCGAGCATCGTGATCACGATCTGGCTCGAGAGCGCGGGAAACACCTTGGCGAGCGCCTGCGGCAACACGACGTGGCGCAGCATCTGCGCGCGCGACATCGCAAGCGCGGACGCCGCCTCGAGATGCCCGTTCGGGACGGCGGCGACGCCCGCGCGCACGATCTCGACCGAGTACGCGCCGAGATTGAGCGTCATCGCGAGAATCGCGGCCGTGTATTCGTCGATGTGCACGCCGAGCGCGGGCAATCCGAAGAAGATGAAGAACAGCTGGACGACGAACGGCGTATTGCGGATCGCCTCGACGTACGCGCCGATCAGCGGGCGCAGCCGCACGACCACCGGCGCGTCGACGCTGTACGCGGCCGCGCCGAGCACGCCGATCGCCACGCCGAGCACGGTCGCGACCGCGGTCAGCGCGAGCGTGATCGCCGCGCCGCTCGCGAACACGCCGGCGTATTCGGCGAGATCGCCGAATTGAAGCTGGTAGCTCATGACGATTGAGTAAGTTCAGGTTCGGACAACGACACCCGCCGCGCCGGCGGCGCCGGCCGCGGCGGTGTATCAGGCAACACGGCGACCCGTCACAGCCCCGCCGGCAACGGCTGGCCGAGCCATTTCCGCGACATCGCGCCCAGCGTGCCGTCCTGCTTCGCATGCGTGATCGCATCGTCGATCTTCGCGAGCAGGCGCGGCTCGTTCTTGTTGACGCCGACGAAGCACGGCGAATTCTTGATCACGAACTTGACCTCGGGCCGGCGCGGCGGATTCTTCGCGAGAATGGCCGCCGCGACGATGTTGCCGGCGGCGATCAGCTGCACTTGCCCCGACAGGAACGCCTGGATCGTCGCGTTGTTGTCCTCGAAGCGCTTGATCGTCGCGTTCGGCGCAAGCTGCGTCAGCGCGATCTCCTCGAGCGCGCCGCGCGTGGCGCCGACCGTCTTGCCGGTCAGGTCGGCGGGCCCGCTCACCTTCACGTCAGCCGGCCCGAACACGCCCTGGAAGTACGGCGCGTACGCGGTCGAGAAGTCGATGACCTTCTCGCGCTCGGGCGTCTTGCCGAGCGACGAGATCACCATGTCGACCTTGTTGGTCGTCAGGTACGGAATCCGGTTCGCGCTGTTCACGGGCACCAGCTTCAGCTTCACGCCGAGCGATTTGGCGAGCAGCTCGGCCATGTCGATGTCGTAGCCCTGCGGCTGCATGTCCGTGCCGACCGAGCCGAACGGCGGATAGTCTTCGGGCACCGCCACGCGCAGTGCGCCGTTTTTCGCGATGGTGTCGAGCGCGTCGGCATGTGCCGGTGCAGCGGCGAACAGCGCCATCACGGGTGCGGCGATCAGCGCAGCCAGCCAGGTGCGTCGGGGGAACGGTCGAGTCGTCGGGCTCACGGTGAATCTTCCTTGTCTGGTATGTCGTCGGGCAGCGCGCAACCGTTGCGCGGCCGATGCAACTCCAGCAAAAACCGGGCCATTGCCGTGAAACGCTTGCCGTGCCGGCACGAGCGGGAAATGCCGGCAACCCGCATTCCTCATTTCGGTGCATGAGTCGGCATCGGCGACAGCCGTTGCCCCCGCAGCGCGCGCGGGCGCACCAAATTACCTAACCGGTTCATCCGGGAAACACGACCGCCGTGCATGCGCGGTGCCGGCCGGCGCGTTTTGCGGCGCGATCGTCGTGGCCCATATGCACGGATTCGAACAGGTTCAGTCCAAATTTGCATTCCGTTTGTGACGGGAATTACGGCCGAATACGTTCGCGACATACCGTGCGTTTCGCCGCGATCGGCAAATCGCAAGCAGGACGGGCGCGCCTGATTCCGCGCCCGGGTTCTCCGGTACGAGTCGTTCCCGATCGTCCCGCGATCGGGACGAATGCAATCACTTCAGAGCACGAGGACGCAATCATGGCATCGCTTCCGGAACCGTCGACAACGGGCGAAACCAACAAACGCAGCTGGCTCGAATCGCACGAAGCCGGCTATCACAAGACCCTCGGCAATCGACAGGTACAGATGATCGCGATCGGCGGGGCCATCGGCACCGGTCTGTTCCTCGGCGCCGGCGGCCGTCTGCAGGCCGCCGGACCGTCGCTCGCGATCGTCTACCTGGTATGCGGCGCGTTCTCGTTCCTGATCCTGCGCGCGCTCGGCGAACTCGTGATGCATCGCCCCAGCAGCGGCAGCTTCGTGTCGTACGCGCGCGAATTCCTCGGCGAGAAGGCGTCGTTCGTCGCAGGCTGGATGTACTTCCTCAACTGGGCGATGACCGGCATCGTCGACATCACCGCCGTCGCGCTGTACATGCATTACTGGGCGCCGTTCGCGGCCGTGCCGCAGTGGATCTTCGCGCTCGTCGCGCTCTGCATCGTCGCGACGATGAACCTGATCGGCGTGAAGTGGTTCGCCGAGATGGAGTTCTGGTTCGCGCTGATCAAGGTCGCCGCGATCGTATTGTTTCTCGCGATCGGCTCCGTGCTCCTCGGCACGGGCATGCCGGTAGCCGGCCACGACACCGGCATGCATCTGATCACCGACAACGGCGGGTTCTTTCCGCACGGACTGATGCCGGCGCTGGTGCTGGTGCAGGGCGTGGTGTTCGCGTTCGCGGGCGTCGAACTGGTCGGCACGGCGGCCGGCGAATGCAAGGATGCGCGCAAGGTGCTGCCGCGCGCGATCAACAACGTGATCTGGCGCATCGCGATCTTCTACGTCGCATCGGTCGTTCTGCTGGTCTGCCTGCTGCCGTGGAGTGCGTACAAGGCGGGCCAGAGCCCGTTCGTCACGTTCTTCGGCGCGCTCGGCGTGCCGGGCATCGGCTCGGTGATGAACCTGGTGGTGCTGACGGCGGCGTTGTCGAGCCTCAACTCGGGCCTCTATTCGACCGGGCGCGTGTTGCGTTCGCTGTCGATGGGCGGCTCGGCCCCCGCATTCCTCGGACGAATGAGCGCGCAATCCGTGCCGTACGCGGGCATTCTGGTGACCGTCGCGATCTATGTGGTTGGCGTCCTGCTCAACTATCTCGTGCCGTCGAACGTGTTCGAGATCGTCCTGAACATCGCGTCGCTCGGCATCATCAGCACGTGGGGCTTCATCGTCGTGTGCCAGATGAAGTTCCGCGCCGCGGTCAGGCGCGGCGAGGTGGACGACGTGTCGTTCAGGATGCCCGGCGCGCCCGTGACGTCGTGGCTCACGCTGCTGTTCCTGCTCGGCGTGCTGGTGTTGATGGCATTCGACTATCCGAACGGCACCTGGACGATCGCCTCGATCCCGCTGGTCGCGCTGCTGCTCGTGGCCGGCTGGAAATGGCTGAGCAGCCGCGCACGCCGCGGGTTGCTCAAGCCGACCATCCCGTCGGTCACGCTGACCCAGCAAGTACTCGAAAAAGGCAACGACTGAGCCGACGCGCAATTGGCGGACGGCCTGAGGCCGACGCAGGCCGCCTCGCAGAACAAGAGACAATTCAATGGCACCGTTTGACGAAATGCTTGCGGGCGATCTGGTTCGCCCGCCCTACTCGCGAGTCAAGGCATGGCTCGACACGCAGAATCCCGCGAGCCTCGCCCAGAAAGCCCACGACGCGGAAGGCGTGTTCCGCAAGACGGGCATCACGTTCGCCGTCTACGGCGACGCGGAGGCCGCCGAGCGGCTGATTCCGTTCGACATCGTCCCGCGCATCATCTCGGGCGCCGAATGGAGCCGCCTCTCGCTCGGCATCGAGCAGCGCGTGATGGCGTTGAACGCCTTCCTCGACGACATCTACCACCGCCAGGAAATCGTGCGCGCGGGCATCGTGCCCAAGCACCTGATCGCGCACAACGAGGCGTTCATCCCGGAGATGATCGACTTCCGGCCGCCCGGCAACGTGTACACGCACATCATCGGCGTCGACATCGTGCGCACCGCCGAGAACCAGTTCTACGTGCTGGAGGACAACGCGCGCACGCCCTCCGGCGTGTCCTACATGCTGGAAAACCGCGAGACCATGATGCAGCTCTTCCCGGAGCTGTTCCAGCAGGTGAAGGTGCGCCCGGTCGAGACCTATCCGCAGATGCTGCGCCAGTCGCTCGCCGCGGTGTGCCCGCCGGGCGGCAACGCCGACAACCCGACCGTCGCCGTGCTCACGCCCGGCATCCACAATTCCGCGTACTACGAACACTCGTTCCTCGCCGACCAGATGGGCGTGCACCTCGTCGAGGGCAGCGACCTGCAGGTGATCGACGGCCGCGTCGCGATGCGCACGACCGAGGGCTTCCAGCCGATCGACGTGCTGTACCGCCGCGTCGACGACGCCTTCCTCGATCCGCTCACGTTCCGCCCCGATTCGGTGCTCGGCGTGGCGGGGATCATGGACGTGTACCGCGCCGGCAACATCACGATCGCGAACGCGCCGGGCACCGGCATCGCCGACGACAAGGCGATCTACTCGTACATGCCGGAGATCGTCGAGTTCTACACGGGGCGCAAGGCGCTGCTGGAGAACGTGCCGACCTGGCGCTGCGGCGAGGCCGACAGCCTGAAGTACGTGCTCGAGCATCTCGACGAACTGGTCGTGAAGGAAGTGCACGGCTCGGGCGGCTACGGGATGCTGGTCGGCCCGTGCGCGTCGAAGGCCGAGCTCGAGGCGTTTTCCGCGAAGCTGCGCGCGCGTCCGGCGAACTACATCGCGCAGCCGACGCTCGCGCTGTCCACGACGCCGATCCTCACCGACGCCGGCCTCGCGCCGCGCCACGTCGACCTGCGGCCGTTCGTGCTGGTGTCGGACCGGATCCGCATCACGCCGGGCGGGCTCACGCGCGTGGCGCTGAAGGAGGGATCGCTGGTCGTCAACTCGAGCCAGGGCGGCGGCACCAAGGACACCTGGGTGCTGGCCGACTGAGCCGGATGCGACCGCGCGCGCCGCAGCCGGCGCGCGAACCGAACGAAGACGGAGTGGACACGAGATGCTTCTGGGACGTACTGCAAGCGGGCTCTACTGGATGTACCGCTATATCGAGCGCGCGGAGAACATCGCGCGCATCGTCGATGCCGGGCTGCGGATGGCGCTCACGCGCACGTCCGACGCGCCGGCCGAATGGTCGTCGGTGCTCGTCAGCTCGGGCGCGGACGACGGCTACCGGGAGAAATACGACGCGTATGCGGCCGATACGGTGACCGACTACCTGCTGCGCGACCGCGACAACCCGTCGAGCGTGCTGTCGTGCATCGAGGCCGCGCGCTCGAACGCGCGGATGGTGCGCACGGCGCTTACGCGCGAGGCGTGGGAAAGCGTGAACGGCGCGTGGCTCGCGCTGCGCCGCGCGCTGGCGCAGCCGGTGCCGGAGAGCGAGCTGCCGGCCGTGCTCGACGAAGTGAAGCGCGAAACCGCGCTGATCCTCGGCAGCTTCTACAGCACGATGCTGCGCAACGAGATCTTCGATTTCGCGCAGATCGGCGCATTCATCGAGCGCGCGGACAACACCGCGCGGATCATCGACGTGAAGTACCACCTGCTGCTGCCGTCGGTGTCGCACGTCGGCACGATCCTCGATACCAACCACTGGGAATCGATCCTGCGATCGGTCGAAGCGCACAACTCGTACCGCTGGGTGTACGGCGTGAAGTACAAGCCGATGAACATCGCCGACTACCTGCTCCTGAACGGCCGCATGCCGCGCTCGCTGCGCCATTGCTACGGGCGCGTCATGTCGAGCCTCAACTTGCTCGTGAAGGAGCATGGCACCGCTCACGCGTGCCACGACACCGCCGCGCAGACGCTCACGATGCTGTCCGACAGCACGATCGAACGCATCTTCAAGAACGGCCTGCACGAGTTCCTGACCGGATTCATTCGGCGCAATCAGCAACTGGGGCTCGACATCGCCCAGGCCTACAATTTCGATTGAGTACCGCCATGCATATCGAAATCGCCCACACGCTGCGTTATACCTTCGACGCACCATTGCCGCAGGCACTGCAGCGCCTTCGACTGCGACCGTTGTCGAATCCCGGCCAAACGGTCGGACGTTGGGAATTGCTCGCAAACGACAGGCAACCGGAATTGTCGTACATCGACGGATTCGGAAACCATGTCGACCTGGTGCGCCGCCCGAACGACGCCCCGGAGATCGTCATCGTTTCGCGCGGCGAAGTGACGACGCACAACAAGGACGGCGTGCTGGGCTCCGCGGACGATCGGACCAATCCGTGGCTGTTCCTGCGCGAATCGCCGCTCACGCGCCCCGGGGACTCGCTGATCGAACTTGCGTCGGCCCTGAAGAGCACGCAGAACCGTCTGCTGCAACTACACGAGTTGATGGACATCGTGCACGATCGCCTCGCATCGGGGTTCGAGAACGGCAACGACGCCACCGATGCGGAAGCGGCATGGATCCGTTCCGGCGGGACATGTCGCGACCATGCGCATGTCTTCATCGCCGTGGCGCATCGGCTCGGCCTTCCCGCGCGCTTCGCTTCCGGTTATCTGATCGGCGACGATGACGAAACCGGAGCCGCTGATCATGCGTGGGCTGAAGTTTACGTCGACCCGCTCGGATGGATCGGCTTCGATCCGGCAAACAACCTCTGCCCGGACGAACACTACGTGAAGCTGGCGACCGGCATCGACGCTTGCAGCGCCGCGCCCGTCACCCGCGTCCGGTCGAATTCGGGCGCGGAAACGCTGGCTGTGGACATCGCGGTCACCCTGCCGGCCCGATGAGTCGAGCGACGAAAATCCCGGCACTCGCACCGACGATGCAAACGACCCGCGCCCTGCCATCCGACTTCGAGCTGCCGGATTCGATCGATTCCATCGACCGCTATCGCGCCCCGGCACTCGACAAGGGACTCGACATTCTCGAACTCCTGTCCGAGCGGAAGGAAGGCCTCACCCGCACCGAAATCACGAAGGAACTCGGCCGCAACGCGAGCGAGATCTACCGGATGCTCGAGCGCCTCGTCGCACGCCGCTACGTGATGCGTTCGACCGGCGGCGATCGCTACACGCTCGGCCTCAAGCTGTTCGCGCTCGCGCACCGGCATCCGCCGATGAACCGGCTGATCGCCGATGCGTTGCCGCCGATGCAACGCTTCGCCGATGCGGTCGAACAGTCGTGCCATCTGACCGTCTACGACCGCGGCAACCTGCTCGTGATCGCGCAGGTCGACGGCCCCGGCACGTGGGGTGTATCCGTGCGGCTAGGCTCCCGTATCGCGCTCGCCGATACCGCGTCGGGGCGCGTGATGCTGTCGTTCCAGGGCCCCGAGCAACGCGCGCACATGCTGGCCGAGCATCGCAAGGTCAAGGGCGAGGCGCCGCTGAACGAGCAGGAACTCGCGTATGCATGCCAGTCCATCCGGCAGTCCGGCTACCTGCGCCAGGACAGCCGTCAGGCCTATGGCGTGACCGATCTGAGCGCGCCGATCCTCGGGTCGTCCGACCATGCGATCGCGGTGCTGACCTGCCCGTACATGCGCCGGATCGACGCGCACATGGCGCCGACGGTCGACAAGGTCGTTGCGGCCCTGCTCCGCACGGCCGATCATCTGTCGATACCCCAAAACACCTCCTGCTGACGGGAAACCCTGCGCGGGAGCCCGGCATGGCGGAAGGTAAGTCGCTGCAAATATATTGCGCAACCTCCATAGGGTCACCTGACACGGCAAAGTACGCCCCCCGCCTACTTTCACACATAAAAATCTACCGCATTTTCAAGATTGAAATTCGACCATCACTTTCATCATAGCATTTACATAAAAAAACCCACCCCAAATCCGATTAAACCCTGGCATAGGGGCGGGGACAGAAAAACAGTAAATATACTAAAAAATAGTGTGTTTCCTCTGTGGATGGTCGAGTATAAATTCGATTATTGTTCGGCGCCATCCAAGGAAATAGCGCTATCGCGCTCTAATTGCAGCAGCGCTGCGGCCACGCCGCCCCCGTATGCAGGGTCAGCCTTGGCACAATTCGCGATGTGGCGCTCTTTGACGACCGTGCTTGCGTCGCCCAAGGCTCGGGCAGTATTGTCAAATAGCTGTTGCTTCTGGTCCTCAGTCATCAACTGAAATAACGCGCGAGGCTGTTCATAGTGATCGTCGTCAACATAGTGATCGAAGCGTCCAGCTGGCCCATCGATCGATAACGGCGGCTCCGCGAATTCCGGCTGATCTCCCCACATTCCTTCAGTGCTCGGCTGGTACGTCGTCGTTCCACCAAGGTTTCCATCCGTTCGCATCGCACCGTCTCGATGGTAGCTATGAAAGGGGCACCGCGGTGCGTTGACCGGAATCTGATTGAAATTCACTCCAAGGCGATAGCGTTGAGCATCACCGTATGAGAACAGTCGAGCTTGTAACATACGATCCGGAGAGTATCCGATGCCAGGAATGATGTTGGCTGGTGAGAACGCGACCTGCTCGATCTCTGCGAAATAGTTTTCCGGATATCGGTTCAATTCCATTACACCGACCTCGATCAACGGATAGTCCGCCTTTGGCCATACCTTCGTAAGATCGAATGGATTGTGTTTGTGGTGTTGTGCCTGCTCCTCGGTCATGACTTGAATATAAAGTGTCCACTTCGGAAAGTCACCGCGCTCGATCGCGTTGAACAAATCGCGACCATGGCTTTCGCGATCAATCGCGATGACTGCCGCAGCCGCCTCATCGGTCAGGTTTTCAATGCCTTGCTGGGTACGAAAGTGAAACTTGACCCATACGCGCTCATTGACAGCATTAACCATGGAAAAGGTATGGCTGCCAAACACATGCATATGCCGAAAGCTTCTGGGAATTCCACGATCAGACATAACGATCGTCACCTGATGCAACGCTTCTGGCAGCAGTGACCAAAAATCCCAGTTACTATTGGCCGATCGGAGCCCCGTTCTGGGGTCACGCTTAATCGCATGATTCAGATCTGGGAAGCGCAACGGATCCCGGAAAAAGAAAACCGGGGTATTGTTGCCTACGATATCCCAATTGCCTTCTTCCGTATAAAACTTGACTGCGAAACCACGGATATCACGCTCAGCATCGGCGGCGCCGCGCTCCCCTGCCACGGTTGAGAAACGAACAACCAAGTCTGTTTTCTTCCCAACCTCCGAAAAAATCTTGGCTTTGGTATAACGTGTCACATCACGGGTAACGGTGAACGTCCCATAACATCCCCATCCCTTCGCATGCATGCGTCGCTCGGGGATGACTTCTCTGTCGAAGTGAGCGAGCTTTTCGATCAACCAGACATCTTCCAGAAGCGCTGGTCCACGCCGGCCGGCGGTCAAAATGTTGGTGTTATCTGCTACGGGCGCGCCAGTGGCGTTCGTGAAAACCTTCCTGCTACTCATAATCTGCTTTCCCTTACAGAGATCGAATGCATACGACACCGTGACACCCGTACATCAAGATTGACGACAGCTGCCATAGCGAACTACAGACCAACCACGGTGCCGGTCCTTGAGCAATGAGGACTCGCCCCGGACGCGCCATGATTGCAACGCCGCCTCAGCTACACCAGCGCCGCGCCGGGCACCGAAATACTGTGGCGGCGTCGGCATTACTTGGAATGAAGCGCGGTCTTAAGAGCATCGATCGCGAGCTTACGAGCGACATTCGCCGCTCTTGTGTCGCGCAAGCTATCGAGCAACATGAAGTCGTGCGTTGTGCCGGCAATACGGACTGCAGTCACGTCGACTCCCGCTTCGCGGAGTTTCGACGCGTAGTGCTCGCCCTCGTCACGCAGCACGTCCGCTTCCGCCGTAATCACGAGCGTAGTCGGGAGTCCTTCGAGTTGCTGCAAGGTCGACTGAAGCGGTGCAGCGTGGTGCTCGGTTCGCTGTGCCGGATCGGAGTAGTGGTCCCAGAACCATTTCATGCCATCGCGAGCGAGATACCAGTGCTCGGCAAACTGAACGTACGACGCCGTCTCGAAATCGGCATTGGCGACGGGGTAGAGAAGTACCTGCGCCTTGAGTTTGAGCCCGCCGCGCTCTTTGTTCATCAACGCGAAAACAGCAGACATGCAGCCGCCCACGGATTCCCCCGCTACTGCAACGCGCGACGTGTCCAGACCGTACTTCGCGCCATTCTGGGCAAGCCAGAGACCGACCGCATAGTTTTGCTCGACTTGCGTCGGATATCGAGCCTCGGGGGCGTTTGTGTAGACCGGGAATACGCCGGCCGCCCCCGCTCCGACAGCAAGCTCACGAAACAGTCGGTCATGCGTCTTGTCGTCGCCGAATACCCAACCAGCACCATGGATATAGAAGACAACAGGCAGCGGCGCGGTAGCGCCAATCGGTCGAATGATGCGAGTGGGCACTTTCCCCCACTTTCCGGCATCCATGGTAACCCATTGCTCTTCGACATCCGGTCGATCAACGTTTTTCCCGCTCTGCAGATCACGAAGAATTGCTCGGCCACGTTCGGGCGGCACTTCATAGATGCGGGGATGCGGATCCGTAGCGTCGCAGAGCGCACGAGCTGCGGACTCAAGATACGGTGTGGGCGGAAGAGGGATGGATTCCTGCTTGGTAGTACTCATTTTATGAACTCCTGAAACGACGTTCTGTATCCCTCACGCATCGGCGCAAGGATGACACCGCACTCGCCGAGCCGACCAAAATCGGTCGACAAGACCAACCAGACTCAGTCCAAGAGGAGGTAGAATCTTTGCGTCATGCTCGTCTACGCCCCGTCCACTTTGCTTCGTCACTCGGTGGGTCCAGGTAGAAAGAAGTCCGGTGTGGTGTCAAAAATTCTACGTGAGGGACATCAAGATGGGACGCGTTAATACAGCCAAAAATAGAGTCGAATCTGACAAAATGAGTGCTGCTCCTGAACAAGTGGCAGAAGTTGGTCTACTGATCTATGCGGACTGTCAGATGGCGGCAATTCACGGACTGACAGACCTGTTTAGGATCGCGACCGAGTGGTCCACCCACCTCGGCGCTGCGCTTCGCGGGCGATACATTCGGGTATCGCATTGGAAGTTCGATACGGCCCTGGGCACTGTTTCCTGCGTATGGGACAGCCACCCTGAGCAAGACCATCGGCTAACACACGTTATCCTTCCGCCGAGCGTTGTTATGCCCGACAGAATGCCCTTGACACCTGTAATCGCCTCATGGATGAAGGCCCGTCATGCTGAGGGAGTGACAGTGTGCTCCGTATGTGCCGGCGCCTTCGTTCTGGCACAAACCGGTCTACTGAATGGTCGAACAGCTACGACTCATTGGGCCTTTGTAGACTTGCTCTCAAGCCGCTTTCCTGAGATTGATCTCGTAACACACGATATGGTGATAGACGACGGTGACGTCATTACAGCTGGAGGCATCCTTGCCTGGACTGATCTTGGATTGGCGCTTGTCTCGAAATTGATGGGACCGGCCGTAATGCTTTCGACCGCACGCTTCCTATTGAGCGACGCACCGCGCCGAGACCAACTCGCGTTTCGCACATTCTCACCAAGGTTCGATCACGGCGACACGGAAATAGTCCGTGCACAACATCATATGCATGCCCATCCGGCACAAGATCATTCCATCCAAAATCTCGCTGCTCGAGTACATCTCACGGAGCGAACATTCATACGCCGCTTCACGAAGGCGACCGGGATGCGTCCTACTGAATATATTCAGCAGATCCGCATCATGAAGGCGCGCGAGGAACTGGAGCTCACGAATAAAACAATCAACGATATTGCCTGGTCGATTGGATATTCAGATTCATCGGCCTTCAGGAAAATATTTCGGAAAATAACTGGAGTCCTTCCTAACATATATCGAGATAAGTTTCGACCACGATAAAGGCCGGGTGACCTGAGACGTTTCTTGTAGCCATCCAGCAAGTGAGTTCTCTTTTATCCCAGGGACGAGGAGGACTCGATGAAGAAGCGATTTATCGACGAGCAGATGCTGGTAATCGACGGCCTGCAGCCGCGCCGATGCCAGGATGCTCATCGAACGCTGGCGGCAGTTCTATAACGAGCGCAGGCCCCACCGCGCTCATCGCTACCAACCTCCGGCCACGGTCCGTCGAGCCTGGCTGGATTCCGACAATATCGACGCGAGACTCACTGCCTGATTGGCTACAAAATCCCGCCGCAGATCAACGTCCCCGCGCGTCTCGATGCCGCTACGTCGCCGACATGACAAACACATGTCATCAGTGAATTCGTTATTTACCTCTTGATCGCCTCCCTGCCCTGCTGGATAGAATACCCAGCCGCTCATAATGAAATACGGAACAGTTAGTACATTCACTAACAATTCGATTACATCAAAAGAAAAGGAGTCCATACATGAGAGACAAGGACACGGCGACACCCTTATCGGAGGAAGTCGCCGGGCTCGGTATCATCGAAAACATTGCGCGGCGCCATTTCCTGATGGGACTCAGTGCAACGCTTCTGGCAGGATGCGGCGGAGACAGTGAAAACGCGTTTGCCGAGGGCGTGCGCGCAGCGCCGACCAGTAGCGGTCAGTCGTCGGGCACCGTGCCCGCATCGAACGGTAGCGAGGGCGGTACGCCGTCGACCGGCGCCGCTCGAATCCGCACCTTTTCCCATCCCGGCCTACTGCATACCGAAGCGGATTTCGCACGCATGCGCGCCAAGGTCGGCGCACATGCTTCCCCGTGGATCGACAGCTGGAACCTGCTTCTCTCAAACTTCCATACCCGCCTGACGAGCATCCCGAACCCGCAGCCCGAGATCAGGCGCGGCGGGAGCAACGAGAACTACTGGATCCTCTACGGCGACATCGCCTTCGCCTATGGCCATGCACTGTGCTGGCGGGTATCGGGTGACAAGCGTCACGGCGACAAGGCGGTGGAGTACCTGGACAGGTGGTCGTCGACGCTCACGGCGCTCGGCGGCAACAGCAACGTGGCGTTGGCTGCCGGCATCTACGGCTACGAATTCGCGAACGTGGGCGAGATGATGCGCGGTTACGACGGCTGGAATGCCAGCGGCCTCGCCGCGTTTCAGAAGATGATGCTCGATGTCTTCCATCCGATCAACCACGGGTTCCTGCACCGCCCCGTCGACCGCCAACGCACGCATTACTGGGCCAACTGGGAACTGTGCAACCTCGCGTCGATGCTGGCCATCGGCGTACTGTGCGACAACGCGGATATCGTCGACGATGCCGTCTCGTACTTCAAGAACGGCGCCGGCAACGGCAGTATCGGCATGGCCGTGTATTTCGTACACCCCGGTTACCTCGGCCAATGGCAGGAAGCCGGCCGCGACCAGGGCCATACCCAGCTCGGCATCGCGCTGACCGGCGCGATCTGCGAGATGGCGTGGAATCAGGGCATCGATCTGTACGGTTACGACAACAACCGCTTCCTGGCGGGTGCCGAATACGTGGCGAAGTCGAACCTCAAGCAGGCGGACGGCTCGTTCTTCCCCGTGCCGTTCGCCACCTACCAGAACGTGGACGTCACGCAAACGGCGTTCGCGACCGGTTCGCAAGGCGGCGGCCGCCCTTGCTGGGCCCTGGTGGCAAACCATTACATCAATCGAAAGGGTCTCGCGGCACCTTACACGCAACGCTTTGCCGAATTCGTCGCGCCGGAAGGCGGCGGCGGCAACTACGGCAGCGCCAGCGGCGGCTACGACCAGCTCGGCTACGGCACGCTCACGTGCACGCGCGATCCGGGCACGCCGGCCCCGACGCCGAGCGGCCTCACGGGCTACGCAAGCGCGGACAAGGTCGTGCTGTCCTGGTGGGGATGCAGCAATGCGAGCGGCTACAACGTCAAGCGCGCGACGATCGCCGGGGGGCCGTACACCACCCTCCGCACCGGCGTCACCGATTGGCTGACGCACACCGATACTCCGCCCGGGCCCGGCACGTACTTCTATGTCGTCACGGCGCAAACGCCGGCGGGCGAATCGGCCGCGTCGAACGAGGTGAAGGTGGCAACCTCGACGCTGTTGCTCGCGCACCTGACGTTCGATGAGGGCAGCGGCCTCACGGCCGCCGACCGGTCGGGCAACGGCCACCACGGCACGCTGAACGGGGCGACATGGGCCCCGGGACGCCGCACCCATGCGGTGTCGCTCAACGGAGCCGGCGCGTACGTCGAACTGGCGGGCGAGATTCTGTCCGACGTAGCGGATTTCACGATCGCGGTGTGGGTGTACTGGAACGACCGCGGGCAAAGCTGGGCGCCGATTCTCGACCTGAGCGGCCGCTTCGGCAGCTACGTCACGCTGATGCCGCGTACCGACTGGCGCACCGACAATCAGTCGATGCGCTTCGCGATCGCGGTGAACGGGTTCGGCGACCAGATGGTCGACGCACCGACGATGCCGGACAAGCAATGGGTGCACGTGGCGGTCACGCTCGCCGGCCCGACGGCGACGCTTTACATGAACGGCAAGCCGGTCGCCGGCAACACGGGCATGTTTCTCGCGCCGTTCCGGCTCGGCGGTCTCACGCATAACTGGCTCGGCAAATCGCAGTACCCCGTCTCGACCTTCAACGGCCTGCTCGAGGACCTGCGCATTTACCGCGGCGCGCTCGGCGCCGCGCAGATCGTGGCGCTGATGACCGGTTGAGGCCGGCCAGCGCACGCCGTCCGGCCACACGGCGGCACGATCGGTGCATGGAGAACCGGTCGTGCCGTTCGTGGCTGCCGTTCGTGGCTGCCGTCCGGCGGTGACGTTCGGTCTCCAGGCACCGCCGAACACGCGCACTTCCCTACGCCGTGGACGGATGCGATGCACCGAACAACCGGATCACGACACCGCGCAGCCATCGATTGCCGGCCTCGTGGTGATAGCGCGCATGCCAATGCTGCCGAACCGCGAAGCCTTCGACCGGGATCGGGCAGGCATGAACCGCCAGATCGCTCGCCTGAGCCAGGGTCTGGCCGATATGGCGCGGTAACGTCGTGATCAGGTCGGTCGTCTGGACGATCGCACCCAAACCCAGGAAACCCGGTAACTCCAGCACGACGTCTCGCTCGATGCGCGCCTGCCGCAGCGCCTGTTCGAGCAGTTGCGCCCCCGTTCCGCCCGTAATGGCGACATGGCCTTCGGCACGGTACTGCTTCGCGCCGAGGCGGCCGCGAATCCTCGGATGATGCCGGTTGGCCAGACAGACCCAGTCCTGGTCGTACAGTTTCTGCTGATAAATACCGCCGCCCAGCCACGGCACGTAGCCGATCGCGAGATCGGCTTCGCCGGATTCGAGCGCGCGTTCCGTATTGCCGTCGATCCGTGCGGCTTCCAGCCGGACGCCGGGCGCCTGCGCGCGGACATGGGCCAGCAGCCGCGGGAGCAGCGTGACGTGACTCGCGTCGGTCATGCAGATGCGAAACCGTCGCTGGGCCGTCGCGGGATCGAACGCGATCTCCCACGCGGTGAAGCGCCGCAGGGATTCGAGAATTTCCCGGCAGGGCCCGATCAGCGCGTCGGCTTGCGGGGTCGGCGCCATGCCGCCGGGTGTGCGAATGAACAGCGGATCGTGCAGATGTTCCCGCAAGTGCCCGAGCCAGATGCTGACCGTCGGTTGGCTCTGGCCCAGTTGCTCGGCGACGCGCGTGACGCTGCGCACCTCGTACAGGAGATCGAAAAGCTGAAGCAGCTTCAGGTCGGGCAGGTCGGCGGGCATCGTGGCGTTATTGTCCATGGCAATGACGACATTGTATCCATTGCATTGTCGGCATGAGCGGCGACTCCTATCGTGACGCCATACGTCAAGGAGAAGCCATTGAAAATAGCGATTCTGGGGGCCGGCGCACTGGGCTGCGCGATCGGCGCCACCCTCACCCAAGGTGGCCACGAGACCTGGCTGATCGACCGCTCGCCCGCGCACGTCGATGCGATGCGCGATAACGGCCTGCGCGTCGACGATACCGGCGGCACCCGCCACGTACGGGTCCACGCGACGACGCGGGCTGCCGATGTCGGCGTGGCCGACCTGGTGGTCGTGCTGGTCAAGTCGTTCCACACCGATGCGGCCATCCGCGGCGCCCAGTCGCTGGTGGGGCCCGATACCACCGTGCTGTCGCTGCAGAACGGCCTCGGACACGAGGACATCCTGATCGACGTCGTCGGCCGCGAGCGCGTCCTCGCGGGCAAGACCTACGTCGGCGGCGTGCTGCGCGGCGCGGGTCACATCGAATCCGGCGTGATCGGCAAATACACCTATATCGGCGAACTCGACGGCCGCATCACGCCGCGCGTCGAGGCAATCGCCGCCGCGTTCAATGCCGCGGGCCTCGCCACGACGATCAGCGACAACATCGTCGGCACGATGTGGGACAAGCTGCTGGTGAATGTCGCGACGGGCGCGCTGACCGGCCTGACCGGCCTCACCTACGGGCAGCTTTACGACGAGCCGCTGTTGAAGGCGACGTCGCTCGCGGCCGTGGCCGAGGCGATCGCGGCCGCCCAGGCGGCGGGCGTGAAGCTGTCGATGACCGATCCCGAGCAGGCATGGACGTTGGCCGCCGAGGGGCTGCCCGCGAGCTTCAAGACGTCGATGCTGCAAAGCCTCGAGAAGGGCTCGATCACCGAAATCGACTTCATCAACGGTTCGGTCGTGCGCTGGGGGCAGCGCTACGGCGTGCCGACCCCGGTCAATGCCACGCTCGTCGCCTGCATCAAGGGGCTGGAACGCGCGATGGCCGACCGTCAACGGAAGGAGACCGCCGCATGAGCGTCCCGAAAGCCTATCTCGAACACGTCGCGATCTGGGTGAAGGACATCCGCTGGCACATCCGTTTCTTCGAGGACGTGCTCGGCATGACCCTGCGCGAAGTGGACGGCACGCTCGACGCGCCGCGGCAGTACTGGACGCTCGGCGGCCTGCAGTTCATCCACGCGCCGGAACACGACGGCCCGGAAGGCCGCCTCGCCCATCTCGGCGTGATGTGCGAGGACCTGGAGGCCGCGCTGGCCGCGGCACAACGATTCGGCGTGACGGAAATGCCGCAGGGACGGAACTGGCTTCGCCTGCCCGACGGGCTGGCGGTCGAACTGATCCAGGCCAGGCCGGCTTCCTGCGTCGCGCAGGCACTGGCGATCAACCCGCGCGCGGAGGCATGACCATGACGATCGTCGAAAAATACTGGGACGACGCCCGCGAGGGCGACACGTGCACGAGCCCGACTTACACCGTGACCAAGGCGCGCATCCTCGCGTACGCCGACCTCACCGGCGACCATACGCCCGTCCACGTGGACGAGGAATACGCGAACGCCAGCCACTTCGGCTGCCTCGTCGCGCACGGGCTGTTCGGCCTGTCCATCGCCGACGGCCTGAAGACGCAGAGCGACTATCGCTTTCTGCCGGGCATGTCGCTCGGCTGGACCTGGGATTTCCTGCTGCCGATCAAGGTCGGCGACGTGCTTCACGTCAAGTTCCGCGTGGGCTCGATGCGGGCGAGCAAGAGCCGCCCGGGCTGGGGCATCGTCGTGCTGCCGTCGGAGCTGATCAATCAGGACGGTCAGGTCGTTCAACACGGCGAGCACCGCCTGATGGTGCCGCGCCGCCCGGAGGCACTGTAATGCAGGCTCGCCCACTCGAAGGCATTCGCGTCGTCGACTACAGCCACTTCCTTGCCGGGCCGTATGTCGGACGCTGTCTGGCGGCGCTCGGCGCCGAAGTCATCAAGGTCGAGCGCCCCGGGTCAGGCGACGCCGGACGGCAGCACGCGACCGTGCTCGACGACCAGCAAAGCGGCTACTTCCTGCAGCTCAACATGGGCAAGCGCGGCGTGAGCGTCAACATGAAGGATGCGCGCGGCAAGGCATTCATGCAGCGGCTGTGCGACTCCGCCGACGTGTTCATCGAGAACTATCGGCCGGGCGCGCTGGACAAGCTCGGGCTCGGTTATGACGAACTGTCGGCGCGCAATCCGGGCCTCGTCTACTGTTCGATTTCCGCGTACGGGCATACCGGCCCCGATGCGCATCGCGCGGGCTTCGGGCTGATCGCCGAGGCCAAGAGCGGGATCATGCAGATGGTCGGCACGCCGGGCGAACGGCCGCCGCTGCTGCGCATCTCGCTCGGCGACATGTACACCGGCATCCATGCGGTCGCGGCCATCAACGCCGCGCTGCTGGGGCGCGTGAAGAGCGGCCGCGGGCAGCACATCGACATGGCGCTGTACGACACGCTGGTATCGATGCACGAATATGCGGTGCAGTGCTACACGCTGCAGGGCGTGCTGCCCGAGCAGACCGGGCACGACATGCCGACCTCGACGCTCTACGGCGTGTTCCGCGCGTCGGACGGCGATCTCGTGATCGCCGCGCAAGTCGACGACGCGTGGAAACGCTTCGCCGAGCTGATCGCGACGCACGGCGGGCCGGCGGATTTCGGCGCCGATACGCGCTTCCACGACAGCGTCGGGCGCAACGCGCACCGCGCGGAGATTCTGTCGGTCGTCGAGCCGTGGGTGGCCGCGCGCTCCGTCGCGTCGGTACTGGACCTGCTGGACGGCATCGACGTGCCGTGCGCGAAGGTGCAGCGCATCGACGAAGTGCTGAACGATCCGCAGATCCAGGCCAGAGGCATGGTCGTCGAGCAACAGCATCCGCGCTACGGGACGCTGCGCCTGCCCAACCTGCCGTTCCGGTTTTCCGATTGCGACACGACGATTCGCGACGTCGCGCCCGATCTCGGGCAGCACAACGCGGAAGTCGCGCGCGCCCTCGGGTTCGATTCGGCCGAGATCGACGCGATGCAGGCCGACGGCGTCCTCTATTCAAAAGCGAGCCAATGATGACCGACCAATACGCGGTGATCGGCAATCCGATCGGGCACACGAAATCCCCGTTGATTCACGGGCTGTTCGCGAAGGAGACGCGGCAGGACATCAGCTATACGGCGATCGAGGGGCCCGTCGCGCCGGCAGGCGCGTTCGCGGCCGCGGTTCGGGCGTTTTTCGAGGGTGGCGGCAAAGGCATCAACGTCACCGCGCCGTTCAAGCTCGACGCGTTCGCGATGTCGGACGAACGCAGCGAGCGGGCGCGGCTGGCGGGCGCGGCCAACGCGCTCAAGTTCGACGGCGGCCGCATCCTGGCGGACAACTTCGACGGCATCGGGCTGGTGCGCGACATCGAAGCGAACCTCAACCTGCCGATGGCCGGCAAGCGTGTGCTGGTGCTCGGCGCAGGCGGCGCGGCGCGCGGCGCGCTGTTGCCGTTCCTCGAAGCGGGACCGGCCGAACTGGTCATCGCGAATCGCGACGTCGACAAGGCGCGCGCACTGGCGGAGCAGGTCGCCGGACGCGGTCCGCTCGTCGCCAGCGGCTACGCGGACCTCGCCCGGATGGGGCGTTTCGACCTGGTCGTCAATGCGACGTCGGCCAGCCTGACCGGCGACCTGCCGCCGGTCCCGCCGAGCGTGTTCAGCCCGGCCGGCACGGCCTACGAACTGGCATACGGCAAGCGTCTGACGCCGTTTCTGCGGCTCGCGAAAAACGCAGGGGTCCACGGGATCGCGGATGGCGTCGGCATGCTGGTCGAGCAGGCGGCCGAAGCATTCGCGTGGTGGCGCGGCGTACGCCCGCAGACCAGCGCGGTGATCGATCGCCTGGCCGTGCCCTTTGATTGAACCCGCGACGGAGATTCGCATGAAGAAGATCCTGATGCTGCACGGCATCAATCACAACATGTTCGGCAAGCGCGATCCCGCGCAGTACGGGACGATCACGCTCGCGCAGATCGATGCGCGGCTGCAAGCGCTGGCGACGGAACTGGGCGTACAGGTGGAGTCGTTCCAGACCAACGGCGAAGGCGCGATGTGCGAGCGCATCCATCGCGCTTTCGAGGAACGCCAGGACGCGGTGCTGATCAACGCGGGCGCATGGACGCATTACAACTACGGCATTCGCGATGCCCTGGCGATCCTCACGTGCCCGATCGTCGAGCTGCACATGTCCAACATTCATGCACGCGAGCCGTTCCGGCATCACTCCGTCCTGGCCGAGATCGTCAGCGGGCAGATTTGCGGGTTCGGGGTCCAAAGCTATCTGCTCGCACTGAGGGCCGCGGTTTCGGCGCTCGGCGACGAATAAGCCGATTCCCGCATCGGCTGCCGATGCGGGACCGACGCGCATGCGCAGCCGTCGCCAACGCGCGGCGTTGCGCACCGCGCGTGCTCGCCGCGCGCCGTATCGACTGGCCGCGGTCTGGTCGCACGACGGCGTCGACACATCGGGCAGTGACGACGCCGCGCATCACCCGCCTTGCCCGGCACGCATATCAATATCCGGAGACGACGATGACCACGACCTTGCGAGACGAGCCCAGGGGCAGGCACCAATCGAGAAAAGCCGCCATCAGCGGCTGGATCGGATCGGTGCTCGAATACTACGATTTCTTCATCTACGCCACGGCATCGGCGCTGATCTTCCCGCAGATATTCTTTCCGCACGGCAGCCCCACCACCGCCATCATCGCGTCGCTGGCCACTTACGGCGTCGGCTACGTGTCCCGCCCGATCGGCGCGTTCGTGCTGGGCCACCTCGGCGATACGCGCGGACGGAAAACCGTCCTGCTGTTCTGCATGTTCCTGATGGGCATCTCGACCGTCGGCGTCGGCCTCCTGCCGACCTATCAGCAAGCCGGGCTGATCGCGCCCGCGTTGCTCGTGACGCTTCGCCTGCTGCAGGGTTTCGCCGTGGCCGGCGAGATCACCGGCGCGAGCTCGATGATCCTGGAGCACGCGCCGTTCGGCCGGCGCGGCTACTTCGTCAGCTTCACGCTGCAGGGCGTGCAGGCCGGGCAAGTGCTGGCCGCCGCCGTGTTCCTGCCGCTCGCCTACTACATGCCGTCCGCGCAATTCGACAGCTGGGGCTGGCGCATTCCGTTCCTGCTGAGTGCGCTGGTCATCGTCGCGGGCCTGATCATTCGCCGCGAGGTCGACGAGTCGCCGGCCTTCGACGAAGCGGTGCGCAACCGGTCGCAAGCCGGCTCGCCGGTGGCCGACGCTTTCAGGCACCACTTTCCCGACATGCTGCGCGTGGCCTGCATGTCGATGATGAACGTGATTCCGGTCGTCGCCACGATCTTCGGCGCGGCCTATGCGGTCCAGCCGGCGTATGGAATCGGATTCCAGAAGGATGTCTATCTCTGGATCACGGTGATGGGCAATATCGTTGCGATGATCGTGATTCCGTTCGTCGGCAACCTGTCCGACCGCGTCGGCCGCCGGCCGCCGATCATCGTCGGCTCGCTGGCCGCCGGGCTGCTCGCGTTCGCCTACCTGTATGCGATCAGCATCCGGAACGTGCCGCTCGCCTTCGTGATGTCGATGCTGATGTGGGGCGTGGTGTACCAGGGCTACAACGCGGTATTTCCCGCCTTTTACCCGGAACTCTTCCCGACCCGCACGCGCGTCTCGGCGATGGCCATCGCGCAGAACCTCGGTACCGCGGCCACGGCGATGCTGCCCGCGCTGTTCACCGCGGTCGCGCCGCCGGGTGCCCATCACGTCTGGCTGATCGTCGGTGCGATCGCGTTCGGCATCACCATGATCGCGTCGCTCGCTGCCTGGAGCGCACGCGAGACCAGTCGTGTCCATTTGAACGATTTGGGGCGAGCGAACGCGCAACCGGTCGGCAAGGCAGAATACGACCTGCTGCGCGCCGAGGCACTGTCGCACGATCGCGTCGTGCGCGAACCCGTGCCCGGATCCGTCGGCGGCTAACCGGCGTTCGGCGGGGCGTCGGGTTCGGCGCCCCTTCCGTCCAGCCATTTCAGCTCGCCGCGGCCGCCCTCGCCGCACGAGCAACCTTGCGTAACCGCTGCGCTTATTCGAAGCTCGATGCCCGATACCGTGTCGAAAACCGCCATGCCGGACACCACGCGACCCGCTCGCCTGAACTTCGCGCTCATGTTGCCGCTTCTGCTGGCGGCCCAGCCGGTGGCGACCGACAGTTACCTGCCGGCGCTGCCCGAAATCGCCGCCACGCTGGGCTCCGCCAGTGTCAGCCTCACGGTTTTCGCGCTGATATTCGGTGTCGGGCAATTGCCGATGGGCAGCCTTGCCGACCGGTTCGGCCGCCGCCCCGTGCTGCTGACCGGCCTTGCGCTCTATGCGCTGACCGCGCTGGCCGCTGCGCTGGCCTCGACCGCGGCGATGCTGGTGGCCGCTCGCGCGATGCAGGGGCTGGCCATGGCCGCGATACTGGTATGCGCGCGTGCGACGGTGCGCGACCGGTATTCGGCGGGCGACGGTCCGTACGTGATGGCGCGCGGTTTCATGGGGATGGGGATGATGGCGTTCCTCGCCCCGCTCCTCGGTGCGTATGTCGCCCAGCAAGCCGGATGGCGATGGGTGCTCGCCGGGATGAGCGTGTATGCGTTCGGGTTGCTCGTCATGTGCTGGTACGGCTTCGAGGAAAGCTTCGTGCGCAGCCCGCCGAGCCGGAACTCGACCCAGGAGGTGCGCGAGATACTCGGCAATGCCCCGTTCAGGGTATGGACGCTGCTGGCCGCGTCGACGTACACCGGCATGTTCTGCTTTCTGCTGCTGTCGCCGACGATCTACATCGGGCAGCTCGGCATCTCGCCCCAGCGTTATGGCTGGATACCGGCAACCGGGACGCTCGTCTATGTGCTGAGTACGTTTGGCTGCCGCGTGTTGCTGCGCCGCCAAAGCATGTTGCGAACGGTACGACAAGGCGCGACGTTGAGCCTGTCCGGCGCGGTGATCCAGGCATTGGGGTGCGCGCTGCTTCCCGGCAGCATCTGGCCGCTGCTCGTCGGGCATGGCGTGTATTGCCTCGGCCACGGCATTCATCAGCCGTGCGGACAGGCTGGAGCGGTCAGCGGCCTGCCCCACCTTGCAGGCCGCGCCGTCTCCTGGTCCGGCTTCATCATGATGTTCTTCGCGTTCAGCGCGGGCCAGACGGCAGCGAGCTTCACCGATCCGCGCTATCACCTGGGCGCGTGGCCGATGGTGGTGCCGATGCTCGTGGTGGGCGTGACGCTGGTGACGATCGCGTTTGCATGGCTGCCTCGAATCAACCACGCAAGCGCGTGACCGCGTGACATGTCGCGGCACGCTCGCCGCTACTCGACGTTGTCCGAAACGTCCGTCATCCGGATCATGTGCGGCTTGACACCCTCGTCTTCCGCCGCGACGGCCTCCTTCGGATGGATCAGTGCCTCGAGCCGCGCTTTCGTCGCAATGAATTCGGGCGTATTGACCTGCGAGAGGTCGCGCGGCCGCGGCACCGGCACCTCGATCAGTTCCTGCACTCCGCCGGGGTTCGATTTCAGCACCAGGATCCGGTCGGCCAGAAAAATCGCCTCGTCGAGGTCGTGCGTGATGAACAGGATCGTCACGTCGATGTTGCGCCAGATGTCGAGCAGGTGCGCCTGCATCCGCGCCCGCGTCTGCGCATCGAGCGCACCGAACGGTTCGTCCATCAGCAGGATCCGCGGACGGTTCGCGAGCGCGCGGGCAATCGCCACACGCTGCTTCATGCCGCCCGACAACTGATGCGGATACACGTCGGCGAAACGCGTCAGCCCGACGAGATCGAGCCACTGCAGCGCCTCGCGCTCGGCCTCGCCGCTGCTGCTGCCGTTCATGCGCAGGCCGAACATCACGTTCTTCTTCACCGTGAGCCACGGAAACAGCGTATAGCCCTGGAACACCATCCCGCGATCGGCGCCCGGCCCCTGCACCGGCTTGCCGTCCAGCAGCACCTCGCCGCTCGACTGCGCCTCGAGCCCGGCCAGGATCCGGATCAACGTCGACTTGCCGCAGCCGGACGGGCCGATCACGCACACGAACTCGCGCCGGTGCGTGCGGAAACTGATGTCGTCGAGCGCGATGCATTCGCCTTGCGGCGTCGCGAAACGCTTGCCGACGTGCCGCACGTCGAGTATCACGTCGCGGGCCTTCAGCCGCGCGAAGCGCTCGCGCACCGCGTCGGATTGAACCAGGTAATCGGGAACGGCCTGGGGGTTCTGCATGATGCCCTCTGCGAGAAACGGTCGATGGGGTTGCGTCAACGGATGTCACGCCTTGAGCGTGCGGTCCCACGGAAAGAACCGGCGGCCGAGCAGCCCGAGCACGATGTCGGTGCCGAGGCCGATGATCCCGATCATCAGGATCGCCGCATACACGTTGTCGAAATGCTGGTAGCGCGCCTGCTGGCTGATGTACCACGTGATGCCGGAACTGGTGCCGACGAGTTCGGCGACGATCAGGTAGGTCCATGCCCAGCCGAGCAGGATCCGCTGATCCCGATACAGGTCCGGCAGCACGCCCGGAATCACGACATGCGTGAGCAGCTTCAGCTTCTTCGTGCCGAGCGTCATCGCGGCCTCGAACAGCCCGTATTCGAGCTTGCGCGTGGTATTCGCGATGATCAGCACCTGCTGGAACAGCGTGCCGATCACGATGATCGCGATCTTCGGCGCATCGTAGATGCCGAGTATCGCGACCATCAACGCGCCGAACGCCGGCGCCGGCAGGTAGCGGAAGAACTCCAGGAACGGCTCCTGCAGCCGCGCGAGCGCGCTGAAGGTGCCGCAGACGATGCCGAGCGGCACGCCGATCGCGGACGAGATCACGAAGCCCCAGAAGATGATGCGGATGCTGTGCCACAGGCTCTCGTGCAGCCATACGCCGTCGCGGGAGGCCGGCGGCGTCGTGAACGCCGTGTAGAACGCACGCAGCACCTGATGCGGCGCCGGCAGGTAGACCGGATTCGCGCGCACGCCTTCGGGCACCGCGGCGTGGGCGGCCCGCGCATGCGCGAGCTCGTCGTCGAACACGTCGCGATCGACCTGCATGCCGGTCTGGAAATAGTCGACGCTGCCCGGATTCGTCACGCGCATTTGCGGATGCCAGACGAACGGCACATAGCTGATCAGGCACCAGACGGCGAACGGCAGCAGGAACGACGCCAGCCCGAGGGTCCATTTGCCGCGCGTCGTCAGCTCGCGGCGCACCGCGAGCCAGCCGGTCGTGTAGCGGGTCGTTGTCATGGGAATCTCCATTTCGGTTTCGGGTACCGGTCGCGCGGCTGCCGCGGCAGCGCGCGACCGTGCAATCAGTGCAATGCGCCGCCGGACTGCGCGCGGTAGGCCCGCCAGCCGCCGAAGCGCGTGATGTCCTGCGCGTCGCCCAGCGCGACGCTCTCGCACAGGAAGCCCTGCACCCGCGAATCGTCGGCGAGCGTAAGCGTGCCGATACCGAGCGGCGCCGCGATGCCGGCGACGAAGCTGCCGTATGCCTCGACCGGCATCTCCCAGATCTCGACCGCGATCGGCGCGCCGCCGTCCGGCACGCGCACGAGGCCCGGCTTCGCCACGCCGCCGCTCGCCTCGGCGGAGAGCGCATAGAGGCGATAGGCGGGCGCCGTCGTGGTGGCGGCGACGAAGCGCGCGCCGCGTTCCGTGAGCTGCCCGTTCAACGGTTCGCCGCGAAGATGCGCGCCGACGACGGCCAGCCGCACGACGCCGGCCGATGCGGCACGCGGCGTGACCGCGGCTGCCGATGGCCGGAGGTCGCCGGCGCTCGCGGCGCCGTCACCCCACGCGTGCGCGAGATCGAGCAGCCGCGCATCGTCGTGCGCGCGACCGACGAACGTGATGCCGAACGGCAAGCCCGCGTGCGGCCCGGTTTCGCACGTGCCCGCCGGCACCGCGATCGCCGACAGGTCGAGCAGGTTCACGAAGTTCGTGTAGTAGCCGAAGCGCGAATTGATCGCGATCGGATCGGCTTCGAGCGCGTCGACGGTGGCCGTCGTCGCCGAGGTCGGCATCACGATCGCGTCGAGGCCATCCCACGCGCGGGCCGCGTCGATCCGCAGCGCGGCGAGCCGGTCGAACGCGGTGAACGCATCGGCGGCGCTGAAGCGCGACGCGCCGCCGACGATTTCGCGGATCACCGGATGCAGCGCATCGGGTTCGCGCGCGGCGAACGCGCCGATCGCGGCGAGCCGCTCGGCCACCCACGGGCCTTCGTACAGCAGCCGCGCGGCGGCCAGGAACGGGCCGAAGTCGATCTCGACGAGTTGCGCGCCGGTCGCGCGAAGCCGCTCGAGCGCCGCCGCCCAGGCCGCGCGATACGATGCGTCGCCGAAGAATTCGAGCTGATCGGCCCGCGGCGTGCCGAAACGCACTTGCCCGAGCGGCCGCGCCGCGTGCGCTCGCAGGCCGTCCGCGCCCAACAGCGGTTGCCACGCGCGCCCGTACGGGTCGCCTTCGGTCACGCCGTGCGCGGCGGCGAACACCGTGCGCGCATCGTCCGCCGAACGCGCGAACACCGATACGCAATCGAGCGACCGGCAGGCCGGCACCACGCCGAGCGTGCTCAGCACGCCGCGCGTCGGCTTGAGCCCGACCAGCCCGTGGAACGCGGCCGGCACGCGCCCCGAGCCGGCCGTGTCGGTGCCGAGCGAGAACGCTGCGACGCCGAGCGCGACCGCCACGGCCGACCCCGAGCTGGAGCCGCCCGACGCGTAGCGCGGATCGAGCGCATTGCGGCACGCGCCGTAAGGCGAGCGCTGCCCCGAGAGCCCGGTCGCGAACTGGTCGAGATTGGTCTTGCCGACGGGAATCGCGCCGGCCGCGATCAGCCGTTCGACGACGGGCGCGCTGCGTGCCGGCGTGTAGGCGTACGCGGGGCAGCCTGCCGTCGTCGGTATGCCGGCGAGGTCGATGTTGTCCTTGATCGCGAACGGCACGCCGTAAAGCGGCAGCGACGCCATGTCGCGACCGGCCAGCGCGTCGGCATACGACGACATCTCGTCGCGCGTCAGCGGCCGGATCCACGCATGGTGCGGATCGCCCGCGTCGAAATGCGCGGCAATCGCATCGACGAGCGCATGCGGCGTCAGGTCGCCCGCCGCGTAGCGCGCGCGCAGCGCGGCAATCGATTGCAGCCCCGGCAGGATCGAGTGCTCCGTCGTGCTCATGCCACCTCCTCGGCGGCACCCGCCTTCATCACCATCAGCCGCTGCCCGGCCACCACCGCCGCGCCGGGCGCGCAATCGATCGTCTCGATCGTGCCGTCTTCCGTTGCCGTCACCGCCACCTCCATCTTCATCGATTCGACGATCGCGACGACCTGCCCTTCGGTCACGCGCTCACCGGCTTCCACCAGCACCTTCCATACGCTGCCCGACACGTCCGCGGCGATCGCCCGCTGCGTATCGTCGAGCGTGGCTGCCGCCGGCGCCGCATGCGCGTCGTCCTGCTCCGTCTCGCCGACGTATTCCGCATGGCCGGCTGCCCGCCACCGCTCGCGTTCGGCGTCGAATGCGGCCTGCTGCGTCGCCTTGAACGCCGCGATCGAGTCGGCCTCGTCGTGCAGGAAGCCGTTGTAGGCGCGCAGATCGAACACGGAATCCTCGATCTTCAGCGTCGCGCGGCCCGCGATGAAATCCGCGCGCAACTCGCTCAATTCGGCCTCGCTGACTTCATAGAAACGGATCTCGTCGAAGAACCGCAGCAGCCACGGCTTGCCGGCTTCGAATTCGCGCGTGCTGCGGTGACGGTTCCACATCTGCACGGTACGGCCGACGAACTGATAGCCGCCGGGCCCTTCCATCCCGTACACGCACAGATACGCGCCGCCGATGCCGACCGCGTTCTCCGGCGTCCAGGTCCGCGCGGGGTTGTACTTGGTCGTCACGAGCCGGTGGCGCGGATCGATCGGCGTCGCGACGGGGGCGCCGAGGTAGACGTCGCCGAGCCCCATCACCAGGTAGCGCGCGTCGAACACGATGCGCTTCACGTCGTCGATGCTCGCGAGGCCGTTGATGCGCCGGATGAACTCGATATTGCTCGGACACCACGGCGCGTCGGGCCGCACCGACTGCATGTAGCGCTCGATCGCGACGCGCGTCGACGGGTCGTCCCACGACAGCGGCAGATGCACGATGCGGTTCGGCACGCGCATGTCGGCCACGTCGGGCAATTCGCGCTCGGCGGCCTGCAGATGCGCGAGCAGTGTTTCGAGCGGCAGCACGCTCGCGTCGAACTGCACCTGAAGCGAACGGATGCCCGGCGTCAGGTCGAGCATGCCGGGCAACCGGTGCGCGTCGAGCCAGCACATCAGCGCATGCACGCGAAAGCGCAGGTTCAGGTCGAGCACGAGCGGCCCGTATTCGACCAGCACGTTGCGATCGCCCGAGCGCCGATAGACGACGCCGACGCCGCCGGCCGACGGGTCGCGATGCAGCACGCATTCGCCGGGCGCCGCGCAGGCAGCAGCGGCGACGTCGCGCGTCGGCTGCACGATCTCGTCAGCCGGTTTCCCGGCCGACGCGCCCGCACGCACGAACTGCACGGTATCGCCCGGCCGCAACTGCCCGAGCTTCCACAACTCGTCGCGCACGACCGTCACCGGACACACGAAACCGCCGAGGCTCGGCCCGTCCGGGCCGAGAATCACCGGCATGTCGCCGGTGAAGTCGACGGCACCGATCGCATATGCGTTGTCGTGGATGTTCGACGGATGCAGCCCAGCCTCGCCGCCGTCCGCACGCGCCCACCGCGGCTTCGGCCCGATCAGCCGCACGCCGGTGCGGCTGGAGTTGTAGTGGACCGTCCATTGCGTGCCGTGGAGCATCGCGATGTCGTCCGGCGTGAAGAAATTCGGTGCGCCGTGCGGGCCATCGAGCACGCCGAGCGTCCACGCATGCGTCGGCACGGGAACGTCGGCCGTCGACAGCGCCGCGCCCGCGTCGCCGCGCCCGGCGTCCGCGTGCAGATGCAGCACGTCGCCCTTGCGCAGCGCGCGGCCCGCGTGGCCGCCGAACTGGCCCAGCGTGAAGGTCGCCTTGCTGCCGAGATAGTCGGGCACCTGCAGCCCGCCCTTGACGACGAGACACGCACGCACGCCCGCGCCCGTCACGCCGCCCAGTTTCAGCACCGCGCCCGACCGCGCGCGAACGACCTGCCAGAACGGCACGGGTTCGCCGTCGAGCGTGGCCGCGAGCGGCGCGCCGCCGAGCGCGAACAGCGTCGCGGTATTGAAGCGCAGCGTCCCGCCGACCATCGTGAACTCGAGCCCGGCCGCGTCGCGCGGGTTGCCGATCAGCGCGTTGGCGAGATCGAACGCGCGATCGTCCATCGGACCCGACGGCGGCACCCCGACACTCCAGTAGCCGACGCGCCCCGGGGACTGCTGCACGGTGGTCTGCACGCCGCCGTCGAGCACGTCGATCGTGTGCGGCGCGAACGCGAAGCGCGACAGAAAGGCGGTCGTCGGCGCGCCGCGCGCAAACGTGTCGGAGCCGGCCACGGCACGCAGGTAGTCGAGATTGGTCTCGATCCCGTACAGCTCGGTCTGTTCGAGCGCGGCCCGCAGCGCGGCCAGCGCGTCGCGCCGCGTGTCGCCGCGCACGATCAGCTTCGCGAGCAGCGGATCGTAAAACGCGCTGATCTCCGTGCCTGCCTCGATCCAGCCGTCGACCCGCACGTTTTCGGGAAACGCGACGTGCGTGAGCAGCCCGGCACTCGGCTGGAACTGCTTGTGCGGATCCTCCGCATAGAGCCGCACCTGAATGCTCGCGCCGCGTGGCGCAACGGCAAGCGTGTCGAGCGGCGGCAGGTCGCCTTCGGCCTGCAGGATCATCCATTCGACGAGATCGACGCCCGTCACCGCTTCGGTCACGCCATGCTCGACCTGCAGCCGCGTGTTCACCTCGAGGAAATAGAACCGCCGCGCGCTTGCGTCGAACACGAACTCGACCGTGCCGGCCGACGCGTAGCCCACCGCGCGCGCCAGCCGCACCGCGCTCGCGTGCAACGCGTCGCGCTCGGCGTCGGTCAGGTCGGGCGCGGGCGTTTCCTCGATCACTTTCTGGTTGCGACGCTGCACCGAGCAATCGCGTTCGCCGAGCGAAATCGCGCCGCCGCGGCCGTCGCCGAAGATCTGCACCTCGATGTGCCGCGCGTGTTCGACGAACTTCTCGAGATACACGCCCGCATGCGCGAAGTTCGCGGTGCCGAGCCGCACGACGGATTCGAACGCCGCGCCGAGCTGCGCGGCATCGCGGCACAGCGACATGCCGATGCCGCCGCCGCCCGCAGTGCTTTTCAGCATCACCGGGTAGCCGATCGCGTCGGCTTCGGCGAGCGCCGTCGCCACGTCGTCGAGCAGCCCGGTGCCCGGCAGCAGCGCGACGCCCTGCGCGGCGGCGAGTTCGCGCGCGGTGTGCTTGAGACCGAACGCGCGCATGTGATCGCCGCGCGGCCCGATGAAGCGCAGGCCGGCTGCTTCGCATGCGTCGGCGAAACCGGCATGCTCGGACAGGAAGCCGTAGCCGGGGTGCACCGCCTGCGCGCCGGTCTCGCGCGCGGCCGCGAGGATCGCCGCGACGTTCAGATAGCTGTCGGCCGCCGGTGCCGGCCCGACTCGCACGGCCTCGTCGGCGAGCGCCACGTGGCGCGCGTCGCGATCGGCGTCCGAATAGATCGCGACCGACGCGATGCCGAGGCGCTTCAGCGTGCGGATCACGCGGCAGGCGATTTCGCCGCGGTTCGCGACGAGCACTTTGGAGAATCTCATGCGGCCTCCCAGATCGTCAGCCGCACGGGCGTCGGGTTGTAGCCGTTGCACGGATTGTTGAGCTGCGGGCAGTTCGAGATCAGCACCGTAACGTCCATCTCCGCGCGCATCTCGACGTATTTGCCGGGCGCGGAGATGCCGTCCTCGAACGTGAGCCCGCCGCGCGGCGTGACGGGTACGTTCATGAAGAAATTGACATTGCCGACCAGGTCGCGCTTGGTGAGCCGCGCGCCGGTTCCGCACGTGCAGTGCGCGATCGCGTTGAGGAAACTGTCGCGGCAGTTGTGCATGTAGCGTTTGTCGAGCGCATAGCGCACCGTGTTGCTCTCGGCCGCGCAGGCGCCGCCGAGCGTGTCGTGGCGGCCGCACGTATCGGCGACGATCGTCGCCATCGGATTGCCGCGGCTCGAGACGAGCACGCTGCCCGCGCTCAGGTACAGGTTGCGCTGCGCTCGGATCGTGTCCTGCGCACTGTAGCGCTCCTCGGGATCGTCGGAGCGGTAGAACAGCGTATCGACGGCCTGGTTGCCCTCGAGGTCGAGAATGCGCAGGACCTGCCCGCGCTTCAGGTCGTACAGCCACGGGTCGCCCGCGTTCAGCGTGACGTCGTGGATTGCGTCGCGCGGGTCGAGACGGCTTTCGATGATCGGCATGGCCTCGCTCCTTATGCGAACAGACGGTCGGTGTTGGCGAAGCCGCGCGTGTTCTCGGCGCACGCGTGCCGGCACGGGTCGTCGTCGGACGCCGCGCCATCGGCCGGATACGCGCGGTATGCGATCAGCTTCACGGCCTTCGGCGCATAGTCGGGGCGCGGATCGAGCGGATGCGGCGCGGTCGAGAACGCCGCGAGCGTGTTCATCTCGAAGCGCAGGTCCAGCGCGCTGCCGGCCGGCGAATGTCCCGCGACGAAATCGAGCGCGCCGTCCTCGCGCGTGTCCAGCTTGCTGAAGAAGTTGACGTTCGCGGCCAGGTCGCGCGCCGACAGCCCGTATTTCGCGAGCTCGAGCACGAGACTGTCGCGGCCGTTGCGGATCATCGCGTTGCGATCGGCCTGGTACGACGTCGTGCCGTACTTGTGCGCAAACAACCGCGCATCGCCGACGCCGCCGAGCGGGTCGTGCCAGCCGAGCGTATCGGCGGTGATCGACGCGATCACGCGCCCCATGTCCGTGTACAGCGCATGGCCGCTCGTGAGATGCGCGGTGTGCTGCGCCTTCAGCGTGTCGGCCATGTTGTAACGTTCGAGCAGGTCTTCCTGGCGATGAAAGACGGCAGACAGGTTCGCGCCGCCGTCGACGTCGACGATGCGCAGCGCGAGACCGCGGCGCAGGATGCCGGACCAATGGGTTCCGGCAGGAATCAGCGTTTCCCACGCGACGTGCGGCGGTGGCGCGAGGACAGAGACGGGGGTGGCTTGGGGGCTCGGCGACATGGCGGCTCCGGGGTCGGTTGGACAAAAGGCGTGAGAGGGCGACCGAACGACATCGCGACCTCCCGGGCTTTTATCCCTCCGTGGAGCCTCGCCGTTTCCTCGCATCGAGGCAAAGGCAAGACCGGATTGCTCTCGGACCAGGCATCGCGCGGCGTACGCCGCACGACCGGAACCCTAGCGATCCTGAAGATGATGCAAATTGCTTCGCACCTCTCGAATGTCGATCAAGCGAATTGCGTGCCAACGTCCTCGCCCCGACCGCACGACGCCGCACGGCGGCGCGCCGACGCCCGGCATGCGCGAAGCCGCCGCGTCCGCTTGCCCCCGCACCGGGCGCGCGGCGCACCACGCACACGCGAACGCGCACCGGCGCAGTGCGTGCAATGCGATCGCGCATGGTGCGATACACGGTGGCACGGGCATTGCTGAATCGGCACACCGTCACTCGATGTCCCGCCCCTCATGAACAAGCTCGACCTGCTCCGGCGCGTATTGACCGCGCTGTTCGCCGCCCGCTTCATCGAACTTCAGCACGCCACGCGCCGCCGCTGAAACGCGCCGCCGCGTGCCGTTGGCACGCTTCTCGCTCGGCATGACGCCGAGAGGTGCGGCGGCGTCGCATCTTAGGGGTGCTAGGGTTCCGGTTCACCGAACGTCTGGTCCGAGAGCAGCCCGGCGCGGGTTCGTCCGATCGCGAGAGCGGACGCGCATGCGCTACACGGCGGGACAAAAGCCCGGGAGATTGGCGATGGCAACGGCCATCGTGCCTCTCCGTGGCCGCTTTTTCCGTTCCGCATCCGCAGGAACCGGTCACGCAGTCGGACCGTGCGTTCACGTGCGGTCCGTATCGACGATCCCGATCCCGGTCTCCTGGAGAACAACGATGACCCGTCCCGCCCCGGCGTTCCGCCGCCTGTCGTCCTTCCGTTTTGTCCGCCACGCAGTGGGGGCCGCCGTCGCGGCTGCCGCGCTGTGGGCGGCCCCCGCCGCGCAAGCCGCCGCCCCGCTGAAGATCGGCTACAGCGACTGGCCCGGCTGGGTCGCGTTCCAGGTCGCGCTCGACAAGGGCTGGTTCAAGGAAGCCGGCGTCGACGTCGATTTCGAATGGTTCGATTACTCGGCGTCGCTCGACGCGTTTTCGGCGGGCAAGCTCGACGCGGTCGCGGCGACCAACGGCGATGCGCTCGTCACCGGCGCGTCCGGCGCGAAGAACGTGATGATCCTGCTGACCGACTATTCGGCCGGCAACGACATGATCGTCGCGAAACCGCCGTTGCGCACCGTCGAGGCGCTGAAGGGCAAGAAGGTCGGCGTGGAACTCGGCCTCGTCGACCACCTGCTGCTTGAAACCGCGCTGCAGAAGCACGGGCTCAAGAACAGCGACGTCACGCTCGTGAATGCGAAAACCAACGAACTGCCGCAGGTGCTCGGCTCGTCGGCCGATATCGCCGCGGTGGCCGCGTGGCAACCGAATGCGGGCGAAGCGTTGAAGCGCGCGCCGGGCGCGCGGGCGATCTTCACGTCGGCCGATGCGCCGGGGCTGATCTACGACGCGATCACGGTCGCGCCGACGAGCCTCGCCGCGCGCCGGGCCGACTGGGCGAAGGTGGTCAAGGTCTGGTATCGCTGCGTCGCGTACATCAACGATCCGAAGACGCAGGGCGACGCGGTCAAGATCATGTCGGCACGCGTCGGACTCGCGCCGGAACAATACCTTCCGCTGCTGAAGGGCACGCACCTGCTCGACGAGGCCGCCGCGAAACGTGCGTTCCGCAAGGGCGACGGGCTCGACTCCCTCTACGGCTCGACGCGCAACGCGAACGCGTTCAACGTGCGCAACGCCGTGTACAAGCAGTCGCAGGACGTCGACGCGTACATCGATCCGCGGTTCACCGCGCCGCATTGACGGCGGCCGGCCCGCGTGCCGCCCCGGTTACCGATCCGGCCGTTCCCGACGAACGGCCGCGCGGTGGCCGCCGCGGGCCGACTGTCGAATCGGCGCACGCTGCCACCAGCGGTCGCGAGCAACAGCGCAGGATCTCTAACGCAGAAATCCGGATGCACCATCCCACAGCAGTTTCAGGGCCGTGACCATCAGCAAGCCATAACAGGCTCGGTACATCTGACGCTGGTTCAGCCTGTCATGCAGGCGCCAGCCCAGCCAGACGCCCGCGGGAATGGCGGGAAGGCAGATGGCCATCAACGCCCAGACAGCGCCCGTCGGCCTCGCCAGCGCCAGCCAGGGCAACGCCTTGAGGAGGTTGCCTACCGTGAAAAACATGCTGGTCGTCCCGGCATACATCTGCTTGCCGAGACCGAGCGGCAGCAGGTACATCGCCAACGGCGGCCCTCCGGAGTGCGCGACCATCGTGGTAATGCCCGAGGTCATGCCGGCTGCGACCGCTTTGCGCGACGAGCGCGCACGCACCACGACTTCACCCCCTCGCATGAACCACATTCCGACGAACGTCAGTGTCACGATGGCCATCACGATGGCGATTGCCCGGTGGTCCAGCCCGCGAAACAGCACATAACCGATCCCGATGCCGACGACCAGTCCGGGCACCAGCCACACGAGGTCGGGCTTGGACCAGGTCGACGGCTTCCAGTACCGCAGACCGAACAGATCCATTGCAATGAACAGCGGCGCAAGCAAGCCGCCCGCCGTGACGGGATCCATGACGAGCGACAGCAGCGGGATGCCGACGATGGCGAAACCGCCACCGAAGGCGCCCTTCATGAAGCAGATCAGGAAAACACCCGCGAAAGTGATGAGGATGACAGTGACGTTCAGTTCCATGTTGCCTCCCTTCCCTTCACCTCGGTAACGGGAAGCGTATTCAGTGAGATCGACCCCGCAAACGACGGCGCATGCAGTCCGGCGCGCCGGGTCGGTGTGACGTTCGCGCTGACCGCCAGTGCGGCGATCTGCCGGAAATCACGGGTCTGGCTTGAATCGACAACGCATCGTAGTTCGCCATTTCAGTACAATCAAATTATTGTCATGGATACATCAGGCGATGTCTTGGACGTGCAGCAGCCTGCCAGGCCGGCTCCCTTCAGGTCTTTTCCGAGCCGGCAAGCGTCATCCGGATCGCAGGTTTCGGCGTATGTAAATCTGTCGAATTGCGCCGTAATTTCTGATCCTGGAGGCGCGTGACCTGCACAAATGTCGATGCGTAAAGGCGAGCGACTGCGACAAGACGCGAGAAGCGTCGGTATCACGCGCGATGTTTGGAAGATAATCGGTACATTCAAACGATTGTATTGAATCGACATGCCTCGACTTCGCTACAAGGAAGTGGTTGACCGGTTCGCGGCGGACATCCACGAAGGTCGACTGCGTCCCGGAACCCGACTGCCGACCCACCGCGATCTCGCCGCGCGAGAGGGGCTGTCGCTCGCGACCGCCACGCGCGTCTACGCCGAGCTCGATGCAATGGGATTGGTCAGCGGTGAAACCGGCCGCGGCACGTTTGTGAAGGAAGTGCTTCCGCGCGGTCATGGCGTCGATCTCCAGGCCTGGAACGACGGCGCGATCGACCTGAACTTCAACAACCCTTCCATGCCGGGTCAGGGCGAGCTTCTGAGAACGGCGCTGCGAGAGCTGGCGGGGTCGGGCAACCTGGACGCATTGCTTCGCTACCATCCCCATGGCGGACGGCCGCACGAGCGGGAGACCATGGCCCGCCATCTGACCAGCCGCGGCTTGTCGGCGTCACCCGAGAACACGCTGCTCGTGAGCGGCGCACAGCACGGGCTCACCGCGACCGCCATGGCATTGCTCGACCCCGGCGACGTCGTCGCGGTGGACGCGCTGACGTACCCCGGTTTCAAGCTGACCGCCGAGGCTTTCCGGCTCGAACTCGTGACGATTCCAGGTGCGGCAGACGGCCCCGATCTGGATGCCCTGGCGAAATTGTGCCGGCGAAGACGGGTGCGCGCGATGTACACGATGCCGACCCTGCATAACCCGCTGGGATGGGTGGTGAGCGCCCGTCAAAGGCGTCATCTGGTGTCCATTGCCCGGCAACACGGACTGATCCTGATCGAGGATGCGGCTTATGCCTTTCTGGAGAAGCGTCCGCCGCCGCCGCTTGCGATGCTTGCGCCCGAACTGACGGTGTACGTGTCCAGCTTGTCGAAGAGCGTCGCGACGGGGCTGCGCATCGGCATGGTCAGCGCACCGCGCGACTGGGTCGGCAAACTGGAACGCACGATCCGGGCGACCGTCTGGAACACGCCCGCCGCCATGACGGCGATTGCCTGCGGCTGGATCGAGGACGGCACCGTTGCAAGGCTCGAAGCGGAGAAACGGCGTGACGCTTCCCTGCGCCAGGCCGTCGTGAGCGAAGTCCTCGGTCATTTGAAGCCGGTCCGTCACTCCTCGTCGTACTTCGTCTGGCTGCCGCTGCCACACGAGGTTCGGGCGGATGCCGTTGCGAAGGCGTTGCTGCGTGAGCGCATCTCGGTGTCGACGGCACATCCCTTTGCTGCGTCGAGACACGTTCCGCACGCCGTTCGCCTGGCACTGGGTTCGGTCGACCTCGACACGCTCCGGCGCTCCCTCGAGACAGTCGCGAACGTGGTGAAAGACCATACTGATCGGTAGTCAGTCTTGTCCCGGCCGGCATTGCCGGCCTGCGAAGGCCGGATCTCGTCTCACCTGCCTGTCACCTCCCGCCGCCGCATCGAGTCGCCGTCCGGCGTCGGTCCGATTCCGTGCCACGGCCCGACGCCCCGAAGTCACCGCGCAAAGAACAAACGGGGCGCACCGGATCGCCTCTCCCGATCTCGACTGCAAGCCATGGCTCGCCTTCCCGCAGCGTCAATCCGTTCGCCGCCGGGCTCGCAACCGGACGCAGGTCGACTCCGCGTCGCGAGGCGCCGGGCGATACCTTCATCGCCCGGCGCGCTCATGCCTCCGTTGTCACGCCGGCGCTGGGTTCGAGCGCGGAACGGCTTTCTCCTGCCGCGGGCCGGATCTTGAACCAGATCGAGTACATGGCCGGCAGAAACACCAGCGTCAGAATCGTTCCGGCGAAGGTTCCTCCGATCAGCGTATAAGCCAGCGTGCCCCAGAACACGGAATGGGTCAGCGGAATGAACGCCAGCATCGCGGCAACCGCCGTCAGGATCACCGGCCGCGAGCGCTGCAGGGTCGCCTCCACCACCGCATCGAACGGCATCATGCCCGCGTGCGTGTTCACCTCGATCTGGCCGATCAGGATCAGCGTGTTGCGCATCAGGATGCCGGACAGCGCAATGAGTCCCACCAAGGCGTTGATGCCGAAGGGCTGATTGAACAGCAGAAGCGTCGGCACCACGCCGATCAGACCCAGCGGACTGGTCGCGAACACCATCATGGTCGCGGCAATCGAGCGCGTCTGGAAAATGATGATGAGCAACGTCAGCGCGATCATGATCGGAAACAGCGGCGCGAGTGCATTGGTCGCCTTGTTGGCCTCCTCGATGGAGCCGGCCTCCTCGATCCGGTAGCCGCCCGGCAGCTTCGCGATGATGGGCTGCAGCTGCGCGAGCATCGCGGTCGACACATCGGGCGGTTGCAATCCTTCGGCGATATCGCCGCGCACGGTGATCGTCGGCGTTCGATCGCGACGGCGCAGGATCGGATCCTCCATGCGGATGTCGACCTTGCCGACCTGCGAGAGCGGCACCCGCTGCCCCGCGGTACCGACCAGCGTGAATCCTTCGATCCGTTGCGGGTCGAGCCGGGTGTCTCCCGCCGAACGCGCGACCAGTTCCACCGAACGAATGTCCTCGCGCACGTGCGTGACGGGAATCCCGGTCAGCAGGAATTGCAGTTGCTGCGCGACCGAGCTGGACGTCAGCCCGAACGACCCGAGACGAGTCTGATCGAGCGTGAAGTGCACGGTGGGTACGCGCGGCCCCCAGTCGGCGTTCACCGTTCGCATCATCGGGCTGGCGTTCATCGTCCGTTCGACCTGTGCGGCGATCGTGCGCAACGTCCCCGCGTCCGGGCCCATGACCCTGAACGCGACGGGGTAAGGCGAGTAAGGGCCGAACACCAGCTGCGTGACGCGAACCTGCGCCCCGGGCACCAGGCCTGCGGCGACGACCTTGCGCAGACGGAATTTGAGCGCTTCACGTTGACGCTCGTCGTTCGTGCGGATCACGATCTTCGAGAAGGACGAATCCGGCAGCTCCGGAGACATCGCCAGATAGAAGCGCGGCGCGCCCTGCCCGATGTACGAGGTCACGATCTGCGCTTCCGGCTGCTTCGCGAGCCACGCCTCGACCTTTTCCGTTGCCGACGCGGTCTGCTCGATCGAAGTCCCGTAGGGCATCTGCACTTCGACGAGCACTTCCGGGCGATCGGACGTCGGGAAGAACTGCTTCTTCACCAGCCCCATGCCCATCACGGCGATCACGAACGATGCCACCACGATCCCGGCGACCATCCACTTGCGGCCGATCACGCGCCCGAGGAAACGGCGAAAGCGCTGGTAGTTCCGCGTGTTGTAGATCGCCTCGTGGCCGCCTTCGATCACGGCGATGTCGGGCAACAGCTTGACGCCGAGGTACGGCGTGAAGACGACGGCCACGACCCACGACGTGATCAACGCGATGCCGACGATCCAGAACATGTTGCTCGTGTATTCGCCCGCCGTCGAGCGCGCGAAGCCGTTCGGCATGAAGCCGACCGCCGTGACCAGCGTGCCCGACAGCATCGGCGCGGCCGTGTGGCTCCACGCGTAAGCCGACGCCTGGACGCGGTTGTAGCCCTCCTCCATTTTCACGACCATCATTTCGATGGCGATGATCGCGTCGTCGACGAGCAGGCCCAGCGCGAGAATCAGCGAACCGAGCGTGATGCGGTCGAAGCTCTTGCCCGTGGCGGCCATCACGACGAAGACCCCCGCGAGCGTCAGCGGCACCGCCGCCGACACGACGATGCCGACGCGCCATCCCATGCTCGCGAAGCTCACGACCATCACCACGAGCAGCGCGACGAAGAACTTGACCATGAATTCGTCGACGGCCGAATGGATATTGACGGCCTGGTCGGTCACCTTCGTGAGGCTCATGCCGAGCGGCATCCCGCCGTTGATCGATGCGACCTCCGCGTCGAGCGCCTTGCCGAGGTTGAGCCCGTTCCAGCCGTCCCGCATCACGACGCCGAGCAGCAACGCCGGTTCGCCGTTGTTGCGAATCTGGAATGTGGCCGGGTCTTCGTAACCGCGTTCGACGGTCGCCACATCGGAAAGCTTCAGCGTGCGGCCCTGAACGACGATCGGCGTGTCACGAATGGTCTGCAGCTTGTCGAACGCGCCTTCGACGCGAATGAAGACCTGCGCGCCCGCCGTATCGATCGAACCGGCCGGCGTCAGAACGTTCTGGTTGTTCAACGCGGCGAAGATCTCCTGCGGCGTCACGCCGAGCGTCGCGAGCCGGTCGTGCGAAAACGAGACGTAGATCCGTTCCGCCTGCTCGCCGATGATGTTCACCTTCTTGACGCCCGGCACATGAAGAAGCCGCTGGCGCAATCCCTCGGCGTCGCGCACCAGCACTCGTTGCGGCTCGCCTTTCGCCTTCAGCGCGAACAGCGCGAACGTCACGTCGGAGTACTCATCGTTGACGAGCGGGCCGATCACGCCGGGCGGCAGGTTGCCCGCTTCGTCATGCAGCTTCTTGCGCGCCTGATAGAACTCCTCGGGCACGTCCGCGGGCGGCGTACTGTCGAGCAAGGTCACGGTGGTGAAGGCCAGCCCCGGACGCGTATAGGTCTCGGTCCGGTCGTACCAGCGCAGTTCCTGCATGCGCTTTTCGAGCGGCTCGGCCACCTGGTCCTGCATTTCCTGCGCGGTCGCGCCGGGCCACGCCGTGATGACCGTCATCGACTTGACGGTAAAGGGCGGATCTTCGGCCCGCCCCAGTTTCAGGAAGGCCACCACGCCGGCGATCGAAATCAGGATGATCAGAAACAGCGTGACCGAGCGCTCCCGCACCGCGAGCGCCGACAAGTTGAAGCCGCTCATCGCGCCGCTCCTTGCGCGGCGACGGATGCCGCGATCATCTTGTCGTTGGCGAGACGCACCTGCTCTCCGTCGTGCAACAACTGGGCACCGAGCGCGACGACCTGATCGCCGTCGCGAAGGTCGCCCGTCACCGTCGCACTGTCGTCGCTCAATGCGGTGACGCGCACCTTGCGCCAGGTCACGCGCGACTGGGCCCGGTCGACCGTCCAGACCCCGGTGCCCGTGCCTGGATCGAACACCGCGCCGACCGGTACCACCATGCCGGCGGGTGCCTGGCCGGCATCGCCTGCGAGATCGAGCGTCACGGTCGCGCCGAGCGGCGCATTCGACAGCGCGCCCTGGAGAACGTATCGCGCCTCGTAGGTCCGTGTCAGCCGATCGGCGGAGTCGGAGAGCTGGCGCAGGACGGCGGGAACGGGCTTCTGGGCCGCGCCGTACAGCGTCGCCTCGGCGATCGAGCCGGATGCGGGACGCAGCGTCTCGGGAAGCTGGACGACGGCCTCGCGGGGGCCGGCATGCGCGAGCCGCACGACGATTTGTCCCGGCGCGACGACCTGGCCGGGCTCCGCCAGCGTCTCGACCACCACGCCGTCGGCGTCCGCCATGACGACGGCGTAGCCGGACGCGTTGTTGGCGAGCACCGCCTGCGCCTGCGCCGCGACGAGCTGGGCCTTGGCGGAGTCGGCCGCCGCCTTGAGCTGGTCATAGGTCGATGCCGAAACCGCGCCGGCCGCGACGAGATCCCGATAGCGCGCCTCGTCGGCGGCCGTCTGCGTCGCGCGCGCCTGGGCGGCATCCACGAGCTTCTGCTGCGCACGGGCCTGCAGCCCCAGGTCGATCGGATCGATGCGCATCAGCGGCTGGCCGCGCTTGACCGTCTGGCCCGCGTCGACCAGCCGCTCGATGACCTTGCCCTGAACCCGGAAACCGAGATCGCTCTGAACGCGGGCGCCCACGACACCCGAAAACGACCGGCTCGCCCCCGCCGCGCCGTGAACGGCGCTCGTACGCACAAGTGGTGCCTCGGTGCGCGGATCGGCGGCCGGATGCTCGCCGCATGCCGCGAGCGCAAGCGAAGCCACGCCCAATGTGTAGACAAAATGATGGCGCCGGAACATGAGGTCCCCTCTCGCAAAGAACAGGAGCCCTCATTCTGATACCAGTGACCAATTCAGTCAACAGTCACAACAAGATTCATGGCGCGAGACTTCTGAGTACCAGGTTCGCAAGTTGGGTCGTCGCCTCTTCCGCACCCTCGAGGTTGTACTGGAGCAGCAGCGGATTGAAATAGGGCTTCATCACCAGAAAGATCCCGTTCACCGCCTCGTCTTGCGGCGTCTTGCGTTCGAATTCGCCGGTTTCGCGCCCGAGCCGCAGGATCTCGGCGACGAGTTGCCGGATCTGGTCCTCATAACCCTGGACCGATGGCCAGGGCGATGCGGCCGACACGGCGGCGATGTCGTAAAGCTTGCGATCCTGGAAGAAGAGCTCGCTTCCGGATGAAAGCAAGGTCTTGAACATACAGCGAAATTTTTCCGTCGCGCTGTGCGCGCCGTCGATGTTTTCCTTGACGGCGGTGATCATCGCGGCGAGGCGATTCGCGCAGATGACTTGACCGATCGCCTGCTTGGAATCGAAGAATTTGTAGATATAGGCTTTTGAAAACCCGATTTCCTTCGCGAGGTCGGAAACGGTGGTCTTTTCGTAGCCGTAGCGGCTGAAGTATTCCGTTGCGGCGTCGACGATCTGCGCGCGAACTTCGTGGTCCGAGGGGCCGCGGGACGGGGAGGCGGAGGGAGTCGGTTTGTTCATGTCTCAAGCTTAGCCGCTCACTCGCGAGTTGACAACTTGTGACCATATTGTATATTGGTCACACTATCCGCTCTGCCGTTGCGCTCCCGAGATGATCATGCCCCTGCACCGTCCACTTGTTCTCCTGGCCAGCGTCGCCGCCCTTTCGGCGTGCGCCGTGGGTCCCGACTACCACCGCCCGGATGCGCCGCTGGCGCAGCACTACCTGACCCAGCCGTCCGCCGGCACGGCACAGGCTCCGGTTGCCGATCTCTCCGCCTGGTGGGAAAGCTTCAACGACCCGCTGCTCACGCGTTACGTTTCGCTGGCGCTAGCGCAGAACCTGGACCTGGCTCAGGCCGTCGCGCAAATCACTCAGGCACGCGCGCGCCTCGGCACGGCCAACGCGGCGCTCCTCCCGTCGGCCTCGGTTTCCGCGTCGGCGGCCCGCGCCTATCAGTCCGTCGACACGCCGTTGGGGCAATTGCTCAATGCCACACCGGGTTACGCGCGCTGGGGCACCGAGTACGAAACCAACCTGGAGGCCGGTTGGGAGATCGACATCTTTGGCGGTCTGCGCCGCCAGCGTGAAGCCGCGCTCGCCGATTACTCGGCGACGCAGGCGGCGGCGGTCGCCACCCGCCTTGCCGTCGCGGCCCAGACCGCGGACCTCTACGTCACGATCCGGGGGCTCCAGGCCCGTCTGGACATCGCGACCCGGCAGGTGCAGACGCAGCAGACACTGCTCGCGGACGTGAAACTCCTGTATTCGAAAGGTGCGGCGGCCGACTATCAGGTTCAGCAGGCGCAAGGCGCGCTCGATCAGGTTCAGGCCAGCGTGCCCGTCCTGCTCGCGGCGCTCGACGCGGCGTCGAACGCCCTCGACGTGATGCTCGGCACGCCTCCCGGCACGCACCGCGCGGAGCTGAGCCCGCCCGCCGTGATCCCCGTTGCGCCGTCGCTCGCGGAAATGGGCACGCCGGCCGATCTGCTGCAAAGACGTCCCGACCTGATCGCCGCCGAACGTCACCTCGCCGCGGCCAATGCGCGCATTGGCGCCGCGATCGGCGAGTACTACCCGACGGTCTCGCTGAACGCCTTCCTCGGCAGCGCGACCGCCGCCGCCACCGGTACGTTGTTCTCGAGCGGCGCCAACCAGGCGGCCGGCCTCGTCGGGCTGCGCTGGCGCCTGTTCGATTTCGCGCGCATCGGCGCCGATGTCGAAGCGGCGAAAGGCGCCGACGCGCAGGCGCTCGCGGCCTATCGGCAGGCCGTCCTCCGCGCGTCCGAGGACGTCGAGAACTCGCTCTCGTCATTGGTGAATCGACAGGCGCAGGCGGCCACGCTGTCGCATGCCGAGTCGTCGTTTTCCCGCGCCAAGGATGCGTCGATGACCGCGTACCGCAGCGGTGCGGCGAGCTTCATCGACGTATTGCACGCGAACGAGACGCTGCTGCAGGCCGCCGACGCGCGTGCGCAAGCACAGACGGAATCCGCGCGGGCCGCGATCTCGACGTTCAAGGCGCTCGGCGGCGGCTGGGACCCAGCATCGCACGGCGGTCAGACGTCGTTGAGTTCACGCTGACGAAGCCGCCCTGCGTTGGCGCGCGCAACGACGCCCGCGCACCGTCCGGTTCCGCGCGAGTGCGAATCGCACCATTGCCGTGCGCGTCGCACCCGCGATCGGACAGCGTCACGCGCGTGACTGCACGCATCGCGCGGCCGTCATCGAATTGCGCTAAATTGGGCCTGATTTCATTTGAACCCGCCGTCGGGCAAAGGCACGCCACGCCCGACCGGGCGCACTCCAGGGCGCGATGAATGAACGACAAGGATCCTGTCGATTACGGTCAACCGGTTGCAGACGACACGCTCGCCAGACGGTTTCTCCTGCGAGATGCACCGACCGTGCGGGCCGGCGTTTTCTCCCACGGGCAACCGATTTCGTTCACCCGGTTGATCAACCCGCGGCCCCAGCCGGGGCGCTCGCTCACGCCGCAACCGGAGGAAGCCTTCGTCTTCCAGATGCCGCTGATACTCGGCCCCGATCCCGGCCTCCGTTATTCAAGCGGCAATCTCGACGCGTCCGCGTCGTGCAGTCCCGGCAGTTGCTTTCTGCTCGACCTGCGCTCGAGCCCGACGCGCCGTCTCGACATGCCGTTCGATACCATGCGGCTCTATCTGGCCCAGGGCGCGATCGAGGAATTCACCGATCAAAAGCGGCGCCGGCGCATAGGAGGACTCGTGCAGCCGCATCTCGGCGCCAGCGACCCGGTGCTGCTCAGTCTGTCGCATACGCTGCAGACGGTCCTGCAGCAGCCCAACCTGACGAGTGCGCTGTTCATCGATTACCTCGCGCTGGCGTTCTGCGAACACGTCGTCACACGCTATGGCCGAGCCGATCCGGCGCTCCGGCCGCGCCGCTCCGGACTCGCTCCTTGGCAGATGCGGCGCATCGAGGATTATTTCGCGTCCCACCTGCACGACAATCCGTCGATCGCCGATCTCGCGCGCGAGTGCAATCTCTCCACCAGTTACTTCGGCGAAGCCTTCAAGCAGACCACCGGCAGCACGCCCCATCAGTGGCTGCTCAAGCGCCGTATCGAGCGTGCGAAATCGCTGTTGCGGGACACCGATGCGAGCCTGGCCAGCATCGCGTCGGACTGCGGATTTTTCGACCAGAGCCATTTCTCGCGCGTGTTCTCGCGTCTCGAGGGGTGCGGGCCGAAAGACTGGGCGCAGCGCAACCGATAGCCCCGCACCGGTGCAAACGTCACGGGCGGCGCATGTGTGTCCGCTCGACATGCACCGACGCACCCCGCACCGCCGCCTCCTGATCCGGATTCAGCCCCTGCCCCCGGTATTCGACGGTCGTCCGCGAATCGTCCAACGAACCGGTGTTTTATACAAGATCGCGCGGGCACCCCGCGGGTACGCTTCTCTCACATCGACTCGTCGATGCCTCCGTGGCGCGTCACTCGTCGAACGGGTGGCCATCGCGGTCCGGCCGTTTCATGTCGGCGCACCTGCCGAAATTGCACGTTGATTTTCCCGTAAAGCCTCGCGCGGCCGCCCGCCCCGAAACGGCATGGCGCTGCGCCGGTCCGCCCACCCCTCCTGGAGTCGACGCATGAAAAATCGCGATACGTCTACGCGTCTCGATCACGCAACCGGTGCGCCCGTCGCCGACAATCTGAACATCGAAACGGCCGGCCCGCGCGGTCCCGCGCTGCTGCAGGATATCTGGCTGATCGAGAAACTCGCGCACTTCGACCGCGAGGTCATTCCCGAACGACGCATGCACGCCAAAGGATCGGGCGCGCATGGCGTATTCACGGTCACGCACGACATCACGCGCTACACCAAGGCGAAACTCTTTTCGGAAATCGGCAAGGCAACGCCGGTATTCATGCGCTTTTCGACAGTCGCCGGCGAGCGCGGCGCCGCCGATGCCGAACGCGATATCCGGGGCTTCGCGGTGAAGTTCTATACGGAAGAAGGAAACTGGGACATCGTGGGCAACAACACGCCCGTGTTCTTTTTCCGTGATCCGCTGCGTTTTCCCGATCTCAATCACGCGATCAAGCGCGATCCGCGCACCGGACTGCGCAGCGCAAACAGCAACTGGGACTTCTGGACGCTGCTGCCGGAGGCGCTTCATCAGGTCACGATCGTCATGAGCGACAGGGGCATCCCGCGCAGCTATCGTCACATGCATGGATTCGGCAGCCATACGTTCAGCCTCGTCGATGCCGACAACCAGCGGACGTGGGTGAAATTCCACTTCCGTACGCAGCAAGGCATCGAGAATCTGACCGACGGCGAAGCCGAACAGCTCGTGGGCAAGGACCGGGAAACGCATGGCCGCGACCTTTACGAAAGCATCGAACGCGGCGAGTTCCCGCGCTGGACCCTCTTCATTCAGGTGATGAACGACGACGAGGCCAGGGCGCTGCCGTTCAACCCGTTCGACCTGACCAAGGTCTGGCCGAAAAGCGATTTCCCGCTGATCGAGGTCGGCGTGCTCGAATTGAACCGCAACCCGGGCAACTACTTCGCCGAGGTCGAGCAGGCCGCGTTCTCGCCCGCGAACGTCGTGCCCGGCATCGGCTTTTCGCCGGACAAGATGCTGCAGGCGCGGCTCTTCTCTTATGGCGACACGCAACGTTATCGACTGGGCGTGAACTTCAATCACATTCCCGTCAATGCGCCGAAGTGCCCCTTCCACAGCTACCACCGCGATGGCGCCATGCGCACCGACGACAACCTCGGCGGCACGCCGTCCTACTACCCGAACAGTGCCGGCGAGTGGGAAGTGCGGCCCGATCTTCACGAGCCGCCGCTGCGAATCGAAGGCGACGCCGCACATTGGGACCACCGCGTGGACGTCGATCACTTCGCGCAGCCAGGGAATCTGTTTCGCCTGATGAGTCGGGCGCAGCGACAGGTGCTGTTCGACAACACCGCCCGGCAGCTGGCCTCCGTCCACGCGCCTATCCAGGAACGCCACATCCTCCATTGCGCGAAGGCGGACCCCGAGTACGGCGCGGGCGTTCGCGAGGCCCTCGCGGGAATCGGGGCGACGGCTGCGGCGAAGTAACCGGCCGTTCGCGTGCGGCGTCCGCCAGGACGCCGGCATCCGCTCACATTTCGATGGAGAACCGTCATGTCGCAGGTCATTCAGGATGTCGCCGTGCCCGACAGTCAGCTTGCGCGGGAAATTACCGAGTTCGTGCGCGACACGTCCACCCCGCTGCTCTTTCATCATTCGAGCCGCGTCTATTTGTTCGGCGCCCTGGAAGGCGTGCGTCGCGGCCTGAAATTCGATCCGGAACTGTTGTACGCGGGCGCCATGTTCCATGACATCGGCCTCACCGGCGCGTACAGCAGCGCCACCGAACGCTTCGAAGTCGACGGAGCCAATGCGGCCCGCGACTTTCTCTCGGGCCGGGGCATCACCGCGGCCGACATCGATCTCGTCTGGACGGCCATTGCGCTGCATACCACGCCCGGCATTCCGCGCCATATGCACCCGGTCGTTGCGCTGGTGACCGCCGGGGTCGAGATGGATGTGCTCGGACTTTCGTACCATGCGTTCTCGCACGAGGAACGCGAAGCCGTGACGCATGCGCACCCGCGCCCGCCGCACTTCAAGGAAGAGATCATTCAAGCGTTCTACAACGGCATCAAGCACAAACCGGAGACCACGTTCGGCAACGTGAAGGCCGACGTGATCGCCGACAAGGAGCCTCACTTCCATCGGGGGAATTTCTGTTCCGTCATCCGCGATTCGGCATGGCCGGGTTGACGATGCCATGTCCCGCGCATCGACGGCCGGCCAGTCGCGCCGCGCCAGGCGATCGCGACCGCATGCAGGTCCGCACAGGCAGAAAACACCGGCGATCGCATCGTGCGAGACGGCTGGCCGGTGTCCATCAACGGAATCATTCACACTGAGGTGAACATCATGGGCAAGCTTGCAGGAAAAGTGGCCGTTGTAACCGGTGCGTCGAAAGGTATCGGCGCCGCCATCGCCAAGGCGCTCGCGGCAGAGGGCGCGTCGGTCGTCGTGAACTACGCCAGCAGCAAGGCCGGCGCGGACGACGTCGTGTCCGCCATCACCACGGCCGGGGGAAAAGCGGTTGCCGTGGGCGGCGACGTGTCGAAGGCGGCCGACGCGAAAGGCATCGTCGACGCGGCGATCGAAACGTATGGGCGCCTCGACATTCTCGTCAACAACTCGGGCGTCTACGAGTTCGCGCCGATCGAGGCGTTCACGGAAGCGCAATACCGCAGGCAATTCGACATCAACGTGCTCGGGGTCCTGCTCACGACACAGGCCGCCGTCCAGCACCTGGGCGAAGGCGCCAGCATCATCAATGTCAGCTCGGTCGTCTCGACGCTCACACCGGCGACGACCGCCGTCTACAGCGGCACGAAAGGCGCGGTGGATTCCATCACAGGCGCGCTCGCGCGCGAACTCGGGCCGCGCGGCATTCGCGTGAATACGATCAACCCCGGCGTGATCGTGACCGAAGGTGCGCAAAGCGCCGGCGTGATCGGATCGGAGTTCGAGAGTTCAGCGGTCAGCCAGACGCCGCTCGGACGCGTGGGCCGGCCGGACGACGTTGCATCGATTGCGGTTTTCCTCGCTTCCGGCGACGCAAAGTGGCTGACGGGCGAACACATCATCGCCAGCGGCGGCATGCGCTGACGCGGGTTCGCTCGCGTACCGTCGGCCCCGCCATCGACGCAATGCATATGACGATCGCTCCGGATTTCCCGCGGCTCAGCGGGTTGCCACGTCGATTCGGAGCGTGACGACTGCAGTCACTGAAACGAAACGACGATGCCCGCACTTCGTGAGTGCGGCCCGCATGCGCGGGTCGCTGCTCACCGCCACGCCGGAAACCAGCGGGCGCCGGTGCGACGCGCCGTTCGCGATCGCCAACTCGACACGATGCTCCGTATTGCCCTGCCCGAGACTTCCTTCAAATCAACCTGATCAGGAACGTGCCATGAGCTATTTCAACTCCACGGACGGTACCGAGATTTTCTACAAGGACTGGGGGACAGGCACGCCGGTCGTCTTCTCCCATGGGTGGCCGCTCTGTGCCGACGCCTGGGATGCACAAATGCTGTTCCTCGGCACCCGAGGCTATCGTGTCATTGCACACGATCGCCGCGGCCACGGCCGTTCCGGTCAAACGTGGGACGGGAACCACATGGATCAGTATGCCGACGATCTCGCGGCACTCCTGAACCATCTCGATCTGCGCGGCGCGGTGCTGGTCGGGCATTCGACCGGTGGAGGCGAGGTCGCACGCTACATCGGCCGCCACGGAACCGGACGCGTCGCAAAGGCGGTGCTGATCGGCGCGGTTCCGCCGATCATGCTCAAGACCACCGATAACCCGGGCGGTCTGCCGATCGATGTATTCGATGGACTGCGCGCCGGCGTGGTGAACAATCGTTCGCAGCTCTACAAGGATCTCGCCGTACCGTTTTACAACTTCAACCGCCCGGGTGCCGACGTGTCACAAGGCACGATCGACGCCTTCCAGGTGCAAGGCCTGATGGGTTCGATCAAGGGGCAATTTGATTGCATTCGTGAATTCTCCGAGGTCGACTACACCGAAGACCTGAAAAAAATCGACGTTCCCCTCCTCATTCTGCACGGCGACGACGACCAGATCGTGCCGATCGACGCATCGGCACGACGGTCGGTTGAAATCGCCCCGAACGCACGGCTCAAGATCTATCCCGGCGGCTCGCACGGCATGGCGACGATCAACGCGAGCGCAGTCAACCTCGATCTACTCGATTTCCTGCAAAGCTGAATCGTCTGTCTGCGATGTGCCTGTGCAGCGCTTTGCACAGGCCCCGCGCAAAAACCGCCCGCCTGGCAGCACCGTTTCTCACGCTGCATCCAGCATCCAACGGCGATATTGAAGCTATGGAAAACACTCCAGGTATCGACGACGTCGCAAACGACATCAGCGACCGGAATCGTTGGGACAGGATCCTCGATGCCCTGCGATCGCCTCCGGCTGCACCGCTTTCAGCGGGAGCGGACGAGCGTGCGTGCAGGACCGATTCGAACCTCGGGGCGGTCCGCATCGTGATTCTCGAGCGCCCGTCCGCCGACACCGTGCTCGTCTCGTGGAGCAGTTCAACGACGTGTCGATACGGCGAGCAGACCTGGCAGAGAGTGATTGCCCGGAAGGACGGCGTTTGCATTCTGAGCGGCGACTCGATTGCTCGAGGGGACGCGGTCTTTCGTCCAAAGCGCGCGCGAAACGCGATGTGCAGCAACGCGACGGCAATGATCAAGGCGTCGGCCATCGATTCGCCGCCTTGCCGGGGCGGTCAGACATCAGTCGGGTCGGTCTCTGAATCCAGGGCCTCGACGCCGAACCGGCCTGGCGATCGGCACGCGGATGCTTTTCCCGAACTCGAACCGCACTTTGCCCAACTCGTCTCCGAGGCTTGAATCGGAGACGGACGGGGGCAAGAAAAGGAGACATCGCGTGGATCAATCGCTCGAACGCGCCATCGCGGGCATCGTTCGGACGCGTGCCGGAAAACATCCGGTGCCGGTTGTCCATTCCTTTTTTGACGAGGCGACATCTACCGCGAGTTATGTCGTTCACGATCCGATCTCGCTTGCCGCAGCAATCATCGACCCGGTCCTCGACTTCGACGCACCGACGTGCCGATGTTCGGAGACATCGGCCCGCGCTATCGTCGCTTATATCGAATCGGAAGGCCTCTCGATCGTATGGCTGCTCGAAACCCATGTCCATGCGGACCACCTGAGCGCCGCGTCCTTTCTGCAGGCGCGTGTCGGCGGTGCGCTCGCAATCGGACGCGCGATCACCGCGGTACAGCGACGCTTCGGCAGCTTGTTTAACGCCGGACCGGAGTTCCTGCGCGACGGCTCGCAATTCGATCACCTGTTCGATGACGGCGAGCGATTCAACATCGGGGCGATCGAGTGCAGGGTTCTCGACGTTCCCGGACATACGCCCGACAGTGTCGCCTACGTCATCGGCGATTCGGTGTTCTGCGGCAACACGATGTTCATGCCGGACTACGGGACGGCGAGAGCCGACTTGCCGGGCGGAGACGCCAGGCGGCTTTTCCGCTCCATTCGGCGACTGCTTTGCCTTCCCGACGAAGCAAGACTGTTCCTGAGTCACGACTACAAGGCGCCCGGACGGGACGCCTACGCGTGGGAAACGACAATCGGGGCCGAACGCACCACGAACGTACACGTTCGTGACGGGATTACTGAAGACGCGTTCGTCGCGGCACGTACCGCACGAGACGCGACGCTGACCTTGCCGAAGCTGATTCTTCAAGCGATGCAGGTGAACATGCGGGCCGGCGCCCTTCCGCCTTTGGAAAACAACGGCAAGCGCTATCTGAGAATTCCGTTGAATACGATCTGATGCAATCGGCGGTGAACCTGGCGTTCGGCGGGTCGGTGCTCCTGGGCTCTCTCGGAGCGCGGGTTCACTGGATCTTGAGCCACGGCTGGACTGGACCCTGACCGTGTATGCGAGCTGAGCCTGGCATGCACGGCATGCGGGGCGCTACCGTGATTGAAGTTCGAGTCGATACGCCTGAAAATAAGCGGCATTACTTCGTTATCCTTCCGTTATGTGGCATCGACAATCAGCGGCACATGATGTCGAGCGGCCGTTGTGTGCTCGCGCGAAGGATGCTTTGCGACCCGGGCGACATTCGTCGCGGCTCCTGCAACGGCCCTTCGTCGCCGCCAAGCGGTCGTTCGCGGGACATACGACGAACTGCAAAGCCCGTGGTTAGTTGCGGCACATGCAAAGCTCGAACTCGTGTCCGTCGGGGCTGCTCAATACAATGCTTTTCATGGACGCGATCTTCAATCCGTCCATCACGATGGCGGCGCCGTTTTCTGTTGCCCGTTTCACGAATTCGTGAAGTGCACTTTCTTCGAACTCAAAGACCGGGACGGAGCTGCTACCTTTTATCTCGTCTCCAAAATCGTTTAACAAAAGGCCCAGTCTGTTTGTGCCGATCAAGAATTCAGTCCACTTGCCGGACCGCTTCAGCGGTTCATATCCGAGAAGTCGCTCCCAGAAAGAAGTGGACGTCTCCATATCACTCACCTTCAAATACACGGTCCGAAGTTTCATGACGTGCCCCCGAAATGGATGCCAACGGAATGTATCAGATGCCAAAATAATTGGCTTTCAACAGCATCGGCCAGATTCATGCAGTGATTGAAGCTTGACTGAGCTTGAGGTCGAAAGCGTACTGTCTGAACTCGGTGCTTCGCCCGGCCGGCGGCACGGTGCGCCGGGAATCGGTCTAGAAATCAGGGGGTACTGCCGGAACGCTTGGTCCACTGCGTGAGTGGACAAATTTAATGCGGACGTAGACGAGTTGTGTCATTCGCGCCGAGCTATGGGGAATTCGATTCGACTCGCGTCGTCCGGTCGAATCGCCGTCTGGCGGCCCTGCTGAACAGCCATGAAGCGCCCGTATCCTGTCACGTCGAAAAGGGTCTCGATCACTTCGACGTGCACTCACGCTGCACGATCCGCACAGTCATCGGTATCGAACACTGGAAGCGATGATGAAGGGGAAACATATCGTGAACGGAGTCATCGATGTCGGGTTGCCGTTCCTCCCTTCCGCCAACACCTGGTGAACACACCACCGAGGACCTCAACGAAGGCGCCCTCACGCTTGCCGAAGCGGTGGGCGCAGGGAAGCTCGACTAGACACCGCTGCCCCCCGGACGAGCGGCGACAGCGCATGCGGCACTTCATCGCGCGGCGCTGTGCTTCGGAAACCTCATCGCTATGACAAGGCCGCCGTCGGCCGCGTTGGAAATCTGCAGCGTGCCGCCGTGATGGCGAACGAGGCGGCGGACGATGGCGAGGCCCAATCCGCTGTGCGCGGTGCCGCCGCGCGCGGGATCGAGCCGGACAAACGGACGCAGCACGCGGTCCAGGTCAGGCTCGGACACGCCGGCCCCGTGATCTCGCACCACGATTTCGTAGTGCTCGTCATGCGCTCGCGTGGCGATCTCCACGGGCGGCTCGCCGTAGGTCAGCGCATTCTCGACAAGGTTGGAGAGAATGCGGTCGATATCGACCATGGGCAGCATGAAGTCGAGCCCCGCGTGCAGATCGAGCGTGACAAGTGCATCGGTATGCGCTTCGCCGCCCGGACTCGGTGCGTCGGTGTAATCGCGACGACAATGCGTGTCCACGCTGATTTGCGGCGACCCTTCGGGGCTCTCGTGCGCAAAGTCGAGAAACTGCGTGATGACACGCGACATGGATTCGGTATCGCGCAGAAAGCCCTCGCGATCGCTACGGTCGGTCAGCAGGTCTGCCCGCACCTGCATGCGTGTGATCGGTGTCCGCAGGTCGTGCGCGATACTCGCGAGCATCACGGCGCGCTCGCGCTCTGCCTCGGCCAGCTCGCGCGTCATGTCGTTGAAGTCGCCAATCAGCTCGCGCAGTTCGCGCGGCCCGCGTGTGCGCACGCGGTTCAGGTGATGGCCAGTGCGATGCTCACGCGCGGCTGCGGCAAGATCGCGGATGGGGCGGTTCAGGTGCCACGCAAGCACGACGGCAACCACGATAGCGAACACCAGCGTCAACGCCAGCACCCCGGTGAAACGACTCAGTGGCACCTCGGCCCGCGGGAGCACGATGCCACGCGTGCTGCCTGCGGGGAGCACGCGCAGCGTGCCGTCGCTATCCATCGCCACGTGGATGCCCGACGGCAGCACGTGCCGCAGCTGCCGTTCGATGGGCCCGAGCGTGTCGATGCGAAAGCGCTGCGCTTCGGCGGCCGGCAGTTGCTTCAGGTCCACGAACGAAATACCGAGAATGTTCGCCACAGACCGTTCGCTGCCGCCATCGTGATCGCCCATGCGGGCGGCTGCCTCCATGACGCGCGAAATATGGAAAGCGGTGAGGCTCGCGCGGGTTCGGTCGATCAGCAGCAGCGACGTGAGGTGAACCAGCACGAGCAGGCCCACCGTCGTGATGACGAGCCGGCCGAACATCGAATCAAATGGATTCTTCATCGGCCGGGATGTCGGGAATGAACATGTAGCCGACGCCGCGCATGGTTTGCAACCGCCGGGGATTGGACGGATCGTCCTCGATCAGGCGACGCAGGCGCCATACCGGCACGTCGATGCCGCGCTCCGTCACCTCGGCATCCGGACCGTGGAGCAGCTCGATGAGCCGCGCACGCGAAAGCGTCTCCATGGGGTGCGAGGCCAGCACCTCGAGCAGCGCGTACTCGCCGCCCGTGAGCTTCACGGGTGTGCCTTCCCTCAGCAGCGTGCGCGTCGAGAAATCCAGTTCGAAACGGCCGAACCGGCACGGGGCGCGCTTCTCCTGCATTACCGTGGTTGGCGGCTGGCCTTGGCGGCGCAGCACCGCGTGGATGCGTGCGAGCAGTTCCTGCGGCATGAACGGCTTGCCCAGATAGTCGTCCGCACCCAGTTCGAGCCCCAGCACGCGTTCCACGCCTTCGGCGCGCGCGGTCAGCATGATGACGGGAATCGTGTCGCCGCGCGCGCGCAATTGCTTGAGCGCGGTGAGGCCATCCACGCCCGGCATCATGAGGTCCATCACGATGATGGACGGCCGCTCGCGTTCGAGCCGCCGCGCCAGATTGGTGGCGTCGTGCAAGACGGAGAACGCGCTGCCGCGTTGCTGGAAGAACTTGCGCAGCAGGTCGCGCAGCTCGGCGTCGTCATCAACGAGCAGGACCTGCAGCGTGGAATCGGGAAAGGGGGGTGCGTGCACTTCGGGTATTCGGGTGGGATGAGAACGGATTGATGGTAGCCCGGAGAAGGCTCGACTGGCTTTCGAAATATTACTGAGTATTGGCGCTCGCCAGATGTATGTGCCGCACCGCCTGGTGTTTCGTTTCGTACGCAGCAAGCATCCCCGTCTCTTTCGTCTGTCTTCTCGGGTCACCGGACAGTAAGTTTCCGTAAGCACGGAAATAGGCGACGTCGGTAGCGTTACGCCTTGCCCAGCACCGGTTCCGCTGAGCTGCCATTGAAGCGCTCGGTGCCATCCCGTTCCCGCATCGCGATGTCCAAACAGGTCAAAGATGAAGACGTCAATCCTCTCTAACCACGCGCACCACCGCACGATGTGCAGGCCGCGGCGCTTATTTTCCGCGCTCTCGATATTCGCCATACTCGGCACCGCGGGCTGCAACAAGCCGACAGGCGCGCCCTCCGGCTTTGCCGCACAAACCACCGCGGTCGGCGTACTCACGCTCGCGCCGCAGCGCATCGTCGAAACCACCGAACTCTCCGGCCGCCTTTCCTCGCTGAAGGTTTCCGACGTCCGCCCGCAGGTGGGCGGTATCGTCTTGAAGCGCCTGTTCGTGGAAGGCAGCGACGTGAAGGCGGGTCAGGTGCTCTACCAGATCGACCCGGCCACCTACCAGGCGACCTACGACCAGGCCCGCGGCACGCTCGAAAAAGCGCGCGCCACGCTGGCCTCGGCGAAAACGAAAGCGGATCGCTACACGGAACTCGTGAAGATCAACGCCGTGAGCAAGCAGGATTACGACGATGCCGTCGCCGCCGTTCGCGAAGACGCAGCCGACGTCACGGCCGACGAGGCGTCGCTCGAATCTGCGCGCGTCAACCTCGAATACACGCGTGTGCGCGCCCCAATTTCCGGGCGCATCGGTGCATCGAGCGTGACCGAGGGTGCGCTCGTCACCTCCGACCAGACCACTGCGCTTGCCACCATCCAGGCGTTCGACCAGATGTACCTCGACGTCACGCGCCCCAGCACGGAATGGCTGAAGCTGCGCAAGGCCTTCGCTTCGGGGCGCCTGAAGAAAACGGGCAGCGACAGCGCCGCCGTCACGCTCGTAATGGAAGACGGCACCGAGTACGCCCACCCCGGCGCGCTGCAGTTCTCCGGCGTGACCGTGGACGCCACGACGGGCTCGGTCACGCTGCGCAGCACGTTCCCGAACCCCGAACGCGAATTGCTGCCCGGCATGTTCGTCCGCACCCGTCTGGAAGAAGGCGAAAACGACAACGCGATACTCGTGCCGCAGATGGCCGTGACGCGCACATCGGACGGCAAGGCGAGCGTCTACGTGGCGGACGCGACCGGCAACGCGCAGCAGGTGCAGGTGGTGGCCGACAACGCATTCCGCGACCAATGGATCGTGACGTCGGGTCTGCACACCGGCGACCGCGTGATCGTGAGCGGCCTGCAGAGCGTGCATGCGGGCGCGCCGGTCAAGGTGGCGGCCGATACGCCGCAGACGCAGGCGAACGCGGCACCCGCGACAGACACGGCCTCGTCCGTGTCGGCACAACGCTAGGCGGAGAACGGCATGGCAGAGTTCTTCATCAAGCGTCCCATTCTCGCGTGGGTGATGGCCATCGTCATCATGCTGGTGGGTGCGGCGGCGGTCACGAGTCTTCCCGTCGCGCAGTACCCCACCATCGCGCCGCCCTCGGTGCAGGTGACGGCCACCTACCCCGGCGCCTCCGCCGACACCGTCGCCGCAACCGTGACCCAGGTGATCGAGCAGAAGCTGAGCGGCATCGACAACGTGCTGTACATGTCGTCCACGAGCAGTTCCGCCGGGCAGGCCACCATCACGCTGACGTTCAATCCCGGCACGAATCCCGACATCGCGCAGGTGCAGGTTCAGAACAAGGTGACGCAGGCCACGCCTACCTTGCCCGAAACGGTGCAGGAGCAAGGCGTGCAGGTGGCGAAGGCGTCGACGAGCTTCCTCATGATCGTCGCGCTCTCGTCGCCGGGCGGCACCTGGAATTCGGTGGATCTCGGCAACATCATCGCGACCCGGATCGAAGATCCGCTCGCGCAGTTGAACGGCGTGGGCGACGTGACGCTGTTCGGCGCGCAGCACGCCATGCGCATCTGGCTCAACCCGGTGAAGCTCCACAGCTTCGGACTCACGCCCTCCGACGTGACCACGGCTATCACGAACCAGAACGTCGAGCTTTCCACGGGGCAGGTAGGCGGCTCGCCGGCAACGGACTCGCAGGCCATCAACGCAACCATCCGCTCGTCGAGTCTGCTTACAACCGCCGACCAGTTCGCCAACATCCTGCTGCGTGAGAACAGCGATGGCTCGCGCGTGCTGCTGAAGGACGTGGCGCGCGTGGAGGTGGGCGGCGACAGCTACGACACCTCGTCGCGTCTGAACGGCAAACCGGCATCCGCACTCGCCATCAAGCTCGCCACCGGCGCCAACGCGCTGGACGCAGCCAACGCGGTGCGCGCGAAGCTCGCTGAAATCCAGCTGCAATTGCCGCAGGACGTAGCGATCAGTTATCCGTACGACACCACGCCGTTCGTGCGCATCTCGATCGAAGAGGTCGTGAAGACGCTGCTCGAAGCAGTCGTACTGGTTTTCCTCGTGATGTACCTGTTCCTGCAGAACGTACGCGCCACGCTGATTCCGACCATCGTGGTGCCCGTTGCGCTGCTCGGCACGTTCGGCGTGATGTCGATGATCGGTTTTTCGATCAACGTGCTCTCGATGTTCGCGATGGTGCTCGCCATCGGCCTGCTCGTGGACGACGCCATCGTGGTGGTGGAAAACGTCGAGCGCATCATGAGCGAGGAGAAACTCGGCCCGAAGGAAGCCACGCACAAGGCGATGGGGCAGATTACCGGCGCGCTGGTCGGCGTGACCACCGTGCTCACCGCCGTCTTCATTCCAATGGCGTTCTTCGCGGGCTCCACGGGCGCGATCTACCGGCAGTTCTCCATCACCATCGTCTCGGCGATGCTGCTGTCGGTCATGCTCGCGCTCACGCTCACGCCGGCGCTGTGCGCCACGCTGCTCAAGCGCGCCGACGTGGAGCACCACGAAAAGCGCGGCTTCTTCGGCTGGTTCAACCGGTGGTTCGCGAGGAGCAATGCGGGCTACAGTTCCTCGCTCGCACGCGTGGTCGCGCGGCCCGCGCGTTACATGCTCCTCTACGGCGTGATCGCCGGCGTCGTGGCGCTGCTCTACGTCACGCTGCCCTCCTCGTTCCTGCCTGACGAAGACCAGGGCTACTTCATCGTGTCGATCAGCGCGCCCGCGGGCACGCCGGCCTCGCGCACGCTGAAGACGGTGGAGACGGTGGAACAGTACGTGCTGAAAGACGAGCCGGGCGTCAAGCAGGTCATCGCCATCAACGGCTTCAGCTTCAACGGTCAAGGGCAGAACAACGCCATCGCGTTCGTGACGCTCAAGGACTGGAGCCTGCGCGGTTCGCGCGACAGCGCGTCGGCCATCATCGCGCGCGCCAACCAGCATTTCGCCGGCAATCGCGACGCGCGCATCTTCGTGCTGAATCCGCCCGCCATTCAGGAACTGGGTACGCAAAGCGGCCTCGACTTCGAGATCGAAGACCGCGGCGGCGCAGGACACGACAAGCTGCTCGCGGTGCGCAACCAGTTTCTCGGCATGGCGTCGAAGGAACCGACGCTTGCCATGGTGCGCCCGTCCGGCCTCGAAGACACGCCGCAGTTGCAGGTGGACATCGACCGCGAAAAAGCCAACGCGCTGGGGCTTTCCATCTCCGACGTCAACGACACGCTGCAGACCGCGTTCGGTTCGTCCTACGTGAACAACTACATCGACACGGGGCGCGTGCAGAAAGTCTACGTGCAGTCGGACGCGCCGTATCGCATGATGCCTGCCGACCTTGGCGACTGGTATGTGAAAGCAAGCAGCAGTTCGTCGGGTTCGTCATCCTTATCGTCTTCGAGCACCGCCACGAGCACGACAGGCTACGACTCGACGATGGTGCCCTTCTCGTCGTTCGCCAAGAGTCACTGGACGTTCGGGCCGCCGCAGATCGAGCGCTACAACCGGCAGCTCGCCACGGGCATTTCGGCTGCCACGCGGCCCGGCGTGAGCACCGGCGAGGCCATGAACGCGGTCGAGCAGCTCGCGCACAAACTGCCGCCCGGCTTCGCTCTGGAATGGACCGGACAGTCCTACCAGGAGAAGCAGGCCGGCTCCCAGGCTACGACGCTCTATGCGATCTCACTCGTCGTCGTGTTCCTGTGCCTCGCGGGACTCTACGAAAGCTGGTCGATTCCGCTCGCGGTGCTGCTCGTCGTGCCGCTCGGCGTGCTGGGCGCGTTACTTGCCGCTCACGGGCGCGGACTTTCGAACGACATCTACTTCAAGGTGGGGCTGCTGGCCACCATCGGGCTTTCCACGAAGAACGCCATTTTGATCGTCGAGTTCGCGAAGGATCTGCAAGCGCAGGGGCACCGCCTCGTGGACGCCGTACTCGAAGCCGCCCACATGCGGCTGCGCCCCATTCTCATGACTTCGCTCGCGTTCGTGTTCGGGGTCCTGCCGCTCGTCATCAGTACGGGTGCCGGCGCCGGCGCACGCCATGCCATCGGCACGGGTGTAACGGGGGGCATGATCGCGGCCACGGTGCTTGCGATCTTCTTCGTACCGGTCTTCTTCGTCGTGGTGCGCAGACTGTTCAAGGAACACGGTCACGCCACGGACTCCGCCGACATCAACGAGGGCAACGCATGAAACGCACACTGATCGCCCTTCTTTGCGCGGTCGCACTGGCAGGCTGCACGCTCGACCCGACGTACCGGCGCCCGGCCGCGCCCGTCGACAGTGCCTGGTCCACCGTCCCCGCGCCGACGCAACCGAAAGCGGCACAGCCCACCGCTGAGGCACCGCTGGGTGCCGACCTCGGCTGGCGCGACTTCTTCAGAGACCCGCGCCTGCAAAAGCTGATCGAAGTCGCACTCGCGAACAACCGCGACATGCGAGTGGCCGCGCTCAACGTGGCGCAGTACGAAGCGCAGTACCGCATCGCGCGCGCCAACATCGGGCCCGCCATCAGCGCATCCGGCTCGGTCACGCGCGAACGCGTGGAAGGCTCCACGAGCTCATCCAGTTCGAGCAGTGCGAACGTGGGGCTCACGTCGTGGGAAATCGACTTCTTCGGCCGCCTGCGCAGCCTCAAGCGCCAGGCGCTGGAGCAATACCTCGCCACGGACGCGGCGCGCACGAGCACGCAGCTCAGCCTGATCGCGACGGTCGCTACCGACTATCTACAGTTGCTCTCCGACGAAGCTACGCTGCAGGTCACGCAGAACACCGTGGATGCGGACCAGCACACCTACGACCTCACGGTGCGCATGATGAAGATCGGCAGCGCGTCGCTGCAGGACGTGCGCCAAGCCGAAAACTCGCTGGCCAGCGCGCGCTCGAGCCTGGCCTCGTACACGCGTGCGGTGGCGCAGGACCGCAACAACCTGGTGGCCGAAATCGGCGCGCCGCTGCCCACCGATCTGCCGCAAAGCGGTGCGCTGATGGAAAGCGAGAATATGTTCGCGGACATCGGCGAAGGCGTGCCGTCGGATCTGCTCACGCGCCGCCCCGATATCGTCGAAGCCGAGCACACGCTGAAGGCCGCCAACGCCAACATCGGCGCAGCGCGCGCCGCGTTCTTTCCGAAGATCGAGCTGACGGCTTCCGCGGGCACCACGAGCAGCAGCCTCTCGAACCTCTTCAAGGCGGGCACGGGTGCGTGGACATTTGCGCCGTCCATTTCGGTGCCCATCTTCGACTTCGGCTACAACCGCGCCACGCTCGACGTAGCGAAAGTCGAGAAGGATATCGACATCGCCAACTATGAGAAGGCCATCCAGACGGCGTTCAAGGAAGTGTCGAATGCACTCGCGGGACGCACGACGTACGTCACGCAGGTGGCTGCGGACCGCGACTACGTGAACGCCGCGCAGCAGTACTACGACCTCGCGCAGGCACGCTACCGCAGCGGCACCGACAGCTTCCTGACCCTGCTCGACGCGCAGCGCACGCTCTACACTGCGCAACAGCAACTGATCACGGACATGCTCGCCAAGCAGTCGAACCTCATCACGCTGTACAAGGTGGTGGGCGGCGGCTGGTCGGAGACGAGCGCGATGGCGCAACGATAGTCATACGAACGGTCGATGGGTCGTTTGCTTCGACAATGACCCATCCGATTCGCCCACACGCCTTGATCCTGCCTCGATTCCACGGCCCGTTTACCGGGCCGGTCTCGGCAGCCGGCCGCCGAGCGGGTGATCGGGCATCGTTGATTTTCACGGGGCATCGCTGCATGTCGAACGGATAGGTGTACGGATTCCTAGTGTGCGATCAGGCCGCCTCGATCTGGCATGACGAGAGACACGATTCAGTCACGAGCGAGCAAATTGGAAAACAAGAGACGATCAATGCGACGAGTCGGTCGATCGCGCCTAACGAGAGAAATGTTTCTGCCGTTGCCAACGGAAAAGATCCATGCGCTGTCACTGGAGAACCACCTCGCCCTGGCCACCGTGCGGGGTGGGCGCGGGGACCTCGACCAGGTCATTTGCCTGGTTCGCGTGGTGTACCTCGCGTTCTATCTGCGGGATGCGACCTCGACTGGCACGGACCTTGATCTGTACCGGCGCGCGGAAGCAGCGCTCAATGCATGCGTCACGCGTGTGGATCGAGGGGAGCGCTGCCTGCTGCTCGATCACGAACTGGCGATCGTCGAGCAGATCCTCGTCATCCATGACGAGCAGTTGGCCGCCATCCCGTGGCATCGCTACCTGGACGCTTGGGAGCGACTGCGATACTACATCGCGAACGGAAAATGCTCGCCAATCGCAGCCGCAGCGAGCATGTAACCCCATCGACCGAGAGGGAATTGTCTGCATTTGAACGAGTATGGGCCTGACCCGCGGCGGGATTTTGCAGCCACACTCGCTGAGTATCTTGGCCTCGGCGCGACTGCGGAATCATTCCCGATTAAATCGCTTCTCGCGCAGCGTGCCGTTGGAACCTTCAACGGAGTCGTTCTGCCAAGGGCGGCAAGAACGAATACAGCGTGTACGATCTGGTCTTCAAGAAAACCATCCAAGGAGAGTGGAATGAATCCGGAACAGGCCCGAGCCGAAGAAACCCAAGCGATGGAGCGCATGGTGGCCGCCACGCTGCGCGTGCAGAGCACGTTCGCCTCGATGCAGAAGCAATTTCCGCCGCAAGGCAGCGGCGAGCCTTCGCCGTTCGCGCTGCAAACCTTCGATGCCGCCCTGCAGGAACTTGAAGACGCACAGGCCGCGTTCGATGCGCTGCTGAACGATCTGATCGACGGTAACCGCTAAAGGCTACGCCCTTATCTGCACCGATTATCGACGATCTAAAAAGCTGTGTCGAACGGCCGTTCGTGGCCGAATGCTGCCAGATGTGGCCGGCCGTAGCCGACCCGAAGCAGCCATCGGGCTATCCCGGAAGCAGCCGTTCGCGGGACGCAGAGCAGCGACAGGAGCAATCGTGGCTCCCCTTTCTTACGAGCTACTCGTTCCTCCATTCAGCTGGCTCAAAGAACCCCAGATATAGAAAGTCGGGGTGCGCCGCCGAACCCCTAAACGATAGATGCCGATGCCGCTCGTGAGATGGTGATCACCTAGGTGCGGGGCCTGCAATTGCCACGCGTTCCATAGAACTTCTGATTCGTTGAACGCATAGCCGTCCTGCGCATAGCATACCGTCGGCGGCTTCTGGCTGCCCTTTGGACCGAAAGGCGCGAGGTAGATGGCTGATGTTTCTAGAAGCGAAGCATCATCGCTCGGGTTTTGATGGCCTCGTGCTTGGGCGATCTGTTGAGCCAGTTGCGATAGAGATTCGGGCCTTTGGTCATACCAGTTCAACGATTCGAACTGCGCGTAGCCCAAGGGAAGATCTGGCCTGTGAATGCTAGCCTCGAGCTCAGTGTATTCATCGGTTCGCAGATAATGCGCTCGTGACAAGAACAAGGTGCGTCGCACGCGGTAGTAGCTAAAGGTGCCGGACAGGTTCTCCATGCCCCAGGCTTGCTTGTGTGGCCACCAAGCGTCATACATGACCGCATCTGCATCAAACGCGATCACGCGAATAGGATGCTCTGTCCAGTCCGTTTGGAAAACAGCACCAAGTTCAAGTGGAGGGTAGTTCATGTATGACTAGGCATCTCACACGGTTTTGTGACTGGGAGTGGCCAAAGACCCATACGCAATTGTCAACGATCTGGACGTTGAAGTCGACCGACCGCTTGTGGCCGCTATCCGCCAGATGGACGACTGTCACCCCAGAAGAGGCGGCCACAGGCGGGAGATCGGAACATCACGAAATCGACATTCGTCAGAGCGGCAACTGACCGATGAACTCAGTTACTGCATCACGCGACAAAAGAATTTTCTTGTCTCCACTAAAGCGATCGAAAATAGACCGGTGGGCAACATACGAGCTTGACCCGGTCCGGGATCGGTAAGTCGCGGCCCACACTTGCAATGCGTCGAAAGCCTCCGGGGATCCGTTGCGGCGAACGCCTCGCCGACGAATATTCGCCACGCATTCGGCTTCGTCGAGGCGCAACCAGATCAACGCGCTCGCGTCTGCCAGAACCTCGCTGACGAGCCATCCGTAGATGCCTTCGATCACCCAGCGATCGGCCTCGGCAGCAAGTTGCAACCGGCGAATCGCTTCCGTGCGCTCTCGAGCAACGTCGTACCCGCCAGGAAGCCAATGAATCAGGTCGAGATCGACGTAGGCGGCACCGGAATGGCCGGCGATGCGCTCCGCCAGCCAGCTTTTGCCGGAACCCGAATTTCCGATAACGAGCGTTCTAGTCAGGTCCATTCGGTGCAAGTGCATGAAAGTCTTTCAGCCGGATTTCAAAGTGTGCGCGCCCATGAATCTCTGCGATCAGGCGAAATCCGCATTTTTCCGCTACCCGAACAGAGGCCCGATTCCCAACCGAGCATGAGGCTGCCATGCTTACGATCCCGCCAGAGCCAAACGCCCGTTGCAGCAGTTCGCGAACCGCCGGAGCCGCATAGCCATTTCCCCGAAAGGCGGGTAACAAGAACCGTCCACAATCAGCCGAACCGGCATCCCGAACTGTATATCCGACGCTTCCGATCATCCCGTCCACGTGCTGAAATTCAACGGCATAGAAGAACCGTACCCGCTCCGCAGAACGTTGCTGTGCTATCGCGTCAGCCAGAGCCCTCTCGCATTGCTCTCGCGTTCGTGGGAGCCATGACACATAACGTGCAACCGGAGAGCTCATTTGCAATTCGCAGAACCGATCGGCATCAGACGGCGCGTGCTCACGGAGTCGAATACGGTATGAGTTCATCCTGATACGCCGACGTTCGGGAAGCCAAATTGCCAACGATTCATCCGTGTGCGTCGATTGTCAGTTTCTGGTCGAAATGAAGCGGACACCACGTTACGAACCGCGGACGTCGGCGCGAGGAAAAAATCCGCGACTTCCGAATAAACGCTCCGAAGCGACATTTCCCTGGGTAACTATCGCACAGCATTCGGAATGACCGAGCGCGGATAATGTAGCCATTGCGGCGTCAAGCAACATTCCGGCTGTGCCTGCCCCCTGATTGGCGGGTGCTGTGGCCACAACAGCTATTACCGGACATCCATAAGGCTGATAGTCGCAGACGAGGCACGCTGACTGGAGACCGTCCGTCTGCTCAACTATCCACGATGCTTCGAAGATCCATTCGCCATACCGGCCGCTAAGAATCGCTGTTGCCATTAACGCATACTGAGTTTCAGTGTGTCCAGCATCGTCGATCGTTCCATGAAAGGCCGCGAAGAAAAGCAGCCCGAGCGCCGGTACGTCACCAGGCTGTACGTGGCGGACAACGGCTGACAACGCAACAGGCCGATGGCGGCTGTCGGACAGTGTGCACTTCCAAAGTTGCGCGCTACGCTCGCGGGTCGAGTTTTGCATCGCCGGACCTTTTACATGAGAAGGTTACTTTGACGATTCGGGGATTGTCGACGATATAGAGGCCGTCGTCGACGGTCTCTTTATGGCCGACCTCGGCCGGCGGCCGGGCCACCGCCCTGTGACGCGCAACCGGCCGCTACCGGCCGGATGGCGAACTTCGTGCGATCCCGTCCGGCCCACTGGTAAACTCGGCCGGCCAAAGCAACTTTTTCCGTTCACATGAGCACCTAACTCGCAGCAGCACCTGCAACCGTCACCCCAACGATGCAGCAGTACTGACCCTGACCCAAGAAATAGTCCGGTGCAAAAGTAGAGAAATTCGGCATGATGTGTCCAAGCGGACACGAAGGCCATGCCATGAAGACGAGCAAGTTTACGGAAGAGCAGATCGCATTTGCCCTGAAGCAAGCCGAGCTGGGTACGAAGGTCGAAGAGATCTGCCGCAAACTCGGAATAAGCGAGGCGACTTTCTACAACTGGAAGAAGAAATTCGGAGGGTTGGGGCCTTCTGAGCTGCGCCGCTTGCGCCAGCTCGAAGAGGAAAACGCGAAGCTGAAGCGGCTCGTGGCGGACCTGAGCCTGGACAAGGCCATGTTGCAGGACGTACTCGCAAAAAAGCTCTGAAGCCTGCCCGTCGGCGCATGTTGATCGATGAATTGCGTGATCGCTATCGAACCAGCCTGACGAAGACTTGCGCGTTGTTTGGCATGTCTCGTTCGCTGTATCGGTATCAGTCGGTTGCGCGCGATTCGTCGGCGCTGCTCATGCGTATCAAGGAAATCACCGCCACGCGCGTGCACTATGGGTATCGGCGCGTTCACGTGGTCCTGCGACGGGAAGGCTGGCGAGATAACTGCAAGCGCGTCTACAGGCTGTATCGGGCGGAGGGCCTTTCACTGCGGCATAAGCGACCACGACGTAACAAATCGGCTCGGCTGCGACAGCCCAAGCATATCGTGACCGCGATCAACGAAATTTGGAGCATGGATTTCGTTGCGGATGCACTGTTCGATGGGCGACGCCTTCGGACTCTGACCGTCGTCGACAACTACACACGGGAATGCCTGGCCATCGAGGTTGGACAAAGCCTGAAGGGAGAGCATGTGGTCGAAGCGCTGACGCGTATCACCGCCATGCGCGGGCACCCTGCCACGATCAAGGTCGACAACGGCAGCGAGTTCATCTCGAAGGCAATGGATCGCTGGGCGTATGAACATGGCGTCGAACTGGATTTCAGCCGGCCGGGCACGCCTACTGACAACGCCAAGGTCGAAAGCTTCAACGGGCGCTTCCGGCAAGAATGTCTGAACGCGCATTGGTTCTTGTCATTGGCCGACGCGCAGAGCAAAATCGACGACTGGCGCACGTACTATAACGAGGTGCGTCCCCACTCTGCATTGCAGTGGATGACGCCCGCCGAATTCGCCCGTCAGGCAAGGGAATCCGCCTCGCCTGACAACTCAACCAAGCCGGAAATCTCCACTTCCGACCGGGACTAATTCTGGTTCAGGGTCACAAGCCGGAAATCTCCACTTCCGACCGGGACTAATTCTGGTTCAGGGTCAGGCCCGTCTGTCCCCGTGTACGACTTCAACCAGGCCAAAAAAGAGCGATCTCAACCGAGACAACGGATTACAAGTGAAAACAAGGACAAATACGCGGATGTCCATCATCGTCTGGACAACTCTAGTTCTGGCGGGGAGTGTCATCGTCTGGATCGGAAACGCGACCGCGTCGCGAGTCTATTTCGTGATAGTAGAGCGGTCATGGTCCTCGACCGACGCGACCGTTCTATCATCGGAAACAATTTCTCGATCCCAGAAGAGCGGGAGGATCTGGACACCGTCGTGGACATACTCGTATATCGTGCACGGTCGTCGATATGTGAGTCAAAGTAGCAGCACCATTTACGGTTACAACGCGACATGGTACGGATCGCAAGAACTTGCCAAGCGAGCTGCGCTATCCCGCCCTGCTGGCTACACGCTGCCAGCTTACTTCGACCCGGCCGATGCCAGTCACTCGGTCTTGGACCGAGCAACGTGGCGAGGAGAGGACTGGGTCACGCTGGTTCTTCTTCTGCTGCTGCTCGCTTCAGTTGCGAAGGGGCTTCAAAGCTTCTGGCGGGCCGATTCGAAGAGGGACGGGTAGACTACGCGCAACCGGTTTAGAGGCAGTCATCGTCGATCAAGGCGGAGCTCACGCCACACTTGCATTCCCCGATACCAACCGACAATGGGTATCAGTGTCGCCGCGCCGAAAGTTAAAATCATTGAAACGGCAAGTAGATGCTCGCCCGCAACCGGCCTGCAAACAAACCCTAAAACGACGACGGACGCGAAAAGCGCACCAAACAAAATGGCGGCAAATCGCAGAGACGCTATTGAGGCAACGCCCTCAATGCGCCCACTCTGATGGTCGCGCCAACCCTCCAATGTTTGCCAATCGTTCGGATTCCGGAGTACTGCGGTTACGATCATTCCGCTCTCAACTCGAACAGTTCCGAGAATCTGCACAGCGTATTGTCGCTGACCGTCTATGGTGGCATTGAATGTCGTGTTCGTCCCGAACCTTGTTCGGGTCGTTGCCGCGCCCGACACATCATCGATTGCCGCTGTAACTCGGTAGAGCTTCACTTTTCTAACGCCCCAGTCATCCATCGACACTGATTGTCGACGATTCAGGCAATCGCGTCGAGCGACGCTTCATGGCCGAACGCGGCCGGCCGCCGCCCCGAGACGCGCGCCGAGCGCAGATCGCCCCTCAGTTGCCATTCGAACCCGCGCATTCGTAAAGGCCGGTTCCCAGGGTGCAGCTCCTTTGAGCCGGCTAGTCTCGAACCGGCGCGGGCTCGGTGCACTTACGCGCCGACCCACCAACGGAGCCGGCGTGTATCGCGAGAGATCGGGTTGGTCTTCATCATGCCCGCTGGCGGCGGCGCGCACCTTGCGCCAAGCGCCAACGCAGCAAATCGTCCGCCCCGGGGCCTTCCTCGATGATCAGATCAGCGGTGCCGACCTCCTCGCCCGTGTTTTGATCGATAAAGCCCAACCGTATCTCGGCGCCGGTCTTCCGGTTCACGAACTTCATCGGCGGCGCCGACGCTCCGGAAACCCCCAAGCTATCTCCTATCTCGGCGAGCACCGGCATGACTCGAGCGATCTGCCAACCTTTCCGGGTCAACAGATATTCAAAGCGATCCGGGTTGACCTGATAGCGCTTGCGCTCGACGAGGCCGTTGGCCTCCAGATGCTTGAGCCGATCGCTGAGTGTCGCATTGGTGATGCCCGACGACTGGCGAAACTCGTCATATCGGCTGAGTCCAAGGACGAGATCGCGCAGGATCAGCAAAGCCCATCGGTCGCCGATCACCGCCATCGCTCCGGCGATCGGGCACACCATTCCATCGAAACCCTTCGAGCGCATGCGCTGTATCCCAAATAGTCCGACGATCGTCGTCGGGTAAGTCTCATTATAAGAGTAACAACGCCTCGACAGAACGATCCCGCGGGCACCACGGCCTCGCCCTGCTTCCGGGAACCGAAAAGCACTTGTCGGGCAGGCCAGTAACTCTCATAATAAGAGTTACTGGCCTGCCCCGGATTGGAAGACGCCGGTCCGGATGCCCGTTCAATCAAACTCGAGGAAACGAACATGACTTCCCACGCCACTTCCAGGATTTTCGTCGTGGGCGGCACTGGCGCGCAGGGGCTGCCCGTCGTCGGCGCGCTCGTCGCCGACGGCAAGTATTTCGTCCGGGCCTTGAGTCGGAACCCCGATTCCCGGCGGGCCAAGGCGTTGCTTGCACTCGGCAACGTATCGATCCTGAAAGGCACATTCGCCGACGAAGCCATCCTGCGAGAAGGTTTCCGCGGCTGCGACGGGGCATACATCAATCTCGACGGATTCAACACCGGAGAGAAAACAGAGATCTATTGGGCGATCCGTTGCTACGAAATCGCGCTCGAGGAAGGCATCCAGTTCTTCGTGTACGGCAACCTCGACTACGCACTCAAGAAAGCCGGCTACGACTCCCGTTTCCGCGCGGGCCACTATGACGGCAAAGGCCGCATCGGCGAATGGATCCTGTTCCAGAACCAGACGAACCGGGACCGTATGGGCGCCGCCGTGTTCACCACGGGGCCGTACATGGAGATGGCGATCTCGGCGATGACGCCGATGACGCCGTTCGTGGAGGACGGCGTGGTGACCTGGCGCGTGCCGCTCGGCAACGGCGCGGTGCCGCATGTCGCGTTGGACGATTGCGGCTATTACGCACGCTGGCTGTTCGACCATCCGGAGCGCGCGAACGGCATGGACCTCGAAGTCGCGATCGAGCAGGTCGAGTACCAGAAACTGGCCGAGGCGTTCGAGCGGGTGACCGGGCATCCGGCGCGCTATATCGACACGGATCTGGACACCTACTGGAACGGCCCGCTCAAGATGGCCGCGAGCCGGCCCGCTGGATACAACGCGGATCCGAATGACAAGAGCACGATGAGCTTCCGCGACAACTTCACCGGGTTCTGGAACATCTGGAAGCACGGTGTGATCCGGCGTGATTACGAGCTGCTCGATGAAATCCATCCGAATCGAATCAGGACGGTCGAACAGTGGCTACGCCGTGAAGACGAACGCGGCCGGCAGCAAGGGATAGGCAGCCTCTGGGAGCGCGTACAGCCGGAAAACCTGTTCAAGTCGACACCGCTTCTGAAGCTGTCCGAAGACGGCGGAAAGGGCGCGCTGTAACGCTTGGGCAACGCATTCGGATCTTTTCCTGAAAGCAAGCTCGAAAATTAGGTTAACTAATAGAAAGTTAAAATGGATCAGCCAATTGAAACGCAAAAGAGCCGCGGAACGCGCGTCCTGCTGGGCGTACTGCTCGTCTGGGGGCTGGCCGTTGCCGTCGCCGCCAAATTCGGCATCTTCCGTGCCGTCTACCCGCTGTGGCTCGCAGGGCTGATCGCGTTGGGCATCGTGGCACCGGTCGTCGTATACGCACTGTCCGGAAGGTTTCGCGCCTACATCGAGACCATTGGGCTGCGAACGCTGACGGCATTCCATATCTGGCGCATCGCGGCCGCGCTGGTCTTCTTCTGGTACGGAGCGCACGACCTCTTGCCGGAAGCCTTCGTGCGAAATGCGGGATGGGGCGACTTCATCGCCGGATGGCTGGCCCTCGGCGTCACGCTGCTGCCGAAGACGCGCAACCGATATCTGGCGTTCCATCTGTTCGGGTTTGCCGATTTTGTCGTCGCGGTCGGTACCGGGCTGACCTGCTTCCTGCTCAACGATCCACGCATGTCCGGCATCCAGACGCTGCCGATGGCATTGATCCCGTTTTACGGCGTGGGTATTTCCGGGGCGAGCCACATCATGGCGTTCGACCTGCTGCGTCGCCAGCCCGTCGTGCCGGACTCCGCGGTAAAGCATGCCAATCCAACGGCTTGAGCCGGACCAGGGCGCACACGCCCTCTTCAACCAGGAAATCATCATGAAGTCTCGTCTTACCCGTGCCGCAGCCGGCACGCTGCTTGGCTTGTTGCTGTCAAGCTCCCTGTGCGCGGGTACCGCAGCGGCCCAGTCCAACGTGCCGTCCGCTGCTTCCGCCAACGGAGCCACGCCTTGGGACCAGCGCGTGAATCCGGCGGCTGTCCAGAGCGATGCCTGGTTCGACAACTACAGGTTCCGGGACGGCGAGACGCTGGCCCGGCTAAAGCTTCACTACGCGACGCTCGGCACGCCACATCGCGATGCACAGGGAGCCATCGACAACGCCGTCCTGGTCCTGCACTGGACCGGTGCGGACAGCCGCACGCTGCTGAGCCCGACTTACACGAAGGCGCTGTTCGACGCGGGGCGTCCGCTCGACGCGCGGCGCTACTATCTGATCTTTCCCGACAACGTGGGCCACGGGCAGTCGAGCAAACCCAGTGACGGACTGAAGGCGAAATTTCCGAACTACGATTACGGCGACATCGTCGATCTTCAGCACAAGCTGGTCACCGAAACCCTGGGCATCGGGCATCTGCATGCGATTCTCGGCATGTCGATGGGTGGCATGAACGCGTGGCAATGGGCGGAGACCTATCCCGGCATGATGGACGGCGTGATGCCGGTGGTCTCGCTGCCGATTTCGGTCTCAGGTCGCAATCTGCTGTGGCGACGCATGGTGATCGACGACATCCGCTCCGATCCGGACTGGAAGAGCGGCGACTACACGCAAACGCCACGCGGCTGGGTCGATGGTTTCAGGGTGCTGCGGATGATGATCGACAGTGCGCCCGCACTGCAGCAGGAAATTCCGGACGGCGTGGCAGCGGACAAGTTTCTCGCGGCCACCCGCTTCCAGGCGGAGCACGTCGACCCGAACGACATCCTGTATTCGCTGAAGTCGTCATTCAGCTACGATCCCGAGCCAGCGCTCTCAAGGATCAAGGCCAGGCTCTTCGCCCTGAATTTTTCCGACGACGAGTTCAATCCCGACACGCTACAAGTCCTCGAGAGACTCGTCCCAACGCTTCCGCAGGGCCGGTACGTGGTGCAACAGGGCACGTCATCGTCGACCGGCCATTTCACCATGACGCGTCCCGACCTCTGGGCGCAACACGTGGGTGAATTCATGCAGTGGCTCGGTGACATGCCTTTGCAACCGGGCAGTACGAAGCCCGGTTGATAGCCGATTCATCCAGGCCATGACGTAATCCACGCGGTGGGAGGCTGCAACAACCGTGTCCGAACGTCTATGCAACAGATGAACGTGTCCATGGAAAGACCGGGCCGGAGCGGTTAAGCAGCAGTTCGTCCGCCGTTAACTCTCAGAACTTCTCCGGTCATGAAACTCGCTTTTTCCGACGCCACAAAAATGATTGCGTCCGCAATCTCTTCAGGCGTTCCCGCACGTTTAAGCGGCACGGTGGCGAGCATCGAGGCCTTGCTCGATTCGGAGCCCGTTATGCGGTCGAGCATTTCAGTCTGGATGGGCCCCGGAGCGACTGCATTGACTCGAATATTGAATGCGGCTGTCTCGAGCGCGGCGGATTTCGTCAGACCCTCGACCGCATGCTTGCTGGCGACATACAGTGCGTTCCTGGGGGCGCCGCGAATACCCATCGTCGACGATACATTGACGATGCTCCCGCCGCCCTGGGCTGCCATGGCGCGGATCTCGTGCTTGAGCGCCAGCCACGTGCCGAGCACATTCGTATCGAAAACGAAAGCGTATTGATCGACGTTCTGTTCAACTATCGGTGCCGGATCGCCCTCGTAACCGGCGCTGTTCACCGCAATATCCAGGCGGCCAAAGCGGGAAATGACGCGGTCGACCAGGCCTTGGACCTGGTCCTCGAAGCGCACGTCTGCCTGCACAAATTCCACTTCGGCACCAGACGAACGCAGTTGGTCTGCGAGCTTCCTGCCCTCTTCGAGTCGACGGCCCGAGATGACCAGCCGAGCTTTCTCTTTCGCGAAGGCAATCGCGGTTGCGCGACCAATTCCAGAAAGCGCTCCCGTCACGAGTACTACGGGCGAATCATTCATTTTCCGACTCCTTTTGCAGTCCATAAAAATTCTTTGTTATCGGAGCCACGAAACGGCAAGCATTGCGTCACGTGGCTCGTATTGCGTTACGCGCTGTAGCCACCGTCGACAGGAATAATCGCGCCGGTAATGAAGCTCGCCGCAGGGCTGGCGACGAAGGCGACCACGGAGGCGATCTCTTCAGGCCGACCGAAGCGTCCGAGCGCAGTGGCGGCTGCCTGCGCCTCGGCAAAGGGACTGTTATCAGGATTCATCTCGGTATTCGTCGAACCGGTACCGATAACATTCACGGTAATCCCCTTCGGGCCCAGATCCCGCGCGGCGCCTTTGCTGTAGCCCTCGATCGCGCGCTTCGTTGCGCTGTAGTCAGCAAGGCCGGGCCATGTCGATCGCCAGGCGAGCGCCGACGAAATCGAGATAATCCTGCCGCCGCTCGCCATCACCCGCGAGGCTTCTCGAATAGCGGTTACCACGGCTTCGTAATTGATCTTCTGTTGTCGCTCGAAGCCCGATGTATCGGTGGTCTCGGCCACCGTGCCCGTCACGAACACGGCGGCGTTATTGACAAGGATGTCGATCCGGCCGAACCGTTCGACAACTTCCGCAATCAATGCCTTGACCGCTGTTGCGTCCGCCTGGTCGGACTTCAGGGCAATCGCCTTGCCACCGGACGCTTCGATCGTTGCAATGACCTCTCCGGCTGCGATCTCGCTGCTGGAATAACTCAGCGCGACGGTGGCGCCTTCCGCAGCGAGCTGGATGGCGGTTGCGGCGCCGATACCGCGCGAGCCGCCGGTCACAAGCGCAATCTTTCCTTGAAGTGTACTTGCCATGATTTTGTCCATTAAGTAGAGGATGAGTCGCGGGCACCTGGATCGCCCGGATGTTTTTCATAACGCCAGAACTACAAGTTGAAACTTCGTCGAGCGGAAGTTCGCTACAAGTGGCTACCGCAAGCTACAGCGTGACGACGATCCTGCCGATGTGCCGGTTCTTCTCCAGCTCGCGATGCGCGTCGACGATTTGTTCGAACCGGAAGTACTTCGAGATGGTTGCCGTCAGCTTGCCCGCTTCGAGATTGTCGTAAACGAATCGGGCAACCTTGGCCTGACGGGCCGGGGTGGTCGTAATCGAGAACAGGTTATAGCCTCGGATCACGACCTCCTTTGCGAGCGCGCGGAGCATGGGAAGCGGCGTCACTTCGTCGCTTAACGCGCCATAGATCATGACGGTGCCACCCGGCGCCAGGGCGTCGATCAGCTTGGGGAAAGCGGGACCGCCGACCGGATCGAACGCGACAGTCGCACCCGCACCGCCGGTTATCCGTTCGACCTCGCCCACCAGGTCCTGGTCGTCGGTGACGACGACATGGTCCGCGCCCGCCATGCCGATTTGCGCGGCCTTTTCCCTGGTGCGCGTCGTTGCGATGACCTTCGCGCCCGCAAGCTTCGCAACCTGGATCGCACCGATGCCCACGCTGCTCGAACCGGCAGTGATGATCACGGTATCCTTGTCCGTGACGATGCCGCTTTCGATAAATGCGCCCCATGGAGTGATGAAGGGATTCCAGATCGAAACCGCTTCTTCGAATGAAATGGACGATGGCTTCTTCACTGCCGCACTTGCTGGCGCCAGCACATGATCGCCGTACAGGCCGTAGTCGTTCATCGAGAAGGCCGGCATGGTGGAAACCTCATCGCCCACCGCGAGGTGCGTGACGTTTTCTCCCACGGCCTCCACGACGCCCGCGGACTCATAGCCCAGCCGGCCGGGGAGATTGACCGGTTCAACATAGACGCCCGTGCGCCACATCGATTCCGCACGGTTCAATCCGATCGCCCTGACGGCAATGCGAATCTCATCCGGCCCTGGTTCCGGCAATGCGACTTCCTCGATCTTCAGAACATCGGGGGCGCCATATTCAGCAAAGGTGACGATGCGTGCCATGGAGAAATCCTTTATCGAAAAATGAAAAATCAGACAACCGCGCCGGGCTCGTACGGAAAGAAGCGGTTGGACGGCCGCGGAAGGCCGAGATGCTCCCTTAGTGTTCGCCCTTCATATTCGCGTCTGAACAGACCGCGCCGCTGAAGCTCCGGAACGAGCTTGTCGACCACTTCGTCGAGGCCGCCGGGAATCCACGGAAACATGACGTTGAAGCCATCGGAGGCCTCTGTCTCCAGCCACTCCTGCATCTCGTCGGCGATCGACGTCGCGGTGCCGACGAACGCGAAGCCCGAATAACTGCCGGCGGCTTGCGCGAGTGCCCGGATCGTCAGACCTTTCTCCCGGGCGAGATTGACCATGCGCTCGCGCTGCGAACGACCGGCTTCCGTCTCCGGGATCTCCGGCAGTGGCCCATCGGGGTCATGGCCGGAAACGTCGAATCCCAGCATCGAGTTCAGGGAGCCGATACCACTGTCGTAGTGGACGAGACTGTCGAGCGTCGCGCGTCGCTCGAGCGCCTCATCCATGCTGTCGGCTACGACGACAAAAGCACCGGGCAGGTAACGCAGCCTGTCGGATGTGCGCCCGATCGCAGCCATGCGCGCACGAACATCGGCATTGAAGCTGCGTGCGGCCTCCATCGTCGGCGGAGCGCCGAAAACGACCTCCGCGGTTTCCGCCGCGAGCTGACGGCCCGCCGGCGACGCCCCGGCCTGAACAATCACGGGCCAGCCCTGCGGAGGCCGTGCGATGTTGAGCGGGCCGCGTACTGTCAGTAACGGGCCTTCGTGACCAATCGCATGAATGCGTGCCGGATCGACGAAGACCCCACTCTCCGTGTCCCTGACGAAGGCGTCATCAGCGAAGCTGTCCCACAGACCGGTGACGACATCCACGAACTCGCGTGCAAGCTCGTAGCGCTCGTCATGATCCATCTGGGCCTCGTAGCCGAAGTTCAGGGCCGCGTCGGGGTTCGCCGTCGTCACCACGTTCCAGCCGGCCCGGCCACCGCTGATGTGGTCGAGCGACGCGAACCGCCTGGCGATGTGATACGGCGCATCGAAGGTTGTCGAGGCTGTGGCGATCAGCCCGATCCGCTCGGTAACCGCCGACAGCGCCGAGAGCAGCGTGAAAGGTTCGAATGACGTCACCGTGTGGCTCCTCATGAGCGCCGCGATCGGCATATTCAATAACGCCAGATGGTCGGCCATGAAGAAGGCATCGAACTTCGCCTCTTCCAGTCGCCGGATCGAGCGCCGCATCTGGTCGAGGCTGAAATTCGCCTGCGGGTCGGCGCCCGGATAGCGCCACGCGCCCGTGTGGATGGCTGCGGGGCGCATGAATGCACCGAGGTGGAGTGGGCGATGACGAGCCATCTGTCGCTCCGTCGCGTCAGGTGCCGCTGGCCCGATTGACGGGTCAGCGGCTGGTTTCAGGCGTCGAGGAACGTCGTCGCATTGGCGACGAACGTGTCCGGATACTGATAAATCGACCCGTGATTGGAGTCCGGATAGACGATCAGCTGCGCGTTCGGCAGATGCTGCTGGAGCGTGAACGAATGCCTCGTCGGAATAATGACGTCGTTGCTGCCCTGGACGACCAGCACGGGCTGCCGGATCGATTTCAGATACGCCAGCGCGCTATCGTTCGGCACATGCCACTTGCCGATCGCCTCGCCTTGGGCGGCAATGGTTTGCACGCTCACTTGCGGATCGCGATCCTGACGACGCAGCTTGCGCTCGAGAAAGGCAAGGCCGGCCTTCTGGCTGGCTTCGGAAGGCCCGAAATGGACAGCAAGCCACAGATGTTCGGGCGGGTCATAGCTGCCGGCGAAGATTTCCGCGGAGCGGCTTTCCGACATGTCCTGCGAACGATGCCCGGTGCCGACGAGGATGATCTTGCGGACAAGGTCACCGCCCTGCAGCGCGATCTCCTGCGCAACGAAGCCCCCAATCGAAATGCCGAGTACGTCGACCTGAGTCAGGCCCAGCGCGCGAATGAACGCAATCGCATTGGCCCCCATTTCCTGGAAACTCGTCGGCGTGTCGCCCGAGGAGCTGGAGACACCAGCATTATTGAAAAGGATCACTTCGCGATCCTTGGCAAAACCGTCGGTCACTGCCGGATCCCAGTGATCCAGGGTGCCGGTGTAGTGCTGATTGAAGACGAGCGGCAAGCCGCCCGGCTTGCCGAACCGGCGGTAGGCGAAGCGGATGCCGTTGGCCTCGACGAACTGCGTCGGTGCCGTATCGTGACTGATGCTGTTCATGGTTCAATCCTCTGTTCACCGACGCGCTCACCAGGGTGGTGGCAGCCTGCCGGAATTGACGGTTTCTTGCTGCGTTGGAGTCAATATAGAGGTCGGGCACGCCGTGCACTAGCCATGAAACCCGGTTATGATTTATCCGGAAATTGCATAGATAGAACGTCAGGCGCCACGAGGAATACAATGGACATCAACGCGTTGCGGATTTTCTGCCGGGTGGCTCGACTGCAAAGTTTCTCGGCCGCCGCGCGGGAGCTGTCGATCTCGCAATCGCAAGCCTCGCGCGCTGTCGCCAATATCGAGGCCGAGTTGGGCACGCTTTTATTGGCCCGGACCACACGCGCCGTGATTCCGACCGAGGCGGGTGCCGACTATCTCATTCGCGTCGAGGGGGTGCTCGATCAGCTCGACGATGCAGGACAAAGCGTCCGGCAGGACGAGCTTCGTGGAACGCTTCGCGTTGGGATGCCGACGAGTGCCGGCGTGCGGGAAATCATTCCCCGACTTCCCCGTTTTACTGAACGTCATCCGCTGCTACGGATCGAGATCGTGCTCGACGACCGTCGCCAGGACCTTGTCCGGGACGCAGTCGATGTCGCCATCCGTATCGGAACCCTCCCGGACTCGAACGCGACGGCGCGTCTGCTCACGAGCTACGCACGACTGATCGTCGCCTCCCCTGCATATCTCGCCCGATGCGGCACGCCCGTTTCGCCGGACGCGCTCGTCGGTCACCGGATCGTCTATGGGCCCGCGGCCACCGTCAGTACCGCCTGGACATTTACGCAAAAGGAGATCACCACCAACGTGCCGATAGAACCCAACCTGTCGTTCAGCGACAACGAGGGCGCAGTTGCAGCTGCGAAGGCTGGCTTGGGTATTACTTCGATAGGATATTGGGCGTGCCGCAGGGAGCTGGAGGAAGGATCACTCGTGCCGATCCTCACCGACTGGTCGATGGTCGGCACCAAGGTGCACGCCTATTTCCCCCTCGGCCGTGCGACCCGGACGGCGGCCCGTGCCTTCATCAATTTCTTGCTGGAAGAATTTAGCGAAGGCGTCGACGTGACACGCGTCGGATGATGTCGCTGCATCTCCGTCATGCGTATGCCGCGTGTCGATACGTGAAGGGTTGGGTTACCGCTCGTCGAAGAGCACAGCGGCCCGGAAACGTTCAGACGTCAATGCTCCCCGGCGCGAGGCGCGGCCGCATGAAGGTTCACGAGCAAAAATAGAGCATCGCCTGGCGCTTCGTCAGGTTCCGTTTATCTTCTGATTACTGGACGGCGCCCAAGTTTTAGTCAGCTCGCGGCTCAAACCTCGGCGGCACATGAGACATCGATACCCCGGTTATCTGGTGGCCAACGAAAACACGCTCGATTTCCATGACAATCTCCTTTCACGCAAAGGGAGATTGAGTGTGCGCCTCTACCGGCGGCCGCTATCCGACCCGGAAGCGACCTTCAACTTCCCATGAAGCGGATGCTAGCGCCATGTTGTGCTGCGTGTGTTCATGGGTAAATCGACTTAGAATTGCGCCTCACACTTCGAACAAGCGCCAGATGGTCACAGTCCGCCCTCTCAGCATCGATTCGGATAGCGATTACGCGAATGTATCGCGCGTCTTTATCGAAGCCGCCTCTTATACTCAACTGGTCGAAGGACGGTCGCCCTCCAAAGAAGATGTTGATGATTTCTTCCACGGCAAGCCTGCAGGTAAAGATGGGGGAGATAAATCAGTCTTCGGGTTTTATGTCGGGCCAGACATGGTTGGCTGTGCCGACGTGATTCGCGCATATCCAACTGACGACTGCATCTGGATCGGACTGCTGTTATTTTCCGATGCCTACCGGAGTCGTGGTTACGGAAAGACCGCGTTAGCGTTGCTCGATGCCCTGGCGCGTGAGTGGGGCTTCCGCAGGGCGCAACTCGCGGCCGTTTCGACGAATCCGCGTGCGTTCGCATTTTGGCAGCGCGAGGGATTTGAGGAAATCCGACGGACGACCAATCCGCGATTTCTCGGAGAGTTGATCGTCATGGAGCGCCCCATTCGGTAGCTGCGTCGAATGGCTCAAACGGGTGGCGGTTTGAGGCAGTGCAGGCGGCAATTAGCTGCCGAACAACGACTATTGAGCGAGGGCTGACGTGGCCTTGGTTAGCCAAAGTGGAGGCGGCCTCGACCGGCCGCTCCCGGCCGAAAAGGGTCTGACAGCTTGCTCAGTCGTCCAATTCGATGCGATAGCGAAGCGTCTCGGCGAATCCGTAGGCCGACGGTTTTCTGAAACGCTCGATCAATACGCCATTGCACGCAGCGATTACCTTCTGCGAGGCGATATTCTCCGGATCAACTGTTAGTTCGACATAGGGGAGACCTTCCCCCTTTGCTTCGCCCAGCATCAAATTGAGCGCCTGCTTGGCGTAGCCGTTACCCCTCTTCCATGGCACAACCGAAAAGCCGATATGTCCGAGTACGTATGATGGCAATTCGGCGGTTCCGACCTGCCAACGAAATCCGATTGCACCGCTGAAATCACCGTCCCATATCCAACGGACAATGCTCGGGAGCCGCGCGACAATCGAGCCATCAGGTAAAGGAATTGGACCACCCGATGCAGCTGGATCGTCCAGTCCGTCCACGAATCGCTCAGCATCTATGTCAATCGCATCCAATTGTTCACGCGCAGCGATCTCCTTACGCACGTTGTCGGGCGACCATCCGGCCTCAAGCGCCGAAACGTAGCTCGGCAGCAAAGCGGTCGTCGGTCTCAACAGTTTGATTGTGCTCATGCTGATCGGTGCGTGTCTGGGAAAGATGATTGTCGACAGTTTAATCGGCGGCGGCGGGCGTCTCAAAATGGTCGAACGTGGCCGGCCGACACCCTGTGATACGCGACCGGCGGAGATCGACCCGCAAGGAACAGTCGCTTTTCTACGAAGCAAACATTCAAAAACCGAACACGGTCCATCCGCACAATTGATGCGAGAGAAGGGGCAACTTCAATCCTCATGCGACGTAGGACGAATTTCTCCGAAATCGCATCGATGAACCTGTCCGAATAGCTCGACTTCATTGCCATCGATGACAATCCCTGCACCGTCAGGACATGCATAGAGATCCGGGATTGTAGAAGACAATCTCAACTGATCTTGGGTAACACTGTCAGAATTGAAGTGTGGCCAAAAATGGAAATCAACAAGGCCAAGTCCCGCATGATCGATTAACGGCTCATCCCGAACGTCGCCACACAGTAACGCCGAATCCACGCTTGGTGTCATCAAGATAGCACCCGCGCTTACACCGACCAGCACGCCTCCTTCCGATACGTATCGGGTCAGGATCGGCAGTACGTTTTTTCGCTGTAGCCACGATAAGAACGAGAACGTATTTCCGCCTGAGAGATGGATCGCATCACATGACAACAGAGTTTTCCATTCTGCTTCCGATGTCTCTTGACTAGGGTCTACGTACACAGCCAAATTCGCACCGATCCCAGCATAGTAGTCAGCTTTACGCTGGAAGTAAGCGCGCTCGAGATCACTGGTCGCAGGGATATACCCAATCCTTGGCTGCGGTCGCCCGATCAACCGTAGAAGGCGATCATCCATTTCTTCATTAGCTGGAATCTCCTGGTCACTGTATAACGCCAGTTTTCGATAAAAGGACATGCGGTTCCCGAATTCGTTTCGAACTGGTTGGATTTTGTTGCCGAGGCACGCGGCGCGCTCACGTCACCGTGAAGTGTCGTTCATCCTAACACTTCGGTCGAATGGCTCTTAGTGGCCGGGAGCAGGCGGACGCAGTTGACCCCGAATGTCCCGCAACACCGCTTTTCCAGCATAGATGACCGAGCTTGAGACAGAGAGCGTCCTGTCTGAAGTCAGCGCTTCGACCGGCCGCGCGGTGGGCCGGGAATCGGTCCAGAAATCAGGACGTTACCACCGGAACCCTTGCTCCACTACGCGAATTGACAAATTTAATGCGGACGTAGGCGAGTTGACGGCATTATTTTGATGCGACCGTCAATAAAGTCGTCAATTCGCGGGACGGAGGCCTTGATCCATGAGAATTCTGGAGTGACGGAATTATTTTGCTCTACGCCAAAGCGGTCGTTCAAAACCTCTGGTTCGTCGGGGTGTTAGTGGCTCCGTGGTCAGCACACGTCTTGCGACCCGATCATGCCACCCGGTCGCAAGACGTTGCTCAGAGCGTCACTTCGACGCAAGGCGGCGCTGACCTGAGGCGGGATTTTGTAGCCACGCTCGATGAGTACGCGACTGCGGAACCATTCCCGATTAAATCGCTTCTCGCGCAGCGTGCCGTTGGAACCTTCAACGGAGTCGTTCTGCCAAGGGCGGCAAGAACGAACACAGCGTGTACGATCTGGTCTTCAAGAAAACCATCCAAGGAGAGTGGAATGAATCCGGAACAGGCCCGAGCCGAAGAAACCCAGGCGATGGAGCGCATGGTGGCCGCCACGCTGCGCGTGCAGAGTACGTTCGCCTCGATGCAGAAGCAATTTCCGCCGCAAGGCAGCGGCGAGCCTTCGCCGTTCGCGCTGCAAACCTTCGATGCCGCCCTGCAGGAACTTGAAGACGCACAGGCCGCGTTCGATGCGCTGCTGAACGATCTGATCGACGGTAACCGCTAAAAGCTACGCCCTTACCTGCACCGATTGTCGACGATCTAAAAAGCTGTGTCGAACGGCCGTTCGTGGCCGAACGTGGCCGGCCGACGCCTTGTGATACGCGACCGGCGGAGATCGACCCACAACAGTCCTTCGTCTTTCTCGCTAGCGGATATCGGGCTGTGAGATAAGGCGGATTTGTGTGTAAGAATTCACATCCTTTAAACCCGGGTCACACGCCATGAGTCAGAGTCGTCGCACCAATGTCAACGTTCGACGGCTTACCCCGGCAGAATGGGCGCAAGCCTTTCCAGTCATTTCCCAATTGCGCTCACTGGACGAAGCGGAGTTCTTGAAGCGAGTGCAGCGGCAATCGCATTCTGGTTTCGAGCTCGTGGGAGCGTTCGAGAACGGCGAGCTTCTCGGCGTCATGGGGATGAGGCCGGTCCACACGCTGGCGCGCGGAGCGCATCTGCACATCGATGATCTTGTCGTAACTGCCAAAGCTCGGGGAAGCGGTACAGGTCACGCGTTGATGGCATATGCAGAAGCCGACGCACGGGCTCGCGACATGAGTGCCGTGTTTCTCGACGCGAGACCAGAAGCTGTTTCCTTCTATGAGCGTCAGAACTTTGTGCTTCACACCGCACCGTCGATGAAAAAAGTGCTCTAGTCGAGCGACGAGACGCAGGAATGTCGAACCCGGGCCTCCGACCGCCGCAGTCGGTCGTCGTTCGTCCCGCGTCGTCGAACTTCCGCAAACGATCCGCTCGAAACCCGCCCCCCAGCGAAACAACACGCGCTGATTGTCAACAATCTGGCTGCTCGTGCCGAACGGCCGCTTGTGGCGCCGGCTGCAGCCCATCATGACCGATTGAATCCGCAACCCGAAGCGGCCATGCGGTTTCCTCCCGGGCAGCCATTCAATTCGATCGGTTCGAGATCGATTGTTGGACGGGCGCCCGAGAATTGACGGCAATCCATCAAGCTCTCCCGACTGGCGATTATCGGTTGACAGCCGCCATGCTCACCGCTCGAGAGCAGGATCGATCTCGTTGGACGACAAGCCGAATACCGCCATTCTGGCCCGATGGTCCGGTGAACCCAAATAAGAACGGAGTTGCCGGTTTACCGCATTGCGCAACTCGCTGTTTTGCGGGTCGAACGAGAATGCGCCGAGTGGGGGCCTCTGTTGCTTGCCATTCGCTTCCGGCTCGTGCGGCACGGCCTCAAGCGCTGAGGCTCCAATCCGATCCGCAACAATGCGATTTCCCAGCGCCGTACTCGCGTACGCGTCGATCGTGCCGGAGAGAACCGCATCAATCGCGTCGGCTTGGTGCGCGAAGACGGCTATCTGGTCATCGCTTATGCCCGCCTCTTTTGCCGAGTCGTGCTGAACCTGTCCGGCAATGATGCCAAGGCGGGCGTCGGAGCGTTTGGCGAGTGACGTGTAATTGTTGAGGCCCTTCGGGTTACCGGCCCGAACCAGAAAGCCGTCGCCGATCCCCCATACAGGTTCGCTGAATGCGACCGATCTGGCGCGTTCAGGCGTAATGAAGAGCGGAACGTTCATATCCCAGCGTCCAGTTGCAACGCCGGGCAGCAGTTCACTGAATGTCGTCAGGCGATGCTCGATCCGCGTGACGCCAATCGCCCGAAGAACGACACCGGCCAGTTCAATATCGGCACCCGAAGCAGTTCCTCCGGGTTCCGTCCATCCAAAAGGGGGTTCGTCAATGTACGCAATCGTTACCTTCATCGCCATGTCTCGCGAAATGGGACGGCCACCGCATCTGGCGCCGATTGGTCATGATTCTACCCATACACACGGATGTTCGTTCCTGAGCGGAATCCATCAGTAAAAGCCAAGCCAATACTGCCCGACAGTCCTCCCAGGTGGGTCGGATTGCGACGCTTCTCCTTAACGATTCGCATACCGAATCGTATATGGATCATGCCTCGACGGTTGCCTATCGAAGGCCGACACACCGACTCGATCCGCACCATGTTTGCCGCGCCCGGCACGACGAAACGCGAAACCACAATGAAACCCGCATGCGAATGCCGCGAAGCTGCATGAACGAATCGTCAGTCCGGCGCGTCAACCTTGCGTATGCCTCAATTCGCCGCCGATATCTTGCGGCAGCCTCAGCAAGTTGAAGATCGGACAGACCGCCTCGACCGCCTGGTGCAACGCGCGAATGGCTTCAGGCGGCTCGGGCGACACGATGTCGAGCGTATAGCGGATGTTGTGCGGGAATACCGGAACATGCTCGAACCCCGGCTGCTGTGCGAGTGGATGCTGGTCGCCGGTGACCTCGACCGCGATCGAGTCGACCTTCAGGCCACGCTCCGCGGCCTGAATCAACGTGATATGCGTGAGGCAACTGCCGAGCACGCCAAGCTGCAGCTCCGGCGATGCGGGCCCGAGGTTATAGCCCGCGAAGTCCGGCGGACTGTCGCTGATCACCTGGAAGTCGCGAATCCGGATCTCGCGCACGCCGCTGCGACCGAGCGCGCGCACGGTCGCCTTCAGCGGCGTCGCCTTGAATTCCGGATCGTTGCGGGCCGCCTGCTGCTTCGCGTGCCACGCATCGCGCTTTTGTACGAGATAGTCGTTGAGAGTCGTCATGGTCGAATCATGGGTAGATTGCGCGGATCGCTCGCTGCATTCGCACGCGATCAGTCGACCGCCGGAATCCATGCGGCAGTCGCCGCGTCGCTTGCCCGGAATGCAGGGAACTTCGCGCCGAGCTCGGCCACGGTGCGAATGTCGTTTTTCACGAGATCGTCGCGCGTGATCAGCGTCGGCTTGACCGCGATGCGCGCGCCCGGGTTCTGGCCGGCGACCAGCAGTGCGGCCGCGCGCACCGACACGGCGCCGACGACCGCGGGATTGGTCGCGGCCGTCGCGACCCACGCGCTGTTGGGCGCACGAATCGCCTCGATGTCGGCCGTCGAGATGTCGGCACTGTAGATGCGGATCTTCGACGACAGCTTCGCTTCGTCCGCGGCGAGCTTCGCGCCGCGCGCGAACTCGTCGTAAGGCGCAAAGACGACGCGGATATCCGGATTCGCTCGGTACGCCGCGGCCGCCTGATTCGCGACCGATTGCGCGATCGGCGTGTCGACGGTGCCCCAGCGCGCCTTCTCCTGCACCTTCGGGTGCGCGCGCTTGAAGTCGCGCCACGCGGCGTCGCGCCGGTCGAGCGGCGCAAAACCGGCAACGTAGACGTACCCGGCCGAAAACGCGTCGCCGTTGTCCTTGACGGCCTGCCCGAGCAGCAGGTTCGCGAGGTCGCTATCGTTCTGCTCGATCTGCGGCACCTTCGGGTTGCCGAGATCAACGTCGAACGCGACGACCTTGATGCCCTTGTCCAGCGCACGCTGCACGACGTCCTTCAGCGACTCCGGCAGGCCGTGATTGACGATGATCGCGGACACCCCGACGCTGATCGCCTGCTGGATCTGCTCGCGCTGCTCGGCCGCATCCTGCCGGCCCTCGTAGATGCGCAGGTCGATGCCGAGCGCACGCGCCTGCTTCTGCGCGCCGGCCTCGTACGCCTGGAAGAAGTCGCCGGTGGACAGATAGTTGACCAGCGCGATCTTCACGCCGCCCTTGTCGAACGGCGCGGGCGCCCCCTTGAGCGGACCGGCCTGCACGGCGGGTACGCCCAGCGCAGTCGCGAAACACAGCACGAGCGCACCGATCTTCAGATCGACGCGCGATTTCCGGCGAAGCAACGAGCGCATGGCGAGCCTGTCTCCACATTGGACAATATCGGCTCAATCTATCAGCGCCGCATGCAAACTCAAACCGAGCGATTCGAAAATGGATATCACTTCGGATGGCAAACCGTTACCGTTCCGCGAGCCGGCCGATCCATGCGAGCCGCTGCGACGCATGACGGCACGTGCGTCACGCGCGCGCATCCGTCCGACGCCCGATGCCGAACGTGAACGCCAGCGCGAGCACGAGCAGCGCCCCCTTGATGAAATCCTGCATGTAGTACGGGGCATTCAGCATCGTCAGCCCGTTGAGCAGCACACCGACGAATACCGCGCCGACGACGGTCCCGAACACGTTGGGCCGCTTCGCGCCCCATACCGCGTAGCCGATCAGCGCGGCGGCTACCGCATCGAGCAGCAGCGAGTGGCCGGCGCTCACGTCGCCTCGACCGACCCGCGCGGCGATCAATACGCCGCCCAGCGACGCGATCGCACCCGATACGACATACGCGGCCACGCGGTAGCACGCGGCGGGCGCACCGGCAAGCCGCGCGGCCGTTTCGTTGCCGCCGATCGCATAGATCACGCGGCCCCATCGGGTCGCCTCCATCGCGACACATGCGACTGCCGTGATAGCGACGAGCAGCAGCACCGGCAACGGCACCACGTCGAACACGCGCAACCGGCCGAGCGCGAGAAACGCGTCGGGGAACACGCCGGTTGCATCCGTACCGTCGGGCAGCACCGAGCCGGTCGCGAGCGAACGGCCACCGGTCGGAATCAATTGCAGGCCGGCCATCAGGAACAAGGTGCCGAGCGTCGCGAGCTGGTCGGGCACGCGCAGGCGCGTGATCAACACGCCGTTGAACCACCCGGCGGCCATGCCGAGCGTCACGCAGGCGATGACCGCCGCCAGCGTGCTGCCGTGCCACACGACCAGCACATAGCTGGCGGCCATCTGCGCGGTCGCGGCCACGCTGCCGACCGACAGGTCGAAACCGCCGGCCGCGAGCGTGATCGTCACGCCGACGCCGAGCAACGCGACGATCGACACCGACTGCAGGATACTGAACAGATTGTCGACGTTCAGGAACGCGGGTTCCCTGAGCGCGAAGCCGATCACCAGCAGGACCAGCACGAGCAGGATGCCGGTGCGCTCGAGAGCGTCGCGGATGCGGGCCGGCGCGGCGCGCGGCCGTTCGACGGGTGCGGCATCGTGCTCGGCGGAAGAAGTCACGGTTTTCATCAGGGGGCGCTCAGGGTGGAGGATGTCGAAGGCAGGTCATCGAGCGTCGCGCGATCGAACCGCACGATACGGTCGGCGATCTCGGCAGCTTCTTCCACATCGCTGACGAACACGATCGTCGCACGGGCATGCGCGTGACGCCGCAGCGTATCGACGATATCGGCCCGCGCGCCGGCATCGATGCCCTGAAACGGCTCGTCGAGCAGCAACAGCCGCGCGGGTTCGGCATGCCAGCGTGCGAGCACGACCTTCTGCTGATTGCCGCCCGACAGGCGGACCACGCGATCGTCCGGGCCGGTGCAGCGGATGCCGAACCGTGCGATCGCCTCCGCGGCGGCCGCGCGTTCACGCGCCCTGCCCACCGGGCCGCGCGCGAACCAGCGCGCCAGAAACGGAAAACCGATCGTGCCCGCGATCGACGCGAACGGCACGCTGTCGGGAAACAGCGACGTGCGCCAACGGTCCTCGCCGGCCAGGAAGACGCCGGCGCGAATCGCATCGGCCGGCGAACGCGGGCGCCACGGGCGGCCGTCGAGCGTCATGTCGCCGGACACCGCCCGCGCGGCGCCGAAGATCGTGTTGGCAAGACGCGACTTGCCGCCGCCGACCGGGCCCGCGATCGCGACGATCTCGCCGTGCCGGACATCGAGGTCGAACGGCGTGCTGGCCGGCGTCAGCCGAATACGCCGCATGCTGAACGCGGCGTCCGACTCGCGCGCCGCGGCGCGGGCCGGTGCCAGCTCACGCGTTTTCGGCAACGGCCGTCCGATCATCGTTTCCACCGCCGCATCGAAATCGACGGGCGCGGGCAGATCCGCGACGATCCGGCCATCGCGGACGATCGCCACGCGGTCGGCCATGCGGCGCAAATCGCCGAGCCGATGCGACACCAGCAGGATCGCCACGCCATCGCGGCGCAACGCGTCCAGCAGCGCGAAGAGCCGCTCGGCCTCCGGTGCGGACAAGCTGGCGGTCGGCTCGTCGAGTATCAGCAGCGACGGCTGTCCGCCAAGCGCGCGCGCCAGCGTCACGCGCTGCTGGTCCGCCAGCGACAGCGACGCCAGCGGCGCGGCCAGGTCGACGTCGAGCCCGACCCGCTCGGCGAGCGGTCGCGCCGCGGCACGCCGTGCGGCCGGCGTCGCACGCCACGGTGACGCCCGATCGCACAGCCGGTCGAGCAGCAGGTTGTCGGCGATCGACAGCGTCGGCACGACCGCGTCGACGACCGACTGGTGGACGGTCGCGACACCGAGCCGCTTGGCGGCGTGCGGCGACGCCGGTCGATACGGTTCGCCGCGCAGTGTCAGCGTGCCGCCGTCCGGGCGCAGCGCGCCGCTCAGGATCTTGACGAAGGTCGACTTGCCCGCGCCGTTCGCGCCCATCAGCGCGACGACTTCGCCCGCGTCGATCGACAGATTCAACGCCGACAGCGCGACGGTCGCGTCGAAACGCTTCGCGATGCCAGCCGCGCGCAGGACCGGTGGCGATGCCGATCGATGTGATCGACTTTCGCGCGTCGCACCGGCAATCCCGTTCGCCGTCGCATTCATGCCGGATACCCCTGTCGGGCACGGCGTGGTTGAAACCGGAACAGCACGTCGTGATTCACGTCACGTACCTCCCCTGGTAGCAGCTCGGTATCGCCCGGCTCGTCACCGTTCGTCGGATGCGGATTGCCGGAACGACGCGCCATGCGCGGTGTCCGGCAGACGGTCGCGGCCGCTCAGCCGCGAGCGGAAGGTACCGGCCGGCGAAGTCGTCCGGTACAGGCCGCGCTTTTTCAGTTCGGGCACGATCAGTTCGGCGAAATCGTCCAGCGTGCCCGGGCTGATCAGCGGATTGAGCATGTAGCCGCTCGTGGTCGACTGCCGTGCATGCTCGGCGAGCTGATCCGCGACTTCGTCCGGCGCGCCGACGAGGATCAGGTCGGTGCCGCGCGTAACGCTCGCGAACTTGCGCCGCACGTCGCCGGCCGTGAGCGGCTTGCCGCCGCCGTCGGGCCGCACGACGTAGGACGTGAGCCCTTCCGTGCGCGTCGTCAGCGGTTCGTCGTCCGCGTAGCGGTCGATGTCGATACCGGTGTCGCCCGCATAGCTGACGAGCTGTGCGTGCTGATGGTAGTGCTGCTGCAGCGCGTGGTATTTCTCCTTCGCGTCGCTCGAGGAGCGCGCGGTCACGATCCGCAGCACGGTCAGCGACTTCACGTCGTCCGCCGCCCGGCCGCGTTCGGCCGCCAGCCGGCGAATCTCGTCGAGGCCGGCGCGGATCTCGTGCGGATTCGACTTCGCGACGAATACCACCTCCGCGTGCTTCGCCGCGAACTCGCGCCCGCGCCCGGACCAGCCGGCCTGGATCAGCACGGGCGAGCGCTGCGGCGACGGCGCACAGACGTGCGGCCCCTGCACGCGATAGTGCGTGCCCTCGTGCGCGATCGGCCGCACGCGGTCGCCACGCGCATAGCGCGGCGCGTGCTTGTCGGCCACGACCGCGTCGTCCGCCCAGCTCCCTTCCCACAGTTTGTACACGACGTCGAGAAATTCCTCCGCGCGCGCGTAGCGTTCGTCGTGGCCGACCATCCGGTCGAGCCCGAAGTTGCGCGCCGCACTCGTCAGGTAGGACGTCACGATGTTCCAGCCGATCCGGCCGTTGCTCAGATGATCGAGCGTGCTGAAGCGGCGCGCGAGCGCGAACGGATGCTCGTAGGTCGTGCTCGCCGTCACGCCAAACGCGAGCCGCTCGGTCTGCGCGACAAGTGCCGGAATCAGCATCATCGGATCGTTCGCGGGCGCCTCGACCGCCCATCGCAGTGCCGCGTCGGCCGACCCGCCATAGACGTCGTACAGGCCGAGCACGTCCGCGAAGAACAGCATGTCGAGATCGGCCTGCTCGGCCGTGCGTGCGAGATCCGACCAGAACGCGAGCGTATTCGCGCGCAGCCGTTCGTCGGCCGGATGGGTCCACAGGCTCGGCGCGCCGCCGCAGCCGACGCTGGCTTGTTCGTACAGGGAAAACAGCAAGGGGCGAGGATCGGACATCGTGGGGTTCGTTACCAGGGCAGGAATCAGTTGGGTGCCGCCCACGCGTTGGGCGACGCGCGGCGACGGCGTGCAGGCACGCGAGCGTGGGGGGCGCGCGCCAGATGGCGATTGACATGCCTCTCGAGACGAGAGGCCGGAATGGTGAGGAGCGCGACCAGCACGACATAGACGACGGCCGCGCCGGCCAGCGGCTCGTAGACGCGCAACGTCTCGAAGCGCAGCGTATTGGCCGTTCCCATCACGTCGAACACCGTCACGGTCGACGCGAGGACGGTCGATTTCAGCAGCAGGATCGCCTCGCCGATGAGCGCGGGCAGCGCGAGCCGCCACGCGCGCGGGCCGACGATGCGGCGCAGCACCTGCACGCGCGTCATGCCGTATGCGTACCCGGCCTCGATCTCGCCGGCCGGCACGCCGGCGATCGCGCCGCGCAGAATCGTCGCGACATACGCGCTCTCGTTCACGCTCAACGCGACGATTGCGTACCAGAACGCGTCGCGCAGCAGCGGCGATGCCCAGCTGTCGCGCATCCATTCGCGCGGGACGATCTGCCCGAATCCGTAGTACAGCAAATACAGCTGAACGAGCAGCGGCGTGCCGCGAACGAGCATGATCCAGCCGCGCGCGGACCAGCGCAGCGGCGCATGGCGCGCACCAGCGGCAAGCGCGAGCGGCACGCCGAGCAGCACGCTGGCCGTGCCCGACAGCAGCGTCAGCGCGAGCGTCGTCGGCACCGCGGCGAGCAGCTTCGGCATCACCGTATCGAACAGGAACGGCAGCGAGAAGATCATGCGGTTGCGCGCCTCGTGCCACGGTTCGCGTGCCGCTCGAGCACCGCGAAGATGCCCGTCGACGCGATGCTCAGCAGCAGGAACAACGCGGCCGTGACGAGATAGAAGAATACGTAGTGACGGGTCGCGCCGGCCGCGAGCTGGCTCGCCTTCAGCAAGTCCGTGAACGAGCCGAGCACGCTGATGAACGACGCGTCCTTGGTCGCGTTCAGCCACACGTTGCCGACGCCCGGCAATGCGAGCCGCGCGGCGGCCGGCAGCCGGATGCGCGTGAACGTCTGCCATGGCGTCATCCCGTATGCATGCGCGGCTTCGATCTCCCCGATCGGCACGTTGACGAGCGCCGCGCGGAAAATGTCGGTCAGATACGCGCCCTGGATGAAACCGAGCGACAGCGCAGCAACGAGGAACGGCGGGAACGCGAAGCCGTCGGGCACCAGGCCGCCGCGGTGCAGCGCGACCTCGACGGCAGGCGCGAGCGCATAGAACGCGAGCAGCAGGCACAACAGCTCGGGCAGCGCACGCACCAGCGTCGTGTAGAGCCGCGCGAGCCATGCGAGCGGCGCGTGGCGCGACAGCTTGCCGAGCGCGCCGGCGATGCCGAGCAGCACGCCGGTGCAGAACGACGCCGCCGCGACGCCGAACGTCAGCGCGAACGCGCCCGCGAACACGTGGCCATATCCACCGTCGTCGAATGCAAGCAGCGCGAGCAGCGAGTCGTCCGCGGCCATCGGGTCAGCGGCCCTTCTCGATCGTGCCCTTCAGGTTCGGATAGCGGGCGGTGATCGCATCCCACGTACCGTCCTGCTGCAGCTGCGCGATCGCGGTCGACAGCTTGCCGCGCAGCGCATCGCCGCGGCGCACGCCCGCGCCGACCCCAAGGCCCAGCAGCGGATTGTCCGCGCAGGTCGCCTTGACCTCGAAGTCCTTGCCGTCGCGCGACGCGAGGAAGGCCGTGAACAGCCCCTTGCCTTCCTGCACGTAGTCGACACGGCCGGACACCAGATCCGCGAGCGCGTTGTCGAACTTGTCGAATGCCTTGATCTGCGCGTCCTGCTTGAAGCGGGCATCGAGGAACGCCGAGAAGTTCGTGCCGGCCTCGACACCGATCACGCTGCCCTTGACGCTCGCGGGCACCGCGCAGTCGACGCGGCGCCGGTCGCTTTTCGCGCCGACGAACACCGTCGGCGATTCGTAATAGGCACGGCTGAAATCGATCGCTTTCTGCCGCTCGCCGGTGATCGTCATCGACGACCAGATCACGTCGATCTTGCGGTTCTGCAGTGCCGGAATCAGGCCGTCCCACGCAATGTCGGTGAGCTCGCACCGCACGTTCAGTTTGCCGCACGCGGCATCGAGCACGTCGATTTCCCAGCCCTTCCACTTGCCGCCCGCGTCCTTCGAAAAGAACGGCGGATACGACTCGGCGTCGATGCCGACGCGCAACGTCGGCTGGGCCGCATGGGAAGCCGGCACGAGGCCGAGCACGAACAGCGCGGCCGCGGCACGGCGGACCCTGGAACGCATCAAACGATTCATGTGGCGAATTTCTGAAATAACGTCGGAACGACCGGCGTCGCAGCCGGCAGGAGGCGAGACTGTAATGCGTGCCGAAGCGTGTACCAAATGGTTATTTTTTCGATGAATATCTGATCGCGCGATATGGCGGAATGGCGCACCGCCGAACGCGACGCACGGTGCATCGTTCGCCCGCTCACGCCTCCGCTGTTTCGCGCCGCAGCGCCGGCAGCTCCAGATTCGCGCGGAAATCGCCGCCCACGTAGTCGGTATCGAGCAGGCCGCGACGCCGCAATTCGGGCAGCAGGCCGTTGAGCAGCAGGTCTTCCTGGTCCGGCTGGCCGAGCCCGTGCAGCGACAGCACGTCGACGAGCCCCTCGCGATAGCGCGCCTCGATCGCATCGGCGAGCTGCTCGGGCGTACCGGCGACGAACCAGTGGCCGGTCTCCTGTGCGCGGATGATCAGTTCGCGCAGCGTCAGCCGCTGGCGCGCATAGGCGACGAAGATGGCGACACGCCCTCGCCGGCGATGGACGCTGTCGATAGCAGGCAGCAACGCCGCCGGCAGCGGCTGATCGAGCGGCAGGTCGCGCAAGTCGACACTGCCGCCGAGCATGTCGGCGAGCTTCAGCCTGCCTTGTTCGTAATCGATGCGCTCATGCTTGTCGCGCAATCGTCGCGCGACGTCGGCATCGGACTCGCCGATCACCGAATGAAACGAGTTCATCACGAGCGGCGGCCGGTCGCCGCGACCGAAGGCGGCGTCCTGCCGGCGCAGCTCGGCGACGAACGCGCGCGCATCGTCCTGCGTCGGCTGAGACGTGTAGACGACCTCCGCGTACCTCGCGCCGAGCGATACGCCGCTGGCCGACTGCCCGGCCTGAAACAGCACCGGCCGGCGCTGCGGCGACGGCGGCACGTTCAGCGGCCCCCGCACCTGGAAGTGCTCGCCGTGGTAGTCGATCGCACCGAGCTTGCGCGGGTCGACCGAGAGGCCGCCGCCCTGCGCGCGCCGCGTCGCACGCGGATCGTTCGCATCGAACAGCGCGTTGACGACTTCGACGAATTCGGCCGCACGGGCGTAACGCCGTTCGGGGTCGGGCAACGCCGCGTCGCCGAAATTCTCCTCGCCGACCGACGACGTGACCGCATTCCACGCGGCCCGCCCGCCGCTGACGTGATCGAGCGTGCCGATCAGTCGCGCGAGGTTGTACGGATGGTGATACGTGGTCGACACCGTCGCGACGAGCCCGATCGACGAGGTCGCCTGGCTCAATGCCGCCAGCGCGACGATCGGCTCCTGGCTGCCCGTGGTGCCGGCCAGGCCAGCCGCGTCGGCCTGCAGCAGGTCGGCGGTAAAGAGGCCAGTGATCTTCTCGGCTTCCGCCTTGCGTGCGAGCGACGCCGCGCGGCGCACACCGTGCACGACGTCCGGGTCGCCGGGCGCGTACAGCACGCTCGCCGCACCGACGAGCGTCTTCAGTCGTCTGCGCGCGCCGCTCATGACGCGGCTCCGTTCGTCGCGCCACGGCGTGCGCTGCGCGTCGCGTATCGTTCGCGTGGATCGTTCATCTGCATTCCTCGTGATTCCGTTCGATCGGTGGCGGCATGCCGGCATCGCGACGGCGAGCACGCTCGCGCCGGGCCGTCCAGCATGCGCTGGGAACGCGCTGCGGGGGGCGCAGCCACTGACCATAACGCAAGCGCCCGGGGCGGCAGGAACGAATATTTTCGGCTTTCGATATTCTTCTTGATTGTTTGACCGTGCGAACGGCGCCGCAAAATAATTCGGCATGCCAAACCCGTTGATCAGGCCGCTTCGACCCGCGCCGATCGCCTCATCATGACGTTCGACGCCATCCGCTCCCACTCCGATTTGTCTGCGCTGCCGTTCCGCGTGAGCGTGCTCGACAAGAGCCCGGTAGCATCGAGGGACACGCCCGCCGACGCGCTGGCGCACCCGTACACCGCGTCGCTGCTCGATGCGCTGCCGGCGCTGCCTGGCGTGCATGCCGCGGCGCCGCCCGCCGTGCCGGCATGAACCTCGACGGTTCTCATTGAAGCGCCGCCATGAGACGGCGGCAGTGCCGAACCGGCAGCGTCAGCTTTCCCCGCGAACGCCGCCGCGTTCACTGCCGATGTTTTCGGCAGCCGTTCGAGCGATATGACGATAGGCCGTCGGCGCATGTCCGGACATGCGCTTGAACGCGTTACTGAATGCGCTTTCGGACGAATAGCCGAGCGACTGCGCAAGCAGGGCGACCGGGATGCTCTCGTCGCGCAAACGGCGTTCCGCAACCCGCATGCGCCACTGGCCGAGATAGGTCAGCGGCGCGACGCCAGCGCTCGCCCTGAAGTGCGCAGCGAACGTGGTTCGTGACATCGCGCACGCGGCGGCAAGCTCGTCCAGATGCCACGTGCGTGCGGGATCACCGTGCATCAATCGCAGTGCCGGTGCGATGCGTGGGTTGCTCAACGCACGCAACCATCCCGCCAACGGCGCGGACGCGTTCAGATGGGCGCGCAGTATCTGAATGAAAAGCAGTTGCGAGAGCTGGGCCGATACGAGCTGCGCGCCGGGCAGATCGGCCGCACGCTCTTCCACGAGTTGCTCGAGAAGCCAGCGCACCCTCACTGCCTGCGGCGATGCGGCCGGTACGTGAATCCAGGGCGGCAGTACGTCCGACAGCAAGTTGCCGGTTACCGGATCGAGCAGGACGTGTCCTCCGATGTGGGCGAAATCATCGCCGTTGCCCAGTGTCGCCGACGACTTGCCGGCGCCCGAGAACAACGCCATCGCATCGACGGGTGGAACGCCAGGATCACTGGCGAGGACAAAGGATCGTTTTGCCGTCAGCAGACCGACATCACCGCTTTCAAAGCGGATCGGCGTTTCCTCTTCGTCGATGCAAACCCAGCACGTGCCCTTCACCACCGCAAAGAATTTGATCTTGTCGGGTGCCGGAAAGCGAATGGCCCAGGCGCCGCCGGCCGAGAAGCCTCCCGTTGCCAGCGATTCGGCGTTCGCGAATCTCAGGATGTCGGAGAAGGGATCGTCGCTCATCATCGTACTGTCGCGCAAGTAAATCGCACTATAAAGCATTAACAAGCGGCAGACCGGCCCTTAACCTTCCGGTTCTTCGTCCCTGACATTCAACGACATGAACAGCAATACCAGCCTCGAATCGGTTCTCGTAACGGGCGGCACCGGCTTCATTGCACAACACTGCATCCTGGCGCTGCTGCATCGCGGCTATCAGGTACGAACCACCGTCCGCTCGCTCGCGCGCGAAACGCAGGTGCGCGCCCAGCTCGAAAGAGGCGGCGCGGAACCCGGAGATCGTCTGTCATTCGTCGAGGCGGATCTCCTCGCCGACGACGGCTGGCAACGGGCAACCGCCGGCTGCGCCTACGTCGTGCATGGCGCGTCGCCCACGCCCACCGGCACGCAGTCGAGTGAAGACGATTGGGTCAAGCCCGCCGTGGCAGGCACGCTGCGCGTGCTGCGTGCGGCGCGGGACGCGGGTGTCCGGCGCGTCGTGCTGACCTCCGCTTTCGGTGCGATTTGCGCCGGACACGGGCCAATGAACCGCCCCTTCGACGAAACCGACTGGAGCAACCTGACGGCCGCCGATGTCTGGCCTTATCAGAAGTCGAAGACGTTGTCGGAACGCGCGGCATGGGACTTCGTCGCGCGAGAAGGGCACGGCATGCAACTGTCCGCGATCAACCCGGTGACGGTTGTCGGGCCCGTGCTCGGCGACGACTATTCGCACTCCATCCGCCTGATCAGGGGCATGCTGAACGGCCAGCCCGGCAATCCGCGCATCAATTCCGGCTTCGTCGACGTGCGCGACGTCGCCGACCTGCATGTGCGGGCGATGATCCACGACGCCGCGAACGGAGAGCGCTTCATTGCCATTGCCGGCGAAAGCATGTGGCTCGCCGAAGTCGCGCAGGTGCTCAAGACGCGCATGGGCGATGCCGCGCGCCATGTGTCCACCCGGGTGCTGCCCGACTGGCTGGTGCGCATCGGCGCGCTCAGGGATCCGGCGCTGCGAGGATCGCTGCCGCTGCTCGGCCGCAACCTGAACGCCACCAGCCAGAAGGCCATCGGCTTGCTCGGCTGGTCGCCCCGCCCGCGCGAGGACGCCCTTGTTGCTACCGCCGAAAGCCTCGTGCGCCTCGGACTGCTGCGCGATGCAGGCCAGCGATAACGACAGCGGATTTCATCGCCCTTCGTCGAATGACTGCTCAGTCTTGCGACGAGCGCATCGATACGTCGCCGATCTGCACGCCTCTCAACCCTTCTCGCAACGCCGTCACATTGGCCACACCGTTCAGTTGCTCGAACTCCCGTTGCGCTTCCTGCCAGAGCGGGGAGGCTCTTTCGTGCAGGCGCCGTCCCTCCTCTGTAAGTTCAACGAGGCGGCTGCGGCCGTCGGTGGGCGACGGCTTGATCGTGACGAAGCCGTCGCGCTCCAGGAAGCCAACCATCTTCCCCATCGCCGTTCGTTCGATATCGAGCCGTTCGGCAAGGGCGTTGACCGGCGTACTTCCCACTTCGCGCAGGGCGGCCAGCGTGAGGAATTGCGTGATGCGCAAGCCCGAGGGCTCGAGATGACTATCGTAGAGTCGGGAGATCTGCCTGCTCGCCTTCCTTACGGTGAAGCAGTTGCATTGATCGATGCCAAGCGGCTGGTTGACGGGCAACATCGGGGGCACTCCTGATTTCGGTTCCTTGCGCGAACGCGACGCACACGTCGCGCAAGGGTATGGTCGTATCCATCGATGATAGCCGGGAGCGACAACGCTGGCGCACGATCCGCGCACCTCGTGTCTCGCCGCCCAATCCGGCCCGTGTCGACCGCGGTGTTCAAAGCCCTGCCGGCGGCGTGATGTAGCCGGGTATCTCGGCCGCGAGCGTGCTCTTCAGCACCGCGGTCCCCTCGTCGGCCATGACCTCGCTCTTGCCGGCGGCGAGCGCGTCGTAGGTCCGTCGTACGACGTCGCCGGGACTGGCTTTGGGCACGTCGATGCCGTTGGTCAGATCGGTATCCACGAACCCGACGTGCAGGCCGAGAACCTGGATGCCGCGCTCGCGCAGGTGAAAGCGAAGCTGGTTCGTGTAGCTCCAGGCGGCGGCTTTCGACGCGGCATACGGCGTCAGATAGGGCCGAGGGAGCCACACGATATCGGAGAGCACGTTGATGATCGCGGCATGCGGCTGGGCCGCGAGGATCTGTTCGAAGGCCTGTGTGACGCGCACCACGCCGTAGTAGTTGGTATCGAACAAGCGGGCGGACTGCGCTTGCATGTCGGCCGCCAAAGGCCCGTCGATCAGCGCGGCGATGCCCGCGTTGTTGATCAGCAGCGTCGTGTCGGCCGCCCGTTTCGCGGCCTCGGCGATCGACGCCGGATCCGTGACATCGATCCTGACCGGCACGATGCCCGGCTCGTCGAAACCGCTCGTGTTGCGCATACCGGCGTACACTTTCGCCGCCCCGCGCCGCAGCGCCTCGCGTGCAAAAGCGAGGCCCAGGCCGCGATTGGCGCCGGTGATGAAGACGGTGGCGTTCTTGATATCCATGACAAGCTCCTGTTTCAAAAGCCGCGTGCCGGGGGCGTGTCGACGCCCGCCATGAGCACGCGGGTGCCTGGCTCAGAGAAAGACGTGTTCCGGCAACTGTTTCGAAAGCGACTCCCGCAGATGGGTCGCGAGAGTCAGTACGGCGCCAAGCGGGCTCATTCGCACGCTGACTCGCGGCACCGAGCCGTCGGCGTTGCGATCGACGACCACGACCGCGCTCAGCATCTCGCCGCTCGTCAGTACGGCCTCGTATTCGAGAAAGAGCCGCGAGCCGACGGCCTGAACGAACGTGGGCGTCTGCGAGACGTAAAAGGTCCCGACGGCGTCGACGGCGAGCCGGATTTCGTCGCGCCCGGTCACGGGCGTGCGCAACACCGAGCTGACCAGTTCGGCATCGGCCGTCAGATCATCGAGAAACGGGTGACGATCAGGCTGGATGGGTGACATGTTCAAACCCCTCGATTCGTTTCAGGGACGTGTTCACACGAATGCGGCCCGATATTTCTCGACGAACTGCTGGACCGACAGCGGCGGCGTTCCGGTGATCTTCTCGACGGCGTCGTTGGTGCCCGAGAAGATGCCGTCTCGGTAGTTCTGCGCGACTTCGACCAGATGCTGCGTGAGGAACGGCGGAAACTTGTAAAGGGTCTCCATCTTGATTCGGAATGCCTCGATGGAAATCGGCGCGTATTCGATCCGGGCGCCGAGAACCTCGCTCATCGCGTCCGCGATCTCGACGTGGTTCATCTCGACGGGGCCGTGCAGCGTGTAGGTCTTGCCCCCGTGGCCTTCGGGTTTGGCGAGGAGGTGGGCGATCACGCGTCCCTGGTCGTCGCTGGAGATGGGCGCGTGACGGCCGTTGCCAAACGGAAATTCGATCTTCTTCGTGGCCCATATCTCCCGCGCAAAATGCGGATAGACGAGCCAGTCGGCAAAGAACGTCGGGCGCAAATGCGTCGTCGCGACGCCCGACCAATCGAAGACCTGCTCGGAGACCCAGTGATCCTGTGCCGCGTGGCTCAGCGACGCCCGGCGCGCGGAAATCTGCGACATGTTGACGATCGCCGTGACCCCCGCCTCCTTTGCCGCCTGTGCGAAATAGGCTGCGGCCCCGATGATCCCCGGCGCGATCGGATGAAGGAAATACGCCGATCGGATGCCTTCCATCGCTGCCCGAATGTCGTCGATGCCGGTGAAGTCGCCGACCGCGACATCGACACCGCGCCGCCTCAGGGCTGCCGCCCGATCGTCATCGGTGCGCACGTAGGCACGCACGCGTTTGTGCATCTTGAGCAGTTCGTCAATCGCCATACCTCCGGTGCGTCCGGTTGCACCGCTCACAAGAATCTCAGGCTCGTTCATCGCTTCGCTCCGTTCGAAAATGAGAGCATATGCTCCCTTCAGACAAAGAATAGGAGCATATGCTCTCACAGTCAAGCTTTTTGGTTGGCGGGGCGACGGCGCTGGAGTTCATCAGTCAGGAGCCCGAGTATTCGACCTGCCCGCCGATTCGGCCGGGCTGCAAACCGCAAATCGCCGTTCGCGCTGGCCCTCGCCAACGATTCGCTCAGCGACGATGCGACTCATCAGCGGGATGGCCAAGGGATCGCACCATCTCTGGAGCCGACAGTTGAGTGCGCATCCGGCGGGCGCGAGCGAACAAATGAAAATGGCAGGAATCAACCGACAGCCGCCCTCCGACTGGCGACTTTCGATTGCGAATTCAACCCGTCAGCGGCCGCACGTTACGTCGACTTCCCTCTTCCCGCCTTTTGTGGCGCCCGATTGCCGAGCAGTTCGACCAGCCGCGCCTCGCATCCGGAAAGCGCGTACCCGCGCCGCTGCGAGATCATGAACGTCAGGGGACGCATGTGCCAGGCACGCCGCTTGAGCTCGACAAGGGCGCCGTTGGCGAGGTCCGCCTCGACCATGTGGCGCGGCATGTGCCCCCAGCACAGGCTGCCTTTGAGCAAGTCGTGCTTCGCGCCGAGGTCGTTCACCCACCATTGGCGTTCACTGGCGACTCCCTGCTGGGTCTTTTCCGCATCGGGCTGGTTGTCGGTGACGACGAGCTGGATGTGCCGGCCGAATTCCTCGCGCGGGATCGGCATCGCCATCGCGGCCAGCGGGTGCGATGGCCCGCAGACGGTCACCATCTGCGCATCGCATAAATGATGCCGTTCCACGGTGCCCGGGCTCAGCTCGGGCACGTCCGTGATCGTGACCGCCAATGCGCACGTCCCGTCGAGAACCAGACGCTCGCCGCCCTGCATGGTTGTCATGCGCAGATTGATTGCAACCGTCGGAAAGTCCGCCTGCACGGTGTGCAGGCATTCAATCAGGTGCGCCCGCGAAAAATAGGTGTCCACGGCGATCGAGACCTGCGGGACGCCGGTCTCGGCAATCGCCACCGCACGCATCTTCATTTCCTCGGTGCGCGAGATCACCCCGCGTGCATCAGGCAGGAGGCTGCGGCCCGCGGCCGTGAGCGTCGCTTTGCGCGTGTTGCGCTCGAACAGCACCACGTCGAACGCGCTCTCGAGCGCGCTGATCGCATGACTGACCGCCGACTGTGCACGCCTCAGCTCCCTCGCGGCGCCGGAAAAGCTTCCCTGGTCACACACGGCAACGAACGCCCGAAGTTGATTGATGGTGACGTTGTCCAGCATATCTATCTATAAAGTAGATGGTACTTATAGATATTCAGTCAATTGGCTTCATGAATCAAGTGCTCCAGAATCGGCGTGTCACTTTTGTTTCGAAGGATGCACGACATGAACAGACTGAATGGCAAGACTGCCGTGATCACCGGCGGCGCAACCGGCATCGGCCGCGCCGCGGCGCAGCGCTTCATCGAGGAAGGCGCTTTCGTCTACCTGTTCGGCCGCCGGCAGGCGGCACTCGACGCCGCGGTGGCCGAGCTGGGGCCCAATGCCCGCGCGGTGAAGGGCTCGGTCGCCGATCCGGCCGACCTCGACCGGCTCTACGCGGCGGTCAAGGCGGAGCGCGGCACCCTCGACATCGTCTTTGCCAACGCCGGAGCGGGAAGCCCGCTTCCGCTCGGCCAGCTCACCGCCGAGCACATCGACGAAATCTTCGACACCAACGTGAAGGGTTCGATCTTCACGGTCCAGAAGGCGCTGCCGCTGATGGGCCCGGGTGGTTCGATCATCCTGACCGGATCGAGCGCCGGCACCACGGGAGCCCCGGGATTCACGGCCTACAGCGCGAGCAAGGCCGCGGTGCGCAACCTCGCGCGGACCTGGGCGGCGGACCTGAAGGGCACCGGCATCCGGGTCAACGTGCTGTCGCCCGGGGCGACGGCGACCGAACTCGCCAAGGAGGCGCTGGGCGAAGCGGGCCAGAAGGCCTACGGTGCGATGACGCCGCTCCAGCGTATGGCCGATCCGGCCGAGATCGGCGCGGTGGCGGCCTTTCTTGCGTCGTCGGACAGCAGCTTCATGACCGCCAGCGAGGTCGCCGTTGACGGCGGCCTGGCACAGCTCTGAGGAGAAAAAAGATGACGCAATCACTGAAGGGCAAGACCGCGCTCGTGACCGGGGCATCACGAGGCATTGGCCGCGCCATCGCCGAACGTCTGGCAAAGGACGGGGCGACCGTCGCACTGACCTACAACGCCAGCACATCCGGCGCGGACGAAACGATCGTGGCCATCGAGAAAGCGGGAGGCAAGGCGTTCGCCGTCCACGCCGATCTCGTTGATCCGACGACCGTCCCGGCATTGTTCGAAAGACTCGACGACGAGTTCACGAGGCGGAACGGAAGCAAGACTCTCGACATTCTGGTCAACAACGCCGGCAATTCCGGCTGGCTCGGCTTCAAGGAAGCGACGCCTGAGAGTTGGGACACCCTGATGGCGGTCTACGCCCGCGCGCCCTTCTTCATCATTCAAGCCGCACTGGATCGCCTCGCCGACGGCGGGCGCATCATCAACATATCTTCCGCGGCCGCCACGAAGCCCGTGACGGCCGCGCCCGTCTACTCGATGGCGAAAGCAGCCATCAATACCCTGACCCATACGCTCGCAATCGAGCTGGGGCCGCGTGGCATCACCGCGAACGCCGTGGCGCCGGGCTTCACGCGAACGGATGCGAACGCCGCCTTTCGGGAGAATCCCGAACTCGTCAAGGCGGCCGAGGCCCAGATCGCGCTGGGCCGCTTCGGCGAGCCTGCGGAAATCGCCGCTGTCGTGGCGTTCCTGGCGTCCGATGAGGGCCATTGGGTCACCGGCCAAACGATTGAAGCGAGCGGCGGTTACAAGCTCTGAGCACACCGAGAAACGAAGGAGAAACCCATGCGTTACGCAATCGTCGGCTTCGGCAAGATCGGCCACGCATTGGCCAGGGCGTTCGCCCGCAACGGCATCGACGTGGCCGTTGCAAGCACGCGCGATCCGGCAAGCTTCGCGTCCGATGCGGCAGCGATCGGGCGTTCGATCATTCCCGCCACGCTGGCGGAAGCGGTCAAGGCGGACATCATCTTTCTGGCGGTCCGTTTCGAGTCGCACCCGGCGGTCGCGAAAGCGCTGCCGGACTGGACGGGCAAGATCATCGTCGACGTGACGAACACCTTCGCCCCGCCCGAGGAACTGGACGGTCTTCCCTCCTCTGCGTTCGTCGCGCACGCGTTCACCGGAGCCAGGCTGGTGAAAGGCTTCAATCATCTGGCGGCGGCCATTCTCGGCCAGGACCCGGCCGTACAGGGCGGCAGGAGAGTCGTGTTCCTCGCGAGCGATGATGACGGTGCCGCGGCGGAGATCGGCGCGCTTGCGGAAAAACTGGGTTTCGCGCCGATATCACTCGGCGGACTTTCGGACGGTGGACTGCTTGTTCACGCGCGCGGAAACAACTGGGGAAAACTGATCTTCAAGGACTTGATCACGTTTGACTGACGGTCAACGGTTTCCGGATGTTCCCTGAGCCGACGAGTCGGAGGGCACCCACGACAGAATTATTTTGATTCGCATGACGAATCACCTCCTCCACCGATTCCGGGTCGACGACGCCGTTTCGCCGGTCGTCGTCGACCCAGGGAAGTGAAACCACCGCGAGTTCAAACGGTTGTCCGCCACACGCTCGAGTCGTCTTCCAGCGGGCATCGCCCCGAGCCACGGGGCCGCATGCGCGTGCGTGATCGCTGGCGCCGCGCCGCATGGCGCGGCCGGCCGACCGGTTCGCGCAGATCCGTTCAGCATCCGCTCGCGCGAGCCCTCCGCTACACCGCCATTTTGGCCGCGAAAACGTCGCGTTCCTCTGCGTAAATCGGAGGATCAGATAACGGTATGAGAATTTGTTGGTTCTTGGATGCGTTCCACATCCCGAAAATACAGGCTCCCGACAACCGGGCGCGCGACGCTCCGCCCCGCGTCGCTCCAACAACGTTCCTCTTTCCCATGTTCAGCAGATCGTTTCGCACTACGTCGGGCCACGCGCTTTTCCTCGCCGCCCTCCTTTCCGCTTTTTCCGGTGTCGCTCGCGCGGACAGCACGCTCGATCGCATCCATCAACGTCACAAGATCTCGATCGGCGTGATCCTGTCGGGCCCGCCGTTCGGCTCGCTCGATCCCGCGACGCAAAAACCGGTCGGCTTCAACGTCGATCTGGCGAACGACGTCGCGAAGCGGCTCGGTGTCGACGCCGAGCTGACACCGGTGCAGCCGTCGAACCGCGTGCAGTTCCTGCAGCAGGGCAAGGTCGACGCGCTGATCGCCAACATGGAGCTGACGACGGAGCGCGCGGAGATACTGTCGTATGCGCCGACGCCGTTCGAATCCATCGGCGGCGCGCTGATCGCGCGCAAGGACAGCGTTATCAAGTCCTGGGCCGACTTGCGCGGCAAGCCGGTCTGCGTGTCGCAAGGCAGCAACTACACGAAGCCGCTCGCGACGGAATACGGCGCGCAGGTGAAGGCCTTCCGCGGTCAGCCGGAATCGCTGCTCGCACTGCGCGGCAACAACTGCGTGGCCGCCGTGCACGTCGCACCGACGTTGCGCATGCTCGTCGCGCGCAACCTCGACTGGAAGGACTATACGACCCCGCTGTCGAGCGACCTGATTCCGTCGCCGGCCGTGATTTGGGTCCGCAAGGGCGAGACCGATACCCAAAACGCGCTCGACCGGATCGTCCAGGACTGGCACCGCAGCGGCTGGCTGCTCGACGTCGAGCGGAAGAACGGAATGACGCCGTCGCAAGCCGTGCTCGACCTGCACGCGAAGCTCAAGGCGCAGCGCACATGACGGTGGCCGCCGCCGTCGATGCACTCCGCACGTTCGGCCTCGATTACAGCTTCGTGCTCGCCCCGGACGAACGCGCGTCGTTCGTGCACGGGATGGGCGTGACGCTCGAACTGTCGATCGCGACCGCGTTCGGCAGCCTCGCCTGCGGCATCGTGCTCGCCGCGCTGCTGGTATCGCCGAGCGCGGCGCTCGCGCGCCCTGCGCGTGCCTTCGTCGAAGTCACCCGCAACACACCGACGCTCGTGCAATTGTTCTGCGCATTCCTCGTCGTCAACATGCTGATCAGCGCCGCACTGCGCGATCTGGGCGGCAATCCGCTGACGCCGTTCCTCTGGAGCGTCATCGTGATCTCGCTGCACAAGGGCGCGTTCCATGCTGAAGCGCTGCGCGCCGGCCTCGACGCGGTCCCGCGCGCAACGCTCGAGGCAGCGCAATCGCTCGGCTACAGCCGCCGCCAGCGGCTCTGGCACGTGCAACTGCCGCTCGCGGTGCGCTTCGCGCTGCCCGCGCTCGTCAACAACCTGGTCGACCTCGTGAAGATGACGACGGTCGCCTCGGCGATCGCCGTCGGCGACGTCACCTATGCGTCGATCATGATCTGGACGCAGCGCGACAACGTGCTCGAGCTGATGATCCTGATCCTGCTCTTCTTCGGCGTGCTCACGTTCGCGGTCAACCTCGCGGGACGCTGGCTGGAACACCGCCTGAGGATACCCGGCTATGGCCATTGACTTGCGCGCACAGCCCGTGCGCGTCGTGCGATGGCCCGCCGTCGCGGCGACACTGGCTGCGCTGGCCGTCGTCGCGCTGGCCGTCGCGGCCCGCCATCACCCGACCCTCGTCGCGCTCGCCACGTGGCTGCCGGCGCTCGGCAAGGCGATGCTGGTCAACATCGGCATCAGCGCGATCGCGATCGCGATCGGCACGCTCGCCGGCCTCGTGCTCGGCCCGCTGACGCTGTCGCGGCTCGGCATCGCACGCGTCATGGCGCGCGCGTACGTGCAGGTGTTCCGCAACGCGCCGCTTCTCGTGCTGATCTATTTTTCGACCTACGTATTCCCGTTCGAGATCAGGTTCGGCCATGCGGCGCTGCCGTTTCCGGACTGGTTCAAGGTGACGCTCGGCCTCGCGCTGCCCGCGAGCGCGAACTTCGCGGAAATCTTCCGCGGCGCGATCCAGTCGATTCCGCGTGCGCAGTGGGACGCCGCCCGCTCGCTCGCGTTCAGCCGCGTGCAGGTGTTCCGCTGGATCATCCTGCCGCAATGCGTACGCCGCATGCTGCCGCCGTGGATGAACCTGTATGCGAGCATTGCGATGGCGACCGCGCTCGCGTCGCTGGTCGGCGTGCACGACCTCCTCGACACCGCGCAGGTCGCGAGCAACACCGTCGCGCGTGCCGACTTCACCGTCGTCGTCTATTTCACGGTACTCGGCCTGTTTTTCGCGTACTGCTACCCGATCGCCCGTTTCACCCGCCTTCTCGAACGACGTCATGCATTCCACTGAAACTCCGCGCGGCGCGGACGAGCCGCTCGTCCGCCTGCGCGACGTGCATCTGTCCTACGGTACGACGCCCGTGCTGCGCGGCATCGATCTCGACGTGCACCGCGGTCAGGCCGTGTCCATCATCGGTCCGTCCGGCTCCGGCAAATCCACGATCCTGCGTTGCATCACCGGGCTGTTGCGGCCGCGGCGCGGCCTGATCGACGTCGACGGCACGCGCGTCGACCGGCTCGCATCGGAGCGCGACGAAATCGCGCTGCGCAAGCGGGTCGGTTTCGTGTTCCAGCAATACAACCTGTTTCCGCACCTGAGCGTGATCGACAATCTCGTCGTCGCGCCGGTACGGATTCTCGGCCGCGATCGCACCGACGCGGTGCGCACCGCACACGCACTGCTCGAACGCGTGCGTCTCGCGGACAAGGCGCATGCCTACCCCGGCGAGCTGTCGGGCGGCCAGCAGCAGCGCGTCGCGATCGCCCGCGCGCTCGCGATGCAGCCCGACCTGATCCTGTTCGACGAGGTGACGTCCGCGCTCGATCCGGAAACCGTCGGCGACGTGCTGGCGGTGATTCGCGATCTCGTGCGCGACGGCATGACCTGCGTGCTCGTCACGCACGAGATGCGGTTCGCCGAGGAAATCAGCGACGTCGTCTACTTCACCGAGGCGGGCGTGATCGTCGAGCACGGGCCGGCCGCGCAACTGTTCCGCGCGCCGCAAAGCCCGCGCACGCGGGCCTTCCTCGCCCATGCGCTCGGCCCGGCCGGCCGCGCCCACGCAAGCCGCGACGACGCGCCGATCGCCCTGGACCTGACGCGCTTCGCGGTCTGACTCAACGCGCGGCGTAGCGGCTCGGCGGGCGCGCGAGCCCGAGATGGTCGCGCAGCGTCGTTCCCCCGTATTCGGTGCGGAACAGGCCGCGCCGTTGCAGTTCCGGCACGACCTGCTCGACGAAATCGTCGAGTCCGCCCGGGAAATAGGGCGGCATGATGTTGAAGCCGTCTGCGGCGCCGCCATCGAACCACTCCTCGAGCGCGTCCGCGACCTGCGTCGGCGTGCCCCACACGATCCGATGCCCGCGTGCGCCGGCGACGAGATAATAGAGTTCGCGCAGCGTGAGGTTCTCGCGGCGCGCGAGATCGGTCAGCAGCTTCGCGCGGCTCTTCAACTGGTCGGATTCGGGCAGGTCGGGCAGCGGGCCGTCGAGCGGATACTTCGACACGTCGTGGCCGAGACGGTCCGACAGCAGCGTCAGCGCACCCGACGTATCGGTCCATTGCTGGAGCTGCGCATATTTGTCCTTGGCTTCCTGCTCGGTGCGGCCGATCACCGGGAACACGCCCGGCATCACGGCAATTGCGTCCCGGGCGCGGCCGTATGCCGCGAGCCGCCCCTTCAGGTCGCGATAGAAAGCCTGCGCTTCCTCGAGCGTCTGCTGCGCGGTGAACACGACTTCCGCGGTGCGCGCGGCTAGCTCCTGGCCGGGGCCCGACGAGCCGGCCTGGATCACGACCGGATGGCCCTGTGGCGGACGCGACGCGTTGAGCGGCCCCTTCACGTTGAAGAAGTGTCCGACGTGATCGAGCGTGTGCACCTTCGCCGGGTCGAAATACACGCCGCGCGCCTTGTCCCTGACGACCGCGTCGTCGTCCCAGCTGTCCCACAGCCCCTTCACGACATCGACGAATTCGCCGGCCATCTCGTAGCGCTGCGCGTGATCCGGATGATTGCCGCGCGTGAAATTCGCGGCGGTGCGGTCGTATGAAGTCGTCACGACGTTCCATGCCGCGCGCCCGCCGCTCAGGTGGTCGAGCGAGGCGAACACGCGCGCGATATGGTAAGGCTCGCTGTACGTCGTCGACGCGGTCGCCGCCAGGCCGATGCGCCGCGTATGCATCGCGAGCGCCGATAGCAGGCTCAGCGGCTCGAAGCGCATGGCCATCGACGGATGCGCGTCGGGGCCGCTCGTCAGGCCGTCGGCCAGGAAGACCATGTCGAACTTCGCGCGCTCGGCGGTCTGCACGACGCGGCGCATGAGATCGAAGTTCTCGCTGCCGGATTCGGCATCGGGGTGGCGCCAACCGGCGACGTGGTGTCCAGCGCCCTGGAGGAACAACCCGAGACGCATCTGGCGGCGGGAAAGTGTGCTGCGATCGGTGCTCATGATTGAAGCGGCGTAAAGGTGTGGAAAAGCCGGGCGAGATCGGCCGTGCTTCGCATCGTGTCGATCAGTGCCGGGACGAACGCGAGTGCGGGATCGTGAGCGGTCGCGTCCGCGAACTTCGCGGCAAGGTCGTCGGCACCGACGAGGCGTTCGGTGCGTTGCCGCAGCGTGTCGCCGTTGCGCAGCGCAATCTCGACGACCGAGAAACGCGTCGCAGGATCGGTCGACGCGCGCGGCGCCGCGGCATCGTGGCGCCGCGTCACGCGTGCGGCGAGCGCGATCAGGTCGCCGCGCACGGGCACGTCGGCGAACGTCGCGACACCGGGCGGCCCGTCCGTCAGTGCGGCGGCCACCGCGTATTCCACGCTGAAGCGCGCTTCGAGGCCGGTGGCCGGCAGTCGGTTCGACAGCGGCGTATCGCCGCCGGGCGGGAACGTGACCGCGATGCCGTCGATGTCCGCCGGCGCGATGCGATGGCGGGCGCGCAAATCGAGCGCGGCCTGCACGGCGTAATGAGTTGCCGTGCAGCACGGCCACGGCTTGAAGTACAGCCCCGGCGCCACGATCTGCCACGGCGCGCCCCAGTCGGCCAGCACGCGCGCCGGTTGCGACGCACCGCCGCCGAACACGGCGAAGAATCCCTCCGGGCCGTCGAGTGCGCCCGGTGCGCCGGCCAAGCCGGCCTCGGCAAGTTCCGCGGCGAGCAGCCCCGCGCGTGCCGCCAGGCCCGCGTGCAACGGCTTGACCTCGCTACCGAACTGCAGCCGCAGCCCGGCCGATTGCGTCGCGGCGATGCCGAGCGCGTTTTCGGTGGCCGCCGCATCGAGCCCGAGCAGACGTGCGGCGGCCGCCGCCGCGCCGAGCGTGCCGAGCGTCGCGGTGTTGTGGAAGCCGAGTTCGTAGTGGCGGCTGCCGAGCGCGAGACCGATTCGCGCCATCGTCTCGACGCCGACGACGTATGCATCGAGCAGTTCGAGCGCGCTGCGGGCGCGCACCTGCGCGAGCGCGAGCAGCGCCGGCAGCAGCACGGTGCCTGGATGGCCGCGCACGCTGCTGTGCACGTCGTCGTAGTCGAGCGCGTGGCCAGCATAACCGTTGAGCAGCGCGGCATGTTGCGACGATGCCGGAATCGCACTGCCGATCACCGCTGCCGCGCCGGTCGATTCTCGAGCGCACACCGCCAGCAGCTTGCGGTAACCGTTGTCGCGAGCGCCGGCGAACGCGGCGGCAAGAAAGTCGAGCAGGCCGCGCCGCGCGGCAGCGATCGCGGACGGATCACGCGCGGGTTCGGCGCACGCGATCGCCTCGGCCAGCCGGCGCGTGATGTCGCCGGCCGTGCCGTCGGGAATCAAGTGGGAAGACATGTCGGCAGTTGGAAAGTCGCGAATCGCCGCAACGGGCGGCGCAACCGGGAACCGTCCGGTTCCCGCTCGAATGGGAGCGTTGGATACTAGCGAAGCATCCGTGCGCGCCCAACCAAGTATTCGAGCTTTCTATATCGCGTAATCAGCGTTGCCTGGACGGAGGCAGGCTGTCGCAAAACGCGCGATCGCATCCGTCCGGGCTTCCCCAAGCGGGTCAGTTGGCACGGATATCGAACGCGCCACCGGTGAGCGTCCGATCGCGCAACGTGACCGGTGTTTTGCCGGGCAGCAGCGGAAACACCAATTCCGCGAAACGAATCGCCTCTTCCAGATGCGGATAGCCGGACAACACGAAACTGTCCACACCGAGGTCCGCATACTCGTTGAGTCGCGCGACCACCTCTTCCGCGCTTCCGACCAGCGCCGTGCCCGCCCCTCCGCGCACGAGGCCGACGCCGGCCCACAAATTGGGACCGACCATCAGTGTTTCACGGCTGCCGCCGTGCAACGCCGCCATCCGTTTCTGCCCGACTGAATCCATGCTCGCATAGTTGCGCTGTGCCGCCGCGATTTCCTCATCGGTCAGGTGACTGATCAGTCGATCTGCGTCCGCCCATGCCTCCTCGCTGGTTTCGCGCACGATGACATGCAGCCGCACGCCAAAACGAATCTCGCGACCATACTGCCGGGCGCGCCGACGCACGTCGGCGATCTTCTCCGCCACGGCATCGGGCGGTTCACCCCAGGTCAAATAGGCATCGACATGCTTCGCGGCCAACTCGTGCGCCGCTGGCGAGGAACCGCCGAAATACAGCGGCGGATAAGGCTGGCTCGCCGGTGGGAAGAAGTTCTGCGCGCCCTGCACCTTCAGGTGCTTGCCGTCGAAATCGACTTTCTCGCCCAGCAACAGACGACGCCAGATCGTGAGAAATTCGTCGCTGGCCTCGTATCGCTCGTCGTGGCTGTAAAACACGCCATCGGCAGCAAGCTCGGTTGCGTCGCCGCCCGGCACGACATTCAGCAACAGCCGCCCCGCGCCGAGGGCCTGGTCCAGCGAGGCCGCCTGGCGTGCGGAAGCCGTCGGATTGCCAAGTGATGTCCGCAGCGCCACCAGCAGCTTGATACGCTGCGTGACCGGAATGAGGCTGGCCGCCGTCACCCACGGATCGAGACAGGAAGCGCCCGTCGGAATCAGCAGACCGTCGTAACCGAGTTCGTCGGCCGTGACCGCAATCCTGCGCAGGTAAGCGTTCGTTGCCTGACGGCCGAAATCCGATCTGCCGAGATAGCGCGTATCGCCCGAAGTGGGCAGAAACCAGAAAATATCGAGACTCATCATGTATTCGTGAAATCATCATCCGCAGCGCGCGCGGGTCGATGCAATGCCGGGTTCTCGCACGATCGGCGCCACGGCTGTCGAAACGCGGCAAGCAGGAGCGACGACGGCGAGCTCGGGACATCGCTCGGCCCGATGCTGTCGATTGCGCATCCTGTCCGACTTCCGACCGGCGGCCCCGTCATGCCGAAGTCGTCACCAACGTCCGTTGTGCCCGTCTGGCCGCATATTCGACCGGCGTACCGCCAAGATAGGCATCCCGTAAAGCATCGAGCTCCCTGAGTTCCGCCGACGTGCCATGCGCGACGACTCGACCGCTTTCCAGCACGTAGCCATAACCGGCAAAGCGCAACGCAATCGACGCGTTCTGCTCGGCGAGCAGGAAACTCACGCCCTCGTCACGGTTGAGCGTCGCCACGACCTCGAAAATCTCCTCGACAACCAGCGGCGCAAGTCCCATCGACGGCTCGTCCAGCAACACGAGTGACGGGTGCGCCATCAGCGCCCGACCAATCGCGAGCATCTGCTGTTCGCCGCCCGACGTATAGCCGGCCAAGGCTTTCCGCTTCAACTTCAGGCGTGGAAAAATCGTGTAGATCCGCTCCAGATCCGTGTCGATCCCGATCCGCTTCGAGCGCCGCGCGAAAGAACCGATCCGCAGGTTCTCCTCGACCGACAGGTGTCCGAAACAGCGACGCCCTTCGAGTACCTGGACCAGACCACGCTCGACCAGCGTCCACGGCTCGACACGCGTGACGTCCTCGCCGCGATAGACGACGCGGCCGCTCGTCAATTCGCCGCGCTCGGCATGCACCAGGCTCGACAGTGCCTTGAGCGTCGTGGTCTTGCCCGCCCCGTTGCCGCCGAGCAGCGCAACGATCGCGCCCTCGGGGACCGTCAGCGACACCCCGCGCAACGCGGGAATGATCTGGCTGTAAGTTACGGCAATCTCGTCGACCTGCAGGATCGGGGCGCTCATGCTCACGGCTCCTTGCTGCAATCGCGCGGCGTGATGCCCTTTTCCTTCGCATAGGCAAGCGCCGACTTCTCGATGATCGGGCGCAGCAGCGCGCGATCGGCCTGCACCCAATCGCTGATCACGTGCCACTTGGCACCATCCCATTGCTGAAAACGCACCGCGCCGCCCCCTTCGTGGTCCGCGCAGGACAGCTTGAGCGGCTGCACGAGACCGAGCGCGCCGACCTGCTTGAGCCGGGCGTCGTCGAGATTCAGATGCTCGAAGCCCCAGCGCACCTGCTCGCCCGTCAGCGGCTTGTTGCCGTACTTGCGCTGCGCGACGCGCACCGCCTCGACATTCAGGATGCCGTTCACCACGCCGAGGTTGTAGTACACGGTGCCGAAGCGCGCGGGATCCTTGAGGTTGCCGTTACCCGGTTTGATCACGAACTGGTTGATCGCCTGCAGCACCGGGTAATCCGTTCCCGACGGGTGCGTGGTGATCGAGATGAAGCCCTTGGCCGCATCGCCGGCCGGGCGCACGTCCTCCTCCGAATTGCTCCAGATGTTGCCGATGACGTGGTCGACCGGATACCCGACCTTCTGTGCGGTCTTGATCGCCACCGGGTTCATCACGCCCCAGCCGCGCAGGATCACCCAGTCGGGATTGATCTGGTGAATCTTCAGCCACTGCGAACCCTGCTCGTTACCCGGGTGCGGAACCTCGATCTGGGTCACGATGAAGCCGTATTTCTTCGCCAGCAGATCGACCACGGGAATCGTCTCGCGGCCATACGGCGAGCCGTGATAGAGCACGACGATCTTCTTCCCCTTCAGGCGCGCCAGTCCGCCCGAGCGCTGCCCGACGTAGTTGACGATCGCCGACACCTCGCTGTACGGATTCAGCTGCAGCGGAAACACGTACGGGAACACGGATCCGTCCGTGGAGTCGGTACGTCCGTGGTTGATCGTAATGAGCGGGATCCTGTCGGCCGTCGAACGGTCGAGCGTCGCATACGCGATACCGACCGACAGCGGATTGGTGGCCGCGGCCGGAGCGCCGTCGGGACCGCTGTTCTTCAGGCGTTCGTAGCACTCGACGCCCTTTTCCACGACGTATTCGGTCTCGCACTCCTTCCACACCAGCTTGACACCATTGACGCCGCCGTCGCGCGCGTTGATCAGCTGCAGGTAGTCGATAAAGCCGCCGAAGAAGCCGCTGCCGCCCGCCGCGTACGGACCGACGCGGTAACTTTGCAGCGGGAAGTATTCCGCGCCCGCCGCGCGCGCCTGCGGCACGACCGCCGGAGAGAGCGCAAGCACGGCGGCAAAGGCGCCAACCCATTTTCTCCACGCCAACCCTGAAAATCGTTTTCGAATATTTCTCATATGCTTAGCATTCCTTGTTGATATAACTAAAAAATTCCCCGTCGACACGGCTTCATTTCCTGTGCAGGAATCGCTCCCACGCCACCTGGACCAATCGTACGAGCCCGTCCGGTTCCTTGATCAGGAACACGATGACGAGGCTGCCGAATACGATCTTCTGCAGGTTCTGCAACTGTTCGCCGCCGATTCCGACTCGCGCGAGCTCGCCGCCCGCGTTCGACAGCAGGATCGGGAGCAGCACGATGAAGGCGGCGCCGAGGAAGTTTCCGCCGATGCTGCCCATGCCGCCGATGATGATGATGAACAGGATCTGGAACGACAGGTTGAGGCTGAAGCCGTCCGGTTCAATCGTGCCGAGGTAAGCGAAGGCCCAGAGTGCGCCGGCAATCCCCAGCACGAAGGAACTCAGCGCAAACGCGAGCAGTTTGGTCCGGCCGATCGGAATGCCGATCACGCGCGCCGCCGTATCCATGTCGCGCACCGCCATCCAGCGCCGCCCCAGCTCGCTTTTCACGACGCTCGCTCCCAGTGCGAATAGCACCGTCGCGACGCCGAGCACCAACAGATAGCGCGACGCCGGCTTGTCGATGTGCCAGCGACCGATCTCAAGCAGCGGCGCGCTCAGCACACCCGACGTATCGTTGTTCGAAAACCAGCTCACGCGGGTAAACAGCCAGACCACGAAAAATTGCGCGGCCAACGTGGAGACGATCAGATAGAAACCCTTGATGCGCAGGCTGGGCAACCCGAATAGCACGCCGACCGCGGCACTCACGCCCCCGCCAAGCAGCAGACTCGCCGGCAACGGCAGCGCCGGCACGCGCACGAGCAGGTTGTAGCTCGCGTAGGCCCCGATCGACATGAATGCCGCCGAACCAAGCGAAAGCTGCCCCGCATAGCCGGTCAAGAGGTTGAGGCCGAGTCCCGCGATCGACAGGATCAGAAACGGCACCAGAATCGCATTGAGCCAGTAATCGTTCGCCCACAGCGGCACGCCAACGAACGCGACGAGCACAAGCACACCCGGCGCGATCCACCGGCGCGGGTTCACGCGACGCGATACGGGGACCGAAGCGGTATTCGTCAATTCCATGTGACTTCCCTCAGACACGCTCGACGGGCGGCTCGCCGAACAGGCCGTACGGCCGCGCCAGCAGGAACAGCATCGCCATCAGATAGGGGAACCAGTTCTCGATGCCGTCGCCGATCAGGCCACCCGCGTAAACCTCGGCCAGCTTCTCGGTGGCACCGACCAGCAGCCCTCCCGCGATCGCGCCGCCGATCGACGAAAAGCCGCCGATGATCAGCACCGGCAGCGCCTTGAGCACGACCAGCGAAAGCGAAAACTGCACGCCGAGCCGAGCGCCCCACAATAACCCGGCGACGAGACTCGTGAACCCCGCAAGCGCCCAGACGACCGCCCATACGCGCGGCAGACGCACGCCAACCGCCAGTGCGGCAAGCGGATCGTCGGCCACCGCACGCAGCGACAGGCCAAGGCGGGTTCCTCGCGCGAACAGCGACAGTCCAAGCACCAGCGCGCCCGCCGTCGCAGCCGCGAACAGATCGAACTGGCTGACCATGACGCCGGCCAGATGCAGCGGCTTGTCGTCGATGCCGAGTTCGAGACCGTGCACCTGCGCGCCCCAGAGCAGTTGCGCCCCGCCCTCGAGCACCAGGCTCAGGCCAAGCGTCGCCATGAACAGCACGATGGGCGGCCGGTTCACGAGCGGGCGCAACACCAACCTCCCCGTCAGGATCGCGATCACGACCAGCGCGCCGAGCGTGGCGACAAACGCGAGCCATCCGCTCCAGCCGCGCTCGACAAGGCTCACGTAGGTCAGCGCGCCGAACAGCACGAGCGCGCCCTGCGCAAAGTTGAAAATGCCGGACGCCTTGTAAATCAGCACGAAACCGATCGCGACAAGCGAGTACATCACGCCCGCAAGCAACCCGCCGGTCAGCACCTCGATGAAGAACTCCATTACCCCCCCGTTGTCGTCCGTTCCCGTCAGTGACGGGTGCCCAGATAGGCCGCCAGCACATCCGGATGCCTGCGCACCTCGTCGGGCCTGCCGTCGGCGATTTTCCTGCCGTAATCAAGCACCACCACGTGATCGGACACGCCCATCACGACGCCGATGTCATGCTCGATCAGCACCACGGTCACCCCGAGATGCGCGTTGGCATCGAGCACGTATTCGGCCATCGCATGCTTCTCGTCGGCGTTCATCCCGGCCATCGGCTCGTCGAGCAACAAAAGGCGCGGCGCGGCCGCGAGCGCGCGCGCCAGTTCAACGCGTTTTTGCAAGCCATACGACAGCGTGCCGACCACCGTGTCGCGATGGGCCTGCAGGTCGAGTTTCTCGATCACACGTTCCGCGTACCTGCGTTGTTCGGCCTCGTCATGGCGTGCGCGTCCGACATGCAGCGTCTGCTCCAGCCAGGTGCTGCGTCGATGCAGGTTGCGCCCCGTGAGCACGTTGTCGAATACGCTCATCCGGCGAAACAGCGCGAGATTCTGGAACGTGCGCGCGATGCCTCGGTGCGCGGCGCGATACGGATCCATGCGCCGGTACACCTGCCCGTCGAACCGGACGGCACCCTGCTCCGGCCGATATACGCCGTTGATCACGTTGAGCAGCGAACTCTTGCCCGCGCCGTTGGGTCCGATCAGCGCGCAGATTTCGCCCGCCGCCACCTCGAAACTGATGTCGGTGACGGCCTTGACGCCCTTGAACGACAGCGAGATGCGCTCGAGCGCGAGCAGCGGCGGTGCGGTCTGAGTCATGCGTCTCGCTCCGGGTCAGGCCGCGACCGGTTGCTGGCGGCTTTCGAGTTCGCGCACGAGCGGCAGCACCTTCTTGCCGAAGTACTCGACTTCCTCGATGAAATGCAGGAACCCGGCCAGCACCAGATCGACGCCGATCGCCTTCAACGCGACAATGCGCTCCGCGATCTGCTGCGGCGTGCCGATCAGGTTCGTGCGGAAGCCGTCGTTGTACTGCACCAGATCCTCGAACGTCGATTTCGCCCAGTTGCCCTCGCCTTCCGGCGACGCCTTGCCGGCCTCCTTCACCGCATCGCCGAACGCATTGACCGCCTCGACGTGCGCGTGCGCAATGATGTCGTCGAGCACGGCCTTCGCCTCTTCCTCGGTATCACGCGCGATCACGAACGCGTTGACGCCGATCCGTACGCGATGGTTGTTCGCGGCGGCCTTCGCACGGATATCGTCGATCTGCGCCTTCAGGTTCTCCGGCGTATTGCCGTTGGTGAAATACCAGTCCGACACGCTCGCCGCGTTGTCGCGCGCCGCACGCGAGCTGCCGCCCTGGAAGATTTCCGGGTGCGGCTTCTGCACCGGCTTCGGGCTCAGCGTGTAATCGTTGAAGCGGTAGAAGTCGCCCTTGAACGTGAAGTTGTCCTGGGTCCAGATGCCCTTGAGCGCCTGGATGAATTCCTTCGAACGCCGATAGCGTTCGTCGTGCTCGAGCCACGGCTCGCCGATCGCGGTGAATTCGCCCTTGAACCAGCCGCTCACGACGTTGATCGCGATGCGCCCGTTCGAAATGTGGTCGATCGTCGCGAGCTGCTTCGCGACCACCGCCGGATGCCACGGCCCCGGCAGGATCGCGGCGAGCACCTTGAGCTTCGTCGTCGCATGCAGCAGCGCCTGGCTGAACGACACCGACTCGTGCTGGTATTCGGCGCCGTAGCCGGCCGTGAAGCGGATCTGGCTCAGCGCGTAGTCGAAGCCGGCCGCCTCGGCCGTGCGTGCGAGTTTCTGGTTGTATTCAAGGCTCCAGTCGGTACGCTGCTCGATCGTGCTGACGACGAGGCCGCCGCTGACGTTCGGCACCCAGTACGCGAATTTGACGGCATCGCCGGAGGAAGTCGTGTTGCTCATGGAAATGTCCTGGTTGGAAAATGTCGAGATTCACGCGACCGGCACGGCCGCGGAAGATTCAAATCCGCCGACTTCGCGAACGAGCGGGACGGCCCGCTCGATGGCCAGCCGGATGCGCCCGCGCAACTCGGGGCTCGTAATCGTGTAGTTCTGGAAATCCCGTTCGGACGCGTACACGCCGATCGGCAAGGTACGCGCCTGGAAAAAACTGAACAGCGGGCGCAATTGATGGTCAATGACCAGCGCGTGACGTTCGCTGCCCCCGGTCGCAGCCAGCAGAACGGGCACGTCGATCAGCGCCTCGTGATGCACAAGATCGAACAGATGCTTGAAGAGCCCCGTATACGAAGCCCGATAGACAGGACTTCCTACGATCAATGCATCCGCCTCCTCGATCGCGCGCAACTGTCGCTCCAGTTCGTCGCCGGCATCCGCTCTCGACAGCACACCGGACAGCACCGGCGCGATCACCCCGAGTTCGATCAAATGCGGCTCGACAGGCAACTCGGCACGCAAGCCGGACAGCAACGCCTCCGACAGCGCGAGCGTTCGTGACGGCCGCGAGGTGTTGCCCGATACCGCAACGACCTTGTATGTCTTCTTTCCCATCAAGCATTCCTCTTCATCTGTCGCACGAGTCCGATAACGTCGACCAACCATCTAGCGAATACCGTGCCAAACACGCCTCTTCCGTTCCGCAACGGAAAAAATGGGCTCAATCTACGGTCACGCCGCGACATTTCGCGGATCGCAAGCCGATCCTTAAATCATTCAGAACGGACTGGAATCCATATCTCCGATCCAGATGACTGACCCGCAGCATCCCTGCTTCCGGGCCGCGTCATGAGCAGCATCAGGAGTAAAAAGAAGGCGTCGGAAAACGCTCGTTGAGGGCCCAGTCCCCCAACTCGCGAATCTTGTAGTCGATCGGATCGTGCAGGGTATGAACACGCAGGTTCCGCCAGAACCGATCGAACCGCAGCGCGGCCGTCGTTGCCCGCGCGCCGGTCACTTCGAACATGCGCTGCGTGATATCGAGACCAGCCTGCGCAGACGAAACCTTCGCCGCCGCGACGGCTATCGCCACCTCGCCCCGTTCGCGTTCCGTCAGCGCCGCCTCGCGCCGCCAGGCCACATCGAACGCGCCCGCGGCGCGCTCGACCAATGCGCTTGCCCCCTCGATGGCAAGCCAGAACCGACCGTAGTGACCCTGCACATACAGATCCTCCGTCGGATGCGATGCCGGAGACGCGACCCACGATCGCGTACTCTCCCGCGTAAAATCCCGCGCGGCGCCTATCGCGCCTTCGCCTAGACCAAGATAGATATGCGCCAGAATCAACTGGGCCAACAGCGGCCGCAAGCATGCAAACGGCGAAGACAAAGGCCCCGGATCGGCTAGGATCTCGTCGCCGGCCACCTTCACCTGTTCGAACAGCACCGTCCCGCTATCCGTCTGACGCTGCCCCATGTTGTCCCAATCGTCGAGGATCGCGATCCCTTCGCGCGCAGTCGGCACCACGCCAATCAGCAAACGTCCCTGCGCATCGAAAGCCGACGCCAGCAGGCGATCCGAATCGGCCGCGCCGGAGCAGAAGCTCTTGCGCCCGACGAAAACCCATCCGTCCGCCCCATCCGATTCCGCGCGCGTACCCTTGTCGAGCGGATTGAGCGCGTTCCCCCAGAACCAGCGTTGCGAAACGGTCTGCTCCAGCCAGGGTTCCCACTGCTGCGGGCGCCCGAACAAGCGCACTGTCGCGAGATGCAGGTGGTGAAAGGCGAAGAGATGCGCGAGCGAGCTGTCCACCCGAGCGAGACGCCGTACGACGGCCAGCGTGTCGGACCAGGTCGCTCCGTGCCCCCCATATGCGCGGGGCACGCTCAGCGCAAGCAAGCCGCTATCGCGAAGTACTCGACGCTCGTGCAACGCCGTTCCACCCGCCCGGTCGCGCGCTATCGCCGTACGTGCCAGCTCCTGCACGACGGACTCCACCACGGGCTGCCACGCGGCCATTTCGACTGTCTCCGCACCGATATGCTTCATGAGCGAAACACCTTCTGATCGACATTGTTCGAGCAGACGCTCACGCATGTTCCATGCCATGGGCGAATGGACTCAAAAGCATCAGAACCAGCAGGCGCCGCTCGTGCCCCGTAACGGGCTTGCACACGACCGACGACGGTTGCAATCCAAGCAGTGCCAAGCTGATGACGATCGATGCGCGTATGGCCGGCACCGCGCCACCGCCCGTCGGGAGAAACTCATTCGTGGCGTTGCCCGCTCTGACGAGCCGATCGCCGCGCGTGCTCATCAGTCAGCATTCCGTCAGCAGGATGCTGACCACCAAGCAACCGCGCCCCTTCCCGCTGCCTGAAAATCAAGCTTCTGATTTGGATATGAAAATTCGTTGCTTTCCAGGAAGCATCGACGCAAAGAGAATCCCTCACACCGGAACACTACGCCGCACTTCACTCTTACCTTTCACATGGCAACACTCTCGACCTATCCGGATACGATCGGGCTTCGCGGCACGCCCTCCGATACCTCGGCAGTACGCGTCATCGCCGAAGAACTGGCTGCCCGATTCGGGCAGACCGCCGCCGAGCGAGATCGTGCGGGCGGCACGCCAAAGGCCGAGCGCGATGCGCTACGCGCCAGCGGCCTGTTGCGACTCAGTATTCCAGCCGTCTATGGCGGACTCGGTGCGAACTGGCTGACCACGCTGGACGTCGTGCGTACGCTCGCGCGTGCCGACGGCTCGCTTGCCCACCTGTTTGGTTTTCATCATCTGCTGCTTGCCACCGTCCGTTTGTTCGGCGCCGCCGAGCAATGGGAGCCATGGTTCCAGCAGACGGCCGCCCACGACTGGTTCTGGGGCAACGCGCTCAATCCGCTCGACGAGCGCACGATCAGTTCTCCGGGCAACGGCTGGCTCGAGTTCAGTGGTCAGAAAAGCTTCTGCTCCGGCGCACTCGATTCCGAAATGCTGATCGCTTCCGCTCGGGACGTCGACACCAACGCGCTGCTCATCGCGGCTGTCCCGACGCACCGCAGCGGCATTTCCATCTCCGAGGACTGGAACAATATCGGCCAGCGCCAAACCGACAGCGGCACCGTGACCTTCGAACGGGTGCGCGTCGAGCATCACGAAATCCTCTCTGATCCCGGACCGCTCTCCACACCGTTCGCCTGCCTTCGCCCGTTGATCGCGCAGCTCGTCCTCACGAACGTCTACCTGGGCATCAGCGAGGGCGCTTTCAACGACGCACGACACTACACCTTGCACGAGGCCCGACCCTGGCCCTCGTCCCGTGCGGAAAGAACCGACGACGACCCCTATATCCTCGGCCAGTATGGAGAGTTCTGGGCTGGCCTCGAGGCCGTCCGCGTTCTGGCCGACCGCGCCGCCGCCCGACTCGACGATGCATGGGCACTCGGCGCGGCACTCAGCGACGATGAGCGCGGAGAAGTCGCGATTGCGGTCGCGAGCGCAAAAGTCTCGGCGATACGGACCGGGCTGGACGTTTGTACCCGCATGTTCGACGTCGCGGGCGCACGCGCTACCCACGGCGCACTGGGTCTGGACAGACACTGGCGCAACCTGCGCACCCACTCGCTGCACGATCCGTTGGCCTACAAACTGCGGGAACTCGGCGAGTGGGCACTCAAACGAACCTACCCCCAACCGACCTTCTACTCATGAACCGCCCGCTCCCTCCCGCCCAACCGGGCGACCCGGATGACACTGCCGACCCGGACGTGCTGACCTTGCCGGACCGGCACGCGCTCACCACCTCGATCCGTGCACGCGCGCAGGTCTTCGTCGATCCGCGCTCACTCGCGTTGCTCAACCAGATACGCATGATCGCGCCCAGCGACGCAAGCGTGCTCATCATCGGTGAAACCGGAACCGGGAAAGAACTGATTGCCCGCCACGTACACAATCTGAGCCATCGCAAGAATCAGCCGTTCGTCGCGGTCAACTGCGGCGCGTTTTCGGAAACGCTGGTGGAGAGCGAACTGTTCGGCCACGAGAAGGGGGCGTTCACGGGCGCGTTCAGCGCCAAGCCCGGATGGTTCGAGGCGGCCAACGGCGGCACGTTGTTCCTCGACGAGATCGGCGATCTCCCGCTGTCGATGCAGGTCAAGCTCCTGCGCGTGCTGCAGGAGCGCGAAATCGTCCGGCTCGGGGCGCGTCACAGTATTCCGATCAATGTGCGCGTGGTCGCGGCCACCAACGTGCATCTCGACGATGCCGTCGCGGCAGGCCACTTCCGCGGCGATCTGTTCTACAGGCTCAACGTCGTCCAGCTCGCGATCCCCGCACTACGCGAACGCCCGGGCGACGTCCTTCCGCTCGCGCGATACTTCATCGAAGACTATCGCGGTCGTCTTGGCTACGGCCCCGCGGATATCGACAGACGAGCCGAACAGAAGCTGCTTGCGCATCACTGGCCCGGCAATATCCGCGAACTGGAGAACGTGATCCACCACGCACTGCTGGTCAGCCGCCATGATCTGCTCCAGGATTCCGATCTCCAGATCCGGTATGGCGACACGACGTTCGCCCGCCGTCACGAGTCGACGCCACACCTTGATCCTCAGGAAACGTTCGAGCAGGCGCTACGCTGCCTGTTCGACGCAGAACACGACAATTTGTTCGAGCATATCGAGGATACCGTGATGCGCGTGGCCTTCGAATTCAGCCACCGCAATCAGATCCAGGCAGCGAAGCTGCTCGGCATCAGCCGCAACGTATTGCGTGCACGCCTGATCCGGGCAAAGGAAATCAACGCCTTGAAGTAGCACGCGCCGAAGCGATGCCGTGCATGACATGCATTGCGTCGCCGGCTCATGCGCGAAAGCATCGGAATACATGAATCGCTCGCAGTCGTCGCTCACGCATACCGAAAAGCAGCGATGCCGAACATGTACACGTTACGCAGCAATCCTTTTCAATTCGGCAAGTCCTGCTTGAAGAAGTAAAGGGAGCGGGATACACCTAGTCCGCTCCTCGCACGCGTTCAGGCGGCAACCGTGGAAGTGCCTTGCGCACCCGGCCCGCTGCCGATGGCCCAGACATACGGCGGCTCGGTACCGTTGATTTCCCGATCGCCGACGATGCGGGCCTTGAACACCAGCGGATTGTGCGAGGCCGCCGTGCGCGCGTTGCGCCAGTGGCGATCGAGGCCCTTCGCGGCACTCGAGCCCGATGCGCCAAGCGCGTTGAACAGATCGGTCGTCGCGCGCAGCACGAGGTCCGACACCACGATCTGAGCACGCGCCGAATCCAGTTCCGCGTCGACATTCGCACGGTGCTCGGCTTGCTCGTCGCCGCCAAAACGTGCCTCGTACGCACGCTGCGACGCCTCGCTCGCGCGCACCGCCGTGGCCTCGGCCGCGAATACGCGCGCAGCCACCTCTCCCACCACCTGCTGGATCTGCGGATCCTGCGCGAACGACGGGGCGTTGCCGTGGCTGAAGATGCGCTTGCGCGAACTCACCTCGCGCGCGATGTCACGCAGCGCGGCGCGCCCGGTGCCCGCGAGCACCGCGAGCAGCACGAGCTGGTAGAACGCCGTCTGATACTTGAAGCGCGTCGCGAAGTCGAACACGTTCTGCGCATCGACTCGCGCCGCGTCGAAGCGGGTCGTGCCGCTACCGGTCGTGCGCTGACCGAAGCCGTCCCAGTCGTCGCTGCGTTGCACGCCGGGTTGGTTCGTCCGGACGGCCGCGATCACGTCTCGGCCGTCTTCATCGCGCGCGAATACGTCGATCCAGTCCGCGAAGATGCTTCCGGTCGAATAGTATTTCTCTCCGTCGAGGATCCAGCCATCCCCGTCGCGCCGCACACGGGTAATCACATCGCCTATCGCGACGCTGCCAACCTCGGTCCACGCGTTGCCGACGAGTTCTCCGGCGACAAAGCGCCGGAACCATTCGTCACGCGCCACATCCGGCGCGGAATTCAGCCGATCCTCGACGAAAGCGAAGTGGCCTCGCAACGCCTGCGGCAGGTTCGAATCGGCGGCGGCCAGTTCGATGAGAAGCTGTATCAATTGCGGCAACGACGCGCCCGCGCCGCCATGCTCGACCGGTACGCGAACCGCGCCGAACCCGCTCTCCCTGAGCCATTCGATCGGGTCATACGGCAACGTGCGGGAACGTTCACGTTCGAGCGCCCCGTCTGCGATACGCGCGAAAACCGGGCGGAAGCGCTCCGCCAGGCGCTCGTAATCCGTGCCCCGCGACAGCTGGGCATCGGAATGATGGACGGATTTCAGATGATTTGAAGCGGTCATGTCGGCTCCGGCAGATTGGAAATGGCGTCGAAAGCGTCACCCGATGCAGAAACCGTGCCATACCGCACCAGCACCGTCCGGCATTGAAATCCCCTCACCGCAATTTCAATGCTGCTGATTCCGCAGCAAACATGCTGACATGCTGCTGGCGGACAGCGGTCATCGGGTGTGTCGCTTCATGATCTCCTTCGCCGCGCCTCCATATCGCCGGAACGGAACGCCCTCAGGACGCCGGATCCGCCGGCACCGCGTGCGCATCGCGCGGCAAATTGACGGGTATGAGGCATCAACGGATGCGGCTTCGATGTCGCGTGCGGCGCCGTGACGCGCACGTCGGTCCCCGGCACGCCGTAATGGGCGTGCGGCGTCGACTCGTCGAGGCCTTCCAGAGACGCGCGAAATAGCGCCAAACCAGAGTCCGGGATCGCCCAGGCCCGTCGTGATGATCGGTACCCGCAGACGGTTGATGACGTCCAGCGTCCTGTTCGCGTCTTTTGCATGTCGACAACCTCGGTACGCGCGAGCCCCCGCGGAACGCCCGGCCCAAGTGACTCTCTTTACATCATAAGATTGCATTTTCACATTTAATGTGATTTTATTATCACACACTACGGTCGCCGCCCCATGCTCGCGGCGCACCTCATATCAAAGGAAGAGACGCAGATGGAGACAATCGCCGTCATCGGCAGCAACATGGTCGACCTCGTGACCTACGTCACACGCATGCCCGGCCGGGGCGAAACGCTCGAGGCGCCGAACTTCGAGCTCGGCTGCGGCGGCAAGGGCGCGAACCAGGCCGTCGCGGCCGCGCGCCTCGGCGCGCGTGTCGTGATGGTCACGAAGGTCGGCGACGACGTGTTCGCCGACAACACGATCCGCAACTTCGAGCGCGAGGGAATCGACACCACGCACGTGCGCAAGGTCGCCGGCGTGCCGAGCGGCGTCGCGCCGATCTTCGTCGAACCCGATTCGGGCAACAGCATCCTGATCGTCAAGGGCGCGAACCGCCATCTGCGGCCGGCCGACATCGACGCGGCCGCGCCGGCGCTCGCCGAATGCACGCTGATCGTGCTGCAGCTCGAGATCGAGCTCGACACCGTCTATCACGCGATCGAATTCGGCGCACGGCACGGCATCCCCGTGCTGCTGAATCCCGCGCCGGCGGTGGCCGACCTCGATTTCGAACGGATCCGCTCCGTCGAATTCTTCGTGCCGAACGAAACCGAGCTCGCGATCGTGTCGGGCATGCCGGTCGATTCGCGCGAAAGCGCCACTCGCGCCGCCGAAGCGCTGGTCGCACGCGGGCTGAAGCACGTGCTCGTCACGCTCGGCGACCAAGGCTCGCTGCTCGTCTCGCGCGACGGCGCCCGGCACGTGCCGGGCGTCCCGGTCGACGCACGCGACACGACGGGCGCGGGCGATGCGTATATCGGCTGCTTCGCGCGCTGCTACGCCAGGTCGCGCGATGCCGTCGACGCGATGCGCTACGCATCCGCGTACGCCGCGCATTCGGTCACGGGCCTCGGCACGCAGAAGTCGTACGCCGACGCCGCGACGTTCGAACGCTTCCTCCACGACGCCGGCCTCTGAACGGCGCCTTCATCGACGAGACATTGGGAAGGAGACACCCATGAGCCGAGCCAGGATCGAACACACACCCGACGGCTACTACCTGAACCGCACGCCGCTCTTCGCGTTCACGCTGCTGTGCTGCCTGTTCGCGCTGTGGGGCACCGCCGCGAACCTGAACGACGTGCTGATCGCGCAGTTCAAGAAATCGTTCTTCCTGTCCGATTTCGAATCGGCATTCGTGCAGTCCGCGTTCTATCTTGGCTACTTCTTCCTCGCGATTCCGGCCGCGACCGTCGTGAAGAAGTTCAGCTACAAGACGACGATCCTCGTCGGCCTGCTGCTCTACACGACCGGCTGCCTGCTGTTCTTCCCGGCCGCGTCGATGGCGAAATACGGGATGTTCCTCGTCGCGCTGTTCGTGATCGCCGCGGGCCTGTCGTTCCTCGAGACGGCGTCGAACTCGTATTCGACGCTGATGGGCCCGCGCGACACCAGCACGCGGCGGCTGAACATCTCGCAGACGTTCTATCCGTTCGGCGCGATGGCCGGCGTCTACATGGGCAGCTTCCTGATCTTCAAGGAAGGCGACGCGTCGCATGCGCAGCTCGCGGCGATGTCGGCCGCCGACGCACACGTACACCAGCTCGCGATGATCCAGGCGACACTCGAGCCGTACAAGTGGCTGATCGTCGTGCTCGTCGCGGTATTCATCGTATTCGCGCTCACGCCCTACCCGGCCTGCAAGGGCAACGGTCCCGGCGCGGTCACGCACCGGATCGACGCGCGCGGCACACTCGCACGCCTGTTCGGCAACCGGCGCTTCGTCGCGGGCGTGGTCGCGCAATTCCTCTATGTCGGCGCGCAGGTCGGCGTGTGGAGCTTCACGATCCGGCTCGCGATGCAGATCGGCGGCCTCACCGAGCGCGGCGCGTCGCGCTACCTGCTCGCGACGTTCTTCGCGTTCTTCGTCGGCAAGCTGGTCGCGACACTCGTGATGAAGCGCGTCGGCCCGGCCAAGGTGCTGATCGTCTACGGCATCCTGTGCATCGCGCTGCTCGCGTATACGATCAGCGTGCACAACATCACGGCCGTCTATGCGGCCGTGTGCGTGAGCGTGTTCCTCGGCCCGTGCTGGCCGACGATCTACGGCCTGACGATCGACGGCCTCGGCAAGGACACCGAATACGGCGGCTCGATCCTCGTGATGAGCATCGTCGGCGGCGCGGTCGTGCCGCTGATCCAGGGGCTGATCTCCGATCACACCGGCGGCAACATGCAGCTCGCGTTCGTCGTGCCGCTCGCATGCTTCGTCGTGATCGTCTACTACGGCTTCCACTGCCTGCGTCACCTGCCGGCCGCGACGCCCGACGCAGCCGCCGACGGCCGTGCGCCCGCGCGCTACGCCGCATCGCGCAACACGTCGGGAGCGTGACCATGCGAGGCGAAATCGAACTGCGGCGCGACGACTTCCGCGAAACGCCACGCACGCTGTACCGCACCGACGGCCTCACCGTCACCGCGTTCGCGTATCCGTCGGGCGTCGAGGCGCTGAAGCTCGAAAACCGCCGCGGCCATCTCGTCGTGCTGCCGTATCTCGGCCAGATGATCTGGGCCGCCGAATTCGACGGCCGCGACCTGACGATGAAACACATGTTCCGGCAGCCGAAGCGCGCAGCATCGATCATCGATACCTACGGCTGCTTCATGTTCCACAGTGGGCTGCTGCGCAACGGCTGTCCGGGGCCGGACGACACACATGCGCTGCACGGCGAGATGCCGTGCGCGCCGATGGACCGCGCGAGCCTCGTCGTCGGCACGGATGCGCGCGGCGCGAGCGTCGAAGTGACCGGCGAATACGAGTACGTGCAGGGCTTCGGCAGCCACTATGTCGCGCGTCCGTCGGTACGGCTCGCGGAGCACGAGGCGCGGATGACGATCGCGATGGGCGTGACGAATCTCGGCGGCACGCCGATGGACCTGATGTACATGGCCCACCTGAACTACGCGTACGTGCCGGGCGGCCGCTTCGTGCAATCGCTGTCGCGCGGCGGGTTGCGACTGCGCGACAGCGTGCCGGCACACGTGAAGCCGACCGCCGCGTGGCGCGACTACACGGCCACGCTCGCGCGCGAACCCGAGCGGCTGACGACGCTCGATACGCCCGCGCTGTACGACCCCGAGATCGTGTTCTTCATGAACGGTGCGGAAACGGACGCCGATGGCATCGCGCATTTCCGGCTCGCGCATCCGGATGGCGGCGCATTCCACACCGCGTACCGCCCCGGGCAATTCCCGCATGCGACGCGCTGGATCCTGCACAACGCGGACCAGCAGGTCGCCGCGTTTGCGCTGCCGTCGACCTGCGAGCCGGAGGGATATGAAGCGGAGCGCCGCAAGGGCCATGTCGCGGCGCTCGCGCCGGGCGCGACGCGCCGCTTCGACGTGCTCACCGGCTACCTGAGCGCGGCGGAAGCACGTGATGCCTGATGCGATGCAACGCGCGACGCATGGCCGCGGGTCATCAGGTCACGAGCGCGATGCCGTGTTCGCGGATCGCCGTTTCGTAGCGGTGGCTCAGTTGCCCGTCGGAGATCACGTAGTTGAAATCGGTCAGCTCGGCGAAATAGGCCGCGCGCACTTCGTCGAACTTCGTGTGGTCGACGAGCAGGAAGCGGTTCTGTGCGCGCGCCATCACCTTCTTCTTCGCGTCGACCTCGTGGAAGTTGAAGCACGTGACGCCGCAGCGCTCGCTGACGCCGGCCGCCGAGATGAATGCCTTCGACACGCGCACCGAGTCGAGGATGCCCGTTTCGGCGACCGATTCGAACACCATGTTCTGGCGGTGATACGCGCCGCCGCACAGGATCACGTTGCAATGCGGCTTCTGCTGCAGCTTCGCGAATACGTTCAGCGAGTTGCAGACCGCCGTGAACTCGAGGTCGTCCGGGATGAAATCGACGATGAACGGCGTGGTCGAGCCGCAATCGACGAAGATCGTGTCGCCGGTCGTCACGAACTGAGCGGCCAGCTTGCCGATGCGGCGCTTTTCCTCGGTCTGCCGGTTGTTCTCGGCACTGATCAGGTACTCGCCGATGTCGCTGCGCTGCGCGGCGAAATGGCGCGTCACATAGCCGCCGATCAGGCTGAGGCCGTGCGGGTTGTCCGCGAGATCGCGGCGGATCGTCATCTCGGAGACGCCGAACAGCTCGGCGACTTCCTTCAGATGAATCGCGTTCTGCCCTTGCAGCACGTTCATCAAGGTCTTGATCCGTTCGCCCTTCTTCGTTTCCATGCCAGTATCCTGCCTACCCGTCGCGTGTCGTGCCGGGCGCCCAGGCCCGGCCGGAATGTCGTATTTGTAACAAACCGATGTGAAAACATCAACTTTCCGTGTGCCCTTCCGGCACACGAACCGTGGAGTCCTGACACATGCCGCTTTCCAACGCCCAACTCGCCCACACCATCGATCACACGCTGCTCGCGCCCGACGCGCGCGACGCGCAGATCCGCGAACTCTGCCGCCAGGCGGCCGAGCATCGCTTTTACTCGGTCTGCGTGAATTCGGCGAACGTACCGTTCGCCGCACGCGAGCTGGCCGATACCGGCGTACTCGTTTGCGCGGTGGTCGGCTTCCCGCTCGGTGCGGGGCTGTCGGCCGCGAAAGCATTCGAAGCCACCGCCGCGATCGACGCGGGCGCCGGCGAGATCGACATGGTGATCAACATCGGCGCGCTGAAGAGCGGCCGCGCCGACGACGTGAAGGCCGACATCGCGGCCGTCCACCGCGCATGCGGCGCGGTGCCGCTCAAGGTGATCCTGGAAACCGGGCTGCTGACGGACGACGAGAAGGTGCGCGTGTGCGAGATGTGCCGCGATCTCGGCGTCGCGTTCGTGAAGACGTCGACCGGGTTCGGCCACGGCGGCGCGACGCTCGCGGATGTCGCGCTGATGCGCCGCACGGTCGGCCCGGCACTCGGCGTGAAGGCCTCGGGCGGCGTGCGCGATCGCGCGGCCGCACTCGCGATGCTCGAGGCCGGCGCGACGCGGCTCGGCACGAGCTCGGGCGTCGCGATCGTCACCGATCAGGCAGGCGGCGGGTCGGGGTACTGACGACGCCAACGGCGCACGGCCGCATCGGGCCGACGGGCGTCGTCACGCGCGACGTTGCGCCCCGTTCAACCCGTCCGCCGAATCGGCCCGCCCTCTTCGGCGCCGCGTTCGTCCGCAAGCCGCCCCGCGTAATCGCGTGCGAACTGCACGGCGATGCGGCCCGAGCGCGCACCGCGTTCCAGCGCCCACTGCAGCGCGGGCTCGCGCGCCGCGCGGATTGCTTCGTCGTCGAAGCCGGCCGCGCCGAGGCGGCTCTCGACGACGGCCAGGTATTCGTCCTGCGTAAAGCCATAAAACGTGACCCAGATCCCGAAGCGCTCCGACAGCGAAATCCGCTCCTCGACCGCGTCGCCCGGATGCAGTTCGCCGTTCTCCGCGCGCGTCACGTTCGCGTTGTCGCTCGCCTGCTCGGGCATCAGGTGGCGGCGATTGGAGGTCGCATACACCAGCACGTTCGACAGGTCGCTCGCGACCGAGCCGTCGAGCACCGTCTTCAGCCCCTTGTAGCCAGTCTCGCCGGCCTCGAACGACAGGTCGTCGCAAAACACGATGTAGCGCTCGGGCCGCGCGCGTACGAGCTCGACGATCGCAGGCAGGTCGCTCAACCCTTCCTTGCTGACCTCGATCAGCCGCAACCCGTGCACCGCGAACGCGTGCAGGCACGCCTTCACGATCGACGACTTGCCGGTACCGCGCGCGCCGGTCAGCAGCACGTGATTGGCCGCGAACCCGCGCACGAATTGCCGCGTGTTCCGTTCGACGATCGCCGCCTGCCGGCCGATGTTGCGCAGCGCGTCGAACCCGACGAGCGCGGGCGTGGCGATCGGCTCGAGCGGCGCCGTTCGAGGGCCGCCGCCGAAGCCGCGCCAGCGAAACGCGACGGCCGCCTCGAAATCGACGTCGGCCGGCCGCCCGGTGTGCGCCATTGCTTCGAGCGCGGTCGCGATGCGTTCGAGCTGGCGCGCAAGCGACGGGTCGGCAACCGGCGCAGGTCCGTCCGGCAGCGCGGCAATCAGGTCCCGCATGTCGAATCCGGCGCTCATTGGCGGACCTCTTGCGACGCCCTGGCATGGAACGGAAACCGCTGCGCGATCGCCACGCCGACGAGCGCGACACCGCCGCCGACCAGGTGATACAGCCGCAGCGATTCGCCGAGCAACACGATCGCGCCGGCGGCCGTCATCACCGGCAGCAGGTTCATGAACATCGCGCAGCGGCTCGGGCCGAGCAGCCGCACGCCCTGCATCCACAGATACGGCAGCACCACCGACGCCAGCACGCCGGCGTACAGGATCAGCGGCACGCTCGCGCGCGTCGGCCAGGCGGCCTGCGCGGGCAACCGCAGCAGCATCGGCAGCATGAACACGAGCGCGGCCAGCGCCTGCACGTAGGTCGACTGCCATGCCGGCAGCGCGCCGATGCGCCAGCGCTTGAGCAACACGCCGTACAGCGCGTACGCGGCCGACGCGGCCAGCATCAGCAGGTCGCCCATGTGCACGCCGCGGGCGGCGATCGCCGTCGGGTGCCCTTCGGCGATCAGGTAGACGACACCCGCGAGCGACAGCCCCCCGCCGCCGATCATGCCCGCGCCCGGCGGATCGCCGAGCAGCAGCGAGCTGAGCACCATCGTCATCAGCGGCACGAGCGCGGTGATGATCGCCATGTTGGTCGCGCTGGTCGTCTTCGCGGCCTCGTAAGACAGGCTCTGGAACAGCGCCATCGCGAGAAAGCCGAGCGCCGCGAGCTTCGGCAGGTGCGCGACGAGTACCGCGCGATTGCGACATGCGGGGGCGAGCGTGAAGACGCTCATCAGCACGACCGCCAACAGCAGCCGGTAGAACGTGATGGCCGACGGGTCGATCGTCGACGCCGACAGCTTCGACACCACGACGTTGCCGGCCCACAGCGCGATCGCGCAGAAGGGAAACAGAAAAGGTGACTTGTTCATCGCGTTCGACGGATTAATATCCTGACAGGGAATCTGGCGTGAATCGGAACGCCATCGTGCCCGTCCGCCCAACTGCCTGTCTCACGCCAAAATGTCAGGACTTATCGCCAATCGGACATTCGAGTCCACCCAGCCCTTCGCGCACCTGCGCTACGAATCGACGCCGATGCCGGTGTCCGCGATGGCGGCGGCCTATACACACGGCACGTCGATCCCGGCGCACCGGCACCGCCGCGCGCAGCTTCTCTACGCGATCGAAGGGGTGATGCACGTGCAGTCGGAGGGCGCGTCGTGGGTCGTGCCGCCGACGCGCGGCGTGTGGCTCGAAGCCGGCCTCGACCATACGGTGCAGATGAGCGGCGACGTGCAGATGCGCACCGTGTTCGTCGAACCGGGTGCGGTCGAGCACCTGCCCGCGCGCAGTTGCGTCGTGGAAGTGCATCCGCTGCTGCGCGAGCTGATCCTCGCCGCGGTCGAGGTACCGCTCGACTATGCGCCGGGTTCGCGTCACGATCACCTGATGCACCTGCTGCTGGCCGAGGTGACGGTCGCACCGCTGCTGCCGCTGTACCTGCCATGGCCGCACGACGCGCGCCTGCGGACGATCTGCGACACACTCGTCGCCGCGCCCGACGACCTGCGCACGATCGCCGAATGGGCCGACCTGCTCGGGCTGTCGGTGCGCACGCTGCATCGCGCGTTCCGGCGCGAGACGGGGCTCAGCTTCCGCCGCTGGCGCGAGCAGGCGCGGCTGCTGCTCGCGCTCAAGCGTCTGGCGCACGGCGAGAAGGTGGTCACCGTCGCGATGGATCACGGCTACAGCAGCCAGAGCGCGTTCTCCGCGATGTTCAAGCGGCACTTCGGCGTGTCGCCGTCGGCGTTCTATGCGTAGCAACCCCGCTACCGCGCCGCAATCCCCGCGATGAAACACACGCACGCAACCGCCGACGCGACCGTGCGCACGTGATTCCACATCGTCCAGTCGCGCAGGTAGCGCGTCCAGAGCGCCGCGCCTTGCGCGGTCGCCGGATCGGCCGCGGCGAGCGCGTCGTTGAGCGGCACGTTGACGGCCATCGTCACCGCGAACATGCCGAATACATAGAGCACGCCACCCGCGACCGCCGCCATCGCGCCCGGCTGGCCGCGATCGAACAGCGCGATCACGACGAGTGCGAGCGCCATCAGCGTCGTGCCGAGGAACAGCGGCATGAACGGCGAGCGCACGATGTCGACGTTGATCGCGTTCATCGCGGCCGCGCCGGCCTGTGGCGCGAGCCGCCCGAGCGACGTCATCACGAACGTCGAGAACGCGAAGTACACGCCGGCCATCAGCCCGCAGCCGATGGCCGAACCCCACAGCAACGCGGCAGTCACGAACGCGATCATGATCAGGCGCTCCACACGCCGGTTGCGGCCGTCGCCCGCGCGTAGTCGGCGAAATCGCGCGCCGGCCGCCCGAGCGTCTCCTCGATGCCATGCGCCACCGCGCTGTTGCGCCCGTCGAGCACCACGCGGAACAGATCGTCGAGCAACGCGACGACCGGCTCCGGCACCCCGACCTCGTGCAGTTCGGCGACGAACGCGCCGTGTGAAATCTCGCGATAGGTAACCGGCCGGCCGGCGGCGCGTGCAATTTCGCCGACGGCTTCGGCAAACGTCAGCGCGCGCGGGCCCGTGACTTCGATCACGCGGTCAGCGAACCGCACGTCGGTGAGCGCCGTCACGACCACGTCGGCGATGTCGTCCGCATCGACGAACGGCTCGCGCACGGCGCCGGCCGGCAGCGCGACTTCACCGGCCAGCACGCCGTCGAGCAGATAACCTTCCGAGAAGTTCTGGTTGAACCAGCTTGCCCGCGCGACACCCCAGCCGATGCCCGATGCCTGCAATGCAGCCTCGGCCGCCTGCGCGCCGGGCTCGCCGCGCCCGGACAGCAGCACAACGCGCGCGACGCCGCGTTCCCGCGCGAGCCGCGCAAAGGCCGCGATCGCTTCCACAGCGCCTTCAACGGACAGGTCGGGCTGATAGGTCACATATGCAGCCGACACGCCCTCAAGCGCGGCCGGCCAGGTCGCCGGCGCCGTCCAGTCGAAGCGGACGGCCGACGTGCGCGATACGGGCCGCGTCGCGATGCCGCGCGCGCGCAGCCGTGCATCGACGCGGGCGCCCGTCTTGCCCGAACCGCCGACGACGAGGATGGGAAGTGCCGACATGTGCGTCTCCTTTGACTAAAATGCGAGAATTTCTCGCGTTTTAAAAACACGATAGACTCTCGCATTAGCAACGTCAAGTTTTTCCGGAGGCGGCATGGGCCGACAAAAATCGGGGCAAACCACCGAGCCCGAAGCGGCGGCAGCGGACGCACCGGCGCGTGCACGGCTCGTCCCGACGCAGCAGCGCAGCCGCGAGCGGTTCGAGCGCATCCTGGCGTGCGCGTCGGAAGTGATGATCGAGAAGGGGTGCGACGCGTTCCGGATGAGCGACATCGTCGAACGCACGGGCATCTCGTTCGGTTCGCTGTATCAGTACTTTCCGGACAAGGCGGCCGTGATCGGCACGCTCGCGGAGCGCTACAACGCGGCCGGGCATGAATGCGTGCGGCGCGACCTCGCGACGCTGAAGACGCTGGGCGACCTGCACGACACGCTCGCGCGCATCACGGACAGCTACTACCGGATGTTCGTCGACGAGCCGCTGATGCGCGACATCTGGCGCGCGACGCAAGCCGACCGCGCGCTGCAGGCGCTCGACCGGGCGGACGGCGAGTTCCTGGCCGGCCTGCTCGCGGACGCGTTGGGAGAAGTGGCGCGCGACACGACACACGCACAGCGGAGCGCGTTCGCCGAGCTGATGATGATCCAGATCGCGGCGGCCGTGCGTCACGCGATCACGCTGCCGCCTAAGGCGGCGCGGCAGCTTCTGGCGATGTTCAAGCACATGCTGCCGCGGGATCTGGCGGTGCTCGACGCGTAGCTGCCGAACAGCGCCGCCGCACGGTCCCGACCCTCGCACGACATCGGGCCCGCGCACCGCTTCTTGCAGCGAAGCGCGCGGCACGGGTATTTCATGCAATCAACCGAGATGGAAAAGGATGAATGCGAGCGAAGCGACGCGATAGACGATGATCGCGCGCGCGACGGTCGTCCAGATGCGATTCTCGACGTTCGGCGCACATATCCATGCGCAACGCATCCATGCACAGAACGGCACGACATAAGCAACGAATGCCACGATGCGCAGCGCGACCGGATACGCCGGCCCCTGCACCAGCACGAGCAACGGGATGAACAGCAAGCCGAGCGGCACGCCGATCAGCCACCAGACTTTCCAGAGGCGCTCGGTGCCGCGCCAGGCGTTTTTCAGGGTGTTCTTCATGGCTCACGGTAGCGTCGCGATCAGATTCCCCGCGATGTCGGCGGCCCGCCTTTTTTCCGCGTCATCCAGCCGCCGGGAAATACGCGCCTCGACCCGCGTCGCGGCAACGCCGTACTGTCCGAGACCGGGCATCGCATCGAAGCTCGCGCGCGCACGCTCGACCCATGCTGCGCCCAGCGCCCGATCTCTCGGCAAGCCGTTGCCGGTCAGGAACCGGATACCGGCCGCGTATTGCATGAACGGATCGCCGCGCAACGCCTCGTTCAGGCTCGACAAGCCCTCCCATTGACGGTTGGCGGCCGCCAACGCATTGACCGGCGGATCGCTCCACAGCGTCGCCGCCGGATCGGCCGGCACGAGCCAGCGCCGCTCCCCGGCCGACAGCCCTGCCTCCGTTCCGGGCGTGACGCTGCGCAGCGCCAGCGCGATCTCGGAGAGCACCGAACCCTGGCGGGACGCGCGACGATGCAGGTCCAGCGCGGTCGCTTCATTCGCGGGCACGCCGTCGCCGGTTTCGTACATCAGCGCAAGTTCGCTTTCCGCCCACGGCGATCCGGCCGACGCCGCGCGGTTGAGCCAGACGGCCGCTTCCTTCGGATCGCTCGCTACGCCACGGCCGTGCAGATAGGCGACGCCCACCATTCTCTTCGCGTCGGCGCTCGACGGCGCGGCACGCAGCGCCCAAGCTAACGCCTCGTAGTCGTCGGTTCGACCGCCGAGCCCGTTCGACAGATGCCAGGCCAGCGAACCCTGCGCCGAGACGTCGCCCCGATCCGCCGCGCGGCGGAACCAGTACATGGCGGCATCGAAGTCCACCGGTACGCCATCGCCCAGATCGTATGCATCGCCGAGCATCGACTGATACACCGGTTCGCCGCGATCCGCGAGCTTCCACCGCCAGTATGCCCGCTCGTCGGCCGCAACCAGACCATTGTCGGCCGACGCCAGCACGCGCATCGCGCCGGCGTGGTTGCCGACGGCTGCCGCGCGGCACCAGCGCGCGGCCTCGACCGGGCTGCGCGGCGTGCCGCTGCCATCCAGATGCATCGTGCACAGCATCGCTTGCGAGCTGACGTCGCCCAGCCTCGCGCCGCGCGAGAACCAGTCGAACGCGGTCGCCGGCTGTTCACGCCAGTACAGCGATCCCAGCGCCGAATACGCGGCGGGAACCTTGCGGTTCGCGAGATCCGAGAGCCACTGGAGCCCTGTCCGGCCCTCGAACGACTGGTGGTGCTCGCCGAGGTAGAACCCGATCAACACGCCGGCGGCCTGATCGCCGGCGTCGGCGGCCTGCGATAGATAACGCAGGCCCGCCTGCTCGTCGCGCGGCATGCCGTCGGCACCCGTCAGAAGCTGATAGCCGACCCAGCGCGCCGCGTCGATATCGCCGCGGTCCGCGGCGAACCGGAACCACCGCATCGCCTGCGCCCGGTCGACACGCGTCCCCTCTCCGCGCCACGTCATGCCGGCGGCGATCAGCGCGCCCGCCGCATCGCCGCGCTGCGCACCGCGTGTCGCCAGCCGCAACGCCTTGTGCAGATCCACCGGTTCACCGTCGCCGCGTGCCGCGTAACGGGACAGGTTGGTCGCCGCCGCACCATCGCCCTGCGCGTCTGCCTTTTCGAACCACGGTCTCGCGGCGGCCGGATCCGGATGCGTCCCGAGGCCGTTCCGCAGCATCGCGCCGAGATCGTTCTGGGCGGCGGCCAGGCCCGCTTCGGCCGCCCCCCGCATCCATCCCAATGCGGCCTCCTTGTCGACCGGGCCGCCCCGGCCAGACAGATAGAGCTTGGCCAATGCATGACGCGCCCGCGCGTCTCCGGCCAGCGCGGCTTTCCGGTACCAGTCGCGCGCCTTTGCATCGTCGCGCGCCACCCCCGTCCCGCTGCCGTACAGGTCGCCGAGCCTGCGCTGCGCATAAGACGAGCCGGCCTGCGCCGCGGCCGACATCAGGCCGAAACCCCGACGCGCGTCTCGCGGCACGCCGATGCCGTCGAGATAGAGATTGCCCAGCACCGCCCGTGCTTCGGTATGTTGCTGGTCTGCCGCGGCGCGCAGCCACATCGTTCCCTGGCCGACATCGCGCGGGACGCCGTCGCCCCGGACCAGTATCAGCCCGAGCAGGAACTGACCATTCGGTTCGCCACTGGCCGCGGCGCGCGCCAGCCACGCCACCGCGACCGCCGGGTCGCGCGGCACCCCACGGCCTGCCAGCGCGAATTTCCCCGCATTGGTCGCGCCCGCGGCCGACCCGCCCTCGGCTGCCGTCACGAAGTAGCGATAGGCGGCAACGTCGTCGGCCGGCTGCCCGGCGCCGTCAGCACTCATCCCGCCGAGCTGGTTCATCGATGCCATGTCGCCATCGCGCGACGCCGACGCGAACCATGCGTGCGCCACCGCATAGTTTCGCGGCAGCGCGACACCGTCGTAGTAGAGGTAACCGAGTGTGCGCTTGGCCAGCGTCGACCCGTCGTTCGCCGCCGATTCGAGGATCGTCAAGCCGTGCATCCGGTCCGGCCGACCCGCATAGCCGTGCAGCACCATCTGCCCGTAGAGCGCGCGGGCCGTCAGGTTGCCGGCCTCGGCCTCGCGCCGGCAGAGGCTGCGCCGCCGCTCCGGTCGATCGGGCGACGGAACGCTGCCGAACCAGGCGCTCAATGCCAGCACGCAGGGCGTCGTGTCATCGGCGACAGGAACGGACACCGTGCGTTGCATGGCCGGTATCGCCGCATGGCCGATGGGCGACAGCGGCGACCATTCGGGTTGCGACGCAGAAACGCCGCTCGCCCCGACACTCAACGCCACCGCCATGCCGACGGCACGCGCCGGCCATGTCGGCGCACGGCCAAACACCGCCCGCCCGCTCGCGACCGCGCGGCGCGCCGGTTCATCCGTAGGCCTCATGGCTGCGTGACCGTGACGTTCTTGATGATGACGTCGGTCCTGCCATCCTGGTCGTCGATCGTCCGGGTCAATTCGACCCGGTAGTCGGCCAGCCATACGGAGCGCACGCGCGTCTTCGTGCCGTCCTTGCGGACCTCGCTGCAATCCAGGTTGACGGCATTGCCGGTCAACGTGCCGAAGATCGTCGACGCGGGCTCCGTCTTGCCGATGTCGCATCGGCGGGTCAGTTGCCCATGGCTGGACGGCTGCGGCAACGCGATCTCGATACGCTGGCCCTCGGTCATCGGTTCGTTCGCCGCCACGATCGCGGACGCTGCCTTCAGCGTCCGGAGCGTGGTGGCGTAGCGGGGTGCGCGCACGGTCTGGTCCAGCAGTTCGGTGAGCCCGTAGCCCATGCCGAATGACGCCCAGTTCGTGTTCCCCGACGCGTCTTTCGTGGTCATCAGCTCGGCGACCACACCGTTGTTGCGTCGATTGACGTAGGTATCGACGTACGGACCCGAATCCCGCGGCGTCGTCTTGTTCACCCATTCCCCGTCAATGCTCAGGCGCGCATAAGGCAGCGGCCGGCTGCCGTCGGGCGGCAATTGGCCGCGAATGGCATCCGGCAGGCGGCGATCGTCGAACACGTCGTCGAGATACGCGCCGGGATCGGCCAGCACGGTCTCGGACGCCGACTTCCCGCCGGCGATCAGCTTGAAGAGTTCATAGGTCGCCCGCCGCTGGTCCGGCTCCGGAAACTTGTCGAGCGAATCGACGGCGAACCTGATCAGCGCACACGTGCTCGGCTCGTCCTGCTTCGCGAGCCATGGCGGCACCTCGATCTCGTCCATCCGCGCGTTGACGGCGAGCAATTCGGCGACGGTGTAGTGTTCATCGTCGCCGGACGAGACGCCCTTGCGCTCGCCGATCAGGTCCATCAGCTCGAACGTGCCGCGCAACGCCTTCGGCGACGACGTCTTCGCGATCGACGCCAGATTGCCGCCGGTCACCTTCGGGATTTCGCAGCCGCTCCCGGATTCGTTCGCGATGTCCCTCATCAGCCGAAGGAACCGCAGCCGTTCGGCCGGAGGCAGGATCATGTTGCTGCCGTCGGCGGACAGGCTGCGCATGCTGGACAGTCTGGCGAGATAGTCCGGGTTCTGCGCTACCCGGGTGAACCACGCAACGATGATCCGCCCGTTTTCCGAATCGGGATTCACCCCGATCTGCACCATATAGGCGCGCGCCCGTTCGACGATCTGCGCCTGCGTCAGCTTGACGGCCGGACTCGCCGCCGGTGCGGCAACCGCCGGTTCGGCAGGTGCGCTCTGCACGCCCAACCCATATGCCGTTGCCGTCGCAACGGACAGCAACACCCCGAAAAGGCCCGTATTTATTTTCATCTTGTCGATATTCGATTGCGTTGATCAGACGACCGCGATGCTGCGTCGGAGAGTCACGGGAAATCCGGCGCGAATCGCACCACCGCATGATGCCGCAATGTCGAGAATGCCTCGTCATTCCAATAGCGGCGGCAAGCGGTGACGTGCTTGTTGCCGAGACATTATCCGTTGTCTTTCAGCAGGCCCGGCAGACGATCGCTCCCGATCCGGCCGTTCCTCGTCGAGCGGGCCGCCTGTCGATATTCCGCATGACGGGCCTCGCTTGCCCGTCCAATAGTTGCACAGACGAAACCGCGGGATGGTCAGGAATTGTCATCGCATGCAACGCCCATGCCGCCATCATTTGCACGTCGCCCAATAGACAACGCGGATGACCGGCCGGCATCGGATCACGACCTCCGATGCGACGCGTCATCCGCGTTGAATACCTGCCGGCGTTCCCGCCGTGGGAGGTCAACTGTAGTCGTACACCCCACGCCCCGTCTTGCGCCCGAGCCGCCCTGCCGACACCATTTCGCGCAGCAGCGGGCATGCGCGATACTTGGGATCGCCGAAATCCTTCAGGAACACGTCCATCACCGCGAGGCACACGTCGAGGCCCACGAGGTCGGCCAGCGCGAGCGGCCCGATCGGGTGGTTCGCGCCGAGCTTCATCCCCGCGTCGATCTCCTCGGCCGACGCGATGCCTTCGGCCAGCACGAAGAACGCTTCGTTGATCATCGGCACGAGAATGCGGTTCACGACGAAGCCCGGCGAGTTGCGCACGCCGATCGGCGACTTGTCGAAACGCTCGGTCAGCGCACGTACGGCCGCCGCGGTCGCGTCGCTCGTCTGCAGCCCGCGGATGATCTCGACGAGCGGCATCAGCGGCACCGGGTTGAAGAAGTGCATGCCGAGAAAACGCGACGGATCGGCAAGGCGCGCTGCGAGCGCGGTGATCGAGATCGACGACGTGTTGGTCGCGATGATCGCATCGGGGCGCGCGACGGCCTCGATCTGCGCCAGGATGCGGCCCTTCAGCTCGACGTTCTCGGTCGCGGCTTCGATCACGATGTCGACCGATGCGAGCTTCGCGTAGTCGGTCGACGTCGTGATGCGCGCCAGCGCCGCGTCGCGTGCGGCCGCGTCGAGCTTGTCCTTCGACACGAGCCGTTCGAGGCTGCCCTTCAGCGTCGCGACGCCCTTGTCGAGCGCGGCGTCGCTGACGTCGATCATCACGACGTTGAGTCCCGCAACGGCCGCGGTCTGCGCGATGCCGTTACCCATGGTTCCGGCGCCCACGACGCCGACGATTTCGATGGCCATGTAGTTCCTGTGTGTTCGGGTGCTGAGGGTTCGATTATCAGATGTTCTCGAAGATCGCAGCAATACCCTGGCCGCCGCCGATACACATCGTCACGAGCGCGTAACGCCCGCCGATGCGCTTCAGTTCGTACAGCGCCTTCACCGTGATCAGCGCACCGGTCGCACCGATCGGGTGACCGAGCGAGATGCCCGAGCCGTTCGGGTTGACCTTCGCGGGATCGAGGCCGAGCTCCTGCGTGACCGCGCAGGCCTGCGCGGCAAACGCCTCGTTCGCCTCGATCACGTCGAGATCGGTGATCTTCAGGCCCGCGCGTTCAAGCGCCTTGCGCGTGGCCGGCACCGGGCCGATGCCCATGTAGGCCGGATCGACGCCCGCGTGCGCATACGCGACGAGGCGGGCCAGCGGCTTCACGCCCTGCGCGCGCGCGGCATCCGCGCTCATCATCAGCACGGCCGCGGCTGCATCGTTGATGCCCGATGCGTTGCCGGCCGTCACGGTACCGTTCTCCTTCGCGAACACCGGCTTGAGCTTCGTGAAATCGTCCGCGCTGGCATCGTGGCGCACGTGCTCGTCGGTATCGAACGCCACCTCGCCCTTCTTCGTACGGATCGAGATCGGCAGGATCTGGTCCTTGAAGCGCCCTTCCGCGATCGCACGCGCCGCGCGACGATGCGATTCGAGCGCCAACGCATCCTGCGCGTCGCGCGAGATGTCGTATTGCTTCGCGACGTTCTCGGCCGTCACGCCCATGTGGATCGTCTGGAACGGATCGTGCAGCGCGCCGAGCATCATGTCGACGAGCTTGCCGTCGCCCATGCGCTGGCCGAAACGCGCGGCCGGCACCGTGTACGGCGCGCGGCTCATGCTCTCCGAGCCGCCGCCGATTGCGACGTCGGCATCGCCGAGCATGATCGTCTGCGCGGCCGATACGATCGCCTGCAGCCCCGAGCCGCACAGGCGGTTCACGGTCAGTGCCGGCGCGTGCTGCGCGACCCCGCCGTTGATCGCCGCGACGCGCGCGAGATACATGTCCTTCGGCTCGGTGTTCACGACGTGGCCGAACACGACATGGCCGACCGCATCGCCCGACACGTTCGCGCGCGACAGCACTTCGGCCACCACCTTCGCGCCGAGATCGGTCGGCGAGAAATCCTTCAGGCTGCCGCCGAAATCACCGATCGCGGTACGAACACCGCTCACCACCACGACTTCCTTCGCTGCATTGCTCATCGTCTCACTCCGGTTCGTTCGCGCCCGCGGGCGCGGGGATGCGTTGCGTTACATGTTCGGGTAATTCGGCCCGCCGCCGCCCTCGGGCGTGACCCACACGATGTTCTGCGTCGGGTCCTTGATGTCGCAGGTCTTGCAGTGCACGCAGTTCTGCGCGTTGATCACGAGGCGATCGCTGCCGTCGTCGTTCTTCACGAACTCGTACACCGCCGCCGGGCAGAAACGCCCCTCCGGCCCCGCGTACGTGCGCAGGTTCACGTTCACCGGCACGCTCGCATCCTTCAGCGTCAGGTGCGCCGGCTGGTTCTCCTCGTGGTTCGTGTTCGAGATGAACACCGACGACAGCCGGTCGAACGTCAGCTTGCCGTCCGGCTTCGGGTATTCGATCGGCTCGCACTGCGACGCCGGCTTCAGCATCTCGTGATCCGCATGCTTGTGGTGCAGCGTCCACGGCACGTTGCCGCCCATCACCTTCTGCTCGAGCCCGACCATCAGCGTGCCCAGGTACAGGCCCTTCGCCATCCACTGCTTGAAGTTGCGCGCGCGGTACAGCTCCGTGTACAGCCACGACTGCTTGAACGCGTCCGGGTACGCGTTCAACTCGTCCGACTGGCGGCCGGCCTGCACCGCGTCGAACGCCGCGTCCGCCGCCAGCATGCCGGTCTTGATCGCCGCGTGGCTGCCCTTGATCCGCGATGCGTTCAGGAAGCCCGCGTCGTCGCCGATCAGCGCGCCGCCCGGGAACACCGTCTTCGGCAGCGACAGCAGGCCGCCGGCCGTGATCGCGCGCGCGCCGTACGACACGCGCTTGCCGCCTTCGAGGAACGCGCGGATCGACGGATGCGTCTTGTAGCGCTGGAATTCCTCGAACGGCGACAGGTACGGGTTCGTGTAGCCCAGGCCCACCACGAAGCCGACCACGACCTGGTTGTTGTCCATGTGATACAGGAACGAGCCGCCGTAGGTGTCGGACTTCAGCGGCCAGCCGGCCGTGTGGATCACGAGGCCCGGCTTGTGCTTGGCCGGATCGATTTCCCACAGTTCCTTGATGCCGATCCCGTATGCCTGCGGATCGGCGTTCGCGTCGAGCTTGTACTTCGCGATCAGTTGCCGCCCCAGATGGCCGCGGCAGCCTTCGGCGAACAGCGTGTACTTCGCGTGCAGCTCCATGCCGAGCTGGAAGTTCTCGGTCGGCTCGCCGTCCTTGCCCACGCCCATGTTGCCGGTGGCGACGCCTTTGACCGAGCCATCATCGTTGTAGAGGATCTCGGCGGCCGGGAAGCCGGGGAAGATCTCGACGCCCAGCGCTTCGGCCTGCTGGCCCAGCCAGCGCGTGACGTTGCCCAGCGAAATCACGTAGTTGCCGTGGTTCTTGAAGTTGTCGGGCAGCGCCCAGTTGGGCGTGGTGACCGCGCTGCTCTCCGACAGGAACAGGAAGCGGTCTTCCGTCACCTCGACGTCGAGCGGCGCGCCGCGCTCCTTCCAGTCGGGGAACAGTTCGGTGATCGCGCGCGGGTCCATCACCGCGCCCGACAGGATGTGCGCGCCGATCTCGGAACCCTTCTCGAGCACGCACACGCCGATCTCGGTGCCTTTCTCGGCGGCCAGCTGCTTGAGCCGGATCGCCGCCGACAGCCCGGCGGGGCCGCCGCCGACGATCACGACGTCGTATTCCATCGATTCGCGCGGGCCGTATTGCGCGAGCAAGTCCTGTGTGGTCAAAATCCTGTCTCCTCCTGCGTCCCGACCGTCAACCGGTCAGAACTGGTCTTCCGTCAACGCGAGCACGCTCTCGTTGCCCTTCGCGCCGACGATCGACGCCTCGAGCGCGCCGGCCTGCACGAGAATATGCTCCGCATAACATTGCGCGATCGCGATCTTCGCATCGAAGAACGCCGGGTCGCTCGCGCGGTTCGCCTGCGCCGCCACCAGCGCGCGCGCCATCTGCCACCCGCACAGCACCACGCCCGCCAGCTTCAGGTACGGCACGCTCCCCGCGAACACCGCGTTCGGGTCCTGCTTCACGTTCGCCACCACGTAATCCACCGCCGATGCCAGCGCGCGGGCACCTTTCTCCAGCCGTACCTTCATCGACGCGGCCGCCGCACCGTCCAGCTTGCCCAGCGCCGCCACCGTGGCGTCGATCTCCGCGAGCAGCCCCTTCGCCACCGCGCCCCCGTCGCGCATCGTCTTGCGGCCCACCAGGTCGTTCGCCTGGATCGCCGTCGTCCCTTCGTAGATCGCCAGGATCCGCGCATCGCGGTAGTACTGCGCCGCGCCCGTCTCCTCGATGAAGCCCATCCCGCCGTGCACCTGCACGCCCAGGCTCGCCACGTCGTTCACCATCTCCGTGCTCCAGCCCTTCACCACCGGCACCAGATACTCGTAGATCGCCTGATGACGCGCCCGCGTCGCCTCGTCCGCATGGCGATGGGCCATGTCGCTGTGCGACGCCGCCACGTACGCCAGCGCCCGCGCGCCTTCGGTCAGCGCGCGCATCGTGCCGAGCATCCGCCGCACGTCCGGGTGATGGATGATCGTCACCGACTGCTTGGCCGAGCCGTCCACCGGGCGGCTCTGCACGCGCTCCTTCGCGAATGCCGCCGCCTTCTGGTACGCGCGGTCGGCCACGCCGATCCCCTGCATCCCGACGCCGAAGCGCGCCGCGTTCATCATGATGAACATGTATTCGAGGCCGCGGTTCTCCTCGCCCACGAGGTAACCGATCGCCCCGCCGTGATCGCCGTACTGCAGCACCGCCGTCGGGCTCGCCTTGATCCCGAGCTTGTGCTCGATCGACACGCAGTGCACGTCGTTGCGCGCGCCCAGCGACCCGTCCGCGTTGACCATGAACTTCGGCACGATGAACAGCGAGATGCCCTTCACGCCTTCCGGCGCGTTCGGCGTGCGCGCCAGCACCAGGTGGACGATGTTGTCCGCCATGTCGTGCTCGCCCCACGTGATGAAGATCTTCGTGCCGAACACCTTGTACGTGCCGTCGCCCTGCGGCTCGGCGCGCGAGCGCACCAGCGCGAGGTCGGAGCCCGCCTGCGGCTCGGTCAGGTTCATCGTGCCGGTCCATTCGCCCGAGATCAGCTTCGGCACGTAGCGCTGCTTCTGCTCGTCGGTGCCGGCCGTCAGCAGCGCCTCGATCGCGCCGTCGGTGAGCAGCGGACACAGCGCGAACGACAGGTTCGCGGCGTTCAGCATCTCGATGCACGGCGTCGCGATCAGCTTCGGCAGCCCCTGGCCGTCGTACTCGGCCGGATGCTGCAGCCCCTGCCAGCCGCCTTCGACGAACTGGCGGAACGCGTCGCCGAAGCCGGGCGTCGCGGTCACCACACCGTCCTTCCAGCTGCTCGGGTGGCGGTCGCCCTCGACGTTCAGCGGCGCCAGCACCTCGCCGCAGAATTTCGCGGACTCCTCGAGCACGGCCTGCGCCGTGTCGTAACCGGCATCCTCGAAACCCGGCAACTGCGCGACGGCGTCGATGCCCGCGAGTTCCTTCAGCACGAACAGCATGTCCTTGACGGGGGCGTTATAGCTCATGGTCGATGTTCCAATCAGGCGGTGAATGAGGCGCGATCGGGCGGGCGGATACGGCAGAACCGGCCAGACCCGGGCGACGTGATGACCCATCGTAATGCCGCCGTCGCCGATTCTCATTGTCATATCCGGCCCACATAGTGACAAAACCGGCCACGGGATGGGGAGGTGTGGCCGGGAACGGTCGGCTGGACACGGGTTTGGCGGGAAGGCGTTTCAGGGATTCGGCCTGCGTTCGACAGTACACCCGACCTGAGAAATCGGCTGCTACGTGTACCATACCTCTCAAATCGCACATCTCGACCGATCAAACATCACGCAAATAGAAAATGACCATGACCGATGCAGTGATTCGAGCCGGGGCATTGGCTGCAGTATTGCTTGCGGCAAATCGAATCAGGCAAAAAGGGACAGCCTCCCGACCGCCTGTCAAGTCAAAATCGGCCGCGGCGCAGCGCGTGGCAGCCACCGCAGTGTCGGCAGTCATCTTGCTCATTTACCTCTACGCCATGCGCCACTATCTGGCGGCACTCTTTCGCCGTTAAGTCCCCATAGAAAAGCGAATACGAGGTGATGACGCCGTCGGTCAGTCCGCACCACGCTTCTTCGACATCCATTCTCGCAAACGCACGTTTGGCTTGACGAAAACAAGGCCGCGCCGGTTCGATATTCGATTCGACCGCGTCCGGCGCATGGACACCCTCGGGGCGCGTGGTGGTGCGCTGCAGTCGGTGAAATCGCGTTTCGCTTTCGCAAATGCACACATCAAAAGGGAGCCGGCTATGGGACCGACCGATGGCAGCCGGTTATGGGAGCCGTCCGCGAAATCCGGCTGCCCCCGCACGTATCAGGCCTGGCGCCGGTAAGTCCCCGGCGTGCTCCCCGTCCAGTGCCGGAACGCGCGATGGAACGCGCTCGGATCGTCGAAACCGATATCGGCGCCGATCGCCGCGATCGTGTCCGGCGTGTCCGTCAGCCGCTGGATCGCGATGTCGCGCCGCAACTCGTCCTTCAGCACCTGGAACGTCGTCCCTTCGGCAGCAAGGTGACGGCTCAGCGTGCGCACCGAACAATGCAGGTGCTCGGCCGCCTGCTCGATCACGGGCAGGTCGGGCAGCGCCGCCGACAGGTACTGCCGCACGCGATGGCACACGAGCTGTTCGCTGAACGTTTCGAAGATCCAGTCTCCGGGCGCACGCGCGAGAAACTTGCGCAGGTTGCGCTTGCTCTGCCGGATCGGTGCGTCGAGGTAGTCGGCACTGAAGCGCATCAGCGTGCGCTCGCGGTCGAACTTCACGGAGCCGGTGAAGAAATACAGGTGTTCGACAGCGTGGCGCGGCCGCGGGCACGCGAACTCGATCTGCAACAGCGGGATCTTCTGTCCGATCAGCCAGGAACACACCCCGTGCACGAGCTTGAGCATCAGCTCCTGGCCGAGCGCGCCGATCGGGCCGATCGCGTCGTTCGGGCGCAGCAGCACCTGCGCGACGAGGCCGTCGCGCTTCGATTCGACGAAGAAGTCGTCGAGCAGGATATGGAAGAATTGCCCGAAACGATGCAGCGCCGTTTCGAGGTTGCGCGCATCGAGCAGGCTCAGGCACAGGTACTTCAGCGTGCCGCCGCGCAGCGGGCGCGAGAAGATGCCGGGCATCTCGTCGTCGAGGTCGATCGCGAGCGTGCGGTACAGCGTCGAGAACTGCTCCTCCGTCACGCGCGCATGCGGCTCGCCAAGCAGCTCGAGCGGGATGCCGGCGCCGCGCAGGTAGCGCTCGACCACGTCGCGCTGCGCGCCCGCACTTGCCAGGAAGCCGTTGACGAGCGAGATCGGCACCGTCGCGCTCGGCGACGGCAGCGCATGCCCGGGCCGGGCGGAAAGTGAGTCAGAACCGGTCATCGCGTCCCCGTCGGTCGAACCGCTCGCATTGTACTTGAGCGGCCCGCGCCGGGCCTTCGGGGCCCTCGCGGTCTTCGGCGCGCGGGGCCGCGCCGCGGCGGCAGCGCGGCACATCGTCGCCGTCAGTCGATACGGCTCAGTTCCCGCCGCAGGATCTTGCCGACCGTCGACTTCGGCAGCCGGTCGACGAAGCGGACGATCTTCGGCACCTTGTACGCCGCCAGGCTCGCGCGGCAATGCGCGACGAGTTGTGCCTCGCTCACGTCGGTATCCGGCAAGCGCACCACGAACAGCTTGACGGCCTCGCCCGTGCGCGGATCCGGCACGCCGATGCATGCGCATTCGGCGACGCCCGGCAGCGCGGTCGCGACCGCTTCCACTTCGTTCGGGTACACGTTGAAACCCGACACGATGATCATGTCCTTCTTGCGGTCGACGATCCGCAGGAAGCCGGCCTCGTCGAACACGCCGACGTCGCCGGTACGGAAATAACCGTCCGCGGTGAACGCGGCCGCGTTCGCGTCCGGCTTCTGCCAGTAGCCGCTCATCACCTGCGGCCCCTTCACGCAGATCTCGCCCGCTTCGCCGATCGCCACCTCGCGGTCCTGGTCGTCGAGGAGCTTCACGTCGGTCGACGGCAGCGGCAGGCCCGTGGTGCCCGTGAAGGCATCGATCGACTGCGGGTTGAACGACACGACCGGCGACGTTTCGGACAGCCCGTAACCCTCGCGGATGAAATTACCCGTCACGGCCTTCCAGCGCGACGAGATCACGTCGATCACCGCCGCGCCGCCGCCGGCCGACAGCTTCAGCCGCGACCAGTCGACTTCCTTCAGCCGCGGATGGCCGGCGAGCCCCGCGTACAGCGTGTTCACGCCGACGAACACCGTCGGCCGCGCGGCCTTCAGCACGTCGATGAACCCGTCCATGTCGCGCGGATTCGCGACGAGCCAGTTCTGTGCGCCGATCGCGAAGTAGGACAGGAAGTTCACCGTCAGCGCGAAGATGTGATACAGCGGGATCGCCGTGACGACGACCTCTTCGCCCGGCGCCCGCGCGGCCGGCACGATCGCCGCGAACTGTTCGATGTTCGCGACGAGGTTGCGGTGCGACAGCGCCGCGCCCTTCGACAGGCCGGTCGTGCCGCCGGTGTATTGCAGCAGCAGCAGGTCCGCGCCGCCGAGCGCGACCGGCGCGTACGCGAGCGCTTCACCCGCGGCAATCGCATCCGCGAGCGCGATCGAGCCGGGCGGCAGCGCGTCGCACGTGCCGGCCGGCGCATCGACGACGCCGAGATCGCCGCGCCCCACGCTCAGCACGGTGCGCACGCGCGTGGCGCCGACCACGTCGGCGAACGTGCCCATCGAGCCGCCGCAGACGACGGCCACCTCGACGCCCGCGTCGTCGAGCTGATGCTCGAGCTCGCGCGCGGTGTAGTGCGGGTTCACGTTGACCTGGACCGCGCCGATCTTCGCGACGGCGACGAACACGACCGGAAACGCGAGCACGTTCGGCAGCATCACGGCCACGCGATCGCCCTTGCGCACGCCGACGACCTGTTGCAGATAGGCGGACAGCGCGGTCGACAGGCGGTCGACGTCGGCATAGGTGAGCGTGCGGCCGTACGCATGGAACGCCGGGCGATCGGCAAAGCGGCGCATCGCATCGTCCAGCAGCGCGCTGACGGAAGGGTGGCGATCGGCGTCGATCTCGGCGGGGATCGAGCCATACGACCCGGTCCAGTGTCTCTTCGTCATGTCTCACTCCTCGGCTCGGGGGACGGTGCGCACCCGGCGCACCGTTCGCACGGCGGCCTGCACGCCGAAAGGACGCGGGCCGTCGCCTGACCGGCGACTATCGCTCGCGCGACGCGCTTTGCAAATGATCCGGGCGGCCGAAAAGATGATCGAAACGGACATGCGGGCAGGCGCACTTGTCCAGGCAACCTCGCTTGCCGCGGCGGGCAGCCGTTTATTCCGCAACGCGGATTGCAAAGCATCAAGCGGCATGGCAGCGCCCGCCGCCCTTCTTCATAATCGACGATCGTCCTTCATTCGCCGAAACGATGCAGCCGCTTTCCCTCGCTCCCGCCGACACCTTCTCGTCCGTTCGATTTTTGCTGACCGACATGGACGAGACCCTGACCCATCGGGGCCGCCTGGCCGCGCACACCTATGCGGCCCTCGAGCGGCTGCAGGCGCACGGCATCCGCGTGATTCCCGTGACTGCCGCGCCGGCGGGCTGGTGCGACCAGATGGCGCGCATGTGGCCGGTCGACGGCGTGATTGCGGAGAATGGCGGACTCTTCATTCGGCGCGGCCCGGACGGGCACGGCGTCGAACGCCGCTACTGGCACGCGGACGACGCGCTCGCCGACGCGCGTGACGCACACCGGCGTATCGCGCGGCATGTGGAGCAGGCCGTACCTGCCGCACGCCTCGCGGACGACCAGGACTTCAGGCTGACGTCGCTCGCGTACGCACGCACGGGCTCCGGCCAGGACGACCGGATCCTCGACGCGCTGGTCGCGGCCGGTGCGGACGCGACCATCAACAATCTGTGGATCATCGGCTGGATCGGCGGATACGACAAGCTGTCGATGTCGCTGCGCGTGCTGTCGGGCACGTACGGCGTCGACGCCGACGCCGCGCCGGCGTGCGTCGCGTATTCCGGCGATTCCACGAACGACGCGCCGATGTTCGGCTATTTCACGCACACGGCCGGCATGAGCACCGTGGTCGACTATCTGCAGCACTTGCCCGTCCTGCCGCGATGGATCACGCACGGCCCCGGCGGCAGCGGATTCGTCGAGTTCGCCGACGCGATCCTGCGTGCTCGCCCGGTCGTTCAGGGCTGACTCGGTGCGGCGGTCCGACTATCGCCCTGCCGGCATGAACACCATACGGGATCGGGCGATTCCGGTCGCCGGCCGCGCCTGATACGATCGCTTCGCTTCCGGTTCGCGACGGTCCACCCTTCCGCAACCGCCGCCGATGAAGCCGGGCGCATCCGCACGACGGATCACGTCCGTCTCGTCGCCCGGTCACGCCGGTCAACCCATCCTCCTCATGATAAGGATTGCTTCGTAACTGCCAGCTATCCCGGCAGTGCACGGAAACAAGACCGGACTCCTCGGTCAACCACTCGATCAAAGGTCAATCGCCATGCCTGAACGCATCTCGTTTGGACAGCTTCCCGCCCGACTGCTCGACGTCGTGCTCAACGTCGAGGAATACGCGAACCACACCGGTCACGACTTCAAGCTCGTCGAACTGGTGCGCGCACGTGTGTCGCAGCTGAACGGCTGCGCGTATTGTCTCGACCGCCATATCAAGGAAGGCATCCATGCCGGCGACGATCCGCTGCGCTACAACCTGCTGCCGGTATGGCACGAAACGCCCGATCTCTACAGCCCGAAAGAGCAGGCCGCACTGCGCTGGGCCGAAGCGCTCACGTTGCTCAGCGAGCACGCGATCGACGACGCGCTCGTCGCCGCGACACGCGAGCACTTCGATCGCGACGAACTGGCGACACTCACGCTGATCGTCGCGCAAATCAACACGTGGAACCGGCTCGCGAAGCCGTTCGCATGGCAAGCCGGCGTGTTCCAGGCCGGCTGACGCCGGTCGAGGCCGGGTGCGCCGGGTCATGCCGGCGCGCGTATCAGGGTGAACCCTGTAGCGCATGGGACCGTTCCCGCGCAGAATTGCGTGCCGTAAACGATATCGATTCGGACGCAGGATCCCGCCATGCCGCGCAGTGCGCTCTTGAACCCGACGGCCGCCCGCGCAGCCCGCCTGCCGGACGCCGCGCCCGCTCACGCGCTGCGCGAGCAGCGCTTCACGCCGGCCAAGCTGGCCGTGCTGCTCGACGTGGCCGCCCAGGCCGGCCTCGACCCGGCCGCGGTGCTCGACGGCACCGGCCTGACGCCGACCGACGTCGCGGACCCGTTCACGCTCACGTCGCCGCTGCAGTTCCTGACAGCCGCGCGCCATGCGATCGGCCACTACGACGGCACCGATCTCGGCGTGCGCGTCGGCCGCCGGCTGCACGCGTCGAGCTACGGGATGTACGGCTACGCGATGCTGTGCTCGGAATCGCTCGCGCACGCGTTCGATTCGGCGGTCAAGTATCACCGCCTCGCGAACGGCATGCTCGCGATCCGCTGGGTCGAACAGGGCGACACCGCGTCGTGGCTGTTTCCGGACCGGCACGAAGTCGCGCTGCCGGATCTCGACGCGCCGCTGTACCGTTTCCTGATCGACATGCAGTTCGCGCTGCACGTGACGATCATCAAGGACGTGATGGGCGCGTGGTGCGTGCCGGCGCGCGCGCAGTTCGCGCAGCCGGAACCGCCGCACGCGGCAGCACTGGCCGACGCGCTCGAATGCCCGATCGCGTTCGACCAGCCGCACCACGTGCTCAGCTATCCGGCCGCCTGGCTCGCGCGCGCGCCGCAGCTCGCGAATCCGATCACCGCCGCGCAGGTGTCGTCGCACTGCGCGAGCCTGCTCGAGGCATTGCGCAGCCAGGCCGGCGTCACGCGGCGCGTGTACCAGGAACTCACGCGCACGCCCGGGCAGTTTCCCGACATCGACGCGATCGCGGACACCTTGTGCATCACGTCGCGCACGTTGCGCCGCAAGCTCGAAGCCGAAGGCACGTCGTACAGCGAGCTGCTGACGAGCGTGCGCAAGGCGCTCGCGATCGACTACCTCAGCACGACCACGCTCAGCACCGAGGACATCGCGCTGACCCTCGGCTTCAGCGATGCGGTCGGGTTCCGCCACGCGTTCAAGCGCTGGACCGGCACGACGCCGAGCGACGTGCGGCGCAAGCGCGGCGGATAAGCACGGCGGATGCCGCCGACGGCGGTCAGCGCGCGTCGCCGGCCGCCGCCGGCGCGACCGCCAGCTCGAACTCGAACACCGCGCCGCGCCCGGCCCGGTCGACGAGCCGGATGCCGCTACCGTTGAGCGCGAGCATCCGGTGCACGATCAGCAGACCGAGCCCGCCGCTCGTCACCGTGCCGCCGCTCATCGGCCGCTGCGGCCGCTGGAACAGCCCTTCGCGCCGCGCGGCCGGAATCCCCGCGCCGGTATCCGCCACGGTCACGACCACGCGGTCGCCCCGCGGCTCCAGCGCGACCTCGACCTCGCCGTGCGGCGGCGTGTGCCGCAGCGCGTTGTCGAGCAGGTTGGTCAGCACGCGCTCGATCATCCCGAGATCGGCCGACACGACCGGCACGCGCGGCGGAATCCGCGCATGCAGCGCGACGCCGCGCGACGCCGCGGTCAGCTCGAATTTCTGGAACACGTCCTGCACGAGATCGACGAGCGAGAACGGCTCGCGCTCGGCCTGCACGCCGCCCGATTCGAGGCGCGCGAGCTCGAACAGCGCCTGCGCGAGCCGGCCGACCTTCGCGCTCTGCGCGAGCGCGATCGACAGGTAGCGCCGCCGCTCGGGTTCGGCGAGCGTGTCGGCCTTCAGCGACAGCGTCTCCAGATAGCCGTGCAGCGAGGTCAGCGGCGTACGCAGGTCGTGCGAGATGTTCGTGATCAGTTCGCGCCGCTGCTGGTCCTGGCGCGTCAGCGCGCGCCACTGGTCGCCGATCCGGTCGGCCATCTGCGCGAACGCGGATTCGAGCACCACGATGTCGTCGCCGCGCCGGCCCGGCGAGCGCGGCACCGGCGGCTGCGTGTCGGGCGCGCCGTTCGCGTCGAAGCCGCGCATCGCCTCCGTCAGCCGGCGCAGCGGGCGCGTGATGAAACTGAACGCGGTGAGACCCGCGATCAAGCCGAGCAGCGCGACCACCGCCATCGACCACAGCGTCGTGCGCAGCACGTTGCCTGCATCGACGCGCGCGGCAAGCCGGTCGTGCGCCTCGCCGAGCAGCACCACGTAGATGTAGCCCAACGGCGGCTGCCCCGCGCGCTGCAGCGGCGCGGCGCTGAACACCTTGCGCGCGTCCGGGCTGCGCGGGTCGTCGCCGAGGATCGGCAGCGGCCGGCCCGCGATGAATTGCTGCACGGGCGCGAGATCGATACGGTCGCGCTTCACGTGGCCGGGCGGCGCATCGTCGCCCTTGATGCGCCCGGCGTTGTCGAGCAGGTACACCTCGACGCTCGGGTTCACGCCCATCAACTGGCTGAACAGCGTGCGCACGGCGTCCGGGCGCAGCCCGTTCGCGTCCATCAGCGGCGCGCTGTTGGCGATGTTCGCGGCCAGGTCGCGCGACAGCGCCTGCACGACTTCCTTTTCACGCATGTCGTTCGCGCGGATCTGCAGCCACGCGGACGCGCCGGAGCACGCGAGCAGCAGGATCGAGAACACGAGCGACAGCCGCTGGGTGAGCGTGAGCCTCATCATGCGTCCCGCTGGCCCGGCGCGGCGAGCTTGTAGCCGCGCCCCCACACGGTGAGGATCCGCACGGGTTCGGCCGGATCGACCTCGATCTTCGCGCGCAGCCGGTTGATGTGGGTATTGACCGTGTGTTCGTAGCCTTCGTGCTGGTAGCCCCACACCGCGTTGAGCAGGTCCATCCGCGAAAACACCTTGCCCGGGTGCCGCGCGAAGAAGTACAGCAGGTCGAATTCGCGCGGCGTGAGGTCGATGCGCGCGCCGTCGACGCTCGCCTCGCGCGCGATCGGATCGAGCGCGAGCCCTCCGACGTCGAGCGTGCCCGCGTCGATGCGCGAATCGCGCGCGAGCGCATCGACGCGCCGCAGCAGGGCCTTCACGCGCGCGACGAGTTCGAGCACCGAGAACGGTTTCGCCAGGTAGTCGTCGGCGCCGAGCTCGAGACCGAGGATCCGGTGGACCTCGCTCGACCGCGCGCTCGTGATGATGATCGGCGTGTAGCGCGTCATCGCGCGGGCGCGCCGGCAGATCTCGAGGCCGTCGACGCCCGGCAACATCAGGTCGAGGATCAGCGCATCCCAACCGCCCTGTTCGAGCAGGCGCAGCCCTTCGGCACCGTCCGCGCTGTGCACGACTTCATAGCGCTCGTCGCGCAGGTGCAGGCTCAGCACGTCGGCGATGTCGGCGTCGTCCTCGACGATCAGGATGCGTTTCGGTTGGTCCATGGCGGTGGGCGGCGGCACGTCGAAGCTCGGTTCGATAACGGTGGTCGGCGGGCGATCGGCGGCCCGGGTCGAATCGCGGCGGAAAAGCCGCGCTGCCGTCATTGTGCAAAATTTTGCCGCGGGAAGTGATCACATTTCGTTGAACTCTTGATCACCCTCGTTCCGCGAGCCAGTGCCCTCAACGCTTTCCGCCCCGTCCCCCAAAACAACAGACGAGTTGTCCCGCTCGAACACGCGATTGGCGCCCGTATGCGCGGCAAGCCGTGCGGCAGGCGAACCCGGAAGCCGGCCGGCTCGGCCGACGCGACATCGAAACATCGAATCCAGCCCTATTTGTCGGAGGGGCACCATACCCACGCGAGCCCGATATCGGCATAATATTGCCCGCCGCGCGAGCGACCCGCCTTCGCTGCGCCGGTGAATCGAATCCGAAGCCCTGGAGCAAGCATGCGTGACATCATCGACGGTTTTCTACGTTTTCAGCGCGACGTCTACCCGCAACGCGTCGAACTCTTCAAGCAACTCGCCACGTCGCAGAACCCCAAAGCACTGTTCGTCACGTGCTCCGACAGCCGCGTCGTGCCGGAACTGCTCACGCAGCGCGAACCGGGCGAACTCTTCGTGATCCGCAACGCGGGCAATATCGTGCCGTCGTACGGGCCTGAACCCGGCGGCGTGTCGGCCACGGTCGAATATGCGGTTGCCGTCCTCGGTGTTCGCGACATCGTGATCTGCGGCCACTCGGATTGCGGCGCGATGGGCGCGATTTCCCGTTGCACCTGCCTCGATCACTTGCCCGCTGTCGCGAACTGGCTGCGCCACGCCGACGCCGCGAAAGTCATCAACGCCGCGCATCAATACGATACGCCGGGCGCGAAGCTCGACGGGCTCGTGCGTGAAAACGTGATCGCCCAGCTTGCCAACCTCCGCACCCATCCTTCCGTCGCACTCGCGCTCGAGCAAGGACGCATGAACCTGCACGGGTGGGTGTACGACATCGAGACGGGCGGGATAGACGCACTGGACGGCGCGACCCGGCGCTTCGTCCCGCTGGCCGAGTCGCCCACGGTGGTCGCCGTGGACGCACGCAATCGCGGGCAGGTCTAGTTCGGCCTCGCGCAGGCGCGCCGCGTCTCGCGCAAACCGATGGCCGGCGCCGCCAGTTCAATGCGCGGTGCGGCGCAGCATCGCGGTATCGTAGCCGAGCGTCCGTACGCGCTCGACGAGCGCGGCGGCTTGCGCGGCCGACGGCTTCGCGACGCGCGTCAGGATCCACAGGAATCGCCCCGACGGCTCGCCGACGATCGACCATGAATAATCGTCGGCGTGATCGAGTATCCAGTAGTCGCCCAGAAAGAACGGCCCGAAGAACGACACTTTCAATTTCGCGTCGCCGCTGTTCGCCACGATCCTCGCCCTTCCGTCCGAACTGCGCGCGGGGCCGGCCGGCCCGCCTTCGCGACAGGTATTGCGCACGCCGATGAGGCCGTCGTCGCGTTTCGCATAGTCGGCCGTCACGCCGTCGCAACCGCGCTCGAAACGGTTTTCATAGCGCGCGAACTCATACCATCTACCCACATAGCGATCGAGATCGACCGCCTTGGCCGGTTGCGGCACCTGCGCGTTGCCGCTCTTGCCGCCCGCGAGGCCCGCGCATCCCGCGAGCAACAGTGCCGCGCCGGCAACGGCCACGGCGGCCGTCCGCACGGACGCACGAAAAACAGATCGCTTCATTGAAGCCCTCCCGGCCACGAAATCGCATCATTGTGCATGCAACCACCCTGCCGCGTCAGCAGCGGCGGGGGCAGCGGTCGTCTGCATCCCGGCGGGCGATTCGTTCGTATCTCGTTGCAACGTCTTCATACGGTTCGCCACCATGCGCGACATTCAGCGGGTCCGCCGTCGATCGCTCGATCAAGTGCATCCGGCAGTGCTATATTTCGCTCGACATTCACGCCATGGCGATTCTCGCCATTTCTTCAGCATGAACGACACGCCGGATGGTGCCGAGCGCTTCGACCCGTCAACCGACGCCGATGCCGTGCGTCGCGAACACCTGAACCAGGTCATGTCGCGGGTCGCGAGCGGCGACCAGGCGGCTTTCGCCGAGCTGTACCGGCTGAGCTCGTCGCGGGTGTTCGGCATCATCGTGCGCATGGTTCACGATCGCGGGGAAGCCGAGGATCTGCTCCAGGAGGTCTACACGGCCGTGTGGCGACGGGCCGACGCATTCGATCCGGCACGCGGCGGTGCGATGACGTGGCTGACCACGCTGGCGCGCAACAGGACGATCGACCGGTTACGGCAGCATCGCGAGGCGCCACTCGACGACGAACAGATGCTGGATCTCCCCGACGAGGATCCGACGCCCGCCGCGCTCGCGGAGGCAAGCCAGGAGCGCCAGCGCCTCGAACGCTGCCTCGAGCGGCTCGAGCCGGTTCAGGGCCGAGCAATACGCGAGGCTTTTTTCAGCGGCGCGACTTACAGCGAACTCGCCGCGCGCCTGCGTGTGCCGCTCGGAACCATGAAAAGCTGGATCCGGCGCAGCCTGATGCAGCTGAAGGGATGTCTCGAGCAATGAATACGCCCGCCGATCACGATCCCGAATTGCGCTGCGCGGAATACGCGCTCGGCGTGCTCGACGCCGATGCGCGGCGCGCACTCGAGGCATCCGCCGCACGCGATCCGCTATTGCAGGCGACGCTGGCGCGCTGGCAGCGCCGCTTCGCACCGCTCGCGGAAGACGTCGCCCCCGTCGCCCCGCCCGGCCGGGTCTGGACGCGAATCCAGCGTGACCTCGGCTTCTTCGTTCCGCCGGTCGCACACGGCACCGCGCCATCGGACGGATGGTGGAACAGCCTGCGACTGTGGCGCTGGGTCGGCCTCGGCGCGAGCGCGGCCGCGCTGGGACTGCTCGCGGTCAACCTGATCCGGGTGAACGAAGCGCCGCCGCGCGCGGCCGCCGTCGCGGGCAGCTACATGGTGGCCACGATTGCACGAGCGGACGGCGTCGCACACTGGACCGCCACGGTCGACCTGCGCCGCGCCCGGATGGTCGTGGTGCCGGCGGACAAGCCGACGATCGCCGCGAATCGCTCGACCGAGCTCTGGCTGATTCCGCCGAATGCGAAGCCGATCTCGCTCGGCGTATTCACGCCGGACGCGCCGGCGTCGATGACGCTGCCGCCCGCGATCGTCGCGCAGCTCAGCGCGCGCGCGGTGCTCGCCGTGTCGATCGAGCCGCGCGGCGGCTCGCCGAGCGGTCAACCCACCGGTCCGGTGCTCGCCACCGGGGCCATGCACGCGGCATAACGGGCGCCGCGCCACCCCGCGTCGGGCAACCGCCCTTCGCGGGAGCGCGCGGTGCGCGCCCCTGTCGTCCGCGCGCAAGTCGCGGCGCATCCCGATGCATCCGTTTGGCCTTCGGCTCCGTATATGACGGATATCGCGTCCCCGGAGCCGCCCGCATGCCTGCCGTCGCCGTTGCCCTCCTCGCTTTCGTCGGACTGTTCCTGTCGTTCACGGCGGTGTGGATCAGCCAATTGCGCTCGCGGAATGCCGGGATGATCGACCCGGTCTGGGCGGTGACGCTCGGCGGCATGGCCGTGTTCGTCGCGGGGCTCGGCACCGGCCCGGTATTGAACCGCGCACTCGTCGCGACAGGCGGCGGCATCTGGGGGCTGCGGCTCGCGCGGCACTTGTGGCGTCGCAACCATCGGCAACCCGAGGACCGGCGCTATCGGCAATTTCGCCTGCAATGGGGCGACGCCGCGCCGCGCAACATGTTCTGGCTGTTCCAGTTGCAGGCGCTGATCTCGATGGTGCTGTCGGTCGCGTTCTTCGTCCCGGCATACAGTCCGGACGCGCCGTCCCGGTCCGCTGCCGTCGCCGCCGTGTCGATCTGGCTCGTCGCCGTGGCCGGAGAGGCCGCCGCCGACCGGCAGCTCAAGCGCTTCCTGGCCGCCCCCGGCCGCCGCGACGGCGTCTGTCGGGTGGGCTGGTGGCGCTATTCGCGTCACCCCAACTACTTCTTCGAATGCCTGCACTGGTGCGCTTACGCGGCGCTGGCGATCGGCATGCCGTGGGGCTGGCTCACGCTGATGCCGCCGTTCCTGATGGCGTGGCTGCTGCTCAGGGTCTCCGGCCTGCCGCTGCTCGAGGCGCATCTCGTGCGAACGCGGCCGGGCTACCGGGAATACATGCGCACGACCAGCGCCCTCGTTCCGTGGCCGCCCAGGCCGGCCGCGTGCCCGCCCCTTGCCCGCCCCGACCATCCCGAAGACAGGAGTACGCGCTCATGACCGCCACCGCCTCGCAACCGTCGCCCGCCCGGATGCCCGCCCCCGGCGACACGTGGCTGATCCGCTGCTGCGAACGCGGCTGGCTGCCGGATCCGCTGATCCGCGCCGGGATGCGCGCCCTGCTGCGGCAGCGCCTGCGCGACGAACATCTGCTCGACGGCGAGCGGCGCGCGGCCGCCTTCGAGCGGCTGGTGCACGAACTGAACGCGAGCCCCATCGCGATCGATACGCAAGCGGCCAACACGCAGCATTACGAAGTGCCCGGCGCGTTCTTCGAAGCCCATCTCGGCCCCCGGCTGAAATACTCGTGCGGCTATTACCCGCTCGGCAACGAAACGCTCGCGCAAGCCGAGGACGCGATGCTGTCGCTTTACGCGGAGCGGGCCGGTCTCGCGGACGGCCAGCGTATCCTGGATCTCGGCTGCGGCTGGGGGTCGCTGTCGCTGTGGCTCGCCGAGCGCTATCCGCACGCGCGGATCGTCGGCCTGTCGAATGCTCACGGTCAGCGAAACTTCATCGAGCAATGCGCGGCCCGGCGCGGGCTGACCAATCTGCGGATCGTCACGGGCAACGTGGTCGACTTCGATTTCGCGCCCGGCGAAGCGGGTTTCGACCGCGTGCTGTCGATCGAGATGTTCGAGCACATGAAGAACTACCGGCAATTGCTGGCGAAAATCGCGCGCTGGATGCACGACGACGGCAAGCTGTTCGTGCACGTCTTCGCGCACAAGCTGCTCGCCTATCACTTCGCGGTGCGCGACGACACCGACTGGATGTCGCGCCATTTCTTCACCGGCGGCACGATGCCGTCGGCCCATCTGCTGACGCGGTTCCAGGACGACGTCCGTCTCGACCGCCAATGGTGGATCGACGGCACCGCCTATGCTCGCACGGCCAACGACTGGCTCGCGTCGCTCGACGCCGCGCGCGGCCGGATCATGCCGATTTTCGAAACGGTCTACGGCGCCGACGCGCGGATCTGGTTCCAGCGCTGGCGCATGTTCTACATGGCGGTCGCCGAGCTGTTCGGCTATGCCGGCGGCCAGGAATGGGGCGTCGCCCACTACCTGTTCGACAAGCGGCCGGTACGCGCGTGAGACGTGTGATGCCGTCCCAGATCGCCCGCCGCTTCGCCGCCGCGCTCGCGGCAGGTCTTGCACTCGCCATCGCCGCGGGCTGCTCGGGCAATGCGCCGAACACGAATCCGCGTGCGGCCGTGCCCCTGTCGAGCGTGCCCGTCGACCTGCCGCGCTACATGGGCCGCTGGTACGTGATCGCCAACATCCCGTACTTCGCGGAACGCGATTACGTGGGCAGCCGTGCCGAGTGGACGCTGCGCGAGGACGGCCGGATCGACGACGTGTTCGTCGGCCGCAAGGGCGGCTTCGACCGGCCCGAGCAACGCTATCGCTTCGTCGATACGGCAAAGCCCGGCAGCGGGGGCGGCGAATGGCGCGTGCGGCTGTTCTGGCCGGTGTACGTCACGCAGTTGACGCTCTATGTCGATCCCGACTATCGCCATACGATCCTCGGCTACCCGGGCAAGACGCTCGGATGGATCTTCTCGCGCGAGCCGACGATGGACGACGCGACGTATCGCTCGCTGCTCGCGCGGCTCGATGCGATGGGCTACGACACGTCGCGCTTCAGGCGCGTGCCGCAAACACCGGGGCAGATCGGTCAACCGGGCTTCGCCTCGCCGGGCGAGCGCGACTGAAGCGGGCCACGCGCATCCGCCGCCCGCTTTGCTCCGTATCTCCGAACAACCCTTCCCGAGACCGCCGACCCGCCTGACGGAGACCCTTCGCGATGCACCAGCCCCTCACTGCTTTGCCGCCCGGGCGGCGGATCGCCGTCGTCGGCGCCGGCATCGCCGGCCTGGCGAGCGCCTACCTGCTGGCCCGTCGTCATCGCGTGACGCTGTTCGAGGCGGCCGGCTACCTCGGCGGCCACACGCACACCGTCGATGTCGAACTCGACGGCGCGCGCCACCCGGTCGATACCGGGTTCCTCGTCTTCAACGACCGGACCTATCCGAACCTGATCGCGCTGCTCGCCGAACTCGGCGTGGCCGCGCATCCGAGCGACATGTCGTTCTCGGTGTCGGTCGACGGCGGCCGGCTCGAATGGGCCGGCAGCAACCTCAACACCGTGTTCGCGCAACGCCGCAACCTGTTTTCGCCGACGTTTCTCGGCATGCTGCGCGATATCCTGCGCTTCAATGCATCCGCGCACGACCACCTCGATGCGGCGAGCCGCCAGCGGCTGTCGGTCGGCGAACTGCTCGCCGCGGGCGGGTACGGCGCACCGTTCCAGCATCATTACCTGCTGCCGATGGCGGCCGCGATCTGGTCGAGCGCGGCCGGCGACATCCTGCGGTTTCCGGCCGCCACGTTCCTGCGCTTCTGCCTGAACCACGCGCTGTTGCAGGTCAACAACCGCCCGCCCTGGCGCACGATCGCGGGCGGTGCACGGCAGTATGTCGAGCGCATCGCCGCGACGCTCGACGACGTCCGCCTGAACGCGCCGGTCCGTACCGTTCGGCGCGACGAACAGGGCGTCACGGTGGCGACCGACGCGGCCGGCGGCGAGCGGTTCGACGCCATCGTGCTCGCGTGCCACGCGCCGACGAGCCTGCGGCTGCTCGCGGACGCCAGCGAAGCCGAACGCGGCGTGCTGGGCGCCGTGCGCTATCAACGCAACGTCGCGGTGCTGCATACCGACACGGCCTTGCTGCCGCGCCGCCGGCGCGTGTGGTCGGCGTGGAACTACCTGAGCGGTCGTGCGGCGCCCGCTGCCGACGGCGCAGCGCCCGTGTGTGTGAGCTACCTGATCAACCAGTTGCAGCCGCTGCCGTTCCGCACGCCGGTCGTCGTCACGCTGAACCCGATCGACGCGCCCGCGCCCGACACGCAGCTCGGTCGCTACGACTACGAGCATCCGTTGCTCGATCTCGCCGCCGTCGACGCGCAGGATCGCCTGCCTGCGCTGCAGGGGCGGCACCGCACGTGGTTCGCGGGCGCGTGGACGGGCTACGGTTTTCACGAGGACGGCCTGAAATCCGCGTTGCGCGTGGCCGACGATTTCGGCGTGAAGCCGGCCTGGGCCAAGCCATGAACGTGCCGTTCGCAAGCGACGGCAGCGGCGCGCGGCTTCTGGTCGGGCACGTGATGCACGAGCGGCTGCGGCCCGTGCACCATGCGTTCACGTATCCGCTGTTCCAGGTTTGCTGCGACATCGAGCGGCTTCACGAAATCGGCGGCCACTGGTTTGGCGTCGATCGCTGGCGGCCGTTCGGACTCGCGTCGCGCGACTACGGTCCGCGTGACGGCCAGCCGCTTGCGCCCTGGCTGCGGGCCCGCCTCGCCGAAGCCGGCATTCCGGCCGACGGCCCGATCTGGCTGCAGACGATCCCGCGCCTCTTCGGCCATGCGTTCAACCCCGTGAGCTTCTGGTACTGCTACGACCGCGCGGGCCGCCTTCGCGCGTTGTACGCGGATGTGCGCAACACGTTCGGCGCGCACCACGGCTACCTGCTGAGCGCGACGCGGCACGCGCCGATCGGGGACGACACCGTCCTCGTCTGCCGCAAGACGTTTCATGTATCGCCGTTTTGCGACGTCGCCGGGACGTACGCGTTTCGCGTGCGTCAGCGCGGCGACCACCTGCTGGTCGCCATCGACTACCGCGACGACGACGGTCCGCTGCTGCGGACGGCGCTCGTCATGCAGGCCGGCCCGCTGAGCGCCGCGCGGGCGTGGCGCGCGCTCGCGCGGCAGCCGTTCAATGCGATCGGCGTGCTCGTCCGCATCCATTGGCAAGCGCTGCGGCTCTGGCTCAAGCGCGTGCCGTTCCACGGCAGGACGCCCCCTGCCCGGCCGCCCCGCGCCGGTGCGCTGCCGCCCCCGTCGGCACCGGTGTCGCCGCCATGCCGCCCTGCGGTATCCGACCACGAGGTCCGCCCATGACCCTGCTGCGCCTGTTATCGAATGCCTCGCAACCCGCGCTGCCGCTTTCCGCGCGGTTGTTTGTCGCGCTGCTGCGGCGGCTGCGGCACGGCCACCTGATACTCGTGACGCCCGAAGGCGCGCAATACGTGTTCGGCGATCCGCACCGCCAGCCGGCCGCGACGCTGCAGATCCGCGACTGGCGGGCGTGCCGCGCGATCCTGCGCGCCGGCGACATCGGCTTTGCCGACGCGTATCGCGCGGGCCGCATCGACACGCCCGACCTCGTCGCGCTGCTGCGTCTGGCGATCCGCAACGAGCCGGCGATCGCGCGCACGGTGACGGGCGGCCGCTTCGCCCGCCTCTGGTATGCGCTGCGCCACCGGCTGCGGGCGAATACGCGCGCCGGCAGCCGCCGCAACATCCACGCGCATTACGATCTCGGCAACCCCTTCTACGCGCTTTGGCTCGACGAAACGTGGACGTATTCGAGCGCGTGCTTCGACGGCGACGCGCGGCGCTCGCTCGCCGACGCGCAGACGGCGAAATATCAGCGCATCGTCGATTCGCTCGGCCTGCGCGCCGGCATGCGCGTGCTCGAGATCGGGTGCGGCTGGGGCGGCTTCGCGATGCATGCGGCCCGCCAGGGGATCCGCGTGCACGCGCTGACGATCTCGCCGTCGCAATACGCGCTGGCGGCGGAGCGCATCGCGCGGGCGGGGCTGTCCGGTCTCGCGACACTCGAGTTGCGCGACTACCGTGACATCGACGGGCGCTACGACGCGATCGTGTCGATCGAAATGTTCGAGGCGGTGGGTGAAGCGTTCTGGCCGGTGTATTTCGACACGCTCAGGCAGCGCTTGAAAGCAGGCGCGCGGGCGTTGATCCAGTCGATCACGATCGCCGAATCGCAGTTCGATGCGTACCGCGCATCGAGCGACTTCATCCGCGAGTTCATCTTCCCGGGCGGCATGCTGCCAAGCGCCGAGCGCTTCGTCGGCGCGGCCCGGCACGCGGGCCTCGTCGCCGAACCGGTGCATGCGTTCGGTCTCGACTATGCGCGCACGCTGGGCACATGGCGCGCGGCGTTCGAGGCGAGCCTCGACGCGGTCCGCGCGCAAGGATTCGACGAGACCTTCATCCGCACCTGGCGCCTGTACCTGGCGTATTGCGAAGCGGGATTTGCCGAGCGGCGCACCGACGTGATGCACTTCGTCGTCTCGAGCGGGGACCGCCATGACGCGTAGGTTCGCGATCCTCGTGGCCGTGGCCGCGTATGCCGCCACGCAGGTGGCGAACGCGGGATGCGTCGACGACGTGGCGTCGGCGCGGATGATCGGATCCGGCCGATTCTGCGTATTCGGGCTTTGCCTTTATGACGCGCAGCTTTGGGCGTCCCGTTCGCCCGCGGCATTCGATACGCCGTTCGCCCTTTCGCTCGCGTACCGCCACGACGTGAAGGGCGAGCGGCTCGTCGCCACCGGCATCGCCGAAATCGAGCGCCTGGCCGCGACGCCGTTGCCGGCGGCGACCCGCGACGCCTGGCGCGCCGACATCGCCGGCGCCTTTACCGACGTGCTGCGCGGCGACGTGCTCTGCGGCGTCTACCTGCCGGGCCGCGGCGCGCGTTTCTACAAGAACGACCGCCTGATGTCCGACGTCGCCGATCCGGACTTCGCGCGCGCGTTCTTCGCCATCTGGTTCGATCCGCGCACCCGGGCAGCATCGCTGCGCCGCGAGTTGCTTGGCGACCCGGTCCGCCAAGGGCCGAACATGTGAGCGTGCGACGACGGCCGCCGGCCGGCCGAACGCGCAGCGACTCATGCTTCATTCCGCCGCCGTCGAAACCGCCGCGTATCTCGTGCTGTCGCAAGCCGGCTGGCTCGTCTGCGTGTCGAGCGCCGCACATGGGCGCGGCTGGATCGGGACGCTGTGTGCGGTACTGCTGGCGGGCGGCCACCTGCTGCGCACCCGTTTCACCGCCCGCGAAGCATCGTTGATTGCGATCGTCGCTGCGATCGGCTGGAGCTGGGATGCCGTACCCGTTGCGACGGGCGCGCTGCGCTACCCGAACGGCGTCTTGCTGGAAGGAACGGCGCCTTACTGGATCGCGGGTTTGTGGGTGCTGTTCGCCGCCCAGCTGAACGTCCCGCTGCGCTGGCTGCGCGGGCGCTGGCTGGCCGCCGCGCTGCTGGGCGCCGTCGCCGGCCCGCTCTCGTTCCGGGCCGGCGCAGCGCTCGGCGCGGTGCGCTTCGTGAGCCCGACCGCATGGATGCTGCTCGCATGCGGCTGGGCGGTCGTGCTGCCGTCGGCCGTCTGGTTAGGCCAGCGCCTGGACGGAACACGCGACGATCATTGACACGGTTCCGTGGGCATTACCGCTTGCCTGTCAACCGTGCTCGCTCTTCAAGACACGGGCCTTCCCCGTTCTCCCGGACGCGTTCCGGACCGACATGACATTCCGGCCGGCCGCTTCCTTTAGTTGCGCCGACAACCGCTCGCCAAGTCGCCCCGTGTCGTGAGCAATACTGGCAAGCGTCGGTAACCGATCCGCTGCAAGGCGCTCGGGGTCTGCCCTGTCGGCAGCGGCGCCGGTCACGTGCGGCGGTGCCAGGCACCCGCGCCGGATCGCCGATCGAGAACTCGTGCGCGTTCTCGCGCAAGGTATGCGGTAGCGTCGCGACAAGGCCGCTCTCGAAGCGATTGGACCGCCGGATCCGTTTCGATGAGCCGCCGCGGTTCGGGGGCGCCGCGTTGAAACAGCGACCGGCGGACGACACACCTGGAATCCGCAGCCGCTTCCGTCGCGGCCGCGAAGGGGGTCGAACATCGCGCTCAGTGATGCTCGTACAACGGCTGCGCGTCAAGCGACGCGAGCGATGACACGGCCGCACCGGCGACGACGGATGGCCGAGCGGCAACCGATTGCGACGACTGCGCGGCGATCTTCGCCTCCGCTGCCTGAATGTCGTCGGGATAGTACGGATCGCTGCCGACCGGCCGATAACCGGCCTTTTCGACCCGAACGAGATCGGCACGCACGTCGGCGCGCGTGACCGTGCCGTCGGCAGTTTGCGCGAAGGCGACGATCGGCGCGCTCAATGCGCAGGAAAGCAGGACTGCACGAATCAGGTTGTTCATGATGTTCACCTCTCAAGATGGCGTATTGGCGTCCGCACACCAGGCCGGACCGTCGCTCCGCATCGATGCGATGAAGAGTGGAATCCATTCTGCGATTCGCGCGCTTTCCGGAAGGTGAGGCTTCGATTACGGTCTTGTCATCTGACGGCTGCCGCCTGTCGGCCGCGAGCCAACCGGTCCGGTCGGACGCTGCGCACCCGCGCGCCGGCACAGATAACGGTTTCGTAATCTTCGGGTCAGGGTCGGGTCAACGCCGCGCCGGCAGACTGCACGCTCGTCGCATCGAATGCGCATCCGAGCCCTGCTTCGAGGAGCACCATCATGTGGATCGTCCGGCTGGCGTTACGCAGGCCCTACACGTTCGTCGTACTCGCGCTGCTGATCTTCATCGCGGGACCGCTTGCGCTGCTGCGCACCCCGACCGACATCTTCCCGAACATCGACATCCCGGTCGTCAGCATCGTCTGGTCGTACAACGGCTTCTCCGCGGAAGACATGGCCAAGCGCATCACGTCGAACTACGAGCGCGCGCTCACGTCCGACGTCGACGACATCGAGCACATCGAGTCGCAGTCGCTGAACGGCGTGTCGGTCGTGAAGATCTTCTTCCACCCGGGCGCCGACATCAATCGCGCGATCGCGGAAGCCGCGAGCAACGCCGCGTCGATCCTGCGCATCCTGCCGCCCGGTACGCTGCCGCCGAACATCATCACGTACAACGCGTCGACGGTGCCGATCCTGCAGCTCGGTTTGTCGAGCGACACGCTCGCCGAGCAGCAGCTGTACGACCTCGGCAACAGCTTCATCCGCACACAGCTCGCGACCGTCCAGGGTGCGGCGGTGCCGCTGCCGTTCGGCGGCAAGATCCGCCAGATCGTCGTCGACCTCGACACGCGCGCGCTGCAGGCGAAGGGGCTCGCGCCGATCGACGTCGTGAACGCGATCAACGCACAGAACCTGATCCTGCCGGGCGGCACCGCGAAGATCGGCACGCACGAATACAACGTGCAGATGAACGGCAGCACGCAGACGGTCGCGGCGCTGAACGACCTGCCGGTGAAGACGATCGGCGGCAACGTCGTGTACGTGCGCGACGTCGCGCACGTTCGCGACGGCTACGCGCCGCAGACCAACATCGTGCGGGCGGACGGCAAGCGCGCGGCGCTGCTGACGGTCGAGAAGACCGGCAGCACCTCGACGCTGACGATCATCGACCAGGTGAAGGCGATGCTGCCGAAGATCGCGGCCGGGCTGCCGAAGGCGCTGCACATTTCGCCGCTCGACGACCAATCGGTGTTCGTGAAGGCGGCCATCCAGGGCGTCGTGCGCGAAGCGCTGATCGCCGCGTGCCTGACCGCGCTGATGATCCTGCTGTTTCTCGGCAGCTGGCGCGCGACGCTGATCATCGCGATCACGATCCCGCTCGCGGTGCTCACGTCGCTGCTCGCGCTGTCCGCGCTCGGCCAGACCATCAACATCATGACGCTCGGCGGGCTCGCGCTCGCGGTCGGGATCCTGGTCGACGACGCGACCGTCGCGATCGAGAACATCACGCATCATCTCGAGCGCGGCGCGCCGCTCGAGGACGCGATCCTGACCGGCTCGGGAGAAATCGCGGTGCCGACCTTCGTGTCGACGCTGTCGATCTGCATCGTGTTCGTGCCGATGTTCCTGCTCACGGGTGTCGCGCGCTATCTGTTCGTGCCGCTGGCCGAGGCCGTGATCTTCGCGATGATCGCGTCGTACTTCTTCTCGCGCACGCTGGTGCCGACGCTCGCGATGGTGCTGATGCGCGCGAAAGGCAACGGCCGGCCGCCGCGCGGCGTATTCGCGCGCATCGCACGTTTCCAGGCCGCGTTCGAGCATCGCTTCGAAGCCGTCCGGCTGCGCTATCGCGCGCTGCTCTCGGCGGCGATCGCGCGGCGCCGCCGCTTCGCGGCCGCGTTCCTGCTCGCGTGCGTCGCGTCGACAGGCCTCTACGCGTTCGCCGGGCAGGACTTCTTCCCGTCGGTCGACACCGGCGAGATCCGCCTGCATCTGCGCGCGCCGACCGGCACGCGGATCGAGGAAACCGCGCGACTGACCGACGAGGTCGAAGCGAAGATTCGCGACGTGATTCCGGCCAACCAGCTCGCGAGCGTGCTCGACAACATCGGCGTGCCGGTAAGCGGGATCAACCTCACGTACGACTCGTCGGACCCGATCGGTACCGAGGACGCCGACGTGCTTGTCACGCTGAAGCCGAATCACGCGTCGACCGCCGCGACCGTCGCGACGCTGCGCAACGTGCTCGCGCAATCGTTCCCCGGCGTGACGTTCGCGTTCCTGCCGGCCGACATCGTCAGCCAGATCCTCAACTTCGGGCTGCCCGCGCCGATCGACATCCAGATCGTCGGCAACAAGCTCGACCAGAACCGCGCGGTCGCGAATGCGCTGCTCGCGAAGCTGCGCGGCGTGCGCGGGCTCGTCGACGCGCGCATCCAGCAGCCCGGCGACGAACCCGCGATCAACGTCAACGTGGACCGCACGAAGGCGATCCAGGCCGGCCTCGAACAGCGCGACGTCGCGCAGAACCTGCTGATCGCGCTGTCCGGCAGCTCGCAGACGACGCCCAACTTCTGGCTGGATCCGCGCAACGGCGTCAGCTACCCGGTGCTCGTGCAGACGCCGCAGTACACGGTGAATTCGCTGCAGTCGCTCGCGAACGTCCCGCTGCCCGCCGGCACCGCGCGCGCGCCGCAGACGCCGGCCGGCGGCCCGGCCGCGGGCGCGCCCGCGCAGAACCTGCTCGGCTCGTTGGGCTCGTTCTCGCGCACGACGCAGCAGGCCGTGGTGTCGCACTACAACGTGCAGCCGGTGCTCGACCTCTTCGCGTCGGTGCAGGGGCGCGACCTCGGCGGCGTCACGGCCGACGTGACGAAGCTCGTCGACGCCGCGCGCGCGCAACTGCCGCCCGGCTCGTCGATCGTGCTGCGCGGCCAGGTGCAGGCGATGCACGAATCGTTCGCGGGCCTCCTCGGCGGCCTTGCGCTCGCGATCTCGCTGGTCTACCTGCTGATGGTCGTGAACTTCCAGTCGTGGCTCGATCCGCTCGTGATCGTCGGCGGGCTGCCGGCGTCGCTCGCCGGCATCGCGTGGATGCTGTTCGTCACGCGCACCACGCTGTCGGTGCCCGCGCTGACCGGCACGATCCTGTGCATCGGCATCGCGACCGCGAACAGCATCCTCGTCGTGAACGCGGCGCGCGAGCTGATCGCGGCCGGCGCATCGCCGTGGCAGGCGG
>NZ_CP142887.1:0-261632 GCF_040761425.1 Burkholderia sp. Ed8 | reverse complement strand
GCCTCCTTTTGTAGTTGGGAATCGGGACGTTGCATGTGGACGGCCCATGCTGCGACGCCACCTTCCGAAACAAAACGGAAATAAATTGCGCTCCCCCTTGAAAAACAGTCATGTCGCTGCGGCCTCGCGCATCGTGCGGGGTTGAGCGTTATTCACGTGGACGTGACGATATTTCCATCGTGTTCCCGGAAAAAATCGCCGACGATTTACGCTCGGACAACACTGGGGATCGTGCGGGGCGCGTCTGTGTGCGACGCACGGCCGTGTGGTTCCCGATCAAGGGGCGTTTGATGCAAACGATATTGGCGAGCTGCGAGCAAGGCGAATTGCTCGGTCGCAGCGTAGACGGTGCGCTGGTCTTCCAGGACATTCCCTATGCGAACGACGGCGGTCGCTATCGCGACTGCCTTCCTCCCACGAGCTGGCAGGGCGTTCGCGATTGCACCGGTCCCGCGCCGGTCTTTCCGCAGTTGCCGAGCCGGCTCGACTTCGTGATGGGCCCGACCGCGCAAGGTGTGCAGATGTCCGAAGACGCATATCGCCTGAACGTCTACACACCGTCGCTTGCCGGCAACTTGCCGGTGCTGTTCTGGATACATGGCGGCGGGTTCGTGACCGGCGGCGCCTTACCGTGCTACAGCGGAACCGAACTCGCCCGGTCCGGGCGCGCGGTTGTCGTTACCTTCAACTACCGGCTCGGGATTCTCGGCAATCTGTGTATGCCCGGCGTGGCGGCCGGCAACTTTTCGGTAACGGACATCCTGCGTGCGCTCGACTGGGTTCGCAGCAATATCGAGCGATTCGGCGGTAATCCCGAAGCTATTACATTTGCGGGCCAATCGGCCGGTGCGTGGTACACGAGGATGCTCATGGGGATGAAGGAAACGGCCGGTCTCGCGCGCTCCGCTGCCGTACTCAGCTTGCCCGGCCTCCCGCCGCTCCTGCCCGAGGAGGCGCATCGGATCGCATCGGACTTTTGCGCACTCGCCGAATTTCACGACCCCGCTGTCGATCTGCGAAATGCGCCGGTACAGGTGCTGCTGGATTTGCAAGCGAGGCTGCTCGCGTCGCGCGCGGGCTTCGGCACCGTACCAGTGGGCTTCATGCCCGTCGCGGTCGATTGCGTCGCGGCGGATCCCGTGACGCAGTCGTTGCGGTTTGCGCCAAAGCCCGTGATGATCGGTTGGACGCGCCACGAAACCGGCAGCTTCTTCGCGAGCAACCCGGCAGCCGTGGATGCGACGCGAAGCATGGTCGAGCGCGTATTCCACGCTGAACTGGGCGAGGCTGGGACGCGCCATTACGAGCGTGTCATGCAGCAGCGTCCAGGAAGCACGCCCTACGCGGCATTGGTCGAACTGACGTCGTATGCAATCTTCAAGCGACCCGCAATCGAGGCAGCAGGTTCGCTGGCGAAAGCCGGCAGCGATGTCTACGGCTACCAATTCGACATCGCGTCTCGCCAGCCGCATGTGGGCGCTGGCCATTGTTTCGAGTTGCCCTTCGCGTTCGGCAATTTCGACGACTGGACCGACGCACCCATGCTGGCCGGGACAAGCCGTGCTTTCGCGAACGATCTCTCCGGCATGATGCGGTCCTATCTGATGAATTTCATCGAAACGGGAGACCCGAATGGTGACGATCTGCCCGCATGGACCCGTTGCGGACCCGATCGTATCGATGCGATGCACTTTGCCGAATGGGTATCGTGCTATACGGAACGTCCGGGGTTCTCGGCACCGGAGATGCTGTCACGTTAGCGGAGTAGGTTCACGAGGGGCACATGTATGACGGAATGAAGACGACATCGCTCTATCGTGGACATCGATTTCCGGCGGCCATCATCAGCCTGGCCGTGCCGCTGGTATTTTTGCTTCCCGCTTAGCCTGTGCGACATCGAAGAACTGCTGTTCGAGCGCGGCGTCGTGGTCAGCTACTCGTATCGAGCCCACGGAGAATGGTTGACTCGCTCGGCAATACGCAAGTCGTCTTTGTGTGGACATCCCTGGTTTTGACCCATTGGAACGAAGTCGCAGCGAGTGGGCGACTTCACGGAACGGGCATCGGCCTCATAGCGCCATGCGCGCGTAGTGGTGCCGAGAAAGTACCTCTTGAGGCATTATGTCTTGCGAGCGTCATGGCGCCCTTCGTCCATCTTCGCGACCGCCTCTTTCAGCAGCCCGCGCAACCAGGTGAGCCCGGGGTCCGAGGTCCGATGCTTGTGCCATTGCATCGCCTGCTCCAGCGTCGGAACCGGCACCGGCGCCTCGCGCAGCACGATGGGCAGGCTGCGTGCGGCCTCTTCGGCGAGCCGTCGGTGCATGGTGGCGATCCGGTTCGTGCCGACCAGCAGATGGGCCGGCGACACGAAGCTGTACGTGCTCGCCTCGACGCGCCTCACGACGCCGAGCCGCTGCATGAACCAATCTTCGAGCGTCGTCTGTGCGTCGCCGACCTGCACGATGACGTGCCCGGCCGCCATGTAGCGCTCGTTCGTCATCTCGCCCTGCGAGAGGGGGCTGTGGTTCCACACCACACAGCAGTAGGTTTCCTCCAGCAGCACCTCGGCCGGATGCTCGGTCGAGCAATACTCCTTGGGGATGATCAGCAGATCCGCTTCGCCGCGTTCGAGCACGCGGTGGGGATAAGCGACTTGCGGACGTAGCTCGAATCGGATGCCGGGTGCTTCCTTGTAAGCGAGCGCGAACAGGTGCGGCATGAGCGTCGTCATCGTGTAGTCCGAGACGAACAGGCGGAACAACCGATTCGTTTGCGCTGGCACGAATTCGGGATGGGCAGTCACCGTCGCGTCGACGCGCACGAGAATGTCGCGCACGGCGTCTTTGAGCGCCTCGGCGCGGGGCGTCGGTTCCATCTTGCGGCCGACCTGCACCAGCAGTTCGTCGTTGAAGTAGTCGCGCAACCGCGAAAGCGCGTTGCTCATCGCTGACTGGCTCAGATGGATCTTTTCGGCCGCCCGGCTGATGTTCTGTTCGCTCAGGAGCGCGTCGAGCGCAACGAGCAAATTGAGGTCGAGCTTGTTGAACCGCATGTGTGCTGTCTCCGTTGTCCTCTTCGCTGCCGCGTGACCGCCGGATGCACTATCAGGGTTTAACCTGAAAGCATTGACGCCGTCGATATCGGCAATGGATCGAATCCATTTTTAGGATACATCGGCCTATCTTAACCTAGCCCTATCTCGACGCGACGGCTGCCGACGCATCGCATCGGGAGGCCAGCGTCAGGGCATTTCAGGTCGAACGTACCGCTGTACCTCTGCCGTGTGCACCGCGCTTTCCACTATTAAAAGAGATGACCGGCGGTGCAAACGCGCCCCGAGCAGGAGGAGACAGCATGTCCACGAAACTGATCGCAGCTGTTGTCGGTTGCGCCGTGTTGGCGACCGGTTCGATGAAGGAAGCGCAGGCATTCGAAGGCGGGATTTCACCGTATCCGGCCGGAGCGGTGGGGACGAACATCGCCAACCTGCCACCGATCCCGGGCTTGTTCGCACTCGAACAGTTCAACTACAGCTTTGCGAACGGCCTCTACGGCAACGACGGCAAGAAACTGCCGATTCCGTTCCATACGTCAGTGTTTTCGGAAACCACGCGTCTGCTGGTGGCGTATCCGTTTCACCTGCTCGGCGCCCACGTCTATACGCAGTTGGTCGTTCCCGTCGTGTCGTTGCATAGCACCGTGTTCGGGCAGTCGAGCACACAGAACGGTCTGTCCAACATCACGCTGACGCCTGTATTGCTGCAGTGGAATCTCTCGCCAAACCTGGCGATTGCGTCGGGCATCGACGTTGCATTCGAGACGGGTTCCTACAGTCCGGTCAAATCGAGCGTCGCGGTGGGGTACACCTCGGTGCAGCCGGTGATCTCGATTCGCTACAACGTTCCCAACGGAATCGACGTCGGGCTCGCGAACCGCTTCCTGCTCAATCTGAAGAACGGCACGACGAACTACAGCTCGGGCGACGGTTACGTCGCCGAGTTCAACGCCGGCTGGAACTTCGGCCCGTGGAAGCTCGGCGTCGTCGGCGCGTACCTGAACCAGTTCAGCGACGACAAGGCCGGCGGCGTGCGCGTGGGCAATCGCATGCGCACTTTCGGCATCGGCCCGTCGGTCGTGTACGACGCCAGAAGCTGGAACGTCAACCTCAATTATCAGCAAGGCATTTATGCCGCCAACACGGCCAAGAGCAGCAGTGTCTGGCTGAACATCGCCATCCCGTTGTGGGCAGGCTTCGGGCGCAAGGGCTGAGCATCGTCTCGCGTGCCGGACAGCGCGCGAGAACCCGGTCGTCAGCACCGTCATCGAGCAATACGCAATTTCAATCGAGGCAATCAGCATGTTCCGATACTTTCCTACCAACTATGTCTGGAATCTGTCCGTCAATCTCGCCATCGAAATGGGTGCGCGCATCGGCGAAATCGAGGACATGTGCGGTCCGCTCCAGGAAGCGGCCAGGCAGCCGGACGCGGACGGCACACGTGCGTTTCGCGAAGCGTGGGTCGACAAGGCCGATCGTCTTTGCGATCTCGCGCGGGACGACGAGGCCCTGGGGCGGCTGCTGTCGGCGGGCGAGAAATACAAGCGTGCCGCGATCTACCTGATCACGGCCGAGCGCATGCTCGCGCACGATGCCCCGGGGCGCCTCGAGCTGTACCACCGCTCGCTCGATACGTTCGACAAGGGCATCGCGCTCGCCGGCGAAAACTGCGAGCGCGTCGCGATTCCGTACGGCGACACTCATCTTTCCGGACTCCTTGTGAAAGCGAAGAGCGCCGATGCGCGCAGTCCACTGCTCGTGCAGGTCAACGGGCTCGATTCGACCAAGGAAATGAAGTACTTCGTGGGCTTGCCGGCATGGCTGGCCGCGCGCGGCGTATCGTCGTTGATTGTCGACCAGCCCGGTACCGGCGAAGCGTTGCGGCTGCACGGCCTGAATGCCGTGTACAACTCGGAGGTCTGGGCGAGCAAGATCGTCGACTGGCTCGAAAGCCGAGGCGACGTCGATCCGAAGCGGATCGGCATGGAAGGCGTGTCGCTCGGCGGCTACTACTGCCCGCGCGCAGTCGCTTTCGAGCCGCGCTTCGCTTGCGGTGTGGTGTGGGGCGCCAACCACGACTGGCGCGACGTCCAGAAAAAGCGCCTGCAGCGCGAAGGCAACTTCCCGGTGCCGCACTACTGGAAGCACGTCTGCTGGGTCTGGGGCGCGAAGGATATCGACGACTTCATGCGCATCGCCGAAGACGTGCATCTCGACGGCGTGCTCGATCGCATCAAGGTGCCGTTCCTCGTCACGCATGGCTCGCAGGATTCGCAGATTCCGGTCGCCTGGGCGCACCGCACCTACGAGCAACTCGTGAACAGCCCCAAGCGAGAACTCAAGATCTTCACCGAGCGTGAAGGCGGCGTTCAGCATTCGAGCTTCGACAACTCGATCAACGCGGGGCACTTCATCGCCGACTGGATCGCCGAAACGCTCGGCGGACGCACCTCGCTCTGACTCATTCACCCATCTCAAGCACGCACATCTCATGAACATCATCGGACCCGATACGCTGGTTTTCGGCGTGGACGACGTCGCCGCCTGCAGCCAATATCTGCTTGACTACGGGCTGCTGCCGGTGCGCAGCGACGACACCGGCGGCCGTTTCGAGGCACTCGACGGAACGGGCATCGACATCGCGCGCCGCGACGATCCGGCGTTGCCGCCTGCGCTCGGCACGGCAAGCATGCTGCGCAAGACGATTTACGGCGTCGCTGATGCCGCGACGCTCGATGCCATCGCGGCGGAGCTGCGCCGCGACCGCGAAGTGAACACACTCGCCGATGGATCGATCGAATCGCTCGACGACATGGGCTTCGCGATCGGCTTCCAGGTCACCACGCGCCGTTCGCTCGTGTTGCCCGCCGAGCCCGTGAATGCGCCGGGCGCGCCTGCACAGCGCGCGCCGAACGTCGTGGCGGTGAGCGAAGATGCCTTGCTGACTCCGCGCACGCTATCGCACGTCGTCTACTTCGTGCCGGATGCCGCGAAGGCCGAAGCGTTCTATGTGGAGCGTCTGGGCTTTCGCTGTACCGACCGATTCACGGGCGTCGGGCCGTTCCTGCAGCCGGCCGGCACGCTCGACCATCACACGCTGTTCATGATTCAGACGCCGCCGTTCATGAAGGGGTGCGAGCATTTCACGTTCCACATGGGCGGACCGACCGAGGTTCTGCAGGCGGGTACGCGTTTCGTCGCGAAGGGCTACCAGTCGTTCTGGGGGCCGGGGCGCCATCGCTTCGGCTCGAACTGGTTCTGGTATTTCAACAGCCCGCTCGGCTGTCACGTCGAGTACGACGCCGACATGGATCTGCACGACGATGCGTGGAACGCGCGCGAGGCGCCGATGGGCGCCGACGCATCGCAACTGTTCCTGTTCCAGCATCGCGAGAAGTGGGCGCCGGGCGGTCCTCCTGCGGGCGCAGCGGTGGCGAAGTCGGATTGACGGCGAGAATCGTTCTGCCATGTCCGAGACATACCCCGACCGTATTCCTCTCGCAAGCGTCGACGATCTGCCCGATCCCGGTGCGCGTGGTTTCGATCCCGGCGGGCAGGGGCACGACACGCTTTTCGTCGTGCGGCACGGCACGCAGGTTTGTGCGTATCGCGACGCGTGCCCGCACTTTTTCGGTGAAACGCAGATGGCCTGGCGCAAGGACGCTTACCTGAACGGCGACGGCACCCGCATCGTCTGCCACGCGCACGGCGCGCAGTTTGACATCGCAAGCGGCGAGTGCGTACTCGGCCCGTGCCTCGGCCAGCGGCTCACGCCCGTCGAGATCGACGTGACGGACGACGGCGTCATCGTGCTGATTGCGACATGACACACCCACATCAGACATAACAAGGAGACATCCAGATGGCAGCCCCTCTTCAACACGTCCTCGTCATCGGCGGCGGTTTTTCCGGCATGGCGACGGCAATCCAGTGCGCGAAGCTCGGCCTCACCGTCGACCTCGTCGAGATCGACCCGGGCTGGCGCTCGTACGGTGCCGGCATCAGCATCGGCGGCCCCACGCTGCGCGCGCTGCGCACGATCGGCGTGCTCGATGCCTTCTTCGATCGCGGCCACGGCGGCGACGGCGTGAATCTGTTTACCGCCGGCGGCCAGCCCATCGGCACGCTGCCGACTCCGCGAGTGGCCGGCGAGGACGTTCCTGGCGGCGGCGCAATCATGCGCCCGGTGCTGGCCGATATTCTCGCCAAGGCTACCCGTGCCGCGGGCGTGCGCGTGCAGCTCGGCTGTACCTTCTCGCGGATCGAGCCGCGCGGCGAACAGGTGGACGTGATGTTCACGAACGGCACGCACGGTACCTACGACCTCGTGGTCGGAGCGGACGGACTCTACTCGAAAGTGCGCGGCGTTGCATTTCCCGATGCGCCGAAGCCTCGCTATACGGGCCAGGGCGTATGGCGCGCCGTGGTGCCGCGACCGGCGGAGATCGCTTGCGCGACGATGTGGCTGGGGCCCCGGATCAAGGCGGGCGTCAATCCGGTTTCCCGGGACGAAATGTACGTCTTCGTCACCGAGGACAGGCCGACCAACGACTACATCGATCCTGCCGAATGGCCGCGCATGCTGTCCGAGTTGCTCGCATCGTTCGACGTGCCGCTGATCCAGTCCATCCGCGCCCAGATCGGCACCGAATCACGCGTCAACTATCGTCCGCTGGAAAGCCTGCTGCTGCCGACGCCCTGGTTCAGCGGGCGGGTGGTGCTCGTCGGCGACGCGGTGCACGCCACCACGCCCCATATGGCGGCGGGCGCGGGTATCGGCATCGAGGATGCGATCGTGCTGGCCGAAGAGCTGGGGCGCGGCGTGACGGTGGACGCTGCGTTGCACGCATTTCAGGCGCGCCGCTGGGAGCGCTGCCGCATGGTGGTGGAAAACTCGGGGCGCCTTGGCGAGATCGAAATCGTCGGCGGCGACCGAGACGAACACCGACGCATCATGCACGAGACGCACATGAATCTCGCGCGGCCGATCTGACGCAGGGGAGGCACGATGGAAACGAACCTTTCCCCCCGACGCCGGCGCGCGTCGACCTGTCGGCATCGACCGACACGGTGCGGCTTGGCACGTTCGGCACCGTTGCGTTGATGATCGCGCATTGCGCCGGCATGGTCGATCTGGTGGCCTTGCCGGTCTGGGTCGGCACGTTGATCGGTGCGTATCGGCTCGATCCACAGCGGGCGGGTCTGCTCCCCACGCTGTTTCTGGCCGGTGCCGTGCTGAGCAGCGTCTATTTCTCTCCGCGCTTGAATCGGCTACCGGCGCGCGTGATGTCGACCGTCGGCTTCGGCATCGCGGCGGGCGCGTTTCTCGGCATCACATCCGCGCCGGTTGATCGTTATCTGATGATGGCGGCCCTGCATGCCGTCGCGGGCGTCGCCGTCGGATGCGGCCTGAGCTTCACGCACGGCACCGTCGGGCGCAGCCGCAATCCGCATCGTCTGTTCGCGATCGCCGGCCTCGCGCTCGGTGTTTTCGCGATCGCGTTTCTCGGTGCCGTGCCGGGACTGGTCGCAACGCACGGCGGTCCGACGCTGTTTCGCGTTTTTGCGGGCGTGATGGGCGTCGCCACGCTCGCATGCGCGCTCGCGTTTCCGTCGATTCAGGCGCGCCGCAACGCGGCGACCGGCGACGAGCCTCGTTTCGAGCGTGTCGTCTGGTTCGGCATGGCGGGCGTCGGCTGCATGGCGCTGACGCAGTCGATGCTGTTCAGCTTTGTTCAGCGTATCGGCCTCGATCGCGGATTCGGTTTGAGTGCCGTGATCGCGACGCTGATCGCGCTCGGCTTCGTCAACCTGTTTCCCGCTCCCGTCGCGGGGCTGCTCGAAACGCGCGTGCCGGGCCGCAAGGTCGTGCAGGCCGGCCCCGTCGTACAGGCCGTGCTCGCGCTGGTCATCACGCAAAGCGCGGCGTTCGCGCCGTACGCGGCGGCCACCTCGGTCTTTGCCGCCGTGATGATCTTCACCCACACCTTCGCGTTCGGCATGCTCGCGCGCATCGACCGCACCGGCCGCGCCGTTGCCGCGACGCCCGCCATGCTGATGACGGGCGCCGCCATCGGGCCGGTGCTCGGCGGCACGCTCGTCAAGGTGTCCGGCTACGGCAGCCTCGGGATCGCCGCAGTGCTGATCGCTGCCGCTGCGGCGATCTGCTTCTCGCGGCTCGACCGCCGTCCCCCATCCCCAGGAGTCTGAACATGAAACCCGTTCGACGGTTTGTCGATCTGTCCATCTATCTCGAGAACGACGTTCTCTCCGATCCGCCTCCGCTCGCGCCCAGGATCAGCTACCAGAAGCACGGCGACACGCTGCCCGAATTCATGGCGATGCTGCCGGGGACCAAACCCGAGGACTATCCCGACGGTGAAGCCGCCGCCGCGGAGTGGGTCACGTTGACGACCCACAGTGGCACCCATCTCGACGCGCCCTGGCATTTCCATTCGACGATGGATGCGAGCCTGGGCGAAGCCCGGCCGTCTATCACGATCGATCAGGTGCCGCTGGAATGGTGCTTCCAGCCGGGCGTGAAGCTCGATTTCCGGCACTTTCCGGACGGCTACGTCGCGACGGCCGCCGACGTCGAGGCCGAACTCGCGCGCATCGGCCATGCACTGCAGCCGCTCGATATCGTCGTCGTGAACACGCGGGCCGGATCGCGCTACGGGCACGACGACTACGTCAACGCGGGCTGCGGCATGGGCTACGAAGCGACCATGTACCTGTTGGAGCGTGGCGTGCGCTTGACCGGCACCGATGCATGGAGCTGGGATGCCCCGTTCTCCCATACCGCGAAGAAGATCGCGGAGACGGGCGATACGTCGCTGATCTGGGAAGGGCACAAGGCGGGGCGCGATATCGGCTATTGCCATCTGGAGAAGCTGCACAACCTCACGGCCTTGCCGCCGACCGGCTTCACGATCAGTTGCTTCCCGCACAAGATTCGCGGTGCGTCGGCAGGGTGGACGCGTGCCGTCGCGATTTTCGACGACACCGACATGGAGGCGGCAGCATGAACTTTCCAGTGATTCGGCGCGTGGTGACCGGACACGATGCCGACGGCCGCGCCGTCGTCGCATCCGACGGTCCTCTGCCTACCGTGGTGGAAATCGCCGCGATTCCCGGCACCGTATTCCACGAAGTGTGGAGCACATCATCGAGCCCCGCCAGGGTGGACAACGGTGCCGATCCCACGCTTGACGCGCTCATGCTGCCGCCGCCGAAGCACGGCACCCGTATGCGCTTCGTCGACATTCCGCCCGACACGCCGGAGTTTCTCGCGCACGGGGCGGTGAAAATGCACCACGCATTCAGCCAGATCGGCGACGCCGCAGCGTCGACGGTGAAAGCCGGGTCGCCGCATCCGCTGATGCATCGCACCGAGTCGATCGACTACGGCGTGGTGATCGAAGGCGAAATGACCTTGATCCTCGACGATGCAGAAGTCGCCCTGGCACCGGGCAGCGTGGTGATTCAGCGCGGAACCAATCATGCCTGGGCGAATCGCTCGGGCCGTCCATGCCGGATGCTGTTCGTTCTGATCGACGGCGCCTACGACCCGGCGATTGCCGCCGTGCTCGATACGCCGGCACACGGAGGCGCGCGATGAAATTCGCCACCTTGCCCGACGGCGGCGCCGATGGCCGCTTGCTGCTCGTGTCGCGCGACCTGCGCCATGCCGTCGAGGCCGCGCCGATCGCCACGACGCTGCTTGATGTGCTTGAGCGCTGGGACGCGCTCGCGCCCGGCTTGCAGGCGCGTTACGACGCATTGAACGCCGGCAGCGTGCCGGAGGCGCGTCCGTTCCATCCGGCCGCCTGCGCCGCGCCCTTGCCGCGCACTCCGCAGTGGTGCGATGGCTCGGCGTTTCTGAATCACGGCCGCCTGATGGAGCAGGCGTTCAATACTCCGCCGATTCCCGAGTTCGATACGGTGCCGGTCATGTATCAGGGCGCCAGCGACGACTTCCTCGGCCCGGCCAGCGACGTGCCTTTTCCTGACGAGGCCGACTGCATCGATTTCGAAGGCGAATTCGGTGTGGTGGTGGGGCACGTGCCGATGGGCGTATCGGCCGCCGGCGCGCTGCACTGCATCCGTCTGATCGTACAGCTCAACGACTGGAGCCTGCGTGCGTTCGGTCCGCGCGAAATGAAAACGGGCTTTGGTTTCCTGCAGGCCAAGCCCTCTACGAGCTTTGCTCCGGTCGCCGTCACACCTGACGAACTCGGCGAGCACTGGCGCGACGGCCGTGTGCATCTGAGCCTGCACGTCGAATGGAACGACCACTGGTTCGGTCATCCGCATGGACGCGAGATGAACTTCGGCTTTGGTGAACTGATCGCGCATGCGGCCCGGACGCGCCGCCTGTCGGCGGGGACGATCGTCGGGTCAGGGACGGTGTCGAATGCCGATCGCGGCGCGGGCTCGGCGTGCCTCGCCGAGCGCCGCGTGATCGAAATGATCGACAAAGGGGGCGCACGCACGCGGTTCATGCGCTTTGGCGACCGGATCAGGATGACGGCGCGCGATGACGCCGGCAACGCCCCATTCGGCACGATCGACCAGCGGGTTGTGCGTGCGTCATGCGCCGACGACGGGGAGGCCCGGCCATGAGAGTGCTGGTGACCGGGGCGGGCGGATTTGTCGGAACGGCATTGGTCGAACGGCTGCTGCACGACGGCATCGTGGAGCCTGGCGACGTGTCGGAATTGCTGTTGGTCGACCGGCAAGCAGGATGGCCGTACGACGATGCCCGAATCACGGCGCTGGTCGGCGATTTCAGCAGCCTGGAGATTCTCGATCCGCAGTTGTCGAAACCCGTCGACGTCGTCTTTCATCTGGCGAGCATGCCCGGCTCGCAGGCGGAGGCCGAACCGGCCGAGGGTGACCGGGTGAATCTGTCGGGCATGCTGGCGCTGTTCGACCGCCTGGCGAAGCAGGCGACGGAGCAGGGGAGTGCGGCGCGCGTCGTCTATGCCAGCAGCGTTGCGGCGCTGGGCGAGTCGTTACCCCCTGCCGTGGACGAGCACACCGTGCCGCGCCCGACCGTGAGCTACGGCGTGCACAAACTGGTGGGCGAGCTGATCCTTGCCGACTGGACGCGCCGCGGCAAGCTGGATGGTCGTGCGTTACGCCTGCCGGGCATCGTGGCTCGTCCGGCGCTGTCCGCCGGACATGGATCCGCGTTCATGAGTCAGATCTTCCGCGCGGCGCAGCGCGGCCAGTCCTATACGTGTCCCGTTTCGCCTTCGGCCACCGTATGGTGGATGTCGCGCAGATGCTGCGTCGATAACCTGCTGCACGCCGCACGCCTATCCGCAGAGGGTTTGCACGCGGGCCGAGTCTGGACGCCCCCGGTGCTGCATCTGTCGGTTCAAGAGATCGTCGATGCGTTGGTCCGGCGCTTCGGCTCGTTCGACATCGATTACGCTCCGGTGGAACGGATCGAGCGGCTTTTCGGACGACAACCGCCACTGACTGACCGCCGTGCCATCGAGGCGGGATTTCAGCACGACGGTACGATCGATGCGCTTGTCACGCGCGCGCTTGAGTTAGAGCCCAGTTGAGTTGAGCGGGCGCAGCGCGGTCACATCGGGAATCGTCGTGCGAACACGCTTACGCTTCGAAGCCGAACTGTTCAATCTGCGTGCTGCCAATGCCACGCTGCTTCGCACGGCTTCCAATCGTTGGGGAAATCGATAACTCACGCCGTCAAGACGGTATCGGCTGTAAGCTTACGAGTCATCGTCGGTAGCTCGCCGAGATCCGACAGTTCATTACAGTAGCGAAACCATTCGTCGCGACACGAATCCGTCCTTCCCGGATATCGTTAGGATTCGATTTTACATAAGCCAAACTAGCGATCTTTTGGGGTCGCAAGTAAATACCGCAACTTGAGCGCCGCGGCTCGTTTTCGTTCCGACACCATTCTTAGGCGACCGACACCTGCAGGCGCCATCCCGACTTTCCCCGTAGCACCTCATTTTTTGCCTCGCTACGCTTGGCCGCTCTCGTCATTGATGCGGAGTCGCTGATGGACCACTGGCGATTGGCTTATCTCGGGATCCGGCAGGTGCCGCGCGAGCTGAGCGAGTTCGAGCTCGCCACATTCTTCACGTTCTCCAAGCGGGAGCGTGTTGCCATTGATTCAAGACGCACCGATCTCTTTCGACTCCCGGTCGCATTGCACATCGGTTTTCTTCGCATGACCGGTCGGCCGCTCGGCTCGTACAAGCAGATTCCCACGGTTCTCTGGCGACATCTTGGACGACAGCTGAATGTGAAGCCGCCAGACCTTGGCACGTTACGTTCACTTTACGATGGCAACCTCAAGACCTTATCCGACCACCAGCGCTTTGCTCGGGATGCCATCAATTTTCGAGCCGTCGCGGAACATCAACGTCGGTATGTCATCCGTTGGCTCAAAGAACAACTCACCGGCCGCCCCGAACGCGGCCAGTTGACGAACGATCTCAAACGTTGGTTCACGGCCGGTACCGGTTGGTTGCCCGAACACCTTGCGTTGGCCGAGGTCCGCACCGACACCCTCTGGCAGTTGCGGCGAGAGCAGGACGACGACCCTGAACAAGACTCGGCTGACGACGACCAGTCCGATGAAGCCGACGCCGCGCACATCGGGCAGACCGAGCAGACCGAGCAGGTTGAGCAGGTTGAGCAGGTCGAGCAGGTCGAGCAGGTCGAGCAGGTCGAGCAGGTCGAGGCGTGATTGAGGCGGGAGTCTCGGCGCGACGCTGCGACGGGACTCCCGCAAATGCTCACCATTCTTCCCGTATAGGCTCACCGTCGTTTTTATCCTCCCATGGCGCTCCCCTTCCGAGGCTTGGGCGTCTCCCTCCGCTTCGCTTCGGGCCGGGCTTTCGCGCTGCGCGTCGAGCCGCGCTGCGCGAGTCTCGACCCTCACGGGCTTCAATCCCTGACGTCTTCGCGCCGTCCCGGCGCTGCGCGCTTCGCTTGCTCGCGGGATACGCGCCCGCTCCTCGCGGGCGAACTGCCGGTACAGCGGCCGGCTATGCCGGCCGAGAGGGCGCGGGGCAGAACCGCCCCGCGCCGTGTGGGTGGCTCGGCCGGGGAAACCGCGTGGTTGCGCTCCATCCTTTTGCGCCGGGTTAAGCGCGTGGATCTGCCATTGGGAGCCGCCCCTTTTCGACGCATAGCGCGGGCTCGCACGGGCACAAGGGTAAAGGCTGCGCTTCGCTTCGCCCACGTCCTCGCCCGTTCGGTGCTCGGCTACGCCTGCGCTCCGCATGCGGCCTCCGGGCGCGCCCTTGCACCCGTGCGAGCCCGCGCTAAACCCGCGTCGAGGCGGCTCCCAATGGCAGATCCACAACCCGACACAAAAGGACGAAATCGTGAGCGCAACCACCCCCGACCGAACCACCCACACACGCGCGGGCGTTCCCCCCGCACCCCCCGAGGCTCACCGCCAGGCAGGCATCCGGCAATCGAAAAGCCGCTTGCGTGCGACGGCCGCGCACTGGTTTGGTTGCCCCATCGACGCCTCGATTCGTGTCCTGCATCGCTGGATTCGCCCCGACGACGACGCGCGCGCCGTGCGGCTCGAAACCGTGATCGACGGCACCGCGAAGCGCATCACCCTTTTTCGCCAAGCAACCGGTGCGTGGTCGCCGGTTTGGCAATAACCCGGAGACTCACGATGAGCTACGAGACTGATGAACTGATGATTGAAGGTATCACCGAGGACCATTTCGCGATCTCGCACGAAAGCGGAATCTGGCGGCATATTTCGGTTCACGAAGTAGACGGCGACATGCTGTTTACGCTGCCGTCCGGCTGGACCGCCGAGCAGATCAACGCCGCCATTGCAGTCTACAAGCGCGGTTTCTCCCACGGCGAGAAGTTCGGCGCAGCGAGCGCACAGCGCATCGTGCGAGAAGCGCTCGGCATTGTTCACTAACAGCGTGCGCGTCCGCCCGGACGCGCTTTCGATTCACGGGGAAACCGATGGCGGACTTCGCCGTATACAGCATGGGCCATCTGATTGACCACGTACAAGGCGAGAGCCATGTCGCGGCAATGCTCGCCGTCGAACGCAAGTATGCTGCTGGCCCCCTTGCGATCTGCCCACTGAGTGCCTCGCGCGCCACTCACAAGGCCGCTGCGGCACGGTCGTACTACACGCCTAATGACGTGCCGCCAGAACTGCGCGGCTTCCCACCGCTGAACGAAGGGGAAGAACGATGAACGCCACGCAAAAATTCATCCAGTTCGTGATGGACAAGGGTTTCACGAAGGCCGAAGCCGAAGCGATTTTGGCTGTCTACAAGAAAGCGCGCGTCATCAAGTTCGACAAGTTCGCGCCAGTTTTCGAAGTGAAGCACGGCGCCTTTCTTGACGCAGACGTGCTGCGCAACGCACTGGCCGCCTAACAACCCTCCCGGTACAGGAGAACGACGATGAAACGCTATCGCTCCATTGATTACGGCCACGTGGTCGCAACGGCCGATGACCATCTGATCGCCACGCCCGATACCCCGCGCGACGCCGTGCCGCTCGCGTTGGCGCAGGCAGCGCGCAAATACGACGGCAGCTACGTCGAAAACCACTGCCCGGAGTGTGGCGAGTATGCGAGCGAGTGCTCGTGCAACGAGCACGAGACGCACTGACCACCCACGCCAGCTACAGGAGAGCAGACGATGAATACTGCAACGATTCTGCGCATCGAGGAGCTTGAGCGAGCGATCAACATTTGGCGCTCGCGTCGGCCGAGCCGAGACGGCGACCCGATTCTGTGTCGCGAAGCCCGCATTCTGGCCGAGCCGTACGCTCTGATGATTTTCAAGCGCGAAACGCAGATCGACGCCGCGCAACTTTCGACCGCGCAGCGCGCCGCTTACGACGGCGCGTTCGCATAGGTCGCCACCTTCCAAGGAAACGCGATGAATGTAAACGAACAGCACCGGTGCCTCGCCATCCTCGACGCGACGATTGGCGAGACTCCGGTTAAATGGGCGGATATCCGGAACGCTGTCAGCCAGCAGATGACTATCGCGAACTGGCTCGACGTCCGGGGCGTCCTTCAGTGGGCAATCAATGACGGTCGGTTCGAACGCGTCCGGGATACTCACGTCGAAGCGTACCAACGTGTGTAAGGCATCCGTGCCCGCTCCGGCGGGCAATTTCAAAGGAGCATGACATGCCGATGCAATGGGCGATCACCTACAGGACAGAGACTGGATTCGACGTCGAGATCATCGACGCAGGCAGTTGCGAAGAGGCTTGGACCCGTGCGGAATCTCTCTTTGGCTCGCAGTTTGTAGAAGTCGAGCGCGTCGCATGAGAACTGTGCCCGCATCGACGGGCACGGATCGCGTCGCTGGACCGTCCGGCCGGTAGCCAGAATGCACCTTGAATCTGTGTATCCTATGGGATACAATATAGGGTATGAGAATCGAGCAGACAGACGATTTCGCGAAATGGTTGCGCGGCCTACGCGACCACATCGCGCGCGCGCAGATCGCCAAGCGAATCCAACGTCTCGCACGCGGCCAGTTCGGAGACGTGAAATCGGTGGGTGCCGGGGTGAGCGAAATGCGCGTGCACGTCGGCCCCGGCTATCGCGTCTACTTTGTCCAACGAGGCTCAACGCTCGTCGTCCTGCTATGCGGTGGCGACAAGTCAACGCAGCAGCGCGACATTGAGCGCGCTATCGCGCTTTCGGCGCAATTGGGAGATTGACATGGGTATCAAGACAACGCCGTTCGACGCGGCCGAATACCTCGACACACCCGAGGCGCAGGCCGAATATCTGCGGGTTTCGTTCGAGACGGGCGATTCTGCCGACATTCAGGAAGCCATCGGCACTGTGGCGCGTGCGCGCGGCATGACGCAGATTGCCCGCGATGCGGGCGTTGGCCGCGAAAGCCTCTACAAAGCGCTGGACGAGCACGGCAACCCGGAATTCGCGACGATCCTGCGTGTGGTGCGCGCGCTCGGCCTCACTTTGACCGTAACGACGCCTGTACACGAGCGCGCCTGAGCCGGGATTTTTGCGCGGCGTCGCGGGCTGGCGGGCGCTCGCCGCTACGCCGCGACCACCCGCCAGCCCGCGACCAATGCGTTAGCCAGTTTGCGCGCTGCGCAAATGAATCGGGGCAATCCCGCTCCGCCCATACTTCGCGCGTCGCCGGATTGCCCCAACTATCACACCGACGCGCCGTCGGCGACAGCGGCTGGCGGCACGCCCTGGGCGGGTTTCGCCGGCACCGGGGGCTCGCCCGGTTTCGCGAGTGCGACTTTTACCGCCTCGAGCCGCTCTTTCCACTGTTCCGCCGGGATCTCGTCGAGCCCTTCCGCGCGCAGCAGCTCGAGCACCGCCTTCTGATTCCGCTCGCGATCCCTCCGGATCATCTCGCGCTGTTGGTCCTGCAGTTTTTTCAGCTTCGCCGCCGCCCTCGCGATCTCGTCTTCGATCGATCGCGGCTTGCGCGCTGTCTTCCCTGCATCTGCTGTCATGGCCTCTATCACTCCATCTTGCCCCTCCCCCTTGTCGCGAAGTGTAACGGAATTCGGCCGCGCAACGTAAAGGACAGGGGCCTGATACCCCGCCGTCGCACCGTTGCCTCGCGCCTCATCCGTCGCGGCACAATTGCCCGCTGCGCGACTCGCGCGCAGCGGCCGGCACCGTCGTTGCCGCCGACGCAACCGCTCCGAACGCTGATCCGGCGCCCCCGCATTTTTCCTGCTGTCGCCGCGCGGGGCGTCACCCGCGGAGGCGCGCGGCCGCCGCCCCGCGCGGACCACCTAGCCAGAGCGCAATGCTCGCATTGCGCGTCTCGAGCACGGCGGCCGCCACCGTCGCGGCCGCCGGCCCGACCAACCAGCTCGCCGAGCGCCCCGCCCCGCGACTTTCATGCTGTCGCCGCGCCGGGCGTCGCCCGCGCCATTCCGCGGCCGCCGCCCGGCGCGGACCATCCACCCAGACGCAATGCACGCATTGCGCAGCTCGAGCACGGCGGCCGCCACCGTCGCGGCCGCCGCCTCAACCGCCTCGCGCATTTAGTCGACGCCGCCGTGCTTGTGCAGCTGTCACCGCGCGGGAGGGCACCCGCCCGCCTCCGCGGGCGCCGCCCCGCGCGGACCACCCCTCCAGTGCCCAATGCATGCATTGCGCAGTCCCAGTTCGGCGGCCGCAAAGTCGCGCCCGCCGAAAACCGGCAAACCAACCGTGCTCACAGCGTTTTCTCTCTGGCTATTGCTCGGCGCCCATCTATCCACGACCGAAATCTGCGCACGCCGGCAGGTTTCCCACATACCCACCGGTCCCCGCGCTTCTCCCGTTTCCCACAACCAACACCGTTGTGGAAAACGGCGCGCGGCCGACGCTCTTGCGATGTTGATGCATCGCGACGTCGGTCCGGACCCATGGATATGTGGAAAACCTGCGTGGCATAACCACCCTCGTCGCTCCGAATTTCTCCCAGTCCGCTCCCTGCCTCCGATCAACCTTCCTATTCCGTTTTTTTCCCTGTGCTGAACGGATCGACGCTCGCCTACCGTTTCTGCTTTTCTCGTCTTTGCCTCGTGCCGAGGAAATCCTGCAATTCGCGTCTGTGCCTCAACCAGACGAACGCCTCAATGGAACGAAATCCTCGCTCTTGCTGGCTGCGATGCCGATCGCGACGCCTGCTGAAAAACCGGTGATACCCGGACCCGTCCGGGCATCACCATCCAGATACCGTCCGTCCGGGGGGCGACCCGTGGGGCAAGCCCCACCCCCGACCAGACGGTCACACACCACGCAACTCCGTTGCGGGTGTGTAGAGCCTTGCTGCGCAAGGCTCTACACTGGCAGACACCGAAACGCATACGCGCTGCCACCGAAGCACATCCCAGATCGCGCAATTCCTTGCTGCATAAGGCTGGAACGTGGCAGCCAAACGTCGCATGTCTGCGACGATCTCGCCATCGCCGTGACGAAAAGGTGTCTAAACGGTGGGCATTTTGGAAACATCGGAGTCCAAATTGTCAGACACCGAAACGCTATCGATAGGATAAGCCGATGAATATAAACGAGAAGTCGCTGTCAATCGCGCACCGAATTCGGATGCATACGCGGCAGACACCGAAAATCATTTACATCCACTATAATGACGTAACTATTTGATTAGCTGACCTCTTTAGAAGGTCGGTCGGGGAAAAATGGGGCGATGTGTATGCTGAGGCGCACATGCCACGATCAAGTCATGCCAGCAAAGGCAAATCCGAGCGTATCACCCTTCGTTTCGATAGACCCACCAACGAGTTCTATCGCAGAAAGGCAAACGAGGCTGGCGTTCCGGTAGCGGAGTTTTGTCGTCAAATCCTCGTTCGCGGGATCGTGAACGATAACGTCGAACAGATCGAAAAGCGGCTGAACGCGCTGCTCTCCGCTATACCAATTTCCGCACAAGCGGCGAACGGCCAAGCCGCACATTCCGGTGGGAATTCTTCCCATCTGCTTCCAACCGATCTTGTTCGAGCGATCTATCTCTGTCGCGAGGTGCTGACGACAATCGTCAGCGACAGGAACATCCAGTTCCTACATCAGGCACAGGATCGTGCCGAGGCCGCCACCAAGAAACTGCTGGGAGAGAGCAATGGCTGATCAACGCTCGCCCAACGGTATTGCGACTTTTTCTCGGGGAACCGCCCTCTGGTGGCAGCAGGCAAAACTCCTCACCAGCGCGGTCGTGGCGGTGGTCATCGCGGGCATTCTCGTCGGCGCGCTGGCCGGCGGCGCATACCTGTATTTCGTCACGTCGGCCGAAACACGCTATTTGGCGGCCAAGCACGTCGAGGCTGAAATCCTCACCGTCGTGCCCGTGGCCAATCCGAACGTCTCGTTCCACTTCGGCAGCAACGACACGGAATTGCCGCCAGCCGCCGCGCTGTCATTTACCGACGATGCCGCCGAAGAGTTTTTCGTCTATGCGCGAAATGCCGCCCTGTACGCTGTTCTTACCGCTATAGCCGTGACGTTTCTTTCCGTCCTGTTCTGGATGGAGTACGGTCGCGGAAAACTCGCCGAGAAGCAGGTTCGCGGTGCAAGGCTCGTCAAACCGAAAGCACTGGTCAAGGAACTGGAAAGCCGAGACGACGCCAGCCCGTACCGCATCGCCGGCGTGCCGATGCGCAAGAAGGCCGAAGTGCTCGGTACGCTCTTCGCCGGTGCCCAGGGTAGCGGCAAGTCTCAGCAGTTTTTCGCGCTGATGGAGCAGGTCCGCGCCAACAAAAAGCGAGCGATCGTCTATGACCCGTCGGGCGAGTTCACGGCTACCTTTTTTCGGGAAGGCAAGGACATCATCCTGAATCCGCTCGATGCGCGCAGTCCCAACTGGAACGTGTGGCGCGAAATCCAGGGTGAAATCCATTACGACGGACTGGCAGAGGGGCTTATCCCGATTCCGCCGAACGTTCCGGATCCGTTCTTCGCCATCGCCGGGCGCATGGTCTTCAAGGGCGCGGTCCGTGCGCTCGGTGACGACAACAAGCGAACCAACGCCGCGCTGTACAAGGCCATCGCTCACAGCAATCTGGACGAATTACACGCCATCCTCGCGAACGAGTCTGCTGCCACTTACGTTGATCCGATCACTGAGCGTACGGGCATGAGCCTCAAGATGACCGTGCAGAACCAGCTTGATTGCTTCCGCTACCTGCATGACGAAGGTGAACCGTTTTCGATCCGCGAGTGGATCCAGAATGAGGACGAAGACGACGATTCCTGGCTGTTCATTACCGTCAACGAAGAGCAGAAAACCGCCCTGCTTCCGCTAATCAGCCTCTGGTGTGACATCGCAATCCGCTCGCTTCTTGCGCTCAAGCCGATTCATCGCGAACGCCTCTGGTATTTCTACGACGAGCTCCCTACGCTGCAGAAACTGGAGATCATGAAGCTCGCCGTGACGAACATTCGCAAGTTTGGCGGTTGCTTTGTGATCGGCATCCAGGATTTCTCGCTACTCTTCTTGATCTATGGCGAGCACCTTGCGCGCACGATCATCTCCGGATGTCAGACCAAGCTCCTGTTGCGCGTGACCGACGGTGACGCCGCCAAGGCGTTGGCCAACGCGATCGGGCAGGCTGATCTGGACGAGAAAGAGGAAAGTCTCAATCTCGGGATCGATGAGCGTCGCGACGGTATGAGTGTTTTCGCGCGCCGTAACCTTCGGGATCTTGTCCTCTCTTCCGAGATCTTACGTCTGCCCGACATGGAGGGCTATCTGGTCACACCCAGCGATTACCCCGTCGCACGGGTGAGATACAAATATACGCATCGGCCCGAAATTGCCACACCGTTCATTCCCCGTCGGACTTTTGACACGTGGCTTACAGCACACGCCGCACCCGGTGGCCACGCGGCGCTGTCGCCGCCCGCACCCGGTTCCGCGGCGCCGGCAGAAACTGCACCATCCCCGTCACCCGCGCCAACCGACGCGACTGCAACGTCTTCGTCCGCGGAGCAATCGGCGCCATCCGCAGGCTCGTCTGCCGCGAACAAAATGCCGGCAGCTGCGGCGTCCCGTGCGGATGATGTTGCGGCCACGCCGACCGGCGCTGAATCGGCCCCGGCCACTTCGAATCTGGTTGTGCTGGCGACGGGTGAAGTCGTGGACGGCGACACCGGCGAGGTTCACGGCGCGTCGACTCCCCGCGAACCGGGTGCCGGCCAACGGCCAACCGGCCGCGCCGGTCTCGGTGACTTGTTGGGGTGACGCGCGATGATGAGCATGCACAATGTCGGCAGCGCCGGCCAGGCACTCCACTATTTTTCGAAGGATAACTACTACACCACCGATCAGGGGCTCGAGCATTCCGCCTGGTTCGGCAAGGGTGCGGCCACCCTCGGTCTGAACGGGCAAGTCGATCGCAATGTGTTTTTCAAGCTGCTGTCTGGACAGGTCGGAGACCAGCAGCTTGGTCGAGTCGTCCTGGACGAGAATGGCGAGCCCGAGGTTGTACATCGGCCTGGGATCGACTTGACCTTTTCGGCACCGAAGAGCGTCAGTATCGCTGCCGAAGTTTTCGAAGATCGCGACGTCCGCCTCGCCCATGAAGAAGCCGTCAAGGAGGCGCTCGAGTACGTCGAGGCGTATGTCGCGCAGGCCCGCAAAACGGTCGATGGCGAGACGCTTGTCGAACCGACCGGCAACGTTGTAGCCGCCCTCTTTCGCCACAATACGAGCCGCGACCTCGACCCCGACACCCATACTCATGCGCTGGTCATGAACGCCACCCAGCGCTCAGACGGCGAATGGCGATCGCTGACCAATGACGAGCTGTACGTGCAGCAGAAGGTGATCGGCGCCGTCTATACTTCTTCGCTCGCACGTGGATTGCAGAAGCGTGGCTATGCCATTACTGCGCCGGACAAGAACGGAAACTTTGAGTTGGTCGGCATCACCCGAGAGCAGATCGAGCACTTCAGCCAGCGTTCGGCCGCGCGCGACCGATGGCTGCGTGCAAATGGGATCGATCCGACGAGCGCGACGCCGGCGGAGAAGGAGCGCGCGGTGTTGGCCACCCGTGAACGGAAGGTTGGTGTCGACCATGACGCCTTGTCAGTTCAATGGCGTGAGCGCGCACAGACAGTCGACCTCGACTACAGCGTCATCCAGCAGAAAGCACGCGAGGCGCGGGAAGCGGGAACGGATGCACGGGTCGTCAAGTTGTCCGGTATCGAGGCCTTGCGGTTTGCAGCGTCTCACCTTGGTGAGCGCGAAATCGTGCTGAACCAATATGACCTGGTCAAAACCGCGCTGGAGCACGCGGTCGGGCGAACGTCTCCAAATCAGATTCTCGATGCGTACAAGAAGCTGGTCGATCAGGGCAAGATTGTCGACCTTCCGGACGGCAACATCACCACTGAGAAGATGCTCAACACGGAGCGCTGGACGGTCGAAAATGCGCTCGCACAGCGAGACGCGACGCCGGCGATAGCGCCAGCCGAACTGGTCCGCTCCAGGATCGAACAGGCCATCGCAGCCGCGCGTGTGGAGCGGAACGATCCGACCTTCGACTACACCCCAGGCCAGCGAGGCGCGATCGAGCATGCGCTGACGAGCAGAGACCGGATCGTCGCGGTGCAGGGTCTCGCCGGCGTGGGAAAAACCACGATGGTCAAGGGAACCGTCCAGGTCGCGCACGAGCAGGGCTGGCTCGTCCGGGGGATGGCGGCTACAGGCCAGGCTGCCAAGCAGCTCGAGAACGATTCGGGTATCAAGGCCGATACGGTGACGATGTTCGAGATCCATGAGCAGCGGCGCCAGGATGATCTGAAGCTGCTGCGCGAGTATGTACCGGACTTGTCGCGGGAGCGCGAGCTCTGGCTTGTCGACGAGTCGTCATTCCTCGCCCAACGGCAAATGGCGCGCCTATTTAAGATGGCGGAACGAGCAGATGCGAAGGTCATTCTCCTCGGAGACCGCCTCCAGCTGCAGGCCATCGAAGCAGGTAAACCGTTTGAGATCCTGCAGGACGAGGGCGTGGCCACCGCTCAGATGACCCAGATCCAGCGCCAGAAGAATCCCGAGCTGCAGCAGGCAGTCGCGATCACCGTGGGCACAGCCGACCTTGCGGCAGATGAGCCCCTCACCGACCTGAACCTCGCTCGCAACGCTCGCGCCTTTGACTTCCTCGAGCAAGCTGGGCGCGTGACAGAACACGACAATCCGCAAGACCTGATCGACCTGATGGCGCGCCAGTACGTCGACCGGGGACCGCGAAGAAATCAGACCATCATCATCACGCCGTTTAACGAGGATCGCGTCGAGATCAACAATGCGGTTCGGGCTGAACTGCAGGCGCGCGGCGAGCTGGATGTCAACGACTCGGAGCACACCATCCTCCGGTCCGACGGAGACATGACCCGGGCGAAGCAGAAGGAGGCGCAGTATTACACTAGGGAAATGACCGTCCGGTTTGGCCGGGACTATCAGAAAATTCTCGCGTCCCGCGGCGAATACATGCGCGTTGAGGGTACTCGACCCGACGAGGGTGTCGTCGTTCTCCGGAAGTCCGACGGCTCTCTAATGGAGTGGGAGCCGAAGAAGTACAACCGGGTGGAGGTGTATCTCTCGGAAACGAGGAGTCTCGCCGCGCGTGACGTCATTCGCTTTACCCGCGGCGACGAGCTCGTCAAGAATGGCCACGAGGCGACCGTCGTTTCTGTCCACGAGAACCAGGCGGTCCTACGGCTGGCGGATGGCAAGGAAATTCCCTGGGATCTAGACGCGCAGCGCCATTGGGATCATGCCTACGCGGCGACGGTCCACGCGGGCCAGGGCGCGACCCGCGAGCAAGCCATGCTGCATATCCCCGCACACAAAATGGAGCGTGATCCGGAAGATGCTCGGCGCCAGTCTGACGTCGCGATGACGGTGCGTCGGATTTTCGGTGACCGCAGCTTCTATGTCGGCCTCACGCGGGCCGTTGACGACCTCCAGATTTTTACGACCGACGCAATTCTTGCTCGGGCGGCCGTATCACGCCACCAAGATAAGTCGAGCGCCATCGAAACGCTGCGTGAGCATGAGTTGGCAGAGCAGACGAATGACCGGCCGCAGCGCCAGCGACGCCAGCAAGCTGCCCAGCAGATACAGATCGAGCCGGACTGACGTTGCAGCGCGCCCTGCAGGAGCCCGGTTACTTTGCTGGGCTGAACCAGGTCGAGAGACGCCGATCAGTCGCCGGCTAGTTCTCAAACCGCAATAAATCGAATCGAAAGAACGCAGTGGGAGTCTCCAATACCCCTTTCGATCTGCTGACGGCTGATCGATGCAGAGATCGTCGAAAGACCAAGCGGTAAAGGATCCAAAATCGAGGCCGATATCATCGTGTAGGATCAGCAGCGGTACTATGGCCCTGGCGCCCGCGGTCTCACGATGTTGTATAAATTTCAACTAACACCACATCGTATGTTTGCAAAAAAGAATAAATTTATTAGTAGAGGGTCGGTGGCAGTGGTCGCACGAGTCACTGTCGTTTCGGTTTTTGTAAATTGCTTCATGATACCTGCAGGAAACGTAATGTCGAAGACGAAAAGCATCAGCAATCAGCAGTCTAGCGAATTCTGGAAGGAGAAGCTGGGTCTCGAACCTCACCCCGAAGGGGGGTATTTTCGATACGTTTTTGGCTCGGATATTTTTCGAAAAACGGCAAGTGGTACTGAGAGGAAAAATTACAGCGGAATATATTTCATGGTGACGCATGACAGCCCGTCACACTTTCACCAAATGGTATCCGATGAAATTTGGTACTACCACGCTGGCGATCCGCTGACGATGCACTTCATCGATGAGAAGGGTGCATATGGGACAGTTCGTCTCGGCCCTAACGTCGAACATGGCGAGGTACTCTCGACTGTGATGCATGGAGGATGGATTTTCGGGGCGTCGGTTGATTCAGGTGATTACACTCTCGTCAGTTGCGCTGTTGTGCCGGGCTTTGATGATGCTGACTATAGAATTCTTACTCAGGCCGAGTTGCTGGAAAAATATCCGAAATATCGAGATATTATCTTGAAGATGGCGTACCAGAACCTCCCAAAGTGACGCGAGCGTTCGTGTTTCGAGCGCGGCCGGCGGTTCTTTCGTTTGTTTGGCGGATCGATTTGGAAAGGCTTAGTTATGGTAATGGCAAATAGTATCCCGAGATGCCAAGTTGAGGCGATTCTCCCGAAGGATGGCGAAAAGCGATTTTCGGTCGCAAGAGTGCGAGTGAATGATACGGGCATTTCAATGAAACTCCCCGTTGGGAAACTTCTAGAGGCAGACTGGATCGGCAAATTCTCTGCCAATGATGTCGCATTGCTCGCTACCGTAAATGCTAGCGATGTCAATATCCAGAACATCACCGAGCGAGTGCCACACTTTCCATACGGAATTATTTATCTTACGGCGCTTTTCAGCGTCATGTTGGTCACCACCAATTTAATCGGGGATAGTATTACCACCATCAACCTACCTTTCCTCCACGGGTACAGCGTTCTTTTTCCTACGGCGCTTGTCGTTTTTCCGTTGACATATTGTTTTGGGGCCTGCATCACGGAAACGTATGGCTTCGTCGTAAGCAGGCACGTGATCTGGGGTGCGTTTTTAGTGAACATACCGGTCATTTTGATTATTCTCTCGCTTGAGAAGGCCGGATGGCTAGGCGGCAGCGTTCTTGGGGTGTCCCATCAAATGATGCGAGCGCTTGGCGCGTCGGCAGTTGGATACTTCGCGGGCGAATTGTCTAATTCCCTGGTTGTATCTCGGTTGAAGATCGCACTAAAAGGTCGCGCCTTGATCCTTCGGTTCCTTGCTGCGAACGCCGTCGGAGCAGTTGTCGATAGCGTTTTGTTTGGAGCACTCTTGTTTTACGGTGTAGTGCCGTTGATTGTGCTACTCAAGATAGTGCTTGCTCAAATTACGATAAAGATGCTGTACGAAATGGCGTTCTCTGTCTTGTTTTCAAGGATCGTGCTCTGGATAAAGTCGCGTGACGGTGTCGATTACTATGACTATAAAATCAATTTCGCTCGCGGCTAGCGGCCCATTATAATCTCCAGAACCTTTCCGATAATCGCTTGCTCATTTATCAATATCGGGCGGCGCTTTGACGTCGATTCAATGTCGTATCCGATGAGCCTTTCGCCATCTGTCAATTTGACGAAGGTATAAGTTTGTTCATCCACTTCAACAAGTGCCAAATCGCCGGAATCAAGAGAAGCGTAATCTCCTATGACAAGGGTGGCGTTGGGCGGCAGCGGTTCAGTGCGGCTCTTGGGGGTGAGTGCAATCGCAAACCGGCTCGAATTTGCGTTCGATACCTTGATCCAGAGCTGATCGTGGCGGGGAGCTGCGGATGCTTTTCGAGCGTCGCGTAGACTCCGTTGCTCATAGACGGGCACGAACCCCCTGCTCTCCTCGCCGAAGAGGGACGACATCGGAACGGCGAAAAACCTGGCGATCGCTGAGATCGTGCTCAGTCGCGGATCGATAGTTTCACCAGATAAAAGGCGGCTTAGGGTCCCCCGGTCAAGTTCGATCGCACGCGACAGTTCCGAGTCGTTGACCCCGGCCTCCTGCTGCAGGTGCTTGACGGTTGCCACAAAAGTGGCCGCTAAGCTTGTAAGTTCTTCCTTTTTCTTCACGCGCTATACCCGACCCTATTTTTTGTTCAACGAAGGAGTTGAAAATTTTCAACATCCTGTTACAGTTCGTAACGTCATTTGCTGGTCGACTGATCGGCGCGGGTCTCGTAGGAGGACAAGATCAAAGGCCTCCCAATGCGCCTTGCAAAATATGTTGTTTTGCAATGCAATTCATGGTCTAATGCAATGCAATAAAGCGAATGTTGGTGGAAATTGACCCGAACCATCCGAATCGGTAGCTATCGCTTTACTATCCTCCAGTTGAGCACATTGGAGGGTGGGTTGAGCAAGATTACTGAGGCCGAATTTCGGGATGCGGCGAAGAACAACGCTATCAAGCACGCATCGGTGTTGCGCACGGATAAAGGCTATCTCTTCGTCGTCGAACTGTCGTGGAAGGAGGGGCTGCACACGTTGTATACGTTCCGCAATGAACCGAGGACGTGGGCAAGCCTGGATAGCATGATGAAGTACTTTGAGAAGCACGAGCTGAACGTAAATGTGATCACCCTGCAGTGGAATCCGAAGGGGTGAGCGGTACGAACGAGACGGATCGGGATAAGGGTACTCGGCGTCGGTCTCACCAACACGAGCCAGACACGGCCACTGAGTCACTCGTTCGGAAGCGTAGGGGGTTCTTAGCGCTGCCCGCGTATGACTAGCCGTTTTGTAGTACGCGATCGTGGTCATTGACCGCCGTGGATTTTGATGTAGACAACAAAGGATGTGCGGCGTTGCGGATATCCTTACGTCGCAAATTCGGAAATGATCCGAACATTCATGTCTCTGTCGTGCAGTTGTAGTTAATTAAGACGGACATACAGGGTGCGCCAACACCCTATATGCCCTGACCACAAGCAAATAGCTGGGAAAGCTGAGAGAGACCACTCGTGGCTACAGATATTGTACGTCAATCCTTCGGGCTTGACGCGTTCGATGCGTCCCTTTTTCTTGGGACGGCGATGCGCTTCTTTCCCCTCGCCGGAATGCCACCGGTGAAGAGGGCTTTTCTTCGCTGCACATGCTCAGACTTCGTTCGCAGCCACGTATTTCGCCCTGCGGGTCCGGTGCCACGCTTCTATTCAGAAGCGCATGCCTTTTGCTCAATGTTGCTCTTTCGGTACGGGTCGCCTTGGCTCGTATCCCGCCTGTCGCTTCCTTCTCTCAGTGCCTCGACTGCAGGCGGTCTCGTAGCGTCTCGGGCCAACCCGGTTCGCTACGTTTTTTATTCCGTGCGTCGCCGCCCACTGCGTGCGATGCGCACCTTCTGCGGGGCGCTTGCCGCCGCGATTGCCCTGCTCGCCGCGCCGTCGGCGACCGCCGACGTTTGCAAGGGCAATATCTTCAATGAGGCCGCAGCCCTCTATCACCTGGATCCCGATCTCCTGCGGGCGATAACCTGGGTCGAATCTCGTGGCATGCCCGGCGCGGTTGGGCCGCGCTTGCCCGACGGCCACAGGGCTTGGGGGGCAGCGCAAATCAACGATGTTCATCTTCCCGAGCTCGTGAGCTACGGCGTTACCCAACGCGACCTCTTGGATCCATGCGTGAACCTCAAGCTCAGCGCATGGGTGCTCGCCAACTGCATTCAGGCCAAGGGCGCGACTTGGGCCGCCGTCGGTTGCTACAACACCGGGCCAGGTTCCACGAACACCGCCGCTCAGGCGCGCTATGTCCGGCTGGTGCAGCATGCCTATGCCGGCTACCGCGCCCAGTCGACGCTCGGCAAGGTCGCCGCGGGGGGCACGCGATGATGCGCCTTGTCCCTCTTCTTGGCCTTATCGTCGGGACGCTTGCGCAGGCCTGCTTTGCGTCTTCCCGTCTTCCGGACTACGACGTCACGCAGATCGGTGAACCCGGCTCCGGCCGCTACGTGTTCTGTTCGGGCGACACGTGCCCTGAACCGACGATCAAGCACCTCGCGGCGCCGACGTCTGTCGTTCGAGAGAATCTATCGCTCCCTTCATCGGCGGCGGAAAACCAGCCCATTCGAGCGCTTCCCACGCCGATCGCCACGCACCACCGATCCCGGCACGCGCGAATCCGACATGTCCACCGAGTCGCGAAGGTGGCGAATCGGACGCTTTGCACGGCTGGCGACACCGTCGGCGCGGTGCCGAAGAATTTGGCGGACCGTTAGTCCGCGCAGCTGACCGATTCACCACTCGACCAAGGAGGATGTTAATCAGTAAGTAATCCGTAATAAATGATTGATTGTTCGTTTAACTACTCTCCCCTGAATCGTGCTCGCGCTGCCCATAGTGGCGCGAGCACTACACCCGGCCGGCGCTGCTGGCTACCCACCACATGAGGACTAGATGAATACCGCTCAATTCAACCAGCTCGAGATGCTCGAACATCGAGCCGCGAGCGCCCTCGTTGCATTCGAGGATCGCGTGAAGGCGCTGCTGCAGAACCCCGAAGTGCGTGAAACGCTGAACGTCATCGCTGCCGTGATGCTCGCCGTCACGCTGATGATGGTCGCACGCTACGCGTTCGGAACGGACGGCGCAGAGTTCCAGCAAGGGTCGACAACTGTAGAAGGTTGGGCAAAAGGCAACCCCGGTAAGACATGTGCCCTTGCCGGCGTGTTGTGGGGCAGCGTTCGAGCGATGTTCGTGAAGGACTACGGTGCGTTTGTCATTCCGTCCGGTATCGGCATCGCGGTCGGCGTGATCGTCGGCATCATCGACGCAAGCTACACCGCGACGATTTGAGCGGGGGCGGCGATGTCGGATGATCTCAGTCACTACGTGCCCAGTCGCCTTGACGACCCGGAGAAGTTTCTGTTCTTTCGCAAGGATGTAGCAGCGATCGGCCTTACTGGCACGATCGGCGGTGTGTTGCTCAACCACACCTTGCTTGGCCTTGTCGTGGGCGTTGCGTTCGCGGCGGTTTGGCAGAAGTTCAGCTTAGGCCAGCATCCCGGTATGTCGGCTCACGTCATGTACTGGGTATTGGGTCAGCCGGCGCCGAAGAAGTTTCCGCCGTCCGATCTTCGCGAACTGAACGGGTGATGCGATGACCCCCGGTAAAGCCGCCCAATCACGCGAAGCGCTGCAGGCCGAGAACCGCTTTCTGAAGAAAGTACTGCTCGGAAACGGCACCACCAGTGTAGTCATAGCGCTCGTCTGTGCATGGCTGGTCGTCACGCAGCGCGTCATCATCATGCCGCCAGCTGTTCGCGGCACCTACGTCATCGGGGCCCGCTACGCGAACGACCAGTACCTCGCCGATCAGGCCGCGTACGTGCTTTCCCTTTCCAAAAGTGTCACGCCGACCACCGTCGACAACAACGTACGGATTCTCCTGTCCATGGTCGACGACGATCGGCGCGCCGCGCTCAAGACCGAATGGGAGGCCGACGCGCTGCAGATCAAGCACGACGGCGTGACGAACGTCTTTGAGCCGATGGGGGTAGGTGAAGTGGACTTCCGCAACAAGGCCGTGAAGGTCACCGGCACCTTGACCACCTACATCTCCGGCAAACGCACGAGCTCGGAACAAAAGACCTACGAGGTCTATTTCGGAATCACCGTCTTCGGCCGCTTGGTCCTCCTCGACATCCGAGAAGCCACGCGCGGCAAACAAGGCGTCGAGCCGCTGGTCACAACGGAGACCCCCGCATCATGAAATTTGCCTTCAATCGACTGTCGCTGAAAAAGCGCACGGCCTTCAGGCCGCGTCTCGTGTTTGCCACCGTGATGTTGCTGACTACCGCTAGTGCGCACGCGATCCAGGTCGTCAAGGGAGCGGATCGGCAGCCGCAGCAGGTCTCGATCTCCGCGGCGGAATACAACGTTCTGTCAATGTCCGGGGGGCGCAGCTTTTCGAAGATCGTGCCTGCCGTACCTAACTCGATCTCGTGGACGCAAGACGGCGGGAAACTGTGGCTCGTGCCCGCAAATCCCACCGCGCTGAACGAGTCGATCACGGTATTCGTGATCGATGACGCGGGCACCACCTACCGTTTGTTGCTCGTACCTGGTCCGCGACCGGCCGAAGATATCCGTATCGAACCGCCTGCAGCGCGCTCGACCCAAGCGCTTCACGCATCGGCCTTTCAACGACGGGTGAAACTCATGATGCTGGCGATGGCCGGTGGTCGGGGGGCACCGCAGCTGTCGTACACGTCGGTCGACACTGTCGTGCCGCTCTGGAAGGAGGCTGTGTTGACGCTGGTCCGTCAGTACAGCGACGGCGATTTCATTGGCGAGACCTACACGCTCTCGAATACCTCGCACACCGACATGGCCATCGACGAGCGCGAACTCTACGCGCCGGGCGTGCTCGCCATCGCAATCGAAAACGCAAACCTGCCGGCCGGCGCCAGCACGATCGTCTATGTCGTTCGTGAGCGGGGCGACCATGAGTGATGTCAATCAAGCAACCAAGCGCCGCCAGCGGATCCTGACGGTGGCCGGCTTCGCCGTCCTGGCTGGCCTTTTTGCCGTTGGCATGCTCTTTACCCAGAGCGGGCCGGCCAATCGTCAATTCACCACGAAGGTTCCGTTCACGAGCCTCGGCGATCAGAACGATCGTAATGCCTGGCGGGCTCACTCGGAGGCACAACTCGCTGAGCTTACTCGCAGGATGTCGAGTATCGATTCGCGCGCCGACGATGCCGTGTCGCAGATGAAAGCCTTGTCGAAAGCGCAGGAAGAGCTCGGAAAGCGAATCGACGCGATGAAGAGCACGCCAGCAAGCACGCCGACTACCGCGTCAGGAACAACGGCGGACCGCGCGGCGCTGGACAAGCCGATTCCCCTCAACGGAGCCCCGGCCAAGACGGGGGCGATCCTGAACCCGCCGTTCGGCAAACCCGGCAAGCTCGGTGTCGGTATGGATGGAGGTCCTTCGAAACTCGACATCATTCAATTCAATACACCGACCGGCAAAGGGGCCGACTGCGTCGACCCCCGCTACTCGTCGTTGCCTTTGGATCAGGCGACACGCGCACAGCAGGACTGCCTGAAGGCCAACGGCAAGAAGAAAGTCACTTTCATCCCTGCCACCTCCTTCGTGCGCGTATTCATGATGAACGGCGTCGACGCTCCGACGGGCGGCGAGGCCCAGCACGATCCCCTTCCGGTGTTCCTCCAGGTATTGGACGCGGCCAATCTGCCGAACAGTCGCAAGCTCGACATCACGGAGTGCCGGATTTTGACGCAGGCATATGGCGATGTGTCTAGCGAGCGCACTCACATGCGGGGCGAGACGCTCGACTGCATCTTGAAGAACGGCCGAACCGTGGAAATGCCGATCAAGGGCAACGTGATGGGTGAGGACGGCAAGGAGGGTGTGCGAGGTCGGCTCGTCTCGAAGGCGGGATCGGCATTGGCCATGTCGGTGTTCGCCGGTATCTCGTCCGGGATTGGGCAAGCTTTCAATCAGTCCGCCAACACCCTCAGTAATACCGCCCTTGGGTCGACCTCCATTATCAATCCGAGCCAGGTCGGCCATGCTGCTATCGGCAGTGGCGTCTCTGGGGGCGCCGACGCTCTTAAGCAGTACTACATCCGCACGGCTGAGAAGCTTTTCCCCGTGATCGAAACGGACGGTGGTCGCATTGTCGAGTTCGCCGTGACAAAGGGAGCCGAATACGACGGCGCCCTCTCCGATATCAGCAACATCAACGATGGCCTGGCCAACGATGGCCGTGCTAACGATGGGGGCTACACCGATGACTGATGAAACGAAGAGCGTGACCGTCGCAGCGTTCGAGGCCGCAATGCAGCGGTGTACGGACGAAGCGGAGCACGAAGCGTCGTTCACGCAGGATGTAGACGGCAACTACCACCAACCGGAAATGCGTCGGGCGCTTGCCGGTTGGCTCGGCGCGGCTTCGCTCATTGCCGAGCACGTGCGCGGATTCGCCGATATCGCTGTCGATCGATTTCAAGGTGATCCCGCGTTTCAATCGGGCTTCCTGGAATTTCTTAAGCAAGCTGCCGATCTGCTGGACCTCTCCAGCAACGAATTCGGTTCGTTAGCCGTAACCGACGCGAATCCGCTGACATGTGCGGCAGCGTTCGACGACGCGGCACTCGACGGGTTCAACAGTGCGTTGAAGGCAAAGATGGCGGTGGGCAGAGCCCAGGGGCGTGCCGGCTGGTGGAGCGCGCAACGGGATGACCTGTCGACGATGTTGCGCTCGCACGTCGACAAGGGCGACCCCATCGATATCGGCCTGCTCGCCATGATGCACTGGTACAAAGGCGAGGCCGTGGCGCCTGCCCCGGCGCCGCCCGAGATCGTTGCCGCCGGCGAGCTGACGAAGATTTCCAGCAGTCCGGTCATGGGTGGCCAACTCGACATCAGAACATCGGCCGGTGCCATTGGCATTACCGGCTTTCCGAACGAACTTGCTCGCGAGTGCAAGCCCTTGCTCTGGGAACGGGTGGAGATTGTGATCCGTTCCACGGCAGCAGAGCGACCCGCTGCAGCCGTCAAGGTGGGCGCAGGCGCGGATCGCGAGGCCGTCTGTCACGATTCTGCCGCTCCTTCATTAGAGCAGAAAGCGTGAGCCGACTGACGAAAGCCCAGCGCGATCGGCTCCAGCGCAAATACGACGGACGCTGCGCGTACTGCGGAATGCCATTGCCCGATCGGTGGCATGGCGACCATGTAGACCCGGTCGTGCGCGCGGTCGAGACCAAGCGTACCACGGATGGCCAATGGAAGCTTGTGAGCGGGCCGTCCAGGCATCCGGAGCGTGACGTCGAGTCGAATTACATGCCGTCCTGTCCGCCTTGCAACATCAGCAAGGGGCAGATGTCGCTCGAGCAGTGGCGCCAGTCGCTCATGAAGCATGTCGCCTCCCTCAATGCGTATCACCCGATCTATCGCCTGGCGAAGTGCTACGGGTTGATCGAGGAAACCGGGGCGCCCGTCGTCTTCTATTTCGAGCGTGTAGCCGCGCGTGCGGTGACTTCCGGAGAACGTCAGTGATCTCTCCACGCCAATATCAACTGATTCCCTGTCCATTCTGCGACCGCGAAGCCGCCATGCGCGTGTCGGAAGGAATGTTCGGTGGGAGCTGCGTCGACCTCGCGTGCCTCGGCTATCAGATGGTGCTGCTCTTTAACGACGCCGCTGCGGCTGCGGCCGCGTGGAACCGACGCGCCGGCTCAGTGCATCCGGACGATGTCGCCGTCGTCCTCTTCGCTGCACGGATGAAACGCAAGCTCGCCAAGAAGCGCGAAGAAGGCCGTGGCGGATGGAGCGACCCCGCGACCGTCTCAGCGATGACGCTCGCGCGCGAGCTTATCGAGCTCGTCGCGAAGGGCGATCCCGTGGATGTTGGCAACGTAGCGATGATGCTCGACCAGCGAGGTGCAGACGCGCGGTTCTTGCAGGCCGCGCTGTGGGACTTCGTGCAACGCCGCAAGCCCGCGGAGGACTGACCATGCCGCGCGCCAAATATATGCCGACTGCCAACGATGTACTTGCTGCGATGCGCCCCCGTGTCGCCTATGCAGCCTACGCGTTGGCAAGCGAGTTCCACCTGAGCGCGGCACGAATCCGCCCGTTGCTCGAGGCGATGGTCGCGCAGGGCACGCTGTCAATCGCGCATGTTCCGAATTCGCGGGGCGACAACGTCTGCATTGCCGGAGATAGGCGGACTCCGGATTCCCCTGTTGAAAAGTATGTCGGCGTGCCCGCCGCACCGCGCACGCATGTTGTGTTGACCGGCGACTTGACCGTATACGCGGATGAGATCAAGCGCCGCGCCGACCTTTGCATGATGGTGCGGCGATGACCGAGTCCAACAAGATCAAGTGTCGCGACCGCACGTGGTTGACCCCTCTTCCCTCGTCGGCACCCACGTTCGTCGGCGGCACCTTTTCCTCAACATGCTCAACGATCCAATGAAACAGGCCAAATTCACTTTCGCTCTTCTGATGACGACGTGCATCGCGTGGGGTTGCACCACCCAAGGTACGTCCACCGTGCCGGCGCACGTCGCCGGGCCAAGCTCTGAAGTCGGTGTCACGGCGTCCGCCGCTCAAGGTGCCACGCCGCAGATAAACCCGGCCGATCCGAACGTTGATCCGGGGGTTGCTGCGCTCAAGGCAGCGCTCCATGCACGCTACCCGGCGACCCAGTTTCGCGAGGTCGCCGCCACGCCGTCGGCCGGCATCTATGAGGTCGTGATGGGTAACAAGGTTGGCTACACGGACGTCACCGGGCGGTACTTCCTGTTTGGCCACCTCTTCGACATGGTGACGCAACAGGATCTGACCGTGCCGCTCGAGCAAGCACTGCAGAAGGTGCGGTTCCCGGCCGACCGGCTTCAGGACGCGTTCGTCGAGGTTCATGGTACCGGCCGCCGCAAGCTCGCGATCTTCGACGATCCTGATTGTCCCTACTGCCTCGCCTTGGAGGACGACCTCTCCAAGCTCAAGGACGTCACGATCTACCGATTCATGTATCCGCTCGAATCGATCCATCCGCGGGCCCGCGCGCATTCCATAGCGATCTGGTGCGCCGAGGACAGGCTTGCCACTTGGCACGCGTGGATGCCTCTCGCATTGTCGCGCTGGATGCGCGATCAGGGATCGGCTGCGACTGGCGGCGCTGGCAAGAAACCTGCACCGCCGCGCGTCGAGCCGAAGCTCGTGTCGTGCGCAAATCCCATTGACGCGAACGAAGCGCTGGCCGCAAGCATGGGCATTTCTGGCACGCCGGCACTTGTGAGCGAGGACGGGCGGGTGCTGCCTGGCGCAGCCAGCGCCGAAGCAATCGATCAATGGCTCGGAGCGAAGTGACCATGAAAAGCAAGATCAATCTCGTCACGCTTTACGCGGTTCTCGGTCTGACCGGTTGCAGCTTCAGCGGATACGACGCGAGTTCGCAATTCGCCTGCAAGGCGCCCGAAGGCGTGCTTTGCAGCAGCATGTCCGGCATCTATGCCAATGCGATGGCGCATAACCTGCCCGATCAGCGCGTTCATACAGGCGCCGGCGCGACGACGAATATCGCACTCGGCAACTATGCCGGAGATCCCGGCACTACATCGAGCGCATCGGGTGCTCCGGTGAGTGCCAGTTCACGCCCCTTCGTTGGCGCCGCCGGGATTCTCCCGAAAGCGCTCGATAGCGGCGCTCCGGTTCACACGGCTTCGCGCGAGATGCGCATCTGGTTCGCGCCGTGGCAAGACGCGGACTCCGACTTGCACGATCAGGAGTACGTCTATCTGATCATCGATCCTGGCCACTGGTCTATCGCGCACAACCAGCAGCGCATCCAGGCCGCGTTCCGGCCGGTGATGCCGCCGACACCTGCGCCGGATGTTGGCAGCAGCGGCAGCAAGGCAGCTATCCCTAGCTCCAACACCGATTCGACGTCGGGTTCGATCTCGAGTGCCGATCGGGTCATGCAGGGAATTCTCACGCCCGCCGGCGCAGTCGACCGTGCAGCGGCTGCGATGCCTGCAGCGACGGACCACTGATTCGGGAGCCATCGATGAGCACCTTGCAGGCCTGGATCGATGACGCGAAATCGCTCGCGCGAACAGCGATCAGCGAAGCAATTCTCGGCACCGAGGATGATCTTGGACCGCCCGCCCCCGTTGCCGCGGACCAGCGGCGCATCGAGACCGTCGGACTTCATAACCTGCTGCCGTATGACCAGTACGACCCCGCCACCGAGCTCTACTACAACACGGATTCGGTTGGCTTCGTGCTCGCGGTTGCACCGCAGACCGGCGCCGACGCGGAGTTGACCCGCAGTCTCCACGGCCTATATGACTCAGTTCCTGCTGGCTATGGGCTCCAATGGATGCTGCTGGGCGACCCCATCATCGAGGAGTCGTTGAACGCCTACGTCGATCTTCGGCGCGAGTACGCCGAAGCGGGACGTGCACCGTCGTTCTATCTGGAACAGGCTGAGCGCCGCGCCGCGTTCATCCGCGGCAAACTCGGCCAGCCGCTGTTTCTTGGCCAAAACTACTCGATCACGGACAAGCGGCTGTTGCTGTCGATCGTGCGCAAGGGTTCGCTCGACGATCTGAAGCTGATCGAAGAAATCCAGAATGTTCGGGACGTCGTCGCTGCGACGTTGAGCTCCGCAAGCCTGGCAAGCCGTACCGCCGAGCCCAACGATCTGCTGCGCTTTCTCTGGCCGATCCTCAACCCCGGTGCGTTCTTTGGCGATGGGGCTGAAACGATCGATCAGACGTACAGCGACGACAAGCCCATACGTGACCAACTGACGGCTTTCGGTCACCACATGCGTGTGAAGGCGAAGCATTTGCTTTATGGAGTGCCGCCCGAGGATGCCGACGAGCCCGACGCACGCATCGCCGTGCGCAGCTTCGGCGTCCATCAGTATCCGAGTAGCAAAGAGCTGTGGGAGATGAACAACATCGTCGGCTCGCTCTTCAACGATGTCCATCAATACCCCTGCCCGTACCTGATCACGCTCGGCGTCCTTCTTCTCGATCAGACTGCCGTCGAGACACGGGCCGCTTTGCGTAGCGCTCGCGCGACACAGAACGCCGAGTCTAAGATCGCGAAGCTGCAGCCGGAACTTGCCCTGCAGAACAGGGACTGGAAGGCCGTCTCGATGCAGCTCACGCAAGGCGGCTCGATGTGTGAGCTCTATCACACGCTGACGCTCTTCGCCCCGCGCAAGAAAATCGAGCAGTGTGTGGCGGCCGCGAAGGGGATCTGGCGCTCGGAGCGCTTCAAGCTGTTCCCGATGCTGACCCAGCAGCTCACAACATTCCTGTCGGCGTTGCCCATGATGCTGACAAGCGACATGCGGGACGACCTCAAGAAGTTTCGGTTGATCACTACCAAGACCACTGTGAACGCGACCGATATGGCGCCAGTGCTCGGCGAGTGGTCGGGTACCAATGGACGAGCCAACCTGCTCTTTTTTGGGCGCCGCGGTACGCCCGCGCTCGTAGACATCTATTCGAGCGGGACGAATTACAACGGCTTCGTTGATGGTACTTCCGGGGCCGGTAAATCGGTGCTCTTGAACGAGATCATCGCAGCGTTTCGCTCGGTCGGTGGAATCGTGCGGATCTGCGACGTGGGCTACTCGTATGAAAAGCAGATCGACATGGGTGACGGGCAGTACATCGACTTCAAGCCTGGGTCGCGAATCGTCATCAATGCGTTTTCCACTGCTGGCATCGATACCGAAAATGGCCTCGATAGCGAGGTGAAATTCATCCGGCCGATTATCGCGCGCATGGTATCGCCGACCGCTCCTATCACCCCGTTCGAGGGCGCGTTGCTCGATGTCGCAGTGCGCATCGTATGGAAGGACTACGGCCAGGAAGGTAGTCCCACGTTAGTGCGAGACGCCCTGCTGAGCCTGAAGGACCAGAACGGGCAACCCGAGCGCGTCGCGTACGAGCTTGCGGTGCGTCTCGAACCGTTCTGCAAGGGGGGGGTCTACGGCGACTACGTCAACGGGCGCACCAACGTACGACTCGACAACGAAGTGGTCGGACTTGAACTCGAGCACCTCAACAGCGATCCCCAGCTGCGCACGGTGATCATGCTCGGCCTGACCAATCAGGTCACCAACGAAATGTACCGCTTTGACCGGTCACGGCCGAAGCTGTTCCTGCAGGACGAGGGCTGGCAGATCGTCGGTGACGATCAAGAATCGGCCGACTTCATGGAAGAAGGGTATCGGCGTGCGCGCAAGTACGAAGGCAGCTTCTTTTTCGCGACGCAGGGGATCACCGATGCAGGGATGAACAAGGCTACGCAGGCCGCCTTCGACAACTCCGCATGGAAGTTCCACCTCAAGCAAAGCGACGACACGCTCAAGAAGATCGAGAAGGGTGATGTGATGGATCTGTCACCGGGGTTGAAGCGCATGTTGAAGTCGCTGCGTCCGGTGCCGGGTCGCTATAGCGAGTTCGTCCTTGTCGACCCGAACGGGGGCACGCACCTGCTGCGCCATATCCCCGACGAATTCACGTTGGCCATGGCAACCACCAAGGGGCCCGACTACGAATTCATGGAGCAGTTGCGTACCACCGGGACCTCCACCGAGGACGCTATCCGCGCCCTGATCCAAGCCAAACGGAAATGAACATGCGACACGACCTCGTACTCACCGGCCTTATCTCGATCGGCGCCTCGTTGTTGCTGGGCTCCCCGCTCGTCTACTTCTGGACGCAACGCGAAAAAGTTGCGCCGGTCGTCGTGGTCGACGTGCAGAAGCTCATCAGCGATGAGCAAGAAACGTTGCTGAAAACCTTCAACAACGGCGATCCCGTGCATATGACGGACGACGCGAAGAACAAGGCGACCCAACACGCCGGCGATTACGCAAAGCGCCTGTCGGCCGCGCTGGACCAGCTCGGCGCGCAGTGTGGCTGCGTGGTGATTAACAAAGCTGCCGTGCTTGCAGGTGATGCGCCCGATCTCACGGACCTGATCGCCAAGAGGATCGCCAAATGACTCGTCTCCGGTTGACGGTGCCGCCCCGGTTTTCGGCGCGCACGCGTGGAATAGAAACGGCGGGAGAGCGATACGCGCCGACCGACGTTGGCGATTATCCGGCCGCCTCGACCAGTACTTGTGCGGCGGTCCTTGCAAACGTAACGACGCATGTCGTCCTTTGCCGATCGGCGTGCGCGATGGCTGCAAAGGCCGACCTTCGCGGAGATGAACAGTGATCGCGCTCGTCGCCTACTCCAGCGGCCTGGCTCGCTATCGACGGTTTGTTCGCACCGTCTTCGCCCTGACGATCATGGCGGCCGTCGCATGGGGCCTCACGCCCTGGTATGGGCTGACGTTCAACATGTCGACCAGTCTGCCGGGGACGCTCTACTTTATCCGCAAGGGCCCCTGTCGGCCGCGCCTCGGCGACACCATCGCATTTCGGTGGCACGGGGGGGCGACCTACCCCGCAGGACTGACCTTCATCAAACACGTGGCTGGTCTGCCAGGCGATGTCGTGCGCGTGATTGGCCGGAATGTCTGGGTCAATCAGACCTATATCGGCTACGCGAAGCCACTCTCACTTGCAGGGATGGCGCTGTTTCCGACCGAGGACGGTGTGATTCCACCCAGACACTACTTTGTTGCCACGCCGAGTCCGGACAGCCTCGATTCGCGGTACTCGATCGTCGGCACCGTTCCCCAGTCCGCAATCGTCGGGGAGGCCTATGAAATTTTTTGACCAATGTCGTGTCCTCAGCACCTCGGCCGGCGCTTCGACTGGAGGCTCAGATGGTTCTGATGGCTGCGATCGGCTTGCTGATATTGGCCGTGTGGATGAGCGTGGCCCTGCTCTTTCTAGGAGTGGGGCTCCTGGCGGCATGCTTTATCGGCATGTTGTTGGAACGCCTCTTTTATCTATCTTCGAAAAACTGGGCCCGGAGATAAGGCGAGCCGGCTCCCTTGGTATCGGCCCGCAACTACGGCCGCGTGTGCGACGCACTGCAGTCGCATGGATCTCGGCATTGCTGCTGGCGGTATGTCCACTTTCCGCTATCGCTGAGGACTTGGGTGTCGTTGGCCCGACGTATCCGATTGCAGAGCACGACGCGATTGCGATGCTGAAGCATCGTCTGGTTGAACTGCAAGCCAATGGCGGGCTGGCGGCCATCGAGCGCCGCGCACGTCAACGCGCGCTGCATGACATCACGTCCCTGCCACCAGTGCCGGGAATTTCGACCGTTAGCGAGTACTCGAGTCGGTTGATTGATCCGACGGTGACCTACGCAAAACCCGTCACCAATGATGAGGGTGCCGTGATCGTCGCAGCCGGCACGCGTATCAATCCGCTCGACATTGTGACGCTGCACGAGCGCCTGGTGTTCTTCGACGGCCGTGATGCGTCGCAGGTAAAGGCGGTCCAGGCGCTCGCGGCCCGCTCCGGCGATTCAATCAAACCGATCCTGACCGCTGGTGCGTGGCTTGAGCTGACGAAGTCGTGGAAACGGCAAGTTTATTTCGATCAGCAGGGGCGACTTAGCCAGCGTTTCGGGATCACCCGCGTGCCGGCCGTGATTAGCCAGCGCGGTAACCAACTACTTCTTGAGGAAGAGCCTGCGGCTCAGCTGCGTTGACGCTTCGACGAAGCCACCTATTACCTCCCAATCTACCGGAATCGCGATGAACAACTTTGACCGTCTGGACTTCACTGCCGACCCGGCCGTTATCGACGCCGTAGAGAAGAACTCGCCCCACGGCGCACACCTGGTCGATTTTGCTTTCGATGTGTATCCGGCATTGCGGGAGCTGCTTTCGTGAGCATGCGCCCTCTCCTTCGCCGCTGGATTCTCGCGATCGCGCTGGTTGCCAGCTGCTTCTCGTTCTCGGCACCGGCCGATGCGGGTCAGTGTGTCGGCCGATTCGCCAATCCGATCACGGATATCTGCTGGGAATGCGCTTTCCCGATGGCCATCGGTAGCGTCACGTTCCTTAGAGGCCAGTTCAAAAACTCCGGAGAGGGGTTGTTTACTTCCTCGGCAAGCTGTTAACCTTGGGCATCAGAACAAGGGAAGTCCAAGGATGGAAGCGCCAATCATTGACGACGAACTGTGGATACTGATCGAACCATTGCTGCCACCTGCGAAGCTTCGCGCGAAGAGCGATCCTGGTCGTCCGCGCGTGTCCGATCGTGCGGCGCTCAACGGTATCCTGTTCGTGTTCAAAACGGGAATTCGTTGGAACCACTTGCCGACTCGTCTGGGCTTTGGCTCGGGCGCCACTTGCTGGCGGCGATTGAGCGGCTGGCAAAAGGCTGGTGTATGGGACCAACTGCACGAGTTGCTGCTCGACAAGTTGCGTGCGACCGGCCAAATCGATCTGTCATACGCTGCGGTCGATTCGTCGTCCGTGCGCGCCGTTGGGGCGGGCGAAAAACTGGCCCGAACCCCACGGATCGCGCGCGACCCGGTTCCAAGCACCACATCCTCGTAGACGCCAACGGCGTTCCTCTCGTTGCGATCCTGACTGGCGCGAACACCAACGACGTCACGCAGTTGCTGCCGCTCGTTGATGCGATCCCACCCATCCGCGGCGTTCGTGGCCGACCGCTTCAGAAGCCCGGCGTCGTCTACGCCGATCGCGGCTACGATTGCACCCGACATCGTCGCGCGTTGCGCGAACGCGGTATCAAGCCGGTGATCGCCAAGCGCCGGACCGAGCATGGCAGTGGTCTGGGCAAGTATCGTTGGGTGGTCGAACGTACGCATTCCTGGCTCCACAATTTCCGTCGCCTACGCACTCGCTTTGAGCGACGTGCCTACATTCACGAAGCATTCCTGAAACTTGGCTGCTCGCTCATCTGTTGGAACATCTTCCGACGAGCTGAGCAGGGGTTTTTGAACTGGCCTCTTAATATGGGCCAGGACGACACCCCGAACCCGGGCGGATTCCTCTGCTTCTGCAACGGCACATTCGGCGTCAAGTTCAGCTTCTGGGAGCCGATCCGGCGCGTCGACGTCACGCGCTCGCCATACTGCTTCGTGTCGCTCGGCGGGATCTCGCTGAACCCGGGCATCCACGCGCCGGAGGGCGAGGTGCGCGAGCAGAAGGACGATACCAAACAGAGCTTCTATCAGGTCCACTGGTACACCGATCCGGTCATGTACTACACCGAGATCCTGCTCGACGATCCATGCATGGAGACGGGCAGTTTCGACATGGCGTACATGACCGAAGTCGATCCGACCTGGAGCGACGACGATCTCACCATGCTCCTCGAGCCGGAAACGTATCTGTTCGGTAGCCCGATCGCGCAGGCGGCTTGCGCCGGCGACTGCGTGCTGTCCAGCCTTGGATTCGGCAGCAACCTGCTGTTTTGGTGCGCAGGCTGCAACGGCTCGATCTATCCGTTCAACGGCCACGTTCAGGCGCATGTCTCGGCCATTCAGGCGTCGTCGCTGCTGGTCGAGCGCATGACCGCCAAGCTGCATCGCGAGGGCTTGATGTGGGGAACGACGGGTGACGGCGCGATGTGCGGCTATTACCTGCAGCCCGTGATGGACAAGACCCAATACAAGTACACGATGCTGTACCCGGTCGCGCAAACCGACCAAATCAACGGTCAGTGCTGCCAGCCGTATGGGCGCACGTCTGCCCTCTGGGGCGCCGGCAAAATGATCCCGTACACCGGCGAGGACTTCGCCTACGAGATCTTCCGCAAGCGCAACTGCTGCATGGGCGCAAACCTGGGAGATCTCCCGCAATGACACGTCTCCTTCCCTCCTTGGCGGCCGCCGGCACGATCGGGCTAGCTACCATGTCGGTGTCGGCCCAGAACGTCTCGAACGACGCGCTTGCACGCGAGCAGCAACAGATCGATACGACGCGCCGTGCGACCTTCGATGCGGCAGCCAGCGGCACCGCGCGCTATCGCGGCGCGATGCCTTCGTCGGATGCGATTGACGCCGAGATGCGCCGTATCCAGGGCAATCGCGATCGGCAAATGGATAAGGCGGCAGCAAAGGCGGCTCACGATGGCAACGCGTTCCCGAACCTGCCTACGCCGGCGGCGGCCGCCGCCGGTGCAGATCCTCTCGCCGTTGCGAAAAGGTATGAAAGCCGTACGCAGCGCCGTGTAACGGATTCCTTCGTCGCGTTCGCGAGCTTCTCCATGCCCGCTGCCTCGCTCGTACGCCTGGTGAAGACAATGAATCAGGCCGGCGGCACTGTGGTGTTCCGGGGCTTCAAGAACGACTCGCTGAAGGCGACGGCCGCTGAGATGCAGCGGCTGGGGATTGCGTCCGGCGGCATCGTCGTCAACCCGAAGGCGTTCACGCAGTATCGCATCGCCCGCGTGCCCGCCTATGTCGTCACACGCGGTGGAGATGCCAACAGTCAGGTCGACAGCAGCGGATGTGCGCTGCCGGCGTCGTACGTCTCCTTGTCGGGCGACGTGACGCCCGCGTACGCCCTCCGCCAAATCGTCGATCACAGCCCTACCTACGCGGGGATCGCCGAGCGATATCTCCGTGCACTGGGGGATGTCGAATGAACGGAATGCGGGCAACCCTGCGCCGAAGCGCACCACTGGCCATCGCGGCCGTCCTGGCTGCGGTCGCCGTGTGCGCTGCTGCGGACGCCCCATCTACCGGGTCTGCGTTTACTGAAGGCCAGTCGTTCGGTAAGTCAGGAATGAACGCGGCTCACGGAAGCATCAGTGGCGGTGGCTCGAACGTGCCGAACTACACGAACCAGGACGGCGAGCTGACGCCGCTGTATGGCGGTGGGCAGGGCAGTCTCGGGCCCGCCGGATCCGGCAAGGAAGCGGATTGCTCGACGCAGCCAGCCAATCCAAGCGCCTACTGGCGTCAGGAATGCGATGCCGTGAATTACCTCGCGAAGAAGCCGCCCAATCGCATGCCGATCACCGCGAGCGATCCGATTGTGACCGGGAGCAAGGGGACCATCAATAACCCCGGCTCTACGACAAGTTCGCAGGACTGCCACAACGTGACGTCGACCGTGCCAGCAACCTACCGGAAGGAAACCTGCGAGCAGGCGGTGGGTACACAAACATATACGTGCAACCGCATCAACGATCCGGTCTGCACCGAACCCTACCAGGGCTGCGCTGCCGGCGGAGTCGTCGAGGGAAGTTTCAACGGCGGGTTTGCCTCGCGCCTGGCATCGAACTCTGCTCTCTGGAACTTCGGCGCGGACACGGGTTATCACGACAACTCGGGCTACAACGGACTTACCGTGTCCGGCTCGATGAGCTTCAGCGTACAGAACCTTGGTCAGATCGGTACCGCAGTCATCAGCCAGATCACGGCAAACAATACGCTGCGCAGCGTCGACATCAACGGCGTAACGGTCTACACCGATGCGCCGGACGGCGGTCGCATTCTCCAATGTGGGGAGGCGACGCTGCCGGCGTCGGCCGGCGGGATTGATGGACGGCAGACTACTGGCTATCTTGCCGCCGCTTCGCCTGGTGTGACCTTCACTCACAATTTGGTTTACAACGGCATTCGGAGCGTGTGCTCGGATAAAACTGCGTTCACGGCAGACGGCGGCCTCACGGAGTATCGACCGTTCTTCACATTCGGTAGCGAGTACGAGGGGAATCCCTCGACCATTGCGCCCAACACCGATATCCGCTCGTATCTGCATAAGGGCGTCAATACCGTCGAAATTCAGTAAGCCGTCAATAAACGACGCCCTACCAATGGTAGGCATAAGGTCAGATGCTAAGTGTCCGCGTGGACACATGCACTCAGACCATGATGACAGAGAAACAGGACCTTCGAAGCAGACTGGTAGTTGGCCAACGACGGGATGGCCGGCGGGAATTTGATGAAGATGCCGTGCGGGAGCTGGTCGAGTTTTGCCTGAAGCCGGGGGTATCGATCGCCCGGGCGGCTATGGACCATGACGTCAATCCGAATCAGTTGCGCCGCTGGATCTCGCGCCATCAGCAGCATACGCTGCAAACCCCAACGAGGCCGGACCCGCTGGTGATCGACGGCGTATCGATCGACATTCCGGGCACTGCCCGTCGGGTTCCGATGAGTGAAGCGCGGGCATTCGTTCCTGTCGTCACGACTGCGTCGACCGTGCCTGCCGTTTCCCCAGTACTGCCACCAGCCCCGTCGTTGATGGCGCTCTCGTTACATGTGCGCTTGTCCAATGGTGTCGAATTTGATCTCGGCGAGGCGAGTGTCGATGAGCTGGCCACGGTGATCCAGATGCTCGGGAGGCTGCCGTGTTCCGGTTCGACGAAGAGCTGAAGGTTTATCTGCATCGCGATCCAGTCGACTTCCGCATGGGCATCAACGGGTTGTCGATTCTGGTCGAACAGGCGATGCGCCTGAATCTGATGACCTCGGCGCTGTTCGTGTTCGGCAACCGACGACGCGATCGCATCAAGATTCTCGGCTGGGGCGGCAACGGCTTCTGGTTGCTGCTCAAGCGACTCGAAGCCGACCGCTTCGTCTGGCCGAACGGAGGCGACACGATCACGCTCAGCGCTGAGCAGTTGCACTGGCTGCTCGACGGAATCGACCTGGCCGTGATCCAGAAGCATCCCCAGCGATATTACGCGCGGATGAGCTGAACACGACGAGGGCGACATGGTCTAACCGGCCATGCCGAACAATCCCGTCATGTTGAGCGCCGAGGAGTACGAGGCGCTGATTGCCGCGAGCGCCGAACGCGATGCGCTGCGCGGTGAGCTTCGACTCGTGACGGCTCAGCGCGATCTGGCCGAGGAGAAACTGCGGGCCTACAAGCACGAACTGTTCGGCGCATCGAGCGAAGCGCGCCATGCTGACCAGCTCGGTCTGTTCAACGAAGCCGAGGCGCTGGCGACGACTACCGACGCGCCCGCGCGCGAGGATATGCCCGGCACATCGGTCGCCGCTCACACGCGCGGCAAGCGTGGGCGCAAACCACTCGATCCGAACCTGCCGCGCGAGGTCGTGCGACACGAGTTGCCCGAGTCCGAACGGTTCTGCGCGCATGATGGCCATGCTCTCGTCGAGATCGGCGTGGAAACGAGCGAACAGCTCGACGTGATTCCCGAGCAAGTGTGCGTCGTTCAGCACCAACGGGTCAAATACGCGTGCCCATGCTGCGATCTCGGTATCAAGGTCACGCCCGCACCGGCGCGTATCATCCCTCGCGGGCTGCTCACGGAATCCGCGCTGGCGTGGATCATCACCGGCAAGTACCAGTACGGCATGCCGCTGTATCGCCAGGCCACGCTGCTGCGTCGCTTCGGCGGCGCCATCTCGTCGAACACGCTGGCCGCCAGCGTAGTGCGGGTGGGGCTCGCCACGCAGCCGGTGATCAATCTGATGCGCGACGCGCTGCTCGAATCGGACCTGATCTACGGCGACGAGACAACGTTCCAGGTGCTGAAGGAACCGGGACGAAGGCCGCAAGCAAAGAGTTACCTGTGGGCGCAGATCAACGGCTCGGGGCCGCCTGTGCGGATGTTCTCGTACTCGCCGGGGCGCGGCGCCCAGCATGCGCAGAAGCTCTATGCCGGCGTGCAGCCTGGCACCGTGCTGATGACTGACGGGTACGAGCTCTACAACGGCATCGCCCACGATCACCAGCTCGTGCATCTCGGATGCTGGGCACACGTGCGCCGCGGCTTCATCAAGGCCGAGGAGTCGGTGCCGAAGGCGGCACGCTCGCCGGACCTACTGGCGACGCGCTTCGTCGTGCTGATCGGCAAGCTGTTCGCGGCCGAGGCGCGCAGCGCGAAGTGGAAGTCTGAACGCCGGCAGCGACTGCGTGCCCGGTACAGCGCCCGCGTGCTCACCATCATCGAGCGCATGCTGGTCGAGCATCTGCCAGGCGTCGTGCCGTCGAGTCTGCTCGGCAAGGCATTGCAGTACATGAGCGGACAGTGGCCCAAGCTGGTCCGCTACGTCGGTAACGGCAACTGGCCGATCTCGAACAACCTGTGCGAGAACGCGATCCGGCCGTTCGTCGTCGGCCGCAAGGGCTGGCTGTTCTCCGATACTGTCGCCGGCGCGCAGGCCAGTGCCAACCTGTACTCCCTCGTCGAGACGTGCAAGGCGAACGGCATCGAGCCGTATCGCTATCTGGTCTGGCTGTTCACCAGGTTGCCGCTCGCTGCAACTGCCGACGACTACGCCGATCTCATGCCTTGGAGAATGCCTGCTGCCCTCAACCACTGAGGGGCGTCGTTAAAAGACCGCGTACGAAATTCAAGCGGCGATAGGTGGGTACGGTTTCGAAGGCGGTGGGCAGGCTCGAGTTCAGCTGACGTTGAACCAGATCTGCACCGCGACTTGCACGCCGAACTGGATCGACCAGTGCAGCTCGTTCGAACAGCGGGCGGCACAATGAAGATCCGCGCTCTCACGTTCGCCACGCGTGCGTTCAGCTTCGTCGGCAGTGTAATGACGGCCACCCTGCTCGCCGCGCCGGTAGCGTATGCCGCGCCAACCTGCCAGCGTACAGGTTCAACCTGCATCGAGCCGGCCGGCACACGTGTCATCAACGGGATTCCGCTCTACCAGGATTGCTGGAATTACCAGGATAGCTACGAATGCCAAGCCGCTTCCACCGTTAACGACTGCACGCCATTGCAGCAGCAAGGCTGCGGCCTAGTGAACCAGCAGTGTGTGTCGTACAACGACGCGGTGCCGGGAAGCTGCGACACGATGCAGTACACGTACCAGTGTCTCGATACCCCGGCGCACACAACGACCGTCACCCAATGCACGAACACGATGTGCGCACCGGGTGCCGGATGCTTCTCGTCGAGTAGTGGTGCGGACGGCGCGCTCGGCAAGGTCGTAGCAGGGCTGGAAACCGGGCGGGAAGCCGGCGCCTACGGTGTCGGTGGCGGGAACGTGAACATTTTCAAAGGCTACGACAGCAGCTGCTCGATCAAGGTGCTGGGCGGCCTCGAAATCAAGAGCTGCTGCACCAGCAACGGCGGCGGTGCAGCTTACTCGAACAACGCGATTGGAAGCGCCGCAGTTAGCGCTGGACTGTCGGTTGCCGGAACGGCGGCCAAGCAAGGCATCGCGTTAGGCTCGAAATATGTCTTTGACCAACTGTACGAAACGGTCGATAGCTCCATCGTGAACTCCGGTCTCCTGCAGATGGGTGCATGGGCCGATAGGGCGCTGTCTACCTCCGGCACCTTTGGTGCCTACGGCTTCCAGTTCTCGTTCTCGCTGACCAACGGCGTTCAACTGGCCGACTTCAATCCGTACGTATTCGCGGCCGAGATCGCTGCGCAGCTGATCCAGATGTGGCTCGCCTGTTCTCCCGACGAGCAGGTGCTCAGTCTGAAGCGTGGCCAGAATCTCTGTGTCCAGTACAACCAGGGCTGCTCCAAGCGCGTGCTCGGCGTGTGCGTCGAGGAAAAGAAGAGCTACTGCTGTTTCAACTCGCTGATCGCGAAGCTTGTCAACCAGCAAGGCAAGGCGCAACTCGGCGTCCCGTTTGCCGGTTGCGGTGGCTTCACGGCCGACCAACTCCAGCGTATCGACTTTTCGAATATCGACTTTACCGAGTTCGTCAATTCGATCCAGTCCAAGGCCGTCGACGAGGATGCGATTCTGCAGCGCGTGCGGCAATCGATCGGAAGCGGAAAAGGGGTATCCCAATGAAGCGCCTTGTCTCCGCAGCGTTTACTACTGCGATTTTTGCGCTGCCGGCCGCGGCTTTCGCCGGCAGCTACGACGACTTCAGTGCAGTTCTCATCGACGCGATTGATCACGGGTCAGCGTTTGGCGCGCTGCGTGGACCCGTTGCGGGTTCCCTCATCACCAAGTTGCACGCCAACGGCCCGGTCTACGTCACGGCTCGCCCGATCGGCGACCTGCCGCGGGCTGGCTGCAAGCGTCTGGATGTGCTGTTCGACGTCCGCGGCGTCCAGACCGAGGCGGGCGAAACCAGCGGGCGCCTGGACGTGAAGATGAACTACTGCCGCGATCGAATCCCGCCGATCGGCTTGACGCCGGCGGCGCCGACGCAACCCGCGGGAGATGCACCGTGACGCAGCACCGCCCACTGGTTGCAGATTTCAAAACCCTCAATACGCAGGAGCGTTGATCATGTCCATCGAAAGCCTGTTTCCCCCTTCGCGTGTCCGCTCGAACTGGCGCTATGTGCTGCTCGCCAGCCTGCCTTGCTACGTGCGGCGATTCCTCTTCGCTTTGGTCATTGTGCCGGCGGCCGCCCCCGTCGTCGGGCTCGCAATACTGAATCACGGGTCGTTCACGGCTATGGCAACGACCGTGCTCGAACAGGCGGCCGGAAGCGGTACGAACCCGGACACGATTCGCCTGCGGACATGCACTGATACGGCCGCTCGACATGCGCCGGCGGCCGCCATTTGTATGCACTGGCGCACTGATGACGTGCCCATCGCGACGCTTGCCCCTCAGGTTGGTCACGGCTTGTTCGTCGCCTGGCTCGTTGCTGCCGCCATTACGCTTGCTGTGGACCTCGTCTGGTCTCCGCCCTCGCCTCTCGCACTGCGCAGACAACTCGACCCGATCGGACGGCAGCGTGCCGAACGTAGCAACGCAAGCCGCGAAGGAGAGGCGAAGTGAGACTGCAGATCACGATCACCAGCATGAGCGCCGCGCCGGCGCCCGACTTGCCGAGCCATCTTTTTGCCGGCGCCGGCAGTGACCGGGCGACCTTCCGGGTGACGCGCGGCGCCGCACCGTCGCGAGAAGCCATTTCCGTGTTGCTCGAGGACGCCATCGCAGATGTTTGCGTGACGAACTACGATCAGGCCACGGGGCAAGGCAGCTTCGTAGTTGTCGACGGACCGGCGCCGGCGGCCGGTACGACGATCGAGCTCGATGACGACGCGGTCGCGGATACGGTCGACTTGTCTGATCGGGCGCCCCCGAGCTCGGGGGTGCCAATCCAACAGCCTACGATCGAACAGTTTTACGACATGCTCGATCGGCACGACTGGTTTTTCGGTTACTCGGACGATTCCCGGGTATATCGGTACGGAAGCGACAACCTCGAACGGCTGAAGGAAATTGCAGGTTCCCTCGGCGGCGACCATGCCGCGCTTCTCGCAGCTTTCCAAAGGCATCACTTCTCCGGTGCGCCATGGTCGACCCCTAAGTGGGACAAGCCGGCTCGGCCCGCAAGCGGTGTCGTCAATATCCCGACGGCACCCTCGCCGGCGTCGACAGAACCGAGCCAGCAGCAAGATGGCCGATTTTCTGCCGAACAGCGTCACGTGCAGCACGACCACGACTTGCGCGAGTTTGCTGCATATCAGCGACATTGCATTTCGAACGTAGTTGACGCGGCTTTCGCCTGGCGGAACGCACGTCGTGCGTTTATGGGCGCTGCGGCGGTGTTGCACAAGCCCAGGGCTCGAAGTCAATTCCTGTGGATTCTCGGAGGGAGGCGGCGTCAATCCGATGCAGCCGAACAGGTCAAAGCCGCGCAGTCTCTGGGTTTCGCGGAAGTGCAACTCGAGCAGGCACTCGGGCAATTGATGGACGCCGGCTATCACGTCGACGCGCAGCGGAGCCAGCCATGAGCGCATCCCGAGGCTTCCGGCTCGCGGTAGCGATCCTGCTTCCCGCCGCGCTACTGGCGTCGCCGATCGTGGACGCTGACGGGTTGGACTACAAGTCCGCCTGGAGCTGCGACGGGCAGGAAAAATTCAACTGGTACTGCGATGACGACAAGCCTGCGGCGCCGGCGGGTGCGAGCGCGGCCAAACCGGCCGATTCCGACGACTTCGACCAGATCAAGTCGGCCGATGAGATGCGCGAGGCACTGAAGCACCGACTCGACGTCGCGAACATGGACCCGACGCCCGAGCACATCAAGGAGTACATCAAGCTCTGGGAGTACGTCCAGCAAAAGAGCGCGGTCTTTGCCGACCAATGGCGCCGGGTTGTGTGGCAGAACCCGAGTCTCGATTACTCGCTCAAGCGTCCGACTAACAACGTCGCTGTCCATACCTACGACCGGACCCGGGATTCGGACCAGGACGGGCAGCTGCGTGCGCTCGCGCAGAAGCATGGCCTGATTTTCTTCTTCCGCTCCGACTGCCCGTATTGCCACGCGATGGCCCCGACGATTGTGCTGCTCGCGCAGCGCTATGGCATCGACGTGTTGCCCGTTTCGCTGGACGGCCGGGGCATTGGTGAGTTTCCGCACCCGACGCCTGACCATGGGCAGGCGTCGGTCTGGGGCGTCCAGCAGGTGCCCGCCCTCTTCATCGCATCGAAAGAGACGGGCGATCACGCAATGATCGGCTCGGGAACGATGTCCCTCCAGGACATCATGGATCGTATCTTCGTTCTCACTGCCTCGCAGCCTGGGGAGCTCTTCTGATGAAACCGACACGCTGGATCGCCGCACTGACGGCTGCAGTGTTTGCCATCGCCCCAGTCTGTTCGAGCGCGATGTCGATGCAGCAGGTCTTCGACTCGATCAACGCCATGGGCAACGTATCGAGCCCGCGTGCGTTGCAGGGCGAGACGATGGATATGTACAGCGGCGGAAGCGTGTTCATGCGTACGCCACACAAGACTTACCAGCTCGCGAGTGTCACCGCCCCGGAATGGGGCGCCGGTTGCGGCGGGATCGACCTGTTTGCCGGCGGGTTCAGCTTTATCAATAAAGAGCAGTTTGTTGCGCTGCTGCGCAACATCGGCTCGAACGCCTTGGGCTACGCATTCAAGCTTGCCCTGCAGAACCTCTGCCCAACCTGCGACAACGTCATGCAGTCGCTGCAGACCATCGCCCGCGACGTCAACCGGATGAACATCGACTCGTGCCAGGCCGCGGAGGGCATCGTCAATGCGGTGACGCCTGTTGCATGGAAAAAAGAGCAGGCGAACTTGGCCGACACGCTCGGGCCATTCACGAACCTGTATTCGGATATGACCGATGCCTGGACAAATACCGGAAACAGCTCGGCGCAAGCGGCGCAGACGATCAATACGGCCACCGCATCGGATTCCAATCTCGCGGCCAAGCAGCCGTACGGCAACGTGACGTGGCAGGCGCTGCAGCAGCTGCCGGACCTGAGCACGTCGGATCGGGAATTCCTGATGTCGCTGGTGGGGACGGTCATTTTTCCCGACCCGTCGGATTCGGGCGGCACGGAGGTGAATCCTGTCTTCCTGCCGCGAATCGGCAGCCTCACGGTGCAGGAATTGGTCGGTAACGATCCTGCCGCGAACTCCGGCACCACGATCCAAGTGTACGTGTGCGACGAAACGACGAAGTGCTTGAATCCGTCAGTGCAGGAAATTGGCTACACCCCCTTCCGTACGCTCGTACAGCAGAAGCTGCAGGTGATTACGGACGCGATCGCCTCGCGCTCCGCGATCCCGAATCCGGCGGACACGTTTCGGTTTTTGAGCATGACCGACCTGCCGGTCTACAAAATGATCGCGGTCGGCACGCGCCTGAACAATTCGTCTCTGGCCGACCAACTGTTGAGTACCTACCAGTCGCTAATCGCAGCCAAGTATGCCGAAGCCTACATCCATGGATCCGCTGAAGATCTTCGACGAGCAATCGCGCGTTACGGGACGGTGAAATCCAGCACGTCGCTGCTCGACGAGGCCACAAAGCTCAACACCAACATCGACACGGTCGAATCGGAAGCACGCAGTGTCGTAATGCAAGCGTTCAGCCAGACGTCGAACGCGTGGCAGCTGGTTGAGCAGCTCCAATCGATCGAGCGTGCGGTACACGCGAATGTGTCGTCGTCGCTTCGAAACTCGTTGGCGTTTGGCCAGACGTTGAACGGCGGGAGCACTCAATGAACATGGAAATTGACACCTATGGAAACGTCGATACCTTGTACTACGTCATGCAGGGTATTGCGTCTTTCATGGGCAGTGGCACCTGGACAGGTCTCATCCGTTACACGCTGTTGTGCGGGGTGGTGATCTGGACGATTGTCGCGCTCGGTCGGAAAGGCTATGAGATCTTCCGCTGGTTCGCCGCCGCAATGCTGATGACGCAGCTGCTGTTCCTGCCGGTTGAAAACGTGTTCATCACCGACGTCAACAACGTGCAGCCTACTCGCGAGGTGGACCACGTCCCGGTGTATCTGGCCGCGGTTGCCCAGAGCTTCACGCTTATCTCTCGAGTGCTGACACAGTCGTACGAAACGATTTTTTCGGTGCCGGATACGCTCACCTTGAAAAAGGGCGATGTGGGTTTCGGCATCTCAGTTCTTCAGAAGGTGAACAAGGCTGAAATCACCGATCCGGGGCTGCACGCCGACCTTATCCAGTTCTTCAAGGAGTGCACGGTCTACGACATCCAGGACGGCGCGATTGATCCGCGGACGATTATGAACGGCACGGACCCGTTCAATACGGTGTTCACGTCGACCAGCCCGGCACGGTACGTGACAACCAACACCCTCACCGCGAATCCTACGACGGACACCTGTTCAGCGACCGGAACCTTGCTGCTGCTGCGCGTACAGGATGCGGAGCAAGCAGCCGAGCAAATGTATGGCAGCGAGATGTATCCGGATATCGCCGACCCGTCCATGGCGAAGGCGGAATTTGTCAACGCGATCGGCGATTCGTACGGCTTCATCCTCCAATCGTCGCAGAACGCGTCGTCGGCGCTGCGACAGGCAATGTTCAACAACGTGTGGCGTCAGGCGGGCGCCGAGCTTCCCGCGATGCTGAGCGATCCGGCGCGCGTCGCCGAGGTCAATGCGTTGATGAGCTCGGCTCAGGCTGCAGTGGCGACGAACGGTTCGCTTGCCTCCATGGCGATTCTGGCGAAGAACACGCTGCCGACTGTTCGCAACTATGCCGAAGCGATCATCTATGCGGTTTTCCCGCTCATTCTGGTGCTCTGCCTGATCAGCGGCGCTGACGGCGCCAAGCGAATCCTTGCGATGTACGCGAAGACGGTGGCGTGGGTATCTATCTGGCCGATGCTCTTCGCGGTAATCAACGGGCTGTCCCTGATTCACCTGAGCCATGAGATGCGCTCGATGTCGTTGCAGGCCGGCGTCCCGTTCGGGATGGCGGCGAAGTTTGGCCAGACGTTGCTCGACGAGCAGGCGCTGCTTGGATACATGGTGATTATTACGCCGCCCCTTGCCTGGATGTTGCTGAACTTCGCGTCGGCTGGCGTTGTAGGTGCATTCTCTCAACTGAGTGGCGCGTTGACCGGTTCTGCTCAGCAGATCGGTGGCCAGCAGGCGCAGGGCGACGAAAACATCGGCAACGTGCACATGGATTCGTCGTCGATCGATAACGCGTCGCGCAACGTGACCTCAGCGAACAAGTACGACAACACCGTGCAATCGCGCACCGGTTCGATGAACGTCGATACCGGGACGGGCTCGGCCTTTACGAATTTTTCCAATGGCCTAATCGCTCGCACCGAGTTTCAAAACAGCCTCGGCGTTTCAGCGACTTCCCAGGACGCATTCGAGCGGTCTCTTGGCACCGACACCTCGACCGGTGTCGCCGCAAGCCGAACCAATTCCACGTTCGCTGGGCGCGAGCAACTTGCGTCCAGCACGAATAGCGTCTCGAGCAGCCAGGAGCGTGGAAGCACGCAGCGCCTGTCCGACGATTCCAGCTCAGGTACGCGGGCCTCGTCTAGCCAAACAGGTGAGCGGCGGACCGCACATGATCAGCAATATGCGATAGATCAGTCGCACTCCGTCGACGGCACAACTTCTGCAGGAGCCAAAGGCTCGATCATGCTTGGTGGCGGCTTTGCCAAATCGTTTGGCGATGATGGGGCGCCGGCCGGCACCGCTGGCAGTGGAGGCGGCGGCTCAGCCGGTGGTAGCGGGCGTGGGCCTTCCGGCAATGGTCGGCAAGGAAGTGGCAATCCAATCTCGAACTCGCCTCTCTTCAACCAAGCAGAAGAAGACAAACTCGCTCGCAAAGCCGAGTCACTTGGCAAATCGCCGAACGAAGTCCAAGCGATTCGGGATGCATATCGATCGAAGGTGCGAGCCGCGGAATATGCAAATGGCGGTGGCACGGGGAGAGGGCAGTCGAGTCTGAAGTTCGGTCTCGATGTCTCGGGTGAAGGTGGATATACGAAGTCTTGGCGGAATTCCGACGCACAAAGATTCGTTGATCAAAACAGTAGTTTGGCTGCCTACACCGAGAGCGATTTGGTCTCTCACGAAGGCTCGCAAATGCACAATGACTCCACCGGAATGGAGTCCGGGCAGCACGTTCGCAGCGACCGTTCCGCCTCTCTGACGGACCAGGTTTCATCTGGCTCTCGTGTTGCAGCGGATCTCACTCGCAGCGCAGACGTGCGCCAGCGCGGATCGACGCAAGTTGTTTCGCGCGTAGATACCTCGACCAACCTGATGACGCCTGAGAACCTGCAGGCCGTCGCAGCGCGCAACGGTATGCGATACAGCCAGCTGATGACGCTGCCCTCTCCGCAGATCGCTCAGTTGGTCGCCCAAGATGCAGCGATGCGCGACATCGTTTCGCGCAACTCGACGTTGCCGACCACGGCCCGTGATGGGTCCGCTCTCCCTGCGAGCGGGATCGACGTCGTTCGCCAGGACCAACGCAACCAGTCTGGTGTTGGTGGAAGTGCGCCCGCGTCGTTCCAGCGATTTGCAGGAGCGGTTGGACCAGTGGATACGAAACCCCTGGATGTTGCGACGCCGATGCCTCAATTCGTGACCGACGCTCAGCAGCGTGTGGAGGTTATGCAGCAACGGGTGGCAAGCGAGTCCGCCGCGCCGATCAAGCAGGTGCATGACCACATCGATCCGTCGGCTGACAACAAGCCGCTCATGACGCCCGAGCGGGCGCCGGGCCGCTCGCTTTCCTCTCCGCCGGCGGCGACCCCAGCTTCCGATAGCAAGGGGCCCCTTTCGGCATGGGTGACCTCGATTCAGCCGACCGGGCCGGTTGGAACAACGTCCACCTCGGCACCTATTGAAAACTTTCTGCATCCGCGAACGACGGGAAACGGCCCGACTCTTGAAGCCGCTCGAGCGGCGGGAACAGGCACGGATTCGCCCGCCAATCAACCGCGCCTGTCCGAATCTGACTTCAGGATCGTGACTCTGCCGGCCGGCAATGACCACATGTCATATCGGCAGAGCGATCGTCGAGCGCCCGATGCTCTTGACGGGACATACAGCCGACCGTCTCCGGAGCTATCCAGCCCTGATCAAGAAGCTGTAGCGCGATCCGTCGAACCGATGCGGGATCACCGAATGGTCGACGATGGAAGTCAGGGACGTGGCGTGCCGACCGCTTCAATGAAGCGCAGCGGCGGGGTCTCAGTCGTGGCTCCGCGAACGACGGCCGTTAACTCCGGCTCGCGAGTCGACAACGTCATGCCAGCCAATGCTGGTCCAGTGGGGACTACGCCGGCGCCTACTGCACCTGGAACAGCTGCCCGGAGCAGTTTGACGTCTGGTGGCGTCGGCCTCCCAACCGTCGGGTCACAAGTCGGTGGTGTTGAAAGAAAGATCGAGATCGATCGTGCGCCGGCCGGGCCATCTGCTGCTGGTGCTGTCTCGCCTACGACACCTTCGCCGTACCCCAATCCCGCAATCGCCGGAAGCGACGCACTGGTTCCGAGCGACGAGTCGGCGACCAGCGGCGCCGCCACTTCCCCGAGCGTTCTGGTCTCCCCGACTCGACTAGGGCGCGGTTCGGCCGATGACGAACGGGGAGTCAAGTCGATCCCGCGCGCGGACGTTGCAAACGATGATCCCGAGAACCAATGAAAAAGGGGCCTCGCGGCCCCTGACGTTAGTACATCAATCAATGACGCCAATCGCTATGACTCATCTGATTTCTTTGGTCTCTCCAGAACCAATCGTTAGAGAGGTCGCTGGTTGCATTGTTGCTCGAGCGAGCCGTGTTCCAGCCGTCATCAAAGTGCGCACCGATCATGATGAGATGGCCAAACTTGACTGCAACTCCCAATTGAGCGAGCACGCCGACGATGCAGGAAAAGAGCGCACCAAAAGCCAAAATGGCGAAGGGCAGCTGCATGACTGTAACCACGACGGCCGAAATCAGCAGCGTGGCCAGATAGCCCCACATGATCTTCCTGTAAATGATTCGGCCGCTTCGCGAAGCGATAAACGACGTGAAAACCGAGAAAATCACTGCCGCCATTACCGCCATGAAATTCGCAAGTACGTAATCCATGATAAGCGTCCCCGTACGCAATTAGTATTGACATTACGCCTGATTTGGCGTACTGGCAAGTTAATCCTTGATGACGTAATTCGTCGTGGTGTCAATTCATTTACGTCTTTAATTAGCGCGATCTCGACGGTGAGTCGAGTGCGTTTGACCGCGCTCACGTTTCCTGCCCTGCTTCTTGCCGCTTGTGCCTCGCCGCACGGTGACGATGCCTGCGCCCGCTCCTATTCCGCGAGCGGACACACCTCCCACGTCGGGAGGTCGGCATGAAGTTTCTCCTCTTCCTCGTGCTCGCGGCCGGTGTCGGCTACTACGTGCTGCATGACGGCCCAACGCCGGATTTCGGCAATTTGTCGTCGTCCGTTGGGCATTATGCGAGCGCTCTGAAACACCCGGCCGAAAACGCCTCACATTCGGAAAGCACCGGCTCTGGCGATCGCGCCTCCGTGCAATTCGCCACTTCGCCAGACGGCCAGGCCGAGGCCCTCGTGCTGAGCGTGATCGATAGCGCGCAGTCGGAGCTCGACGTCGCCGCTTACGAGCTCACCAATCGTCGGATCGTTACCCACCTGATCGAGCGCGCCCACGCTGGTGTGCAGGTTCGTGTTGTCCTCGACCGCTCGCAGCTTGACGGCCGCGGCTCGAAGCTCGCGGATCTCGTCGCGGCCGGAATACCGGTTCGCATCGACATGGCCGTACCGCTCATGCACGACAAGTTCATCGTCGCTGATAGCGATACGACCCAGACAGGCTCGATGAACTACACGCAGGCCGGCGCCAACCACAACGCAGAAAACGTCCTCGTCATCTGGCATCACGCCACGGTCGCCGCAGCCGTGCGGAGCGCGTGGACGCGGCTATGGAATGAATCGAAGCCTTACCCAGGGGTTTGACCCAGGAAGCACGCGCGCAAGCTTAATTTTTTCAGGAGAACACGATGCCTCATGTCGATTACGAAGTCGCCTGCCAAACGATCGGGCAGCTGATCGCCCACTGTGTCGCCGTCATCGCTGAAGAGGAGTCGCGGTCGGAGCCGGATGCGGAGTGCGTCGCGATAGCGGACGCAGAACGCAAGACTCTGGTTGCCGCTCGCGATGCGCTGCATCCGGATGATGCGGTCGCGATCGCTCGTGCGCTGGACGTCTACGGCCCGCGTGTTCGTCGATTGAACCTCGGTCGCGCCTGACTCCGGAGCCCATCATGGACAATTTTCCGGATGTCGTGATGCAGCGCGCGTATGCGCGCGTGGAGCGCGAGGCGATTGACGGCAGTCGCGAGCAGGCTGAACCGAAGGCGATCCTCATCGGCGGCCAGCCCGGTGCCGGCAAGACGGCCCTCGCGCGTCAGGCGATGGGGGAACTCAACGAACGCGGTGGTGCCGTTTTGATCGACGCGGATCGCATGAGGGAGAACTTGCCGCAGTACAGCCGGCTTCTTCGCGAAGATCCGCGACACGCGGCTGACTTGACGCATGCCGACGCCGGTCGATGGGCCGGCCGGCTAACCACGGCCGCATCCGACGCGCGGCGTGATCTTGTGGTCGACGGGACGATGCGCAACCCCGATAGCCTGCGCAATCTGGCACGGCGGCTCAAGGAGCGCGGCTACACGCTGGAGGTTCGGGGCGTCGCTATGCCCGCCGAGGTGTCGCTCACACGTGCGCAGATGCGTACCGAGCGAGAAATCGCGACGACGGGCGTGGGGCGGGTTGTCAATCCCGAGCAGCACGACCAGGCGTATGCCGGCATGGTCGAGACGGTCGCGTTGCTCGAGCGAGAGAAGGCAGTGGATCGAATCTTGATCCTCGATCGGCATCACCGCGAGGTCTACCGCAACGAACTGCATCAGGGTGAATGGCGCGAGCCGCAAGCGGCCGCCGCGTCGATCGTGCATGAGCGCGAGCGTCCGATGACCCGCGACGAGATAGCCCATCACGTTCAAATGCTCGATGACATTCGTGACGCTCGTACAGGGCGAGGTGCGCCGGCACCGGAGATTGCCGACATCTCGCTGCGTCGTGAACAGGCGCTACGCGTCCGGGAGAGGGATGCGCAAGCACTGGCCAACGGGGCGTCTGCGGATGCGCGGCCGGCGCCGGAGCGTGGCTTGCGCGACGTCCTCCGGTCAATGACCCGTGACGTGCCGAACCTCGGTGGCCGCTTCCCCGATCCGGTCGCCGAGGAAATCGCCGCGTCGCGTCATCTGCCCGCGCTCGAAGCCAGGCTTCGCTCGCACGGGATGACTCACCTGACACCGCTGGACGCCGGCGCGTCGTCGGTCGTGCTGGCGGCCGACGACAAGCATGTGGTGCGGCTCGGTACCGGCGATCTTGCCGTTCGGCCAAAAATTCCCGAGGTCTTGCAGCCGGTGGCGAGCGGCACCGAAGGCAATCTGCGATACGAAATCATGCCCCGCGCCGAAATGCGAGGCGTGACATCGGCCGACGTCGCGCGCACCGCCGATGCGCTTCGTCAGCGCGGTTACCACTGGGGCGATCAGGGCGTCGACAATCTGGGCATCGTGGACGGTCGTGTGGTAGTCGTCGATCCGGGTGGCATAGAGCCGGTACGCGAACGGGCCATTCTGCCGTCTGCACACCAACCGGATCAGGCAAAGACGGAGGTCGAAGTCGATACGGCGCGCGCGCCGCGCCGGCGTACCGTTGACCACGCACGCGACGCGGAGCGCGGCCGAGCGTTCGACACGCTGGGTCGTGACCAGGCGCTCGCCCTCTTCCCCGAGCTCGACGCGGCCTACCACCACCTCGAAACGCGGACCTCGATCAGCACGGTTCCCCACAGCGAACTCGAACGCGCCAACCTGTCCGAGCAGATCCATCGCGGCCAGCTACCCGAGGGTGACGTGCCGGACGACGTTTCGCGCCGGGCGATCGGCCTGGCCGGCGATCACCACAACCTGATTTTGCGCAATGCGCAGCAGCTGGAGCGCCACTACCGCGGCGAGGTGCTCGCCAACTCGACGCACCACTCGCTGGTCAAGATCGGTCAGACCGTCGGCATCGTCTATCCGCGCGATCGATTGTCCCGCGACGTGGAGGTCGGCGAGCAGGTCGCGATTCAGTATTCGCCAGATAGCGCGCTGCACCAGGTCAAGGAGCGCGATCACGAAGCAGAACGCGCAGACCGATCACACGACCACCAGCTTTCTATCGAGCGATAGGGGCCGCCATGTCTATTTTCAATCGCCCCCGCCGTGCGCGTCCGGTTCCACATTTTACGCGGCTCTATCTGGCCGAACGTCGACACATTCGCCGTCGGCTGTGGACCAGTCCGAGACTGCTGCGTACCGAAGCCGATTGGGCGACACGTTACGTCGTGCAGTGGCTCGCGCTGTGCTGGTTGGCATGGGCACCGGCGTTGTTGCTCTGGGGGCGACTGATCTCCAACGGATTCCACCTGGACTACCCGATCGTCGTCGAGCCGCGCACGGCGCTGCCGATGTACGCGTTCGCTGGCCTCGTCGCTTCGCTGTTCTACGCGTGGTGGCGACCGTACATCAGCTACGTCGAGCTGCAGGTCAGGCGCCACATGGACGACTGGTACCGCGCTGTATGTGAAGCAGAGCGATCCGGCCGCCTGTACTAGGCCAGCAACGAATCACCGCCATTTTTTGACTGTTGACCACACCAAGAGGAAGACCATGAAATTCACGAAGAACACGCTCCTGATCGTCGCCTTGTCGGGCACTGCGTTACTTGTCGGTTGCGCGACCACCGGCAACGAGCACCTCGAATCCGCGACGCAATCAAGCGTTCAGGCCCAAATCCAGCAGGGCAAGAGCACGAAGCAGGACGTTCAGGATGCTTTCGGTTCACCGAACAAGACCACGTTCACCGATTCGGGTCTCGAGATCTGGACATACGAGCTGGCTCACGCCACGCCGCACGCTATCAACTTCGTGCCGATCGTCGGTGCGTTTGCACATGGCGCTGACGTGCGGAAGAAGACGTTGACCGTGCTGTTCGACGACAGCGGCGTCGTCAAGAAATACACGTTTGCCGAGACCACCGACGTGGCCAAGGGAGGCATCGGCCAGTAAGTGCCACCACTGAATTGATCCCCGGAAGTGTGTATACCCATTTCGCACTTCCTTTGGCACCAGCCGGTGAGCCCGGCTGGCCTTTTTTCCCTAAATCGTGTTTCTGTTAAGGCACCCCCAATGAATCGATATCGCGCATCTTTCGCCGAGCGCCGGCGAGCCGCCGCCTCGATCACATGGCCTGACGGCACGCTGATCCTGACCAATCCTGATCCCGCTGCTCAACGCAAGCTGAAAGGCGTGGCGGTCGCGATGGTGACGGCGGCTTGCCTGTTCTCCATCACCGGCACGAACGGGCCCTTGCAGTCTTGGGCTCGCTCGCGCGACTACCTCGACATGCGACCTGCGATGGAGTCCGCGTTTAACGGCGGGAATCGTTCTGCCGGTACGTGGCTTGCCGTTCATTTCAATCGGGACTATCCGGGTTTGCTTCAGGCGGAGTCGGACGCCGGCGAGCCGACCGCGATGTACCTGGTTGCTCGTACGCGCCTGCAAAAGCACGCGGATTTAGGCGGTCCGATGGCCGTGGCCGATGCGGATCGGGAGATCGGTATGCGACTCATGCGTCAAGCCGCAGCGGCCGGCAGTCAGGACGCCCTGCGTTATTTGATCAGCGTTTCGACGAACTGAACGCCACGATGGAATCCGACAAATACGCGGCATGTAATGGAGAAAGCTGTATGCATTTGCGTCCCCTCCCTCACCCTCCCGTTCATCGTCGACATGTGGGAATCATGCTCGCGGTGTTGGCGCTCGTTACCTGGCTGTTGATTGCGCCCATTGCTTACGTTGATGCGCTCGGATTCTGGAATAGCACGGAACCCTTGTTCATCGCGGCGTTTGTTACGACGTTAATGTTCTTGCCGGCTTTACGCTCGACGTGCACGCGACCGGGCACATGGAGCGCACTCCGTCGTGCGCAACGCGGTTTGCGCAGTTTCGGCATGTTTGTCTATCTGATTTGCATGCTGTTGATGATCATGATCGTCTGGAACTTCGACTCCCCGGCGGCCGGATTGGTCGAATCGGCTTTCGACTTGTGTTTCGACGGGATGGTCGCGGGCGCGACGGTGTACTTCTGGAGCTTACTGGCGCTGCCCGTCTTGCATGGGCTCGCTCGCGCTGAATTGGCGTGGAAGCAGCGAGGCGCATGATGACTGCTCGAACCCGAGTTCTACGCCGATTCGTCGTGGCCGTGTCGTTGGCATTGCATGCATGGATCCTGAACGGTGTCCTCGCTTGCCCCGCATACGCCGAGCAGTTTCTCTCGCCGGAGCAAGCTTTCCGAGTTCGCATGACCGAAGAACCTGGCGCGGTTGTCCTCCATTTTGCGATCGCCGACGGCTATCGACTTTACGGCGATCGCTTCCGGGTCGCGAGTGATGACGGTCGGGCGCACCTCGGTGCAATTCAGCACGGTACTGGCAAGGTCGTCGCTGATCCGAGCGCAGGACATCCGGTGGAGGTGTTCGAGCGCGAAGTGACGTTGCGTGTGCCGGTCAATGCTCGCGAGATGTTCGGCCTCACGGTGACTTATCAAGGCTGCGCAATCAACCAGATCTGCTATCCGCCGATGCAGCGCACTTTTCCGGTGATTGCTGCTGCACTGCTGTCGCAGTCGGAGGCGTCGCGATGACGGTCGCCCTTTCTCCCTTCGCGCGGGCACTCAAGGTGCGTGTCCCGTGCGCCTATGCGGTCTGTACGACAGACCCCGGTTCGCCAGAGTGCTTCAGCCATCACCGTGCGGCTCAGCACCACGCGATAGCACCCACTCGAGCGTGCGTTGGCGTCCACGATGGGGAATTCCCTCCCCTGACTGCCGATATCCCGATGCTGCGCGACGCCTTCGAGGGTGTCGTGCTCGAGATTCACCAAAGGCAGCACCGTCGGATCGCCGGCGATGTTGCCGAAACAAACCCCTCTGTTCCCGGAATCTTGGCGGAGGACAGGAACAGAGGGCTCCAGGTCCTGCGCGAGCGCAGGCGTAAACGTCCCGTAGACCGGACACTCGTTGTTAAGCGGGGATTGTAATGAAATTTTCGAAAAGCCCTACACCAAGTGGTTTATCGATCACGATCGCTGCGGCGCTCGCATCGATGGCTGGTCCTGTGCATGCTCAGACGTCCGGAGACGGCGCGATTGCAAACGGAAATGGTGCCGTTGCCTCTGGCGATTACTCCGTTGCGATCGGCACGGCGGTTACCTCTGCCGGTCCTCGATCGTTGAGCTTTGGTTACGCGTCCACGGCGGCCGGAGCCGATTCGATCGTACTCGGTACTTCGAGCACGGCGCAGACCAATGCGGTTGCGATCGGTAATACGACGGTGGCCAGTACGAATGCAACGGCAATTGGGGCCGCCGCCACCGCTGCGGGTAATGGTTCCGTCGCGATCGGAAACGGCGCCGTCGCCAACAATTCGCAAGATGTCGCAATCGGCTCAGGATCCACCACGGGCGCCGCGCACCCGCTTAGTAGCTTCGGTATTGCTGGTCAGAGCTACTCGGTGGCGGGATCAACGTCCAACGGGGTGGTGAGTTTCGGCGCGCCGCAAAATCCGAGGCAACTGACTAATGTTGCCGCCGGCACCGTTAGTGCAACAAGCCTTGACGCCATTAACGGATCCGAGCTCTATCAAATGGGACAGGCAGTTGGCAGTCTCTCGACGTCGACGAGTCAGTCCGTGACGTCGCTGTCGACTGCGACCGCGAACAATGCCACGGGAGTTGCCGGCGTATCTTCCGGGCTCGCTGCGCTGTCCACCACCGCCTCACAATCTTTAGCGTCGCTATCGACAGGGCTTGCGAGCAATACGGCCAACGTCACGAACCTGTCGAGCAGCGTAGCCTCACGAGTAGGCTCGCTCTCAACCAGCGTGGCCAGCTCTGGTACGGCGGTGGCCAGCTTATCGACCGGTATTGCGCAGTCGGGCGCGTCGCTGTCAACCGGCCTGGCAAGCAACACGGCTGGCATCACGAGCCTGTCGAGCAGCACGGCATCAGGCTTTGGTTCGCTCTCAACTGGGCTGTCCGACGTCGGCGCGACGGTCGCGAGCTTGTCGACGAGCACAGCTGCTGGGTTCTCTTCTCTGTCGACATCGACCGCTCAAACGGTCAGCAGCCTGTCCACCGGGACGGCGGGCGCGATTGGGTCGTTGTCGACCGGAACCGCGCAGTCTGTCACGTCGCTGTCTACGGGCCTCGCCAGCAACACGGCCAGCGTCACCAGTTTGTCGAGCAGCGCGGCGTCAGGCTTTGGATCGCTCTCGACCGGGCTGTCCGACATCGGCGCGACGGTTGCGAGCTTGTCGACGAACACCGCTGCAGGGTTCGTGTCGTTGTCGACGTCGACCGCTCAAAATATCAGCAGCCTGTCGACTGGCATGGCCAGCGCGATAGGTTCGTTGTCGACCGGGACCGCGCAGTCTGTCACGTCGCTGGCGACGGGCCTCGCCAGCAACACGGCCAGCATCACGAGCCTGTCGAGTAGCACGGCATCGGGCTTTGGTTCGCTCTCAACTGGTCTGTCCGATATCGGCACGACGGTCACGAGCTTGTCCACGAACACCGCTGCCGGGTTCGCATCGCTGTCGACGTCGACCGCTCAAACGATCGGAAGTCTTTCCACGGGAACGTCGAGCGCGATCGCGTCGCTGTCGATAACGACAAGCCGATCGATCTCGTCTCTTTCGACTGGCCTGGCTGGCGATGGCGCGATACTCTCGGCAATGCAGTCCGGTCTGGCTGCAGGGACCGTTGGTCTGGTTCAGCAAGCAGGCGGTGCCGGCACGGGCGCGATCACAATCGGCGCCGGTACCGGCGGTACGGTGCTCAACGTCGCCGGCAACGCGGGCGCGCGGCAGGTCAAGGGTGTGGCTGCAGGCACAGACGCTACCGACGCGGTCAACCTGCAGCAGCTGCAGAGCGTGGCGGCTCAGACAGGCGCAATCGGCTCGAGTGCGGTCGTCTACGACGATGCGTCCCACACGCGCATCACCTTTGATGCGGCGGGTGTGCCAGTCACTTTGACCAACCTCGCTGACGGCTCCGTGGACGCCGGCAGCACGGACGCGGTCACCGGCCGGCAACTCTATGCCGTGCAGCAGGCGACGAATGCCAACAGCGGTTCGATCGCCGCACTGTCTACTTCAACGCAGGCGGTCACATCGTCGCTTTCGACGGGCGCGGTTAATAGTGCGGCCTTGTTTGGTAGCTTTTCAACGAGCACGGCTGCTACTTTCTCGCTCCTGTCGACTGGCTTGTCCTCGACCAACGTCACCGTGTCATCTCTCTCGTCGGGTCTGGTGGCCGGAACCGTCGGGTTGGTCCAGCAGACCGATGGGACCGGCGGTGGCCCGATCATGGTCGGGGCCAACACCGGCGGTACGTCCCTCGACGTGGCCGGCACATCCGGACCGCGTCAGGTCAAGGGCGTTGCCGCGGGCACCGACGGTACCGATGCGGTCAACCTGCAGCAGCTGCAGAGCGTGGCGGGCCAGACGGGCGCGATCGGCGCGAGCGCAGTTAGCTATGACGACGCGTCGCATACCCACGTCACGCTCGGTGCATCAGGTTCGCCCGTGACCCTGAGCAACCTCGCGGACGCCTCGTTGAACGCGAGCAGCACCGACGCTGTGACGGGGCGGCAGCTCTATGCTGCCCAGCAGACGACGAATGCAAACGTCGGCGCGATCGCTGCCCTGTCCACGTCAACGCTGGCGGCATCGACCTCGCTTTCCACGGGCATCTCCAGCAACGTTGTCTCGATCGCGAGCCTGTCGACTAGCACGACAACGGCGCTTTCTTCCCTCTCGACCGGCGTCTCCCATGGCCTGGCATCGCTGTCGACCGGCTTGTCCTCGGCCAACGCCGGCGTATCAGCCCTCGCGTCCAGTCTTGCGGTCGGGACAGTCGGGCTGGTTCAGCAGTCCGGCGGTGCCGGCATCGGCACGATTACGATCGGCGCCAGCACCGGCGGCACCGCGCTCGACGTCGGCGGAACTGCGGGCGCGCGGCAGATCAAGGGCGTAGCCGCCGGCACGAGCGCCACCGACGCAGTCAACCTCCAGCAACTGCAGGGCGTAACGGCCGCTGTGGGTGCCGTGGGCGCCGGCGCAGTCTCCTATGATGACCCGACGCATTCGCGCGTCACGCTCGGCGCCCCCAGCACAGGATCGCCCGTCCTGCTCACCAACGTCGCAGACGCGGCACTGACGACCACCAGCACGGACGCCGTGTCTGGTCGGCAGCTCTACACCGCCAACCAGGCGATCAGCACCAACGCGATCTCGATCGCAACGCTGTCGACGTCGACGGGCTTCGCCGTGTCCTCGTTGTCCAGCAGCGTCGCCAACGGTGGGGCGACGCTCGCCGCGCTGCAGTCGGGGCTAGCGGCCGGCACGATTGGGCTGGTGCAGCAAGCCGGCGGTTCCGGCGCCGGCACGATCGCTATCGGCGCCAGCACCGGGGGTACGGCGCTTGACATCGCCGGCACCGCCGGCGCGCGCCAGGTCAAAGGCGTGGCCGCCGGGACTGACGCTACCGATGCGGTCAACCTCCAGCAGCTGCAGGGCGTGGCATCTCAGGCCGGGGCGCTCGGCGCGAGCGCGGTCGTCTACGACGATCCCTCGCATACGCGCGTCACCTTCGGTGCGGCGGGTGCGCCTGTCACCTTGACCAACGTTGCTGATGCGACCTTGACGGCGAACAGCACCGACGCGGTCTCGGGACGGCAACTGTACGCGACGAACCAGAGCGTCTCCGCCCTGGCTGGCCAGCTCGCAACGGGTACCGTCGGGATCGTGCAACAACGCGGCGGCTCGAGCGCCGGCGCGATTACGATCGGTGCCGGCACCGGCGGCGCCAACATCGACGTCAGCGGCTTGGCTGGTGCGCGCCGCGTCTCCGGCGTGGCAGCGGGTGTGAACGTCACCGACGCGGTCAATGTCGGCCAGTTGAATCAGGTTATCGGTACGGTCAATACGATCGCCGGCAACGCCCTGTCTTACGACGACCCCGCAAAACTTAGCGTGACGCTTGGAGGGCTGGGAGCCGGTGCGGCCGTCACCGTTCATAACCTGGCGCCTGGCTCGTTATCAGCGGCCAGCGCAGATGCGGTCAACGGGGCTCAGCTCTTTGCGACGAATGCGAACGTCGCCGCCAATACCAGCGCGATCGACGCACTTTCTTCCCGGCTTGGCGCGATCCTCCCGTCGAGGTTCAGTCAGAGCCTCCCCGAGCCCGGTCAGGGCAGCCTCAAATATGCCGCGTTTAACAGCACCGGTGGCGGTTCAGTGGCAACCGGCGCGGACGCGACGGCTATCGGCAGCAATGCGGTGGCCATCGGCGATCGCAGTGCTGCACTCGGTGTGGGTGCCATTGCCCAAGGCAGCGGCTCGATCGCGGTCGGCAGCGGCGCTGACGCGACTGGCGCCAATGCCGTTGCGCTTGGGGCTGGCTCAGTGGCTGACCGCAACGATTCGGTGTCGATCGGAAACGCGGCCACTGGTATGACGCGAACACTCACCAACGTCTCGGCCGGAACGGCTCCGACCGATGCCGTCAACGTCCAGCAGCTGAACGACTCCGCGACGAACCTGAGCAACCGCATCGAACATGACCGGCGGGACGCCAACGGTGGTATCGCCGCGGCTGTCGCGATCGCCAGTCTGCCCCAGGCGCCGGCGCCCGGAAAGAGCATGGTGGCCATCGGGGGCGGGACGTACGGGGGGCAGTCCGCCATGGCGCTCGGCATTTCAACGTATGCCGGCCACTGGATTCTGAAGGCGAACGGCTCGACCGATACGCGCGGCACCGTGGCCGCCGGCGTAGGCGCGGGATTCGTCTGGTAACCAAGGAGACCACCATGAATTCGAAGCTTCCTGCTGGACCGGACGTGGCAACGGGCATCGGTCTGCGCAATCCCGACGTGCCGATCGCTTTCGAGCGCGCGCTGCAGGCTCGCGTCGACTACGCGATGGCGATCTGCACCACCGATGAAGGATCCGAAGCGCGGGCCGCACTCCTGAAACGGGCACGCTATGGGGCGAGCGATCTCGGCCGAGATCTTGTCTTGGTCGGGGCCGACGATCTCGGTTGCTCGCCGTTGCTCGCCGACGTGCCCGTGTTGCGAGATGCGTTCGAAAGCGCCGTCAACTGGGCGCAGGTCGATCAGGCCAACGCCGAGGCTGAACTGGCGGAGGCCTTGGCTGAAGCGGAGAGCGAGCTGGCGCGAGAAAAAGCGGCCGACGAGCGACGTGCCAAAACAAAGGCGGCAATCGAAGCCGGCGATTGGCCGGCGCTGGATCTTCCAACGCCCGAAGCGTTCGTGCACGCGCTGACCGCGGGCAAATCGGTCGACGTCGACGGCCACTCGTTCGACTTCGTCAGCGGCGAAGGTCTGTGGTGTACGAATCCGTATGGCGTCGATGCCTATTTCGGAGACGCCATACCGTCGGTTACCTACGCCCGTGAACTGCTCGGTGCGATCGCGCTCGGCACCGTATTCGGCGACGTCCCGCCCGACAGCGATTGAGCCACCCCATCCCCATACCGGAGCTACCCATGACCGATCAGGTGTTTCGAAGTGGCAAACCCGTGACCGCACACAGCATCGTGTCGGCGGCGATCGCCGGCGACATGACGGCCGACGAGGCCGTGGAACTCGTCCAGTTGCTGATCGAGGCCCGCGCGCGCGGCCTGGATGTCCGAGAGGCGGAGCCCCGCTCTGCCAAAGCGCCCTCGAGGGGCTTGGCGAAGCGCTCAGCCGCCGTTTAAACCAGGAGATCTGGCATGCAGAACTTTGAATTGGACGGGTTGGAATATGAGGCGGGAAGCAATAGTTTCCTTGCGAAACTGCCAGCTGCGCACGAGGCGAAGACACGTCCGCTCTGCCTGTGCTCGACTCCGCCGATTCCGATGTACATCGCACGTTTCGAGGGGCGCTATCAGGTCAAGCGTATGCCCGGTACCGGCGCGAAGCACAAGCTCGGCTGCGACTCGTACGAAACCCCGCCCGGCCTGAGCGGTTATGGCGATGTAGAGGGGGCGGCCATCGTTGAGGATCCGGAGTCCGGGGAGGTCACCCTCAAGTTCGGTTTCGCGTTGGCGAAAGGCGCGGCGCGGGAGATGCCGGAGCCCTCTGGCGACGAGCCTGACAGCATCAAGACGGATGGCAAGAAGTTGACCTTGCGGGGTTTGCTGCACTACCTCTGGGAACAGGCCGGCCTGAATCGCTGGTCGCCGGCCATGGCCGGCAAGCGCAACTGGTCGGTGGTCCGCAAGTATCTGCTGTTGGCCGCTGCGGGCAAGAACGCGAAGAAGATGAGCCTCGAGGACATGCTGTACGTCCCCGAGATGTTCGTCGGCGACCAGAAGGACCGCATCGCCCAGCGACGCACGGAGCATCTCGCCCGGATTTCTGTTTCCGAGTCCGGGAAGCCGCACTTCGTGCTGGTGATCGGTGAGCTCAAGGAAATCGCGACCGCTCGCTTTGGCTTCAAGCTGGTCATCAAGCATCTACCCGACTATGGCCTGATGGTCGACGAGAAGACCAAGAAGCGGATCGAGAAAGTCTTCGCGTCGGAGTTCGAGATCTGGTCGGCCACGGAAGGCACCCACCTCATGGTCATCGCCACCGCGAGCCTGTCAGCGGCCGGTATCGCTACCGTCCAGGAAGTGTCGATGATGCTGACCAACGAATCGTGGATCCCGTTCGAATCGCTCGCCGATATCGCGCTGCTGAAGGCCTTGGCCACCCGTCGGTACCAGAAGTGCCTGCGGTACAACCAGACCGCGAAGCATCCAATCGCCACGGCGTTGTTGACCGACGCCGAGCGCGGTACGGCGCTCTACGTTGTGCCTGCCGACGTGTCGTCCGCCTACCAGTCCGAGCTCGACGCGCTTATCGCGGAGTCGGAGCTGGATTCATGGATCTGGCGGCCGGGGACCGAAGTGATGCCCCCGCTTCCCCTGACCGCCTTCGACGCGGCACGCAAGGCCCAACGGCAACCGCAGCCGCTCGCATCGGCACCGGCCACCAATGCCGTAGCGGCACCGAGGCCCGCGACTGCGCACGAGCCCGAAAACAGAACGCCCGCGGCGGTTAAGGCGCCCGAAACGGAGCCGGATTCGACTCGGCTGTTCGCCGAGCCTCCGGTCGTCGATGAGCCGCCCCCGATGTTCGATGAAGATCCGCCCTATACCGATGAGGATCGTCCGGCGAACTGGTTGTGAGTGCAACTGGTTATGGAGTTGCCCGGTTCCGCTGGACTGAAAGCGACTCTTTTGGAATGTTTTGTATCGCTAACGAATACGGAGGAGTGGGTAGACAAGCCAAAAAAACGCCCCGAGTGCAATCGGGGCGCGAATAAGACGACGTACGACAGGGACCTTCAGCGTCGCAGGCGTCACACGAGAAGTTTCGGATTCTAGAACAGAAGCGTGCCCTGTCAAGCGTCATCTATGTGACAGCAACTTAACGAATCAGCACATCAGATGATGATCCAGAACAACATTGGCCGTATTGCCGGTGAGGCATTGAAAACAGATGCAACGGCGATTCCGCTCCGCTACGTGGTAGCGGCCGGCGTCGACCCGGATAACCAGAATTCGAGGGTATCGGGCACGGACTGAACCAGCTCATGACTCGGCTGATTCCCGGTACGTCGCCGATTCTGGCGCACGCTCCGATGAATCCGACCTGTCCGGCCGCCAGCGACGACTGGATGGCTGTGCCTACGCACGCCCGCAGTCGACGCATGGCGCTGCCTGCGCGCGTTTGGCCGACGGATATTCTGTGTCCGGCGCCGGCGAACAGCCCTCGGCTGCTGCGCGAATTGAAGTTGCGCCTCGGCCGATATCTCGAAACGCCGCAGGCCTGGTTGCCGGCCCTGAATGCGGCCAATGGAAGCCGCCGCCAGCAGCGCAGCGAGCGCCGCATCGCGTGCGTGCAACTGGTGCGAGCGCTCGTCAAATTTTGTGACGTCTCGACGTTGCGTATCGCAGTGCCGGCCCAGAGCGGTTGGGTGGATTTCACCCTGCCCTACCTGGCCGAGCAGGCGGGTCTCTCGGTGCGCCGTGCCGAGCGCGCGCTGCGCGACCTGGTCACCGCACGGCTGGTGAAGAGCCGGCCACAATGCGAGGTTGAGGTCAGCGACGAAGGGCCGCGCTATCGCGGGTTGGCGGCGATTCGATACGTCACGCCCGCGCTATTCGAACAATTCGGCCTGGGCAAGTGGTTGCGGCACGAGCGCACACGTGCTCACCTGCGCATGCAGCGCCGGCGGGACGCCGCGCGCAAGCGGGAGCGGAAGGTAGGCGCCGGTGGGGGCCAACTGCTCGCGCAGCTCACCGACAAGCTTGCGGCCGCTCAGGCTAAGGCTGTCGCCCGAGGCACGCTCTCCGAGAGTGATCGTCGCGCCGAGCTCGAGCGCGCGGTCATGATCCGCGCCGGCGAACTCAAAGCTACCTACCCCGACTGGGATCGCGACCGATGTTTCCGGGGCGCGCGTAACCAGCTCGCTCCACCCGCCTAGCACCTAGGCGGTTCCCTCTCTCCATCGCTACCGCGAGGCCCGCGCTCGGGCGAATCCTGGGCAATGGCGTTTGTCGCTGGTGTTTTGTAGCGGATGGGCGGGCTTGCGGCACTGATTCTGGCGACGCTGCGCTGTGGTACCACCTACAGCTGTGAATAAGTGCATTTATCTGTCGGGACGGCTCGCCGTTAAGTGTCGGGGCTTAGTCAGAACCTATCTCTACCTATACCCCATATCGACCCGCGGCAAGCCGCGGCTTCACGCGGGCCTTGCCCGCTTGCCTGGCTAACCCCACCGAACCATACACGCTGTCCTCCGGCAGGCCGTAAGCGCTACGGCGGCCGACGGCCGCCGCACCGCTAACGGCGCGACAAAAGATTTCGGGGCGCGTCAAAGCCGCACCCCGAAATCAGCGCGCGCGGGTGCGCGCCCATCTGCCTGCCAGCAACATCGACGAACGTCGGCCGCATAGCTAGCAGCGAGGGGGGAATTCCAATACGCAACTAACGGTCAAGCGCCTTGCACCCGCCCAAATTGCCCTCTCGCGACTCCGCACCTCGATGTCTACAAGAACAAGGGCCCCTCACAGCCGAGTGGGGATCCCCGCAATTCTGTTCGGCCCGCGCCTGACCGCCATACTCTGTCGAAAGGGCAACGTTTATGGGAGACGGCGATGTGCTATTCGCCCAAGATCTAGGCGAACTATCGCGAGTACGTCCAACGCTACGGCGCCGACATGGACATCGACACATTCCGCCGCCTGTTCTTCGCGCGCGCGGCCGGGAACGACATCAAAATCCCGAAAGCGGTCGACGCCGCGTTTGACGGTATCGACGAAGAGATCACTGCTGCGATCGCCGCGTATCGAAGCCAGCGAACACGGAAGCTGGAGACCAACCTGTTCGAGCAGCGAACCAGACCACCGGCGGCTCTTCGGAGGCACTCGGCCGGTCATCACGCACGTATCCCACAGACGTGCTCTCTTTGTGCGACCGTTGCCGGGCGCCAGCACTGGCAACGGCGTGTCGTCAGCATTAACCTTGCCGCCGGCCAGCGCGGAGCGGCGCACGGTGTCGACCAACGGTGCGAGCAGCGCCTCGATGCTACCCATCCAATACCCCATCGCGCCCGGATCGATTCCGACGGTGTCACTCGCGTACATCACCGCTTTGCGGTGCAGGGGGAGATGGTACGCGAACTTCGACACGGCGATGTGAGCGCGCAGCGCTGGTCTCGGGATGCCCCGATAGATCGGGCGGCTCGGGGCCGCAGCCTGCGCGAGGCGATCACAGCGCGCGTAGTCCAGCTTCGGACGGCGATGACGGATCACACGAAAGTGCGCACACACGTATTCGGTTGCTCCGCGATGTCTTCGCCCAGCGGCCCGAGCTGACCACCGCAATCGGGCAGTCATCGTCGGTGGGCAGATGAACGTGCTCTTCGCGTTCAAGATGTTCGGGTACAAGCCGAATGCAAGTTCGTCCGGTAAATCACCTTCATACGCGGGCCGCGCTTACCGCGCTATGACAAGCATGAGTGCTTGACGATCACATCGAATTCCTTGCGGAACTGGGATGCGTTCGACTGGAAATCATGAACCAGTTTGCCGTCCCTTCTCGACGCGAAAGAAACATTGCGGCCTGACCTAGCGATACCCGCGCACACTTGAACCACAGCCTCGTAGCCCCGACCCCGCCCGCGACCGGAATCCGCGGCAACAAAAACGGATCGTCGTTTGCACCGGCGCATCCGTGCCGGGTCGTCGTCGCGTTGCCGTAACCGGCAGCGATGACCTGCTCGCGCACGCGTGCATCGAGATTGCCGTACGGATAACAGAACGATTCGACACATTGACCGCTCAGCATTTCGAGTTGCCGCTTCGATTCGGTCAACTGAAACGCCGAAACAGACGCCGGCACATACGACAGCGCGACGTGATCGAGCGTATGCGAGCCGATTTCATGGCCGTGATCGCGCCACGCGAGCATGTCCTCGCAGGTCATCAGCGGCGAGCGCGTGGTCGGCGCGCCCGCGTCCCAGTCGTTCGCGCCGCCGAACCGACCGGCGACGAAGTAGCAGGTCGCGGTGAACCCTAGCGTGTCCAGCACGGGCATCGCATGCGTCAGCACGTTGAGAAAGCCGTCGTCGAACGAAATGCCGAAGACCTTGCCCTGCCGATCCCCACGCAGGTACGGCTGGAGTTTGCGCACGCTCAGGCCGCGGTAGCCAAGCCGCCTGAACAGCGTCATCTGGCGGCGGAACGCGTCGGGCGTGACGCTCAGGCTGCGCAGCTGGTCGGTCGGCGGCGGTAGCGGGCGGATCTGATGGTACATTAGGATCGGGTAGCGTGGGGGGCGTGTTAGCATCGAACAGGTCGCAGGAAAGCGGGATTACGTGGCCTTGTGGAAGATCCGTAGGGTCTTGAGGTCTCCGACCTCAGTGAAATCGGCACTGGCGGGCCACCGCGCGATGATCGGTGCGGCCTTCCAGTAGGCCGGCGGTTCCTTGTGGCGCAGGTCCCGGTACCTCTTCCATATATTCACTGCCATTTCGTGGATCTCAAGGAAGTCACCCAGCGGTAGGGGTTGTGTCGAATCGACTTGTGATACACGGACAAGGTCGCGTCGACGAACTCGTCAAACGAGAATTCGCGCTTGCCTTTCAGCCACGCGCTGCGTCCCATCGCACGGACGCAGCCGGGTTCCTGCACGATCGCGCGCAGGATCGCTTCGATTGCCGCGGGCTCGCGCGGCGGGACGACCCAGCCGTCCACGCCCGGTTCGACGTTCTCGGGCAGCCCGCCCACTCGCGTCACGATCGCCGGGCAGCCCAGCGACATCGCTTCGCGGCACGCATACGACAGGCTCTCGTGGTACGACAGCACGAACGACACGTCGATGATCGAGAACGGCGTCCGCACATCGTCGAGCCGCCCAGTGAACGCGGTGCGCGACGCCATGCCGTGCCGCGCGATTTGCTCGCGTTGCTCGCCGGACGGCTCCGCGCCGACCAGCAGCACGCGAAACCGCTCGCGCTCGGCTTCCGGCAGGCGGCCGAGCGCGGCAATCAGGTCCATCCAACCTTTTTCGGGCGCGGTGCCGGCGCTGCTGCCCAGCACAATCGCATCCGCGCTGGACGCGCCGAACAGCGCGATTTTGCGGCGGCGGATCTCGTCGGCCGCGAGTCGTTCGGCAGCCGGCCGGCGCACGCCGTGCTTGACCACAGTGACGTCGCTGTACGGCGAGCGCAGCGCGAGCATGTTCGCGACGTAGTCGCTGACCGCGATCGTGTGGTCGGTGGCCAGCCGGGCACGCAGCAGGTTGCCGAAACTGTCGGCGCGATAGGTGTTGTGCTTGGTCAGCACGACCGCTGGTCGATACCGGTAGCCGAGCAGCGCCAGCATTACCTGCCGGTGATCGGCGGACCCGTTCACGTGGATCACGTCGAAGCGTTCGGTGGCGATCCGCTGGCGCAGCCTGAGAATCTCCCGGCACAGCCGGTTCCAGCGCGGCTTGAATTCCATGTCGAAGATCGCTACGTCGGGACTATCACTCAGCAGTCGCGACAGGCGGCTGCCTTCCGGCGACGCCACGGTCACGCGGTGACGGCGGCTCATCGCGACGGCGAGATCGCGGACGTAGGTGTCCTGGCCGCCGCCGTAATCGCCGTGGAAGTTGGTGTACAGAATGTTCATCATGCATAGCACCTATTCACCCGCGCACATCAAAGGACTTCATATTAAATCGATGAATGATTCACCATTGAGCCTTGCCAATAACGCCATTTCCGCGCTACCAATCCACCACGGTAACCACGCGAGACGTAACAGATACGTGAAGCGGGACCGTTCCTGAGTCTGAAACCCATCACGAAATTTTTGAGCGCTTCGAAAAGCAAATGCCATTTGCGTTTGAACACCCCAGCCGTCGTGGCACAGAGATACCCTGCCACACATCAATGGCGAATATATTGACTCGCTTAAGGCACGTGGCCCGTCTCTACCATTCGGCTTACGGCGGGCCACACTTTTCAGCTCAGGGGTTACGCGGATAAATATTCGTAAACTGGACGCTGTGTGTCGAATCGGTCGCCATAATTGCCTGGCTCAAACTACCGTGCACCGGGGTCAGTTGGAGATCAAAATTTGCCAGGCTGAACTCGGGCGTCGCCGGAACGAGATCGGTCGCCTTCCCTGTCGTGGTGTCAAACTTGGCGGCAAGGATGCGAACTTTGTCATCCGCGTCGGGCAACGGCATCACTCGGGGTACGCGATCTGCGAGCGCCGATGTCGTGCCTATCGCCGTCCACGGCACCGTTGCACTGGAATCGGACCGGTACAAGAGATAGGTCAGCTCTCCGTTCAGTTCGATGGGAACACCCCAGTATTTATTGTTATCGTCAGCATAGAGATAGCCGAGAATCACCGGGTAGCCATCGAGCGTAGGCCAGTCGGCCGACAGCGGCACATTGAACGACTGCGATGCGCTGAATTGACTTATATCGACCAGGGGGTTGCTGCCCACCAGCGTGGCCGTACCATCCGTTCCGACATTGGAAAAAAGAAGATTATCGAGAGAAAGAATCCCGGCGTCACTGGAGACGCTCCCGGTAATCGCCCCTCCCCTGACGACTGCATTGATATCGCTGATATGCGGCTTGGACGCGATGGCGGAAATATATTTGCTTGTGAAATCGCGGTACTTCGGCGAAAAATCGATCGCCTGATACTGTGACTGTGTTGCGCCAGATTTGAACGATCGAGACGGAAAGTAGACTGACAGGCCAGACGCGCTGCTGTAATTCGCACTGGTGTTGCTATATACCACCGCCTGACTGATCGCATTGGCCAGCGCAACGGAACCCTGAACCTTGTCCGCGATGTTCCGGGAGAATTGTTTCAGATCGACCAGATCGAGGGAGGAGTTACTGTCGGTGCCGCTACCATTGCCGCCAAAGCCCAGTGAGGTCGCCCGCATCCAGGCGACCCGGGCCCAACTGTCATCCGAACCGGAAATCGCCGAGAGCACGGTTCCCGTCCAGGATTCGAGCGTAGTCTGAACGTTAGCGATCTTGCTCAGATCGATCAACGAAAGCGTACTGAATTCCCGCTCGCCGTCCTGTTTTTCGATGTACGAATCGGCAACCGACTTCCCAAACGTACGTGCGTCTTGCGTCGCGGAGGCCACGACAGTAGTCCAGTTCCAGCCGCTGCCGGGTTCGAGTTCCTGCGACGCCAAGAGATAGTCGGCATACGGGCTCAGTGCGCTCGCGACTTCAACCGTCGCCATCAAGCATGCGTCGAAGCCGATCAGATCAAAGCGAATATTCGCTGCTTTCTCGCCGTCCGCAATCGCCTTCGACAAATTCGGCAATGTCATCTGCGACCCGTTGAAATTCTCGTCGCCACCATATCCCGTCCAACCGCCCCCGTGATCCCACAGCAGCAGCTTGTAATTGCCTGCCGGATACTTGCTTTTCGCCCACGCAATGAAATCGGACAGGGTTGACGGCGCCCCCATGTCGACCTTGCCCAGATCCGCGACCTGCTGAAGCTTGCCGTTGGCGATGACATGGCGCTTTACATTGATCCAGTTCGGAACGAGGCGGGTGGGATCGTTGACGACATTCGCACCACCGGTTTCGATCACGATATTGGCATTGGACGGCAGGGTTGCCTTCAACATCTCTTCGAGGTTCTTCGTAGCATTTCTACCCGCCTCGTCGTTTCCACGACCACTCTCAAGATCGGAGCCGAGCATATAAACCATCACGGTGGTAGCGGCTTGCGGCTGGGGCTTCGGTTGGGGCGACGCAGTGTCGTCACCACCGCACGATGCCAGAAACACGACTAGCGAGAGTGCTGCCACTTTAATTGATAAGGATTTCACGATATCTACTCCATTTTTCAACAATGAATTCGAACTCCAAATTGGAGGGCGATATTTTTATTCAGTTATATTTTGCCGTGCGACCGGTTCGTCATTAAGAAACTGGACGCGTGTTCAGATAGCTCGGCCAATATTCGTAATGACCGAGCCAATCCCGTAAATACTTCGCCTGCGAATGCGTTCGGCAAATGCGGACGATCGATGCCCCCGCCTGTTACTGAACGACCTGAATCGGTACGGCGATATCCTGGTTGCGCATCGACGCCGCGGCCGCACGCGGGCTCGTATTGATCATCACGTAGCCAAGCACGCCCGGCGTCGCGTTCGGCCGCACCGTGACGGTGACACGTCCATTGCCGCTATTGACGCTGCCTTTCTCGACCGACGCCACCAGCCAGTCGGGCAAATTGGTGACTTGCCAAGCCAGCCTGATCGGCGTGGAATAATCACCCGCCGAAATCTGCAGCTCCGTGGATTCCCCGGCCTTCAGGCGTATCGCGTTATTTCGTCCGGCAGGGACTGGTCGGGTCGTGCCGTCGTCGTTCAGAACCTTTACGCCGAATGCCGGAGTGGAATAGCTAACGGTGTAAGGCTTGGCCAGCTTGTAGTCGTACAGATACGTTCTCGATATCAGGTCATTGTCAGCCCGCAGACCGAAATTGCCCTCGAATTTCGAAACCTTGATCTGCACGCTTTCTTCGACGGCTGGATCTCCCTCGGGCACGCTGAACAATACCCAGGCAACCGTCCCGGCCGTGCCGACGGTAGTGGGATCGGTCTTCCAGATATCACTGGCCGACGTCGCATGGGAAGAAATAAACTCCGCGATGCCATGGTCCGAAGACGAAATCAGATTTTGTGCGGAATAAGTATACGAAGTCGCAATTTCTCCGCTTACCGACGCAGTTACGCCCTTGTCTCCAAACGAAAGAGATCCGCCCATTTTTTGCGTCACCGTGGTGTTTCTCTCGACGGTTTTGGGCATGTAATTATCGACATTTCCCTGGATCACCACACCGCCCCTGACGACTGACAAGGAAAATGCCATATCGTGGAGGTTGTTGTAATAACCGCAGTAATCGCCCTTCACGCACGTATCCTTGCGCGTCGGATGCGTCTTGTTGATTCGCGGTTGAGGCGTAGTTTCCCAGTTAGCCTTCACGAGATAATAGTCGTTCTGCGTACTTGAATTCAGGCGATACAACGAAAACTGGAGTTTCGCGCTGCCGGCCTTTTGGTCGGACTGCCACCAATTGTCCGTGTACGACTCTAGGCTGACTTCCTGCGAGCTGTTGCCGAGCAGGGTCCATGCGGAAGGGTCGGGATTGGCATTGCCGGCGATGCCCGCCGGAGAGTCCACCGTCGCGCGCACCATAGCCGACTGCACTGCGGATTTCGTCAGACGCTGCCGCGCCTGGCTCGCCCGAACCGGGTCCAGGCAGCGATCGATGCCGTTCCCGTCCGTGGTGCCGTCCTGTATCTGGCACTCTACCGGCGCGCCGTCGACGGCGGATTTCGCCAGGATGAAGCCCGACGACTGCTCGCTCTTCGTGGCGACAGGGATCGATGAAGCTACCGGTACCGTGCTGATGATGCCATCCGTGCCGCTTGGCTCCATTGCGGCGACGCCGCTATCGACCTTGAAGACCGGCATATCGTCGGTCGGCCCCCAGATGTCGACATCGCCGTCGGCCACGATTGCATAGCCGGCATCGTAATGCGCAGCTATTGAGCATTTGTCGACATTCCCTGGCTGTACCCTGTACACCGGATATCCGTCGACGCTCGGAACGTGAGCGGTACTGCTGCAGCTAGGGAATGCTGAAACCTGCACATTCGGAGAAGCATCCCCGCCGCAGCCGGCCAATGCCGCACTGGTCAACAGCCCCACACCTAAAACCCGCGTACCGAGGATCGTTGACCTCTCATTTTTCATTGTCGGAATTCTCTCTATATTTCGATGCGCTATTCGCATAGCTTCCCCGTCGGTGATTGGCCACTCGCCGACTCGCCATCGACTTGCGACGCAAGCGGCGTATGCAGTATCGATTCGGTTGCGGGATGTGGAGTACTCGCCACATCGTTGGAGCGGACGATACCGCGGAGGAATATGCAAGTGGGAGTCAGGCCTTTGAAAGACTGTCGCTAAGGTTTGCCGGGCTCGATAAAATCTTCGTCCGAGAACAGGGCTCGCGACGGGATGCCGAGATCCAGACCGAACCGGGGTCGCACTCGGTGCTCGAAGGAGCCGACCATCAGCTGCGAGCTCAAGTTAGCGGCGGATGTTGCCGTTAACCCGGAAGAAGAGAAATCTCGCCCGTAAACAGTCCGGCGCTCCGGGTAGATAAAGCCATCGGACTCTCTCGCCAATCGATTGCGAAATTTACATGCCACAAGCAATTGAACGATCACGCTCCAGCGACATTTCCGGAATGCGGATCCTGATCATTGACGATAATCCTGACGATCGACTGCTGCTGGCGGAATACTTCGGCGGCATCGGTTGCCGCATTTTTGTCGCATGCGACGGCCAGGACGGCTTTCGCAAGGCGCTGGCCATTATTCCCGACCTGATCCTGATGGATGTAGGCATGCCGGTATGCGACGGCCTGACCACCACACGCCTTTTACGATCTGTTCCAGATACGCGCGCGATCCCGATTTGCTTCCTGACGGCAGCCGGCCAACCCGCCGAGCGCGTACAAGGGCTACGGTTAGGTGCCATCGACTACGTGTCCAAACCCTTCGATCTGAAGGAGGTTCACCTGCGCCTCAGCATCCATGCGCGTGCAGGCCGTTACGCATGCGGCAAAAACACTGCCGCGTATCCGGGCGATACGCTGGATACGCGCTTGTTTCGAGACGCCCGCTACCATCTACTTGCCCGTCTTCACGAAGCATCCCCCGTTCCGTCTCTCGCGCGTACGTTGAGCACGAATACTTTGCGGTTGAACCTGGTCTTCAAACGATGCACCGGCATGACGGTCTCGCAGTTCCTGTTCGAAGCGCGCATGCAATATGCGGCAAGCCTGCTTACACAAACGACTATCGACATCCAGACGATCGCCGAGGCAGTGGGATATGGAACCCGGCAGAATTTCTCGACGGCGTACCGAAAACGATTCGGCGCTTCTCCAAACGAGTCGCGGATAAAGCAATTCGATGTATGACGCAGTGCAATACTTTGCGAATCGGTCTGTTTTGTTTGGTGCCGGATATTATTTTCGCCCGCCGCCGACAGCTGCCGGTTTCCGAGATATCCTTCCTGCGGTACATTGCTCCGCCGACGCGATGGTGACATTGCGGCACAACGAATGATCATTATTATTGGCAACACAATATGCATCCGTCCGATCTCTCCGCGCGCAGCACATCGAGCCGCTGATTTATGACCCGCGTCCTTGTTGTCGATGACCACCTCGACGATCGTAGCCTGCTCGCCGAATTCCTCCGACAACAGGACTTTCGCGTATTCGTGGCGAGCGACGGCCTAGACGGTGTGAACAAGGCACGTGCCGTCCGGCCGGACCTGATTCTGATGGACATCAAGATGCCGGGTTGCGACGGGCTCACTGCGTGCCGCAGACTGAAGGCCGATCCGGCCACTTCAGACGTACCGTTGATTTTCCTGACCGCATCAAGCCAACCCCAGGAACGCGTTGCCGGCCTCGAGGCAGGTGCGATCGACTACATCACCAAGCCGTTCCATTTCGACGAGGTAAAGCTGCGCGTTGCCATGCACTTGAGATTGAATGGCATTGCGACCGAATCGGAACCGACAGCAGGCGTCCAGCCGCTTAATCAGGATGTTACGAATATCGACCTCGCGCTCTTCCGTCAAGTCAAGGCCATCGTGCTCGCCAACTTCGCCGACGAACCCGACGTCGAAGCGCTTGCCGCTCGGATCGGTACTTCACCACGTCGGCTATCGCAAGCGCTCAAACGTTGCATCGGGCTCACAATATTCGACTACATTCGAGAAGAACGACTCAAGGAGTCGAGGCGTCTGCTGCTCGAGAGCAACAGCGACATCGTGACCATCGCGCGTAGAGTCGGTTATACGAACGGTGCGAACTTCGCGACCGCGTTCAAGACACGTTTTGGCGTCTCCCCGAGTATGCTTCGCCGCGCGGGCAGCCATGCGAATGAAGCGCTGACCAATCCATGATCGGCCGACGCACGCATGCGGGTAGCCAGCTGGCACTGGCGTGGTTGCTGATGTTTTTCGCATTGAGCGCGTTTTCGGCTGACCTTCGATGGCCACAGGCAATCGACGTCGCATCAGGTTCCGGGTACCGATCGCTGGCGAACGACGTCATGCTGTTCGACGATCGCACGGCAAACCTCGCAGCTGACACCGTCTTGCGCAGCGACGGCTGGCAGCGTGCGACCGCGCGCACGCTGTCACGAGGTTTCACGTCGTCGACCATCTGGATCGCCGGCACACTCTCAAATCAAGGCGCGCAAACCACCACGCGATGGATCTCGGTCGATCCAGTACGTCTCGAAGACGTCGCTTTCTACGTGGTCGATCAAGATGGTAACGCGGCCAAGGTGCGCTACCGTTCCGGAATCGGAGCGCCGATCGCGAACCGGCCGCTCGAAACCGTCAGTACCGCGTTTCCCGTCACGCTGACACCTGGCCAGCAAATGCGGTATCTGATCCGCGTGCGAAGCCGTTCATCGCTGACGCTGTCCTTGCATCTCTGGCACCCGAGGAATTTCCACGTGGAAGCCCAGCGCAGCATCACCGCGCATATGCTGCTGACAGGTGCCATGCTCGCGATGGCCGTCTTCTCGGCAGTGCTTGCAGCTATGTGGCGCGACCGTGTCTTCGTGATACTGACGGCAACCGTGGTGTCCGAAGTCATCTACGAACTAGCCTTCGAAGGCTATCTTTACGCGCTGCTTCTTCATCAGGGTGGCGACTGGCTCGTGCGCCTGCCGAGCATCGCGGGCAACATCAGTGTCGCTCTGTTCTCGGCGCTGCTGTATTCGTTCATTGGACTCGACAAATTCGGTGCATGGCGCTGGTCTTACAAGATCATGATTGCGGCGCTTGTCGCCGCCGCCGCCTGGACCGCGTTCGGGGACTATCGCACAAGCGCAGCGGTCGCCATCCAGGGCACACTCCTCTGCAATCTGGTGTGGATAGCATCCGTGGCTCATGCGTACCGGCGCAAGGTGGCGAACGCGCGCCTTATTCTGATAGCGTTTCTTCCCGACTGTGCGACGCTCTTCATTCGCCTCGGTGTGCTATCCGGATTCATTTCCACCAGTTTTAGCGCGGGCACCGCACAGATCTGGGACAGTATCGGCGTGCTGGTTTTGCTATCGATGATCGTCGGCGGCAGGTCGCGTCAGTTACTGCTTGAGCAGCGACAAGTGCAGCGGCTGCTTTGGGCTGAACGCGAGGCCACTCAGGAGCGACTCGAGAATGCGGTTGCCACACGTACCCGCGAGCTGCGTAGCGCACTTGAGCAGGCCGACGGTGCGATACGGGCAAAGAGCGACTTCCTCGCCCGAATCAGCCACGACCTCAGAACGCCGCTCACATCGATTATCGGCTTCGCCGATCTAATCCAAGCGGATGGTCGCGAGGATGCGGAACGCGGTCGAGTCATCCGCCGCAGCGCCAACCACATGCTCGGTATGGTCAACGACCTGATCGACTATGCTAGGGGGCGCGAAGCGGACACGCTGTCACCCCAACCTGTGTACACCTACGCTCTACTGGACGCCGTTTCACAGCATGGCTATGCACTCGCGAATCGCAGCGCTAATGAGTTTTCTCTAAACGTCGTCGGAGATCTACCGCCAGTCATCGAGCTTGATGAACAGCGTATGCACCAGGTGCTTGGCAACCTTCTGGACAATGCAGCCAAGTTCACGAACCACGGCAGTATCCTGCTGACCGTCAGCGCGGATCCTGTCGATAGCACGCAGCGGCGCTGGAATCTGCGCTTCTCCATATCCGACAGCGGGTGCGGCATTGCTATCGTCGATCACGAGCGCGTTTTCGAGCCGTTCGTGCGTGTAGGGGAATACCACCATCGGCCAGGTATCGGTTTGGGGCTTTCTATTGTCAAGCTATGGACCGACCGGATGGGGGCGACCTTGACATTCGACAGTACCCCAGGAATCGGAACGAAGGTCGTCATCGCGCTTACGGTCGATGAGGTGGACGAAGCGGGAGTCGACAGTCTGCGCATGCATGAATCGGCTGACGCGCTCCCGCTCATAGACGGAGATGGAAAACTCGTCCTTTTGGCCGAAGATACAGCCGAGATCCGAGAGTTGTTGCGCGGAGATTTGCTCAGCCTCGGGTTCGAGGTTGAAGCCTACGATAATGGCGCGTCAGCGGTCCGGAGACTGATTGCGAAGGATTGCCCGATTCCGGCACTCATCCTAACCGATCGACTCATGCCAGAGGCATCCGGGCATGACGTGTTGGCCGCTGCACGAAGCTGCCATCCACATGTCCCAGTCGTTCTCGTTTCCGCTGTGCCGTTTAGCCAGGCAGCACGGCCGGATGCGGGCGAATGTTTCGACGCCCAGCTTCTCAAGCCGATCAGTCTTGCCGATTTGCGTAACACAATCGCTACGCTGCTGAAGATGCAACGTGAGCTTCGACTGGCGCAGCCGGCATCGCAAGATCCACCGTTTCTCGAACCACCTGCCACGGTATTGCTCGACGAAGCACGCGTGCTGATCGAGCTGGGCGCGATATCCGATTTGCTTGACTGGGCGGAAAAGATTGCTCAGGCGGCACCGCGGCATGCACCCTTTGCGGCTAAAGTCAGTCAACTGGCAAAGAGAGGAGAGTTGCGGGAACTTCAGTCAATGCTCGACTTTTCCTGAAGCGACTTGCACTTTGATCGCACCGTTCGCGCTCCGTACCGCTTCGAGCAGCGCGGACGCCAGATCGAGCGGTCCGCCCGCCATCGAAAGCTCCGCGAGACGCCGGGCGGCGAACCGTGCGGTCTCGTCCTGAAATGCGCTGGGCGCGTCGCTCAGGTCGGGCGTCCGGTAGAGCCACGTCGATCCCGCACAGAAGCGTTGCCAGTCCCCATCGCTCGACACCCCCAAAATTCCGGTCGAGTACTCGTCGGCCCAGTTTTCGAGCGCGAGCAACGCAGCGGCGTCCGTAGACCAAAATAATGTTGTCACAGTTTGCGAAGTGAAGATGTCAATTCGCCGGCCGTCGTCGACCGAGAGATGCGAAACCCTCGTGAATTCATGAGGTTGTGCGCCGCGCAATAAAGTTGTCACGAGGCGAGCGTCGCGAAGACCGTTGTCAACTGCTCGTCGCCCCGTCGCAGCGAGGAAATTTACGATCGCGCGTTGTCCAAATTCCTAGTTTTGCGATTTGATCGTGCTGTAGTGATAAAGCTGGCCCATGATGCGATAACGCAAACATTTCGTGACAAGATCGTAGAATGCCTCGATGGCCGGCGTAGCGATCCGGTAATTGCCGGTCGCCAAGGGATGCACCGCCGGATCGATGGGACGTGGAACCTCGACTGACATGGTGTCCTCCTCTCGGAAACGTTGGTTCAACCTACCTGACCGGTGCCGATCTTCAGCTTGCGCGGATGCGCACGTACCTCTGGGACTTCGGGCCGCACTACACTGGTAGCCGGGTACGCTACGGCGATCGACGTGGACATCGATGTCGACACCGGTCCCGGCGGCGTCCGAACGAGCGGCGCGGCCGCCAGAATGCGAGCTGCTTGCGTCAAATCGGACTCGGCTCGGCGGGTTTTCCCCGCTTGCTCGAGCATGCGAATCCGCAGCAATTTGCGGGTCTCGTCTTTGCCAGCTTGCGTGGCATGGGAATGTTCGACCTGTTCGACGTCGACCAGGATGAGATTGATGGTCAGCTTGAGGTGCTCGCGCAGATCATTGTTCAGGTTGGCCAATCGGCGTAGTTTTTGCTAGCCTCCGCGTAAACGCGCTGGTATCTGCGGTTCAACCACGATGCAGCAAAGATCTGGTTACGACCGGTCATCAAGAAAACGTTTGATCACTATCCGAACCCGCCTGATACTGCAGACAGCGCTGGACAGCGAAATCCCATGACTTGCTCATGTTTTCCTTGGCGTCAGTGCGAACGGTTCGCGCTGTAGGCGCTCAGATCCGCCGTCGTGGCACCGGCGCGCTGGCCTCGCCCCTTCTGCTTCTGCCTGACCCATTTACGCAGCGTCTCCGGTGTACAGCCGACCTTCGCCGCGATCGAGCTGATAGCCGCCCATTCCGGTTCGTATTCCCGCAGGTGGTCCAGCACCATCCGGACGGCGCGAGCACGCATCTACGACGAGTACTTCGGCTGGACCTTCTTCTTTACATTGCTTTCAGATTTTAAGGTTCCCATGACCCCATTCTCTCAAGAGTTGAGGTCTCCGAAAAACTCGGGCCGATTCACCGCTCCGCGCGCCGCACTTCAACTCAAACACAACAAGCTCAGCCTACTATTGCAAACGCGTCTCATTTGCATTAAATTGCCACGCAAATGTACTGTTTGGAACACAGATGCCGGCGCAGGCCGTCCGCCGTGCCCAAACGCGAACGACACGAAAAGGGGCGGTATGAGCAGGAGGAACTGGGCGGCCGCACCGATGGCCATCGTCGTCGGCACGGCCGGCATGGGCACAGTCTACGCACAGGAAACGGCGCTGCCGACCATCGAGGTGTCCGCGCAACGCGCGACGACGCCGTTCCGCACGCGCGAATCGACGAGCGCGACGCGCAGCGAGGCCGACGTGATGGAGATTCCGTTCGCGGTCAGCAGCGTCGATACGAAGCTGATCCAGACAGTGGCCGCGACGCGCGGCGACGATCTTTACGACTGGGTCGCGGGCGTCTCTCGTCAGAATAACTTCGGCGGCCTGTGGGACAACTACGCGGTGCGCGGCTTCGCCGGCGACGGCAACACGTCCGGCACCGACTATCTGGTCAACGGCTTTTCGTGGAATCGCGGCATCGGCGTCCCGTGCGACACCGTCAACCTCGAGCGCATGGAAGTGCTCAAGGGGCCGGCGTCGGCGCTGTACGGGCGCGGCGATCCGGGCGGCATCATCAGCTATACGACGAAGCAGCCGCAGTTTGCGCGCGCGAACACCATCGGCGTGTCGGCCGGCAGCTACGGCGCACTGCGCCAGACCTTCGATTCGACCGGCCCCGTCACGAAATCGCTGGCGTACCGCTTCGTCGCGATGAACGAGAACAACGGCAGCTTTCGCGATACGGTGTCGAGCAAACGCTACCTGTTCGCGCCGGCGTTCACGTGGGACATCGGCGCGGACACGACGCTCCATTACGAATTCGAGAGCGTGCGCCAGCGCGCGCCGCTCGATCGCGGCGTGTTGGCGGTCAACGGCCAGCTCGGCGTGATCCCCGCGTCGCGCTTCCTCGGCGAGCCGCGCGACGGCGACTACGACGTGCGCAACACGGGCCACCAGTTCACGCTCGAGCATCATATCGATTCCAGCTGGTCGATCAATGCCGGCGTCGCGCAACGCAACACCGACCTGTCGGGTCGTACGTCCGAGGCATTCGCATTGCAGCCGGACGGCCGCACGTTGTGGCGGCGCTACAAGGAAGTCGAGTTTCACTCGAACGACCTGCAAGGCCGCGTCGAAACCAGCGGCTCGTTCCGTACCGGCGGCATCGGCCATACGCTCGTGATGGGCGTCGATGCGTACCGCTTCAACTACGACCAATTCGTCGCGCGCTCGACGCCGACCGCCGCGGCGCCGTATGCGATCGACATCTTCGATCCGGTCTACGGCCAGCCCGCGCCGACGCCGCGCACCGCGACCGACCTGCTCGAACGCGACAATGGACAAGGCGTCTACGCGCAGGACACGCTCGCGTTCGGGCCGCACTGGAAACTCCTCGCGGGGCTGCGCTGGGATCGCTTTCACCAGTCGGTCGAGAACCGCCTGAAGGGCACGACGAGCCACCAGTTGCAGACCGCATTGAGTCCGCGCCTCGGCATCGTGTACGAGATGAGCCCCGCGCTGTCGCTGTATGCGAACACCGCGTATTCGTTCCGGCCGAACAACGGCGCCGACGTATACGGCCGCGCGTTCGATCCGGAGAAGGGGCATGGCTACGAAGTCGGCGCGAAATGGGCCGGCGCACGCTGGCTCACGACCGTCTCGGCGTTCTACGTGACTAAGCGCAACGTGTTGACCGCCGATCCAGGGAATGCAGGCTTCTCGCGCGCGGCCGGCGAAGTGCGCAGCCGCGGTGTCGAATTCGAATGGAGCGGCGATCTCGGTCATGGCCTGCGCGGCATCGCCAACTTCGCGTATGTCGACGCCGCGGTCATGCGCGATACCGTGCTGGCGCCCGGCTCGCGCCTCGTCGACGTACCGCGGCTGAGCGGCAGCGCACTGCTGATGTACGAGGCCACGCTGCCGTTCGCGGACAAGGCCGGCGCAGGCGCCGGCGTGATCTATGTCGGGCGCCGCGCTGGCAATACCTCCAACACGCAGGACGGCTTCGACCTGCCGGCCTATGCGACCGTGCAGCTGAACGGTTACGTGCAGATCGACAAGCACCTGCGCGCGTCGGTCGTGCTGAACAACCTGTTCAACCGCACTACCTACGTCAGCTCCTACAACAGCCTGTGGGTCACGCCGGGGGCGCCGCGCAGCCTGTTCGCGTCGCTCGCCTACTCGTTTTAGAACGACTGCCACGGGCCGCCCGCCTCCATCACGCGCCGAATCGCGACGAGCTAGAACACGCACGTCGCGGTACCGATACCCCCGCCGCTGTTCGCAGCCCGTGCGGGAAATCAATCAGCGACACACCAACCAGTGCCCACAGCCGTGGCCGCGATGCAGGCCGAAATCCTCACAACTCTGATCAGGTTCCAGTCATGAGACAGCAGTAAGCGACTCGGCCTGGCACCGCGGAGTGGAGGTAATCGCCGCGCTGATGCTCGAGCAGCGGGATACTATGGTCGCGCTCGGGTGGACTGTTGTGAGCGACTATCTGCCGACCATTCTCTCGGACGTTGATGTCCAGATGGAGGCGGTGAAAAGCGAAATCTTCGGTCCGGTCCTCACTGTCCAGCTATTCGACGACGAAGAAGAAGCGCTGGCGCTTGCCGACCATCCTGACTACAGGCTGGCAGCGGGAGTGCATACTGCGGACATTGGCCGGGCATTGCGTATGGCGCGCAGTATCGAAGCTGGAGCCGTATGGATCAACCGGTACGGCCGTACTTCGGACATCACAGCGGCTACAAGCGCTCGGGCATCGCAAGGACCTGGGACATCAGGCCTACGAGGCAGACCTGCATCAGAAAAGCGTCCTCATCGATTTCGCGCGGGACGAGTGAAATGACATGCATGGCAACCGTCAATGCCTTTCTGCAAAACGTCGTGCTGCGCGCGAGGGCCGTCATGCCTGCAAGGTGTGTATACGACCAAACTCCATGCAGCAAATCCTGCTAAGCAGGGACTCCAATTCGATCGAATGTGTGTTGTAGCCGGTCAGAATTGAGGCATTCGCACAGGCATCACATGCTTTAATGATTTCAAGGGCGACGTTCCAGAAGTGTCACCATGAAAGCATGGACGTACCCCGAAACCAAGCCGCCGAGCGAACTGCGCCAGGCGTGATTCATCTGACAGGAAACCCGAAGCATGCCTGGCGTATATCTGGTCGGTGATGGCATCAAGGTGCTGGGGGCGGATGCGGCCGAGATCGGCGGCCGCCTCGCGGCCATGGCTGCCCTGAAAGACCTCGTGCTGCCGGCCTTGCACGACGAATGGCAGCGGCTCCGGGCGGAGCTGGTGCGCATGGAGCGGTTCCGGCTGGAACTGGCGCAGGCGTTCCCATGGCCGGCGCTGCAGGCAGCGCAATTGCCGAACGACGCCATCGTGTGCCGCTGCGAAGCCATTACCGCGGGCGAGCTGCGCCGGGTCGTATGGACAATGGGCGCTCAGGAAGCGAATCGCGCGAAAACCTTCAGCCGCGTGGGCATGGGGCGCTGTCAGGGTAGATATTGCGGACATGCGGGTGCCGAAGTTGTTGCGGAGGCCGCCGGGGTGCCGCTCGAACAGGTGGGACGCTTGCGCGGCCAGGCGCCGCGTGTAATCCCGGCGTTCGCGCACCTCAACATCATCCGCGTCTGGAGCGGAATCGAGGGCTGCATGGAGGACAGTCGGCCGGTTATAGGGCCGAGCGCGCGCGTGCACGACCTGTACTACGCCTTCGGCTTCTCCGGACACGGTTTCCAGCTGGGGCCGGGCGTGGGCGACGTGATGGCGGAACTGATACATACCGGCCCCACGAGCACCCCTATCCGGCAGTACCACATCGACTGCTTTGCCAGCCACGCGATGCAGTCGGCCTGACGTTCATTCACACTCCCAACGAATCGAGAACAGACCATGTCGAATCTGCAGGATGCAGCGGCGGTACAGTCCGTGACGCGAACCTTCATCGATCTGCGCGAGTTTGTGCGCGACAGGAGCCAGGGCATCCCCCTGAGTGCTTCCTCCGGGCAAGACTCCTTCCTGGCGAGCCGCCGCCTGCTGAATTTTCCGTCCGGACCCGTGACCGCTGGCTCCATTGCACTCGAAGCCGGCAGCGGCACGGTCGAGTGCCAGCCGGCTGATGAATTAATCACTATCCGCGACGGCACCCTGACCCAGCAGGACCACACGCTCGTGCTAGGGCCGGAAATGAGCGCGGTAATCCAGCACGGCGCCAAGTTCTCCTGGTCGGCAGAAGGAGACCGGTATCGGTGATCTTCATGCGCTACCACGACAGCCAGCCGGAGAAACGCGTCATCGTGCCGATCAGGCAGAACCCGGAGATGGGCCCGTCGGGCGGACCCGCGGCCGACCTTCTGCTCACGCCGGCGCCGGCATGCCGTAACTACACCGATCATTCTTCAAGCGACGGCGTATTCCTCTGCGGGACGTGGGACTCGCTCCCCTATCAGCGCCGGGCGATGACCTACCGCATCTACGAGTTCATGTATCTGCCCGAAGGCAGCGTGAGCTTCGTGGATGAAGCCGGACGCAGCCCGACCTTCTAGCGCGACGACATCTTCATCGTCCGTCAAACAGGGCGCCCGGTGCAGCTGGGAGAGCCGCGAGAACGTGGCGAAGGTGTCCGCGATCTATCGGCCGGCTTGAATCGAGAGAAACAAAGGTCAATGAGATGAAAACACTGCTGCTCAAGAAAGAGGAAGTACGCGGACTGATCCGCATGAAGGAAGTCATCGGTACGGTGGAAGAAGCATACAAGGCTTTTAACAATGACCAGGTGGTGCAACCTGACTACATAGGGATCGACCTCCATCCGCGTGGGGATATCGACTTCAAGCTTGGTTACTACAAAGGCAACGAAATCATCTCCATGAAAGCGTCTTCCGGCGGCTTTCCCGACAACCCGGGCACATACGGCGTGCCGAGCGGCATGGGGACCATTCTGCTGTTTGATGCGAGGACCTGCGCGCTGATTTGCGTGATGGATGGAAGCTTGATCACCGGCCTCAGAACCGGGGCGTGCGGGGCTGTTTCCGTCAAAGCACTCGCAAGGAAAAATGCGAAAAAGATCACCTCGATCGGTACCGGAAATCAGGCCAGGATGCTAATCCGGGCCATCAATGAGGTGATGAAGATTGCAGAGATCCATGCATGGTGGAGTTGCCCCTGTAACTCAGGACACGCGGACACCGTTAGAGGCCAGTTCAAAAACTCCGGAGAGGGGTTGTTTACTTCCTCGGCAAGCTGTTAACCTTGGGCATCAGAACAAGGGAAGTCCAAGGATGGAAGCGCCAATCATTGACGACGAACTGTGGATACTGATCGAACCATTGCTGCCACCTGCGAAGCTTCGCGCGAAGAGCGATCCTGGTCGTCCGCGCGTGTCCGATCGTGCGGCGCTCAACGGTATCCTGTTCGTGTTCAAAACGGGAATTCGTTGGAACCACTTGCCGACTCGTCTGGGCTTTGGCTCGGGCGCCACTTGCTGGCGGCGATTGAGCGGCTGGCAAAAGGCTGGTGTATGGGACCAACTGCACGAGTTGCTGCTCGACAAGTTGCGTGCGACCGGCCAAATCGATCTGTCATACGCTGCGGTCGATTCGTCGTCCGTGCGCGCCGTTGGGGCGGGCGAAAAACTGGCCCGAACCCCACGGATCGCGCGCGACCCGGTTCCAAGCACCACATCCTCGTAGACGCCAACGGCGTTCCTCTCGTTGCGATCCTGACTGGCGCGAACACCAACGACGTCACGCAGTTGCTGCCGCTCGTTGATGCGATCCCACCCATCCGCGGCGTTCGTGGCCGACCGCTTCAGAAGCCCGGCGTCGTCTACGCCGATCGCGGCTACGATTGCACCCGACATCGTCGCGCGTTGCGCGAACGCGGTATCAAGCCGGTGATCGCCAAGCGCCGGACCGAGCATGGCAGTGGTCTGGGCAAGTATCGTTGGGTGGTCGAACGTACGCATTCCTGGCTCCACAATTTCCGTCGCCTACGCACTCGCTTTGAGCGACGTGCCTACATTCACGAAGCATTCCTGAAACTTGGCTGCTCGCTCATCTGTTGGAACATCTTCCGACGAGCTGAGCAGGGGTTTTTGAACTGGCCTCTTAGGTTGATGACACCGCATTACGCCTGAACTCGCGAGGCGAGCGGTATTTCAGGGCTTTGTGCGGGTGGCGCTCATTTTAGTGTTCAAACGCGATAGCCAGACGCGAGAGCGCTGTTGGTGCGTCAGACTTGTCCATATAGGCGACGTAATTGTCCTTCATGGTCTTCACGAACGATTCCGCCATGCCATTGCTCTGCGGCGAACGGACCGGTGTGGTCAGCGGCTCAAGACCCAGTTCGCGAGCGAAGCTGCGCGTGCGGTGGTCGATGTAGGCCGAGCCGTTGTCCGTCAGCCATTCAATGGGCTGCGCGGCCTGCGTGGTGCCGAAGCGCTGTTCGACGGCGGCCAGCATCACGTCGCGCACCACATCACCGCTATGCCCGCCGGTCGTTGCTGCCCAGCTAATCGCCTCGCGGTCGCAGCAGTCCAGCGCAAACGTCACGCGCAGCGGCGTACCATCGTCGCACCGAAACTCGAAGCCATCGGAGCACCAGCGGGTGTTGCTGCGGTCCACCGCAACGCGACCGTCATGTCGCCGCTTATCTCGCCGCACGCCAGGGCGGCGCAGCAGCAACTGATGCTCCCGCATGACCCGATACACGCGCTTGACGTTGATGCACGGCGCACCGCTCTGCTCCCGACTGCGGCGCAGCAGCGCCCAGACACGGCGGTAGCCGTAGGTGGGAAGGTGCGCCACATGGGCCTGAATCTCCTCGACCAGCCCGGCATCGTTGGTCACGCGGGCACGGCGACCATCGCGCCAGTCGGACGAGCGAGCTCGCTTCACCGCCACGGCAGAGCGCGCCACGCCGAGAACTTCGCAGACCGTCTTCATCGGTCGTCCCCCGGCAGCAAGGGCGAGCGCGCAATCAGGTTTTTTGAACGGCCCCATTCCACGGCTTCTTTCAGGATTTCGACCTCCAGCGTCTTCTTCCCAAGTAGCCGTTGCAGTTCCTTGATTTCCTTGATGGCGGCGGCCAGCTCAGATGCCGGCACAACGGTTTCGCCTGCCTTCACCGCCGCCAGACTGCCTTCCTGGTATTGCTTGCGCCAGCCGAACACTTGGTTGGCGTTGACGCCGTGCCGACGTGCAACGGCCGACACCGACGCTCCCGGCTCCAATGTTTCCTGCACGATGGCGATTTTTTCTTGCGCCGTGCGCCGACGACGGCGCTCCGGCTCGGTCAGAATTTCGATGCTTTCCACGTAATGACTAGGCTTACTGATAGGCACAAGACTATCCCTTATTTTAAGAGAGTCCTCGTGTCCTCAGATACGTGGGGCCGCTCCACATGGGATCACACCTCGGAATCACTCGCAAAGTACAAAGTGGATATCGAAAGCGAGTTGGGCATTCCCGTGGTGATGGCGAACTCCAAAAAGGAAGCTGTTGAGCAGGCGGATATCCTGATTACGACGACGCGCGGGAAAGGATCTCTGGTGGAAGCCGGCTGGGTAAAGTCCGGTACACACATCATTGCGATCGGAACGGACACAAAGGGGAAGCAGGAATTCGATCCTGAAATATTCAGGAATGCAAAAGTAGTCGTTGACTCGATCGTGCAGTGCAGCGAAAAAGGCGAAACTCAGCATCCGTTGAGCAAGAACATCATCACCAAAGCCAGGATCCACGCAGAGATCGGCGAGGTCTTGCTGGGCAAGAAGCCGGGAAGAGAGAGTGATGAGGAAATAACGATCTTCGACTCCACCGGGATGGCCATTCAGGACAACACGACGTCGACACAAATCTATCGGAACGCCATCGAAAACAAGGTTGGAACATTCTTCGAGTTTTTTAAATAAGGACTTTTCAAGTGCGCAACTACCCTACCATCTAGGACATTCACGAAGCCCAGGCACGGCTGAAGCCTCATATCCGGCGTACGCCTATACTGCGCGCGGAAAAAATCGAGAAAGCCGTTCGTTGCCAGCTCTATCTCAAGCCTGAAACGCTGCAGATTACCGGTGCCTTCAAGATTCGGGGCGCTCTTAACAAGGCACTGTCACTTCCGATAGAAGCGATCGCCAACGGTCTCATTGCGACTTCTTCCGGGAATCATGCCGAGGGGATCGCCTATGCCGCCAGAATGCTAGACGTCAAGGCGACCCTGGTCGTTCCGGTGACTACCCCCAAGATCAAGATCGAGAACACCAAAGCCATGGGAGCCGAAGTCATTCTTTTCGACGGCGACACGGCCGCCCGATGGAAAAAGGTGTGCGAGATCGCAGAAGAGAACAAATATGCGGCGGTTCACGGCTTCGAGGACCCGCTTGTCATGGCCGGCCAGGGAACGATCGGGTGCGAGATCCTCGAGGATCTGGAGGACGTGGACACCGTCATCGTTCCCCTGGGGGGCGGCGGCCTGATTTCGGGCATCGCTACCGCCATCAAGGAAACGAAGCCATCGGTGCGTGTCATAGGTGCGGAACCCGCCTTGACGCCCAAGTACTTCCAAAGCCGGATCAACAAAGAACGCACGTCGCTTCCCCTGGAGAATACCATCGCGGATGGGGTGCGAATCAGCGTTCCGGGCCAAAACCCGTGGCCGATTATTGAAAAGTATGTGGATGAGATTGTTCTCGTTGAAGACGAACATATCATCGCGGGCATGCGTGCGCTCGCCAGGGATGCGAAATTGATCGCTGAACCGGCCGCCTCAATTGGTATTGGTGCTTTGCTGGCCGGTTCCATCAAAGTCAAACCGGATGAAAAAGTGTGCGCAGTTTTGAGTGGCGGGAATTGGGACTTGAGCGACCTTGCCGAAATATACGCACGTAGTGAGTGAGGTCTGAGGAGGCTAGAGGGGCGCTGTCACGTTAGCGGAGTATGTTCACAACGGGCGCAAGCTCGACCCGCATGTTTCATGCGGCAGACCGATTCTGGGTGACCTCGGTCAATTCACGCCACGTCGAGAAGCGTACGGCAAGGTGTTTGCGATAAAGCGAGGCACGCAACTGATGCCGCTTCAGGGCGAAGTGCTGACGGATCAGCCCGAAGCTCTCGAGGAAAGCCTGAGTGCGTGTCGGGTCGCAAAATCCCCGCATGCGTCGCTCGCGTTCGCGGGGCGGCTGATGACTGTTTTCGGCGCGGTTGTTCACGCGGGCAGCGGCCTTCACGAACACGTGCTTGACGTGGGCGAGTTCGGGAATATCGGCCATGGCCGCCGGGTAACTGCGCAATTGTCGGTGACGATCTTTCGCGGTACCGGGCAGGTACGCAGCACTCGCTGGAAGAACCGTTTGGCAGCAGCCTTGTCGCGCCGCTTCTGTAACAGCACATCAAGTTCGACACCGTGCTCGTCGACGGCGCGCCACAGCAGATAAGGTTCGCCGCGCAGGGTCACCGCCATTTCGTCGAGATGCCAGGTGCTGCCCGGCTTGCGCCGGGCAACCTTGACGCAACAGGCGAAGGCCGGACCGAACTTGTCGCACCAGCGGCGGATCGTCTCGGAGCTGACGATCACGCCGCGCTCGAACAGCAGTTCCTCAATGTCGCGTAGGCCCAACTGAAAGCGGAAATACCAGCGCATCGCCTGGCTGATGATCGCAGCGGGGAATCGATGGCCGTGGTAAAGCGGTTTCGGTTTCATCGCCCCATCTTACGCGACCACAGCCGTCAACGTGACAACGCCCATCCCGTCGGCGGCCAACCACCAGTCTGCTTCGAAGGTCTTGTTTTTCGGTCATCACGGTCTGAGTGCATGTGTCCACGCGGACACTTAGCATCTGACCTTCTGCCTACCGTTGGTAGGGCGTCGTTTATTGACGGCTTACGTCTTCTTTACCTTAGTCCGTCGAGGAAGTCGGACAATGAAGCAAGGCGCAAGAGCGCTGCCAAGCGTTTCGTATCCGATATATAGGTCTCGTCTGCATCCAGTTCGACCGTGAGGCGTCGCCAGAGGTCGAACGCGCCGATGGCGGCTCCAAGGTGTATGTGGGCCGCGTAGCTGCCACGCGTCTGTGACGCGGCTTCGGCGAGGTGATGCTGGATTTCACGTTCAGCGCAGACGGTGGCCTCTACATAGCTGATGGGTATGTGCATTATCGAGTATTCCTGGCTGTTTGGACTGGATCGATGACGAATCCTGTCTAATTTCCGCTCCACTTTTAATTGGGGAATTCCGACTTTCTGAAGCGGACCGAATCGGCCTGATCTGTGCGCTGATGGGTGAATTCCGCGACGTCATCCACCGCACGGGGAATACGACTTTAATCATCGACTATTTTTTATGTTTTGAATGGAGTATTCAATTAAGCATTGAATTGCATCACTTGATTTCCCTGACTGTGTGTGCACGCGCACTTCCACGTTGCCCAGCTCTGGCAATCCTTGACTCGCACCCAATTTAACTATTCCTTCGGGGATTGTGCTGGCAGCCAGTACCGTAACTCCTAGGCCAGCGCGCACTGCCGCGATAATTCCGGAGTAACTGGAACTAACAAACGAAAATCGCCAGTTGATATTGGTGCGCTGCAAGGTTTCGACGATTATACTTCGATAAATGCAAGGCTGAGGTGCGACCACCAGAGGTAATGGATGAAAATTGCGATCTTGGCTCTCAACCCCCCCAATCCATATTAATGGTTCAGTAACAACATTTATGCCCGACTGGGTGGTGTCTTCATGCAGCGCGATGACAATATCGAGCTGTCCTTTTTTTTGACGTGCTAACAAATTTTTGCTTAAATCGCATACAACTTCAAGTGTCACGTTGGGGTAATCTTTTGAGAATTTCCCAAGAATTGCTGGAAGAAGTGCAGCATTGTACTCATGTGGAGCTCCCATTCGTATGGATCCTGCAACATTTGAGGGGCGCAATCTGCCGACCGCTTCGTCATTGAGAGATAATATTCTTCTTGCATAATTCAACAGTGTTACTCCCTCATCTGTAAGTTTTAGGCGATGCATTCCACGAACAAAGAGTTCGACATCAAGCAGTGCTTCTAGCCGTTGTATTTGCAGACTAACAGTCGACTGGGAGCGCCCAATAGCTTCTCCTGCGCGGGTGAAATTCCCAAGATCCACGACCTTGACAAATGTTCTCAATAATTCCGTTGGAATGTTAGCCATGGAGCAATAAATACTATAAGCTATTAATGGCAAAAAAAATTCTGATTTGTCAACAAAATATGCAGCAATGGTTGCCGCATCCAGGAGTCGAAGATAGTCAAAAGAAGGTCGTCATATTAATAAATTTGCCATTGTAAGCACATCAAACATTCGAACTTGACGAACATAAAGTCGACAGGCAGCGCTATCTCAATCCCGCGTGTCCCATTCATCTGACTGTCTAAACTACGCTTTCATGGGCGTTTGAACTCGTCCGACGCTAGTGCCCCGCGCTAGTGCCCGGCTTGCCACTAATTTGACTTTCCGTGTCAAGCGCGATCTGTTTTCAAACTCTTTCTATAGGTGTTCGAATTTCCTGATGCCGCCGTAGCAGTAATGCTCAACGGTGGATCACACTGATATACGCGGATTGCTCGAATACCGGGCTACGCCGCCTTCAGGAAACTCCCTCCATGATCAGTTCATCGTATCGTCGATATCAACATGTCGCCGGTCTCATGCGGACTGCATGTCGCGCGACAATGCAAGCGCCATCGCGAGTCGGGCGATGTCCCAGATGAAGCCGGCCAATTCGCGAGCGACTGCGACGATCGCGATGTTGGCATTCTTGCCGCGGGCCGCGAGCTTGCGATATCGCCGGCACAGTCGCAACTGCGCATCCCATGCACGATCGATAATCGCTCTGGGGCGCCCTTCGTGTGGTCGCTGTCGAGCATGTGCGTGTCGCGGCCGCCGACCGTGTACGTGCCTTCGCTCGGGTGATCGAGGCAGCCGAGGATGTTCATCAGCGTCGACTTGCCGGAGCCCGACGCGCCGACGATCGCGACGATCTCGCCCGCGTCGATCGACAGGTTGACGTTGTTCAGGACGACGACTTCCTTGTCGCCGGCCGGAAAGCGCCGCGTGACGGCGGCGAGTTTGAGCAGGGAGCGGCGCATCGTTACACCACGTCCGACAGCGGTACGCGTTCGTCCGCCGACGCTTCGCCCATCACCACACGCTCACCGTCCTTCAGGCCAGCCAGTACCTCGACGCGCATGTTGTTGTTGATGCCGATGCGGATGCTGCGCGTCTCCGTGCTGCCGTCGGCGCGCAGCACGCGCACCGCGTAGGTGCCGTCCTTGCGTTTCTCGCCGAGCGCGGCGGCCGGAATGCTCAGCGCGTTGCGTGCGTTGCCGAGCACGATACCGACCTGCGCGGTCATCGCGATGCGCAGCCGGTGCTCGGGATTCGGCACGTCGAACAGCGCGTTGTAGAACACTGCGACATTCGGTCTGACGCTGCCACCTGCACCGCCGCCAAGCGTGCTTTGCGCGGCGGCATAGTTTTTCGGCGCCGGCTCGATCGCAAGCAGCCTGCCGTAATAACGCCTATCCGATTCGCCGAGGATCGTGAAATACGCGGTTTGGCCGGCGTTCACACGGATCGCGTCGGCTTCGGACACCTGCGCCTTCACGGTCATCGTGTCGAGATTCGCGAGTTTCAGAATCACCGGCGCCTGCTGCTGCGCGATCACGGTCTGGCCTTCCTGCGTGACGATCGCGACGACCTGGCCATCGATCGGCGCGACGATGCGCGTGTAGCCGAGGTTGGCCTGCGCGGTCTCGATCTGGATGCGGGCCGAACGGATCTGCGCGGCGAGCGACGCGAGGGTCGCTCGCTGCACGTCGAGCGTCGCCTTCGCGGCCTCGAACGATTCGCGCGACGTCGCGTCGTCGGGCAGCATCGCCTGCTGGCGGCGGAAGGCGAGTTCAGCTTGCGTCAGCTGCGCGGCCGCCGATTGCTGCTGCGCGCGCAGGCTTTCTTCGCTGGCGCGCGCCTGACGCAGCGCGTTTTCCGAGATCACGGGATCGATCTCGGCGAGCCACTGGCCCTTCGTGACCTTGTCGCCGAGCTTGACCTTCAGCGACTTCAATTGCCCCGACACCTGCGCGCCGACGTCGACCTGCCTGAACGCCTGCAGCGCGCCGGTCGCGAGCACGGCGTTCTCGAGATCGCCGCGCGTGACGGGCGCGGACAGGTACTGCGGATGCTTGTCGGGCGCGCAGGCCTTCAGCGTGACGCCGGTGGCGATCGCGACGACGGCAAGGGTAGCCAGCACGATGCGCCGGCGGCGATGAGTCTTCTGGTCCATGAAAACACTGCGAGGATGAAGCGGTGCCGGCGATGCGTGCGGCCGGGCGGGACGATCCGGCCGGCGTCGCATGCCGGGCATGTCGCCCGCGACGGCATCCGCGTACGCATCGCGCGGGCGTGCCGGGCCGAATCAGGAGTCCATAGTAAGCGAGGAATTCGCACCGAATCGTGTAGAAATTGTGCTGAATTGTGCAGCGAAATACAGCGGCATCTCAATTTCCGGGTGGCCGTCCGCGGCTGTACAGCGATGCACTGGTTCGGGCATTGCTCGGCTTGAACACAGTGTTCCATTTGCCGTTGCGCCCCTTGCAAGGCTTTGCGCAAAGTCTGCGCGGTCTGGCTTTCGCCGATTTGCCTGTACAGAACTACACGACCGTGTGCCGTCGCGCACAAACGCTGCGGGTGAAACTGCCTGTCATCCATAGCGGAGAACCGCTGCATTTGGTCGTCTACAGCGCGGGCGTGAAAGATCTACGGCGAACGCGAACGGAAGGTCCGTCAGTATGGCTACTCGAAGCGCCGCACGTGGTGCAAGGTCCATATCGCGCTCGACGCGAACACTGTTTAGATACGTGCCGCGTTGACGACACATCAGGACGTTGCCGACGGTGATGTTTTGGCCAAATTGCTCGACCAGGTTCCGACCGACGAACATCTTGAGGCCGTGGGCGGCGATGGGACTTACGACTCAAAACCGTGTCATGCCGCGATTACGGCACGCGGTGCGACACCCAGTATCCCGCCGCGCGACGGCGCGTTTCATTGGAAGGTGACCGTGCCTGGTGCAGCATGGCGCAACGACGCGGTCGATGCAATTGCTCGACTCGGCCGCCGGGAATGGAAGAAGAGTTGCGGCTATCACCGCCGCTCCCTCTCCAAGAACGTGATGTACCGATTCAAGACCCTCACGGGCCGTTGCTTGTAGGCTCGACACATCGACTCGCAGGCTACTGACGATGTGGTCCGCGTGGGCGTGCTCAACCGTATGACTGAGTTCGCCCGCCCGCAGTCCCTCTGCATTGCCTGAGATCACGAACAAATGCATCATTTCGTCCTCACGCCTAATTTATGCAACAACACCCATTGTCACAAGAAAGTGATGGACTGACATATATCGTTCACCGATTATCTAGAATATTTAAATGAGGCAGTCAGGCTTAGCGGTCGCCGCATCGGATTCGTCGGCAATCACCGAGGGCCCTACGTTGTTCGTCAAACCGTAGGGAGCCGACTTGGATTGATAAATGGTGCCATCATGCTGGATGGCGATCAGGGCTTGCTGTGTGGCCGCCCAGCGCGATGAGTGCTTGGTTGTGGCGCCTGGAGCAGCCCTTGCTGGATCTTGCGCATGTAATAAGCCCGTGAGACGGGGTCCCGGAAGGCGCGGAAGCAAGGCGCGCATGAGCACCTTGTTGCCGCGTATGGATGGATGCTCGCCTCGGATAGGCGAGTTAGCCGGAGAACGAATGGAACTGCGCTGGCAGGACGCCTACCATCAATTCAGCGCTGCGGAGAACGAGCGGCAGCTCTTCCAGCGGATTGCCGCGTATTCGAAGCGCCTAGGCTTCGAGTACTGCTGTTACGGAATCCGGGTGCCGCTGCCCGTGTCGAAGTCGACCGTCGCGATCTTCGACACCTATCCTGACGGCTGGATGGCGCACTATCAGGCACAGAACTACATCGAGGTCGATTCGACGGTCCGCGATGGCGCGCTCACCACCAACATGATTGTCTGGCCGGATATCGACGCGGTCGCGCCATGCCCGCTGTGGGAGGATGCGCGGGAGGCCGGGTTGTCGGTCGGCATCGCACAGTCGAGCTGGGCCGCACGCGGGGCGTTCGGCCTCCTGAGCATCTCTCGCCATGCGGATCGCCTAACGCCTGCCGAAATCAACACGCTTACACTGCAGACCCACTGGCTCGCGAACTTGTCACATTCGTTGATGAGTGGCTTCATGGTGCCGAAGCTCGCGCCACCGGCAAGCGTCGCGCTGACGGCGCGCGAACGCGAAGTGCTTTGCTGGACCGCCGAAGGCAAGACAGCATGCGAGATCGGTCTGATCCTCAGCGTCTCGGAGCGGACGGTGACTTTTCACCTCAACAACGTCCTCGTGAAACTTGGCGCGACCAACAAGGTTCAGGCGGTCGTCAAGGCGGTCTCGGCGGGGCTCATCGACATGCTTTAATGAAGGCGAGGAGTTAAAGTCAAATCTGGTGTACGAGACGTCGGCATGTTCAAGCGGCTAGCGGTTGTTGAGCCGGTGTGCTGTTGGTCACCGGAACGCCATCTTTAAACACGAGTCAGTCGAGCATGTCCGCGAGTTTCTCCGGCGCGCGGATTCTGCGCCACAACTCTTCGTCTGACTCGATCAGCTTGAACGTCAGGCCGAGGAACGTCGCACGTGAGACGCAGTTGCGCGTGCGCTTCGTGAGATGACGTACCGTCGTGAATGCCGACTCGATCGGGTTCGTAACCGGCATGATATTGCCGGTACCTCGCGTTTCCGCGCCGAGTGGTTTGAGCGTGTGGTGTGACCATCCGGGACAGGGGCACTGGGGAGCACTTCGGGTGGGCAGGCCGTTGTTACACGATGAGCCGCGAGTTCGTGTTAGTAGTTGGCCGCCCCTGCGACCCGCCCGGTTGCGTGAGCGCGAATCCGTAGTTGTCGTGCTGTCCCACCGGCTCCCAACAGTGATCTGATACGGGAGACGGTTTGCGAATCGTGGGGTTTGATGTCTCGCGCTCAGTGGCCGAGATCGCGTACCTGGAGGACTGCAAGCGGCATGCAGGCGGCCGCACCGGGTTGCGAAGCGACGAACTCGAGCGTTTTGCCGAGAAGCTGCGCGCCACCGATCATGTGGTGCTCGAAGCAACCGGCAACACTGCCGCCATCGTCAACGTGCTTCGTCGGCACGTCGCACGCGTGGCGATTGCCAATTCGCTGCAAGTTCGGCTGATCGCGGAGGCTCGCGTCAAGACGGACAAGATCGATGCAGCCGTACTGGCACAGCTGTTTGCAAGCGGCTTTCTGCCGGAAGTATGGATGCCGGACGAGCAAACGCTAGCGTTGCGTCGACAGAGCTCGCGTCGTTCACAGCTGGTGCGGCAGCGCACGCGGCTGAAGAGCGAGATTCATGCGGTTCTGGCCGCGCATCTGATCGAGCGATGCCCCGCCACCGATCTGTTGGGCAAGAAGGGGCGTGCCTGGCTCGGCGTTCAACCACTTCCGTTGGACGAGCGACTCGGTGTTGAGTGGCGGCTGCGCGAACTGGACCGCATCGGTGAGGATCTGCGCGAGGTGGAGCAAGCACTCGCGCAAGCGACCATCGACGACGCGCGATTGCGCGTGATGCTGACGATCACCGGCGTCAACACCACGGTGGCGATCGGGCGTATGCGATCCACGAACGACGTCCTTCAGAGTAAGTCGGTGGAGTGCTTGAGGTGTGGTAAGGGAACGGATCAGCGCAGGTCAGCCGGCATCTTCCATGGCAGCAGCGGGTCGTAGTCATCGACGCTTTTCGCCAGCGGTAGGTGTTGGAACAGCCAGGTGAGATAGCGATATGGGTCGATGCCATTCGCCTTGCAGGTCTCGACGAGAGAGTACAGATTGGCACTCGCGTGTGCGCCGTCGACGGTATCGCTGAACAACCATCCGCGGCGGCCAACACAGAACGGACGAATCGCGTTTTCACAGGGATTGTTGCTGATCGGCCAGTCGCCGTTTTCGACGTAGGGGATGAGCTTCGGCCACTGCGAACGCAGATAGGTCAACTCCTTGCCGAGCAGGCTCTTCGGCGCGACACCGGGTGACTGCTCGACCATCAGCGTGTGGATCGCTGCGAGCACATGTGTGCTGTAACGTCGTCGCAATCGCTTTCGTCGCGATGCCGACCATGTTTCACTATGCGCTTCGGCCACGAACAACTTGCCGATCAGCTTGATGAAGCGCGTCGCGAGCAGATCCGGTGTGCGCGCTGCCTTCGGCACGCTGTCTTCCGCTTTAACGAAGTACCGTCTCACGTGAACCCAGCATCCCAGATGTACGAGTTGGTGACGCTCAGCGATGTCGTTGTAGGGTTCGTAGCCATCAGTCATCATGACCGCGCCCGCACGGATGCCGGTGAACAGCTTGTCGCCAAGCCAGGCGCCACGTCCCGGCGTATAGGTGAAACAGCGGATGGGGATACCCGAACCCGTCATCTGCGCGTACAGGTAACTCTTCGTTTGCGCGCGGCGGCTTTCTTCTTTCAGCACCTGGAGCTGCTCGAAATCGCCGTGACCGCCGCGCACCGTGACCAGGGAGAGATGGTTCTCCAGCGACAGCGCGCGTACCTTGGCGGTCGCCAGCGGCAACAACATCTCTTTCTGGCGCGCCGGCCGCCCGGGCCGGGACAAGGGTTGCTTTCTCATCGGTCGATACAGTTCGTTCTTGCCACGCGCCGGGTGCAACCGGACGCGTCCCAACCATACTCGGTCTCGGCCACGATATGCAACCGGCCGTTGCGATCGATCACCGCACATCGCATCGAAAACAGCCAACAGCATCCGCAACACGACCAGCCACGCCCGTCGGCAAGCTGGGCACGCCCCAAGCGCCCGAAAAAGGGCAAGGTGTCTTTCCAGTCGGCTCGACACCAACCTGAATCCGCGCGGGCAAGCTACCGCTGGGCTCAAGTTGAAGGCGCTGGGTTTGTGAGACAGTAAGATTAAGAGTGGTCGCTTGACACCTCGTTGTCTTCCCGAAAGCGTCGCACACGGCGTCCCCTAAGTTTCAGTTGGTACCTCACTTGATAGGAGGTTGAGCCACGATGGGGGGCAGCAGAGGGCACGGGCGGTCCTCTCGATCAAGCGCCCCGGTTCAACACCGTGTAGACGCCATCAAGCGCCACCAACTGCTCGTGGCTGCCCTGTTCCACGATTCGGCCCGCCTGCATCACCACGATCAGATCCGCAGAGCGAATAGTGGATAACCTGTGCGCGATAGTGATCGTGGTGCGCCCCTTCGACGTCCGCTCTAGCGCCTGCGACATCGCGCGCTCCGTACTCGTATCGAGCGCACTCGTCGCCTCGTCCAGAAGCAGCACCGGCGGGTCGCGCAGGATCGTACGGGCCAGCGCCAGGCGCTGCTTTTCGCCGCCGGAAAAGCGGTAACCATTTTCGCCGACCAGCGTGCCATAACCCTCAGGCAAGGATAAAATATGGCCATGAATCTGGGCGATCCTTGCGGCAGCGAACAATTCGTCATCGGTAGCGTCGGGCTTTGCGAAGCGCAGATTCTCGGCCACCGAGGCATGCAGCAGATAAGGGTTCTGCGAAACAACGCCCAGCATTTCGGATAACGATTGAAAGCTCAAGTCGCGTAGCTCGATGCCATCGAACCGGATCGCGCCGCTATCCACATCATAGAGCCGCGCCAATAGGTAACCAAGCGTCGTCTTGCCCGAACCGGTCGGGCCGACAATCGCGACATGACTGCCAGCCGGAATGGTCAGACTGATGTCGTCCACTGCGGGACGGCCCTCCTCGCGATAGGCGAAGCTGACGTGATCGAGCTCCACACCACCGCGCATCTCCGCCCGCGGGATTGTCACGGGGTCGGCCCGTTCGGCGATCTCTACCGGTTTGTCCAGATATTCGAAAATCCGGACGAACAGCGCGCGCGTCTTACGCGTGTCGCGACCAATTTCCAGCAACTGCTCGAATGGCCAAAGCAGTTGTTCCTGCAGCGCGATCATTGCAACCAACGTGCCGATGCTGGGGGGATTGCCGATCTGCATCAAAAGGCTGCCCGCCAGTAGGGTTATCGCCGGCAGCACAGCCAGCGCAAACCCGATCAGCGACCACTGCCATTCACCGGCGGTGCGGGACTTCACCTCGAGTCTCGCAAGGTCACCTGAGATGCGACTGAAACGCTGTATCAAGTGCTCTCCCCGCCCCATGGTGCGGGCGAGAATGATCCCCGAGGCCGACAGCGTCTCCTGCACCGCGACCGACATGTCCGCAGCACGCGCCTGTTGCTGGTAGGTCAGAGCCTCGCGCATCCGGGCCACGCGATTGATGATCAGAACCGTTCCCGGCACGATGACCAGAACGAAGATTGCTAGCCGCCAGTCGAGGAGCAGAATGGCGATCGCGGTCATGACGACGGCACTCAGCGAGCGACCGAGGTCGTTCGTGGTTTCGGTCACCAACGATTGCAGCCCGTCGATGTCGTTGGCGATGCGGGCTTGAACTTCGCCCACACGGGTTCCGGTAAAAAACTGCAGCGAGAGGCTCTGCAGATGGGTATAAAGCCGCACCCGCAAATCGTGCAGAACCCTCTGCCCGATGCGTGAACTGAGGACGATTTGACCAGCGCCGATCGCAGCCGACAGGAACGCCACGAGGACCATGCCCGTCACCAGCCAGACCAACAGTCGGATATCGCTCCGTGGCAAGGCTTCATCAATGACCGCACGCAGCAGAAACGGACCTGCGAGGCCCGTGGCAGAAGCGGCTACCATAAGTAGCATGACCGCGACGATCCGCTTACGATAGGGAGAAAACAGCGCCAAAACGCGCCGCATGGAAACATACTGCGCGGCAAGATCGTCATAATCGTCAGCATTCTGAGGGGGCTCGGTCATCGATGCTCTCAAGTGGAAACAGGCTGTGCCCGGTGCAAACGGCGGCGATGGAAGCGGCGGGATAGTGCTGCCGCGAGCGGCCTAACAATCGTCCACCCTCATCCATCCTGCAATCGGCAATAGCTAAGAGATTTATGCAGCTATCCTCTGCTGAGAGACGAGGTCTAGTTCGGACAGTTTTCTGAAACTTTTAAGTGGAACGTCGGGGGCGATCATGCTGCCGATTTGATCGTAGGCAGCGTCGCGAAGTATGCCTCATCGGGCGTCTGATCCGCCAGGCATGGCACCGTTTCCGGTTGTACAACTCGATGTATTCGCCGATGGAACGCCGAGCATGGCTGACCGACTCGTACACTTTCAAGTAGACCTCCTCGGACTTGACGCTGCGCCACACCCGCTCGACGAACATGGTATCGCGCCAGCTTCCCTTGCCGTCCATCGACAGCCGGATGCCCCAGCCCACACGGCCTTGGTGAACGTGCCCACCGTGAACTGGCTGCCCTGATCCGTGTTGACGATGTCCGGCAGCCCGTAACGGACGAACTCTGCTTCCAGTGATTCGACTGCAGGGCTTCCAGCGTGATGGCGACCGGTGCGAGAGTACCTTGCGGCTCGCCCAGTCCACCACCGCCGTCAGATACACGAGGCCGCACGCCATCGGAATGTACGTCGTGTCGCGTGCCCACGCCTAATTGGCCCGCTCGATCTTCAGGCCGCGCAGCAGGTGCGGCCATATTGTGTGCTGCGCGCTGCGGCGACTCGTATTCGGCATGTAGTACAGCGCCTCCACTGCACCCCATGATCTCGAAGTTCAGCGCGCCGCTGTCGAGATAGCGCGAGTTTGCGCCGTAATTTCCAGCTCGCCGCGCGGCGAAGGCTTGATGTCGGCCGCGATGTCGCATTCGCGGTTGTCGTAGAAGTACAAGCCCGCCACTGCGTAGTTCGAACGTGGTTTCGCCGGCTTCTCCTCGATCGACAGCGCACGGAACGACTTGTCGAATTCGACGACGCCGTAACGCTCCGGGTCATGCACGTGATACGCAAACGCGATCGCGCCGGTTTCCTGGGGATGCGCACGCGCGAGTTGCTTCGCCAGATCGTGGCCTTAGAAGATGTTGTCGCCGAGGATCAGCGCCGACGGATCGTTGCCGATGAACGCCTTGCCGATGATGAACGCCTGCACGAGACCATCGGGCGACCGCTGCACCGCGTACTGGCTGTTCATCCCCCACTGGCTGCCGTCGCCGAGCATCGACGCGAAGCGCGGCGTGTCCTGCGGCGTCGAAATGATCAACACGTTGCGAATGCCCGCGAACATCAACATCGACGGCGGGTAGTAGATCATCGGCTTGTCGTACACCGGCAGGAGCTGCTTCGATACGACGTGCGTGATCGGATACAGCCGCGTGCCGGAACCTCCCGCGAGAATGATGCCTTTACGTGCCATCGCTTCTCTCCTCAGTTGCGTTTTGTGTAGTTCGTCTCAACCCACCTGCGGTACTCGCCCGATGCGACCTCATCGACCCAGGCCTGATTGTCGAGATACCTGTCGACCGTCTTCGCGAGGCCGGTCTCGAACGTTTCCGCAGGCTTCCAGCCGAGCTCGCGTTCGAGCTTGCGCGCGTCGATCGACGTTGCTTTCCGCGGCGAGGTGCAGCCCCCCCACGGGCCTTGTGCTCGGCCAGAAGTGCTTCGAATGCCCGAGTGCGTCACGTTCGCAGATCCTGAATCGCACAACCATGTACTTTGGATTCCCACCCAGCGACTGCATCCTGCTGCAAGTTCCCTGCGCACGTCGACTTGTCAACATCGAGAACGGCTTCATCGGATGCGCGCAGCCAATTGAGTGCAAATTTCGCACCGTAAAACTAGCGCCACCCGTAAAACAATCGTCAAGTTCCGTTACTGATTCTTGCGGATGATCGACGCGGCCGCCGCTTCCGCGTCGCTCGCGACACCGTCGTGCACACGCGTGCTGACGGCCGGCGTCGGCGGCTCGCTGTCGAGCGCATGGCCGTTGCGATCGTGCGTATCGACCGTCGCACGCATCGACAGCCCGACGCGCAGCGGATGCGCGGCGAGATCGCGAGCATCGAGCGCGATCACGACCGGCACGCGCTGCACGACCTTGATCCAGTTGCCGGCCGCGTTCTGCGACGGCAGCATCGAGAAGGCGCTGCCCGTACCGGCCGAGAAACCCTGCACGCGGCCGCGATAGGTGATCCGCGAGCCGTAGAGATCCGACACGACCTCGACCGGCTGGCCGACGCGCATGTGGCGGATCTGCCCTTCCTTGAAATTCGCCTCGATCCACAGCCGGTTGAGTTGCACAATCGACATCAGCGGCACGCCGGGCCCGACCTGCTGGCCGACCTGTACCGAGCGCTGCCCGATCGTACCGTCGACGGGCGCGACGATCGTCGTGCGCTTCAGGTTGCGGTACGCGAGCTTGAACTGCGCGGCCGCCTGCACGACGGCCGGGCTTTCGTCGACGGGCAGCTTGCTGCCGAGCGCGCGCGCCGCGTCGAGCTGGGCCTGCGCGGCCGCGAGGTTCGCCTGCGCGCCGGCCACCGCCGCGCGCGCACGCGCGAGTTCCTCGGGCGCAACGATCTCGACCGACGCGCCCGAGCGGGCGGCAAGCGCGCGCTGCGCGAGCGACAGATCGGCGCGCCGCGCATTCACGGCCTCGACGTACATCGTGTTCGAAATCCTCGCGTTCGCAACCTGCCGCACGGCCTGCGCGAGCTGCGCCTTCGCCTGCGCGAACGCGACGGACGCCTCGGTGTCGTCGAGCTTCACGAGCATCTGCCCGGCGCGCACGGCCTGCGTATCGGCCACCAGCACGTCGGTCACCGCGCCCGGGATCTGCGCGGCAACCTGCACGATGCTGCCCGCGACGTATGCGTCGTCGGTGTCTTCGTAGTAGCGGTCGCTCAACAGCCAGTAAACGATCCACGCGATCGCGGCCAGCAGCACGATCGCGAAGAACACCGTGAAGCGCTTGCGGCGCGTCGCGCGGCGCGCATCGAGGGCCGGATCGGTCGGTGCGGCCGGCGGCGCGGCGGTATGAAGGTTGTCGTGGTGCATCAGTCGCTTTGCGTGACGATCAGTCGATCGTGCTGGAACAAGGGGATCGGCTGGGTAACCGACGGGGCCGGCGCCGCGTTCGTCGCTGCCGTGCGCGCCAGAACCGGCGTGCCGCGCAACGCCGCGTCGTCACGCCGCACGGGTGCGGTTGCAGGCACGGCCGCGACACTTGCGACGGTAGCGGCCGGTGACAGGGACGCGCTCCCCGTACGCGCATCGCTCGACGGTGCGCCCGCCGCGGCGCGGTTCGCCGCGGCAGACGCCACCGGAGCCGGCGCCCCGCGCCTGGCCGCCCCGCTGCGCGCCCGATGCACGGCCGGCGCCTGCGCCACCGTTGCGCCCGCATCGAACCCGCCGCCGAGCGCGCCGATCAGACCGACGCGCAACGCCCGCTGCCGGCCGAGCAACGCGATCATCTGCGTGCGCTCGTCGATCAGCGTGAGATCCGCGACATCGACGTCCTTCTGCATCAGCACGCCGCGCCGGTGGCGGTCGGCCGCGATCTGCACGATCTTCTGCGCGGCCGCGACCGCGTCCTGTTGCTGCGCGACGAGCGTCTGCGACGTCTGCAACGACGTGACGAGCTGCGCGACCTGCCCGAGCGCGTCGTCGACGGTCTTGTTGTACAGCCCGATCGCGACGTCGGCCTGCGCGACGTCCGCGCCAAGCTTCGCCTTCAGCCGGCCGCGATCGAAGATCGGCAGCGAGATCGCCGGGCCGACGGAGCCCGCGAGCGAATCGCGCGAGAACAGCGACGCGGGCGTCAGCGCGAACACGCCGCCGAGCGCGACGAGGTTCACGTCCGGATAGAACTGCGCGCGCGTCGAATCGGCATTCGCGAACGCGGCTTCGACGCGCAGCCGCGCGGCGACGATGTCGGGCCGGCGGCCGAGCAGATCGGCCGGCAGCCTGGCGGGCACGGCGCCGCCCGCGAACGCGCCGACGCGCGGCCGCTGCAGCGCGAGCCCGCGCTCCGGGCCGCGGCCCGACAACACGCCGAGCTGCAGTTGCGCGAGCTTGATCTGCTCGTCGTTCAGCGCGATCTGTTCGAGCAGGCGGCTGCGCTTGATCGACGCGTCGCTCGCGTCGTACGCGTTGTCGAGGCCGCGCGCGGTGCGCTCGCGCAGCACGGCCGTCACGCGCTGGCTGATCGCGAGCTTCTGCTGCAACAGGTCGCGCACCGCGTACGCCTGGTCGAGCTGGCAGTACACGGTGACGATCGCGACGGCGAGCGTCAGCCGCACCTGCTCCGCTTCGACGCCGGCCGCGTCGCGCAGCGACATCAGGCTCCTGGTCGCCGCGCGGTTCTTGCCCCACAGGTCGAGCTGGTAGTTCAGGCCGACGAAGATCGACGACGGCGATACGTTCGGATCGCCGAAGATCTGCACCGGCACGCGATAGCCGCCGGCCGTCACGTCGGCGATGTCGCCCGGCTTCGGCATCCGCGCGCGGCTGATCGTGGCGCCGGCCGTGCCCGTCAACCCGGTCAGCGAATCGAATTGCTGAAGCTGTGCCTGTGCGATCCGCAACCGCGCCTGTGCGACCTGCACATCGGGACTGTTCCGCGACGCCTCGGCCACCAGATCGTCGAGCTGCGGATCCTGGAGCTGCTTCACCCAGTCCGGTGCCGGCCATGCGCCGTTCGCACCGGGCCCGGCCGTATGCGCGAGCGCGTCGTCGGCCGGCGCACGCAGCGACAGCGAAGGCAGGAACCCCGACGGCACGCATCCGCTCAACGCGAGCAGCGCGGCGGCCGCCGCGATCGTCGCGCCGCCCCTCACGCCGCGCGCCGGCCCCGCCGCTTTCCTCGAACGCCGCATCGTCACCCCTGCCGAACGCGCTGCGCACGCGCGGCCAGACGCGGCCGCGTGCGTTCGAGCGGGCCGAGCCGGCCGAACAGGCCGTCCGCGACGCCGAACAGGATGCCGGCCAGCTTCGCGCGCTTGTCGCGCTCGACGAGCGCGATCTGCACGACCTGCCACACGGTCAGCAGGTTCGGCACGATCGCCACCGGAAAGCGCAGCCCGTACTGCATCCCGAGCTGCACCGCATTGCGTGCGCTGTAGTAGCGCCGTTGCCACGAATGATTCATCGACGTCATTTCAAAAGGGCCGATCGCGTGCCGCTGCTTCGCGCCGATCCGGTGCGGCAGCACCAGCGACGGCACGACATAGAGCGGCACGTTGCGCGACAGCGCGCGGAAACTGTATTCGGTGTCGACGTGATCGATGAACAGCGTCTCGTCGAAGCGGCCGAGCAGGTCGAACGCGTCGCGCGACACGACGCAGCCCGACGAGATCAGGAACGCGCAGCGCTGCAGCGGCGCGCCCGGCTCGATGCGCAGGCGGCGCAGGCCGATGCCGTTCGTCGCGAGTTCGGGCAGGAAGCTGCGCGCGTTTTCGTCGAAGATGCGCGGGCCGGCCAGGAACGCGCGCCCCGCGAGCCCCGCACAGACGTCGCGCATCACCGGGAAATAGGCGGCCGGCACCGACGAATCCTGGTCGAACAGCGCGACGGCGTCGATGCGATCGCGAAACAGCGCCGCGAGCCCCGCGTTGTACGCGCCCGCGATCCCGCCGCGATTGCCGTGATGCAGCAGCGCGATGCCTTCCCTGTCGCACAGCGCGCGCGCCCGCGCATCGGGCCGCGGCGTGTTGTCGACGACGAGCAGCGCATCGCACGCGTGCCGCCACGCACGGAGCGCGTCGAGCTGCGCATCGCTCGGGTGATACAGGATCACGAGTGCGCCGAGTGTCGTCATGGTCTTCTCCTCAATGCCCGAACGACGCGGCTGCGCCGCGCTTCGGCCGCGTCAGCCACATCATCGCCGCGAGTGCGAGACACGTCATGCTCGCCATCCAGAACATGTCGTTGGTCGCCATCATGTACGCCTGCTGCATCACGACGTGGTGCAGCGTGGACAACTCGCGCACGCCGTCCACGCCCATCGCGTTCAGCGCGTGCACGAAGCGCTGCGTGTTCGCCGACGCGTGCGTGACCGATTGCGACACGGTGTCGTAGTGATAGGTCGCGCGGTTTTCCCACAGCGTGACGCTCATCGCGGTGCCGAACGCGGCGGAGAGCGTGCGCAGGAAGTTCGACAGGCTCGACGCGGCGGCGAGCCGGTCGTCCGGAATGCGCGACAGCGTCGCCGCGGTCAGCGGAATGAAGAAGCACGGCAGCCCGATCCCCTGGATCAGCCCCGGCGCCGCGATCTGCGCGAACGTCATCTTCAGCGTGAAGTGCGCATCCCACGCGAGTACGGCCGCGAACACGAGGAAGCCGAAGGTCGCGAGCACGCGCGCGTCGAAGCGGTGCGCGTGAATCCCGACGAGAATCGAGAACACGAGCGCGAGCACGCCGAGCGATGCGGTCGCGAGCCCCGCATGAAACGCGTTGTAGCCCATCACGGCCTGCATCCACAGCGGGAACACGACACCGACCACCGAGAAGCTCATCATCCCCAGCGAGATGATCAGCACGCAGAACGAGAACGTGCGGTCGCGAAACAGGCTGAGATCGACGACGGGGTGCGCCTCGCCTGCTTCCCAGATCAGCAGCGACACGATCGCGAGCGTCGCGACCACCGCCAGCGTGACGATCAGCGGCGAACCGAACCAGCCGCGGTCGTGGCCGAGGTCGAGCATCGCCTGCAGCGAACCGACGCCGATCACGAGCAGCACGATGCCCGGCACGTCGATCGGGCCGGCCGCGCCGCGTTGCGCGTCGGGGCGCAGCATCGCGGTGCACACCACGAACGAGAACAGCCCGATCGGCAGGTTGATCAGGAAGATCCACGGCCACGAGAAGTTGTCGACGATCCAGCCGCCGACCACCGGCCCGAAGATCGGCGCGAGCAGCACGGTCATCGCCCACAGCGCGAGCGCGATCGTGCGCTTGTCCGGCGGGAACGTGCGCAGCAGGATCGTCTGCGACAGCGGCACCATCGGCCCGGAACACAGCCCCTGCAGCGCGCGGCAGATCACCAGCACGTGCAGGTCGCGCGCCAGCCCGCACAGCAGGGACGTGAGCGTGAACAGCAGCACCGCGCCGACGAACAGCCGCAGCTCGCCGACGCGGCGCGCGAGCCAGCCCGTCAGCGGCACCGCGATCGCCGCCGCGACCGAGTACGAGCTGATCACCCACGTACCCTGGCTGTTCGATACGCCGAGACTGCCGGAGATCGCCGGCACCGCGACGTTCGTCACGGTCGAATCGAGCACCTCGATGAAGGTCGCGAGCGACAGCGCGAACGTCAGCAGCGCGAGGCGGATGCCGCGCACCGGCTGCGCGGCCGGCGCGGGCGCGGGCGTGTCGAACGCGGACGGCGCGACCGGCCCGTCTTGAAGCGGCGACGCGGTGCTCATGCGCCGGCCGCCGCGAGATCGGCCCGCGCGGCCAGCCGGCCGCGCTTCGGCACGAATCGTTCGATGAAATCGGCGGCCGCCTCGCAACCATCCGGCGCGGCCGCGAGCAGCGCGCGCATGCGCTTCGCATGCACCGCGAACGCCGGTTCGTCGAGCGCGCGAGCGAGCGCCGCGCCGAGCCGCGCACCGTCGACCGGGCCGTCGACGCGCACGCCGCAGCCGTTCGCGACGACGCGTTGCGCGTTGTCGAACTGGTCGTGCGCGAACGGCGTGACGACCTGCACGATCCCCGCCTCGCACGCGAGCGCCGCGGTGCCGATCCCGCCGTGATGCACGAGCGCGCGGCAACGCGGCAGCAGCGTACGCATCGGCACGAAGCGGCGCACGAGCAGCCGCTCGTCGCCCGGCGCCGCATCGTGCGGCGTCAGCAGGATCCCGCGCGCGCCGGTCGCGCGCAGCGCGTCCGCCACCGCGCGCGCGTAGGCCGCGTGATCGACGCGGGTCGAACCGGCCGTGAACACGACCGGGGGCTCGCCGGCCGCGAGAAACGCATCGAGTGCCACATCATCGTCGGGCGTCGCAATATCGTTGAACAGCGGAAAACCGCTCTGCAGATGGTTCGACGGCCAATCGGGCTGCGGCGGCGCGAACCAGGCCGGAAACAGGCACAGCACGCCGTCGGTGGAATGCAGCCAGCGGCCGAGCACGCGCCGCGCGGGCGCGAGCCCGAGCTCGCGGCGCACCGCGTCGAGCGCCGGGCCGCACACACGATCGAGCACTTGGCGCTCGATCAGCGTCATCAGCGCCGATTTCACCGGCAGCGGCCAGCGTGCGGGAATCGTCAGGCGCGGGTGCGTCGGCGGCGCATGCGCGGACAGCAGCGTCGACGGCGACACCTGCACCGACACGTAAGGCGTGCCATGCAGTTCCTGCATGAAGCGCGCGGAGAACGCCCACAGCGTGCCGACGAGCACCGTGTCGGCATCGGTCAGCGCATGCAGCGCGTCGTAATGCGGGCGCAGCGTCGGCGCGATCACCTGCCACAGCGTGCGGAACGACGTGCGCGGATCCCACAGTGCCGGGTTCTCCATCGCGGCGTCGTATTCGGCCGCGGTACCGACCGGCACGAACGCGAACCCGCAGCGGCGCACGGCCGCCTCGAACGGCGCGTGCGTGCAGAACACCACGTCGTGACCGCGCGCCGCGAGCGTGCGCGCGACACCGAGCAGCGGATGCACGTCGCCCGCCGAGCCGATCGCGGTCACGATCATCTTCGCCATCGCGCGCCTCGCGGAGGTCAGTAGAAACCGGGGATCAGCGCCGCCACTTCGCGGCGGTACTGCGTGTACGCCGGCCCGAAATGACCGGTGAGCCAGCTCTCCTCGACGCGCACCTTGTACGCGAGCGACGCGAACACGAGCAGCACGCCGACCGCGCCGCGCCATTCGCCGCCGATCAGCGCGGCGCCGGCGAGCGCGACCAGGCAGCCGGTATAGATCGGGTGGCGCACCAACGCGTACGGCCCCGTGCGGACGAGCTCGTGGTTCTCCTTCAGCGTGACCGACACGCTCCAGTTGGTGCCGAGATGCAGCCGCGCCCACACCGAGAACAACAGGCCGGCGGCCAGCACCGCAAGCCCGCACTGCGCCTGCAGCCCGAAGCGCTGCCAGTCGGGCACGAGCGCCTGCCACGATGGATCGGGCAGGATGATCAGCGCGCCGCCGACGATCAGCGGAATCGACTGCAGCGTGCGCGAGCGCGACGCTTCCTTGCGCACGGTCGTCTTCACGCCCTGCGACGTGGCGATCCAGTAAGCGAGCCATGCGGCCCACGGAACGACGATGGCGATGGTCTGAACGATATTCACGGCTGGCCTGCCTCGTTGGGATGGGAATTCGGATGTGCGGGGCGAACCCGGTGCACGACGGTTGGCGTCACGACGACAGCGCGTGCATCGGCGCGGGCACGCACGCATGCGCGGCGGCGCGCGCCATGCCGGCCGCGACGCTGGCCTCGCCGCAGAAGAACTCGAGCAGCGCCGTGCGCGTGCATTCGCGCTGCGCGCGGCCTTCGATGTCGAGGAAATGGCCGGCGTCCGGCACCGTCGCGAACCGTGCGCGCGACACGTGCGCGCCGAGCTGGCGCACGTCGGCCGGCGTCGTGTATTCGTCGCGCTCGCCGTTCAGGAACAGCAGCTCGCAGCCGATGTTCGAGAACTCGCTGAAGTAGCGCTCGGGCCGCAGCGACAGGATCTGGTCGACGTGGAACGCGACCTGGTCCTGCTCGTCGCGCGGCAGGCGCGTGAGATACCGGTAGTTGTACAGCTTCATGATGCGCGGCAGGTAGCGGCCGACGGTGTCGTTCAGCAGCTGCGCGGCCTTCAGGTTCTCGCCGGCCGCGATGTGATCGCGGGCGCGCGTCACGTAGTCGACCATCGCGTCGTTCAGGAACGGCGAGAACGAGCAGATCGCCGCGCGACGCACGCTCGGGCAGCCGCGCGCGAGCGCGAACAGCGACGCGACGCCGCCCCACGACACCGACACGAGGAACGCCGGCGCGAAATGCTCGACCAGGTACTGGAGGATCGCGGCTTCGTCGTCCTTGGTCAGGATGCAGCAACCCGGGTTGTACTGACGCGACTGGCCCGCATACGGCAGATCGAAGCAGATCGTGTTCATCCGCTCGCCGAGGTACTGGACGGTCTGCCCGAACGACGCCGTCGTCGCGAGCGCGCCGTTGACGAGCATCGCGGTGTCGAACGCCGGGTCGAACACGTTCCGTTCGACATAGACCTTCAGGCCATTCGGTAGCGGGACTACGTGTTTTTCGGTCGGCATCGTCGTTCTCCGGTGGATGCGGCGTCTCGACGTCGCGGCATGCTGCAGGTGCGCATACATAGAAGAGTGCCAAACATAAAGGCAGCACTCGATTCGTTGTGCTGAAGGTTATACAGCTGAAGCAGTGGCTTGCCGGCGCTCCGCACGCGACGTCTGCGCGTAACGACCCTTGTACCCTCGTTAACTCAAGCCCTCTCCGGAGCTCCCTTTTGTGCCGTGGCTGCGGCTTGGGACCTCACCCTGCCATTTAGTACTCGACCGAAAGGCCACTTGTCTTGCTCACAACGAATATTAGCCCACAAACCCACTAATAATAAACAGATTTTAAATGCACCCCCAACAAAAGATCAACATTTTTTATTTGACCGAGAATATTTATTGTTGTGGACGCCAAATTAATTCCAGCGAGTGCGCAAAGTTACCATTTGCCCATGCTTGACACCGCCCCATTCGATCAATAGCCTGCTGAAATTGCCAGCGCAGGATGTGTAATATTTTTGTAAAAATAAATAACGCACGAAATTTAACGATACCAATTTAATATTTTCAACGAAGACGGATGAAGACAAATAATTTCTTGCGCGCATCATCGAATCAATGAAATTTTCAGATAGCGAAAACGGCATCATAAATAATGAAACAAAACTAGAGATTGATGCGCCTTTATTTGACCCAGTTCTATCCGATGTCAGTTGTAAAATTCCAGCCCGTCTAACAGGCCGTTGAAATACGCCCGCCGATCCGTCACGATGTAGCCAACCCGATCCGAAGACACGAAGGCACGAAGGCAGCATGCGAGGCCAGCTACATCGAATCCCTGTTCAGTACAGTCAGACTGGAGGAGTTCGTACCGCAAACCCATCCGCTGCGATCGATCCGGACTTGGATGAACGAGGCGCTGTCGAATATGGATGCCATGTTTCTCGGCGATTTACGAAGCGGGCATCAAAGGCGGCCGGCCGAGCATTACGCCGGAGAAGCTGATGCGGGCGATGCTGCTTCAGTGCTGTACAGCATTCGCAGCGAGCGGTAGCTGGCACGAGCAGATCCCGTACAACCTTTTGTTCCGTTGGTTCGTCGGTCTGTCGATCGAAGACGCGGTGTGGAATCATTCGGTGTTCAGCAAGAACCGGCATCGACTGATCGAGTTCGACGCGGTGACTGACCTCTTCAACGCGACGGTGGAAACGACGCATAAATGCGGTTTGCTTTCGGGCGAACACTTCAGTGTGGACGGCGCCTTGATCCATGCGTGGACCAGCCACAAGAGCATCCGGCTCAAGGATGGCAGGCACGATGACGGCCGCCTGACAATTGGCGTGGCGAATCGCGCAGTAATGAAACGCACGAATCGAAGAGCGACGGAGAGAGCCGGCTCTATCGGAAGAGCAATGCAGCGCCAGCCTTGCCGAGTTACGTGGGCCATGTGCCGACCGATAACCGGCACGGTCTGGTTGTGAACGTTCAGGCCAGCGATGCGAATGGCCGAGCGGAACGCAAAGCGACGACGGACATGCTGCGCGATGTGTCGGGTTCAGACGTACGTATTGCGGTACGCGCAGACAAGGCGTACGACACGCGTGGATTTGTGAAGGCCTGCCGCGAATACAACGTGACGCCGCACGACGCACGCAACACGAAGCGCACCGGCGGAAGTGCAATCGATGGTCGGACAACACGGAATCTCGGTTACGCACTGAGCCAACGCAAACGCAAATGCATCGAACAGTGCTTCGGCTGGGGCAAACAGATCGGGCCGGTCCGGCAGGTGATGGTGAGGGGCGTGGAGAAAGTTGATCAGTTCGGGGGGCGGCGGAATTCTTGGACTATCAAGAGCTAGTCCATGTACTCATACGAAGACACGAGGATATATCGAACGGCATGGCAAGCCCGGAGCGCTCTACAACGACAAGGGCAGCGTGTTTCGCAACGTGAATCCTGGCAAGAGCGGCAGCCGCATCACTCCGTTCAGCCGCGCGATGTACAAGCTGAACATCGACACGTTCTGCGCGAACAGCCTTCTGGTGTCAGCAGTCCTGCCCTTCTATGCGTTGGATATAGGGCTCCCGGGAGAGGTCGACGCACCGCCTCGCCTTAACGACGGCGTTTTTCCTGATGCACGTCATCATTTCTCGGCTCCCTTTAAATCTGCTTCGACCGGCAATCACGCGCTCTACGGATCGACAGCCATCCGGAAAAGCATAAAAAGGTGCGGCGGTGCTCTGCCGCACAAAAATCCCGAACCTGCGTGGAGCGACAGGGTCCGGGGGCACGATCGATGCGCACTCCTCCTTTGCGCCTGAGCGGCTATAGAATAAGGAAATGAGCGCACGCGAGTACGACGCGACGTTCTCGGGGTTGTAGATGCTGACCGAGTCGAGCACGTGCTTCGACTGCTCGCGATACGCGTCGAGGTTCGCGTCGTGTTCGGCGAACGCCTGCAGCAGTGCGCGGTCGCCCGCGGCGGCGTCGAAGTCCAGGTAGTAATAGCCGGCGTCGCCGATCAGCGTCAAGTTGTGGATCAGCGGATAGCCGCCGTACAGCACGTCGTAATACAGATAATTCTGCCCGTTTTTCCAGTGGTTCGACACGACCGCATCCGCGTGGCGCGCCGTGAAGCCCGGCAGGTCTAGTCTCGGTTCGAACGTCGCCTCGTGCTGGCGGACGAGGTCGAGGCCGGCCGGCAGCGCGTTCGCGTCACCGCCGTTCAGGAAATAGACGGGACCGACGCGATCCAAGCGTTTGAGCATCATCGCGACGAACGCGATGTTCTGGTGAATGCAGTTTTCCCAGATCGCCAGGCCGTCGCGCGAACAAAGCGAAATGCCAACGGCAAGATGGCCAGCAGATTGAGATACTGTCCTCACGTTAGTCGTAACCTACCCGAAGAATGATATTAGTTCGAGAGCGTATTGTTGCGAATCAGCTCACCATGCCGCATACCGAGTTCGTGGGACAGCTTCATGTATCGAGCGCGAGTCGAATCGGTCTGCATTTTTTCAATAAATTGGCTGTTTTCTATTGCCAGTCTACGGGCAGCATCCGAGTTAACACCAAGTACGCCAGATACCAAACCATATTCATAAACCGAAAAGCATGGGTCCGCCAGTGGCGCACCCAACTGGCATTCTAAAACATTTCGCACTTTAGAACGGATCGACACCACTACCTCCACTTGCCCAGGATAATGCTCTTCCACCCACACGATGGGATCGAACCGTATAAATCTTTCCCCTACATCGGCAATCGCGCGCCGGTTCGACAGATGTCCACCTGGTTCGGATTTCATTTTATTCGTCTCCTTCATCCACCATCATTCGTGGTTTAATTCGCGAATCACCAAGGCAATCTAAACCCCTCAATATCCGCCTTTCCTTCCATCCATTTGGGCCGGCGCCCACGCCCCGACCAGGTGCAGCCTGTGACCGGATCCATATACTTCGCGACACGCTTGGGTCGCGTGCTCGAGCGGCACTGTTCGGCCAGTGCCCGCTTGATCTCGTCGAGCGAGATCTCGTAGGTCAGCATGGTTCGCACGATGCCCTCCAGAATCTCTTCGATATCGTTTCGACGAGTCTCACTGATCTTTTCGTGCAACTGTTGTTGCTGGTTGATCAATTCGAGATATTTTTCCATGTTCGAACTACGTCATCATGTAGTGGGCCGGTTTTCGTGATGCAACTCTTCGATTGATTCGCCAGAATCATCTGGAGGCGTTCACACCAGCGCCTGAAGATAAAGGCGTGCCCAGCGGCCGTGTTGACGGCCCAGCTGCTCGGCTCGCAGGTCGAGCGCATCGTCGGGCTCGACGTTTCCTGTTAGTGCATGCTCAGCGTCGAGTAGGCCGATACGCGGCACCGAACGACTGTAGATTTCATCGAACCCGCGCAGATACGCAGTCAGCAACTGGCCAGCCAACGATTCATCGACGTTTTCGTAGAGCGATTGTCTGAGATACGCAAAAATCTCGAGCACCGGATAAGGTGGCTCTTGCGCGTAGCGCTGATTGACATACTTGACGATCTGATTCATTGGATCAACCTGCTCATGAATAGTTTGACCGGCTCAGATTCCAGCCGGCGTCCCGGGCTTCATGGCTTGAAGATCTGCCCGAATTCGATGCAACACCGACGACCAGTCCCCCGCATGCTCCTGGCGGTACAGGCGCATGGCCGGATACCACGGACTGTCGTCGCGCTGCGTCATCCACATCCAGCTCGGGTTCGCGTGCAGCATCAACCACGTCGGTACACCCATGGATGCGGCCAGATGTGCGATCGGCCCGCTGACCGTCAGGACCAGATCCAGTCCGCGCAGGTAATGCGCGCAGCGCTGCAAGCTGTCAAACGTCTTGGTATGGTCGAGGATCGGTAATCCGCTCTGTTGCAATGCGTGGATATCCGCGCCTGCTCCGCGCGGTAGCACATGAAACGCGATGTCCGTCAGTCCGGCCAGCGCTGTGCCACACGAGTGGGGATCGATCGATGCGTGATGGTCACAGTCCGCGCCATCCGTGCTCAGCCAGTTCAGTCCGACGCGCAGCGGCAGGTTGCCGGCCGTTGCCTTGAGCGCCGTATAGGGTGCCCGGCCATCTGCATGCAGTGCTTCGAGCGCCGAGCCGATGTCCTCGATGCCGATGTCGAGATAGAACGGCACGCTACCCAGCGGCAGATGGAAATCGAAGTGCTCGAGCGTCTCCGTGCCCGCACTGAGCACGCTCACGTGTGCGCCGAGCATGGCCAGCATCCAACCGTGCAGCGCGGTTGGGCACGACAGAGCCACCTGAGCTTCACGGCAGCGCAGGTCGCGCGCAAGGAACGGGACGAACCGAGAGAACGCAATGCTTTCGGCCAGGCCCTGGTCGCACCACACCAATACCGTCTTGCCACGCAGATCCTCGCCGTTCCAGCGCGCGAGCGGCAGCCGCTCGCCGCGCGGACCGCTCAACTGCGTGTGACCACGCCATTCGTAGTTGAGCCAGCCGCGCGCGAAGTCGCCTCTGGATAACTGCCCCTGCGCCTGGGCAAAACGGATCGCCCCGTCGGCTGGCGCAAGCTCGGCTGCCTGCTCGATCAGCGCATCGGCCTCGCTCCACCGGCTCGCCTCTCGCAAAATCTGCGCATGCAGTAGCAGCGAGTCCGGACAATCCGGCGCCAGCGCCAGCGAGCGTTCGATGGCGATTTCCGCGGACTCCGTTTGCCCGCGCGCCTGATACACACGGGCCAGCGTGAACCACGCGATCGCGCTTTCCGGTTCATCGACGATCGCTTCTTCGATGTGAAATGAGGCACTTGGGAAATCGCTCATCTCGAGAAACACGCGAGCCAGGCTCGTATTGACCGCGGGGAACTGGCCGTCGAGCTTGCGGCAGCGCTGGTAGGCCTGAACGGCCGAGGGCAGATGCCCGCTCTGCTCGAGTGAGTAACCCAGGATGAACCACGCCTGCGCATGTTTTGGCTGGTTTTCGCAATACGCGAGCGCTACCTCGCTTGCCCGCTCGTAGTCGCGCTGCTTCCATAGCAGCACGACCCACTCCCGAATCCACTCACCCTGTGCATGACCCGCGGCGAAGGCCTGCTCGAAGCAGTCCAACGCGCCAGCCACGTCGCCTTGCGCAAGCAACACGCGCGATCGCTCGACAAACGCCCAACCGCTGCGTGGATCGAGCTCCAGTGCCCGGTTCGTCGCCTGTTTCGCAACATCGATCCGGCCGCGCATCCTGCACAGTTCGGCCCACAACACCCACGTCTGGGCATCCACGCTTTGCGCTGCAATCTGCGGCTCGATCAGCTCGCTCGAGCCCACCAAATCGCCGTGCCGCAGCAGCCACAGCGCGTCATCCACACGTCGAAGCTCATACGGGTTCTCGCTAAAGTGTGCATCCATGGTTTCTCCGTCAGTTTCTTGCGAACAGATCGATCTGCCTGGATCGTTCCGCTTGCTGTGCCGATACAGCAAGCGAATGCAGGCCGAGAAGTTTTCCCGCAGTCAAAATGTTGCCGGTCAGGACCCGATAACGGGAGCAAACGATCCACGGGCTGTTCAACAAGGTAGACACGGAAAGCCACCCAAAAACGCCTGTGAAATACCGAGTGGGCTTCGACATATTCTCGTGGCCCCGACTTGATTACTGCGCATCGAGGGTGGAGCGAACCATCTGACCCGCCCTCGACCGCTCCTACGTCCGCTTTACCACTGGTACGACACGCCAGCACCGTAGGTTGCACCCTGACCGCTGATGCCCACACCAATCTTCGCCTTCAAGTCACCGCTGAATCTGATCGACGCACCCAGGGCCGATGCGGCATAGCCCTGGTAACTGCCGGCTCCGACGCCTACAGCGATGGTCTTACCAGGATCGACTTCCGGGATCATCGTCAGCGCGGTGGCTGCGGCAATCCCGGAATAGGCCCGGCTGGCGACCTGGTTGACGCTCGACTGAACCCGCCAGAGCTGGTTCATGTTGGCCGCGTCGGTCCCGTTCACGCCCGGCGCCACGTTGGTGAGACGCCGCTCGTTGCCCTCGGAGCCAAACGACACCGTGTTCGGCTCGGAGGCGACGGAGCCCGCACCGATGGCCACCGAGTTGGCGCCCGCTGCTGTCGCGTTGTTGCCCAGCGCCGTGGCGCTCGTCCCGGAGGCCACTGCCCCCTGTCCGATTGCCGAGGAACCGCTACCCGAGGCGTTGGCGCCCTGACCCAGCGCCGTCGCGTTCGAGCCCGTCGCGCTCGAGCCCTGGCCCAGCGCTGTTGCACCGGAACTGGACGCAACCGCTCCTTGGCCGACCGAGGTCGCACCGGCACCGGTCGCACTCGAGCCCTGGCCCACCGATGTCGCGTTCGAGCCTGTCGCGTTCGAGCCCTGACCCAGCGACGTCGAATTGCTACCCGAAGCCGTCGACTGGCCCCCGATCGCCGTACTGCCCGTGCCATTCGCCTGCGCACCGGAGCCCGCCGCAGTTCCACCCGTGCTCGTCGTCGACAGCGTCCCGCCCGAGCTCGTCGACAGCGACACGAGGTTGCTCACCGCAGTGCTCAGCCCCGTCGACAGCGACGTGATCGTTGCCTTCGTGCTGCTCAGTCCGGTGGACAGCGACGCTACGTTGCTGCTTGTGTTACTGACCGTGGTCGACAGCGAGTTCAGGCTGTTCGAGGTCGCCGTCGACAGGGACGTCAACGCGCTGGTGGCCGTTGACAGTTCCGCGACCGCCGCGGTCGACAGCGACGACACTGCCTGGCTCACCGCATACAGCTGCGAGCCGTTGACCGCGTCGGTCGAGCTTGCCGACACCCGGCCAGCTGCCACGTTGATGATCTGCCGCTCCGCGCCTGGCGCACCGACGCTCACCACGCTCGTCGGCGTCGCGCCGGCGAACGTGTAGGCCGTTCCGCCGATGCTCATACCCGACGTCGGGTTCGCGGCGCTCGTCACCGAGCCCGAGCCCAGCGCAACGTCGTTGGCGTTGTTGGCCACCGCCCCCGAGCCGAAGGCAACCGACCCGGCACCGACCGCGCTCGACGTGTTGCCCAGCGCCACCGAGCCGATGCCGTTGGCGCTGCTGGCGTTACCCAGCGCCACTGCACCTTGGCCGGTCGCGACGTTCAGGTTGCCCGCCGCGACGGCGCCCTGGCCGGTGGCCGTGTTGTTGGCACCCGCACCCACTGCGCCAGTTCCGGTCACCACGTTCGGATCGCCGATGGCCACCGCGCCGTTACCGCTGGCGGTGTTGCCCACCCCGATCGACACCGCCTTACCGCCGGTAGCGCTAGCGTTCTGGCCAATCGCGATGGCTCCGTCGCTGCCGGCGTTGGCCGTGTCGCCGACCGCCAAGCTGCTCGCGCCGCTGGCTGTGGAGTTCGGGCCGATCGCGATGGCGTTGGTGCCGCTCGCCGAGCTGTCCGCGCCGGTGGCGTTGGCGTGGAAGTACTTGGTGCCGCCGCCGTTGACCGCGGTGGAGATCGACGAGAGCTGGCTGCTCGTCGCGCTCAGGCCGGTCGACAGGGACGACAGGTTGCTGCTGGTCGACGACAGGCCCGTGGACAACGAGGACAGGCCGCTGGTGGTGGCGGTCGACAGCGATGTGATGTTGCTGTTCACCGTGCTCACCCCCGTGGACAGCGAGGCCAGGCTGCTGGTGGTGGCGGTCGACAGCGACGTGATGTTGCTGTTCACCGTACTCACCCCCGTGGACAACGAGTTCAGCCCGCTGGTGGTCGCAGTCGACAGTGACGTGATGTTGCTGTTGGTCGTGCTCAGGCCCGTCGACGCCGACGTCGACAGCGAGGTCAACGTGCTGTTGGTCGTGCTCAGACCCGTCGACGCCGAGGTCGACAGCGAGGTGATCGTGCTGTTAGTCGTGCTCAGACCCGTCGAGGCCGACGTTGACAGTGAGGTCAGCGTGCTATTGGTCGTCGACAGACCCGTGGACGCCGACGTACTCAGCGACGTCACCGTGCTGTTGGTCGTGCTCAGCCCCGTCGAGGCCGAGGTCGACAGAGAGGTGATCGTGCTGCTTGCCGACGACAGGCCCGTGGACGCCGACGTGCTCAGCGACGTCACCGTGCTGTTGGTCGTGCTCAGACCCGTCGAGGCCGACGTTGACAGTGAGGTCAGCGTGCTATTGGTCGTCGACAGACCCGTGGACGCCGACGTACTCAGCGACGTCACCGTGCTGTTGGTCGTGCTCAGCCCCGTCGAGGCCGAAGTCGACAGTGAAGTGATCGAGCTGTCCGTCGAACTCAGCCCTGTCGACAGAGAGGTGATCGAGCTGCTTGCCGACGACAGGCCCGTAGACGCCGACGTGCTTAGCGACGTCACCGTGCTGTTGGCCGTGCTCAGACCCGTCGAGGCCGAAGTCGACAGTGAAGTGATCGTGCTGTCCGTCGAACTCAGCCCTGTCGACAGAGAGGTGATCGAGCTGCTTGCCGACGACAGGCCCGTAGACGCCGACGTGCTTAGCGACGTCACCGTGCTGTTGGCCGTACTCAGACCCGTCGAGGCCGAAGTCGACAGTGAAGTGATCGTGCTGTCCGTCGAACTCAGCCCTGTCGACAGAGAGGTGATCGAGCTGCTTGCCGACGACAGGCCCGTAGACGCCGACGTGCTCAGCGACGTCACCGTGCTGTTGGTCGTGCTCAGCCCCGTCGAGGCCGAGGTCGACAGTGAAGTGATCGTGCTATCCGTCGAACTCAGCCCTGTCGACAGAGAGGTGATCGAGCTGCTTGCCGACGACAGGCCCGTAGACGCCGACGTGCTCAGCGACGTCACCGTGCTGTTGGTCGTGCTCAGCCCCGTCGAGGCCGAGGTCGACAGTGAAGTGATCGTGCTATCCGTCGAACTCAGCCCTGTCGACAGAGAGGTGATCGAGCTGCTTGCCGACGACAGGCCCGTAGACGCCGACGTGCTCAGCGACGTCACCGTGCTGTTGGTCGTGCTCAGCCCCGTCGAGGCCGAGGTCGACAGTGAAGTGATCGTGCTATCCGTCGAACTCAGCCCTGTCGACAGAGAGGTGATCGAGCTGCTTGCCGACGACAGGCCCGTAGACGCCGACGTGCTCAGCGACGTCACCGTGCTGTTGGTCGTGCTCAGCCCCGTCGAGGCCGAGGTCGACAGTGAAGTGATCGTGCTATCCGTCGAACTCAGCCCTGTCGACAGAGAGGTGATCGAGCTGCTTGCCGACGACAGGCCCGTAGACGCCGACGTGCTCAGCGACGTCACCGTGCTGTTGGTCGTGCTCAGCCCCGTCGAGGCCGAGGTCGACAGTGAAGTGATCGTGCTATCCGTCGAACTCAGCCCTGTCGACAGAGAGGTGATCGAGCTGCTTGCCGACGACAGGCCCGTAGACGCCGACGTGCTTAGCGACGTCACCGTGCTGTTGGCCGTGCTCAGACCCGTCGAGGCCGAGGTCGACAGTGAAGTGATCGTGCTGTCCGTCGAACTCAGCCCTGTCGACAGAGAGGTGATCGAGCTGCTTGCCGACGACAGGCCCGTAGACGCCGACGTGCTTAGCGACGTCACCGTGCTGTTGGCCGTACTCAGACCCGTCGAGGCCGAAGTCGACAGTGAAGTGATCGTGCTGTCCGTCGAACTCAGCCCTGTCGACAGAGAGGTGATCGAGCTGCTTGCCGACGACAGGCCCGTAGACGCCGACGTGCTTAGCGACGTCACCGTGCTGTTGGTCGTGCTCAGGCCCGTCGAAGTAGAAGACGATAAGCTTGTAATGGTAGATGTCACCGCGCTGGCTACGGCATACAGTTGACTACCGTTGATTGCGTCGGTACTAGTTCCGCTTATAAGCCCTGCGGCTACATTTTGAATACGTCGCTCCGAGCCCACTTTTCCAACGCTTAATATGCCTCCCGACGCACCAGATCCGGCATAGCCACCGAAAGTTGTCCCGCCAATCGTCGTGTTATTGATAGTAGTAGCGCCGGCAGTACCTCCAGATAATCCCGTTAAAACAACGGAGCCATAGCCAAGTGCCACTGAGTTCACCGCACCGGCAGTTGAATTAGCACCGAGAGCCGCTGAGGAATCTCCGGAGGCCGTTGCACTATCTCCGAACGCAACTGAATTTGAACCGGTCGCACTCGACAAGCCACCGATGGCCGTAGAATTTGATCCGACACAATTCTGTGTCGCACCATACAAAACCGCAATATTGCACCCGCTCGTTGCAAACACAGTGGGTCCACTGCCATTAAAAACTAACGAATACGCATTCGCATAAAATGGCAGAGAAAAACCCAAAAAAGCAAGAGCAACACTCGTAGTCGTTAAAATAATAGAATTGGAAGTACCTTTCCCGTCTGCCGACCCAAGCTCAGAAACAACAACAAAGCAACCACGGCATTTACTCCAAACCACCTTGTAAATATTATTCATTTTTTACCCCGATTTTAATTTAATTTTTTCAACCCCAATACCATCAAACCAAAGCAAATAGCAGTTAAATCAAGCTGACTTCAGCTCTCCTAGAACGCTAAAAATCTAGAAACCCGAACAGCAGAGATCGCTACAAATAAGGGTCGGTACGAAATCGGTCGTTTCGACTACCGTGCCGCTTAGGAGTGGGGTTTTTTGGTAACTGCTTGTTTTGTATGAAGTTGCCGAGAGACCCGACGCCTAAGTGGCACGGTAGACAAAACGGACCGTTTTTGTCCAGTACAATCGGCCGCCCTCTTACAAATTTTGCGTTCCCGATGAGCAATGAACTGCCGATGGGTTCGGCTTTACAGGGCTGGAAACTCGAACGTGCTTTTGGGGAGGGTTTCCGCTGCAAAGTCGTTCGAGTTCCTTACAGAATTCTTGCGGTCAGCAATACAACTGGCCAGCCGGGGTGTGCCATCCTGGACTGGCCCTCTAAAGCTACAAAGTCATGAAAATTGGTTACGCACGCGTCTCGACCGACGAACAAAATCTCGATTTGCAGAAGGACGCCCTACGGCGCGCCGGCTGCGAAGTCATCTTTGCCGATCAGGGTATCTCCGGCGCGACGTTCCAGCGCCCCGGGCTCGAGCGAGCCCTACACCGCCTTAAGAACGGCGGCGTCCTTGTGGTATGGCGCCTCGATCGCCTCGGTCGCTCTCTTGGTAAGTTGGTTGACCTAGTAAGCTACCTCGAGCAGCAGGATGTCAAGTTCGAATCGCTCTCTGAAAATATATCAACGGACTCGTCCGGCGGCGTCTTGCTATTTCACATGATGGCAGCCATGGCTCAGTTCGAGCGCACCCTCATTAGCGAACGTACCAAAGCAGGCATTCAGGCTGCTAAAGCACGCGGGAAACGACATGGACGCAAACCTGCCTTAAGCGCGACTCAACAAGAGCAAGCGCTGGCTCTCATGAAGACTGAATCAATAACATCTGTTGCGAATCTGTTCGGCGTCAATCCGCGTACATTGGTGCGAATGCGAGCTCGATTCGCAAACGAACAATCACTAACTCAATGAATTTCGCATAACAACAGTGCCGTTCGACCCACGAAACAACCGGCGAACGGCATTACTACGTTTTTAATTAATTTGTATTTTTATTCAAATAATTTCATGAGCCGACCTTCGACATACCTCGACCTTCGACACCAATTAGAACTCAAAAATAGGAAAAACTTCATATAAAATAACCTTGGAATCCGAAATTTTTAAATAACCGGAAGCTGGACATTTGAATCATGATGCGACATGATTTTTTATCAGGTTTTAGATGGAAAGAGGTGGCCTCGCTCGTTCGAACAGTTTTCTGAGATTTTTAAGTGGAACGTCCAGGGCAGTCATGCTGCCAATTTGATCGCAGGCAGCGTCGCGAAGTATGCCTCATCCGGCGTCTGATCCGACAGACTCGAATGGGGCCGTTTCCGGTTGTACAACTCGATATACTCGCCGATGGAGCGCCGAGCATGGCTGACCGACTCGTACGCTTTCAGGTAGACCTCTACGTACTTGATGCTGCGCCACACCCGTTCGACGAACACGTTGTCGCGCCAGCTTCCTTTGCCGTCCATCGACAGCCGGATGCCCCGGCCCAGCAAGGCCTCGGTGAATGCGTTCGCCGTGAACTGGCTGCCCTGATCGGTGTTCACGATGTCGGGCCGCCAGTAGCGGGCGAACGCTTCTTCCAGTGCTTCGACCGCGTGCACGGCTTCCAGCGTGATGGCGACCCGGTAGGCGAGGATTTTGCGGCTCGCCCAGTCCACCACCGCCATCAGATACACGAAGCCGCGCGCCATCGGAATGTACGTCGTGTCGAGTGCCCACGCCTGGTTGGCCCGCTCGATCTTCAGACCGCGCAGCAAGTATGGCCAGATCTTGTGCTGGGCGTTGCGTCGACTCGTGTTCGGCTTGCAGTACAGCGCCTCAATACCCATGCGTTTCATCAGCGTGCGCACGCGACGGCGGCCGACCTCGTGCCCCTCGCGACGCAGCAGTCGCGCCAGCATCCGCGCCCCGGCAAACGGAAACTCCATGTGCAGTTCGTCGATCCGACGCATCAGCATCCGATCGACTTCGCTCATCGGCCGCGGCCGGTAATACGCGCTCGATCTTGCAATGCCGACCAGCCGGGCCTGCTGCGAAACCGACAGCGCATGCGTACGGTCGATCATCGCTTTGCGCTCAGCAATCCCGACTTGGTGAGCGCGCCGCTTAAAAAATCATTCTCCAGCGTCAACTGGCCAATCTTCGCGTGCAGCGTTTTCACATCCGCTGGCGACTCGCTCGACGGCGCGCCTGCCGCGCCAAACACGTCTGCCGCGCGCTCCTGCAACGGCCGCTTCCACTCCGTGATTTGGTTCGGGTGCACATCAAACTGCTGCGCCAGTTCCGCCAGCGTCCGCTCGCCTTTGACCGCTGCAAGCGCCACCTTCGCTTTGAACGCCGCTGAGTGCGTCCGTCGGGTTCTCTTCGTCATTTCCTCGGTTCCTTTGCCAGCATTATCGCCAGCTCAGGCCCCGGCCAAACCACTTATCCGACTGTCCGAATTTGCGCGGCCACCTCTTACCTTACCTCCTGGGGCGACATTAGACCAGAAGGTGTTGCGACGACCAGTTGAACGCGCCCCTTATTTAATCGCCTACAGATTTCTTCGTCCGTATACTGGTGCACACGCGCCGGAATCTCCTTGGCGCTCGCACTATAGACGAGACTTTTATGCAAGCGCTGCGCCCCGCAGGACGCGTCATTGTTTTGAATGGTCCGAGTATCTCGGGAAAAAGTACCCTCGCCAAATACCTGTGTGAGAATTTGGAGCAGCAGCATTTGCATGTCGAGCTTGACGCCTTCCGACGGATGGAGCCTACTCTACTCAATACTGGGACGTCGAGAAGCCAACGATACAGGTTCGCGTGGCCGCCTTGTGTCGGGCAATTCATGCCACAGTTGCCACCTTTTCCCGACACGGTGAGGCCGTAATCGTCGACCATGTTCTTTCGGCCGACGCGTGGCGCTACCTGCTTGAAGACCTTAGCGAGCTACCGGTTCTCATCGTTGGCGTTTTTTGCGAGCTAGATGTCTTGAAGGGGCGCGAAGCAACCCGTGGTGACCGTAAGATCGGCTTAGCAGCGTCTCAATTTCAATCGATTCACGCTAACCGGCATTACGACTACGTCGTAGACACATCGTCCACAAACGCTGATGAATGTGGCCGGCGGGTTCTGGAATGGTTGAATACTCAGCCGGCGCCGGCTGCATTTGCGACGCTGCGTCAGCGACTCTTGCCGTAGTTTCGCAGGCTTGCCAATTCATGGACTACGACGTTAGGACGTCTTTTCCCGACCGCTTACTCCAAAGTAGTCCCCACCACTTGAAGTAACGGACATCACTTTGGACACCGGCTTCAGCTCTGTCCATGCGGCCACGAAATGACGCTTACGAAGGAGACGGTGCCTGTCCGCGCTGAAGCGGCTAAACCCGTGGTTGCGTCTTGATGATGTGATGTGTGGGTTAGGCGCTTGGCAGAAATACCTCGTTGCTCGCGCCGCGAGGTACTTCTTTTTTTCTTCTCTGCTTGGGACTTAGCGGCCGTATTACTGCGCCCGCGACTGCTGTCGCGTGACCTTACGCAGATTAGCTTCATCTGTGATTGTCCGGATAATTGCAGCAAAGTGACGAGCGGCGGGCGTTCGCTGCACGTCACGCTTCCACAATAGTCCAGGCGTTCGAACTGGCGTCGGACTTTCGAGTGGCACGATACGAACATCTGCACGACGAATCGCGTGTTCTGAGACGATGGCCGCTACAGGCGTTGCGCTTACCAGCTCAATCATCGGCGCAATGGCGTTCATCTCTGCGACAACGGCAGGCACCGCGTTTGCAACGCGGAAGCATTCGTCAAGCATCGCGCGCGTTGCGAAAGTACGCGGCAGCAGGACGACTTTTTGAAGGTGGAGCTCAACCATACGCACAAAGCGCCGGCGTGCAAACGGGTGCTGCTCTCCTACCGCAAGGACCATCTCCTCGTTGTACAGCGGCTCGAATCGCAGTGCTTCTAGGTCTGGTGGACGATACGCGACGCCCAGGTCGAGTTCACCGGCAATTAAGCCCTTTGCAATGTCATCGCCGGCCAGTTCGAGAACAGTCACGCGGACGGAAGGGTGCTTTTCGATGAAAATTGACATGCATCGGGGAATGATGCGCATGTTGAACGTATGCGTCGCCCCAACCCGGATTTCGCCACTCAAGACGTCCGACGTTTTTCTTACCATCCAAACGCCTTCGTCGACCTCGCGCAGCGCATTCTGAACCCGCTCAAGAAATGCCTCCCCCGTCTCAGTCATTACGATTCGCTTACCGATGCGGTCGAAGAGTCGGCAATCAAGCTCATCCTCGAGCTGCTTAATCTGATGCGAAAGCGTGGATTGCGTTACATGGACCTTTTCGGCTGCGTTTGTGAAGCTTAGTTGCTCCGCCAACGCGACGAAATAGCGCAAATGTCTCAGTTCCAAGATTCCCTCCAAGCGGCCGGCCGGCTCCATTCTATCGATGCCATCGATTATTTTGCGGGTGAAAACTTCATTTTCATTCATGCATCCACGCGCGTAAACTGGTGTTCATACGAAGACGAGCCCATCTCCATAACGGGGATGTAGGCCCTCCAGCCCCTCAAACGGAGACATTCAATGAGTTCTCGAGAGTTCACCATCACCGATGAAGCCATCGCTCGTATGCACCCGAAAGATGAGCGGTTCGGCGTTGTCATGACATCCTTGATTCGCCATCTTCACAACTTCGTGCGCGACGTCGAGCTGACGGGCGAAGAGTGGATGACCGCCATTGAGTTTCTGACAAAGGCAGGCCAGATTTGCACCGACAAAAGGCAGGAGTTCATCCTCATGTCGGACACCCTCGGCGTATCAATCCTGGTCGACGCAATCAACAATCGCTTCCCGAACGGCGCCACCGAACAAACTGTGCTTGGACCGTACTACTGGCAGGGCGCGCCGGAGTTGCCCATGGGCAGCGACCTAGCAAAGGGTATCGTCGGCGAACCTTGTTTTTATTCGGGCAAGATGCTGACGCTGGAAGGGCAACCTCTCGCAGGCGCATTGCTCGACATTTGGTCGGGTGATGGTGAAGGCAATTACGACATGCAACTCGAGTCCGAAGAGATGCGCGCCCGTGGTCGCCTTACGACTGGCGCGGACGGGAAATACTGGTTCCGCTCAATCAAGCCGTTCTTCTACCCTGTGCCTACCGACGGTCCCGTCGGCGCGATGCTCGAGGCCCTGGGCCGGCATCCGAATCGTCCCGGCCACATACACTTCATCGTGTCGGCACCCGACTACAAAACAGTCATTACTCACTTGTTCCCGTCCGACACCCCGTACCTGGATAGCGACGCGGTTTTCGGCGTTAAGGACAGCCTTGTCGTCGATTTTAAGCGCCATGAACCGGGCATAGCTCCGACGGGCGAGCAAGTGACCGTACCTTTCTGGACCTGCGAATACGACTTCCGTCTCGTCAAAGCGGACAAGACCGCTCTTCAGAACGCGGCCTGACCACTAGGTCCTGTTCACATTCTCACCAGCGGTCCAAAGGCGCAAGCAAGCGCCGCGAAGGCGAGATAGTTACCGGCGAGCTTGTTGTAACGAGTGGAGACACCACGAAAATGTTTGATGCGATTGAAGAAGCGTTCGACGATGTTCCGAGTTCGATACAGCACGCGGCTGTACCGACGTTTGGTCTTTCGATTCGAACGCGGCGGGATAACGGCCTTCGCGCGCGTAGCGCGGATGGTGTTCACGAAGGCGTCCGAGTCGTAACCTTTGTCAGCAATCACGGCGCCCGTGCGCAGATGCTCGACCAATTCGTGCGCACACGAAATGTCCGAGACCTGTCCTTGCGTGACAATCATTCGCAGCGGCCGCCCGGCTTCATCAACGGCCAGATGCAACTTGGTCGTCAATCCTCCTCGTGAGCGGCCGAGCGCTTGCGGGCCGCTTTTTTTCGGGCGCCTGCCGAATGCTGGTGTGCTCGCACGATGGTCGAGTCGATCAGCACGCGTTTGATTTCCGTCTCGTCGGATACCGCATGTGCCACGCGTTCCCACACGCCTTTGCGACGCCACCGGGAGAAGCGCATGTACACCGTATGCCATCGGCCGAATTCCTTCGGCAAGTCGCGCCACGGACAACCCGTGCGGCCGATCCAGAGAACGGCCTCGACAAACCACCGATTGTCGGCTGCCGTTCGCCCCGGGTCGCCTTCCTTGCCTGGCAGGACATACTCGATTCGTGCCCATACCTCGTCGCTCAGTAATGTTCGGACCATCTTGCCTTGATCGTGCAAAAAACAAGATGTAAACACATTTCATCGAATGTAAACAGACCCTAGGGAATCACCAAATGAAAATCGGCAAAGAAACTGTACCGAAGACTGCCATCTCGGCGTCGAACGCGGAAACCATAATCGTTCGGGGCAAGAACCTTTCGCTTGAACTTATCGGTAATATTTCTTTCACGGACTATTTTCACTTGCTGGTCACGGGCAAGCCCGCGATGCCAGCTGCGACGACGGTCCTTAACGCAACGCTCGTCGCTATTGCTGAGCATGGCCTCGTTCCTAGCGTGCAGGCAAGCCGCATGACGCTAGCTGCGGCACCGGATGCACTCCAGGGTGCGGTTGCGGCAGGCATCCTCGGATGCGGTTCAGTCATCTTAGGCGCGTCTGAAACGGCTGGTCGCTTGTTCAAGGAAGTGCAAGCCCGAGCAGAAGGCAGCAATGACTATGCGTCCGCTGCTAAGCAAGTGGTCGCCGAGTATCGCGCTCAGAAGCGGGCGATTCCGGGCTATGGTCACCCGTTGCACAAGGAACGCGATGCACGCGTGAACGCTCTATTCGACGTTGCAAGAAGCGCCGAAATTGACCTGACGTATGTGCGAATTGCAGAAGCCATCGAAAAGGTCATTCCCGAAGTCGTAGGAAAGAGCCTGATGTTGAACGTCTCCGCCGCCATTCCGGCGGTGTTGCTTGGAATTGGCTTCCCCCTTCAGGCCTTGAAGGGTATTCCTATTCTAGCTCGCACCGCCGGTCTTATTGGCCATTTGACGGAAGAGCTGGAGAAACCCATCGGCTTTGCCCTGTCATATCAGGCAACGCGCGAGGTCGTCTATGACGGTGAAGCGCCTGAAGGCTTCACGCCGGGACACTGAAAGTCCCGGTCAACCTCGTCGAAACGAACGAGTCCGGAATCTGAAACCAGGAGACAGGACATGGAGCAAAAAGCGGTAGACGTTTTGATTGTCGGCTACGGGCCCGTAGGGCAGATGCTGGCAATCCTTCTCGGGTCGAAAGGCTACAAAGTGGCGGTGTATGAGCGTCAACAATCCGCGTACCCGTTGCCCCGGGCAGTATGTATGGACCACGAGATTTATCGCGCTGTTATGGCCTCTGGTGCGGGAAATACGCTGAAGCAACTGTCGGCACCTTCTCCGCGGTACCAGTGGTTCAATGCGAACTGGGAAATGTTGCTTGACATTGACTGGACCGTCGAATCAGTTTCAGGCGGTCCAGAGGCTCACTTCTTTCATCAGCCCTCGCTTGAAGCAGCCTTCGACGCCCGAGTCAAACAACTGCGCAACGTCGAACTTAACCTTGGCTGGGAGGCTCTTTCGGTAGACGCCGATACGAAGCGCCCGTCCGTCACATTCAAGAACAAGTCAGACGACACAGAGTGCACCGTCTCGGCCAGATACGTTATCGGCGCGGACGGCGCTAACAGCTTCGTCCGCAATTCGGTTGGCATCGAATGGTACAACCGTGGTTTCGAGGCCGACTGGCTCGTCGTCGACGTTCTTGTCAATGAGGGCGTCCATCTCGACGTGCCCTCAGCAGGCCAGCTCTGCGACCCGGTCAGACCGACCACTTTCGTCCCTGGGGGCATTTTCCATGGCAGGGAAATCCGTCGATGGGAGTTCATGCGGCTCCCGACCGAAAGCAAGCAGGAAATCGAAGGTGAGGCAAACGTCTGGCGCCTGCTGTCGAAGTGGGTCGACCCCAGTCAGGCTGTACTTGTTCGACATGCGGTGTACACGTTCAAATCGCTGTCTGCCTGCAGTTGGCGCAAGAACAACATCTTCATTGCGGGAGACGCCGCACATCTGATGCCTCCATTCATGGGCCAAGGAATGTGCTCCGGTCTGCGCGATGCCTTCAACTTGTCCTGGAAACTTGATGCAGTGATGAAGGGTGTCGCTACGGAGGACATCCTCGACACTTACGAGACAGAACGCAAGCCGCACGCAAATCAAATCATCGACATATCCATGCATCTGGGCGAGATTGTATGCGTCGCCGATGCCGAGAAGGCAGCGGCGCGCGACCTGTCATACAGGCACGGTACGGCAGCGCCGCCTCCTGATTTTCCCATTCTCAAGGAAGGCCTGCTCGACCATGCAGATGCCGGCGCAGAACTGGCCGGACGCCTCGGACCGCACGCCCACCTGTCCGTTGATGGCAAGGTCGGACGCATGGACGAAGTTTTCGGAGACGGCTTCACGCTCCTTCTTCGCAACGCGAACGCAGCGGATGTGCTGAGCGCTGCCGAAATTGCCGCGCTGACGCGTCTGGGTACGCGAATCGTCGAGTTCTCGGCCGAGGAGCGCCCCGGCAAGGCGCACGACGTCGACGGGAAACTAAACTCTTTCTGCGACCGCCACGGCGTTAACGCGCTCTTAGTCCGCCCCGATTTTTACATTTACGGAGCCTCGAAAGAGGCAAACCAGATTGCAGCTTCGGTCGACAGGTTGCTGGCATCGTTGAGGCATGAAGCTCCGATGCACGCTAGCGCCGCTTAACGCGATAGCTGAGTTCTATTCAGCCAAGTGACCGCGCACACCGCACTGGTCAACTAAGGAGTACATACATTATGGCAAAGGTTCTTGCCGGGATTCGTGTCCTTGAACAAGGAACGTTCATCACCGGCCCTGCAGCCGGCATGTTGCTGGGTGACCTTGGAGCAGATGTCATCAAGATTGAACAGCCGGAAAGCGGCGACCCTTTCCGTGCCTTCAAGGGCGGCCTCTACAGCCCGCACTATCAGACGTACAACCGCAACAAGCGGAGCATTGAACTCAATACGAAAAACAAAGACGACCTCGAGGCATTTGATGAACTTATCCGCAGTGCGGACGTCTACATTCAAAACTTCCGCCCGGGCGCAGCGGAGCGCCTCAACGCAGGCGTCGAGCGGCTTCAGAAAATCAACCCTCGCCTCATCTATTGCTCGATTAGCGGCTTTGGGGCAACGGGCCCGGCGGCAGGCCGCCCTGCTTACGACTCTGTTGCACAAGCTGCGAGCGGATTCCTGGGGCTTTTGATTAACCCAGAGAATCCTCGCGTCGTTGGACCGGCTATCGCCGATTCCTTGACTGGATTCTATGCGGCCTACGGAATTCTAGGCGCGCTGCACGAGCGTAACGTTACTGGTAAAGGTCGAAAGGTCGAAGTGTCTATGCTGGAAGCCATGACGCACTTCAACCTAGACGCGTTCACTCACTACTATTCGGCCGGTGAAGTAATGGGCCCGTATTCCCGCCCGAGCGTCTCCCAGTCATACGTATTGAAGTGTGCCGACGGAAAGTGGATTGCCTTGCACATGTCGTCCCCCGAGAAGTTCTGGCAAGGCCTGGCGGAAGCAATCGAGCGGCCCACGTTGTTCCAAGACCCTCGGTTCGCGGACCGTGCCGGGCGCATTGCGCATCAGGCAGAGCTCATCGAAATCCTCCAAGGCATCTTCGCGACTCGCACTCGAGAGGATTGGTGCGAGCGGCTTGAAGTCCAAGATGTGCCGCACGCCCCAATGTATGACTCGAGCGAAGCGCTCGAGGACCCGCAAGCGAAGCATCTGGAAATTTTGGTCTCGACGACTCATAAAGAAATGGGCGAGTTTCGGACCGTTCGCCCGCCGGTGTCCTTCGACGGCGAGCGTAGCAAGGATGTTGTCGCGCCGCCGACCCTGGGTGAGCACAACGACGAAGTGCTTAGCCCGATTCGCGAGCAGCTGCAACAAAAGCAAGCCGGCGTGGCTGAATCGACCTGACGTGTGAGCTCCGGCCGCCGTTCCGGGGCGGAGGAAAAGTCTCATGGCTCGTACGCTCTACGACAAGATTTTCGATGCGCACATTGTGAGGACAGATTCAGACGGCAACTCGCTGCTGTATGTTGACCGCCACCTTTTCAACGAGGTGACAAGTCCGCAAGCGTTCGAAGGACTGAGACACAGTCACCGGGTCGTTTGGTGCCCGAAGGCGACGCTGGCTGTCGCGGACCACAACGTTCCAACGACTGACCGCTCCCAGGAGAAACGGACGATACGTCGCGGGTCCAGGTGAAAGCGCTTCGCGACAACTGCGAGGCAAATGGAGTGCGTCACTTCGGCATGAGTGACCCTCACCAAGGTATCGTCCATGTTGTTGGGCCGGAAATCGGCGCGACACTTCCGGGCATGACGGTGGTATGCGGCGATTCGCACACCAGCACTCACGGAGCTCTAGGTGCGTTGGCTTTCGGCATCGGAACGTCGGAAATTGAACACGTTCTGGCGACCCAAACGCTTGCCACTCGCCGCAGTAAGAATATGCGTGTCAGTTTCACAGGAACGCTCCCCACCGGGTGCAGCGCCAAAGACGTGGCGCTGTCCCTCATCGGAAAGATTGGAACCGCCGGTGCAACTGGTTATGCGATTGAGTTTGCGGGCCCTGTCGTGGACGCTCTTTCGATGGAAGCTCGAATGACCCTCTGCAACATGTCGATTGAAGCGGGAGCTCGCGTGGGGCTCATTGCCGTCGACGAGAAAACGCTTGACTTTTGCCGCGCGCGCGAATTCGCCCCGAAGGGCGACGAATGGCAGCGGGCAAGCGAAGAATGGAGGCAACTTTTCTCCGATTCTGACGCGGTGTTCGACGCTGAGGTGGTCTTCGACGTCTCCTCATTGGCGCCTCAAGTCACGTGGGGCACTTCACCGGAGATGGTGGCTGGGATTCTTGACGTCGTTCCGGACCCCGCTACTGTTGAGGACCGCTCACGCCGCAAGGCATACGAACTGGCCTTGAGCTACATGGACCTGGTTCCGGGAACCCCGTTGCGCGAAATCCCGATAGACAAAGTGTTCATCGGCTCTTGCACGAACGGGCGCATTGAAGATTTGCGAGCAGCCGCAAGCGTTTTGAAACGCTTGGGCGGTCGAATAGCTCCCAGTATTCGCCTCGCGATGGCTGTTCCAGGGTCAACCGCCGTCAAGCGTCAGGCGGAGGCCGAAGGCCTGCACTCCGTGTTTCTCGGTTCAGGCTTTGAATGGCGAGAGGCCGGCTGTTCTATGTGCTTGGGGATGAACCCGGACCATCTGGAGGCGGGCGAACGCGTCGCTTCTACATCTAATCGCAACTTTGAAGGGCGGCAAGGCGCTGGCGGACGTTCTCATCTTGTCAGCCCGGAAATGGCTGCGGCTGCAGCGATAGCTGGTCACTCTGTTGACATCCGCGACTACAAATCGGCCGGCAGACATTAAATATGGAACCCTTCACAAGTCACGAAGGCATTGTCGTACCGATTGACCGCAATAACGTCGATACAGACGCAATCATGCCAAAGCAGTTCATGAAGGCCATAGGTCGGACGGGTTTCGGGCCTTACGTCTTCGACGAGTGGCGCTTCAAGGACGCCGGATTTTATGGAAAGCCCGCGGACGAGCGTGTCCCCAACCCTGACTTCGTTCTTAATTGGCCTCGGTATGAAGGAGCGTCCATCTTGCTGAGCGGGCAAAACTTTGGGTGCGGCAGTTCGCGAGAGCACGCTCCCTGGGCCCTACAACAAGCAGGCGTTCGTGTCCTGATAGCACGCGGCTTTGCCGATATTTTCCGCAATAACTGCACCAAAAACGGATTACTGACGGTCGTACTACCGTCCGAGCTCATGGACGGACTTTTTGAAGCCTTGGAGGCCACGCCGGGCTTTCGGCTGTGTGTCGACCTGGAGTCTCAGACCGTCCTTGAATGTGACGGGAAGCAGCACAGATTCGAAATAGATGCCACGCAGAAAGCGAGATTGTTGGAGGGTGCAGACGATGTCTGCGCGACATTGAAGCACGCTGATGACATCGTGGCTTTTGAAACCGCCTACCTTGCACAACGCCCGTGGGTATAAACGTCGAGATTGCCGCGGCGAGAAGGCGCCATCGTCCTGTTTTGGGAAAGTACAGATGCTGAAGTTTTCCGCGAATATTGGATTGTTATTTAATGAGTTGCCCTTTGAAGAACGCATCGCTGCGGCAGCGCAGTCCGGCTTCGACGCGGTTGAGTTCCCATTCCAGAATACGCTCGCAAGCGACGAACTGAGCGGTTTGTTACGCAATTGCGGGATGACCCAGTCGCTTGCAAACATGCGTTACGAGCTTAATGACCTGGGACTAGGTGCCGCTCCCGGCCGGGAGGCAGAATTCCATACAAGGCTAGCTGAGGCCATCGACTACGCTAACGGTACGCGTTGCAAAGTCCTGCACGTCCTCGCGGGCAAGGTTCCTACCGGCGTGACGGCTAAACATGCCGAGGAGACCTTGCGGGAAAATCTGAGAGCTGCCGCAGCCTTCGCAGCGCAGTCCGAAATTACAGTTGTCGTCGAAGCCATAAATCGCCGAGACGTTCCGGATTTCGTGTTCAAGGACGTGCACCATGCCGCGTCGGTAGTCGAGTCGGTGAACGCTTCAAATGTCCGGCTGCTACTCGACATATATCACGCGGGCACGATGCATGAAGATATACCGGCTGGTGATTCGCCGCTATGCAGGGCTGGCGGGATATGTGCAAATCGCCGGTTTTGCAGGCCGCAACGAGCCGTCGGACGGTGCCGCAAATTACGTGAAACTGTTGCAAGACCTTAGCCACGCAGGGTACGACGGTTACGTCGGCTGTGAGTATCGTCCTCTTGGCGAGACTCTTTCTCGCTTAGCTTGGCTCGGCGAAGTCAAGCAAGCTCTCATTTGACAAGTTCGTGTAGTTGTCTAATGAATCCGGACGCTGATTTAGGCGAAAATGGTCGCCATGAAGAGGTGCCTGATGAGCAAGCAACGACGTACGTTTTCCCCGGAGTTCAAACGGCGCTGTCACTTTAGGGGAGCGTATTCACAGTAAGCGACTCACGTAGGCCGTTCTCGACGGCCGGTTGAGTGGGTTGGTAATTTGGTGCCCACTAAATTATGGTGGACACCAAAGTGGACAGGACATTGAGTGAACGCCTTGCGGGTGAAGCGTACAAGCGGCCGAACTTTCCGGTCGAATTCAAGCGACGGCTAGTGGAGCAGTCGTTCGAGCCCGGTGCATCGGTCGCGTTGATCGCGCGCGAGAACGAGATCAACGGTAAGCACTCGACCGGCACCGCAGCGTAGATCGTTGACGACGGGAGCGCGATGCTATCGGATAGGCTCGACGCGGGCAGTAGAGGGCAACGACGACGCCACGTTCCACGGTAACAACTCGTCGATGCGGTTGATCGGATGGTCAGCGACGCGCTCAAGCACGTAGGCGAGATACGCCTCGGGATCGATGCCGTTCAAGCGCGCCGTGCCAATCAGGCTATACATCGCGGCGGCACGTTCGCCACCGGAGTCGGCGCCGGCGAACAAGTAATTCCGTCTGCCGAGGGCAACGGCGCGCAGTGCTCGCTCGGCGATCAGGTTGTCGATTTCCGCACGCCCGCCGCTGCAGTAGTAGATGAGCGCCGGCCAGCGATTCAGCGCGTACTGAATCGCCTTGGTCGTGTCGGATTTTGCAGAGAGCGTGGCGAGCGTTGCTTCGAACCAGCGTTTCATGTCGTCGAGCAGCGGCACCGCTCGCGCCTGGCGCACACTGTGCCGCTCATCAGGTGGGTTGCCACGGATCTGCTCCTCAATCTTGTAGAGCGCGCCGATCCGGTGCAGCGCTTCCTCCGTTAAGGAAATGCTGATTAATGGGCCAACCGCCGACGTTTCAGGCGAGATGACGTCGAACTTTCCGGATAACGAATCGAATCGGCGCTCATTTCGGTGCAGTTGGCTCGTAAACGAGCCTCCCTGCTCGCATTTTTCACGCGCATGACGGACTGCTCCCATGAGCCGAACGCAGCCGGTTTCGTACGATCACCAGGTTCGCCAGGGCGAACAGACTGAACAGCTGCGCCGTGTTCTTGGCCAGTCCCTTGTAGCGCACCTTGCGATAACGGAACAGGTTCTTGACGATATGAAACGGATGCTCGACCCGCGCGCGGATTTGCGCCTTGGTTCGCTCGACCGTGGTCACCAGATCCTTCAGCGGGCCATCCTGCATCGCCTTGATCTTTCCGCGCTTGGCCGCCACACGCCATTTCACCAGCTTGCCGTTCATTTCGTCGCGTTTGTCCACGCCGATGTAGCCCGCATCGCCGAACGCTTCCTCTTCATGCCCGTGCAGCAGGGCGTGAGCCTGCGAAACGTCCGACACGTCGGCCGCCGTGCCCACCACGCTGTGAACCAGTCCCGAATCGGCGTCGACCCCGAGATGGGCCTTCATCCCAAAGTGCCAGGCGTTTCCTTTCTTCGTCTGATACATCTCTGGGTCGCGGCTCTTCTCGGCGTTCTTGGTCGACGACGGCGCTTCGATGATCGTCGCGTCGACCAAGGTACCTTCCTTCATCATCAGCCCGCGTTCGCACAGCGAGATACCGATCTCATCGAACAGCTTGCGCGTCAGGTCATGCTTGAGCAGCAGGCGCCGGAACTTCAGCAGCGTGGTCGCATCCGGCACATTCTCGACAGCCAGATCGATTCCCGCGAAGGCACGCATCGCGATGCTGTCGTACAGCGCGTCTTCCAGCCCTTCGTCCGACAGGCCGTACCACTGCTGCAGGAAATAGATTCGAAGCATCCGCTCCAGACCTATCGGCCGACGGCCGCGCTCACCCTTCGGATAGTACGGCTCGATCGCCGTCAGCAACCGCGGCCACGGCACGAGCTTCTTGCCCGCACTTTCCGCTTCCGCGAAGCTCATCTGCCGCTTCATCATCGAGGATCCGTTCCGTGAACTGCCTTCTACAACGTTCTCGGCTACGTCAGCGATGACCGCCGAGCTGGATAAATCAGTGTTTCCCTAGGTGTTTGCGATAAAGCGAAGCACGCAGCAGATGCCGCTTCAGGGCGAAGTGCTGGCGGATCGGCCCGAAGTTCGACAGGAAGGCCTGAGCGCACTTCGGGTCGCGAAAGCCCTTGAAGCGCCGCTCGCGTTCGCGGGTCGGCTGATGACTGTTCTCGGCGCGGTTGTTCAAGCGGGCAGCGGCCTTCACGAACACGTGCTTGACGTTGGCGATTTCGGGGATGCCAGCCTCGGCAGCCGGGTAACTGCGTAACTGGTCGGTGACGAGCTTGCGCGGTGCCGGACAGGAACGCAGCACACGCTGGAAAAAGCGCTTGGCTGCAGCCTTGTCGCGCCGCTTCTGCAGCAGGATATCCAGCTCGGCACCGTGTTCGTCGACCGCCCGCCACAGCAGCCAGGGCCCGCCGCGCAGATTCACGAACATCTCGTCCAGATGCCAAGCGCGGCCTGGCTTTCGCCGCGCAGCCTTGACCCGCTGAGCGAAGGCCGCACCGAATTTGTCGCACCACCGGCGGATTGTCTCGTAGCTGACGATCACGCCGCGCTCGAATAGCAGCTCCTCAATGTCGCGTAGGCTCAACTGGAAGCGGAAATACCAGCGGACCGCCTGGCTGATGACTGCTGCGGGGAATCGATGGCCGTGGTAGAGCGCTTTTGGTTTCATCGCATCATCTTACGCGACCACACCCGCCAACGTGACAGTGCCCAGGGCAGCAATTCTTCGATGCGAGAGATCTTGTGATCACCGATGTGGGTCAGGACGTATTCCAGATAAGCACGCGGGTTGATGCCGTTCAGCTTGCACGTCCCGATCAAGCTCTGCTCTTCCGTAAACTTGCTCGTCTTCATGGCATGGCCTTCGTGTCCGCTTGGACACATCATGCCGAATTTCTCCACTTTTGCACCGGACTATTTCATAGGTGAGGGTCAAAATCGTCTCGACAGCATTGATGTCCAGTGCTGCCTCGTTACACCACAAACCGCTTGTCCAATATATTATTCATCACCGTTCAGCCGCACTTCAGATCGAACGAATGCCAAACTTCCCCCCCGATTTACGTCAGTGGTATTACTTCGTGGCCGTTGCAGAGGAGCGGCATTTCGGTCGCGCCGCCGTGCGCCTATCAATGACCCAGCCTCCGCTGTCACAGGCTATTCGCGCCCTGGAGGGGGAACTCGGTGTAGAGTTATTTGCGCGCACAAAGCGCAGTGTTGCGCTAACCGCGGTCGGCGAAGCACTGCTTCCGGAAGTGCTCAAACTCCTCGCGGCTGCAGAGGCGCTTCCCCCTCTGGCGCAGAGCCTCGCGCTCGGCGAGACCGGGAGGTTGTCACTCGCGTTCGTATCGATTGCCGATTACGGGCTTCTCCCTTCATTGCTGCGCGAGTTCGGAACGCGCTATCCGCTGGTACGGTTGCAACTTACCGAATCGACTAGTGACGTGCAAATCGACGAGTTGGCCGCGGGCCACATCGACGCAGGCCTGATTATCGCCCCGGTGCCACCACGTTACGTGGCCGAGATATCGTACTTGCCGCTTCTGAGCGAGCCGCTCGTGCTTGCGATGCCAACTGCCGTGTCGAACGCTCCGGAGGATGTGCCCATCCACCTGAAGGAAGTCGCAACGCTTCCACTCGTGATTTTTCCGCGTCGTCTCGCGCCGGAGTTTTACGATGGCATTATGGAGTGCTACAGCGCTGCAGGCGTTGTCCCGCGAATCGGCCAGGAAGCAATCCAGATGCAGACGATCATCAGCCTCGTTTCCGCAGGCATCGGCGTTGCGCTGGTGCCGCAATCATTGCGTAACCTGCGACGTACAGGCGTCATCTATCGGCCGCTCGCACACGACCCGTTCATCGTTGAAACCGGCCTCGCGTGGCGGACGGGTGATATCAGCCGTGTGCTTGCAAGCTTCATCAATATCGTGCGGACACTGCTTCCCACATGATTCAAACGAGAACCGCGTAAATCCCGGCATGCCGGGACGGATTCTCCTGCCTTTTACCGTACGACGATCAACACACGGATCGCAGCCACGCCGCGCTGTGGACGAAACGGTCGATCGCTAGGTCCTGTTCACATTCTCACCAGCGGTCCAAAGGCGCAAGCAAGCGCCGCGAAGGCGAGATAGTTACCGGCGAGCTTGTTGTAACGAGTGGAGACACCACGAAAATGTTTGATGCGATTGAAGAAGCGTTCGACGATGTTCCGAGTTCGATACAGCACGCGGCTGTACCGACGTTTGGTCTTTCGATTCGAACGCGGCGGGATAACGGCCTTCGCGCGCGTAGCGCGGATGGTGTTCACGAAGGCGTCCGAGTCGTAACCTTTGTCAGCAATCACGGCGCCCGTGCGCAGATGCTCGACCAATTCGTGCGCACACGAAATGTCCGAGACCTGTCCTTGCGTGACAATCATTCGCAGCGGCCGCCCGGCTTCATCAACGGCCAGATGCAACTTGGTCGTCAATCCTCCTCGTGAGCGGCCGAGCGCTTGCGGGCCGCTTTTTTCGGGCGCCTGCCGAATGCTGGTGTGCTCGCACGATGGTCGAGTCGATCAGCACGCGTTTGATTTCCGTCTCGTCGGATACCGCATGTGCCACGCGTTCCCACACGCCTTTGCGACGCCACCGGGAGAAGCGCATGTACACCGTATGCCATCGGCCGAATTCCTTCGGCAAGTCGCGCCACGGACAACCCGTGCGGCCGATCCAGAGAACGGCCTCGACAAACCACCGATTGTCGGCTGCCGTTCGCCCCGGGTCGCCTTCCTTGCCTGGCAGGACATACTCGATTCGTGCCCATACCTCGTCGCTCAGTAATGTTCGGACCATCTTGCCTTGATCGTGCAAAAAACAAGATGTAAACACATTTCATCGAATGTAAACAGACCCTAGTAGTTCATCGCACGCCCGATCGACGCGAACGGGCGCGACACCGGTCAGGCTTTACCGTGCCCCTGCGATCCCGGGCCCGACGAGAATTCGCGGACCCCATCGCGATTGATGCCGAAACCGAGGCCCGGCGTGTCGGGCAGTGCCAACGTCCCGTTCTGCGCGGTCGGCAGGCCGGTAAACAGGTTCCGGCAGATCTCGACCGCGACGACGTGCCACTCGACCGAGCCGCCATTCGCAAGCCCGCCGTGCAGATGCATGTTGTGGAACGGGAACGTGCCGCCGTTGTCGATCGGCACGCCGAACGCCTGCGCGAGCGCGGCCGCGCGCGCCGCGACGGAGAACCCGCCGCACACGCACACGTTTGGCTGCAGGATGTCGACGGCGTCGTTCACGAGGAAATCCCTGAACCGGAACAACTGCCCCTCGCTTTGCCCGGTGGCGACCGGAATGCCGCCGCGCTTTCTCAGGTCGGCGAGCTTCGCGGGGTCGTTCTCGGCGATCGGCTCCTCGAAGAAACCGATGTCGCAATCGGCCACGCGCTCGGCAAGCCGCAGCGCGTGATAGTGGTCGAGCCCGCAATTCGCGTCGATGTAAATCTCGGCGGCGGCACCCACCGCATCGCGCACCGCGCGCACGCGCGCGACGTCGTCCGCGACGACCTGGTCGAGCGAGCGCCCTTCGTCGCGGCGCGCCAGCGCGTGATAACCGACGATCATCTTGATGCGGCGATGTCCGGCGCCGACGAGCGCCCGCGCGGCATGTATCAGCTCCGGGCGCTCGAGCGACGCGAAGCCGAACGTCGTATACAGCGGCACGACCGGGCGCGCGCCGCCGAGCATTTTCCACACCGGCAGCCCGGCGATCTTGCCGATCGCATCCCAGACCGCGATGTCGATCGCGGAAATCACGTGCCCCGCATAGCCGGTCTGCCCGCGCGGGCATAACAGCCAGTAAAGCTTGTCGAGAATCAGCTCGCGCTCGACGACGTTCATCCCGACCAGGTTGGGTGCGGCGACGTGATCGATCGCCGCGGCCACGACCGCTTCGTCGGTGATCGCCGTGAAGCCGTGGCCGACCACGCCCTGCGACGTCTCGATTTCGACGATGACGCCCGACAGCTTGCCGGACAACCGCACGCCGGCGATCTCCGCGTCGCCGCGCGCGAACACCGGCGTCGCGGTCACTTTCACGATGTTGTGCTGCATCTCTTCTCCGTTTTTTTGAGGGAATGGCAGAACTGCGGGGGCCGCGTCGTCGCGCGGCATCACCGGCCCTTCTCGCGACGCAGCACGAACCTCAGCCCGATGCCGGTCAGCAGGCCCCAGAACGCGCCGCCGATGCCGAGAAACGCATGGCCCGCCATCGTCACGAGGAAGGTCAGGATCGCGGCCTCGCGCGCGTCCTTGTCGGTGAATGCGTTGAGCAGCGCGCCGCCGAGGGCGTTCATCAGCGCGAGGCCGGCAACCGCTTCGATGATGATCGGCGGCGCGACCGCGATGAACAGCGTCGCGGCGCTCGCCGCGAACCCGTACACGATGTACGCGGCACCGCAGACGATGCCGGCCCAGTAGCGCCGCGATTCGTCGGGGCCGGCCTCCTCGCCGGCGCATAGTGCGGCGGTGATCGCGGCCAGCCCGATCGGCGGCGCGCCGAAAGGTGCCGCGAGCAGGCTGCACAGCCCCGTGGCCGTGAACAGCCGCGACGCTTCGGGCCGGTAGCCGTTGACGTTGAGCACCGCGACGCCCGGGATGTTCTGCGACGCCATCGTCACGATGAAGAGCGGCACCGCGACGCTCACCATCGTCGATGCCGAGAACACGGGCCCGACGAGCGCGAGGTGCGGCAACATCCCGGTCGCGCCGACGCCACCCGTCTTCGCAATGAACGCGATCACGACCAGCGTCGCGACCGCGGCGCACGGCACCGCGAGAATCTTGCGAACCCGCATCATCACGACCCAGACGAGCAGGACCGGCGCGACGTACAGCGGATACTGCTCGAGTGCGTGCACCGGGGCGACGCAGAGGTTCAGGATGATCCCCGCGAGCATCGCGTTGGCGATCGGCAGCGGAATCCTCGAGATCGCTCGGCCGAGCGGCTTCCACAGCCCGGCCAGCGTGAGCAGCACGCCGGTCAGCACGAGCGCGCCGACCGCGGCCGGATAGCCGCCCTTCACGGCGCCCAGGCCGAGCAGCAGCGCGGCGCCGGGCGTCGACCACGCAGCGCTGACGGGCATCCGGGTCCGGTAGCTGAGCACGATGCCGGCCAGCCCCATCACGATCGAGACGGCCATCAGGCCGGACGCGGCCTGCGCGCGCGTTGCACCGACGTTCGTCAGCGCATTCACGATCAGCGTGAACGTCGATGCAAAGCCGACGAACGACGCCAGCGCGCCCGCGCCGGCCGCCCGCGCCGAGAACCCGCGATCGGTCTTCATTTCCGCGATACTGCTCATCTGTCCTCCGTGAGATGGATTCGATACGGCGACGCCGTATCAGTGCGCACCATGTGTCGGCTCGCCGCACTCCTGGTTCAGCGTTCCCGCGTGATACGCGGCGAGAAACGCGTCGAAGTTGCCGATCTGCGTGCGCTCCAGGTCGGCCTGCCGGCTCAGCGATTCGGCCGCGATCGCGTCGAAACGCGCCTGCACGTCGGCCGGCAGCGGACGCGCGCGGAACGCCCCGGTATGCGCGAGCGTTTGCCGCATCCCGAACGCGAAGCACGCGCCGCCCGGATCGTCGCGCAGCGTGTGCAGCGCATCGAGCACACGCGCCGACGGCGTCGCCCGCGGATCGTCGAGCTTCGCGTATTGCGCGTCGAGCGCGGCGGTCGTGCGCGTGTCACCGCGCTGCAGATCCAGCACGCCGGCCGCCTCGTTGATTCGCGCGAGCAGTTCGTGCGCCCACACGCGCAGCGCGACGCGCTCGCCGCCACGCTGCAACTCGAGCCCCGGGCGCCGACCTTCCCGCGCGACCGCGGCGAAGTTGCGCCGGCACGCGTCCTGCTCGGCACCGGCGAGGCACGGGCTGTCGTCGAGCGCGCAGAACAGCAGGAACGCGTCGACAAAGCGCAGCGTCGTCTCGGCGACGCCGTGCGGCGCGAACGGATCGATGTCGAGACAACGCACCTCGACGTATTCGACGCCGCGGCTGCGCAGCGCGTCGAGCGGCCGCTCGCCGCTGCGTACCGTGCGCTTCGGGCGGATCGACGAATAGAACTCGTTCTCCATCTGCAGCAAGTGCGTGCTGAGCTGCAGCCATTCTCCGTCGCGCTTCGCGCCGATCGCCTGGTACTCGGGGCACGGCTGCGCGACGGCTCGCGCGAGGCCGTCCAGGTACGCAGGCAGGTTGTCGAGGCACGGCGCGAACGCGCCCTGCACCCGGTTCTGGTAGCCGAGGTCGCTCATCCGCAAGCTCGTCGCGTGCGGCAGGTACAGCGTCTGCGCATCGAATGCGTCGAGCCCGTGCCGGTCGCCGGCGACGAAACCCGCGCACAGCGCCGGCGACGCGCCGAACAGATACAGCAGCAGCCAGCCGTAGCGATGGAAATTGCGGATCAGGGCGAGATAGCCTGCCGAGCGCATGTCGCGCGCGTCGCGGCCGGCCGGCTCGCATCCGTCGCGCACGTCGCGCAGCAGCGGCCACACGGCATCGGCGAGCGAATAGTTGTAGTGGATCCCGGCGATGCACTGCATCGCCTTGCCGTAGCGGAACGCCAGCCCGCGCCGGTACACGTGCTTCAGGATGCCGATGTTCGACGTGCCATACCACGCGATCGGAATGCGCCGGTCGTCGTCGAGCGGGCACGGCATCGACTGACTCCACAGCAGCTCGTCGCCGATCGCGCGGCACGCAAAGCGGTGCAGCTCGTCGAGCCGCTCGATCACGTCGGCCGCGTCGTGCTGCGGCGGCGTGACGAACTCGAGCAGCGGCTCCGCGTAGTCGGTCGTGATCGACGGGTGCGTGAGCGCCGCGCCGAGCGCGTGCGGGTGTTGCGTCAGCGCGAGCCGGCCGGCGGCATCGACGCGCAGCGTCTCGCGCTCGACGCCGCATAACCCGTCGCCGAGCAGCGGCAGGTGTGCGGCGTCGCTCAGCACGCCGAGCCGGCGGCGGTACGGCGTCGTCATCCATGTGGATCGGGGTGAATCGTGGGTCATTGCGGTCTCCCGGAACGAAATCTGGCGACGCGCCGCTCAGTCGAGCGGGCTCTTCGGCCGCGGCAGGCCGATGTGTTCGCGCAGCGTCGTGCCTTCGTAGCGGGTGCGAAACAGCCCGCGCCGCTGCAGCTCCGGCACCACCATCGTCACGAAGTCGTCGTAGCCGTCAGGCACCGTATAGAACACGACGATGAAGCCGTCGCACGCCTCCGTCATCATCCACTCCTCCATCTGGTCGGCGATCTCGGACGCGGTGCCGACCATCTCGCCGGTGCCGGATTCGGCCGCCCGCTTCGCCAGCTCGCGCACCGTCAATCCCTCGCGGCGCGCGAGCGCCGCCCATTCGCGCTGGTTGCCCTGCCCCTGTTCCGTGTGCGGCAGCTCGGGCAACGGCTTGTCGGGATCGAACTTCGAGCAGTCGACGCCGAGCCGGATCGACAGGTTCGGGATGTTGCTGTCCACGTGGACGAGATCGTCCATGTAGCGCTTCTTCGCGAGCGCCTCCGCGCGCGTGCGGCCGACATACACCTGGTTGGCGGGCAGGATCTTCACGTGATCGGGGTTGCGCCCGGCCGCGACCGCGCGCGACTTCACGTCGCGGTAGAACGCCCGGCCCGTCTCGATGCTGCGCGCATTGCCGAACACCAGATCGGCCGAACGCGCGGCCATGTCGCGCGCTTCCTCCGACGCACCGGCAAGCGCGATCACCGGCCAGCCCTGCACGGGCCGCGCGATGTTCAGCGGCCCCTTGACCGAGAAGAACTTGCCCTTGTGGTTGAGCGGCCGGATCTTGTCGAGATCGGAGAACACCCCCGCCTCCTTGTCCATCACGAGCGCGTGATCGGACCAGCCGTCCCACAGCCCCGTCACGACGTCGAAGAATTCCTCGGCGCGCTCGTAGCGTTCGGCATGGCGCAGCGCGGTCTCGAGACCGAAGTTGAGCGCAGCCTCCGGGTTCACCGTCGTGACGATATTCCAGCCCGCGCGGCCGCCACTCAGGTGGTCGAGCGACGCGAAGCGGCGCGCAAGCAGGTACGGATCCTCGTAGCTCGTCGTGCCGGTCGCGATCAGGCCGATGCGGTCGGTGCATGCGGCGATCGCCGACAGCATCACGAGCGGGTCGTACGACGTGATCGTGCCGCTGCGCTTGAGCGCATTCGGCGGCATCGGCATTACCGCGAGGTGGTCGGCGGTGAAGACCGCGTCGAAGCACGCGTGCTCGAGCTTCTGCGCGAGCGACCGGATCACCGGCCAGTTGAAGTTCGCGAGCGTCGGCGCGCTCGGGTGCCGCCACCACGCCGTGTGCAGGCAGATGGGGCGCATGAATCCACCCAGGCAGAGTTGCTTCGTCATACGGGGCTCCTCGTCATTGGAATGCGGCGCGAAACGTGCGGGCCGCGCGCGTGCTGCTCGTGTCGGCGTCAGCGCGCGGCGTTGAAGCGGGCGAAGCCGGCCTCGAGGTCGCCGATCAGGTCGTCGGCGTTTTCGAGCCCGATGTGAAAGCGCACGCACGGGCCGCCCGGGTCCCAGTGCGACGCGGTGCGGTACGCACTGCAGTCGAACGGCATCGCGAGGCTTTCATAGCCGCCCCATGAATAGCCGAGCCCGAAATACGCGAGCCCCTCGAGCAGCGCGGCGACGGCCTGCGCGGGCGCCGGGCGCAGCACGATGGAGAACAGCCCCGTCGCGCCGCCGAAGTCGCGCACCCACAGCGCATGGCCGGGATCGTCCTCGAGCGCCGGATGGCACACGCGCCGCACTTCCGGACGCGCGGCGAGCCAGCGCGCGACGCGCAGCGCGTTCGCCTGGTGCTGGCGAAGCCGCACGCCGAGCGTCCGGATGCCGCGCAGCGTGAGAAACGCGTCGTCCGAGCCGACGCACTGCCCCGTGTCGCGCTGATACTGTTCGAGCGCCGGCAGCGCGCGCGCGGACGCCGACACCATGCCGATCATCACGTCCGCATGACCGGCGAGGTACTTGGTGCCGGCCTGGATCACGAGATCGGCGCCGTGCGCGAACGCGTCGAAGAACAGCGGCGTCGCCCACGTGTTGTCGAACAGCACCGCGAGCCCGCGGTCGCGCGCGAGCGCGGCGAACGCCGGCACGTCGCACAGCTCCATGCTCTGCGACGCGGGCGCTTCGAGATACAGCGCACGTGTGTTCGGCCGGATCAGCGCGGCGAGCGCGTCAACCGACGCGAACGGATCGAAGTAGGTCGTCTCGATGCCCGCGCGCCGCAGCACGCCGTCGCACAGCTGGCGCGCGGGCTTGTACACCGCATCCGTCATCAGCAGATGGTCGCCGGCCGACAGGCACGACGACAGCGCGGTCGTGATTGCGGCAAGCCCCGACGGGCACAGCACGACACCCGCGCCGTGATCGAGCGCGCGCACCGCTTCCTGCAGCGCGGCCGTGGTCGGCGTGCCGCGCCGGCCGTACACGTATGGCTGCGTGTAGCCGAGCAGGTCGGCCACGCTCGGCGCGAGCACCGTCGAGCCGCGATACACCGGCGGGTTGACGAAGCCGTGATGCGCGGCCGGCGCGCGGCCGCCCGTGACGAGCACGGTGTCGACCTGCGCATCGGCCGCCGGATGGTTCGGGGCGGGCCGCACGGTCAGCCCTTCACGATCCGCACGGCGCCGCGCGCCGCGCTCGTCGTCATCGCTGCGTATGCGCGCAACGCGCCCGACACGCGGCGCTGCCGCTTCTCGGGCTGCCACGCACGCGCGCCGCGCTCCTCCATCGCCGCGCGGCGGCGCCGCAGTTCGTCGTCGGACACGAGGACGTTGATCGAGCGGTTCGGGATGTCGATCTCGATCGCGTCGCCGTTCTCGAGCAGCCCGATCTCGCCGCCCTCCGCCGCCTCGGGCGATACGTGCCCGATCGACAGCCCCGAGGAGCCGCCGGAGAAGCGACCGTCGGTGATCAGCGCGCACTGCTTCGCGAGCCCCTTCGATTTCAGGTAGCTGGTCGGATAGAGCATCTCCTGCATGCCCGGGCCGCCCCGCGGCCCCTCGTAGCGGACGATCACGATGTCGCCCGGACCGACCTCACCGCCGAGGATGCCTTCGACCGCCTCCTCCTGCCCTTCGAACACGCGCGCGGTGCCGGTGAACTTCAGCATCCCGCCGTCGACGCCCGCGGTCTTCACGATGCAGCCGTCGCGCGCGATGTTGCCGAACAGCACCGCGAGCCCGCCGTCGCGCGAGAACGCGTGCTCGGCATCGCGGATGCAGCCGTTCGCGCGGTCGAGATCGAGTTCGTCGTAGCGGTTGTCCTGGCTGAACGCGACATGCGTGCGCACGCCGCCGGGCGCCGCGCGATAGAAGCGCGACACCGAATCGACGCGGTTGCGCATCACGTCCCAGCGCGCGAGCACGTGCGCGACGCTCGGCGCATGGACGGTCGGCAGCGTCGTGTTCAGCAGCCCCGCGCGACCGAGTTCACCCATGATTCCGATCACGCCGCCGGCCCGGTGCACGTCCTCCATGTGGACGTCCTGCACCGACGGCGCGACCTTGCACAGCACCGGCACGCGGCGCGACAGCCGGTCGATGTCGGCCATCGTGAAGTGCACCTCGCCTTCGTGCGCGGCGGCGAGCAGGTGCAATACCGTATTGGTCGAGCCGCCCATCGCGATGTCGAGCGTCATCGCATTCTCGAACGCATCGCGCGTCGCGATCGAGCGCGGCAGCACGCTCGCGTCGTCCTGCTCGTAGTAGCGGCGCGCGAGATCGACGATCGTGCGCCCGGCCTCGACGAACAGGCGCTTGCGCTCGGCATGCGTCGCCAGCACCGAGCCGTTGCCGGGCAGCGCGAGCCCGAGCGCCTCGGCGAGGCAGTTCATCGAGTTCGCGGTAAACATCCCGGAACACGAGCCGCAGGTCGGGCACGCGACGTTCTCGACCGCACGCACCTCGTCGTCCGTCACCTGGGAGTCGGCCGCCACCACCATTGCGTCGATCAGGTCAAACGCGCGGCGCTTGCCGCGGAACGTCAGCTTGCCGGATTCCATCGGGCCGCCCGACACGAAGATCACCGGGATGTTCAGGCGCATCGCGGCCATCAGCATCCCCGGCGTGATCTTGTCGCAGTTCGAGATGCAGACCATCGCATCCGCGCAGTGCGCGTTCACCATGTACTCGACGCTGTCGGCGATCAGCTCGCGCGACGGCAGGCTGTACAGCATGCCGTCGTGGCCCATCGCGATGCCGTCGTCGATCGCGATCGTGTTGAACTCCTTCGCGACCGCGCCGGCGGCTTCGATCTCGCGCGCGACCAGTTGGCCGAGATCCTTCAGGTGCACGTGACCGGGCACGAACTGCGTGAACGAATTGACGACCGCGATGATCGGTTTGTCGAAATCGGCGTCGGTCATCCCGGTGGCGCGCCAAAGGCTGCGCGCGCCTGCCATGTTGCGGCCGTGCGTGGAAGTGCGTGAACGATAGGTGGGCATCGTGATCCTCGGTTGATTCGTTGCGAAATGGGGGCGGGTGGCGGGCTGCCGTCAATGCGGCCTGCCGGCCGCGCCCCAGTTGTTGTCGTTCTTCGCGAGCGTCGGCAGCACGAACGACAGGATCTTTCTCCGGTCGAGATCGGACGACACGCTGAGCTTGTATTCGAGCGCCGTCAGCTTGATCACGATGGACCTAAGCGCCTGGGTCAGGCGTTCGTAGCCCCCTTCGAAATAGAGTGAGCCGCCACGCTGTGCGATCACGCCGTGACGGGACAGGTAATGAAACAGCGCGACCGACGAGCGCGCGTCGTAGTTGTCCAGCGGCGGCGCCTGCAGCGGGTAGCGGATCAGGCGCTCGGCCAGGATGTACTGGATCGAAGCGCGCAGCACGCGGTCGTCCGAGCGCAGCCGGAACAGCGCGAGGATCGACAGGATGTCGACCCGCAACTCCTCCGCGCCCGCACCGTTGCGCGTGCTCTTCGCATCGAGGTACTCTGGGATCGGCAGGAAGCCCGTGCGATGGTGGTACTCGTGCAGATGGACCCAGATCGCGCTCGCCTGCGTCAGCAGCTCGTCGTCCGCCGCGAGCAGATCCGGGAACGCGGTGGGCGACCAGTTCGCTTCGATTGCCGGGCGCGTATGGCGCTTGAAGCGCTCGACGAACTTGTCGATGAAGTAGTACGCCTTGTGATACGCGCGCAGGTCGGCGTCGATGAAGTTCTCGCCGAATACCGCGACCGCGAGCGGATTGAGAAAGCCGTCCGTGCACATGCGGATCTGCACCGGCAGCGCGTTGCCGTCCGGCGCGATCGCGAGTACGCTCGGCGGAATCGGCACGGGCGCGATCGCGGCCGCCTCGAGGAACGCGTCGGCGTTGTAGGGCACGTCGAAGAACCCGAGGATGAAACTCGGGTCCACCGAGTACGTGAGATCGAGCAGGCGCCCCGATGCGAGGCAGCGGTTCTCCAGCGCCACGAGCAGCGCACGCACATGCGGGTTGTCGGCGTAGTCGCCGAGATGCGTGCGTGCGCACTGCGCGATGCGCGCGACGTCGGTGCGAAAACCGCCGGCGAGGATCTCGCCGCGGCAGCGGTTGGTGGCTAGTACGATTTCGCGTTTCATGTCGGTCATCCTGTCGGCACGCGTCGTCACACGACGCGGAACTCCCGCTGCAGATAGACAAGCGTGTCGTCGTCGGGCACCGCACAGTGCAGCGCCACCACTTCGCCGACCAGCAGCTGATGCGTCGCCGCGCTCATCGACGCGACGAGCCGGCAGTCGAGCGCGATGCGCGCGCTCGCCAGCACCGGCGCTCGCGTCGCAAGCTGGCCCCACTCGCCCACCGTGAAGCGCGCGTCGCGCTCGTGCGCGGTCCTGCCCGCGAACACGTCGGCGAGAAACCGGTCGGCGGCGCCGAGCGTGTTCACGCAGAACACCTCGTTCGCGATCAGCCGCTGCGCCGATACGCTGCCGCGATTGACCGACACGAGCACCGTCGGCGGCGCATCGGACACCGACAGCACGGCGGTCGCCGTCATGCCGCAGCGCCCGGCAGGCCCGTCGCTCGTGAGTACGTGAACGGCCGACGCCACGCGGCACATCGCGTCGCGAAAGCGCTGCGGCGAGGCGCCCATCGACTGGTCGGGGAACAGTGCGGGTTCGTTGTGGATCATGTCCTTTCTCCGTGCATGGGGGAAAAGCCGCGCATCGCTACCGGTTCACCAGCGCCTTCGGCAGCGACAGCGCGAGCAGTCCGCCCAGCGCCATGCAGCCGGCCATCATGTAGAGGCCCGCGTCGTTCGATGCGGTCAGTTGCTTGAGCAGCCCCATCAGGTAAGGGCCGAGGAAGCCTGCGAGATTGCCGACGGAATTGATCATCGCGATCCCGGCGGCGGCCGCGGTGCCGCCGAGGAACGCGGTCGGCAGGCTCCAGAACAGCGGGATCGCGGTGAGGATGCCCATCGTCGCGAGCGTCAGCGCCGCGATCGCAAGCCCCGTCTGATGCGCCCAGCCGACCGCGAGCACGAGCCCCACCGTGCCCATCGCACCGGGCACCGCGAGGTGCCAGCGGCGCTCGCGAAGGCGATCCGAACTGCGTGCGATCGCGATCATCGCGACCACCGCAAGCGCATACGGCACCGTCGACAGCAGCCCGATCGTCAGCGGATCGGCCACGCCCGTCGCATGGATGAGCGTCGGCAGCCAGAAGCCCACGCCGTACAGGCCGATCACGAACGAGAAGTAGATCGCGCACATCAGCCACACGCGCGGATTCGCGAGCACCGCCCCGAGCGACAGGTGGGACTTGACCGCGTCCTCGGCATTCACGTTGCGTTCGAGCAGCGCGCGCTCTTCGTCGCTCAGCCACTTCGCCTGCGCGATCCGGTCGTCGAGCAGCGCGTAGACGAGCAATCCCGCGACGATCGACGGCAGCCCTTCGAGCAGATACAGCCACTGCCAGCCGTGCCACCCGTTGATGCCGTCGAACGCCTTCAGGATGTAGCCGGAAATCGGGCCGCCGACGACGCCCGACAGCGCAACGGCCGTCATGAACACCGTCGTGATCCGCCCGCGCCGATGGGCCGGATACCAGTACGTCAGGTACAGGATCACGCCCGGAAAGAAGCCGGCCTCGGCGGCGCCGAGCAGGAATCGCATCGCGTAGAACGCCGTCGGCGTCGTGACGAACATCGTCAGCGCGGACACCGCGCCCCACGTCACCATGATTCGCGCGATCCAGACGCGTGCGCCGATGCGGTGGAGGATCAGGTTGCTCGGCACCTCGAAGATGAAATAACCGAAGAAGAAGATGCCGGCGCCGAGCCCGTAGGCCGCGTCGGACAGCCCGAGATCGCCGGCCATCTGCAGCTTCGCGAAGCCCACGTTCACGCGGTCGAGATACGACACCAGGTAACAGAACAGCAGCAACGGCATCAGCCGCCACGCGACCTTGCGATAGGCGGCGTCTTCCGACACCCCCGCTGCGGGCAATACGGTCGATACGAGCGTCTCCATGATTTTTTTCCTTGTTTGCGATCGATTGTCATTCGTTGCGCACGGCGTCTTGCACGCGTCGCCCGACGGCGGCACCCGCGATCCAGCGCACGAGGCGGCGAGCCGTCCTCCTCCGGTCGGCGCGTTCTCGCATGCGGGGTGCCGCGTGCCGCACACCTGTGTGCGGCACGCCGGGCGGGTGTCGATCCGGCTCGCGGGCGCGGATCAGGTGCGCATCGGCCTCGCGAGGTCGGTTCGTGGCGTTGCCGCGGATCCGGGGGCTCGTTGTACGTCGTTGTGCCCGGGCGCTGCGTCGCAGGCAACGCGCAAGATGCGCATGACGCGCGGATGGTCGAAAGCCTGGTTCATGTTCAACCTTTTGCTCACATGCCCGCTTAGGGCGCCTTTAAAACGCTCGTCGACGTTCGAAGTCGCGAACGCACCGCTGGATCGGGCGCTCTTGTGGAGCGCTCGATGCCTTGATTCCGTCATGCCGCACGCGGCGGCCGATCGCGCAGCCCCGCCATGTAGGCGACCGTGCGGTCGCGATAGGCGGCCGACACGCCCGCGTCGGCCAGCCCACGAATCAGCAGGTCGCGGTAGCGCGCGCTCGGCGCGGCGTCGCAATCGAGCGTGACCGCACCGCGATACGTCAGCGCATGTACGCGCCGCCCGCCGGGCTCCAGCACCTCGACCGCGTAGCGGACGTAGCGGCCGAGATGCACGCCTTCGCGACGCTCGAGCGCGTCGAGCATGCGCATCGGCAACCGGTACAGCGCGCCCTCGACGATCGCACCGACAGCCGGCTCGATGTTCGCGCAGCAGACCGGCTCGTTGAGCGACGCGTAATTGAACGCGAGGCGATGGCCGTCGAGCCGCGCCGCACCCGCGAAGTACGTCGCCGCGTCGCAGCCGAGCGACGCCGACAGGCTCGCAAGGTTCATGCACGAGCCGTATGCGAAATACGCGAACGGCTCGTCACGAAGCAGGTCGTCCGGCGTCATCACGACGCGCTCGCGGCATGCGGCGTGCCGAGCACGTAGTGGTCGTAGATCGCCGCGACCGACGCGATCGAGTCGAGCACGAAGTCGCCGATCGGGATGTCGATGCCGAGCGTCTGCTCGATGAACAGAACGAAGTGCACAAGCGACAGCGAATCGAGCAGGTTGGCGTCGAGCAGGTTCGTCTGCGCGGTCACGCGCGCCGGCGCGCCCGGGTCGATCCCGGCCAGAAACGTCTTCACGCTGTCGATCAATTCGTCGAGGCTCATCATCCGCATCACGATCACGCTCCAGAAACGCACGTTCATCCCGGCCCGCGCATCGCACTGGCCGGCTTCGCCTTCACCGAACCGCAAGATCCTTCACATCGTCCTTCGCTTTTGACTTTCGATCGGGCGTCATGCACCATGCGACGCGTCGACACGACAAACCCGGTCAGCATCTCCACCTGAGATAAATAGGAGACTTAATCAATATGACAACTCATACGCTGTTCTACTGCCCCGGCCATCTTTCGTTTGCACCGCACGTCATCCTGCGCGAGCTGGGCGAACCATTCGAACTCGCACTCGTCTCGATCAAGGACGGTGCGACGCAGAGCGCCGAATTCCGGCAGCTCAACCCGAAAGGCAAGGTGCCCGTGCTGCACACCGGCGACGACGTGCTGACGGAGTCGTCGGCGATCCTGCTTTATCTCGCGCTGCGCTTTCCGCAGGCGCGGCTCGTGCCCGATACCCCGATGGGCCTCGCACGTGCCGTCGAGTGGATGAACTGGCTGGCGTCAGTGTTGCCCGGAACGGTCGCGCTCAACTTCCATCCGTCGCGTTTCAGCGAGGACCCGGCTGCGCACGACGGCATTCGCGCGAAAGGCCGCGCGGGCATCCTCGCTGCGTATGCGCAGATCGACGAACGGCTCGCGGCGCGCGACTGGGCGCTCGGCGAGCACTACTCGATCGTCGATCCGATGCTGCTGATATTTTTCAAATGGGGGAACATGCTGAAGCTCGACATGCGCGGGTTCGAACATTGGGCCGCGCATACGGAGCGCATGCTCCGCCGCCCTGCCGTCGCGACCGCGTTGTCGGTCGAACAGATCTCGATCTGGGCGTAGCGGCGAAGCCGGGTCGGGTTTGCGCCCGATCCGGAATGCCGCCCGCGTCCGTCGCGTCTCCTTCATCTTCTCAGGTCCTTTTCGTCGCTTTTCTTTGTCTGCTGCGCCGATCCTACACGCGCGCAATGCCTCGCGCACGCCGTGGATCGTCTAGGTCGCGACTCCGGGAACAGGAGCCGCGACCGCGATCGCGTATGACGTTCTCTACTTTCGCGGCGTTACACCGCTCAGCTCATTTTCTGCGATCGCATCGAATGCGTGAACAATGCAACATCCATTTCGTGACGTCCAATATATTTTTTGTCTTCCACTAAGTCGCCACGCATATTAGTCATCGATTGGCCGGCGCGCCTGATATTGCCAATCCTTTCAATTTTAATGCGGCGGATGGAGCGGGATTGGGGTATGAACAAGGTTCGTGATCATGCTCTGCAGCGCGTAGGCGCTTACCTTGTTCATACGTAAGCGTCATTTCGTGGCCGCATGGACAGAGCTGAAGCCGGTGTCCAAAGTGATGTCCGTTACTTCAAGTGGTGGGGACTACTTTGGACACACGGAATGCGCGACCATCGAATCGCAAAGGCCGACCAAACTACACACCAGAGTACCGACGGCAAGTTGCCGTTGCGGCGTGCGAGCCGGGTATTTCGGTGGCCAAGCTCGCGCAGGCGCACGGACTGAATCGGAATATGGTGTTCAAGTGGCGCCGGCAACTGCGGGCGGGACTTTTTGAAGGGATGACGCACAGCACAGCGGTGTTGCTGCCCGTAGCGCTCCCTGGTGCACCGACCAGCGAGACCGCAGAACCGGCGTCGCTCGCTCTACAGCCTGTCGAGCCACATCGATAGAGCGTCCCGGCAGCATCGGGCATCGAGATCGAACTGAGCGGTGCCCGTGTACGCGTCATGGGCATGGTTGACCCCGTGCAGTTGCGCCTCGTGCTTCGCTGCCTGATGCCAGCATGATTGCGCCGCCAAGCGGTACCCGTGTATGGCTGGCAGCGGGCGTTACTGATATGCTCCGTGGCATGGATGGACTTGCCGCGCTGGTGCAGTCAGCACTGGGACGTGATCCCTTCTCGTGACACATCTTCCTGTTTCGTGGCCGTCGCGGTGACCTCATCAAGATTTTATGGTGGAGCGGCGACGGCATGAACCTGTACGCGAAACGACTCGAGCGTGGACGCTTCGTGTGGCCGCAGGCGGACTCGGGGACAGTCCATCTGTCAGCCGCCCAACTGTCGATGCTGCTAGAGGGGATTGACTGGCGGCATCCTGAGCGGACGTGGCAGCCGACGCACGCGGCGTAACGCCGGCTGCGGGAACCCACAAGCGCGTAGGCTTCATTTACACTGGCATGCATGCCAGCCAACCATCTGCCCGATGACATCGCCGCTCTCAAGCGCATCGTTGCCTCGCGCGACGAGACCATCGCTCAGTTGCTGGCCGAGATCTCGCGACTGAAGCGATGGCAGTATGGCCGGTCATCGGAGCGCGTTCGTGACGGCACGGTCATCGAGGCCGGGTGCTGGGCGCATGCGCGGCGCAAGTTCTATGACCTGTACAAGCTGGACAGCTCGCCAATTGCCGAGGAAGCACTGCGCAGCATTGGGGAGCTATATGCCGTTGAACGCGAGGTTCGCGGCCAGACGCCGGACGTGCGCCTGTCTGCGCGTCAGCTGCGCTCGGCCCCATTGCTCGCTGATGTGAAGGCCTGGTTCGACCACATGCTGTCACAGGTATCGGCGAAGTCGGGGCTGGCGAAGGCGATCAGATACTCGCTGGGGTACTGGCACGCACTCACACGCTATTGCGAAGACGGGCGTGTCGAGGTGGACAACAACACGGCCGAGCGCGCGATCAGGCCGCTGGTCCTTGGCAGGCGCAATTACCTGTTCGCAGGTTCCGATGGCGGTGGCCAAAGCGCGGCGGCGATCTACAGCCTCATCGGTGCGGCGCGCCTGAACGGCACCGAGCCGTTTGCCTACCTGCGCACGGTGTTTGAGCACATCGCCGATCATCCCATCAACCGCATCGACGAGTTGCTGCCGTGGCGCCTGATGCCGGCTGCGCACATCGAGCAGCAAGCCGCCTGACAATCAATCCGATGGTCCAACCCCGCAAACCTGCCGTGCGCTTGGTCAAGACGCCAGTGCCCGATTACGTACTGCGCGTTGAGCTGAAGTACATCAAGCCGGCGATCTGGCGACGAATCATCGTTCCCGGCTCGATCCGGCTGGGCAAGCTGCATGTCGTGCTGCAACTGGCCATGGGCTGGGAAGGCGGGCACCTGCACGAGTTCGTCTTCGGCAAAACCAACTATGGTGAACCTGATGACTTCGGATTCCAGAGCGATCCACCGATGCTCAATGAAGCACGGGGCACGCTGGCGAAGGCGCTGGGCGGGCTGAAGTCATTCACCTACATCTACGACTACGGTGACAACTGGCAGCATCGGATTAAGGTCGAGAAGGCGCTGGTGCCTGATCCAGACATGCGCCGACCGCTGTGCCTGGACGGGCAGAATGCGTGTCCACCGGAAGACGTCGGTGGAGTGCCGGGATATGCCGACTTCCTTGAAGCGATCACCGATCCGACACATGAGGAGCACGACCACCTCCTCGAGTGGTGTGGCGGCAGCTTCGATCCCGCCGCCTTCGATCTCGTGCTCGCGAATCAGCTGCTCTCAGAGGTCAAGTTCTGATAGTCAAGACGGCCTCGGATTGACGCTTACCGATCAAGGTGATTGCGATTTTGATAAACTTAGTATTTACGATATTAATATTCTTCGACGATAGTGTTCACGCGTCCGCTTGTTCGTTAGGTGGACACGATACGCCCAAGAGCTCCAGCAAACTTCAAGACGGGCTGACCGGCCGCTTACACAATAGCTTCAGATAAGCTCAAAAATAGCCACGGAAAATCGAAAGGATGCTCCTGCCGGCCAAGGACAGCACAACAATACGGCAGTCTGGAGAAAGAGATGGCGCGACCTGTCGTAGCTTATGTTCATGTTCACTGCGTTCACATGGTTTATGCGCTCGCAATAAAAGCAAACTATCAATATGATGAGAATCCCGTGACGCGTCTTCGGTTACTGCGTTCAGTGCCCATTAAATCGTATTTAACCTGCAAATCAGATAATTTTTTACCATTGACAACGCCCCATATATAATGCTCTATGACCAACATTCCTACAGAACTACTTCGCACCTTCGTCAAGGCCGCTGATCTCGGAAACTTTACCCGAGCAGGAGACGCCATCGGGCGATCCCAATCGGCTGTCAGCCTACAAATTCAGCGATTAGAGTCATTGCTTAACGTAGAGCTTTTTGTTCGTGGCGCGCATCGCCTAAGGCTTACAGATGAAGGCGCAACCCTCTTACATTATGCAACGAGGATACTCTCTCTTAATGACGAAGCGGTCGTCAGACTGCGGCCATCGGATGTTACAGGGTCCATACGATTAGGGGCACCACATGAATACAATGCGGCACTGCTTTCAGCAATTCTTGGGAAATTCTCGAAAGATTACCCTAACGTTGTACTTGAGGTGGTGTGCGATTTAAGCAAAAACCTATTGTCTCGCCAAAAAAAGGGCAGCTCGACATTGCCATCGCTTTGCACGAAGAGGCCACTCAATCTGGGATAAAAATAGTTACTGAACCTTTAGTTTGGATTGGAGGAGTTGAGAGCCAAGATCGCAATTTTCACCCGTTGCCCTTAGTGGTCGCCCCCCCACCATGCATCTATCGAAGTAGAATCGTTCAAGCCTTGCAACACACATCTATTGATTGGCGACTTTCATTTGTCAGCTCCAGCTACACCGGAATTATCGCAGCAGTGCGTGCCGGCCTAGGAGTTACGGTACTCGCTGCCAGCACAATTCCTGATGGAATTATTAAATTAGGGAAAGATCAAGGATTACCTGAATTAGGCGACGTGGAGGTGCGCGTGCATACTCAGTCTGAAAAATTAAGTGATGCAATTCAGTGTTTGATTGAATACTCCATATACAATATAAGGTCCAGCAGATAAATTTAAAATATAATATTCGTCAGCAAAGTGAGATCGACTCTCGTTTCTGCAATCCAGGTGCCAAGCCTCGACGATCGTTTTGGCTTCCCCCAACGTCTCGAACCAACGTAGGTTCAAGAATTCATCGTGGAATTGAGGCTAGCCCAATTCGAAATCAGCAGTCGCAAGGTTCATCAGAATACAAGGTCTTGAAAAATTGGTAGTTATAACTCCAATAGCCGTTTTCGCAAAGTTCGGTGATGAACTCCGAGCTGTCGTGCAATCTCAATGGTATTCATATCGGCTAGCATGGATTTTGCCGCTTGAAGCTGCGCAGGGCTTAGACTCCTTGGCCGCCCAAGTATTTTCCCCCGATCCCGTGCTGCGGCAACACCTGCACGCGTACGCTCGCTAATCAAGGTTCTTTCATACTCTGCGAGCGCGGCGATCATATGAAACATGAACATTCCGGATGGAGTTTCGGTATCTATTCTTTCATTTAATGACGTAAAATTAATATTTCTCAATCGAAAGTCATTGATCAAGTATACCAAATGACTCAATGAGCGCCCGAGCCTGTCTAACCGCCACACAACCAGCGTGTCGCCGCTTGTCAGCGTCTCAAGCAATTGGGTTAGTCCAGGGCGATCGCGCCTCACCCCAGAGAAACCATGATCCGTCCGAATCTCGTCACATCCTGCTTGCCGCAGGGCGGTCAATTGCATATCGAGACATTGCTCATCGGTGGATACTCGTGCGTAGCCAATCTTCAATCTGCACCCCACGACTTAGTATTTTGGTAGATTTTCTGCATGGTGCGCCGCGGTATCGCCTTGGAGAACAGCGGTTGCGCGCATCGAGACCTATGATAAGAAATCCTGACATTTACGAAGTAAATTGTTCTAATGCAGCAATCAATATTGTCAATTGTCATTGACAAAGAGATATGATTTATAGTCGCAAATTTATTCTTTACATCAGCTTTCGATAAGAGGTATTTTGAAAGCTAGAAGTAACGCTGCCTTGTCCCGAACGCTGGGCACAAGAGTTGGCGATACCGTACAGTCTGCGGCTGCTCGGCCCATATCGTCCCGTTGATGGCGGTGCAGAACCGCACTTAAACGGCGGCGCAACGTCGAGCATTTTTCTCAAGTACGAAGGTGCCGCAAGGCCCCCTTTGAGGTAATGCAGTCGATGCCGTTCAGAACGGCGGATCGTGTTTTCGCGTGCGAACGTCTCGTGATCCACGCAGCTCGCGCAGCTGTCGGTCCAGGCCGGATTCGAGGATCGACAGCACGGAGCGACGGGTCGGTGAGCCGATCGCGAGCGCCGGCTGACAGGCGGCTTCCAGCCGTTGATTGCCGTACTTGCGCGAGAGCGACAGCAGTCCGAGGTGCGGATTTCGGTGATGGTGATCAGGCGTTTCGGCGAACGTGATCAGTTTGGAAGGTGGTGTTGCGCGGTCAATGGATTATAGCGAAGGTGATCACGATCAGGATGCGGAGGACTGCTTGGCGTTGGTCTTCCGCATCGATTCGCCCTTCAACGGTAGCTTGTGGGCCTGATGAACGAGCCGGTCGAGGATCGCGTCGGCGAGCGTCGGGTCCTGCAGCCAGGCGTGCCAGTGTTCCAATGGCAGTTGGCTGGTAATGATCGTGGAGCGCGTGCCAACGCGATCGTCGAGCACTTCGAGCAGATCGTTTCGGGCACCCTGATCGAGGTCCTGCAGGCCCCAGTCGTCGAACAGGAGGACGTCCATCTTGGCGAGCTGCGCGAGCCGCCGCGCGTAAACCAAAGGAAAGTTGTCACCGTTTGCGAAGCAAAAACGTCACTTCGCCGATGCGCATCGACAGGGAAACGGAAAACTGCCGCAAATTCATCGGCTTGAGTGTCGCGCAATAAAGTCGTCACCGGTCCCGGCGTTGCGCAGACAGGTGTCACCTCGCCCGGGACGCACTTGCACCGCCGGCAGTCGCGGTCACGCGTTCCACGGAGCCCGAGTTTGACTGGGCAGTCATGCTGTCGTGATAAGCAGGCCTATCTCGGTATCACTCCGTTCTGCTATGCCTGGAAACAGCCACGCGCGACGCCGGGTGGCCGTTCTGGAGCCGCCCGTAAGGCTTTTTTCGACCCACAAGGGGCAATCGAGCCGACTGAAAGCGGACGCGAATCGGTTGCTCGGTAGATTCATAGCGTCGCTGATAAATCATTCCGCAGCAATGACGCCTATAGGTCCCTTCTCGTGTAAGGCACTTGACCAGCTGCTAACAGGGCAACGCAACGATCGGCGAAGGCGACTGGCACCGCGAGTGCAGCCAAATGCCGGGCGCGTGTCAGGCCAACGTAGAGGACGCGTTTGGCCTCTGAATCGGTGCTGGCTTCCCACGATTCAAACAGGGCTTCCCCTCGATTTTCAGGGGCACGATTGGGTGGAATCACGACACACACCGCGCCGTATTCACGGCCTTTCGCCTCGTGAATTTTGGCGCATCTAAGACCGAGATCGAGCGCTATTTGAAGATGGTCAGACCATCGTGCATTGGGCGGCCGCCGAAAGAAATTCCGTACGGTCACGCCGGCCGGCAGCGGCAGGTTCAGCCGTTCTGTCTCCGTGTGCACACGGGCAATCCAGGCCAGCCGATCAGCATCGGTATCTCCACACGCTTTGGGAAGACTCGTAAGGAAACCCAGCGCGCATCTTCGATGTGCACGTCGATCCATTCCAATACGCTGAACTGTTCGCACCGGATGCTCGTTCGGCTGACGTAGACCCATGAGGTCCAGCAGCAACGTCTCCATCGCCTGAACCACCGCCTCCCTCGATCGCACCGTCGCGGGAGGCGACCAGAACTCCGCCACTTTGCAAGCCAGCGACTCGATCCGCGAGTTGCCGTTCGAATCGTTGAGAGCCACGCCAGCGGCACGTTGCGCGACCTTGCCTGAATGCGCAAGGACGACCGCGTCAGTTGCATCTAAACCAAGTTCCGCAATCCGATTCAAGAAGGCCTGACCGACCGTTTCACCCGGCGCTCGACCTCTATATGTCAGAAGCAAAACGGAATGTGCAACATTCGCGGTGTCGCCGACAGACTGATCCACCCCGCCAGCGCTTTTGAGTGTGGCAGTTAGACGGCAGACCGCAGGACTGCTACGAAAATTGCCCGTTAGCTCTCGACGTGATTCATCAGGGTAAGTCTCCTTAAATTCCTGAATAGCCGCAAGATTGCTGTTGCGGAATTCGTAGATTGCTTGGTTTGGGTCACAGACGAAAGTGACGTGCACGCCGTACTCTCGGAGCCACGAGAGAACTTGCAAATCAAGCGGATTGCAATCTTGGCCTTCGTCCACCATGACTTCGTGAAAACGTGCCGCCAGTGCCCGGCCCAGTGCCCCGCCGTTCAAAGGATCAAGAATCAGCCGCAGCGTCTGAACGCGGGCATCGTTGGCGCTCAGATAGCCGGCCTGCAGCAAGGCCCGTCGCCGATGTGCCGCTGCCTGCTGATATCGGGCTTGATGCTGGCGAACATGGTTTTGCAATCCAGCGTGCCCGATCCGCCCCGGATCAATGACATTGGTTTCTGGGTCGAATAGATCCAGGCTCACTGGGTCGCCGCGGAAGGCGAATTGCCCCGACAACCGAATCTCTATGCCGAGCGTATCCCAGCTATCGAGGATGATCGGTCGTGTCGTGGTTGTTGCCGCGCAACCAGGCAGCACCACGAACTTCCGAACGAACGCATCGAGCGTTCCCATGAAACTGGGATGCTTCAGGAGTGACGAGAGCCCTGCGGCTTGGCAGCGGTCCCGAAACTCGTCGACGGCTGAGTTTGTGAACGAAAGTACCGCCACGCCTCGACGGGGTGGCAGCGTGGCTGCGATATTTGCTAGGCGAGCAAGGATCGTGCGGGTCTTTCCGGCGCCTGGGCAGGCATGCACGAAAATGCCACCGACGTGCGTGGCGAATGCCTCCTGCTCTGCCGTCAAACCTTGAATGCGGGTCATGCTTGCGCAGCGCCACGAATCGCGTCGGCAAGATATGTCGGCACGACAAACGGCTCGCCTGCCGCGATACGTGAAGCGATGGCCTGGGCCAGGTCACCCTTGCGAGTTTTCTTGGCCTCAATCAGCTTGAGGAACGCACAGGGACGGTCTTGCAGTGGGACACCCTCGATCCGATCCGTCCAGTCGCGACGCGAATTGCGATGCAGACGAAGAAACACGCTCTTTAGAAATGCCTCGTTTCCAGCGTCAAAAATCTCGTGCTCCAACGTGTGCTGATTAGTCAGCACCATCAGCGCCTGCTGCGCACTATGCGTTGCTGCGAGGTTTTCCAGATCGACCTTCCGATTTCCCAGCACCGTTGGGTCCGCGTCGGTGATCACGATCAGCCGATCAGCGATCCGTGCGTCGCCGTGCGGTCGAAGTAGTACTTCGATGTAGGGACGGAAGTCCACACCCTCGATCGGCACGATAACCGTTCCTTTGAACCGGAGCCATCCATCAGCGTCACCGGAGAGAACAAGCTTCTGTGCCAACACTGGCAACAGCAGTGCCTCAGCGATTCCTTCCACCAAGATGGCCCTATCGCCGAACAGCAGCGCAGATCGAGTCACGTCCAGATAGCGGCTGATCTTATCCAGCGTCTTTGGCTTTAGCCCCAATTCGGCGATGGGCACGCTGACCGATTCAGAGACCGCTACTCCATTTTGGTCGCGACGACGCGAACGCATGACCACCAGGTGGGTCGGAGAAACCCAGGCGGTTAGATTCGGCGAATGGGTCGTCACGACGATCTGGATGCGGCCTTCCGGTTTGCCAGCTTCGATTGCACGATCAGCCGATTGGCGTGCCTGGTCCAAGAGAAATTCGAGCACTAGCACTTGTAACTGCGGATGCAGATGTGCTTCCGGCTCTTCGACAAGAAAGATTGTGAGGTCCGCTTCCTTGGCCTTCGCCAACTCGACGACCACCGTGGCCATGTAGAGAATATTTGAGTAGCCTAAACCCGAAGCCCGGATGTCTTCTGGTACGAGGCCAGAATCGGCCAAGCGAAACCTCAGGTCGCGAGCGACATCGAGCAGGGTCTCGGTGGCGAAGTCCAAGGCTGCCGATTGCGGGCGGACCCCATTGGTCAGCATTCTCAGAGCGGTGCCGATTTCCGTGTTCATCGTCGTCAGGGTATCGGGTCTGTTCTCCGCGCGCCTAACGCCAGCAAGGAAATCTTGTTCTTGATCCTTCGGCAGGAAGTGCCGCAGCAGTGCCATGACCCGTGTGCCGCTGCCCGTGCCAAGCGCCTGATGCGCGTCGCGCAATGGCGGCAGGTAGACATGCCGGATCAGGTCAATGGAGCCGGCCTCCGGCTCGTTGGTGTCGAAGCGTCCGGCCCAGACAGTGGACTTGCCACGGGGCGCACGCTCGGATCGCGGCTCATACCGATAACCGAAGACGGCTTCGTTCTTAGTGGGATCAGGTACTGCGGAGATTAGCAATCCTTTCAGTGTGTCGCCGAGTTCTCGGAAAACACCTTCGATCTGAAAGTTCGGGACGGTCGCGTTGCGTCGGATGTCTTCATCCTCCGGATATCGCTCCCGGCGTCCGCTCAACGGCAAGGTGAGCAACCGAATAGCGTCGATGACGTTGGACTTACCACCATTGTTCTCACCGACCAAGACGGTCAGATCTGCGCGAAGGCTGACGGTTACATTGTCGCAAGACCGGAAACGCGAAATTGTCAAACTGCCCAAGTGCATGACATCTCCCTTACCGGCTCAACCTGCCGGGATATCTCTTTGTGTGCGGCTGTTCAGGCATTCTATCGGTCACATTCTCTGCATCGCTTAATCACTGGGCAATTGGCGGCTCATTGTCCGGTGAGGTCCGATTCGATGGTTGCATCTCCGAAAAAAACACGACTCCGGCCACTGCCCGACGAGCTGACTCGGGTACGCGGTCCTGCTCAAGGAGATCTCGACCGTTATGCCTGCGCCGCATACAGCCGACTTCCGGGGAGGCGATCGATGCAATCTCGTGCTCAGGATGGGGCACGGAGAATCCAGATTGCCGCCAGTTTATATCGTGAGAGCGAACGGCCGTTCATGGCTGCGGATTCAACCCGTCGGCCCGAATGTCCCGCGACACCACTTTTCTACCATAGGTGACTGCGCCTGAGGCAGAGAGCGTCCGTCTGAACTCATCGCGTCCACCGACCATGCGGCGCGCTGGGAATCGAGCTAAAAATCAGGACGTTACCGCTGGAACGCTTGGTCCACTACGCGAATTGACAAATTTAATGCGCGCGCAGGCGAGTTGACGACTTTATTTTGCTGGGACCGCCAGTAAAGTCGTCAATTCGCGGGCCAGAGGCCTTGATCCACGAGGATTCCGGAGTGACGGAATTGTTTTGCTCTACGCCGCGTGAAGCTGCCGTCGCCGTGCGCGATCTTCAATTCCTCGAACAGCCGGGCAACGCGGACGTACATCACGGAGAAGCCTTGTCGGCAGGCCTGCTGACCGAACGCGCACGCAATCCACGTCTTGCCTGCTCCGGTCGGTCCCGTCAGGATGAGGTTTTGTGCATTACGGATCCAGTCGCAGCCAGCAAGTGCGGCGACGACGCTCTTGTCGATGCCGCGACTCTGCCGGTATTCGATGTCCTCGATGCAGGCCTGGGGATTCTTGAGTTTCGCAGACTTCAGCAGCCGTTCGAGCCGCCGAGTATCGCGCCAGGCGAGCTCGCGTTCGACGACCATGCCGAAGCGCTCTTCGAACGATAGGCTGGTGCTGGCGGTCAACGCCGCTTGTTCCTCGAACGCGCGGGCCATGCCGTCGAGCTTCAGGGACTTGAGCTGGGTTAAGGTTTGCTGCATCAACATCGCGACCTCCTTGGGTCAGTGGTAATACTCGGGCCCGCGCACGTTCTCGTGATCGGGCGAATGCCATTCGGTGGACGGAATCGGGAGCATCGGCTGTCGGTCCAGGCCGGATTCGAGGATCGACAGCACGGAGCGGCGGGTCGGCGAACCGATCACGAGTGCCCGCTGGCAGGCGGCTTCCAGCCGTTCCTTGCCGTATTTGCGAGAGAGCGACAGCAGCCCGAGACAGGCGCGATACCCCATCTCGGGATGGGGCCGGTTGGTCAACAGATGTTTGACGATCGCCTCGGCGCCGGGACCGACCGAGGCGCCCCAGTTCAACAACCGGCCTGGCGTCCATTCCATGTGGGCACGGTGTGCCGCCGGCATGTGCTCGGGCAACGTCGTATGCTTGTTCCGGAGTCGGCTGCGGGCGTGAGCGGCAACGCGCTTGCCGCGGTGCAGGATCTCGACGCCGTGGCGCGTCACGCGGGCATAGACTTCCTGACGCACGAGGCTGTGCGGGACGCTGTAATAGTGGTGATCGACTTCGACGTGGTAGTCGATGTTGACGCGGCACTTCACGAAGGTCGCGATCTCGTAGCGGCGTGCCGGCAACGGGCGCAGCGCCGGTCGATCGAGTCGCTCGAACCATTCGCGACGGTTGCCGTCGAGCTTCTTGAACGGGCGCCGGTTCAGGTCGGCGATCAGTTTGCCGATCGCCTTGTTCAGCTCGGCCAGACTGTAGAAGCGGTGGTTGCGCAGCCGAGCGAGGATCCAGCGCTCGACGAACTGTACGCCGACCTCGACCTTCGCCTTGTCCTGCGGCTTGCGCGGCCGCGCCGGCAACATGGCGGTCGCGTAGTGGTTCACGAAGTCCAGCGTCGTGTTGCCCAGCACCGGTTCGTACCGGTCGGCCTTGGCGATCAATGCCTTGGGGTTGTCGGGCACCAGCAGTTCGGGAACACCGCCATAGAATTCCAACGCGTCGTCAGGCTGCCGATCCAGTCGGGCATGGCCTCGGAACTCGTCGCACATGCATAGGTGTAGTTCGAGGCACCGAGGACGGCCACGAACACGTGGGCCTTGAACGCGACGCCGCCGTCGCGGTCGAGGATCGGCACGGTTTGCCCGGCGAAGTCGGCGAACAGCTTCTCGCCGGCGCGGTGTTGCTGACGCATCGAGCGCTTCAGCGCTGCAGCCCAGTCCTTGTACCGCTGGCAGAACTGCGTATAGCGGTAGGTGCGTTGGCCTGGGTGGGCCTCGACGTACTCCTCCCAGAGCAGCTGCAGCGTCACACCCTTGCGGCGCAGGTCGCGGTGCATCACCGTGTAATCCGGATCGACCCGCCGGGTCGGGGCCGCTGCTTCCTCCGGCAGGTCTAACCTGATCTCGAGCTCGTCATCGGCAAGCGGTTCGACGGCAGCCCAGTCGAGGCCCGCCGCGCTGGCGCGTGCGGCGTATGCCGAAATGGCGCCGACGCTGATGCCGATCGCGCGGCTGATCTGGCGGTGCGACAGGCCGCACGACCACTTCAGCCGCAATACTTCCTTCAGTTTGCGCATGCTCATCCGATGTGCCGGCATCAACCTGTCCCCTAAGAGGCCAGTTCAAAAACTCCGGAGAGGGGTTGTTTACTTCCTCGGCAAGCTGTTAACCTTGGGCATCAGAACAAGGGAAGTCCAAGGATGGAAGCGCCAATCATTGACGACGAACTGTGGATACTGATCGAACCATTGCTGCCACCTGCGAAGCTTCGCGCGAAGAGCGATCCTGGTCGTCCGCGCGTGTCCGATCGTGCGGCGCTCAACGGTATCCTGTTCGTGTTCAAAACGGGAATTCGTTGGAACCACTTGCCGACTCGTCTGGGCTTTGGCTCGGGCGCCACTTGCTGGCGGCGATTGAGCGGCTGGCAAAAGGCTGGTGTATGGGACCAACTGCACGAGTTGCTGCTCGACAAGTTGCGTGCGACCGGCCAAATCGATCTGTCATACGCTGCGGTCGATTCGTCGTCCGTGCGCGCCGTTGGGGCGGGCGAAAAACTGGCCCGAACCCCACGGATCGCGCGCGACCCGGTTCCAAGCACCACATCCTCGTAGACGCCAACGGCGTTCCTCTCGTTGCGATCCTGACTGGCGCGAACACCAACGACGTCACGCAGTTGCTGCCGCTCGTTGATGCGATCCCACCCATCCGCGGCGTTCGTGGCCGACCGCTTCAGAAGCCCGGCGTCGTCTACGCCGATCGCGGCTACGATTGCACCCGACATCGTCGCGCGTTGCGCGAACGCGGTATCAAGCCGGTGATCGCCAAGCGCCGGACCGAGCATGGCAGTGGTCTGGGCAAGTATCGTTGGGTGGTCGAACGTACGCATTCCTGGCTCCACAATTTCCGTCGCCTACGCACTCGCTTTGAGCGACGTGCCTACATTCACGAAGCATTCCTGAAACTTGGCTGCTCGCTCATCTGTTGGAACATCTTCCGACGAGCTGAGCAGGGGTTTTTGAACTGGCCTCTTAGCGTCAATCCGAGGCCGTCTTGACTATCAGAACTTGACCTCTGAGAGCAGCTGATTCGCGAGCACGAGATCGAAGGCGGCGGGATCGAAGCTGCCGCCACACCACTCGAGGAGGTGGTCGTGCTCCTCATGTGTCGGATCGGTAATCGCTTCAAGGAAGTCGGCATATCCCGGCACTCCACCGACGTCTTCCGGTGGACACGCATTCTGCCCGTCCAGGCACAGCGGTCGGCGCATGTCTGGATCAGGCACCAGCGCCTTCTCGACCTTAATCCGATGCTGCCAGTTGTCACCGTAGTTGTAGATGTAGGTGAATGACTTCAGCCCGCCCAGCGCCTTCGCCAGCGTGCCCCGTGCTTCATTGAGCATCGGTGGATCGCTCTGGAATCCGAAGTCATCAGGTTCACCATAGTTGGTTTTGCCGAAGACGAACTCGTGCAGGTGCCCGCCTTCCCAGCCCATGGCCAGTTGCAGCACGACATGCAGCTTGCCCAGCCGGATCGAGCCGGGAACGATGATTCGTCGCCAGATCGCCGGCTTGATGTACTTCAGCTCAACGCGCAGTACGTAATCGGGCACTGGCGTCTTGACCAAGCGCACGGCAGGTTTGCGGGGTTGGACCATCGGATTGATTGTCAGGCGGCTTGCTGCTCGATGTGCGCAGCCGGCATCAGGCGCCACGGCAGCAACTCGTCGATGCGGTTGATGGGATGATCGGCGATGTGCTCAAACACCGTGCGCAGGTAGGCAAACGGCTCGGTGCCGTTCAGGCGCGCCGCACCGATGAGGCTGTAGATCGCCGCCGCGCTTTGGCCACCGCCATCGGAACCTGCGAACAGGTAATTGCGCCTGCCAAGGACCAGCGGCCTGATCGCGCGCTCGGCCGTGTTGTTGTCCACCTCGACACGCCCGTCTTCGCAATAGCGTGTGAGTGCGTGCCAGTACCCCAGCGAGTATCTGATCGCCTTCGCCAGCCCCGACTTCGCCGATACCTGTGACAGCATGTGGTCGAACCAGGCCTTCACATCAGCGAGCAATGGGGCCGAGCGCAGCTGACGCGCAGACAGGCGCACGTCCGGCGTCTGGCCGCGAACCTCGCGTTCAACGGCATATAGCTCCCCAATGCTGTTGATTTCCACCGAATCTTGACTCACCCCCTTCTGGGGAAATTACGTCCGAGGTTGACAGCCGACTCCGGAACAAGCCATACGACGTTGTCCGAGCACATGTCGGCGGCACACCGTGCTCAGATGAAATGAACGCCCGGGAGATTGCTGAACTGGGGAGCCTCCGACGGTCCTGGCGCCGAAGTGATCGTCAACACCTGTTGACCAACCGGCCGCACCCCGAGATGGGGTATCGCGCGCGCCTCGGATGCGTATTTCGGCGAACGTGATCAGCGATTTCGGTTGAACGTGATCGGTGGTTCCGATTGATGGTGATCGGCCGTTTCGGTCGAAGGTGATCGCTGATCACCGGTTTCCGAAACGAGCGATCATCTTGCCGAAACGGGTGATCACGTTCCCGGAATGAGTGATCAGCGAACCGAAACAGCTGATCACGCGACCGAAACGGGATGGCCCTTCCGGCTCGGCGGTGGTGTTGCGCATGTGATCAACGACGGGCGTTAGCCTTGTCTCTTTTTAGAGGCCAGTTCAAAAACCCCTGCTCAGCTCGTCGGAAGATGTTCCAACAGATGAGCGAGCAGCCAAGTTTCAGGAATGCTTCGTGAATGTAGGCACGTCGCTCAAAGCGAGTGCGTAGGCGACGGAAATTGTGGAGCCAGGAATGCGTACGTTCGACCACCCAACGATACTTGCCCAGACCACTGCCATGCTCGGTCCGGCGCTTGGCGATCACCGGCTTGATACCGCGTTCGCGCAACGCGCGACGATGTCGGGTGCAATCGTAGCCGCGATCGGCGTAGACGACGCCGGGCTTCTGAAGCGGTCGGCCACGAACGCCGCGGATGGGTGGGATCGCATCAACGAGCGGCAGCAACTGCGTGACGTCGTTGGTGTTCGCGCCAGTCAGGATCGCAACGAGAGGAACGCCGTTGGCGTCTACGAGGATGTGGTGCTTGGAACCGGGTCGCGCGCGATCCGTGGGGTTCGGGCCAGTTTTTCGCCCGCCCCAACGGCGCGCACGGACGACGAATCGACCGCAGCGTATGACAGATCGATTTGGCCGGTCGCACGCAACTTGTCGAGCAGCAACTCGTGCAGTTGGTCCCATACACCAGCCTTTTGCCAGCCGCTCAATCGCCGCCAGCAAGTGGCGCCCGAGCCAAAGCCCAGACGAGTCGGCAAGTGGTTCCAACGAATTCCCGTTTTGAACACGAACAGGATACCGTTGAGCGCCGCACGATCGGACACGCGCGGACGACCAGGATCGCTCTTCGCGCGAAGCTTCGCAGGTGGCAGCAATGGTTCGATCAGTATCCACAGTTCGTCGTCAATGATTGGCGCTTCCATCCTTGGACTTCCCTTGTTCTGATGCCCAAGGTTAACAGCTTGCCGAGGAAGTAAACAACCCCTCTCCGGAGTTTTTGAACTGGCCTCTTACGAAGCTTCAGCCTGTCGAAGTGCCAACGCAGCTCCGACGCGATGAGCCGAATCACTTGAACGGAACACTGACTTCAAGCCACAACCGCTCACCTTGCGGGCGGTTCCGCACAGCAAACTCGTGCTGGTATTTAAAGACGACGGAAGAGCCCGGCACCCAGTCCCAGCGTATCTGGGGACCAATGCCTACCGCTTGGCCACGGAAGCCGTTGCCCGCAGCCGGTACGCCGTTTTGCTTGTCATCCGAAATCTGCTTCAAATAGAAGCCTTGAATTCCGAGCTGCACCGCCTTCGTGACCGAGTAACCAACTACCCAATCGAAGGTAGCAACGGCGCCGTTGTGATAGTTCGTTGCGTGGTTAGGCGAGTTGAACTCTACTTGAGCAGTTCCAGAGAGTTCCCAATCCGGAGTAGGAAACCATGTCGCGCTCACGTTAGGCATGAAAGCGTATGTGTTCGTGCCGGTGTTCGCGATGCGGTTCACGTTGTACGAGCCAGTAGGGAAACCGATGTCAGTCGAGGCCATGACGAACAACGAATGGGATGGGTTCACATACCCGAGCATCAAGGGGTGAAGTATGATGTCGCCGAGGCCGGTTCGAGTCCCGCTTCCAACAGGCACCCTAACATTCGTGTGGAACAGCGGGACGATAAGGCCGGTCGAAATCGTGAATGGTCCCAGTGTCGGGCCCCATGTGTGCACGACTCGGGGCGCATCTACTAGCACGCTACTGCGAAAGCCCGGCACCGAGCTTTCGCCATTCGCGCCGGCGAACTTGTTAGCAACGTAGTATTGCGTGTAGTTGTAGAACCGGGTATCACCCGGAGGCGGCAGTATGCCGTCGAGCACCGTATTGACGCCGACCGGATATGTGTCGATTCCGTTCTCCGTTGCAACGGCCGGCATGGCTGCGAGAACAGCAACGCCTGTTGCCGCCGCCAACACGACGGACCAAAAACGAGTCTTCATTTCATCTCCTTAGTAATACTTATTTTGTGCTGTCGCCATGTGGCTTAGACCGTGGCGTCCGCGCACCCCACGCGACCTAGTCTTGTGAACGGGACGGTGCTCTGTACTTGCGGAATCGACGCTTTGATTGATAGTTTGAATATATTCGCACACCAGAAGCGATGTCATGAATTGTATCCATATAATCCATCGACGGCGTCGATTGATGATGCGACGAAAAATGCCTGAGACCTAGGCTCAATAGGGTGCTCCGTGAAACAGCGCATTGGCAGGAAGATGCGACGAATTTGCCGACTAGGTATATGCACCTACGCCATCGGGTCAGTGCCTTTGTGGATGTACGACTGCTTACCTATCGATGGCGTCGATGCAAAGAATCGGCAAAATTCATTTAACAATGGTGGCCGCATCTTTCAATATCTGGCTGGTGGCATGCGCATGGGTGACAATCCCGTGCCGGCGCTATTCAAACACCATACGAAAATGGAGACGAGCAATGGCAACTCCCGATAACGCGCTGGTTTTTACACCATCAGTGGACCCTCAAACGGCCGGGGCGCCGGTTCTTAAGCACTCAGTCGGCATCGATGGGAGCATGGTCATCGAGCGCGACGTTGCGGTGACCCTGCGCGACGGCACAAAAATTTATGTTGACGTGTTTCGGCCGGAGGGCGCGGCGAAAGTACCGCCGCTCATCGCCTGGAGTCCATACGGAAAGCACGCGCCCATCCAGTACGACAAATACTTCACTAGGGCGGGAGTTGCTAAGGGACAGGTCTCCTCTTACACCGCCTTTGAGGCGCCCGACCCGGTCTACTGGTGCCCCAAAGGGTTCGCGGTAATTAACGTTGACCCACGCGGTGCCTGGAATTCCGAAGGGCGAATGACCTACTTCAACCCGGACGAGGCGGATGACTATTTCGACCTCATTGAATGGGCTGGCACCCAATCATGGAGTAACGGCAAGGTGGGTTTGGCCGGTGTTTCGTACCTTGCTGTCTCGCAGTGGCACGTCGCTGCGAAGCGTCCCCCGCATCTTGCCGCTATCAATCCGTGGGAAGGCTGGACCGACCCTTACCGGGAAATAGCGTTCCACGGAGGTATCCCGGACAGCTGGTTCTATGGATTCGTCCAGTCTGTTGCACAGTTTGGGCTGTCGGAGCATGAAGACCTGGTCAAGATGGCCGCCGAGCATCCGTTGTTTGATGATTACTGGAAGGGAAAAATCGCGGCACTGGAGAACATTGATGTCCCGGCATACGTGGTGGCAAGTTGGTCCGACCATGGATTGCACACGCGCGGAACACTTGAAGGTTTTCGGCGCATTTCGTCAAAGCACAAGTGGCTTGAGATTCACGGTCGGAAAAAGTGGGGCTACTACTATGAACCCTCCAGTCTTGAGCGACAGGAACAGTTCTACACTGAATTTCTGAAAGGCCAAGACGCAGGACTGTCGGAGTGGCCGAAAGTTCGTCTCGAACTGCGCGACGCCTTCTACTCTGGGGAGTTTGTTGCTGGACAGTCCTGGCCGTTAGAGAATACGGAACTCAAGCGGCTGTACTTGGACGCTGCTAGTAGTTCGCTCCGGACAGAGCCCGTTCAGAAAACGGCAACTGCGTCATACACCGCGGGCACGAATACGCTGCAACCCGCGACATTCGACTTCCGCTTTGAGGAAGACACCTCCATCGTAGGTGGAATCGGTCTGCACATGTACCTCTCGGCCGACGATGCGACCGATGCGGACGTCTTCGTTGCAGTCCAAAAGCTCGACAAGGATGGCAACGTAGTGCCCTTCGCTTATTGCGCGCAGTTCGATGACGGACCGGTTGCGCTCGGCTGGCTACGTGCGTCACATCGGGCCATCGATACCGAGCAAAGCCTGCCCAATCGCCCTTTTCATCCGCACGTCGATGTTCAGCCGCTCGAGATTGGAAAGCCAACCAAGCTCGACATTGAAGTATGGCCCTCTGGCACTTCCTTCAAGAAGGGCGAAGGCCTGCGACTTCTCATCCAGGACCGCGATGTCAACCGGTATCCGCTCCCGAACGTCACAAACCGACATGAGTGGACCGTCAACAGCGGGCGCTATTCGATACATACCGGCGGCGACTATAACTCTCATTTGGTCATTCCGGTGTTTGTGAGCCCGTAACGACGACGAACGGCCGAATTGCGATGCGCGGGGAACTAACGCTGTTGATTCGCGCCGGAAACCGCCCCACTTTCTGCACCTAGAATTCCCCCACTTCTAAAGTGCAGGTGGGGACGAACCTCGTTATAGTACATGCGCCAGTCGTCGATTTTGCTCTGCGCGTCGGCCAATGACAAGAACCAATGTGCGTTCAGACACTCCTGCCGGAAGCGCCCGTTGAAGCTTTCGACCTTCGCGTTGTCGAGCTTGATGTGCTCCCAAGTCACGTAGGCGAGCTCCGGCATGCGTTGAGACGGGTAGCCATCCATGGGACCGTGGCCGAGTTCGGGAATCGTGAAGGACCGGGCCCGATGCGGCTCGAGTACTGCTTCGATCACTTTGATGACGTCGTAGCGACTGTATTCGCGCGCCAGGACGAGGTGATGCCCGAGCACCGCGCGTGTGCAAACGTCAATGATCACCAGCAACCAGACGCGTTCGATTTCGAACTCGTGCGTAAAACCGAGCGGATCGAGCATCACGACCTTGAGACGGATATCGAGCCGGTGTCCATCGAATTCAACGACCTGGTAGGTGCGTGTCGCGACGGGCGCAGCGAAATCATCGCTGCGCGGCAGGCCTTTCAGATGCGTCGCGCCGGCGGCACGCGCAGCGGTGCCGAATCCGCTCAGCAGTTCGCTTTTCACGCGGGCCGAGAGCGAGCGGATCGCGTGGCTCGCCGTATTGAACGGATAGTCGACAGCCACGAGGCCGCACTGACGACATTGCTGCAGAAAGCCCGCATGCAGTCCTTGCAGGCCGCGTAGGCGTGTGCGCAATTCTCCGCCGGTACGGATCTCGATCAACGCGACGCGGTGCTGCTTGATTTGCAACCGCAGCCACGCCGCGAGCACCGGGAAACGCTCAAGCAGTTGCGACAACGCGCCGACGGCGCCGCGGCTTCCGCGTTCGCCGTTCAGTTTCACCGGACTCAAGCGGACGTAATCGGCAACGCGTGAGTGCAAGATCAGCGCGCGAAAGCCGCAGAGGCGCCCGTCTGGATGTGCTGTGAGTGCGCGCTCGAGCAGGCGATAAAGTTGTCGTCGGTTGACGCCCGTGCTCTGCTCTATCTCCTTGATCGGCGCGCCGCGCGCATACTGCTCGATCGCTGTCGTACGCGCCCGGATCGATTCCCGTTCGGCAGCATCAAACTCGGTCCACGCGACGGTCGGCCAGATCGACGGATCCAGCGTTTGAAATTCCGCCTTGCGACGTGCCATCATGTCGCCTCGGTTGCGGCGAAGCACGTCAGCAACGACAGCGGCTCGGTACGCAGGTCAACCGCGTCGACGTGCCCTGCATGCAAGAGCCCGAAAACCGCCGCACGGACCAGCGCCGGATCGCCGACCGAGAACTCGCGCTCGATCTCGAGCAAGGTATGCGGTATCGTCACGAAAATTTCGACTGCGCGTAGGAGCGAAGACGAGACCAACCCGCGCGCCGCGACCAGACAGGGCAACATGTGCCGCCAATTATCGATCCAGGCGCGCGCGGCCGCGAGGTCGGTTGATGTCACCAAACGGATGGGTATGCCCTTGAGTGTATGCGATCCACGAATGACGTCCCTCAGAGCAAATCGGTGGAGCGCTTGAGGTGCGGTAAGGAAGCGGATCAGCGCAGGTCGGCCGGCATTTTCCAGGGCAGCAACGCGTCGTAGTCGTCGACGCTCTTTGCTAGCGGTAGGTGTTGGAACAGCCAGGTGAGATAGCGATAGGGGTCGATGCCATTCGCCTTGCAGGTCTCGACGAGAGAGTACAGATTGGCACTCGCGTGCGCGCCGTCGGCGGTATCGCTGAACAACCATCCGCGGCGGCCGACGCAGAACGGCCGAATCGCGTTTTCACAGGGGTTGTTGCTGATCGGCCAGTCGCCGTTTTCGACGTAGCGGATGAGCTTCGGCCACTGCGAACGCAGATAGGTTAACCCCTTGCCGAGCAGGCTCTTCGGCGCGACACCGGGTGACTGCTCGACCATCAGCGTGTGGATCGCTGCGAGCACATGTGTGCTGTAACGTCGTCGCAATCGCTGTCGTCGCGATGCCGACCATGTTTCACTACGCGCTTCGGCCGCGAACAGCTTGCCGACCAGCTTGATGAAGCGCGTCGCGAGCAGATCCGGTGTGCGCGCTGCCTTCGGCACGCTGTCTTCCGCTTTAACGAAGTTCCGTCTCACGTGAACCCAGCATCCCAGATGTACGAGTTGGTGACGCTCAGCGATGTCGTTGTAGGGTTCGTAGCCATCGGTCATCATGACCGCGCCCGCACGGATGCCGGTGAACAGCTTGTCGCCAAGCCAGGCGCCACGTCCCGGTGTATAGGTAAAGCAGCGGATGGGCATACCCGAACCCGTCATCTGCGCCCACAGGTAACTCTTCGTTTGCGCGCGGCGGCCTTCTTCTTTCAGCACCTGGAGCGTCGTCTCGTCGCAGTAGATCAGCTCGGCATCAAGCAGCGCGTCGCGCATCAGGTTGATGACGGGCTGCGCAGCAAGGCCGACGCGAACCATGCTCGCGGCGATCGTGTTCGATGAGATGTCGCCGCCGAAGCGGCGCAGCAAACCGGCTTGCCGATACAGTGGCATGCCGAACTGATACTTGCCGGTGGCAATCCACGCGAGCGCCGATTCGCTCAACAGTCCGCGGGGAATGATACGTGGCGGCGCCGGCGTCACCTTGATGCCGAGCTCACAGCACGGGCACGCATATTTGACGCGCTGGTGCTGGATCACCCGAAGCTGCTCAGGGATCACCGTGAGCTGTTCGCTGATCTCCACGCCGAACTCGACGAGTGCGTGACCGTCGATCACGCAGAAGCGTTCGGCTTCGGGTAGTTCGTGCCGTACGATGTCGCGCGGCAGGTTGGGATCGAGCGGTTTGCGATGGCCGCGCTTTTTGCGCGTATGGGCGACGACCGTCGTATCGGGTGCATCTTCCTGCGCGGGCGTCGCGTTTGCGCCCAGCGCTTCGGCCTCGTTGAACAGGCCGAGCTGATCGGAGTCCCGTGCTTCACTCTTCGCGCCGAACAATTCGCGACGGTAGGAGCGCAGTCGCTCTTCGGCCAGATCGCGTTCCGCAGTCACGAGACGCACCATGCTACGCAATTCGTCTCGCTCTTGCTGAAGCGCTGCGTGCTGCTCACGTATCGCGAGCAGCGCGGCCAGTTCATCGGCGGTGACGGTGACTTGAATCGGCATGCTGATTGGACAGGCATGCCAATTCGATGTTCAGCTCACGCGTAAATATTTCCGCGTCGGATGCCGCTGGACCGTGGTAATGTCGTCGCCGTCGAGCAACGCGTGCAGCAGCTCCGTCGTCATGGTCACGACTTCGGTTTTCTTGTCAGGCCAGATGAAGTGATCAGCCTCGAGGCGCTTCATTAGCAACCAGAAGCCGTTCCCATCCCAGCCGAGGATTTTGATCCGATCGCGACGTCGATTGCCGAACACGTAGAGCGACGCATCCATCGGGTTCAGGCGCATCGACTGTTCGACGAGAATCGAGAGGCTGTTCATGCCGTACCGAAAGTCGACAGGATCGCGGTGCAGGTAGACCTTCAAGCCTTCGTCGAACCGGAACACGGCAACCTCCCGAGCATTTGAATGACGGTGGCCAATTCGTCGATGCTTGCTTCGCCAAGATCGAACTCAACGCCATTCGATAGACTCACGTGCAGCGAGAGCGCCATCGGTCGAGTTGCAGGCAATAGCTCTGGTGGTTGTGCGCACGGCGATGCGGTAGCCGCTACGATCGGCACGAACGCCGATGGCGTACTGGGGAGGTCGATCGTGACGCCGTCAGAAATCGCGGGCGTACGAGCGACTCGCTCGTGTTCGAGTTGCGCCTGAATCTTCTGGTAGCGGGCGATCCAACTGCGCAGGAGGTTCGGATTGAGACCATGCTCCATGGCGGTCCGTGCTATTGAAACGCCAGGTTGCAGGCAGATCTGTACCAGTTCGTCTCGAGCGGCATCGTCATATTCTCGGCGCCCATCTCGCTTTAGGCCGATGACCAGTCGGCTACGCAGGTCTCGTTTTTCACTCATACACTCTGATACCAGCTGTCCACGTGGACACGTAGCATCAGAGTGAAGCGATTTCTAGACAAGGACGTCGTTAACGGATCGCATACCCTTGAGTTCGTCATCAGGGCGCGCAGCTGGTTGCGGCTTTTCCGCTAGCGAATCGGACAGGATGACCAACTCTTCGCGGTTGGCATAGCGGACCCAAAAATCGGCGAGGTAGCGCTGTCCACTGAGCTGCGCGTAACCCGGCCGCTCGCAAAACGATTGGACCGCCGGATCCACTTCGATCAGCAGCCACAGTTCAGGCGCGCCGCGTTGGAACAGCGTCAGTCGGCGATTGAGTTTGAGGCTGAAGCCGTCCAGCCGGGGTGCACCGCGCGGGCGCGGCGTCGTAACCGGCCGCATCGCGTGCCGGGAATCGTCCATAAAATCAGAGCCTTACGGTCCGGCTTCGAAGTCTATGACGGGAGTTGACAAATTTAATCCGGACATATGCGAATTGACGACATTATTTTGGTGAGACTGTCAATAAAGTCGTCAACTCAGGTGCCAGATGCCTTGAACCGTGGGGATTCTGGAGTGACAGAATTAATTTGCTCTACGACTGGCGGCCAGCGTGTTCGACGAGATGTCACCGCCGAAGCGACGCAGCAGCGTAGCCTGGCGATACAGCGGCATACCATACTGGTACTTGCCAGTGATGATCCACGCCAGCGCGGATTCCGTGAGCAGCCCGCGAGGAATGATGCGCGCCGGTGCCGGCGTAACCTTGATACCGAGATCACAGCACGGGCAGGCGTATTTGACCCGCTGGTGCTGAACGACGCGCACCTGCTCGGGAATCACGTCGAGCTGCTCGCTTGTTTCGACGCCGATCTCGACGAGGGCGTGGCCGTCGTGCGCGCAGAACCGTTCGGACTCGGGCAACTCGTGCCGCACGACCTCGCGCGGCAGGTTCGAATCGAGCGGTTTGCGCCCACGCTTGCCGCGCGTGTGAACTGCGACCGATGTGCCGGGCACGTCCTCGCGCGCGGGCGCATCGGTGGTCGTCGCCAGCGCCTCTGCTTCGTTGAACAGGCCGAGCTGGTCGGCATGGCGCGCTTCGCTCGACTCGAGTGAGGGATAGTGGGACGTTGGCCTTGGAATATCAATGGGTACACCGTCGGCCACAACCTCATCGGCCGATGGCCGTGCAAGTTGCCGTTGTTGATGGCTCGCGATCCATTTACGCAACTGGTTCGGATTGACGTCGTGATCCATTGCCGTGCGAGCAATCGACACGCCAGGCTGCAGGCACAGCTCGACCAGCTCCCGCCGTGCTGCTTCATCAAATTCGCGTCGACCGTCTCGCTTCCGGCCAACTACCAGTCTGTTTCGAAGATTCGGTTGCTCTGACATTAAGGTCTGAGTGCAAGTGTCCACGCAGACACCTAGCTTCTGACCTCCTGACCTCATGGGAAGGGCGTCATTTATTGACCGCTTACCATTGAAGTGCTGCCCGTCGACGTCAACGTGAGCACATGGGATTCAGCGCTCGAAGGGCCGACGACGTCGGCGCCCGTGCGCCTCGGCTTCTCGCTGTTGCGTGGCATGCGTGTCACGGATCGGCGTAAAGGAGCCGGGGATGATCGGCGTAATGGCGCCAGTAGAACTGGGGGTAAAGTGCGGGTGTTGATGTCCACGCAGAATTGACCCACCTGAGGCTGTAGTTTTCATCGAATTTTGACCCACGTGATTGAATGCCCTGCTCAATCTTTGAGCAGGGGATACAGAGGTGATCACGGTGGGCATATTGGCCAAGATCAGGCGGATGTATTTCCGCGAGAAGGTCCCGCTGCGCGAGATTGCCAGGCGCACGGGCCTGTCCCGGAACACGGTGCGCAGTTGGCTTCGGCAGACGGATGCCGTTGAGCCGAAGTACCCGAAGCGCGTCAGCCCGAGCGTCGTCGACGAGTGGGCCGCGCAACTGACGGGCTGGCTGCGGGCAGACAGTCATCGCCCGAAGCGTGACCGGCGCACGGCCCGGTTCATGTTCGAGGCCATCCGCGGCGAGGGCTACGCCGGCAGCTACGGCCGCGTCAGCGCCTTCGTGAGACGCTGGCACGAGGAGCAGGCTGAAGCTCCGCACAGGAAGGCCTATGTACCGCTGGCCTTCGAACCCGGCGAAGCATTCCAGTTTGACTGGAGCTGCGAATACGCCTTCATCGGCGGGTTGCGGCGACGCCTGGAGGTCGCCCACGTCAAGCTCAATGCCAGCCGGGCGTTCTGGCTGGTCGCCTATCCGACCCAGAGTCACGAGATGCTGTTCGATGCGCACGCCCGCGCATTCGCCGCGTTCGGCGGCGTGCCGCGCCGCGGCATCTACGACAACATGAAGACCGCCGTGGACAAGGTCGGCCGCGGCAAGGAGCGCGCGGTCAACGCACGCTTCGAGGGTAAGCGCCCGAGCAGTACCGTAGTGCAGGTTGTTGACTGCGGAGCTCTGCGACGCTATCGGATGGGGTCGACGCGAGCAGTAGGCGGCAGCGACGGCGCCACGTTCCACGGCAGCAGCTCGTCGACGCGGTTAGCCGGATAGTCGGCGATGCGCTCGAGCACGTAGGCGAGATACGCCTCGGGATCGAGGCCGTTTAAGCGCGCCGTGCCAATCAGGCTATACATCGCGGCGGCACGTTCGCCACCGGAGTCGGCGCCGGCGAACAGATAGTTCCGCCGTCCGAGAGCGACGGCTCGCAATGCTCGCTCGGCAATCAGGTTGTCGATCTCCGCACACCCATCGCTGCAGTAGTAGACGAGCGCTGGCCAGCGATTCAGCGCGTACCGAATCGCCTTGGTCGTGTCAGATTTTGCAGAGAGGTTGGCGAGCGTCGCTTCGAACCAACGCTTCATGTCGTCGAGCAGCGGCACCGCCCGCGCTTGGCGCACACTGCGCCGTTCGTCGGGCGGCTTGCCGCGGATCTGCTCTTCGATCTTGTAGAGCGCGCCGATCCGGCGCAGCGCCTCCTCCGTCACGGCGTTGGGGCGCACCGCATGCAGGTCGTGGATCTTCCGGCGCGCGTGAGCCATACATGCGGCTTCCTGGACGCGCCCGTCGAGATATAGCTCGGCATAGCCCGCGAACGCATCGGCCTGCAGCACACCAGTGAAGTCAGCGAGATGTCGCTGCGGATGCTCACCGCGGCGATCTGACGTGTAGGCGAACCAGGCCGCCGGCGGTTCGTCGGAGCCGCTCGGCCGATCATCGCGCACGTAGACCCAGAGACGTCCTGTCTTCGTTCGACCGTTGCCCGGCGCCAGCACCGGCAGCGGAGTGTCGTCCGCATGCACCTTACCGCAGGCCAGCGTGTAGCGGCGCACGGCGTCGACCAACGGTGCGAGCAGCGCCGTGATGCTGCCCATCCAGTAGCCCATCGCGCCGGGATCGATCTCGACGCCGTCACGCGCGTACATCACCGCCTGGCGGTGCAGCGGAAGGTGGTACGCGAACTTCGACACGGCGATGTGGGCGAGCAGCGCCGGACCCGGGATGCCCCGATCGATCGGGCGGCTCGGCGCCGCAGCCTGCACGATGCGATCGCAGCGCGCGCAGGCCAGCTTCGGGCGGCGATGACGGATCACACGGAAGTGCGCACGCACGTATTCGAGTTGCTCCGCGACGTCTTCGCCCAACGGCTTGAGCTGTCCACCGCAATCGGGGCAGTCATCATCGGCGGGCAGATGGACGCGCTCTTCGCGTTCAAGATGTTCGGGTAGCGGCTTGCGGCTCGGACCTTCGCGGCGCGGCCGCTTTGCCTCGGGAGCGGCTGCTACATCGGCGGCGCCTTCGTCGGCCTGCAGATCCTCCAGCCGCAATTCGAGCTGCTCGATCTGACGATCCAGCTTCTCCGATTTACGGCCGAACTGCATGCGGCGCAGTTTCGCGATCGTGAGCTTTAGGTGCTCGATCTCAAGTGAGCGCGACGAGAGTTGCTGCCGCAGCTCGGCGACCTGGGCGTCGCGCTCACGCAGCAACGCTTTCAAAGCGTCGATGTCGTCGGGCAGCGCGGTCGAGGTCGATTCCATGAGGACAGTTTACGACTGCCCATGATCACGCGAGCACCAGTTAACAATGGTTTACAGCGCGCTGCGTGGGCGCGCGGCTTCGACCGGCTGCCGCCAATCGAAACCCTCGAGCAAGAGCGACAGTTGGGCGGTTGTGAGCGCGACCACGCCGGCGTCAGCACGCGGCCACGCAAAACGCCCCTTCTCGAGCCGCTTCGCCAATAAACATAGCCCGCCGTCGCTCCAATACAAGCACTTCAGCAGGTCACCGCGCTTGCCCCGGAACACGAACACGTGTCCAGAGAACGGATCTTTCTCCAGCACCGTCTGTACCTTCGCGGCCAACGAATTGAAGCCGCATCGCATATCGGTGACGCCCGCCGCGATCCAGATCCGCGTGTTTTGAGGCAGACCGATCATCGTAAAATGCGATCGAGAACAGAACGCAGCACGTCCGGGTCTGGCGCGCCTTCGATGCGAATCGACGTCTTGCCATGCTGGATCTGGATCGAGCCGGACGGTATGTTGTCGGTCGCAGTCGGCACCTCGAGCGCCATCGACGGCTGAGACGGTTCGTTGACGACAACCGGCAGCATTGCGTCTGGAATCGCATCGTCCGTTAGCAGGCCTTGCGCATGGAGGCGACGCCATGCCCACACCTGATTGGCATTGATGCCGTTCTCGCGAGCAACACGGGCGACCGATGCGCCGGGCTCGAATGTCAGCGCGACGATGGTCCGCTTCCATTCCGTGGGATGTCGGCGAGTTTGCCGTTTCGGCGGGATCTCGACTGTCTGAGTCACTCTGTCCACAACTCCTATCGTGGACACGACTGGTCATTCGTGTCCTTCACAGGACATCATGGCACTCGTCACCGAGCGTTCACAGACGGTACTGGTCTCGTGCTTACTTTTCGCATAGCTTGATTGCCGTGCCAACAACATCAATTTTTACCGGGCGACCGCTTCATCGTATTCGCCGATACGCGCGTGCCTAAGCGCCTCGGAACCTCGGACGGGAAGTCACGCCTTGCGGCCACGGCGCTCCAGTTCGGTCGTGGTTCGCTCCAATTCTCGAGCAAACGTGGCCTCATCCGGCAGGACCATCTGATACTCCGCTGCGAGTATCTTGTTCGGTAGATTGTCGAGTGCATAATGCGCCTCTGCCGCGCCTTTTTCAGCACACAGAATCAAGCCAACCGGAGGGTTCTCGCCGGGCTTCATCCAATGTTCACGCGCGTAGTTGAGGTAAAGATGCATCTGCCCCGCGTCCGCATAGCTGAAGCGACCGACCTTCAGATCAATAATGAGCAGGCAGCGTAAGCGCCGGTGAAAAAACACGAGATCGACGCGAAACCAAGTGTCATCGATCCGTAGACGGCGCTGCCGACCTATGAACGCGAAGTCATCGCCGAGCTCGAGGAGGAAATCCGCCAGGTGCTGGATCAAGGCCGCTTCGAGATCCGACTCCGAATATTCGTCCTTCATGTCAAGAAATTCGAGGACAAACGGATCGCGGATCGCTTCCTCAGGCGATAGAAGATCGCCGGGTTGCGCTATAGCCGCCTTTCCGAGCAAGGACGCCTTGTTGCGTGACAGCTCCAGCCGCTCATAGAGCTGACTGCTGATCTGACGGTCAAGCTGCCGCACAGACCAACCCTCACGCAACGCTTCGGCCTCGTAAAAGTCGCGAGCAGCTTGCGCTTTCACCGCGAGGAGGCGAACGTAGGCGGACCAGGGCAACGGAAAAGCCTGAGCGATTGAATTTAGCTCAAAGGCCACGCCCGGCGGCGCCTTCACCGCCGTCTTGGTCGATTTTGCAGACGTTGTCGGGACAATCCGGGCGGGCGTGGATTGTGCAGACAGTGTCTGCACAATCCGATCCGCAGGCCACGTCAAGTAAAAGGCGCGCATCTGTGCGAGATTGCGCCATCCGAAGCCGCGACCGAATCGCTCCGACAGATCGGCGCCCAAACGGCGGATCACCGCCTCGCCATAAGCGGCCCGTTCCTCCCCGCCCTGCTCGAACTCAACGATTCGTCGCCCGATCTCCCAATAGGTCGCCGTCATCACGGCGTTCACCGTGCGAGCCGTCGCCTCGCGCGCCGACGCGACTACATCGGCAATTTCACGGTGCAGTCCCGCATAAGCGGCCTGCCCGACATCACGCTGCGTCACAGTGCGTTCACCACGTCCTTGAACGCCTTGCCGGCGGTGAACTTCACAGTATTCGCGGCCGGGATGGCAATCTCCGCGCCCGTCGTCGGATTACGTCCCGTGCGGGCAGCGCGCTGCCCCTGCGAAAACGCGCCGAAACCGATCAGCTGTACCGATTCGCCGCGACTCACCGCGTCCGTGATCGCGTCCAGGACCGCCTGGACGGTTTTGCTCGCGTCGGTTTTGCTGACGCCTGCGCCCGCTGCGACCGCGTCAATGAGTTCCTGCTTGTTCATGAACAGCCTCGGCAACAAAGTCAAAGCTGCACCCTACCTCATCCCGCTGCACACACGCAAATCGCTGGCCTCCGCCCCACCACTGCCTGCGGCGGGCAGCGCACCAATGAACTCCGGCTTACACCTGTCGCAGCCACGCTCGCCAAGAGCAATCGCGAACGTTTTCCGCCCGGCCCGCGCTCACACGACCAGCGCGCCGGTGCGGGCGCCATCACAGGCGCAGACTACGTGGTCCGGCTTCCGGTGTCACACAACCTGACTGTTTCTCCAGCCAAATCTGCCCGGCCGACCTGCGCGGACTACGGCATCGGTTCGTGCCACGTCTGCTACTCCCCTCGTGCCCCCCGGCACCCCGGCCCTAGACATAACTTTGGTCGTGTGAGCCCCACGAGCCTGAGGCGTTCGCTCGATGTCCCGAAATGAAGGGTAACATAGTCCTTACTATGTTACCCTTTACTTTATTGGCCAATTCGCCCCTTTTCTGAGCGAACCTGGCGCACGCGCTTGTCCGGCAAGGCTCGCCGGCCGGTCGACGACCACCCGGGATGCGGTGGTGCCCTCGCCGTCCGTCCGCCTCCGACGAAGTCAAAGGCGAGCGGACGCCGCTGCGCCGCAGGACGCGTATCAAACAACACAGTTTCCGTATTCCCTCGCAACCGCCCATGACGACCGCCGACGATCCAGACGTGCTCGATGTCGAGTTCCGCGAGCTGCCAGCGGCGCCGCGGCGCGCGACCACGCCGGCCGCGCGCCGCAAGTCGCGCTCGCGCGCAGCCCGTCGCGAAGCCGCCGCCACGCGCCGCATCGGCCTGCAGCACCTCGCCTTCTTCCGGGGCTATCTGGAAGGACTGGACCTCGCCGAGCTGGCCGACCAGTACCTCGAATTCGGCCGCGACGCGCGCAAGGCTACGGCGACCCGCACCTGGCTGGTCACCGCCTTCGTCGCCGCGGCCCGCAAGCGCCAGGACTTCGCGACCGCGCGTCTGCTCGCGATCCGGCCGGCCGCCCTCGCCGCGGCGCCGGCGACCAATGCCCCGGTGCGGGCCATTCCGTCGCTGGAGGACTTTGCCGCCGAGCACGATCCGGACGGTTTCTATACCGAGAAGGAACTGCTCGACCTGTTCGCCGCCCGGCATGCCGGCGCGGACACTGACGCCGGCGCGACCTTGCGTCGACAGCAGCGCAACGCCCGCCTGCGCGCGCGGCAGATGGCGGCGCTCGAGGCGCTCGCGCGCCTGGTGGTCGAGGATCCGCGCCCCGAACACCACGTGCTCGGCTGGTTCGATACCGCCGTCGCGCTGCGTCTGGCCGACGTCGGCCTCACCACGATCGGCAAGCTGGTGGAGACGATCAACGCGCTCGGCTATCGCTGGTACCGGCGCGTGCCGCGTCTGGGCGAAGTCGGCGCGCGCCGCATCACCGCGTGGCTGGGGCACTACGGCGACGTCGCGGGCCTGCAGTTGGCCGCCGGCGTGCAAACCCACCCGTCCGAATCCACCCTGCCGGCGCCACGGCTCGCGGTCGCCGGCCCCGTCACCGCGATCGTGCCGCTCGAGCGCTTCTTGCTGCCGCCCGAGCTGGACGGCTCGCACGGCGCACACCGCAATCTGGTCAAGAACAACAGCCGCGCCAACAACGACCGCGAGGCGATCGATTTCTGGCTCGCCGACTACGAGAACCCGCATACGCGTCAGCGCTACCGCACCGAAGCGGAGCGCCTGCTGCTCTGGGCGATCTTCGTGAAACGCAAGGCGCTGTCGAGCCTCGACACCGATGATGCGCGCGACTACATCAACGGTTTCCTGGTCGATCCGCAGCCGGCGAGCCAATGGGTCATGACGGGCACCGCGCATCGCGGCGATCTAGGCTGGCGGCCGTTCCGTGGGCCGCTGTCGGTCAAAAGCCGGCAGGATGCGCTGTCCGCCCTGAAGAAGTTCTTTGGCGAGCTGGTCGACGCACAGTACCTGGATCACAACGCGTTCGCGAAGGTTCGCGTCTTCACCGGGTCGACGCACGACGCCGCCGGCAACGAGCGGCGCGTGGCCGCGAAATCGCGTCTGCAGATCGAGCGCGGTTTGACCGCCGACGCCTGGCGCTTCGCGATGCGCGTGCTCGACGCGATGCCGGACACGGCCGCCGCGACACGCATGCGCTTCGTGCTGAGCTTTGCGTACAGCACCGGGCTACGGCGCGCCGAGTTATGTGGCGCATTCACGGACGACGTGCAAGAACGCTACGCGGGCCCCGAGCTGGGGACCATCCGGTTGCTGCGCGTGGTCGGCAAGCGCGCGAAGGAACGCTTCGTACCGTTGGTGCCGGCGGTGCTCGACTTGATGGGCGACTATCTGGAATCGCGCGGCCTGCCGCGCGATCCCCTCGCCTGCCCGGCCGCCACGCCGTTGATCCCAGCGCTGCTGTCGAATGCCGAGATCGGCAAAATCCGGCGCGCGGCGAAGGCCAGCAAAACCGATCCGGCGCCTGAGCTTGCCGCGCGCGCGCGGCAAACCGGACCGATCCATCCGATTCAACTTTATAAGGCGGTTAGGCAGTTTTTCGCGATGGCCACTGCCGCCGCGCTGCGCGAGGATTCACCGCACGCGCGGGCTTTCAGCGCAGCCAGCCCGCACTGGCTGCGCCATACGTTCGTGTCGCATGCGCTGGCCAATGGCATGAGTCTTGAGAGCGCGCGAAATTTCGCCGGTCACGACTCACTCGATACCACATCGATCTATGCGACGGCTGAACTCGGTCGGCAGTACCGGGAAGCGGAGTCGTTCCTGCGACGGGCCAGCGGCTGAGGTCTGCGGAGAATCGCGGACCGCCGCGGCCGCCCCTATTTTTGTCCCATTTTTATCGCGAATCGCCATTTCCCGCACGAAAAGAACGAGAACTTCGAGAGGTAATTCAACTGATCGCGAGCAAGCTCGCCGACTGGAGCGAGCAGCTCGATGGCGGTGATGACAGACATTCCTTGAGCGTTTTGTTGCCCGATACTGACTTAAACGCAACTAACGATCAATGCGATACTACTCTCCATCAAACACCCTCGGATCCGACACGTCCTATGTCTACAAACAAAGAACCCTGACCACAAGGTTCGACGCCAAGCCTTAGAAGACCTTGGCTCTTAGGGACTTTGTTTGCGTAAACACGTAACCGGCGAAGGCGTTCTTTAGTGCCGGATGCATTTCGAAAATCGCGGCAGTCAGATCGGCCATCGGATCGATACTCAACCGACGCAGCGTCAGCTTCGCAGCAGGCGTTCGCCTGTATTGACGACGCCAAGCATCGCGCTGCTCAGGCGACGCGGCTTCATACGCTTCCCACCCTTGGCGCACCTCGTCCCCCATGCGTTCCTGGGCAGTGACGTCCTGAGCAGCGGTGTGCAACGCCATGCGCGTTTGGACCTGAAATTTGGCCTCGGCATCTTGCTTCTCGCGTAGCACGAGGGTCTGCTGAATTTGCACCATTTCTCGCTCAGCATCGGAGACGACCCACCCTTCTTTGAGCGCCTTCATGAAGAATCCGGCCGGGCTCTTCGTTACCTTCCCGATCCTCAGACTGAACCGAGTCCGGTCGATCGCCTGTTGCAAGCGTTCATCGGTGTAAGTGTCACGGTCGCCCGCGATCTGGTTGAACTGCGTGGTGGAAAGGCCGAACTCCTGCTTCAGGGTTTGGTAGATCGCCTGGGCATGCTCGTGCGTGTGCAGCACGCGTTCGGCCAGATCCTTACGGGTGATTCGGAACCGCAGACTGCCGATCTTGCGCGAGCCCTGCAAGGTGCGCGTCTCGTACGTGATCGCAAGGTCAGAGACCTCATTGATCTGCTGCACGGCTGGTTCGAGCCAGTCGCGCTTGAAATACTTAAACACTTGGGCGTTGGCGCCCATCTCACCCTGCCATCCCCGCAACTCGTCTAGCGGGATCCAGTCGGTCATCCCTTCGTCAGCGAACGGCAGGAGGTTGTCGTACATCACGCGCGCATATGAGAGCGTGAACAACGACGTGATGCGTAAGCTCAACCAATGTGACTTGCCGGGCCCACGGATGATTCCGATCAGGTCGGGCGGCACGCGGAACTGGAAACGCCCCCCCTGGTAAGAGATGCGGCCAATCAACTGTGTAGACCCGAAAGGACGTTCGCCGTCCTCGTCGACGGCGGCAGTCGCCTGAATCAGCGCCTTTTGCGCTTCGGTGATCACCTGCTCCAGGTGTGTGTTGTTCCGGCTCGAGTAACGCATGAGCCATTTGAAGTAGTCCAGCTCAACGTCATAGAGGTCACGCGGACGATCATCGCAGGCGACAATGAAATAGGCCGCGTCGATCAGGCGTCGCGCGGCCACACCTAAGTCAACAATTCGAATGAGTACGTTATTACGCGAAAACCCGATGTCGGAACGGGCGTTCTCTACGGCCAGCCCTTCGGCTTGGGCATCATCGAACAGGGCGAGCGCTAGCTGGCGGGACGTTGCCATGTGCCCTATTTCCGCCATGCGACCTCCGCTCGCGTTATGGATTGTCATATTGGTCCGTAAGGTACCGACCTCAAGGTGAACTGTCAACACAGATCACCTCACCTTCCACCCGCAATGCGCACAGATCACCTCACCTTTCGGCCCATTCATATCACCTCTCCGCCAAAAGACCTCACCTTCGATGCCATTTTTCCTCACCTCTCGGGGGAAAATCGCTCACCTTGCTGCTCAATCCACAGCGCCTTTGACACAAAGTTCCTCACCTTACGCCAATAACCTCTTGATTTTAAAAGGCTATTATGGGCCTGTTTGTGGTTTGTGGGTTTTATCTTTTAAAAAACGAACCACCAGGAGCTTGTACGATAGCTGTGTCGCAAGTACGCGACGCGCTGTGCTTACGAGGCTCAGCATTTTGACGGGAGGCCGTGTTGGCCCGTGACCTAGCGCCTCCAACCCGTTGTCACGATCCTTCAACGGTGAGGTGAAATGTGCACGCTGCCGGAAACCACCTCGCAATTGGAGCTTACAAGGTGAGGCAATTTGTGAAGGGCCGGCGGATTGAAAAGAAATCGAGCCCTGACGACCATCACATTTCACCTCACCTTTGATATAGGTGATTGCCGTGATCTACTGGCCTGTGTTGGCTTAGACCTTGATTCGCCTGGATATGTGGTACGTAAACGTCGAAATGCGGATCCCCACGCGATTGAAGTAGCTATTCCCGGATGAGGCAGGTATTCTACGGTTCGTCGCCTGAATAATTAAAACCGTGGAAATGTGTGGCAGGCGTGGAAAAAGCGCCTCACCGTTGAATCTAAGAGGAACCGTCCAATGAAAATGAGCGAGTTGCCGGCTGTCGAGCGGCACGTGAAACTCTCCCAACTCGGAGAATTCGCTAAGCGACTGTCCGTCATGACTGACGAGCTCCGCGATCAGATCTTAGCTCCGCGACCGCGTAAGACTGCGCCTGTCTTTACGATCGGTGAATTGACCGACATGTGCGGCATTGATCGTCAGAAGATTAATTACCTCGCAACAAAGGAAGGCGGCAGTCTGCCGCCGGGTGAAGCCCACGGCACGGGGCGGTCTCGAATCTTCACGCTTGCGGAGGCGCGCACCTGGGTGCAGCAGGTATCCAACGTCCATCAGACAGCGCTAGTGACGGGCCAAGGCCACCACCGCGGCCGCGTGTTGATTACGGCCAACTTCAAAGGGGGGTCGTGTAAGACGACAACCACGATGTGTATCGCTCAAGGCTTGAGCCTGCGTGGCAGACGCGTCCTGGTTATCGATCTGGATCCGCAAGCGTCCTTATCGGAGCTCTGTGGGCTCTATGCCGAGAAGGATGTGACATGGGAGGACACCGTGCTCCCGTTCATTTACGATCCCGCGATCGAAGGCGGCTTGGGCGCGAAGGTCCAGACCACGTATTGGGACGGCCTCGACGTGATCCCGTCCCACAACTATCTGCATGACGCTGAGTTCCATTTGCCGACAGCGCAGAAGGAAGACCCCGAGTACGAATTCTGGTCGGTGTTGCGTCGGGGTATTGAACCGCTGCGCGCGCATTACGACTACATCATTCTCGACACCGCGCCGTCGCTGTCGTATATGACACTCAACGGCCTGATGGCAGCGGACGCGATGGTGATGCCGTTGGTCCCTGAGAGTCTTGACTTCATTTCGTCGGTGTCCTTCTGGTCGCTTTTCTCCGAGGTTGCGGCAGGTTTCGTCGAGCACGAAGTGGACAAGACCTACGATTTCATATCGGTGTTGCTTTCGAAAGTCGATTACGGCACCACTTCTTCGGCACCGGTGGTCCGGTCGTGGGCACAGCGCGCGTACGGCGATTGGCTCGCAACGACGGAAATTCCCGCGAGCTCCGTGATGAGTAATGGTGCGCTTGCGTTCTCGACAGTATTTGACTTGTCGCGCTCTGACGGCGTTGCCAAAACCTTGGCACGAGTGAAGCAGCCATTGATGGATTACTGCAAGTGGATTGATGACCAATACGTGGCGCAATGGAGGGCTGAAGCATGAGCAGCTTGCGTGAACGCATGATGAGCAAGACCGCGGACCTACGTCCCGCGAAAGACATTCCGCTCGAGCAGCAACGGGATAAGCCAACGTCACCGCGCACGGCGCCGGGTATGGCCGCTGCCCTCGCTACTGTACAGAAACGCGTACTGGAACTCGAGAAAGGCAACGGATCGTCCGAGTTGCCGACCGCGGAAATTGTCCCGAACCCGTGGCAACCGAGACGCGTATTCAACGAAGCGAAGCTGACCGAACTTGCAGAATCCATTCGAGAATCTGGGCTAATCCAACCGATCGTGGTACGTCGAGCGGCATCCGGCTACCAGATTGTCGCCGGCGAGCGCCGTTGGCGTGCGCACAAAATGATAGGGAAGGACACGATCAAAGTCGTGGTTGTTGATCTCTCGGACCAAGACATGGCGATGCTGGCCTTGGTCGAGAACGTCGTGCGCGACGGCCTTACGGATTACGAGGTTTCTCGTTCGATCCGAGAAACGGAAAAAGAGTTTCCGAACCGCAAGCGCATGGCTGAGGCACTTGGCATCTCACGATCGGAGCTCTACCGCTATTTGGCCTTCGCTGATTTGCCCGAATTCGTCGTTAAGGACTTGGATATCCAACCTCGACTGCTTGGCGCGCACGCGGCGGAGCAAGTCGCTTCCGTGTTGCGCAATCGCGAAAAACGGGCATTGGAAATTGCCGAAGAGTTGTGGTCCCAGGTAGTTGCCGGCGACCTCGATCAAACCAAGCTTGCGAAGACGATCAAGCACGCTATCGAGGGGGGCGGCAAGGCCGGGAGCCTGAGCGATCGGAATATCGAGAAGATTTTCGCCGGGAAGAACCAAGCGGGGTCGATTACGAAGGACGCGGGGGGCTTCACCGTGAAGATCAAAGCGGGAATGCTCAGCGCAGAGAAGGAAGACAAAATCCGGGCCTTGATTGCGCAACTGTTCGCGACGAACGAGTGAATCGTTCCCGTAGCACGTCAAGCCCGCCTCGCGCGGGCTTTTTGTTCGCTGGAAAGTGTCCCCACTAGGGACACGGGAAGGCGACAACCATAGGCGTCGCAGTCGCCACGTGCGAACTCGAAGAGGTGTCCCTATTAGGGACACCCAGCTCTGCTGGCCGCACACAGGGACCGTCGAACAAATGCGACGCTGGTCGCCGCGAGCGTTCGGTCACTTTTGCATGCCGTGCTGGTATTCAATGGTCGTGTGCCTACAACAGGCACGGCCACGCCACCCGCAGATGTGCGATCACGTCGCCGCTAAATGCTCAGCGAATACGATCTATGCATACGCAACTCACATCGTGTTGACCGCAAAATGGCTACGTGCACTCTTATCATGCATCTCTACGTCGCCCGCCCCATCAACTATGGGCGGAATCGGACCTTGGAGCGGCTGCGCCGTGCCGTAGAAGCAGGCAGAAGGAGAAGCATGACCGTCTCGTTGCGAACAAGCTCGGTCGCAACTGCAAGCCGATTGATCTCTTTCGACGGCCCCGCCCCCCTCTCGCCATCCGGGACCGTCGGGGCAAAGAGCGATGTCACGTTCACGAGGAAGTCTTCCAGAGCATCATTCCAATGATATCTCTTTGATGCGTGCGGGAAATTCGGCGGTACTGGTCGTCATCGTGCTGAGAGTCAAGTTCAGCTGTTTGAAGAACCGACCAACCGAGCTTGCCTCCTCCATATGTTCTCGACGGCCGAGCGTCGCTCGACAGGCGCCAGGGGCCGTTGCGTTGAGCGAGCGACATCTGCCGCGTCGCATCCTCGTCGGATGCGCGAGACCAACCGATCCAAGGCCGGCCCCCTTCGCTGCGGCCAGTGCTCCTCGCGCATTATGTCGATCACGCCGCGGTCTTCTGCGAACAGCAGGGGCACCTCCCCGCCAACGGCGCCGCGCGACCTAGACTGTCGGTAGGCGCGGCTGCAGCGTGACGAAAGCCGGTCGTGCGCGACCTCGGTTGGAGCGAAGCGCTGCCGCCGGCAGGATGAATTAGTCCCAGCTTTTCATGGGGGGCAACTGCTGTTCCGAGAATATCTCTCGATTGACCGCGGGCAGTGGCATGTGGCTGTAATCGAGCGGGCCGCCCAGCTTCTTCGCCGGTTCGGCTTGTGCACAAGGCGCTCGACAAACGTCAAATGTAGAGATCTCTTCTCCAGAAGGGTTGTCTCGCTTAAATCGGCGCCCGCGCCTAATCGAGTGATCAGGCCGTCCCACCTCTCGAACTCGGCCATACATTCGTCGGTCGATTTGCGATCCAGGAGTACCAAAATTTGGTATATCATGACCTCACGATCAAGGAGGTGCATGATGGCGCGCAATACATCGATCTCGCTGGGCGATCACCTGACCCAGTTTGTGGATAGCCAGGTCGCGTCCGGCCGCTACGGTTCGGCCAGCGACGTGGTACGGGCGGGACTGCGCCTGCTCGAGACGCAGGAAACGGAGTTACGCGCCCTGCAGGAAGCGTTGAAGGCCGGCGAGGCGTCGGGCGCGCCGGCCGCGTTTGACAGCCAGGCGTTCCTGGCCCGGATGCGGGTCAAACATGCCAGTTAAGGCGCGCACGGTGCGGCTCACGCCGCTGGCCGAGGCCGACCTGGAGGACATCTGGATCTACACGTTTGACCGCTGGTCGCTCGAGCAGGCCGAGCGCTATGTGGGTGATCTGGTCATGGCGTTCGAGCGGCTGGCGCGCCGCGAGTGGGTCGGGCGGCCGAGTCGCGCCGGCGAAGGTTACTGGCGCTATCTAGTCGGCTCGCACGTGGTGTTTTATCGAGAGACAGCCGAGACTCTGGACGTGATTCGCGTGCTGCACCAACGGATGGACGCCGATCGGCACCTGTAGCGGGCACCAAGCGGCCCCCGCGCGACAGCGCATTGGCCACACAAACCAAACGGACCACGACGATGAAGCTGACAGAGATGCAGTTCAAGCAAGGCGGGTGGGGCGGGGCCTGGCGGCCGGGGCGCTGCTGATCGCGCTGGCGACCGTCGACCGGGGGCTGTCGGTCCTCTGGCCGGGCACCTACGGGCTCTATCACCCGCTGGCGGCGATCGCCGCGGCGAACCTGCCGCTCCTGGCCGTGTACCTGATCATGCGGTCCTGAGCGATGACGAACCCGGCTGCGGCCGGGTTTTTTTGTGCACGCTGTCAATGCCGATAACTCCTCTTGGCGGCATTGCCAAGAAACTAAAGTCTGACGATTCTTGACACCCTCTGCGCAAGGAAGCGGCTAGAGTGTAGCTGGGCGTGGCCGGGGAAGTTGCGCCCATAACCTCGTAGATAACTCCGTCTTGGACCCGGTTTCGGCCGGGTCTTTTTTATCCAAACTGACCTATCGACGCACATTCATTGTGCGTTGCCTCTGGCACGCGGGCCATTCCGATCATTATCCACCGGCATAACAGCAAAACCCCGCGACACGCGAACCCCGTTCCGGCCGGTTTTTTTCATGCCCCTGCCGGCGCATCGCAGAGCAGGGCAGAGAAGAAAAAGTGTCACATCTGATAACTATGCTTATCGGATAACGTATTGACCCACCAAAAGTCCTCGAAGCCGTGTTAACAGCAGTCTTCAAATTTGTCGATCTTTAACGTTACAGCCCCTAAACCCCAGGGCTAAAATAGTGATGGCCTTCTGGCGTGTCTTCCTCGTATGCGCCAGTTGAATGTCCTGACGAGGAGTGTCAGGACATTTTTTTATTCAACCGTGCGGTTTCAGGCCAACCAATCCATGCAGGAGGGGCGTAATGGACAAGTCTTGCGTCATGGCCGAAATGGCTTTTGCATCCAGTGTGGATGAGGCCAGAGCTCGAGAGGTCGCCGAACTTGTTGTGCGGTCGCGAAACCTGTCCCCGCACTTTGCGCGTGTCGCGCATACGTATGCTGCGAGATGGCTTTACCTGCAAACGCGTTTCGCGGGCATGCGACGGCCGACGACGGAGGCGTCTCTGGGGCGTAAGCTGCTGGTGATTTTGCTGATCCGCAGGCTAAAGGATGCTCTGGATGCTGCCCGGCTATAGTGAATGGTGGAGCGTGCTGCCGTTATGACGACCGACGGCAGCACCTTATTTGGGCCACCTTCGGGTGGTCCGTTTTTTTAGGATGAGCCATTGTCTGCTAATTCACATTAGCAGCCCGTTGTTTAATTGCTAGAATAGGCTGTTTGCGATTTACGTATTTGGGGACACTTTCCTTTAACACTCGCCCGCCATGGCCCTGTACCGTTCCGCTCGTCTGCCCGTGCGCATCACCGCGCCGCGGACCTTGCTCGACACCCTCGGCCAGCGCTTCGGCGCCGCCGTGTTCACGCTCGCGCAGTGCTACAGCGACGCGCGCAGTCCACTCGAGCTCGCGCGCCTGCAGGATCAGCTGCAGGCCGGCGTGCGCGATGGCCTGATCCTGCCCGACGTGACCTCCGGCGGCGCTCGCGGCTATCGGCTCGCGCCCGATACCTGGACCGCCGTGCAACGGCGCCTCGCGCGGGCGGCCAAAAAGGCCGCGCTTGAGGCCGCTGAACAACGCGAGCGCGAGCGTGCGCTCGAACACGCGCAGATTCGTGATGCGATCACGCTGCTCGAGCGCCACGGCTACCGCGTAATCGGCCCGCACACAGGAGAGTCGACGGATGGCTAATTGCCCGCAAGCGGTCACGGTGCCGCCGCCGGCTACTTACACCCGTACCGACTTCGCGGCGTTGCGCGCCCGTATCCAGGGCATCCCCGCGGCGACTATCGCGCGGCGCTTCTATGACGTCGAAGACAGCGCGGTGCTGCCCGAGGCCGACGCGGTCGAGCGGCATCTGACCACGATGCGCGACGAGTTGGTGCGCCTGGCGCTGCTGAACGGTTCCGCGGCGCTGGCCGACCACCTGCGCACGTCGATGAGGCAGCACGGCGAGGCGAAGCTCACCGCCTTGACGCTGCGCATGGTCGAGGACGCGGCCAAGCTCGCCGCGGCGGCGCCCGCGGCTGATCACGCCCCCGCGCTGTGGTTCCGGCCACTCGTCGCGCAGCGCCTGGTCGGGGAGGGGATTGCGACGCTCGGCGAGTTGGTCGCGTACTGCAACCGGCACGGCGGCAGCTGGTGGCGCTCGATTCCCCGCATCGGTCCGCTGCGCGCCGCAACGCTGGTGGCCTGGCTGCGCCAGCACGAGGTGACGCTTGGCGCGCGCGTGGATGCTGACATCGATGCGACGCCACTCACGCCCGCATCCGATCGCGCGATCGTGGTCGGGCCGGGTACGAGTGCGCTGGCGCCGCTCGAGCGGCTGGCCGCGCCGGCCGAGCTGTCCGGCGCGGGCGGCGCCAATCGCGCGGTCGGGTTCCCGTTCATTCGCGCCGAGCACGACCTGGCGGCCCTGCACGCGTGGCTCGCGCGCTATCGCGACCGGCCCGCGACGCTGCGCGCCTATACGCGCGAGATTGAGCGTTTCGTGCTGTGGGCGCTGAAGGTACGGGGCGTGGCCGTCTCTTCGCTGCGCGTCGAGGACTGCGACGCGTACAAGGATTTTCTGGCGCAGCCCAGCGCCGACTTCTGCGGGCCCAAGCGACCTCGCGCGAGCGGCCGCTGGCGCCCGTTCACCGGTTCGCTGTCGGCCGACAGTCAGGCCTATGCCATACGCACGCTGCGTATGGCATTCGACTGGCTGGTCAAGGTCCGCTACCTTGCCGGCAATCCGTTTAGCGCCGTGACGCTGCCGGCCACGCTCACGCGCGAGTGGTCGCTGCAGGTTGATCGGGCGTTGTCTGCTGATCTGCTGCGCACCTTGCGCGACGCACTCGATTCGCACTGCGCCCTGCCGACAGAGACGGCTGCGCAATGGCGGATCGCGCGCGCGGCGATCGGCCTGATGGTCGATTCGGGCCTGCGCCGCGCCGAAGCGGCGCGTGCACGGCGCAGCGGCGTCAAGCGTATCGACGGCATCAAGGGGCAATCGGTGTGGACGCTCACGCTTGTCGGCAAGCGCAGCAAGGTGCGCACGGTGCCGGTCAGCCCCGCTACGCTCGACGCGCTGCGCGCACATTGGGCCGACCGCGGGCTCGCGTGGGAAGGCGGTGATGCGAGCGCTGCGGCGGCCAACGATCCGCCGCTGATCGCGCCGTTGGTGATTCCTGGCACCGCAGCGGCTCAAGGGCGGCACGACGAGCAGCCGGCCGCCTATGCCCCCGATGCGCTCGGGCGCTTGGTACGGACTGCGCTCAAGCGCCTGGAGGTTGAGCTGCAGCGCTGGGGCGCGTTGTCGCTGTGGGACGCCGCGCAGCTGCAGAAGACCAGTGCGCACGCGCTGCGCCATACGTTCGGCACCGATGCGACCGCGCGCGGTGTGCCGATCGATGTGGTGCAGCAGATTCTCGGCCACGCGTCGCTGGCCACCACGTCGATCTACGTGAAGGCGCAGCAGCAGCGTGTGCTCGAGGCGGCGCTCGACTATTACCAGCAGCAGGCGCGGGCGCTGCCCGCCGAATCGGTGCCGCCGCGCGTGAGTCGCCCGCCGCAGATCGGCGACGAACAGGGTGACGACTTCCTTGGGCGCGATGATGACCAGGTGGCCGGGATGCGCGCTGCACCGATCAAGTTCACGCTGCGCGTGGAGAACGTGGCGCCGGCCGGGCGCGGTCGCGCGCGCACGATCCGTGCGCTCGAGCGCGGCATTCTGGCCGATCACGCAGCCGAACGCCTCGCGCCTGGCGTATACGCGCTCAAGGTGCTGCACGAAGACGCGGCGGCACTCGATGCCGAGCTCGACGATCTGTTCGATGAGATTCGCGACGAAGCGCATCTGCATAATTGTGTGGCCGAGATCGATGCGCAGTGGGTCGGCACCGACCGGACCTGGACCTATCGGGTGCCCGCCGGCAACGTGATTCCGTTTCCGGGTGGGTCCTGTGGTCCTGATGCGGCCGCGAGCGATGCCGTGGAGGCGGCGCCTGCCACACGTGTGATGCGGCTGCGGGTCAGTCTGCAGGAGGTGGTGCCGGAAGTCTGGCGTCGCCTCGAGGTGCGGGCTGACATTTCGTTGGCCGAGCTGCACGACGTGATCCAAGCGGCGATGGGTTGGCACCACCGGCATCGCTATGGGTTCGGCTGTGCGGGGCAGGGTGGGGCGCTCAATCCGCTGGCTGACGGTGCCGCTGGCGCCGCCGACGTACGGCTCGAGGAGGCGGCCGCGATCAGTACCGCGTTGACCTACACGTACGATCTCGATGACGACTGGCGGCATACGGTCACGGTCGAGGCGATCGGGCCGGCGGCCCTGGGCACGCGCTATCCGCGCTGCGTCGCCGGCGCCGGGGCGTGTCCCCCGAGGACTGCGGCGGACCGGCCGGTTATGCGCAGTTGCTGCGCACGCTCGCGGGCCGTATGACCGATGACAAACGCGAGCTGCTCGAGTGGCTCGGCGAGCCATTCGATCCGCACGCGTTTCGGCTGGCCGAGGCGAATGCGCGGCTCGCCGTGCTTTGACGAGTAGAAGAGTGATCTGCGCCGGTGATCAATCGGCACCGAACATGCAGTCTGCAGAAGATGAACTATCGTTAAACGCCGTCGAATGCCGTGCGTGCCCTGCTACGATGCCGGCAAGTTTCAATAGGGTGCCCATTGCCTGGCTTGCTTCGCAATGGGAATCTACCCTCGCGAGACCCAGAGGGCTGCTGCGACGGCCATAGCGGCAGCTCTCGCCTATGCATTTGAGCTGAAGGCGGTGCTGGTTAGCGTTGTGCGATGAAGAAATCGGTCTCGACGTTTCACGGTTGCCGTTTTACCGCCGCGGTTATCAGCTGCGCGGCTCGCTTGTACTACCACTTTAACCAGAGCCTGCGCGACAGTGATGAGCTGTTGCTTGAACGCGGAGTGGCGGTGAAACACGAGTCGATGTGCAACAAGGTGTGACCGGTCGGCACGGCGCTGTCACGTTAGCGGAGTATGTTCACAACGGGCGCAAGCTCGACCCGCATGTTTCATGCGGCAGACCGATTCTGGGTGACCTCGGTCAATTCACACCACGTCGAGAAGTGTACGGCAAGGTGTTTGCGATAAAGCGAGGCACGCAGCAGATGCCGCTTCAGGGCGAAGTGCTGACGGATCAGCCCGAAGCTCTCGAGGAAAGCCTGAGTGCGTGTCGGGTCGCGAAATCCCCGCATGCGTCGCTCGCGTTCGCGGGTCGGCTGATGACTGTTTTCGGCGCGGTTGTTCACGCGGGCGGCGGCCTTCACGAACACGTGCTTGACGTGGGCGAGTTCGGGAATATCGGCCATGGCCGCCGGGTAAGTGCGCAATTGGTCTGTGACGATCTTTCGCGGTACCGGGCAGGCACGCAGCACTCGCTGGAAGAACCGTTTGGCAGCAGCCTTGTCGCGCCGCTTCTGTAACAGCACATCAAGTTCGACACCATGCTCGTCGACGGCGCGCCACAGCAGATAAGGTTCGCCGCGCAGGGTCACCGCCATTTCGTCGAGATGCCAGGTGCTGCCCGGCTTGCGCCGGGCAGCCTTGACGCGACAGGCGAAGGCCGGAGCGAACTTGTCGCACCAGCGGCGGATCGTCTCGTAGCTGACGATCACGCCGCGCTCGAACAGCAGTTCCTCGATGTCGCGCAGGCTGAGCTGGAACCGGAAATACCATCGGACCGCATGGCTGATGACCGACGCCGGGAACCGGTGGCCGTGATAAAGCGATTTCGTCTTCTTCATCACCGTATCTTAGCCGAGCGCCTCGCTAACGTGACAAAGCCGACCGCCGCCGCAGCAAAGCATGATGCCGCACCGACAACGAGTGCCCAGCGCGGTCCAAGATGGTTTGCGGTCCAGCCTACGATCGGCGCACCGAACGGTATGCCGCCGCTCGCGACCGCGAGGCGCAGCGCCATCACGCGGCCCCGCATCTCCGGCTCGGATGACAGTTGCATGAGGGTGTTGGTGGAGTTCATGAAGGTGATCGCGGCGATCCCGGTAAGCACGAGTGCAGCACCGAAAAGCCAGAAGCTCAGCGCCAGCGCGGCAAGCGTCCAGCTGAGCCCGAGAAGCGCGGCGCCGATCCATAGATGCCGGAAGTGGGGCTGTTCGCGTCGCGCAGCGAGTAGGGCGCCGGAAATCGTGCCGATCGCCAGCATCGATGACAGCATTCCGAAGCCGCGAGCGTCAACATGGAACACGCTGACTGCCATCGTCGAAATGAACAACTGGAAATTGAGGCCGAAGGTGCCAATCAGGAACAACATCAGAAACATCGCCATCAGATCAGCTCGATGCGACACGTAGCGAACCCCGTTGAGCATGCCGCCCGTAGAGCGATTCGCGCGTGTGTTTGCCCGCAGATCGTTGGTTCGTAGCATTATCAGCGACACGAGTACCGCGATGAAGCTGAGCCCATTGGCGAGGAACGCCCAACCAGGGCCGACCGATGCGATCACAAGCCCCGCAGCTGCAGGGCCAATCATCCGCGCCGCATTAAACGACGCCGAATTGAGCGCGACCGCATTTGCGAGTTCGCGGTCACCGACTAGCTCTGCTACAAAGGTCTGCCGTACCGGTCCATCGAATGTCGATACGCAGCCGAAGAGGAATGCGAACAGGTACACATGCCAGAGCTGCACGACGCCAATCACAGTCAATGTGCCGAGCACCAGTGCCGTAGCGCCCATCAACGTTTGAGTTACCATCAGCAGCTTGCGTTGATCGAAGCGATCGGCAGAGTAGCCGGTCCACGGCAACAGCAGGAGCTGTGGTCCGTACTGCAGTGCCATCACCGTGCCGACGGCTGATGCGTCGTGATGGGTGAGCTGAGTTAGAACTAGCCAGTCCTGCGCAATCTGCTGAATCCATGTGCCGATGTTCGACACCAGCGAGCCGATCGCCCACACACGATAGTTGAAGCCGTAAAGCGCGCGAAACGCACCTGCCGCCGGCGCGCTCAAGGCTGCACCCGCTTCGGATCATTGCTGCCATGTAGCATACAGAAGTGCCGTGTGAGGTGCAGTCGTAGCGCGGACGCGTCGACCTTCGTTCTCGGGACGAACGAGTCAACTGGGCACACGTACGCCGACCTGTTAGCGAGACATGCAAAACGTACGACAAGGCTTGAGGTCGACGCTGACCACGCGTGGCCCGGCGCGTTTCCAAACATCGCTCGAAACCAATCGTATCGCAGCTCGTTGACAAGACGTGGTACGGTGTTCATTCGGAGCGCGCCGCTGCGAAGGAATGACGGATTTTGCATAACGTCTATGCTGATTGTTCTCTCCCGCCATTGGAACAGATTAGGTGGGCGCTCGTGTGGGCCGTGCTCCCATGAACAATTAGGCCTAGATGCGCCATCGGCGCGCACGCTAGTGCCAGCTGTCCATGCATGAATCCGGAATCTCTCGCACACTCTGGTTTTCCTGTTGAACTCCAGTTCGATTGAGTCATATTTCTACACTCGCGCGATATCTGCCACGTGTACGCTCTAATCATCGAGAGCCGAGTTTTCCGCAGCTCGAAGGTCACTACTTATCGCCGCCATGATCGACCGGCGAATTGCAGTCTATACAACGTTATAAAGAGTTAATGTCAAGACTGGTGTACGCGCGACCGCGTGCATGATCAGGCGGCAAGCGGTTGCTGAGCCGGTGCGCTTTCGATCACCGGGATGCCATCTTCGAAGGGAATGCCCTTCAGAAGCTGTTCGATTCTTTCTGCGCCGCGAATGCGACGCCACGACTGCTCGGCCGACTCAACGAGCTTGAATGCCATGCCGAGGAACGTTGCGCGCGACAGGCAATTTCGGGCGCGGCTCGTGCGATGGCGCACGGTGGCAAACGTCGACTTGATCGGATTGGTCGTTCTCAGGTGCTGCCAGTGTTCCGCCGGGAAGTCGTAGAACGCGAGCGGTTCATTGCGGTCCTTCGTGAGCTTCTCAACGGCCTTCGGATACTTGGCGCCATACGTCGCGACGAATCGCTCGAAGGCAACCAGTGCCTCGGCACGAGTGGCGGCATTCCAGATTTGCGCCAGGTCTGTTTTCGCACGGCCATGCTGTGCCTTCGGCAAGGCGTTGAGCACGTTGCCGATCTTGTGGAACCAGCAGCGTTGCTGCCTGGTCTGCGGGAACACTTCTTCGAGCGCGGCCCACAAGCCCATCGCGCCGTCACCCGCTGCCAGCAACGGGCCGGTCTGCAAGCCACGCGCCTTCAAATCAAGCAGCAGATCCCGCCAGGATGCCTTCGATTCCCCATAGCCGTCGGCGATCGCTACACGCTCCTTGCTGCCGTCGGGGTTCACGCCGATGATCACCAGCAGGCATTGGCCGTCGCTGTCCTCACTGCGCGCGCCGGTATGAATGCCGTCGGCCCACCAATAGACCCAGCGCGCTTGCTTCAGATCGCGCCTGTTCCACTGCTCAAACTCCTCGGCCCATTGCGCCTTAAGCCGCACCACGACGTTCGGCGAGAGCCCCTTGGCATCTTCGCCCACCAGCACGCTCAACGCCTCGCTCATGTCGCCCGTCGAGACGCCGCGCAGATAGAGCCACGGCAGCGCAGCCGACACCCGCGGCGAGCGGCGCACATACGGCGGCACGAGGCTCGAATTGAACTTCACGCCCGAGCCCGAGCGATCGCGCACCTTCGGCACTTGAACGGGCACCGGGCCGATGGCCGTGACGACCTCGCGCTTGGGCAGGTAGCCGTTACGCACGACCGCACGCCGGCCGTCCAGCGTCTTCACGTTCGAATACCGTTCGAGCAATGCCGCCAATTCCGCCTCGATCGCCTGTTGGATGATTTGCCGCGCGCCTTGTTGGATCAGATCGTCCAGGCCCGGCAGCGCCTTGAGTTCCGTCTCTGTTGCTTGACTGTTGTTCTCTTCCTGCGTACGTTTCGCCATGGTGGTGGAGCTCGGTTGCTGGTTTGTTACCCTGAGAAAGCAACATTCTCAGCCAACCGCCACCGCCTTCCTCATACTACCCGCCTGCCGCCGTACACCAGATCCGAGATTAGCTCCGTTATAAATCAACGTCCTATGCTGCATTTGCTATCGCCAGTGCGACCCAAAGTCCGTATACACAAAACTTGTGGATATCCTAAGATTTTATGATAACTTAATAGAAAGATGTTTTCGCGGAATTGGTGTGCTTACACGGACACTCAGCGACGAATATCAGTACCGCACAAGCGCAGTGTTGCATTTTTCGAAACATACATGGCGGCCGTATCTCATCGCTGACTAACTCGCCCCTATCCCATGCTCGATTCATCGCAAAAGAAAAGAGGTATTTCCGGACGCAATCTCGTTCGTCGAATCAAGCCCATCCTCCCGGAAAGGCTGGCGCTCGAATCGCTGGAAATGAAATGGTCGGAGGTGTGGCAGCAGGAGCGTGTCTACGCATTCGACCGGCATGCCGACCGCGCCGACGTTTTCTCGATTGATACACCTCCGCCGACCGTTTCCGGCTCACTTCACGTCGGCCACGTCTTCAGTTATACACACACGGACATCATTGCCCGCTACCAACGAATGCGAGGGAAGACGATCTTCTATCCGATGGGATGGGACGACAATGGATTGCCGACCGAACGGCGCGTCGAGAATTTCTACGGGGTGTTGAGTGATCCGGATCTCCCGTATGAACCCCAATTCGTTCCACCGGGAAAGGCGGCGGAGAGGCGCAGCGATTTCGTACGGATCAATCGCCGAAATTTCGTCGAGTTGTGTCACAAGCTGACTCACGTAGACGAGCAGGCATTCCGGCAACTCTGGGAGAGGCTCGGGGTTTCCGTCGATTGGGGCTTGACCTACGCCACCATCGACGAGCGTTCCCAGCGCGTTAGCCAGCGTATGTTCTTGCGCAATTTCGACCGCGGGGAGGTGTATACGCAGTTGGCCCCCTGCCTCTGGGACATCACTTTTCAGACGGCGGTGGCTCAAGCGGAGCTGGAGGATCGTGAATCCTCGTCCATGTTTCACAGTCTGCGCTTCGTCGCGGACGGCACGGATCCACTTGTAATCGAGACGACGCGACCTGAGCTGCTTCCCAGCTGCGTGGCTATTCTGGTGCATCCGGAAGATGCGCGCTACACCGAACGGATCGGCACGACGGTGCGCTCGCCGCTATTTGACGTCCCGTTGCCCGTGCTAGCCCACGATCTCGTGGATCCGGCGAAGGGCAGTGGCGCGGTCATGGTCTGCACCTTCGGCGATTTGACTGACGTCGTCTGGTGGCGCGAACTTAACCTGCCGACCCGATCGCTCATCGGCAAGGATGGACGGCTTGCCTCGGATACTCCGGAGTGGCTGACGAGCCCGGCGGCTCGCTCTCGGTACGTGGCCGTCGCGGGGAAGTACGTCGGCGAGGCGCGAAAGATCCTCGTGGCCGCACTGCGTGAGACGAACGACCTCATCGGCGAGCCCCGACCCATCCAGCATTACGTCAAGTATTTCGAGAAGGGAGATCGCCCGCTCGAAATTGTTGCAACCCGGCAGTGGTATGTGCGGAACGGCGGGCGTGATGGCGTCCTGCGCGATCGCCTGCTCAAGCGCGGAACGGAGCTTACTTGGCAGCCTGAGTACATGCGCTCGCGGTACGAAAACTGGGTAGGTGGCCTGAATGGAGACTGGCTCGTCAGTCGACAGCGTGTGTTTGGTGTGCCCATTCCTGTTTGGTATCGGGTGGATGCGGCCGGCGAGATCGACTATGGGGACGTGATATGTCCTGACGAGGCCTCGCTGCCTATCGATCCTCGGACCGACGTCCCATCGGGCTTTGCCGCATCCCAGCGCGGGGAGCCTGGCGGATTCGTCGGTGATCCTGATGTCATGGACACTTGGGCGACTAGTTCACTGACGCCGCAGATTGCCTGTGGGTGGGAAGAAGACACGGAAATGTTCTCGAAGGTCTTTCCGATGGACATGCGCCCACAGGCTCACGACATAATCCGGACCTGGCTCTTCTCCACCGTTGTGCGCAGTCATTTCGAGCATGACTGCGTGCCTTGGAAGAACGCCTGCCTGTCCGGCTGGATCCTCGATCCGGACCGGAAGAAAATGTCGAAATCCAAGGGCAACGTAGTCACCCCGCAGGCCCTGCTCGAACAATACGGCTCGGACGGCGTTCGCTATTGGGCCGCGCTTGGGCGCCCGGGAGCAGACACTGCGTTCGAAGAGAAACAGATGAAAATCGGGCGGCGATTAGCGTTGAAGCTGCTCAACGTTTCGAAGTTCGGATTGGCATTTGAGGGCGACCCCGACGGTGCGATTGGCGAGCCCATCGACTTGGCCATGCTCCAACGGCTCTCCGAGGGGTTCTGTCGCGATAAGGACGATGGTCGGCAGATGACTCCATGATGATCAGGAATCCTCAGAAGGCTAACGAATAGAATTGCTCGGCAGCTGTCCGGTTCTTACGAATCGCCTTCATTTGACCTTTTCGGATCATGTGCATCACCTCGATCCCGCCGAGCACGATTCGCGCGCACCGAAAATTCTTGAAGCCCATCATCGGGCGAGTTCGACGTTTGATCACACGGTGGTCCTGCTCGACAATATTGTTCAGGTACTTCGCTTGACGAATCTTGATCGGCTGCTCGCGCTCGGCGTTAATGCCCTTCAGGGCGGCCAGGTTGGCTCCGCTCTGGTCGATCGTTATCGTCTCGGGTGCGCCGTTCTGATCGATCGCCTTCTCGAAGTAGCAGCGGGCCGCAGCCTTGTCCCGCTTGGCTCGCAACAGGAAGTCAACGGTGTCGCCCGCCTTGTCGACGGCCCGGTACAGGTACTTCCATTCCTTGCCGACCTTCACGTAGGTTTCGTCCACTCTCCAACTTCTGCCGACCGGCCGCTTACGGCGCCGAAACGTCTTCTCCAGACGTGGCAACATTTTGATCGCCCAGCGATGGACCGTCGAGTGGTCAACCGACAGCCCGCGTTCTGCCATCATCTCTTCAAGATGCCGAAGGCTCAACGGGTAAGCGACGTACCAGCGCACGCACAACAACATCACATCGAATGGATAATGCAGACGCTTGAACACTTTTGCCAGCGCGGGACTCAGCTTCGGGACCATTTCTCGACTCGTTCGCTCTTGTCTCGTCACTCTACCAGACAGCCTTATTGCGACAGAACCGGTCGATGCGACGATCATCGAAGCACCGCCGTCGACCAAGAACGCCGAGCAGAGTCGCGACCCCGAAATGCATCAGACAAAGAAAGGTAACGCGTGGCGCTTCGGCATGAAGGCGCACATCGGCGTTGATGCAGATTCGGGACTGGTTCATAGCGTGGTCGGCACGTCCGCCAACGTGTCGGATGTTTCGCAAGCCCATGCGCTGCTGCACGGGCATGAAGAGGAAGCATTCGGCGATGCGGGATACATCGGCGTAGACAAACGCGACGAAATGAAGAGCAAGTCGGTGAAGTGGCACGTGGTGGCCAAGCGCGGAAAGATCAAGGCGATGCAGGACGGTCCGCTGAAGGATCTGGTGAGGGCGCTCGAGCGAACCAAGGCGCAAATCCGTGCGCGGGTCGAGCATCCGTTTCATGTCGTCAAGAATCTGTTCCGTCGTCGCAAGGTGCGCTACAAGGGGCTGGCCAAGAACACGGCGCACCTGTTCAGTCTGTTCGCCTTGGCGAATTTGGTGATCGTGCGAGACCGGCTGCGGTCGGTTCATCGGAGAAGTCCGTCATGCGTGTGAGAAATGCGAGAAATACGACGCTTGCTCGGGTCAAACTTCTCCGGATGGGCGGCGCTTCGCATTGGTATCCGGCCATTCTCCGCCCACGTTGCCGACCACCTCGCGCAATCGCCTATTAATCAGTGTTTCCATAGGACGGGGTACCGCAAGTCTCGGGCATGGGCCCAGCGTCGGCGCCAGGTTCGGCGAACCACCGAACATTGTCCCCGCAAGATCGTCGCGGGGACGGGACATTAGGCGTTCTCTCCGGGCCACCACGGTTTCGCCGCGCGTTCGATCAGGTAGTCGTCGAGATTTTTGCCTTCCAGCCATTTCGGTCGCCGCCCGAATCCGCACCATGTCTTACCCGAAGAGGGGTCGTAGTATTTCGCTTGCGCCCGCGGTTTGCGCGAATTCCGAAAGCCCGCCGCGCGCAGTAGTTCCTCTTCGGTGATGCCGTAGAGCGCAACGTGCTCCTGGACGCCGGCCAAAAACGCCTGCTTCTCGTCCTTCTTCACGTCTGCGAGTCGAATATTCAATTCGCGGAGCTGCGCCTGTAGGTTTTGTAGTTCAGTCGTCACGATCGTTGCCGAGAAATTGCAATAAGGAAGGAATGGTAATGGATGGTCGTCGACGAGCGATATCGGGGAAACAGAGTTGGTAGCGCGCTGATTGACGCTACGGAACACTGGTTTAGGCAGGTCGGATATGTAAAGTTGGAAGTGACGAGCGGCGACCACCGACGGGCTGCTCATCACTTCTACGAGCGACATGGTTTCCCGAGGGGCGGCCAGCGACTCTCCAAGAAGCTCCATTCATAGGAGCGGTGTCATTACCTAACCGCTTACAGTTCAGTTTGCATACCTACCGATTGCATTGTGCCGACTTTTCCAGAGCGTACAGATAGCATCCAGTCGCTCCTCGAAGGCGCCGATCTCGCGCATATCCGAATGAATACGAGGGTCATAATATGACCTAATGGACACCTGCCATTTACTGTCCTCCGTCAACGCGTATGTGCCGACACATTCGGCTGCGTTAGCGTTGGGCGATTCGCGATCGCACCGGCGCATCAGGCACCCGGCCATGCCGCTCAGGCCTATATTTGGATCACTTTCGATGAAATAAACGCCGTCGTCGAGCAAGACGTCGCCGTCTTTATGGGGCCGTGAAGTCATGGCGTTCGCCGCTCCGTTGTCTTGGTAGGTGGCGGCTACTGATCAGGTCTATCCTCGTTTGCCACCCAAAGTGCTGTATAGATGAACAGTGTGAAAGAAAATACTGGGTGCATACATTCAAATCCGTCCCCGGATTGTGCGGCAGTGAAGCTCGCACTAGGCCTGGAACGAGCCTACGCAGATCGGCATGAGGGAATCGATTCACTGTTAGCCAGGCGGCGGGGTTTGGCGATTTGATCTGTTGGATTCAGCAATTGGGTTAAAGTTCTCGTCTCTTTGCGCCGCCATCTGGATTGCTTGTTATGCGGCTAAGGTGTGTGCGGTAAGTGTGGAATCGAGGTTGAATAACTAAACAACTAAGGTGTTAGATGTAGTGGTCAACCAACCCCGGACACTGCGTTAAGTTTTTCTTCCGCAACAGCCGGCGCCAGTCCGTCATTGAACTGATGCGGCCGTATCCAGTTGTACCGATGCATCAGGTAGTGGCTGATATCCCGGTGTGCTTCCTGCGCCGACATGTAACCCACTGACGGCAGCCATTCTGTCTTGAAGCTGCGGAACAGCCTCTCCATCGGAGAATTGTCCCAACAGTTTCCGCGACGGCTCATGCTCTGCTGTATCCGATAGCGCCACAGGCGCTGACGGAATTTCCGACTCGCATACTGACCGCCCTGATCCGAGTGGAATAGCAACCCTTGTGGCCGACCACGCTGCTCATAGGCCATGTCCAGCGCCTGCACGACCAGATCGGCATCCGGGCGTGTCGAGAACGCCCAGCCGACGACTCGGCGCGTGAACAAATCAAGTACGGCGGCCAGGTAATGCCAACGGCCTTGCGCCCAGACATACGTGATGTCGCCACACCAGACCTGATTCGGCGCATCAACCTCGAACTGACGGTTGAGATGGTTCGGAATATCGATCCGCTCGACCGTAGCTTGCTTGTACGCATGGCTGCCGGGCTGCTTGCAGATCAACCCCAGCTCTTCCATCAAGCGACTTACCTTGAAGCGGCCAATCGCCGTGCCTTCCTCGCGCATCATGCCCATGATGCTGCGGCTGCCAGCAGAGCTTCGACTCTCGACGAACAGTTCGTGCACCCGGTGGCGCAACGCCATACGCTCGGCATCTACGCGCTGGGCACGCTCCCGGTACGCATACAGACAGGACCGCGATACGTCGAATACCGCGCACATCAGTTCGACTGATTCGCCTGCGCAGATCTGATCAATTACTTCGTACGTTCTATGCCTTCCGACATCAAGAGCGCGGTAGCCTTTTTTAAAATGGCCTTCTCACGCTCGAGGCGTTCGATACGCGCCTCGAGTTCCTGAATGCGTTGCTGATCCGGCGTGATTGCCTTGCCCTGCGGCGTGACACCCTGACGCTCCATTTGAAGCTGGTGCACCCAGCGGCGCAGTACCGTCTCGCCGACGCCGACCGAGCGACTCGCCTCCATATGGCTATAGCCCTGGTCGAGCACCAGACACGCGGCTTGCTGTTTGAACTCCGGGGAAAACGTACGACGTCGCTTGGTCATTAGACACCTCTTCATGGCGAGCATTCTCGCCTAAATCAGTGTCCGGGTTCATTAGACCACTACAAGATGACTGATTTCGGGGTTGAGAGGTGGCCGCGCAAATTCGGACAGTCGGATAAGTGGAGCAGCCGGGGCGGCGCTGTCACGTTGACGGCTGTGGTCGCGTAAGATGGGCGATGAAACCGAAATCGCTTTACCACGGCCATCGATTCCCCGCAGCGATCATCAGCCAGGCGGTGTGCTGGTATTTCCGCTTTCAGTTGAGCCTACGCGACATTGAGGAACTGCTGTTCGAGCGCGGCGTGATCGTCAGCTACGAGACGATCCGCCGCTGGTGCGACAAGTTCGGTCCGGCCTTCGCCTGTTGCGTCAAGGTTGCCCGGCGCAAGCCGGGCAGCACCTGGCATCTCGACGAAATGGCGGTGACCCTGCGCGGCGAACCTTATCTGCTGTGGCGCGCCGTCGACGAGCACGGTGTCGAACTTGATGTGCTGTTACAGAAGCGGCGCGACAAGGCTGCTGCCAAACGGTTCTTCCAGCGAGCGCTGCGTACCTGCCCGGTACCGCGAAAGATCGTCACCGACCAATTGCGCAGTTACCCGGCAGCCATGGCCGATATTCCCGAACTCGCCCACGTCAAGCACGTATTCGTGAAGGCCGCTGCCCGCGTGAACAACCGCGCCGAAAACAGTCGTCAGCACTTCGCCTTGAAGCGGCATCTGCTGCGTGCCTCGCTTTATCGCAAACACCTTGCCGTACGCTTCTCGACGTGGCGTGAATTGACCGAGGTCACCCAGAATCGGTCTGCCGCATGAAACATGCGGGTCGAGCTTGCGGCCGTTGTGAACATACTCCGCTAACGTGACAGCGCCCAAACATCTTATTACGGTGACGCTTCCACCTTGACCGGCACGGTAAAGTACTTGCTTGCGAGACGTCCGATCGTGCCGTCCTGCTTGAGCTCGCGCAGCGCCTGATTCAGTTGCGCCTTCAGACGAAGATCGCTTTTCCGCACGGCGAAACCGGTACCGCCGCCGAGCGTGTCCCGGTCCTCCACTGCGTCCCCCTTGAATCCGAACTCGCGCGCGTAGGGCTTGCCGAGAAAGCCCGTCGCGCCGGCCTCCGCTTCTTGGAACGTTGCATCCAGACGACCGTTCTTCAGATCCTCGTAGGCCAGTTCCTGCGTTTGGTACGACTCGATCCGCGCGCCGGCGGGCGCCCAACGCTTCAGTGCGAAGGTTTCCTGAATCGAGCCCTGAAGCACCCCGATTCGCTTGCCCTTCAGCGCCACCGCCTCCGGTGCGAGCTGGCTGTCGTTTCTGGCGATGAGCTTGTTCTGGACGCTGTAGATCGGATCGGTAAAGTCGACGATTTTCAAACGCTGGCTGGTAATAGTCAGGTCGGAATTGATCGCGTCGAATTTTCGCGAAATCAGCGACGGAATCAGACCGTCCAGCGTGGACTCGACCCAGACGCATCTTACCTTCAGCTTCCGACAGACCAGATTGCCGATATCGATGTCGAATCCAGCCAGTTCGCCGCTCGGTGTCTTGTATTCGAATGGCTCATACGAGGCCTCGACGCCGAATCGCAGCGTCTTCGGTTCGGCCGCCTGCAGAAGGCCCGACATCACACAGCAGCAAAACAGGGTGACACAGCTCAATAGGCGTTCCGCATGCATGGTGGCGATCTCCCGAAGAGAAAGTCGGTCGCGAGAAATATGCTTGATACATTAATGTAACTGCTATATCTTTGAAACATTTATGATGAGCATCGAAATGCCCAAGCTGACTCACTGTGCCTCCACGGCGCGAACAAGAAACTTGCTTGGCGCGTACTCGCTGGCACTCACCGACCGGATCCGCAACGCGGCGGAGGCAGTGGCAGGTTGCAGCGGGGCGGGTCCTGCCGGCATCGTTCAGATCGGTCTGTATCCCGGCCAGTCGATCGAATCGCTGAGGCACGCACTGGGCCTCACCCAGTCCGCCGCCACCCGTTTGATCGAGCGCCTCGAACACGCCGGGTTTGTCGTCAACGAAAAGACCGACGTGACCGACGGCAGGAAAGCCGTGTTGTCCCTTTCTGTCCGCGGGACGAAAGTCATGAACAAGATTCTTGCGGTGCGAGAATCCGTGATCAAAGATCACCTTGATCTGCTGAATGAACAGGAGCAGGTGCAATTCGGCGCGTTTCTCGAAAAACTGATGACCAACCTGGCCGCCACCAAAACGGAAAGCGACTATGTCTGTCGGATGTGCGACATGCGAAATTGCCCCGACGACGTCTGTCCCGTCCATTTCACGCAGCATCCGTGACCGAGCTCGCTGCGGCGCACAAGAGTCCCATTCAAAAGACCGCGTGATATCGGCCTTCCGACGTTTCGATCTCGATCTCGGGTGTGTATTTCTCCACCTGCTCCGCTTCACCGCTGACGATCCCGATCCACGAATAATTGTCCACGCCCATCGGCGACACCGAGGTGCCGTACTCCAAGATCCGGATGTGGTAATTGGGAAAGCCGTCCGGTAACGTGATGTTCCTGATACTCGCCTGAACCGGTATGCCGTACATCGCCGACCAAGTCTTTCTGCCGCGCTCGGCATAAAGCGCGGCGCCTCCGGCATCCGTTCCCTGCAGACTCAGCAGCAGGATGTGCTTGTAGACTTCCTCGGGCGTTGTGCCGTAGGCTACGGCAAACTGCTCTGACAGGCCGCCGCCGCCGATCCGACCGACATTCGCGTCGATCAAATACGCCCGGTCCCCGCCCAGCATGAATTCGACATGGAAATATCCGTTGGTGAAACCGGATCGCGCCAGCAGCGACGTAACGGCCGCCTTCGCCTGATCGGCAAGCGGCGCCGGCAATTCGTCGTCCACCGGAAAGATCACCACGGACTCCGTCATGCCGATCTTGCGGCGGCCGGAAAAACCGAGGAAACGAATCCGTCCTTCGTGCGTATAGCCTTCGAGGCTGACGAGGCGGCCATCGATCGCAGCCTGCGCCAGCCAACTATTCGGATGAAGGTGCGCGGGGATCCCCGAATCACGGATCTTCGCGGCGATTGCCTCTTCGTCGATCGCATCGATGAAAAACGAGCCGTGGCCGCCAGCCGAACAGGCCGCCTTGAACAGCACACGGCCGTGCTTTTCAAGCAGATGTGCGATGGCGTCGAATGGAATCTGCTGCGCGTCCAACACGACCGAAGGCGGGCTGTATTCGGGAATCAGATCGTAGACGTAGCCTTTGTCCTTTAGCGCCTTCGCATGCTTGTTGATCGATAGGATATCGAGGCGCTCGGCGAGTTCGACAGCAGACATGATATTGGTGTCGCACATCGAGATCGCCGCCACGGCGTCGTCGATACCGCGCTCTCTCAGCGCCGTTTGCATGGCCGACGCGTCACCCGTGTCGCAATGGACGACCTCGAACTCCGCCATCTGCTCGTGCGTTTCTCCCTGTCCGAATCCCGGGTCCGTCATGAACACCGGCCGATATCCGATCGCCTGGGCTGCCTGTCCCGTGTATCTTGCTCCGACGCAGGAGCTCTCGACGATAATGATGGGTTTCACGATGCTTTCCTCAAGATTGGGAACTGGATTCGACCGAGCCGGCTACCGTTGTTTTCAGACGCCACGCGAGTACGACCCCCACGACAATCAGCGAGATGGCGACGAGATAGGCAAGGGGAATACTGCTTAGCGCGAACAACCCGGACAGCAGTGCGGAAGCGACGCCGGCGATCAGCGCTAGCAGTGAGCTGGTGCTCAGCACGCGTCCGGAATAGCTTGACTCCGTAACCTGAATCAACATCGATTTCGAAAGAATCTTCGCGTTTCCGGAGAACAAGCCGATCAGGAAATAAAGGCCTGCGGCGACCCCGATCGACGAGATGCTCAGGAACGCAGCGACGCTGCCGATCAACAGTAACTGGGACCCGATTAGATAGACGAATGAGCGGGAAAATGCCGTGGCTCGCATGCACAACAGCGCGGAGAGGAAACTACCCACCCCGGCCATACCTTCGACCAACCCTAGTGACATCGAATTGCCACGCAGCACGTTCTGGTTAAAAGGGCCCAACAGCGTGTTGATTGCCTGATAGAACGGATGCAGCGTTGCCGTGATCAGCACGAGCCACAGGATCGTGTTGTCCGCGGCGATGTAGCGCCACCCCTCCGTCAAATCGGTACGAAATGATCTCAAGTGCCCGCCGATCGCCTGCCGTACATTGCGAGGCATGGAGGTCCCGGCGGTCTCGGTGCGTCCGGTCGCGGGCAATGTCACGAACAGGAACGACGCCCCGCTCACCGCATCCAGCACCGCGACGATAATCAGCACGCCGTGTAGCGGCAGCACCGTCAGCAACACACCGGCCAGAAACGCGGAGCCCAATGCGCCAGCCTGCCACGCCCCCTGCAGCACGACCATCCCACTATGCAGACCATCCTTGCTCGCGACGCGTGCCACCATGGTCTCGCTCAGCGGTACCATGAAGTACCAGACGACGTAGTAAGCGGTAATCGCGACGTACAGCTCGGTAAGATTCGACGCGCGTCCCCACACCACGAAAGCGAAGGCAAGGACGATCGCCACCCGCAGAAGATTGGATGCGATCGCGAGGCTGCGGATATTGAACCGGTCCAGGAACACGCCCTGAAACGGCGCAAGAAGAATCGACGGCAGGGTCATCAACACCATCATCGAGCCGATCGACAGCGCGGACCCCTTCAAATGCAGCACCGCCACGATGGTCGCCAGACCGAAGATCCCTTCTCCGACCGTCCCGAACACCGTGCCGCTGCCCAGCGCCACGATGGACGGATTCCAGCCATAACCAGAGCTCGCGCCGTTCTCGCCAGAAATTTGCATATTGAATCCGGATCGACATCGTATTCGTCTACTGGCCACGTACCGCGCAGGGCCTATGCTCGGTTTTCGATGAATTTGTTCATCTGATGGCTGTACACCTCGATGGACAATTGCTCCCACCACGCGTTGAGCGCGGTGCACACCGCGACGAAGCCGCGAATCACGTCCTTCGCATTGCCACGGTCGATATAGTTACCGATGGCGCGACGCATGCCGTCATAGTGATCGTCTTCGGGGTTTTCTCCCGGGGGCGCGTCCGAAACGTGACCGAGGATGTATTTGCCGGTGATCGAATCGTCGGCGATCACGCCGTTGTCGAGCCGCGACTTGAGCGTACGCAAGATCCTTTCGACCGCCTTGAATTCGAAGGTGGCGGTGGCTTCGAAAGCAAGTAACGCACCGCAGGTATAGGCATTATTCGTGCTTCTGAAAATCTGCTTCATCTTCTTGAGAAAACCTTGCGTGCAAGCCGAATAATCGACGTCCTCTGTTTGCACCCCCAACTCGTCTCGATAGCCTTGCCGCATCAATTCCAGATGCGGCACACCGTCCGTCAGCGCACCCATTTCCTCCGAGACGTTACGGGCGATTTCGTCTTTTACGCCGCCCCATGTAAGTCGGATTGCCGCGTCGTGGAACATGTGGATCGATTCGTTCGTGAAACCGGAATATTCCTTGATCAGGAATTTGATGTCGTCGACCTCCCAGTTCGGAAGATTTGTGATAACCGGATTCAGATCGGTGCGTAGTGCCCCGTACGTATCGCTGATGATCGCTTCGAGCCGCGGAACGAAGCGCGTGTAGTTGCCGTCGTGGCTCGCCAACAATTCGTCAACGACATGCTTAACTTGCAGGTACTGGCTTTCGTTAATCATGTTTTCTCCGGTAACAAGTCCCAACCTCACGATACGGATTCGAACGTCAGACGTGCGATCCTTCCCAAAACTTTCCATAGTGTTCGGTAAACGACATGCTCGCAGTATCCAGGCACCTGGAACTGCGTCCCATCGCCTCGCCGAGTTGCTCTACGCCGTACAGGAACATTTTGTGCATGTCGTCTGGCTTCGCGTATTCCGTCTCGTAAACAGGCGGCAGTTCCTCGTGATAGAAGCGGAAATCGTGGTGTAACAGATTCATGCCGAATTTTTGCGGATCGGCGTAGAGATTGCTGCCCGGGTAAGGAACGAGGCCGAACAGATAAGAGGTCTGCAGCAGTTCCCTGTCGATCAGGTCACAGACGTAATCGATCGACTCCTTCATGTCGTCGACCGTCTGGTCGGGAAAGCCGTTCACCAGGAACGAACAAACCGGCAAGCCTGCGTCTTGTACACGTGCCAGGATACTTTCGAGCTCGGCCAGTTTCACGCGCTGCTTGTGGACGTTCTGGCTGTCCTGATTGATGGTTTCGATGCCGATCTCGACCCAACGACATCCACTGTCCTTGAGTGCCTTCAATACCCCGTCGTCAGTCAGACAATTGAGCCGCGTCTGAATGTCGTACTGGATCGATCCGTCGTTTTTGAGCGCGCTGCAGATGTCGAGGGTGCGCTCCTTGTTGACGGTGAACGTTTCATCACCGAAATACACATTGTGATGCTTACCGTAGTGGCTCCGATATGAGTGGATCTCGGCGATCACCCTGTCGAGATTGAAGTAGTCGGCCTTCTGCCCAATTGTCTGGATCGTGCAGAAGGAACATTTGAAGGGACAACCGAGGGCATATACTTGCCTCAGGTAGCGAATGTCCTCGCCGACGGACGCATCGAATAGATCCACCTTGGGCGGCGGAATATCGTTGACGGGCACCCACGGATATTGAAAGAACGACGACTGTACTTTTCCGTCGCGATCCCGAGCAGACACGTTTCCGACGTCGTCCAGCGGGATTTTTCCCTCGATCGCACGCAACAGGTCCGGCAGCGCCCGTTCGCCTCGCCCAAACACGACGTAATCGACGCTCGGGTGCGCGGCGATCTGCTTGTGCAGCGGCGTCGCGACCACGCCACCCAGGACGACCTTGGCGCGGGGATAGATTTCCCTGATGAGATCGGCAATCTGCAATCCGAACGGTAGATTCGGCGTCATCGGAGAGAGCAGATAGACGTCGCCCGGCGTGGCGCGGATGACGCGCTCCAGACGATGGGTGTCGATCCCCGTCATCGTGCATTCCGATGCATACAGATCCAGCGCCTCCATCGAGCGATAGCCCGCGTCGACCAGCACGCCCGCGAGCCACGTCATCCAGTGTGGCAACTCCCACAGGACATTTTTCATATGTCGTAAGCCGGGATGGGCCGCGTGGTAGCGGATGTCGAAATGTCGCCAGAAATTTTCCCGCTCAGGCACCGGAACGGTCGCCATGGGAGTATGGACGAAGACGATATGAGTCATGCGGCCCTCTCTCGGTATTGCGGTTGTTTTGGTCGACAACATAATTCAAATGCATGCTGCATGCTTTTTGTTTGGATGTCAATTTGTCTGAACCTGCGTGCCCAGAGAGGGCGCTGCCGCTTACTCTCCTTAGCGGCATTGCGTTCAATGCCTGAGAAACCCAAAGGGCCGGAATCCACCTTGCCTTCAGTTACTCAGAATACGTATAATGCGTATTCAGCGTATCCGGAGGCCCTCATGCCCACCATCACCGCCACCGATCTGGCGCGCCACACCCGCCAGATCCTCGACCAGGTCGCCCGACACGGCGAGACCATGGTGGTCGAACGCAACCAGACCGTGATCGCGCGCCTGGTGCCCGCCGAACCCGCCATGAACGCCACGCAGGCGCTTGCCGGCCTGCCGATGATCGGCGCCGAAGACGCGGCCCGCTGGCTGCACGACAGCCGCGCCGGCTTCGAAGACGGGGTGCGTGACCCGTGGGCGTGATCATCGACAGCTGCGTATGGGTCGGGCTCGCGGGCGGCACTGTCGAATCATGCGCGGTGATCGACGCCGCGGGCGACGCACCGGTGTTCATCTCGACGATCTCGCTGGGCGAACTGGCATTCGGCGTGCAGTCCTGCGCGGATGCCGCCGAGCGGGCGCGCCGGGCCGCGCACCTGCGTCAGCTCGAGCGACGCCCCGTGCTCGACATCACGCGCCACACGGCGGCCGCGTTTGGTGTGCTGGCCGCCGCGGTCAAGCAGGGCGGCCGCTCGCCGCGCCCGCGCTACAACGACCTGTGGATCGCCGCCCAGGCGATCGAGCACGGCTACGCGCTGATGACGCTGAACGTGGCGGATTTCGCCGATCTACCGGGGCTCACCGTGCGCGTGCCGCAGGCGTCGACGCGAACGTGATCCGCCTCGAGCAGCGCGCGCCGCACGGACTGCGCGTTGAATGCACGACGGAATTGCTGAACGGCTGGGCCGGTCGCTGGCTCAGTTTGGCCGACGCCGCACTGATGCGCGGTGCGACCGCGCCAGCGACCAGCCATCGTGCAGAAGCGGATGCCGAGCAATGCCGGCAGATCGTGCTCACCGCGGCGCGCGCCGCACCCGTTACCACCCTCGATGCAGCACGATAAAGGAAGGAGGAAAACCGATGGCTGACCATTTCATACGCAATCAACAGTGGATCGCGGAGGCAGAATCTGCAATTCTCGACGTTGATCCGGATGCGGCTACGGTGGTGTCGGCCAACCGTAGCTTTGCGGTGCCTGAGCTTGGAAGTGAGGGCGTCCTATTCGCACAACTCGCTGACGGTTCCGAGTGGCGAATTGCAGGAAATTCGGCGCATCGACTGACGGCCGACGAGATTACGGATCGGAATCGCTCGCGCGAATCCTTTCTTTGATTCGCTGAGGGGCAGCAAGAATGGGAAAAGTCACCTCTCGTAACCGCCGGCCGCTGACGAAGGCGCAGCTGCTACCGATCCCGGCCGCCGAACTGCGCAGGATCCAGCTGAAGCACCACGTGGCGCTGGCCGCACTGCGCGACGTGAACAACGATGTCGCGCAACTGGCCACGCTCTTGAATGCGATCTACCTTGCGTACTTCCTTGACCCTGTCGACCTAGGACCATTTCGACGGGCCGAGGCGGCCATCGAGGACTGTGCCGACCGCGCAGCGCGGGGCGAGCCAGGCTCGTTGACCGACCTCGAGCGCGCCGCGGTCGAGCACGTGCTCGCACGGCTGGACGCGCAGCTGGCCTCGGTGTCGATGCATCGCTATGTCGCCGCGTTCGAGCAGCTGCAGCGCGTCGCGACGGCCGACACGGTCGTATCCCCCATTCCTGAAGGCTGATCCATGGCGAATCGCCCCCAGGAGCTGACCCTGCACTGTCACGTTGGCGGCTGTGGTCGCGTAAGATGATGCGATGAAACCAAAAGCGCTGTACCACGGCCATCGATTCCCCGCAGCAGTCATCAGCTAGGCGGTCCGCTGGTATTTACTCTTCCGGTTGAGCCTACGCGACATCGAGGAACTGCTGTTCGAGCGCGGCGTGATCGTCAGCTACGAGACAATCCGCCGGTGGTGCGACAAATTCGGTGCGGCCTTCGCTCAGCGGGTCAAGGCTGCGCAGCGAAAGCCAGGCCGCACTTGGCGTCTGGACGAGATGTTCGTGAATCTGCGCGGCGAGCCCTGGCTGCTGTGGCGGGCGGTCGACGAACACGGTGCCGAGCTGGATATCCTGCTGCAGAAGCGGCGCGACAAGGCTGCAGCCAAGCGCTTTTTCCAGCGTGTGCTGCGTTCCTTTCCGGAACCGCGCAAGATCGTCATCGACCAGTTACGCAGTTACCTGGCTGCCAAGGCTGGCATCCCCGCACTCGCCAACGTCAAGCACGTGTTCGTGAAGGCCGCTGCTCGCGTGAACAACCGCGCCGAGAACAGTCATCAGCCGACCCGCGAACGCGAGCGGCGCTTCAAGGGCTTTCGCGACCCGAAGCGCGCTCAGGCCTTCCTGTCGAACTTCGGGCCGATCCGCCAGCACTTCGCCCTGAAGCGGCATCTGCTGCGCGCATCGCTCTATCGCAAACAGCTTACCGAACGCTTCGCAATCTGGAGAGAATTCACCAGTGACGCCCAGAATCTGTCTGCAGTCTGAGGGAGTCATTTACGTTCTCGCAAGCGCTACTTGCAGCCGCCAAGTTGACAGTGCCCCCACGACTATCCGCCGCGTGCCGATATTGTCAGCGAGGCTTTCGAACTCCACAGAGCAGGCCGCTATCTGGCATGCATTCCGCTCATGCTGGCAACAGCCGAAGGGATAGGGTGGGACGACACAGGTAAGTCGTTGTTCAATGTTCATCAAAACCGCCCAGAAATTGCAGGCTGGATCGAAAAGAACCCCGAGCGCCATCACGGGATCACGTTTCTTTCGGCGCTGATGGAGAGCCACCCAATGGCAAAGCCACGGCCCGGCTTTCTGAGCAGGCACCAAGTGCTGCACGGGCGGCAATTGGATTACGGTAGCGAATTGTTCTCGCTTCAAGCGATATCGCTGGTCGGATTTTTCGGCTGGGCGTTCTCCGACGACGGGTTGATATCGCCTCAGGATATTGCTGCGCGAAAGCGAAGCAGCAGCCACCGCGCGTAATTGATCGAACATCCCATTCCGAGTTGGAGTTGACGTCGTGGCTCGTACCACTAGCAAAAAGCCGCCGGCCAGGCCGGCGCCGCAGTATGTCCAGGGCGTGGTGTTCTCGCTCGCCATGCGGGCGGGCGAGGTCTAAGTGATCGGTATACCGTTCCAGCACCGCGGACGGACATGGGCCGTTCATGCGATCGTTGGGCACGATGATGTCCTTTGCTATGCGGTTTCCGACGTGCTGACGGGCATGCACGTGCCGAAGAGTGAGGCGTCGAACATCGACGCGTCGCGCGCGGCGGCGATTGCCACGCTAGACAAAGTCACGGACGAAAGCTGGGCCGACGCCTTCGGGGTCACTCGACCCGCGCTGGTCTAGTGACGACTCGCTGAGTCATGAAAGCTGATGAGAAAAGCTACCTCTCGTACTCGCAGGCCGCTGACCCGTGCGCAGCTGCTGCCGCTCTCGGCCGCTGAGCTGCGCCGGATCCAGCTGAAGCACCACCTGGCGCTCGCGGCGCTGCGCGATGCGCACGCCGACGTCGCGCAGCTGGCGACGCTGCTCAATGCGATCTACCTCGCGTACTTCCTCGATCCGGCGGATCCGACACCATGTCGGCGCGCCGAGGCGGCAATCCACAACTGCATCGACCGCGCCGAGCGCGGCGGTCCGGGTGCGCTGAGCGACCTCGAGCGCGCCGCGGTCGAGCATGCGCTCGCGCGTCTGGACGCGCAGCTGGCCGCGGTACCGATGCATCGCTATGTCGCCGCGTTCGAGCGGCTTCAGCGCGTCACAACGGCCGACACGGTCGCATCACCCATTCCTGCAGGCTGAACCATGGCGAACCGCCCCCAGCAGCTGGCCCAGATGCCGTTGCGCAGCTACAGCCGTACCGAATTCACGGCGCTGCGCGCGCGCGTGAAAGGCCTGCCGATCGAGACGATCGAGCGGCTGTACTTCGATCGCGATGCCGCCGAACCGGTCGACGTCGCGCAGCTGCTGCGCACGATGCGCGACGACCTGGTCGCGGCCGCCTTGCGCGACGGTTCGCCGGTATTGAAATCCCACCTGCAGGCGGCGATCGAGAAATACGGCGAGCCGCGCCTGACGCCTGTGTCGCTGCAGCTGATCGAGCAGGTGGCCGGGCAGTGGGCGATCGCACTGCCGCAGGGCGATCACCCTGTCGGTCGCAGGTTCCGGCCGCTCGTTGCCGCGCGCCTGGAAGGCGAGGGGATCCGCACGCTTGGGGAGCTCGTCGCCTTCGTGAACCGCCGCGGCGGCCAGTGGTGGCGATCGGTGCCCCGTATCGGCGTCGGCCGCGCCCGCGTGCTGGCCGCCTGGCTGAGGCGTCACGCGTCTTCGATCGGCACGGCCGTCGAGGTCGACGTCGACGTCGGCGACGCGCTCGCGCCGACTGCGGCGAGCGTCACCGCCAGCGCCGGGCAGCTGGCCCCGCTCGAGCGCCTCGCGCTGCCCGACGCGCTGTCCGGCGCACACGGTGCCAACCGGGCACCCGTGTTCGCGTATTTGGGTGCCGAGCACGATCTGGATGCGGCACGCGCGTACCTGCACCGCTACGACGATCGGCCCGCGACGCAACGGGTCTACAAGAAGGAGCTGGAGCGCCTCGTGCTGTGGTGCGTGGCGGAACGCGGCGTCGCGCTGTCGTCAATGCGGGTCGAGGATTGCGAAGCGTACAAGGCATTTCTAGCCGCGCCGGCCGAGCGCTTTACGGGGCCGCCGGTCGCGCGCACGAGCCGCCAGTGGAGGCCGTTCGCGCCGGGCGGCCTGTCTCCGGAAAGCCAGCGCTACGCGGTGCGCACGATCCGCGCGGCATTCACGTGGCTGGTGGCGGTCCGTTACCTGGCGGGAAATCCATGGGAGGCGGTTTCGGATCCAAGTGTCGTCAGGCGCGTGCGAAAGCTGCAGGTCGAGCGGGCGCTCCCGCTCACACTCTGGTCGCGCGTACGCGCGACGCTGGCAGGGCCCGAGCGGGCCGCGCTGGCGCGCCGCGCGTGCGCTATTGCTGCTGATGGGGGATGGCGGCCTGCGGATCGCCGAGGCGGCCGCCGTGACGCGTGCAGCGCTCGTCTGGATGCCGGCGGAGGACGACACGCCGGCCAGCTGGTTGCTCGAGGTGATCGGCAAGGGCAACAAGCAGCGTTACGTGCCGATCAGCGACGAGTGCGTCGACGCGCTGCGCGCGCACTGGCGTGACCGCGGCCAGGATCTCGACGCGGCGGCCGCGACCGGACCGCCCGGATTGCCGCTGGTGGCGCCGCTGGTGATTCCGCCGACGCCGCGGGCGCGCGAGAAATTCGGCGAACCCGCCGTCCCCGGCGAATCGACCGCGGGCACGTCGGCTGGAGGCTACTCCGTGCGCGGCGCGCATGGACTTACGCAGTGGGCTATCATGCAGCTGCTCGAGGCGATGCCCGATCTGACTGAGCCAGAGCGCCGCAAACTCGCCAGTACGTCGCCCCATGCGTTCCGGCACACGGTCGGCACGCAAATGCTGGCGGCCGGCGTCGCGCTCGAGGTCGTACAGCGTACGCTCGGTCACGCGTCGCTCGGCACCACGTCGATTTATGTGTCGCCGGAAGAGGCGCGGATGCGCCGCGAGGCGGCGAAGTACCATGCTCGGCTAACTCGCGACACCTGAATCGCACCTGTAGATCTCGGATGTGTGTCAACAGCGCCAGTCAGTCTGGCCGCACAAGTGAGCCCACCTATCATGAACGACGCTTCGAAAGAACATACTCAAGTGCCCGTGTCCGCCCAAATTCTGGGACGATATGTTGGGACCTACAAATTCACCGGTACAGCGGTAATGACAGTCCGACTCGAAGGCGACCATCTGGCTACGCAACTTACGGGGCAAGGATGGGTCGATTTCTTTCCCATGAGCGATAAGAGGCCAGTTCAAAAAGACCCCGAAGGGGCTGTTAACTTCACCGGCGACCTGTTAACCTCACGCATCTGAGCAACGGGATCATGAGGAATGCAATCGCCGATCGTTGATGACGAATTGTGGATACTCATAGAACCATTACTGCCGCCACCGAAACCGCGGCGAACGAAGAACCCAGGACGGTTTCCGGTTCCGAATCGAGCAGCATTAAACGGCATCCTGTTCGTGCTCAAGACCGGTATTCGATGGAACCATCTGCCGACGCAGCTCGGCTTCGGCTCGGGGACGACCTGTTGGCGCCGGCTTCGCGACTGGCACGAGGCCGGCGTGTGGGATCGCCTCCACGAACTGTTGCTCGCCAAACTTCGGGCAGCCGACCAGATCGATTTCTCGCGTGCCGCCGTCGATTCATCATCGGTACGGGCCGTTGGGGCGGGCCAAAAACTGGCCCGAACCCCACCGATCGCGCGCGACCCGGCTCCAAGCATCACATCGTCACCGACGCCAATGGCACACCTCTCGCCGCGATCCTGACTGGCGCGAACGTCAACGATGTTACGCAGTTGCTGCCGCTTATCGACGCAATTCCATCGATTCGCGGCCTACGCGGCCACCCGATTCAACGGCCTCGCGTGGTCTATGCCGATCGCGGCTACGACTCTGAGCGACATCGGCAAGCATTGCGAAATCGCGGTATCGAGCCGGTGATTGCCAAGCGCCGGACCGAACACGGTAGCGGACTCGGCAAGTATCGTTGGGTGGTCGAACGCACGCACTCATGGCTCCACAATTTTCGACGTCTACGCACTCGCTTCGAGCGACGTGCTGACATTCACGAAGCATTTCTCAAACTCGGCTGCTCGCTTGTCTGTTGGAACATCTTCAGGCGTATCGAGCAGCCTTTTTGAACTGGCCTCTAAGGAATTTTTTTCAAAGTCCGTCAAAGCGACGCAGACGTTTCAAGTAGATGATCAAGGGCATGTAACTGCTTTGCTCCATCACCAGAACGGTCGCGATTTCACATTGCCACGCATTGATTCTGTCGATGCGGCAGCAATTGCGGCGACCGTCGCGGCGAAGGTGAAGAGTCAGGTTGCCACTTCGGGGAGCGAAGCCGCGCTTCACCGGAACATTGACGGCTTGCAGTCTGGAAATCCGATTTATTCCGACATGTCACCAGATTTGCAAGAGGCTACACGCGAGCAAATGCCCAGACTTAAAGAGGACATGAATAGAATAGGTGCTATTGAAAGCGTTCGGTTTGTGGGTGTTGGCAACCAGGGTTGGGACATCTACCAAGTTACGCATGAGTTGGGGTCTTCCACTTGGCGTATCCACCTTGCTGACAACGGCATTATCGATGGCCTTCTAGTACAGGTGGGCCCTTAAATGGATTCCGGAATCGAACAGTCTGAAACTACCAGATCCCAGTGGCCGCTTCCGCGTTGACTTGGACAACCGAATGTCCGCGCGCGGGCGACGTCCAATCGGTCGAGGCGTTCTTCAACGCGGCGCTTGATGGCGCGGATCCGCCACCTATGGCCGTGACCGGTGCGTCGTCGGCGCGGGCGATCTCAACACGCGGGCCGGACTTGGGCCCCGCGGTCCAGCTGGTCGACGTGCACGTGACGCTGCGCGTCGAGCCGAAGCGCGCCGGCGGCCGCGGCCGGGGCCGCGTGCCCGAGCGCATCGAACGCGAGGTGCTGGCTGACGTCGCGCGCACGTCGACCCGCGACGGTGTGACGGTGCTGCACGTGCCGTTCGAGAACGCCGACGCATTCGACCGGCGCGTCGACGATCTGCTTGTCGCGATCGCGCTGACCGCCGAACAACACCGCTGCGTGTCCGAGTCCGAGGCGTGGGCCGACGTCGCCAGCGAGCGCCTGTACTGATAAGTGCGACGCCAATGCCCCGTCTCCTGAAACCGACCGCCGAGCAGATGGCCATTCTCGACGCCGCTGCGCTTGGCACCGGCCTGAAGATCAAGGCTTATGCGGGCGCCGGCAAGACTTCGACGCTCCAGCTGGTGGCCGATCGTTTGATGGGTCGGCGCGGCGTCTACCTCGCGTTCAATCGCGACATCGCGGAGCACGCGCGCCGACGCTTCCCAGCACATGTGCTGTCCAGCACGATGCACGCACGGGCGTACGCCGCGGCACCGGCGACGTTGCGTCGCCGCCTGCGGGTCCCGAGCGAGCCACCCCACCTGTTGGCCGATCGGTACGGGCTCGGTCCCGTGCGCGTATCGAGCGTGGTCGACCAACCCGTAGAGCTGCAGCCGTTCGATCTCGGTCTGATGGTCATCGACGGCCTCGGTCGATTCTGTCGCTCGGCCGACCCGTACCTGCTGGCGGCGCATATTCCGGTCGATGAGAAAATTCCGGAAGCGGCGGCCGCGGCGCTGCGCGACTGGCTGCTGCCGTCGGTGGTCCGCCTGTGGGAAGAAAGCATCGACCCGCGCGGGCTGGGCGCCGTGTCGCCCGACGTGCTGTTGAAAGTCTGGGCACAAGGTCACCCGCATATCGATGCGGATTTCATTCTGTTCGACGAGGCGCAGGACAGTGACGGCGTGATGCTGTCGGTGCTGCAGCGCCAGCGGCACGCGCAGATCGTGTACGTCGGCGATCCGTACCAGCAGATCTACGAGTGGCGCGGCGCCGTCAACGCGATGACGCAGATCGCCGCCCCGGAATATGCGCTGACCGAGTCGTTCCGGTTCGGTCCGACGCTGGCGGTGCTCGCCAGTCGCGTGCTCGAGCTGCTCGGCGAACGCACGCCGGTGCGCGGCCAGGACGCGATCGGCTCGCTCTTGGTCGAGGATCCGACAATCGCCCCGCCGGTCGATGTGGTGCTGTGCCGAAAGAACGTCAGTGCGATCGGGCACTTTGCCGTCGGCCTCGAATCCGGCCATCGGCCGGCGATTCGGATGAGCGCGGCGGAAATCACCGCGTACGCGGACGGCGCCGACCAGTTGCTCGCCGGCCGTCGTGCGTATCGGCCGGCCGCGTTCGCGCTGTTCGAGTCGTGGCAGGAGGTGCAGTCATACGCGCGCAGCGCGGTCGGTAGCGACTTGCTCCCGATCGTGCAGATGGTTGACGTATGCGGGACCGGCTATCTGAGGGCGCTCGCGCAACGCGCGACGCCCGAGGCGAACGCTGATTACCTGGTCTCGACGATTCACCGGGCGAAGGGGCTCGAGTGGAAACGCGTGAAGGTGGTCAACGATTTCCGCTTCCAGATGATCGACGGCCGCCTGACCTTGGAAGACGACGAAATGCGTCTGCTCTATGTGGCGCTCACGCGCGCACGGCATCTGCTCGACGTATCGTCGTTGCGTGATGAGCTGGTGCGGCTACTGACGCAGTCACGCGGTGGTCGACGTCCGCCGCAGTAATGTTGAAAGCGTGAGCGAATCCGAGGCGCAATCGTAAGCCAAAATAAATCATCAATTCGCAGCCCGGAGGCCTTGAATCATGGGAATTCCGGAGTGACGGAATTATTTTGCTCTACGAAAACATCGAACACAGGGCTGGCATCTGCTACGATTCGGGCAAGTTTCAAGAGGGTGCCCATCGCTTGTGCTCGCTTGGCGATGGGCAACCGAACCTCGCGAGACCCAGAGGACTGCTACAAGGGCCATAGGGGCAGTCCTCGCCTCAACCTCTACATCGCGTTTCGATTCACCCAGCATCGTGAGTGCCGTGCCGCTCAATATACTCATCGGCGACGTATTAGACGTGTCGCCTACGTAGACCGCGAGCGTTCTATGGTGAGCTTTACGCTAAAATTCTCCATCAATAGGCCGGCTGGATTCGGTCTGCAAATGAGAGAGATCGAGAGGGCACATGTTCAAGGCTACTGCAGGCATAGCGATCGGCATCGCATTTCTCATCATCGCGGCGATCATTGGATGGTCTACCCGAGGTTTTCTGCAGACGGCGATTGCGGTCCCCGGTGAGGTGGTCAGCCTCAATGCTGGTGGTAGCCACCCCCAGATCGAATTCGTGACAAGAACGGGCGAACGCATATCGTATCCGCAGGGCGGGATGATCTACGGCACTAAGGTCGGCGATAAGGTCACGGTGCTGTATCAGCCGGAGGCGCCGGCACGGACGGCCACGATCGACAGGATTGGCGCCGTGTGGAACTGGACGCTGATGGCCGCCATATTCGGCGTCGGATTCATTCTCTTCGCGTTGATGAATCTCCCGTCCATAAAATAACAGCATCTGAGAGGATCGGCCGTGTCAATTCTGAGACCAAGCAACTGGAGTTACAAGACGGGTGCGACAGGCGGCGTCAGCATCGAATTCGTCGTCGCGTCGGGCGGCACGATCGTTCTGGCCGACCCCGCTGGCACGGAAACCGATTTCTACTACGGCGGCGTAGGCGTCGGTATCGGTTTCGGCCTGCGTGTTCCGAAGATCAAACTTCCGCGGTTTTCCTTGCCGGAGCTCAAGATACCCAAGATCGCCGGCCGCGAGGTCGGAGGCGCCGGCTCTGCCAAATCGTTCGACAGCGCGGGGCTCATCTACATGGCGCCAGCGTTCAGCGGCACCGAGCTGACCAAGAGCGACTTTCAAGGGGCTACGGTCTACCTCGACGGTGGTGTGGGCATCGGCTATGGCAAAGCTGGTTCGGCAATGATCCTCGGGATCAATTCCGCGCAGCTTGCCCTCGGACTGTCGAACCCGGCGATGACGTGGCTCGCCGAGATAGCGATTGCGCATGCGCCTGCGATCTTGTTGATGGGCGGCACGACGGTTGGTTTGCAAGCGGGTGCCGGCGCCGGGATCCTGGTCGGCTATCTGCACTGACTAAATGACCGGCCTGGTTCCGGATCGGGCCGGACAGCAATGCAATTCCTGCCCGGTTTGAGACGACCGGATGATGAGCTGTACGTAGCTGTTCGTCGGTGCATACGGCGCGAAAAACCGGTCGAGCGTTCGAGCAAGCAGATGCAATGTGACGTCGCGCAACGCGCCCTCCTCGAGCGATACCACGATTTCGATACCACGCACGAACGACGGAAACTGGCCGTCGAGCGACATCCACTTCATTGCGGGTTGGTAATCCAGTCCGACGATTGCGTCGATGCTGCGTTGAGCGACGATGTTCGTGCGCGGCGCGTGCAAGCGCAAGAAGTCCTTGAACGCCTTCAGTCCTGTCTGGGTGAGATCGAATGGGTGCAACGACAGGCCCGCCACGACGCGCCACAGCACTCCGTGTCCGCGCGAATGCGAGCATGGCAGGGTAGGCTGCGTCAGCAACCGGATCGGGCACGCCAGCGCTGCACCTTCATGAACCAGGTCGCTATCAGGCGCGCCGATCGGCAGCCGCGAAGGGAGTTCACCGTTAGTGGCGGTGACGTCGACGTCGATTTGGGGATGCCTCACCTGGGCGGCGGCCCCGTCCAGCCCGATGAGCGATAGGAGAATTGGCGCACGCGCATTTCCCGCCGCGGCATACGGATCGCGAAACGCCGTCCAATAAGCGACGGTAGGGTCGGGTTGCCGGCCATGGCTCAACGCGCAGTAGGGCAACACGGCCGTTCGTGGCGCAGCGCTGGCCGACGAGGCCCCTTTCTCGTGTTCGGACTGCGTCCGATCGTCCAGATGAACGGCGTCGATCGAGTAGACGTCGAGCGGCGTGCCGGTCTCGAGGGGCTCGGGCGTCACGGGGTAGGCCCGATCCGTGGACGTGAGCTGGATCGGCGTCGCATCTCGCTTGAACAGATTGACGACGGGCGTGCAAAACAGTTTGAACGATGCGGCGTCGAGGTCGCTCAGCGCCTGGGCGGCAGGCGATTCCGCTGATGCGTCGCGAATGGCCAGGTGCAACGTCAATTGTCGTGCTTGCGGCGCGCGCGCCGCGCGCCGGATCCGCCCCAGGTCGATGTCGACGAAATCGAATTTCTCGGGGAAAGCGAAGGACTCAATCAGCGTGTCGAATGCATCCGACGTGTTGAACGATTCCTTCGGGAGCAGCCTCTCATGTTCGCCAAATCCGGCTGATTCGATCGGGGCTTTTGATAATGCCGTCCAGCGACCGCCATGATCGACCTCGACATATGCGCTGGTCGTGCGGAGCAGCAGCGCGTCGGCGAGCGCGGCGACACGGGCGCGACTACCTGCCAGATGAAGGCGAACCTTGCCGGACGGTATCGCTTCATTGAATGTCTCGGTTGGCGTTGCGCTCGCGAATGTAATCGAGAGGATTGCAGAGACATTGGCCGGTAGCCGGACCGCCGCAGGGACCATCGTCGCTGGACCAAAGCGGACCGAGTGGACGCGAAGCGGCGAGAGCGTCACGTCGTAGACCGTTTGAAATCGGCAGGCAGCCGAATTGACATCGAGCACAGTGCCACGCTGCATCGTGAAGGGCACCGTCAGCTGACCGAATAAATTAGCTGGGTCAAATTGCGCGATCGCGCAGGCCGGCACGGTGCGCAAGTACTGCGGGTACAACATTTCGAGTAAGGACTCGGTGAACTCGGGGTAGGCGTCCTCCAGCCTCGCGTCGATACGGGCGGCCAGGAGCCCGAACGTCTGGATCATTCTGTCGACATGCAGGTCGCCCTGGCCGTTGGCGATGCCGAGTCGAGCGCCAATCTTCGGATAACGCCGGGCGAATTCCGCGACGCCGCGCAAGAGTAGACCGACTTCGTATTCGTAGTGGGGCAGCAGGTTATCCATTCACCTTCCGTACGGCTCAGTCCCCATATTCTAGGTACAAGAAGAAACGCAAAACTTGATCCTCCCGGGGCAGGCAGTTTAAAATCCCACGACGAATAATATCCTGCCGTTCCGATGCGGGGTTCCGAGGGCGCCATGCAACTGTCAGATATTCCAGGCTTTTTTGGGCTACAGAGCAACCGGCTGTTCACCATCCAGACGCCAATGAAAGGGCGGTCTGATCTGGTGCTCGTCGATTTTCAGGGAACAGAGGGGTTATCTCAAAATTTCGAGTTCCACGTTCGGCTTGCGTCCCAGGATCCGAATATCGAACTGAAAAAGCTGATCGGCCAACCTGTGACGATTACGTTACAGCTGACCGATGCGTTGGCGAGTTCGGAAGAGCGGTACTTCCACGGGTACGTGGCTAACTTCTCGCACCTCGATCATGACGGCAGCTTCACGGTCTACAGTGCGACCATCGTCCCTTGGCTCTGGATGCTTTCGCGCAGCCGCGATATCCGGATATTTCAGGAAGAGAATACCGAAGCAATTCTTTCGAAAGTCTTTCGCGAATACGGGAAAATTGCGTCGTTCGAATTCCGCCTGTCGAAGGCGACGAAGAACCGCAGCTACTGCACGCAGTATCGGGAGACCGACCTTGAATTTGTCGAGCGCCTGATGCAGGAAGACGGGTTGTTTTTCTACTTCGAGCATGGGAAGGACGATCACAAGCTCATCGTCACGGATAACTCGGTTGCCGCAAAGCCGATCGGCGGCCGCAGTCCAGTGCTGCAGTACACGAAGGGCGAGGCCCTCGACAATCTGGCGGTGGTCACCACATTTCAGGCGAGCCGGCAGCTCGAGTCCACGCATGTCGGACTGAAGACCTTCGATTACAAGGTGCCGCACGCGCGCAGGTATGTGTCTGGAGGCACGGAGGTCGATCAGGGTGACGTGCCGTCGTACGAGGTCTACGACTACCTGGGCGAGCACGGCTTTCCCGACAGCGATCGCGGCGAAGCGTTGACGCGTTTCAGGACGCAAGCGCTAGCTGCGCACAGCAAGATTTTCATCGGTACGAGCACGAGCCGCCGGTTGTCGCCTTGCCTTTATTTCGAGCTCGACGACCACTACGACCACGGTAGCACCCAGCCGGAAGATCGCCAGTTTCTGCTGACCACGGTGACGCATAGCGGTACGAATAATTACCAGGCCGGAGAGGGTACCGCGACCTATCAGTGCAGTTTCACCTGCATTCGCAAGAAGATTCCCTATCGTCCGGCGTTCACGATCGAGCAGCCATCGATCATTGGGCCGCAAACTGCTGTCGTCGTCGGGCCCGAGGGCGAGGAAATCTACACGGACAGTCTGGGCCGCGTAAAGGTGCAATTCCATTGGGATCGACTAGGCAAGCGCGACCAAGGCAGCTCATGCTGGGTCCGTGTCGGGCAGCCGTGGGCCGGTCGCGGATTTGGGATGATTCAGATCCCGCGGATCGGAGACGAGGTGGTCGTCATTTTCCTCGATGGGAATCCGGACCGTCCCCTGATCATCTCAAGTGTTTACAACTCGGCAAACATGCCGCCGTGGGGTTTGCCGGCGAACGCAACGCAGAGCGGGATTCTTACACGCTCGACGAAGACCGGGAACGTCAATACGGCCAACGCAATCCGCTTCGAGGACAAGAAGGGTGCCGAAGAGGTGTGGTTGCACGCCGAGAAGGATCAGCGTATCGAGGTCGAGCACGACGAGTCGCATTGGGTCGGGAACGATCGAAAGAAAAACATCGATCACGACGAGACCGTGCATGTTGGTCATGACCGAACCGAGACGGTCGACAACAACGAGACCATCACGATCGGCGTGGATCGCACCGAGCGCGTCGGCAACAACGAGACGCTGACGGTCGGAGGTAATCGAGACGAGACGATCGAAGGATTGCAGAATCTTCTGATCGCGCTCGCCTCAACCGAGACGATCGGGCTTGCCAAGGCTCTCACAATCGGCGCCGGGTACAACATCGCTGTCGGTGGCGCAATGAATACGATGGTAGGGCTGGCGAAGGCCGAAGAAGTCGGATTGTCAAAAAACACGGTGGTCGGAAAGTCGTGGGAAGTGAAAGTTGGCAAGACGCTAACTATGCAGGCGGGCGACCGTATTGAACTTATTTGCGGCACCTCCAAGATTACTCTACTGCCCGACGCAGTCCATATTGAAGCGAAAGAAATTCACCTCCCGGCAGCAAACAAGATTCATGCGGATGCCCCTAACGACGTGTACCTAAACACTGGTACTGCCCAAAAGGCGCCCGAGTCTAAAAAGGAAGACTAAATATCTTTCCGGGTGAAGAAGTATGGATGTCGCGGAGCGTGAGCGTGCTCGAGAAATTGACTCTTTGCATGATGGGGCGCAATGGCTGTAATCACAAATGACAGTGGTTTCCCGTACGCCTGGTTCGAGAAAACCGGAGAGGGTGGAGCAGTGTACGACGTGCTTGCTGTGCGCGGCACGTTTGATTTCTCACGGGACGGCAAGCCTATTACGTTGGCGACGGAGCAAAAGCCGATCGTCGATGGTGATGAATTTGACGGGGAAGTCGATAGCGCTCCGTTGAAAGCGGTGCTTAAGCGCGAGGGTGACCGGGTACTTTATAAGCCTGCCACCGATGTTTATCTGACGGGCACCGCTCGCAGCGCGCATGGCGAAATGGGCGCCGAGTGGATGGCCGGATTGCAGGTGGGGTCGATGCAAAAGATCCTGCGGCTACATGGGCCTCGACAATTTGTTCGAGGACTGCTCGGTTGGCGTCTGACCAGGGCCACGCCAACGAACGCTGTTCCTCTCGACTACCGATTGGCCTTTGGTGGCACTTTTGCAAGTGAGTCTGAAGAAGCCGCGGTGGAGTATGTGTACAAGCGCGACAACCCGGCTGGTTGCGGTTGGTTGCCAGACGACGAGGCACTGAAGACCCTGTCGAAGGATGCACGTAGTCAGATTGCTGCAGAGATTGGCAAGCTCAAGGTGCTTGCCGCGCCACAAATTGAGGACCCCATGCAGCCCGTACGCCACCCGTCGCAGCAGTGTGCTACTCAGGGCTTTGGCCCAGTTGCGCGTTGGTGCTCGCCGCGCATCGACTACGCCGGAACGTACGATGATCGTTGGCGTGCAGAGGTGTACCCAAACGTTCCCAATGATTTCAACCCCCGCTTTTACCAGAGTGCACCGCCTGATTTGATCTACCCGGGCTATCTGGCCGGTGACGAGATAATCATCTTGGCGGGACTTCTGCCGGAAGGGCGCGTGACCATGTGCTTGCCAAGTGTACGCGTCATGATGGCAATGACGACTTGGGATGGTGAAGGGCGGGTCGGTGCGCTCAACCTAGATACCGTTGCTATTGATCTCGATGAACGACAAGTCTCGCTGATATGGAGGGAACGATTCGATCGGACCGATCCCGTCAATTTTTTGAGATTGGGCGTGACAGCGTTCGTGAATTCGATACCGGAGCACGCACATGGCTGATCAGACCTCATCGAGCTCCGGCGATTCAATGGGCGGAGCTCAAGCCAATTCCTCTACCGTCAACAGCACATCGCGACACATAGCCAACGAAGATCGCTGGAAGGCTTTCACCACTTCGCCCGATTTTTGCAAGGTCGGAAATAGCGTTGTTCCCTTCGACAGCTATGCGATCATCAATAACAAGCAGACCGCCTCACCTAACGTCTTTGCAGCTGGAAAGCCGGTCTACCGAGTCGGCGATCTGCATCATGGCGTCTTGGGAGACGCGGGACAGCACGTTGTCTCGGGGACGTCGCTCGGCAGTGGCTACGTCAAGATTCTGTCCGGTCAAAGCAATGTGATCGTCAACGGTCAGAAGGTGGCGAGGGATGGCAGTGCTTGCAAGATAAATTGCGACGCGTCTGGTAACGGCGGTGCTCCCGGAAAAATCACCACTGAGACAGTTCCGGTTCAATCGAAGACTTGCCAACCAAACGCGGCACTCCAAGCGCTGATAGCTGAAGCGAACGATAAACGAACGTGGTGGCAAAGGACTAAGGATGCGGCCTCATCGGCCGTAGACACATTCCATCGTTTAGATGTCGCGTCCGGCGAGCATCCCGGGGAGTTCGCAAAGGGCATCGGGAAGGGGATCGTCAATCTTCCCGGAGATATGTGGAACCTTTTTGTCTCTGCGAGTAAGTACTCTGGCGATGAGACCGGCATGGTGACGCCCATCGCAATTCAAGCAGATGAAATGAATCGCGCTGCAATGACTGCTTACCAGGCCGGCGATGTTTGCAGGGCAAACAAGCTGGCGAGTGATGCAGACGAGATGATGCAGTTCGGTCACGTAGGCGATGTAGCGCCAGCCACGACTGATGCCGAGAAGGCGGGTGTCCTAGCGTCCGCGTTTATTCCCGTCGGTGGTGCAGTTAAAGGAGTGGCGACCGCAGCGAAGGTCGGGCGAGGGGTTAAGGTTGTAAATGAAGGCGCGAAGATTGCGGACGCAGGTAAGTTTGCCGGAACCGTAAAGCTCGCTCCAGTCGTCGAGTCGGAGGCAGGGCAAACTGCGAAGGCGTTGGGGTCCGACGTTGCTGGCACGCCAAAGGCGGGGTCGCCGCATTCGCCCACAGCAGAGAGGCCTACAGTACCGAAAGGCGAAACGCCGCACACGCCAGATGGGGAGTTACCGAGGAAGGCGGGAGAGGACGCCCCAAAGAAGGGGGAAGAAGACGCCGGTGTGCATGTCAAACCGAAAGAGCGGTTGCCCGAGAAGAAGTTGCCTTGCTTCCATCCGTACGACAAGAAAAACTTCGCAATGATGACAGCCAAAGAGCAGAGGGCCTATCTGGCGGAATACGCCAAGCAGTTGCGGCGGCAGGAAGAGGAGATTAATAACTTGACAGCCGCGCAATTTAAGGCTGCTCGGGATGCAGGGCTGGACCCGTTGACTGGGAAATTTACGCGTAACCCGTTGGCCGACGCAGCACAGGCTGAGTTCCGAAAGAAGTTCGCGCAGGACGTACAGGAAAGTATGCGTGAAAGCTTGCGCAGCACGATGGGTGCGAAGGCAGCAAAACTTGAAGCGGCGAAACGTACTAAGGAGCTGATGGCCAACCTGGCGGCGTTGCATGAGCCCGATCAGGTCGCCGCCGGATGGATGCAACCGGTCCCGAAACATATGGGGCGCGCAGATGTCAACTCATCTGTTGGTGGAAGTTGGAACCAGCAAGACAGAATAGCGAGCATGGACTCGACCTCCAGAGAGGCTGTTGCGAACGGTCAAGGAAATGCGAAAATGAACGTTAAACTTGAGCCTTGCCGAGGAAAGGGGATGAGATGAGGGACGAAGATTTTGAAGTTTTCATCGAGGAGTTCGGCGAAGCGACTCGTCACATTGAGGTGCCAAAATCCGCCATAGAGCGTTGGCGTGGAAAGCTGCCAGCGCAGCTCCTCGAATACTGGAAAGAGGAGGGTTGGGGCGGATACGGTGATGGCCTATTCTGGATCGTAAATCCGGACGACTACGAAGATCTGGTTGACGAATGGCTTGATGGCACGCCGCTTGAGGAAGTGGACGCCTTCCATGCGATTGCGCGCACGGCGTTCGGAGAGCTGTTTCTGTGCGGTGAGACCACTGGGCGCAGCGTCAAAGTTGTTCCGCTTCTCAACAGCATCTTCGTGCGCAATTTGACCCGAAAGAATCCCGAGCAACTGGATTCATCTATCAGGGCCTTTTTTGGTCTGGACAGGGATGCGTGTGAACTCAGTGACGAGTCTGGCACCCCGATGTTCGAGCGTGCGCTCAAGAAGCTGGGCCCGTTGGAACACGATGAAATGTATGCCTTCGAGCCCGCATTGATAGCTGGTGGCAATATGAATGTCGACAAACTTGCGAAGGTCAAATTAGACCAGCATTTGACGATCCTGCGTCAGCTTGCATCCCCGACTCTCCCTTCTGACATCGACAGCGTCATTGAGAAACTGAGCGGGAAGAAGTAACCACCTGACTTCAGTTGTTCGACGGTAAGACGATTGCAACGACTATCCTGATCCGCTGCCGTTGCAGCCATCCACGCTTTCGGCGCTGGATTTCGAACGGCAAGGGGCGCGCTGATGTACGTCAAGCTAGGTCCTTGTCACGGAAAGCGAATGAGATGAGAGACGAAGATTTTGAGTTGTTTATCGAGCATTTTGGGGAGGCGACGAACCGCGTCGAAGTGCCTCAAGGCAGTTTCGAAAAATTCGACAAGAAGCTGCCTGCTCAGCTTCTGAAATACTGGTCCGAAGAAGGGTGGGCGAGCTACGCAGACGGCTTGTTCTCGATCGTGAATCCCAACGAGTACGAAGACGTACTGGATATGTGGCTAGAGGACACGATCTTCGAAGAGGTCGATAGCTACCACGTCATCGCTCGAACCGCGTTCGGAAAGTTGTATGCTTGGGGCGAGAAGACCGGGCCGAGCTTGACGGTGTCATGCCCGATGCATTCGCTTATCGCGTTGGAGAAGGATTTAAAAGGCCCGCTGAGAAATCCGGACTTTCGTGTACAGACCTTCTTTGGTGCCAAGACGCCAAGCGAATGTGATCTTAAGGACGAGGCGAAGCAGCCGCTATTCAAGCGCGCTGCAGGCAAACTTGGACCGATTGAACCGGATGAGATGTATGGCTTTGAGCCTGCCCTGATTGTCGGCGGTCAAATGAATCTCGATCATCTGAAGAAGGTCAAACTGGATGTTCACTTGACGATCCTGCGACAGCTTGCGCCGCCGAAGATACCGTTCCTTAATACTCCAATTTAAACGGGTGTGTCCATTACGAATGACGAACGCCCGGCAGCCGAATGTCGCCGGGACGAGACTAGATGACGTTGAAGTTCGATTTTATGAAGCCGGTGACACCCGATAGTCGAAAAGCTGGGGACACGAGAGTACACATTCCATTCTAGCGACGACGCCATCAATCAAAGCCGACGTTAGTATCTGTTATGTCAAATCGTTAGGATTGCGTTCGAATTGAGTGGGCATCATGGAATTGGAATCTCGGAGCGTCATTGCAATGTGGCGCGCGGATATAATGACCTGCTCTCTCTTGAGCTATCTCTCAAAGGAAACTCTTCCATATTTATGGCTACCTATCTCGAGCTGAAGGCCCAAGCAGATGCACTGGCACAGCAAGCCGAAGAAGCGCGGCTTGCTGAGCTTGACAGCGTCATCACCACGATGCGCGAACAGATCGCCGAATACGGCATCACGCCCGACCAACTCTTCGGGCGTCGTCGTTCTGCAGCGCCGCGCGCACGCGCGCCTATCGCACCGAAGTATCGTGATCCGAAGACCGGTGCCACCTGGAGCGGACGTGGGAAGGCTCCGCAGTGGATTGCTAATGCGAAGAATCGCAATCGGTTTCTGATTCCGGACACGGAATAACACCGCAGAAATTGACGTGCCGCGCCCGGCCGCTGCCGGGCCCTCGACCTCATCAGCTAGAAATCTCGTGCCGATCGTCGACGTCGTCGCGTGTGTTCGAGTTCGCTCCAGCGACGATTTCCCGATGAAGCCGAGCGGCCGCGACCGGCGAGTCGACGGTGGCATGGAGAGACGTTCCATCCCATAGCTCGACGACCCACTTGTCGCGCACGCGGCAGACACCGATCGTCCAGCCGCTGGTATGCGAATACCCGTAGTCGCTCACCACGGCCCACCCGAGCGCAACCATCGTGTCGCGCTGCTCGAGCATCGGCGCGGCAATCATGCGCGACTCCGCAGTGCGCTGGTCAGGTTCGCGTGCTTGCCGCCACGCTCGTCGATCGGACGCGTCAAGGCTTCGCCATCGCGAAAGCCGGCCACTCGAAACAGATAATCCATTCTGGTCTCCGCGCCGCATTGCAGCTGACATTGCCGTAGGCACTGTATATATATCAGGGGTGCGGACGGTTCGCAATATTCGGCCACCGGCACGGCGATCCAACTCGTAAGCGCCTCACGCCGACCGTTCGCGATCGCTCGCTCGCGGATGGCAAGCTATTGATAGCGCGTTGATGAGTACTCGGTAGACGTTGCGGAGATCAGGTTATCGCTGAGAGCGGAGCGGATCGCGTGGCCAACTTGGCGGCCACATCCCAAGGCAGCGGTTCATCGATGCAGTTGACCGATGCTCATTCATCACGTCGCGCTCGCTGATGCCTGTCTGGCGATGGGGCTGACCATCGATCTAGCGAGGGCCGAACAACGGAACCGGCGCGTCGACGAAGATCGCGATCTGTGCGGCGTCTGTTCGCGACTTGCTAGCGTAAGCAAACTCCCGCTCCACCAACACGTCCTATACTGCGAGTTTTTTGGGGAGGAGAGATCAATGCGCGCCCCGTTTCAGATCCTTGCCATTCCTTATCGTGTCGGCTGTAAAGGGTCGACGTTCGCCGCCCTCAAACGTTCTGACGATGGACATTGGCAGGGTGTCGCTGGCGGCGGAGAAGTTGGTGAAACTCCGTTCCAGGCGGCAGTCAGGGAATGCCAGGAAGAAGTCGGCGTTGGCTCACGCAGCAGGGTTCGATCGCTAAAAAGTCGGGCGTCGATCCCTGTTGAGCACTTCACCGACCGCGGACATTGGCCGACTGACATGTTTGTCATCCCCGAATATTGCTTCGGGCTGGACTGCACAGACAAGGAGCTTGTTCTATCAAGCGAACACGTGGACGTGCGTTGGGGAACATATCGAGAGATTAATGCGCTACTGCGCTGAGATTCAAACAAGACAGCTCTCTGGGAACTCAACTGTCGTGTCACCAAGGAGTAGTCTGCCCTTGCGACGGACGGTGAACGTAGATACAAACCTATCGGCCGTCGTGTTGCTCGCTGTAGACGACCCAGAATCGGTAAGTGGCTCGGCCCGACCGTTTACCCTTTCGCGCGCGCGTGAGGCATGATGGTGATGTCGTGGAGGAGTCCGTGTTGATCACGAGCGATCGTGTCCATGATCGGCGATCGTGGGCACGATCGATCTAAATCTATCCAGATCTACTTGGTTGAGAGTGTGGGCGGGGTGACGGGGTTCAGTTTGTCAGCCACGTTCCAGGGCAGCAATTCGTCGATGCGAGAGATCTTGTGATCAGCGATGTCGGTCGGGACGTATTCCAGGTAGGCACGCGGGTTGATGCCGTTGAGCTTGCACGTCCCGATCAAGCTATACATCGCGGCGGCCCGCTCGCCCCCGCTGTCGGAGCCGACGAACAGATAATTTTTGCGTCCGAGCGCGACACAGCGCAAGGCGTTTTCGGCGAGCACGTTGCTGATCTCGGCTCGACCGTCCTCGCAGTAGAACGTGAGGGCTGCCCGGTGGTTCAGCGAGTAACTGATCGCCTTGGCGAGCGCGGACTTCGTCGACAGCGTCGCGAGTTTCGCCCTGATCGTCGTTTCGAACTTCACGAGCAGCGGCTTGGTCTTTTCCTGCCTCACGCGCAGACGCTCGTTAGGCGCGTTGCCACGGATGTCGGCCTCGATACTGTAGAGCTCGCCGATCATCTCAAGCAGTTGCTGGGTATCCGGAGTCGGCGTGCGCACGTGAACATCGTAGACGTACCGCCTCGCGTGATCCCAGCATGCCGCTTCGTGGATCTCGCCGCTCGCGTACAGTTGATCGAACCCGGAGTAGGCATCGGCCTGCAGGATGCCGTGGAATGCGGCGAGACGGGTTTGAGGGGGGACGCCTTTGCGATCCGAGGAGAAGTCGAACCACACCGCAGCCGGGTCGGTCGAACCGGAGCGGCGGTCGTCGCGCACGTAGACCCAGAAGCGGCCGGTCATCGTCTTTCCGTTGCCGGGCGCGAGCACTGCGACCGGCGTATCATCGACGTGCACCTTGCCGGGGAGCAGCGCGTAGCGCTGGATCGCTTCAACGAGGGGTCCGCAGAGCTCGGTGATCTGCCCGATCCAGCGGCCCATGCTGGCGCGATCCAGCGTCACGCCGGCGCGTGCAGCGATCTCCGATTGGCGGTACAGCGGCTGGTGATCGGCGTACTTCGATACTGCAATATCGGCCAGCAGGCTCGAATGGGCGATGCTGTGCTCGATCGGCAGGCTGGGCATCGCGGTCTGTTCGATGTGACCGCACTCGGGACAGCACAGCTTGTGACGGATCGTGCGGATCACTTTGAACGCAACCGCCACGCGGGCGAGCTGCTCGGATACATCCTCGCCAAGCCGCTGCATCGTTGCCGCGCACGTGGGGCAGGCCGGATGCGGCGTGAGTTCGATTTCGTCGCGGGGCAAGTGCGGTGGCAGTGGCTCTCGCGTGGGCGCCCGACCGGGCGGCGCAGTCGACGTCTTGTCTCGCTGTCCTCGCGCCTCCGCCGCACCCTGGCCGGCGGTCAGGTCTTCGAGTTGCGCCTCGAGTTTATCGATCTGTCGTGCAAGTTTCTCGGACTTGCTCCCGAAGTACATTCGCCTGAGCTTGTCGATTTGCGCTTTCAGGCGCTCGATTTCGTCGTCTCGGGCGGCAATCTCCCGCACCATGTTCGCGATCGATGCCTGCCTTTCAAGCAGCGACGCCTGCTGCGCGAGCACCAGGGTCTGGAGCTCAGCGACGGTAGCGGGAAGCGGCGCATCTTTGGACATGCGTCGCAGTTTACGAGCCTTCGATGCGGTTTACAACATCGACAGAGCGGCGGTACGGCGCGGCTGTCGCCAGTCGATGCCCTCGAGGGCATCGTCTGGTTCCATGAGCCCGCTTTCGTCGGGCGGCTGTTCTGCATTGCTCTCGTCGTCTTGGGCATCGTGGGTTTGCAACTGCAGGAAGGCGTGTAACTCAGCGTATCGATGTAAATCAATGGAATAAGACACCCATTCATCGCCGATGCGCGTGTTCGTTCGATCGTTTACCATCAGGCCCCGGTCATCGGATATCTGAGCGCGGCAGTCGGCGCGAGTCGATATCGGCGACCGACGCCGGCCCCTTTCCTTCATGATCGCGGGCTTTCTCCGCGATCCGATGCTCAAGCAGACACCATGCTCGGCGGGGTGGCTTCCTGGTGTGAGCCCCCGTGGCCGATGGGGGATTCGCCTCGCGCCATCGGGCGCCAGCCTAGCATGTTGGCCCGCATCCGGATGTTGTCATCTTCCCGCCCGCACCTACCGAGCCCATGGTTGGATGCCAGACGTCCAGTTTCTCTCGTTATTCGACGTTTTCCGTCGAAAATGGCGGATGTTGAGATTTTTTCAGGCGCATCGGGGCGATATGATTTCTCCAGCCCCACATCGGTCGGCAAATCCATGAAGCGCGTCAGCATTACCGTGACGCGGCCCCGCAAGCATGAGAGAGTTGTATGCCGGACACGCCATTCGTCATCGTTGAACACGCCCGCAGGCGAACCGCTAGAGTTCGGGCCAGCGACGTTCCTGCCGCGTTGCAGGATGGGCCCAAGTGGGTGTGCCGGATCGTCCCGGACCACGCGCGCGCGCCCGGAGAAGGGTACCGACCCGCTGCAAGCGCGGCTGGAATGCTGGGTCGGCTGAAGCCTGCGAACGTCGTGTTGACGGACCCCGTCCCGAACGCCGACGGCTGGCTGGCGCGCTCTTCGACCGACGGGTTTGGCCGGTGTCGCGCCTATGCGCATCTCGGCGCGGACCGGATCCTCGAGATGGTCGGCATGCCGGGCGTCGGCCCCTGGCTCGACGAGCACGATACCTGGTGGCCCGGCGCATACGAACTGCCGTTGCTCGAGCAGCTGTCCGCGAACGATTCGCCCTTGCGTGACCTGTTTGGGGCGACTGTCGCAACCCATTTGTTGATGAGCCTGACCGAAGTCGACGGCACTGCTCTCGTGACCGAATCGGACGATGGCATCGAGCGTCCGTTCCGTATTCCCGCGGGGGTGGATACGATCCATTTCGCGCCCGTTTGTATCTGCGGGCCGGTGGCGCAGTGGCGCGAAACGCTCGTCACCGCGTTCGACCGTGTCCGGCATCTGGTCGGGCTCAGATCGGCCCGCCCTTTCTATCTTTGACGCAAGCACCCGTTTTCCGGCAGATCACGCCATGACCGACGCACTCGACTCCTTCGACCGCAAGATCCTGAATATCGTCCAGCGCGATTGCACTGCGACTGCCGATACCATCGCCGAACGGATCGGCCTGTCCACGTCGGCCGTGCAAAAGCGGCTGAAACGCATGCGCACCGAAAAGATCATTTCCTCGGAAATCGCCGTTGTCGATCGCGCGGCGGTCGGCAGGCCGATGACGTTCATCGCGGCGATCGAGATAGAGCGCGAAAACTACGAGACGGTTGCCAGGTTCCGCGAGTGGTCGAAGGCGCATGACGAAATCCAGCAGATCTACTACGTGACCGGTTCCGTCGACCTGATCGCGATCATCACCGCGCGCGACGTCGAGGCGTACGACCGGCTGTCCGCGCGGATCATGCAGAGCAACCCGATGATCCGCCGGATCAACACGAATGTCGTGCTGAGCGCGGTCAAGGTCGGGTTGTTCGTGCCGGTCGACAAGGACGGCGAAGATGGACCGCCGGCCACCTGACCTGCTTGCTTCGCGCGGGGACGGGCGATCCGCCCGTCCCGCATGACAAACCGCAACGGATGACTACCTGAATCGGGCAAAACGCCTAATTTGAAAATCAATTCGCATGACTAACCTGTGTCGTGTAGTCAATGAACAGGAGATGATCAAGATGGAACTCAAACTGGCACTGGTCGGTTTCGGCGGAGTCAATCAAGGACTGGTCGAACTGCTCAAAAAGAAGCGTGCGATGCTCGGTGCGGCGGGACTCGACGTATCGGTGACGATGGTCGCCGACCTGCGGCTCGGGATCGCGACGAATCCTCGCGGTATCGCGCTGGACGTCCTCGACGAAACCGCTCGGCGGGGCGTCGATGCCGAAGCGCTGCGTCGCGATCCCGGCACGCTGGTGTCGCCGGACGTCGGCCTCGGTGCGGTGCTGAAGGCCATCGCGTCTGAACACGTGGATGTCGTCATCGAGGCAACCTTCACTGATCCGAACACCGGTGAGCCCGCGCTGTCGCATTGCCGTACCGCGCTCGAATGCGGCAAGCACGTGATCACGACCAACAAGGGGCCGATCGCGCTCGCACAGCCGGCACTGGCGCGGATCGCCGCGCAGTCGGGTGCCTGCGTGATGTACGAGGGCACGGTGATGAGCGGCACGCCGGTGCTGCGGCAGCTCGCGACCTCGCTGCGCGGGTGCGACATCAACGGTTTCGCCGGCATCCTGAACGGCACGTCGAATTACGTGCTCGGTGAGGTCGAGGCCGGCGCGAGCTTCGATGCGGCGATCCGGGATGCGCAGCAGCGCGGCTATGCGGAGGCGAATCCGGCGGCCGACGTCAACGGTTCGGACGTACAGCTGAAAGTCGTCATTCTGGCCAATGCACTGTGGAATGCCGGACTCAAGCGTGGCGACGTGACGTGCCGCGGCATCGTGGAATTGACCGAGCACGACGTGCGCGCGGCGGCGGCGGAGCGCATGTCGTGGCGGTTGATCGGTTCTGCCGTCCGTCATCCGGACGGCACCGTGACCGCGAGCGTCGAACCGCGCAAGCTCCCGGCCGGCCATCCGCTGCTTGCCGCGAGCGGCGTGACGAACGCGATCACGTTCGACACCGACGTGCTCGGCGGCGTGACGATCAGCGGGCCGGGTGCCGGCCGTGAGGAAACGGCGTTCGCGATCCTCTCCGACCTGATCGAACTCGCGGACAGAATCGGCGCAGCCTCGCACGAGGTGGCGGCATGAGCGCGCGCGATGCGGTGATGACCGACTGCACGGGAGCCGGCGTGGCCGATGTCCGGTCGCCCTATGACGGCTCGATCGTCGGCCAGGTTCGACTGTCGCGAGCCGATGCGGCACCGGCCCTTGTCGAGCGCGCGCTCGACGGCGCGCGCTCGGCCGCAACCCTGCCACGCAGCCGGCGGGCCGACATCCTGTTTCGCGCGGCCGCGAGCGTGGAAGCACAGGCGGAGACATTTGCACGCACGATCGCGCTCGAAGCGGGCAAGCCGCTGCGGCAGGCCCGCAAGGAAGTCGCGCGCTGCGTGAACACGCTGCGTCTGTCGGGTGAGGAAGCGAAACGACTGGCCGGCGAGACGATCCCGTTCGACGGGTATCCCGGCTCCGAGGATCGCAGCGGCTACTACACGCTGGAGCCGCTGGGTGTGATTCTCGCGATCACGCCCTTCAACGACCCGCTGAACCTGGTGGTACACAAGCTGGGGCCGGCGCTCGCGACCGGCAATGCGGTCATCCTGAAGCCCTCGTTGCTCGCGCCGCTGTCCGCGCAGGCCCTCGTCGAGGTCTTTTGGGAAGCCGGGGCGCCGCGCGACGCGCTACAGATCGTGCACGGCGGCGCGGATATCGCGTCGGCTCTGGTGCGCGATCGGCGGATTCGGATGGTGACCTTTACCGGCGGCCCGCAGACGGGTGAAGCCATTACGCGCGATGCGGGGCTCAAGAAGGTCGCGATGGACCTCGGCGGAAATGCGCCGGTGATCGTCATGGCCGATTGCGACCTGAAGGACGCCGCCGAATCCTGCGTGTCGGGTGCGTTCTGGGCGGCGGGGCAGAACTGCATCGGCACGCAGCGGATCTTCGTCGCCGAGGCCGCATACGAGCCGTTCGTCCGGTATTTCGTCGAGCTGACCGGCAGGATGGTCGTCGGCGATCCACTGGACGATGCGACCGACATGGGGCCGATGATCGGCGAGGAACAGGCGATCCGCGTCGAACGCTGGGTCGACGAAGCGGTGTCGCGCGGTGCGACGGTGCTGACCGGCCATCGGCGGCGCGGGGCGCTGTACGAACCGACGGTGTTGGCGGATGTGCCGCACGACGCGCGCGTATGGACCGACGAGGTGTTCGCGCCGGTCGTGACGATCGAGAAATTCACCGACCTGCAGCAGGCGCTCGACGCGGCCAACGCGTCGGAGAGCTCCCTGCATGCTGGCGTGTTCACCAGCCGGCTGGAGGTGGCGCTCGGCGCGGCCGAGCGACTCCAGGCGGGCGGCGTGATGATCAACGATTCGTCCGATTACCGCTTCGACGGCATGCCGTTCGGCGGATTCAAGCATGGGTCGCTGGGCCGCGAAGGCGTTCGGTTCGCGATGACGGAAATGACGCAGCCGAAGGTGGTCTGCTTCAGGCGCAACCGGCGGCTGTCGAGCTGATGCGCAGGCGCCGGCGCCTGGCGGGCCGGCGCGGCGCGAACCGGAGCAGTGTGGTGAGCAACGTATCGAAGAAGGAGTCGAGGATGCCAGCAGCAATTCCTGCATGCAAACCGGCGGCGGACGCGCTGGTGGTCGAGGATATTCACAAATCATTCGGCGGTGTCGAGGTGCTGAAGGGCATCTCGCTGACCGCGAGGAATCACGAGGTCGTGTCGATCCTCGGCAGCAGCGGGTCGGGCAAGAGTACGTTCCTCAGGTGCATCAACTTGCTGGAAATGCCCGACCGTGGCCGGATCTGCGTGAACGGCGAAACGCTCGCGCTGAAGCCGGCGGGCCGCGACGGCGCGCTGGTCGCGGCCGACGCTCAGCAGGTGATGCGCGTGCGCCGCAAGCTCGCGATGGTGTTCCAGCAGTTCAATCTCTGGGCGCACATGACCGTGCTGCAGAACGTGATGTTCGTGCCGGCGCGCGTGCTCGGCGTGCCGAAGCGCGGCGCACGCGACAAGGCGATCGCGATGCTCGAACGGGTCGGGCTCGCCGGCAAGTGCGAACACTATCCGAATCAGTTGTCGGGCGGCCAGCAGCAGCGCGTCGCGATTGCACGTGCACTCGCGACCGACCCCGACGTGATGCTGTTCGACGAGCCGACGTCCGCGCTCGATCCCGAGCTCGTCGGCGAAGTATTGAAGGTGATGCGCTCGCTGGCCGATGAGGGACGCACGATGCTCGTCGTCACGCACGAGATGGGATTTGCGCGCGAAGTCGCGAATCGCGTCGTGTTCGTCCATCAGGGACGAATCGAGGAAGACGGCAGTCCCGATGAGGTGTTCGCGAGCCAGAAATCGCCGCGTTTCCAGAAGTTTCTGTCCAGCATCATCTGATGCGGATTCGTTGTCAACGGGAGAGGAAACCATGAAGAAGCTGCTTCAGTCGCTGTGCGTGGGCGCGGCATTGCTCGGATCGGTCGCGCATGCCGAGCAGGTCGTGCGGATCGGTACGCTCGCCGATTACGCGCCGTTCGAATACAAGGATGCATCCGGCAAGCTGCAGGGCATGGAGATCGACATCGGCAAGAAGATGTGCGACACGATGAAGGTCAAGTGCCAGTGGGTGACGATGGATTTCGACGCGCTGATTCCGGCGCTCAAGGCGAAACAGATCGATGCGGTGCTCGCGCAGATGTCGAAGACGCCGGAGCGCGAGCAGTCGGTGGACTTCACGCGTATTTTCACGACGGCACCCGTGCAACTCGTCGCGAAGCAGGGCTCGGGCATCACGGACAACGCCGCCACGCTGCGTGGCAAGACGATCGGCGTTCAGACGGCGTCGACGCACGAATCCTATCTGCGCCGCCGCCTGCCGGCGAGCAAGTCGGGGATCAACGTGAAGGTCTATCAGACGCTCGACGAGGCCTGGCTCGATCTCGAGGCCGGGCGCGTCGATGCGGTATTCGCCGACAACACGGTCGCGTACGACTGGCTGACGAAGGCCGGCAGGAAGGAGGGCTTCGACTTCGTCGGCAAGCCGATCGCCGATGCGGAGATCTTCGGCGACGGTACGGCGATCGCGGTACGCAAGGGCGACGCGCCGCTGAAGGCGCTGTTCGACAAGGGTATCGCGCAAGTACAAGCGGATGGCACGTTCGCCGCAGCCAACAAGCGCTATTTCCCGTTCAGCATCGCGCCGCAATAATCGCGCATCGGGACCGCGCGGTCGCCGGATGGCGGCCTGCGCGATCCGGGCTCACAAGGAGCGATTTTACGATGAACATCTTGGTGAACTACGGCGCGCAGATCGCGGCTGGCGCGCTCGTCACGCTGGAGCTCGCAGTCGCCGCGCTGTGCGTCGGCATGCTGCTCGGCATCGCCGGCGCATCGGCAAAGCTGTCGAGCCTGGGGTGGCTCAGACATGCGACCTATGCGTTGACCAATTTCCTGCGCGGCATTCCCGAGTTCCTGATCCTGCTGATCTGCTACTTCGGGCTGTCGCATCTGCTCAACGCGCAATTCGATGGCGCCATCGTCATCAGCCCGTTTTCCGCCGGCGTGATCGCGCTCGCCGTGGTGTTCGGCGCCTACGCGTCGGAGATGTTCCGCGGCGCGTTCATCGCGGTGCCGGCCGGACAGATCGAGGCGGCGCGCGCGTATGGAATGACACGCCTGCAGACACTGTGGCATGTGCGCCTGCCGCAGGCGTGGCGCATCTGCCTGCCGAGCCTGAACAACATGTGGCAGAACCTGCTGAAGGACACCTCGCTGGTGTCGATCGTCGGGCTCGAGGACATGCTGCGCAAGGCCAACATCGCCGCGCAGTTCACCAAGCAGCCATTCGTCTTCTACGTGACGGTCGGCATCGTCTATTTCGGCTTTCTCGCCGCATCCAACCCCGTGTTCGCGTGGCTCGAGCGCATCGCGGGCCGCGGTTACGCAAAACGCACCTGAGGAGGGCCATGCGATGAACGACTTTCTTTCCCTCATCGTGCAGTCCGGTCCGGATATCGCGCGCGGCATATGGATCACGCTCGAACTGCTGGTGCTGTCGTGCACGCTTGCATTCGCGCTCGCGGTGCCGCTGGCTGTCGCGCGCACGTCGGCACGCCCGTGGCTGTCGACACCGAGCCGTCTGTTCATGTCGGTGTTTCGCGGCACACCGCTGCTGGTGCAGATTTTCGTGCTGTATTACGGGCTCGCGCAGTTCTCGGTCGTGCGTGCGTCGCCTCTGTGGCTGCTGGTCGGCGGATCGTTCTCATGCGCGTTGTGCGCGCTGACGCTCAATCTCGCGGCCTACATGGCGGAAGACATCCGGGGCGGGATCGCGGGCGTCCCCGCCGGCGAGAAGGAAGCCGCGCTCGCGTTCGGAATGAGCCGCTTCATGCTCACCTGGTTCGTGATCGTGCCGCGCGCGATCGGCATCGTCGCACCAACGCTCGGCAACGAGATCGTGCTGCAACTGAAGTCGACCGCGCTGGCCAGCACGATCACCGTGCTCGACCTGACCGGTGTCGCGCGCCGCATCTCCATCGAAACCTATACGACCGACGCGCTGATGCTGGCCGGCATCGTGTACGTCGGTATCACCGCGGTACTTTCGACCGTGCTCAAACGTGTCGAAGGACTCTTGAATCGCCATCTGGGCAGCGCGCGTGCGTGACGGACGCTGCATAACGCGACACTACGAACGATCCGAGGACGACATGGGATACAAGCTTGAAACGCTGGCGCTGGCTGCGGACCGCGACGTGACCGACGAGAAGTCGGTCGCGCCGGCGATTCACTATTCGGCGGTGTTCAAGGCAGCCGGCAGCGAGGAGTTTGCGGAGATGTCGAGCGTGCCGCAGCATCCGCGCAACTACACCCGCTACGGCAATCCGGTTCACGAGCGCGTAAAGGCGGTCATGGCGGAGCTCGAAGGCACCGAGACCGCGCTCGTCACCGCATCCGGAATGGGCGCGATCGCGACCGCGATCCTCAGTGTCGTGAAGGCCGGCGATCACGTCGTCGGCCAGACGCGTCATTACATGAGCACCACGAAAATGCTCGACGACATGCTGCGCCGGTTCGGCGTCGAGGTGACGTTCGTCGACCAGACCGACGTGGGCGCGTTCGATCGTGCGATCCGGCCGAACACGCGGCTGATCGTGCTCGAGTCGCCGGTCAATCCGCTGCTGCTCGTGACCGACATCGCCGCGGTGACGGAAATCGCAAGGGCGCGCGGCATCCTGACGCTCGCGGACAACACGTTCGCATCGCCGGTCAACCAGCAGCCGCACCGGCTCGGTGTCGACATCGTCGTGCATAGCGCGACCAAGTATCTGGGCGGCCATCACGACCTGACCGGCGGCGTGATCTGTACGAGCCGCGTGCTCGCCGAGCAGATCTGGCATACGCACATCACGCTCGGCTCCGTGCTGTCCCCGATGGACGCGTGGCTGCTGCTGCGCGGGCTGCGCACCCTGCCGATGCGGGTCGAGCGGATCAACGCGAACGCTCAGGCGCTCGCCGAATTCCTGGAAGCGCACGCGAAGATCGAGCGCGTGTTCTATCCGGGCCTGCGCAGCCATCCGCAGCATGGGCTGGCGTGCCGGCAGATGCGCGGTTTTGGCGGCGTGGTTGCGTTCGGTGTACGCGGAAGCTACGGCGAAGCACAGCGCTTTGTCGAGGCGCTGCGCTTGCCGCTGAATGCGGGCAATCTGGGTGGCGTCGATTCGCTCGCGATTCATACGGCATCCATGTGGGCCGGCACGATGTCGGCGGAGCAAATGCGTGCTGCCGACATTCCGCTCAATTTCATCCGCTATTCGGTCGGCATCGAGCACATCGACGACCTGAAAAGCGATATCGCGCAAGCATTGGAGCAGATCTGACACGGACCAGCGCGCACGCTCGATCGACGACTCGCGCGCGTCGCGCCGACCTTTGAATCGATTCGGGCACGAGATGCGCGGATTGCAACGACGGAGCACGGACTATGCATGACATCACAGTACTCGACGGCGGCATGGGGCGCGAACTGGCGCGGATGGGGGCGCCGTTCAGGCAGCCGGAGTGGTCGGCACTCGCGCTGATGGAAGCGCCGCATTACGTCGGCCTTGCGCACGACGCATTCGTCGCGGCGGGTGCCGACGTGATCACCGCGAACAGCTATGCGGTCGTGCCGTTCCATATCGGCGACGAGCGGTTCCGTCGCGACGGAGCCGCGCTCGCGGCCCTTGCCGGGCAACTCGCGCGGCAAGCGGCGGACCGTGCAGGGCGGCCCGTGCGCGTAGCAGGATCGCTTCCGCCGACGGGCGGCTCCTACCGCCCCGACCTGTTCGACGCGGCGCGCGCCGATGCCATCTTGGCGACGCTCGTCGATGGGCTTGATCCGTACGTCGACCTTTGGCTGGCCGAGACGCAGAGCCTGACCGACGAGATCGGCGCGGTTCGGCGGGCGCTGGGTGAGAATCCGAAGCCGCTCTGGGTCTCGTTCACGCTGCGCGATGACGTCGAAGCAGGCGCCACGCCGGTATTGCGATCGGGGCAGACGCTCGACGAAGCGATCGACGCCGCCGTGTCCGCGCGCGCGACCGCGCTGCTGTTCAATTGCAGCCAGCCGGAGACGATGGGTGCGGCGATCGAGACGGTGCAGCGCAAGCTTGCGCGAACGGGGACGTCGCTCGTGATCGGTGCCTATGCGAACGCGTTTCCGCCTCAGCGCGCCGATGCGCGTGCGAACGAGGAACTCCACGGCTTGCGCGGCGACATCGATCCGCCCGGCTATGCAAGATGGGCGGAGCAGTGGCTTGCGCTGGGCGCGCAGATCGTCGGCGGATGCTGCGGAATCGGCCCCGACCACATCGCGGCATTACGCGACGCGGTCGATGCACGCGGTGCCCGGCATACCGGGTTCGGCGAATGAAGATCGACGGCCTGGACCAGAAGATAATCGACGCGTTGTGTGCCGATGCGCGGATTCCGCTCGCGGTGCTGGCCGACAGGATCGGTCTGTCCAGGCAGGCGGTCCGGAACCGGATCGACCGGCTCGAAGCGCTGAACATCATTTCAGGCTATACGGTGCGGCTCGCATTGCCCGACGATGTCGTGCCGGTGCGCGCCGTGATGCTTGTGTATCGCAAGGACCGGATGCGCGGCGCGGACGTGCTGGCCGCACTCGAGCGGATCGCCGAGGTGCGCGATTGCGCGGTCCTCAGCGGCGAGGTCGATTTGCTGGTGCAGATAGAGGCGTCCACGCACGAGCGCATCAGCGATATCTGGGCGACGATCAGTGCGATGGATGGTGTGCAGAATATGACGACCAGCTTCGTGCTCGATTCGGTCGTTCATAAGCGGTGACCAGCACTCCTGAGAGCGTCGAGATGTGAGCCAGGTTGGATTTGCGATTACTCGCTGCGGCCCGAAATAAGGTTTGCATTGGTCCACGATGTCACGTCGGTGACCGGAATGGCGTGGTGTTGATTGAACGTCCCACTCTTGTCCCATGCGCCCCCCCGTCCTAAAGCAAACGCCGCACGATACTTCCGCCTCATGTTGTGCCGGTCGCGCGCCAGCTCATCGAACAAATACTGCACGGTCCACTCCGAACGACAGAAAGGGCGGCCGAGGGCCGCTTGCAGCTTGTCTGCGACCTCCCCGTCAGTCACGGTGTCGCCGGCCAGATAGACGATCTCGTTCCGGATGCGGGGTTTGGCAAACACGATCGCGGCAGTCAGCGCTCCGATATCCTCGGGCGTTGTCAGCGTCACGGCGGTGTCGAGGCTGCCCAGCGCGTGGACTGCGTCGTTTTGAAGATCAATGGCACCGAAGTCCGGTTCGAACAGGTAGACCGTGGACATGCCGGTCGAGATGATGACTCACTCGGTCTCGTGCTGACTGCGCAGCAACTCGCGCACGTCCAGCTGGGCATCGAAGATGTCCTGCGGACTGCCGCGACCGATCACCGCGTCCGCGTCATCGGCTTGATCTCGGCAAGAACTGGTTTCACCTCGTCGGCATCGATGAACGACGTGGGGCGACCGAGTACTGTTGCTGGATTCATGCGCCGACATCCACGACGATGCGCCCGCGCACCTTGCCGCCGATCAGTTCTTCGGCGAGCGGGATGACATCCCCGAGGCCGACCTGGTGGCTGATCGTGCCGAGCTTCTCCACATCGAGGTCGGATGCGAGCCGGCGCCATGCTTCCAGCCGGTCGGCGCGCGGGCACATCACACTGTCGATGCCGACGAGCGTCACGCCACGAAGGATGAACGGCGCGACGGTGGCCGGGAAGTCCATGCCGGCGGCCAAGCCGCAGGCCGTCACTACGCCGCGATAGCGCGTGGCCGCGCACACGTTGGCGAGGACGTGGCTGCCGGCCACGTCGACGGCGCCGGCCCAGCGTTCCTTGCCGAGCGGCTTGCCGGGTGCGCTGAATTGACCGCGATCCAGGATCTCCGCCGCACCGAGTTGCCGCAGGTAGTCGGCATCGGCCGGGCGGCCCGTCACGGCGACGACGCGATACCCGAGCCGCGCGAGGAGGGCCGTCGCGACGCTGCCCACGCCGCCGGCCGCGCCCGTCACCACGATCTCGCCGTCGCCAGGGCGCACCCCGTGCCGTTCCAGCGCCATCACGCACAGCATCGCGGTGTAGCCGGCCGTGCCGATGGCCATGGCCTGTTGCGGCGAAAACGCGGACGGCAACGGCACCAGCCAGTCGCCGTCGACCCGCGCCTTCTGCGCGAGGCCGCCCCAGTGCGTTTCGCCGACGCCCCAGCCGTTGAGCACGACCTGATCGCCGGCGCGGTAATCCGGGTGCGTGCTCGCTTCGACTTCGCCCACGAGGTCGATGCCCGGCACCATCGGGAACTTGCGCACGACCGGGCTCTTGCCGGTGATCGCCAGCCCGTCCTTGTAGTTCAGCGTCGAATAGCCCACGCGGATCGTCACGTTGCCGGCGGGCAACTGCGCGTCGTCCAGCGTGTGCAGCCGTGCGTGCTGGCCGGTTTCGTCCTTGTCGATCACGATGCCCTGGAACATGCGTCCTCCTTTCTAGACTGATCGTCTAATTAATCGTAAAAAAATTCAGCGGCGAGGCAATCCATTGAAGAAAAACTGCGCGAACAGCGCGAGCGGCCCGTCGCTGCGTTCGAGCTTCGCGCGCAGCACCGCACCTTCCCAGCCGATCCAGAAGAACGCGGCCAGCGCGGCGGGGTCGGCGGACTCCGCCAGTTCGCCCGCCTGCTGCGCGGCGTCCAGGCATTCGGTCAGACGGCGCTGCCAGTCTTCGAACGTCGCGCGCAGACGGGCGCGGAAGCTTTCCGGTAGCGTGCCCATTTCCTGGCCGAGGTTGCCGATCAGGCAGCCGCGGTTGTACGCATGGCGGGCCATACCGTCGCGGGCGTCGTCGACGAACGCGCGCACGCGCGCTAGTGGCGAGCGGTCCAGCTGGCTGAAATGGCGGTCGAGCTTGCGGGCGAAGAACTCGGCGTAGTGGTCGATCAGTTCGAGACCGAACGCTTCCTTGCTGTCGAAGTAGTGATAGAAGGAGCCCTTCGGCACGCCGGCGCGCCCAAGGATCTCGTCGAGCCCGGTGGCGGAAAAGCCTTTTTCGGTGAGGATCTCGAGCCCGGTGCGCAACAGCATGTCGCGCGTGGCGACGAGGTCTTCGTGCTGCTTCGGGGGCCTGCCGCGGCGGCGAGGCGGATCAGTTCGAACGTCCATGTTCGAATAATAGACCATTCGTCTCAAAAATCAACCGTTCGTATGTCTGACCTGACGTTTCGTGTAGCCAATTGCTAACAAACCTGCTGGAAAACGCAATCGATCATGGGCGACCCGGAGCGGACGTCGTAATAACGACGCACGGGCTCGACGGCACGGTACAGCTGTCGGTATTTTGCAGGCCGTTGAAATACCTCTCAGCCTGACGCCTTTCCCCTACCGCCATTCGAAGCAGCCACGTCCAGTAGCCGATCCCGGTTCTTGATGAACACCGAGTGATTCCATACCGTTTCCTCGATCGGCAGGCCGACGAACCAACGGAACAGCAGGTTGTACGAGATCTGCTCAGCCAGTTGCCGCTCGCTACGGATGCTGTACAGCACTTGCAGCAACATCGCCCGCACCAGCTTCTCAGGCGCGATGCTCGGTCGGCTAGAGGTGGTCTCGCTGTCCGGATTTGCTAGATCACTCTATCGACGCGTTTTACCATGAGGGGCTTTTACCGATGCCGCCATTTTAATGGCCCTATTAGACTGCGGCTTACTTCGGTCCGCCGCGAGACTCCGTAGCGCGGCCATCGGTCTGGCTAATCACATCGTTTCGGGCACGCCATCCTTCTTCCATGACACCGTTACATCATCGACTGAAGCTGCGACACGTCGCGATTATTATCGAGGTCGCCCGCCAAGGCAGCCTGCTCAAAGCGGCGGATGTGCTTTCGGTTAGCCAGTCGGCGGTGTCGAAATCGCTGGCGGAAACGGAATCCATCATCGGTGCGCAGTTGTTCGAGCGCACGCCGTCCGGCATGCGTGCGACGTCATTCGGCCAGGTGCTGGTCCGTCACGGCCATCTGATTCTGGGAGACGTTCAGCGCGCGCAGGAAGAACTGGAAGCGCTTCTCAACGGCGATACCGGTGCGATCTCTGTCGGTGTATTCCTGCCGCTCGGCTGGTGGGGCGCGCTTGCCGATTGCGTCAATGCGTTTCGCGCGGCGTTCCCTCGTGTACGCGTGTCGTTACGCGAGGATGCGATGGAAAATATGATCGAACGCCTCGATCAGGACACGCTGGACGTCGTCATCGGGCGACTTGCAAGCGGACACTTCAGCGACAACTATCAGGCTGCGAAACTGCGCGACGACCATCCCTGCTTCGTTGCCCGCAAGGAGCATCGTCTTCTGGACGGGCCCGCCACGCTTGAAAATCTGCTGGATTTTCCGCTGATATTGCCCGCGCAGCCCAACATCGTTCGCCAACAGTTGGAGTTCGCGGTACGGGAAATGGGGATGCGCGTGAAAGCCGACATCGTTTCATCGCACATCTCCCACCTCATGCTCAGGACCGTTGGGGAAAGCGATGCGCTGCTGCTTGTGCCGGGATGCGTATCGACCGATCTGGCCGACTCCTACGGTCTGCGTCCCGTCGACTGCCGATTGCCTTTTCACCTGGGGCCGCTCGTTGCCGTCACGAGGGCCGACAAGCCGCCGACGCCCGCGCTCGCCCAGTTCATGAAGGTGGTTCTGGCCAAGCTCGGCCTGGACCGCGAATCGGCATCGCAAAGCGATGCGGACCAGGATGCCGCCCGGCACATCCGTGACTGACGGCGCGGCCAACGGAGTTCGTTAGCGCGGAAAGGGCGCGCCCCGCCTTTTGAGCATCGCGAGCAAGACGAATAGCGCAATCATCGGCATCGTCGCCCATCCGAGGATGGTCAGCGCATTGCAACCGCGGGCAAGCAACGCACCTACGACGGCTGGCCCGATCACGGAGCCGGCTCGCCCGCATGCGGCGGCATATCCGATGCCGGCCGTACGCAATTCGGTGGGATAGATGCGCACGGCAAGCGCGGCTTGTCCAACGCAGATGGCTCCCGTCGCGGCGCCGATGCCGGCGACGAACAGCAGCGCGGCCACTTCGCCGTGGAGTCCGCCCAATGTCAGCCCCGCCACGCACGCAATGCCGAGAGCCGTCAGCGACATAAGCACCGTTTCCTCGGCTATGCGCCCGGCCGACGCAACCAGCGCGACACTGCCAACCATGCCGCCCGCCGACGCTGCCATCGCGCCAAGCGCTGCCGTGGCGGGCGCGAATCCGAAAGATACGAGGAAGGTCGGAATCCAGAACAGTAACGCATAGGCAAGGAGAAAGCCCAGGCATGCAAGAGCGAAGAGGAGATAGCTCGATAGCGTGTACGGCGTACGCACCATCGCTCGCAGAAACGGTTGCCCATCTGCGCGGCCGTTGCAGACGACGGTCGCAGCGCGCGTGGCGGGCATCGCATTCGGCGGATCCCGCAGCAGCACGTGCGCAGCGCGCAAGAGCAGCAACGGCAGGATACCCCCGACGATGAAGATGGCCTGCCAGCCGAAATGCGCAATCAGGAGCGCTGCCATGCCGCCACCGATGGCGCCTCCCGCCGAAATCCCCGTCGCCACGGCGGCCGCCACCGCGGAGCGGCGGCCCGCGCTCGCGTGCCCGGTGGCGCCCGCAATGGTGGCGGGCACCGCGAGACCGAGAAACAGCGCCGTCAGGAGCCGCAGCACGGACATTTCCACGATCGATCCCGCAGCGGCACTCGCCAGCGAAAGCAGCGCGAAGCCGATCATCGATGCGGTCACGAGCCGATGGCGGCCGAACCGGGTGACCGCTCGCCCGCTCAGCAGATAGCCGATCACCGCGCCGAGGCTCGTCATCATGAACGCGGGAGTCAGTGCAGCAGGCGGAAGGCTCCATCTTGCGGCGACCGTCGGGGCCACGTACGAGATCGCGGCGGTATCGAAACCGTCGACAGCCATGATCGAAAAGGCCGTGATGCCGGCGAGCCACGTTCTGCGCGGACCGCGGATGTTATCCGTGGCGCCTGGCGATGCGGAAAGAGGGTGGGTCATGTCAGGCTCAGAAGGCGTGTTGAATGCTTAGCGCAGCGGACGTTTGCACGGCGGAACCGGACGGCTCGGCCAGTGTGGAGTTGATGCGAGCCAACGCACTGCGCCCGGAGGCGCGCTGCCATGCGAGTGTCGCGTAGACGGACGTGCGCTTCGACAGGTTGTATGTCAGCGTTCCGGCCAGCTGGTTCGCGTGGTTGTTGTCGAGCGGTGCATTGCCGCCCATGTACGTGTAGGTGCCGGCGATGTTCCAGAACGGCGAAATTGCGTAGCTGATGCTCGTGTCCACGCTGTCGATCTGCGCCCCGGTGCTCGTGTCGCGCGAAACGGTGCCGAGCAGCGCGACCTGGGTGCGCCCGAACCGGTAGCGTCCGCCGATGCCGGTATTTCGGATGCCCGCGTTGCCGTGCTCGATGAGCGGCGAGCGGGCGTACGTATACGCTGCGCCGATGCTGCCGTTCGCAAACTGATAAGCCACGCTGAAGCTCGAACCGCTCGAATTCGCGAATTGCCCTGGCACGCCGCCGAAGCTGTACATCGCGCCGAACGTCCATCCGTCGAAGGGCATGCTCTTGAATTTCACCGTGTTGTTGAGGGCTTCTCCGTTGAGTCGGTCGAAGTCGTACGCCTGCCGGACGACGTAAGGCACGCCGAAGGAGGCGAACGGCCCCATGTGCGCGCCCCAGATGCCCTGATAGAACGCACCGGAGTACTGCTGGAGCGTGAGCGTATCGAACATGAAGTCCCGCTGTTGTCCGAAGGTCAGCGTGCCGTATGGAGTTACGAGGCCGACATACGATTCGCGCGAGAACAGGCTGCCCGACGCGCCCAGTACGGCGCCGTTGTTCATGCCGAATAGCGTGCCGAGCATGAACAGCGATTTGTATCCGCCGCCCAGGTCTTCCTGGCCGCTGAATATCAGCGAGTTCGGGCGTAGCACCCCGGCCGGCAGTGCGTAGACGCTCGAATGGCCGCCCACGTTGCTGGTGTACGCAACGCCCTCGCCGAGCACACCGGAGATCGACACGCTGCTTTGCGCAACGGCGGGCGGTATCCATCCGATACTCAACGCAAATGCTGCATAGCGGAAGTGAACGGTTCGAAACATGGG
>NZ_CP142888.1:0-267232 GCF_040761425.1 Burkholderia sp. Ed8 | reverse complement strand
CACAAAGCGCTCCTTCGCGCGCTTGCCAACCACGCGCAGCAACCGAATCGTGCCCAGCTCTGGGCCGGCGTAGCGCTCCTGTACATCGTCCGTGAAGGCGCCGCATAGCTCGGCGCGCCGCAGCCCGGTGCTGTACGCAAAGCTCAGCACGAAGCGCATGCGTGTCGCGGCGGCCGTGTCCGGTATCGCGTCGAGCACGCGCATCGCGAAGCGCCAGGCGTCGGCGGTCAAGCCGCGCTCGATCTGCAGACGCGATTTCGCGGCCACGCGCCGCTCGTTGCCGGCGGCGTCGTGCGTCGACCCGGTGAACACGCGAACCTTCGCGAACGCGTTGTGATCCAGGTACTGCGCGTCGACCAGCTCACCGAAGAATTTCTTGAGCGCGGACAGCGCGTCCTGCCGGCTCTTGACCGATAGCGGGCCGCGGAACGGTCGCCAGCCCAGATCCCCGCGATGCGCGGTGCCGGTCATGACCCATTGGCTCGCCGGCTGCGGATCGATCAGGAAGCCGTTGATGTAGTCGCGCGCATCATCGGTGTCGAGGCTCGACAGCGCCTTGCGCTTCACGAAGATCGCCCAGAGCAGCAGGCGCTCCGCTTCGGTGCGGTAGCGCTGACGGGTATGCGGGTTCTCGTAGTCGGCGAGCCAGAAATCGATCGCCTCGCGGTCGTTGTTGGCGCGGCTGTTGTTCTTGGCCAGATTGCGGTGTGCGCCGTGCGAGCCGTCCAGCTCGGGCGGCAGCAAGAAGCGCTCGAGCGGCACGATCGCGGTGACGGGGCCGGCGACGGCGAGCCGGGGCGCCGGCAGGGTGGATTCGGACGGGTGGGTTTGCACGCCGGCGGCCAGTTGCAGGCCGGTGACGTCCCCGTAGTGCGCGAGCCACGCGGTGATGCGGCGCGCGCCGACTTCGCCCAGACGTGGCACGCGTCGGTACCAGCGGTAGCCGAGCGCGTTGATGGTCTCGACCAGCTTGCCGATCGTGGTGAGGCCGACGTCGGCCAGACGCAGTGCGACGGCGGTATCGAACCAGCCGAGCACGTGGTGTTCGGGGCGCGGATCCTCGACCACCAAGCGCGCGAGTGCCTCGAGCGCCGCCATTTGCCGCGCGCGCAGGCGGGCGTTGCGCTGCTGTCGACGCAGGGTCGCGCCGGCGTCGGTGTCCGCGCCGGCATGCCGGGCGGCGAACAGGTCGAGCAGCTCCTTCTCGGTATAGAAACCGTCCGGATCGTGCTCGGCGGCAAAGTCCTCCAGCGACGGAATGGCCTGCGCCGGGGCATCGGTCGCCGGCGCCGCCGCGAGGGCTGCCGGCCGGATCGCGAGGAGGCGCGCGGTCGCGAAGTCCTGGCGCTTGCGCGCCGCGGCGACAAAGGCGGTGACGAGCCAGGTGCGGGTCGCAGCGGCCTTGCGCGCGTCGCGGCCGAATTCGAGGTACTGATCGGCCAACTCGGCGAGATCCAGTCCTTCCAGATAGCCTCGGAAGAAGGCGAGGTGCTGCAGGCCGATGCGGCGCTCGGCGGCGGCCTCGCGGCGGGCTGCGCGCGAGCGCGACTTGCGGCGCGCGGCCGGCGTGGTCGCGCGGCGCGGCGTGGCCGGCAGCTCGCGGAACTCGACATCGAGCACGTCTGGATCGTCGGCGGTCGTCATGGGCGGCTTCAAGGGAATACGGAAACTGTGTTGTTTGATACGCGTCCTGCGGCGCAGCGGCGTCCGCTCGCCTTTGACTTCGTCGGAGGCCGTCCGATGAGGTAAAGCTTGTACCGGCTCGACGGAGCTGATCCACGCGGAACGTGGTCGGTCGAGTTCAGATGAACAAGATTCGCTTCTCCGATTTCGGAAGGAAGAGTCGAAAATCTCGATGTGGAGAAGGTAATGTTGGAAATCTCAGGCGGTCGACGGCATGGATATCGCAATCTCGTGGAACATCGTACAATGAGGCGTGCCTCGCCTAACGGATTGTTTCGAAAAGGCATTTCGCGTTTCATGTGTTGATGTTTCACGAGCCTCTTGAACGAGGCGCGTTTTTAGTGCCGAAAAGCCCACTGGAAAGACCGCTCTTCCTGTTCAACATCAGTCGGGATTCAATTCGTATCGTTTGATACGTGTTTCGTAGTAATTTCTCGATCCGTCAACGCGCCTTTTTGCCCTAGCAGTTTCCCTATCCGTCACTCCCACCTTTCGTGTAGTAAAACGTGTGCATAACTTGCATGGAGCGCGCGATGCGTTCACCACGTTTCCGAAAGGCGGCTACCGACGTGCGTCCGTACGGCGCGCATCGGTTCGACGTGTTCGGTCCCAAAGTCGGCAGGAGGCTGACGTTGTTTGGCCGAAGCGCGCTTCAGCTCTGGCTGCGGCTGGAATCCGCCCCACAAGTGTTTACCTATTGCGAGCGACCGCTGCTCGTCCCGGAGGCGAGAGGGAGTCGGGCTGCGGACTTCTGGGTTTGCACCGACTACGGCGAGCAGCTGCATCTGGTTTTGCGATCATCCGAAGTGACGATCGCTGCAAAGGGGCTTCGCGTGTACCCGGCGCTCGACGCGTGGTGTCGGGCGAACGCGATGACGGTGCACACCATCCTCCCGAATCAACTCGACGATCCCGAGCTGCTGTGCCAGAACAGGCTCACGATGTTGCATTACCTCGCGGCGAACACCACAGCAGTCGGAGATGAATTTTCCCGTGCCATCTCGACCGCGTGCGATGGCGGCTTGACGCTGGCCGAATTGGAACAACGGTTTGACGCCCTTCATCCTGAACTCGTGCGTGCCGTCGCATTTTCATTGGTCCTAAAAGGCATGCTGGACTGCCCAACTATTGCCTCACAGCCTCTCGGACCCAATAGTCGCCTGGTGACGCCATGAGATCGATTGCCTTCGGGACGCTACGCTTCGATCGCCGCTCCATTCCTGCTGAGCTGGTTGACCTCAGCCAGTGGCCTAGTGCCGACGACAGCGCCCTAGATGAGCAGGCACGGGAGCTCTTCGCGCGGCGGGTGCGCGCGATGACGCTGTTTGTCGACGGAAGCACGCCACTGCAGTCGATCGGCCGAGAAACGGGAGTGCGGATCAACGATCTATACCGGCTCTTCGAACGGTGCATCGCACCTCACGAAGATGGCCGTATTCATGGTTGCCGGGCGCTGCTGCCCTGGCTGCATACCCGTCCGTTTGAACGTCGGGCCCCCGTGACGACAGCCGGTACCGACGGCACGAGCGGCGCTTTCGGTCAGCTGCTGCTTCGATACCCGCAAATCGCGCGCTGGATCGAGCGTAAGGTTGCTGCCCGAAGCCGGGGTGAGACCGGGCTTGAAGAAGTCCACCGCCAGATATGGCGGCTACAAGCAGGTTTTCTTGCCGAATGCCGGAAGGCTGGTATTCAGGCGCACGAATATCCGTTCAACCGGAAACATCTCGGCGAACGCTCTCTGGCAAATCATGTCAACAAACTTGCAGGGAGGCAGTTTGCATCAGCTGCCCGTGCAGCGGGCGCGGAGCAGATCGGCCACGAGTGGCAAGCCGACGCAGAAAATGTACGAAGGACTGCGACATATCCTTTTGAGGTGGTCGAATTCGACGGACACAAGCTCGACGTGCGGCTAACGCTGCGCATCGATGACCCGTTCGGCTTCGAGACTTTGCTGGTTATGCACCGGATCTGGATACTGGTGCTGCTTGATGTAGCGAGCCGCGCGGTCATCGGCTACGCGCTTGCCCCAGGGCGGGAATACAACCGGGACGATGTTGCACAGGCTTTGCAGGCGGCATTGATGCCGCACGTTGCCCGCGAACCGAAAATTCCCGCACTGCGCGTCAAGCGGGGCGGAGGGTTCCCTTCGGAAATCATTCCTCAGACCGCATGGGCATGCTGGAACACGCTGCGCTTCGATGCGGCAAAGTCGCATTTCGCGAAGGCGACGCTCGAGCGCCTTACGACAGTGGTCGGCTGTGCGACGAACAACGGGCCGCTTGGCCATAAAAATGAGCGCGCGTTCATCGAACGCTTCTTCGACCAGTTGGCGTCGCACTTCGCTCACCGTCTACCGGCAACAACCGGCCGAGATCCGCGCGCGGTTGAGCGAGCGCTGGGCGACGTCGGTGGCAACACGTCGTTGATGATGACGCTCGACGAGCTTGAGGACGTGATTGACGTCGTGCTTGCCAACTACAACGGCGAGCCACACACGGGACTTGGCGGCCGATCGCCGCTCGAGGCGATGCAGTTTCAGCTTGCCAGGCGCGAGGGCTTGTTGCGCACGGTCCCCGAAGCTCGGCGCGGCACGCTCTGCCTGTTGCAGGAGGCGCGGATTGTGACCATTCGCGGCAACGTCGGTCGGGGCGTGCGGCCGCATGTGAACTTTGAATACGTGCGCTACGACAACCGCCTGTTGTCCAGCATGACTGGGCTGATCGGCCAGCAGCTGCGCGTCTATTTCAACGTGAAGGACGTGCGCCAATTGCACGCTTTCTTCATGAACGGCGCCGAGCTGGGCGTACTCACGGCAGCCCGGCCATGGTGTTTCACGCCGCATTCGCTGCGTGTGCGTCAGGAGATATTTTCGCTCATTCGCCAGCGTAAGCTCGCGTGGCGAGAGGGCGACGATCCGGTTAGTACCTGGTTCGCGTGGAAAAAGGATCAAGCACGGCAGCACGCGCGCGATGCAAATGACCTCTCGCGGATGCTGACCGACCGCGCGAAGGCGCACGCGCCGCAGCAGGGGCCGCTCGCCGCAGCGAATGTGTCGCCGACGGCATCGACCGGGGTGAGGTTACCGGCACTGGTTCGTCCGAAGGGCGAGCCGGCACCATGGCTGACGCAGATCTTCACGTACTGAAGCCATGTTCGATACCCCCAAACGCCCCGTCGACCCGTCGGAGCATCCGTTGCTTAACCAGTCATACATCGTGCCGACGCCGGCGATCGCGGCCATGTATGCGCGAGTCCGGCATTGCCTTCGTCGGGGCGTGACGGGTTCGGTGATCTACGGGCACACGCGCTGGGGCAAAACCTATGCGATCCGATATTGCGCGCGGCTGCTGCGGCACGAGCTGCCGCGCGTCGTTGTGCTCACTCTCGGCATGCCACAGAATCCCACGCGCTCGGAGTCCCTGTTCTTCGGGATGTTGCTCGATGTCGCCCAGCATGCCCGCCCGGACAGCGGTACCGCCCTGCAACGGCGCTTGCGGCTTTACCACAAGCTCGCCGAACTTGTGGCGCGCGTTTCGGGTAACACGCTGGTTATCTTCGTCGACGAGGCACAACGACTTGAGATGGAGCACTACGAGTGGCTGCGTGACGTGCAGGACGAGCTTGGTCGCCGCGGTATCCGCATGTTTGCGTTCCTCGTCGGCCAGCCTGGCATTCTGAACCCCAGGAGCGCATTCCGGCAGAACGTCGACACCTCGCAGATCGTCGCCCGCTTCATGATTGACGAGATGCGGTTTGCGGGCATGCAGCAGGCTGCTGACCTGAAAATGTCTCTCGCCGCGTACGACAGCTCAATCTTTCCGGATGGCAGCGACTGGACCTATACGCGGTTTTTTCTGCAGCGTGCGTACGACACGGGCTTTCAGCTCGGCGCGCAGCAGAAGGTGCTGTGGGATGCGTTCGAAGCGGCGCATCGAATCGCAAGGTTCGATTTTCCGATGGAAATCCCCATGGAGTATCTGGCTCGCTCGGTTGAGATCGCGCTGACTCGCAATATGGAACACGACTCGGCATGGTTTGAACTGAGCCGCGCCTGCTGGGACGAGGCCGTCGAAGAATCCAATTTTGTTGCCGCGCTTGAGGCGTTGCGGATCATCTTCGTCGATGAGGCGGGGTCATGACACGGTACTTCGATATCCTGCTGGCAGACAATGCGCCTGCGGTCCGTGATCCGTGGTGCTGGCGGGACGACTGGCATGCTCCAGGAGAATCCGCATTCTCGCTGCTTGCGAAGTTTCAGCGGCTCAACGCGCTGTCCTGCTCAGCGCTCACGGAGTCCTTTGCAAGCAGGCAGGGTCGGCGCACGCTGCCGCATTGTCTCGATCTTCGCGACGCGCGAGGCTTCGATTTGCCGCGCATGAGCGACATGCTGCGCCTGCCGCTGGCGGAGATTGCCGCAGCGTTCATCATGCCATCCGGCGCGATTCGGAGGATTTCGTCGCCGACGCTGCGCTGGTGTGTGCAATGTGCGCAGCAAGGTGTTCATCTGGCCGTATTTCAGTACCACCGCGTTGATCAGTGTCCCGTGCATCGAATACCGCTGGTCGAGCGCTGTGAGCGGTGCGATGAACCCATTCCTTATCGGTTGCGGGCCGACTTGTTCAAGGCTCCGTTTGACTGCCCATCGTGCCGGCATGCATGGTGGGTGCCATCCCGGGGGCTGGATGATATTCGTGTAGGGCATCCCTATCAACGACGATTGGGAAAGCGTGCGAGGCATGTCCGGCTGACCATTCAGGAGCCTACAGGAGCGGAAGAAATCTGGTGCGCCGCGGGCGGGCTACCCTCAACGCCGGACGAACTGCTTCCGGTTTCGGAGTATCAGTTGCCACGGCAGGGGACGTCATGGATCAGGTTTGGCACGGGCGGGCAGGCTGAGCCTGACGATCCATGGCCGCGGGTGGTGACGCAGGACAAGTTTTCCAGCGATCACGACGCATCGGCGCACGCGTGCTACAAGGCGGTGCGGCGACGGATCATGCGCATGTATGGCCGGAGCCACCTAGCCTGCATTAAGAGTGCCGCACTTGACCTCGCATGGCCGCTTTGCGGGGGTATGACGACATCGTGTTGTCCGGTCGCCTTGGCCTTCCTGCGATGGCGTTGCAAATGGGAAGGCGTAGGGATACCCCGCTCCCTTTTACAACAGCCCGTGCATGGGCCGCTCGGCCTGACAGTCTGGTTGTCGCTTCACGCGCCGGTCGCGCCACGAGCATGGAGCAGGGAAGCAGCTCACTCGCTGACGTTGCACGCCTTGACGCTCGCCTGCTTGGACAGCTTCCGTACGTATCTGGATGAGGCACAGGGCGCAGGTGCACGGGGCGTGCTTTGGTTGCCATTTCCGGTGCACGACTTTCTGCGACGCGCGATGGTGATGCGAGGCGGCGCATTTCTGCAGGACGTGCCGCAGCAGCTCTGCGTTATGCCGCTTGACCGGAGAGACAGCGAACACTCGCCAGGGCCTCAGCGTGGCACGGCCAAACATCATTGTGAACACCTCAACCTCCTGACCCACAATCATAATCCGATGCGCGACGCGTTTCTTGTTCCGCGGTCGTGAGCACAATGACCGCGCGACGAGCAACTACTTTAACCATGGGTTCTGGTTCGATTCGCGATCCTATCTCAACTCGACGAAGGAGGAAAAGCGATGGAAGTGCATGCTATAGCGGCGGTTCGGATGGGCGGGGATTCGCAAACGGTCACGCCATGAGCTTTGGCGGCAGGTATCCATGAGCGGAGAACAATTTCAGGTTTCTCTGCACACGTCACCAGTAATCGAAGTTCGCGCACGTTGCCGTCGTCTGGGCATGCGGGCTGGTTTGTCCTGCGTTTCCCCAGTGGCAGTGACCGGCCGAGGCTGTGTGAAAACGCACGCTGAACATGGTTTCCTCAAAAATCGACGCTTCAGATCGCGCTGTATTGGCTTGGCAGCAACTCGGGAAGGGTAAAGCGACACCCGAAGACCGGGTTCTTTCGCGTTTTAACACAGCCTCGGCCAAGAGCCGTCATAGAATGGCAAAATTTGAGTGGCTGCAGGCCGTCAGTCCATTGAGCAACCGTACCTGACGGCTATCGGTAAAGAGGAATCGCGCATTGGGGGCGCTCCAATCTAACCTTGGCAAGGAGCATCGTCAGTACGCCTGGGTTGTTGACCGGAATAGGATTTCTTTGCTGTCGGGCTCGGACCCATGCTCACTGAGCATCAAGATGCGGTGAAGCAGCCAAGCGCTTGAGCGGTGTTTCAAAGCGTTAAACTAATCGTGATCGGCGCGTTAAGCTCCCGCAGCGAGCAAACTCCTGCAATACATAGCGATCGGGGAGGGGCGACTTGATTTCAATTTTGCATACGGCCGACTGGCAGATCGGTCGAGTGTTCGCGCAGTTTGAGCCTGACGACGCTGTTGCGCTGTTCGAGGCCCGCTTTGCCGTGGTAGAGCGATTGGCTGGTATCGCGACCGATCGCGGTGTCGATGCCATCTTGGTCGCAGGCGACGTGTTTGACGCCCAAACGGTGGCTGACAAGACGATCCGTCGGCTCTTCAACGCGATGCAAGGCTTCACTGGGACTTGGGTCCTCATGCCGGGCAACCACGACGCTGCGCTGGCCGAGTCGGTGTGGAGCCGGGCGCGGCGCCTTGGAGTGATCCCGGACAACGTTATCGTATGCCTGGAACCGAAGCCCATTGTGGTGGCCGGCAAGTTCACCTTGTTGCCGGCACCCCTGACCCAGCGCCACACCTATATCGACCTAACCGAGTGGTTCGCGACGTATGTTTCAACCAACGATTTGCCGCGGATCGGTCTGGCTCACGGTAGCGTGCAAGGAATCCTTCCCGAGGACGTGGACTCGGCAAATCCGATCGCTGCAGGCCGGGCACAAGGCGCGGGGCTGACCTACCTGGCGCTGGGAGACTGGCATGGCACCAAGCGGGTTGATGGCAAGACCTGGTACGCCGGCACGCCAGAGTCGGATCGATTTAAGGCCAATGACTCCGGCCAGGCGCTGCTCGTCTCCATCGAGGCTACGGCGCTCGAGCCAGTTATCACTGCGGTCCCCACGGGCAAGTTCAACTGGCGTCAGATCGAGAAGCAGATGGCCGTCGATTCGGACGTTGACGAGGTTGTGCGGATACTCGATGCGGTAGGCGGCGGCGATGTTCTTCACGTGCGCGTGTTCGGGACCTGCAACTTGGCGGGACACCGCAAGCTGTCGGCCTCGCTTGGTACGGCCCGGGCCAAGGCCCGCGCTGTCCTATGGGATTCAGCGATGTTGAGGCTGGAGCCCACCGAGGAGGACATCCAAGCGCTGCAGGCCGATGGCTTCGTGGGCGAAGTGTTGCAGGAGCTGCGCGAGCAGCAAACCGGCATCGAGCCCGAGTTGGCGCGGGACGCGCTCCTGGCGTTGGCTCGAATCCTCGATGACCATGGCTCCGGGCTGGGAGCTGGTGCATGAAACTCAAGCGATTGCGAATCGAGAACTTCAAACGCTTTCGGGCGCCCCTGGAGCTGGGCAACTTCGCCGACGGACTGAACCTGTTTGTCGCCCCGAACGAGGCGGGCAAGTCCACCGTGGCCGAAGCCATTCGAGCGGCTTTCTTCGAGCGGTACAAGTCCAACTCGGTCAGTGGTTTGCGCCCGTGGAGTGATAGCTCCGCGACACCCTCGGTGGAGATCGAGTTCGAGCTCGGCGGCAAGCCCGCGCGGCTCAGCAAGTCGTTCCTGGGCAAGAAGCGATGCCAGCTGAGCATCGACGGCAAGGTCCTAGACGGGACCGAGGCCGAGGATCACCTGGGGGAAATGCTGGGTTTCAGTTTCGCTGGCAGGGGTGGGAGCTCGCCTGAGCACATGGGCATTCCTGGTCTGCTCTGGATCAAGCAGGGCACCTCGCACGAGCTCGCCAAGGCCGTCGGCTTTGCCAGCGATCACTTGCGCAACGCACTGGGGGATTCTCTGGGCGAGTTGGCCTCCACCAGTGGCGACGATGTAATCAAGGCCGTGGAGTCCGAGCGCAACCAGCTCCTGACTCCATCCACCGAGGCACCCCGCGGCACGTACGCGGAGGCGCTCAAGCGCCGTTCAGCGCTGGAGGAGACGCTCGAGGTCTTGCGCGCGGAAATTGACGCGTACCGGATCGACGTAGACCGCCTGGCAACCTTGCGCCGCGATCATGGGCGAGATGACGAAGCGAGGCCTTGGCTGGCCGTGCGCGAGCAGCTCGCACAGGCTCAGGCCAAGCTGAACGACGCCACAGGGCTGGCCGACAGACGGACCGCGCAGGAGGTGCTGCTCAAACAGGCCATGGCGCAGGTCGTCGCCGTACGCCAGCAGCTCCAGCTCATGGAGCGCGACGAGGAAGCGCTAACCCTGCGAGAAGTGAACCTGGAAGCGGCTCAGAGCAAGCTAATCAAGGCACAGGGACTGCTTCAGGCCTGGGAGCCTCGCCATGCGGAGGCCGCGCTCACGAGCACGAAGGCGCGCGAGCGGCTGGTGGTGGCTCGCCAAGTTGCCGCATGGCAGGCCCAGGAGAAGTCTGTCATCGATCTCACGACTCAGGCGCAGGCTTTGCAGCGGAGCTTGCACGAGGCGCAGCTCAAGCAGGAAGAGCTGACTCGGTTGAAGGCCGAAGCGTTGTCGCTCGCCTTGCCCAGCGTCGAGCTCAAGCGGCTGCGCGAGGGCACCGACCGCCTTCGCACCGCGCAGGCGAAGCTGGACGCGGTGTCCACCGCGCTAGACTTCGAGCTCGAGCCTGGCGCGAAGGTGCGGGTGGCTGGTGCCGAAGTAATGGGCACCAAGCGCCTGACCGTGGTGGCGCGCACGGGCATCGACATCGAGGGGGTGGGCCGCATCACGGTGCTGCCGGGCGGCGAAGATCTGCAGAGTCTGATTGGGGATCGCGATCGTCAGCGCGATGAGTTGACCGTGCTCCTTCAGAGTCTGGGCGTTGCTAACCTGGCTGAAGCGGAGTCGCGTGAGCGGCTGCACGCGCAGCGAGTGGCCGAGGGCAAGGCGACCACATCCGTGCTCGCGGCGCATGCCCCGAACGGGCTTGCAGCGTTGGAAGCGGACGTGGCTGCGCTATCGACCAAGCTAACCGCAGCCAAGCAGACGCTGGAGACCTTGGCGCTGGCGGTGGGGGCTGAGACCGCCAGCGTTCCCGTATCGCAAGCGGAATCGGACGAATCTTCGGCAAGGACGGCCCTGGACGATGCGTCGGCCCAGCTGAATGAGGCCAAGCTCGCCGTCAGCGAAGCGAATGCCCTGGTCAGTGCCGCGCGAGATGAGCTGGCCGCGGCCAGGGCCACGCTCAGCGACCCGCTGCGCGCGGACAAGAAGGCGGCCGCCAGCCACGCATTGACCGATGCGCTCGCGCGCGAGACCACGGCCCAAGCCGACGTGGACGCGCTCGCAGAGCAGCTGCGCTCGCTCAATATGTCGGTCCTGCAGCAGGATGTCGAGCGGTTCGAACGAAGCGCCAAGCAGTTGGAGGCCGCGCATGCTTTGCGCGCGGGCGAGATCATCCGGCTTGAGGCCGACCTGGAGGCCAAAGGCGCTTTGGGGCTGGAAGAAGTGGCCGCCGACAAGCAGCGCGAGCTCGACCAGGTGGGGCGACGGTGCGCCGAGCTGGAGCGCCGGGCCAATGCGCTGAGCCACCTGTTGAAGCTGCTCACCGAGAAGCGCTCCGCGCTGGCGCGGCGCCTGCGTGCGCCGCTTCAACGGCACCTGAGCCACTACCTCCAGATCCTGTTCCCGGGCTCGAGCATTGAGGTGGGCGAAGACCTTTCGCCGGGGCGCATCACCCGCGTCGGCACCAATGGCGCTGAGACCGGCGAGTTCGAAGAACTCAGCGTCGGAGCTCGCGAGCAGATGGGCGTCGTCGCACGGCTTGCGTACGCGGACCTACTGCAGGAGGCCGGCAAGTCCACCTTGCTCATCCTCGACGATGCGCTGGTTCACACCGACAAGGATCGCCTAGACCAGATGAAGCGCGTGCTCTACGACGCCGCGAGCAGGCACCAGATACTCGTCTTCAGCTGCCATCCACAGACGTGGCAGGACCTGGGCGTTGCCGCTCGCGAGTTGTCGCAGGAGTCCAATCCAGTTGCAGGCTCGGTTGGCGGAGCCGCCTCCCAGTAACGACCAATTGCCGCTGAGACAAATCCGAGGACCGACCGTGACCGACCGCAGTGCAACCGCGACGATCAAAGGCTACTTCTACCAGTTCGACCAAACGATCGTGCGATTGCTCGAGGCGACCAAGCACGGGAGCATCACGGTCGAGGGGGTGGAAGACATCGATTTGGACGATGGGAATAAGAGTGCCTTCGTGCAGTGCAAGTACTACGAAGGCACGGAGTACAATCATTCGGTAATCAAAGAGGCGGTAATCCACATGCTGCGGCATTTCCATGCCGCGGGCTGCCCTACCGACCAGGTGTTCAGGTACCGGCTATACGGCCACTACCGCGGCGGTCAGCACAAGCTCACGCTCCCGCTGACGGACGAGTTCCTGAAAGAGCACTTCCTAACCTACACGAAGGACAAGCAGGTCCACAAGGTGCAGGAGGAACTGGCAATCACCGATGTCCAGCTTGCCGCCTTTCGCGCGTTGCTGGACATTGATGTGAACGCGCTGTCCTACGACAATCAGCAGGCCAACGTGTTCAAGCTCCTGGAGTCGGAGATCCCCGATTGCTCGACCGGCGACGTGCTGAGCTTCTTCTACCCGTTAGCGATAAACGTCGTTCAGGGGCTGGCCATCGAGGCGGACGAGGCCAAGCGAAAGATCACCAAGGATCAGTTCATGAGGGCCATCAACCGCAAGGAGGTGGTCTTCAGCGCTTGGCTGCGGGAGCACCTGGGACGCGAGTATTTCGCGCGAATGGTCCGCCGCAGGTACTTCTACTTCGGCAAAACAAAGTTACCCAAGGCCGCCAGGTTCTTTGTGATCGACATGGCCGATGAGTACGAGGTGGACAAGGCCACCCGCATGCTCGTTCGAATCGGCCAGTTCTTCTCGCACAAGGAGCTCCAGCGAACGCCTGCGACCGACAGGTTCTGCCCCTACGTGCTGCTGCGGGGCGTGACGACCGAGCAGTTGATAGAGCTCAAGGCCAGCCTATGGACGCAGGGCGTGGCGTTCAATGATGGCTATCCATTCCAAGGCGCCGAGTTCTCGCCCGCCATGCTGGCGGCGGCCCCCACCAAGGACAACCTTTGGACGATCAAGTTCGTCCCCGGTGAACAGCAGCTGGCGCCGACCATCGCTGCTTGCACCGGATTGGTCGTCGAGGTCTACGACTTCTACAAGGCCACGCCACTCGACAGTACCCTCGTGCCAAAGGCCAGGGGGCTTCATTCGATCAAGAGTGACAGTGCCTATCTACTTCAGGAGATCATGCAGGCATGAGCGATTCTCAAGACATCAAGGCCGAAGTGATCGCGGTCTTCCCAGACAAGGTGAAGATCTCAGTTGGCAACATCTCGGCGTTCGCCAACGACAAGAGCCTCAAGGTGGGCTCGTACTTGCGCGTCACCGACAGCGAGGACTGTGCGCTTATTGCCATCATCGAGAATTTCTGCATTGAGGTGAACGACAAGGCAGAGCGCCGCCACATCATCGAGGCGCTCCCACTGGGAATCATCGCCGACGGCAAGTTCATCCGCGGCGGCGACACGCTGACCATTCCGCCAACGGGCGTCTCGCCGGCGACGGAAGACGACATCAAGAAGATCTTCGAGGATTCGGTCGACCCGGCCAAGAAGTTCGCTTTCAGCGCTCTGGTGTCCAACGACAAGATCACCGTGCCGGTGGACGGTGATCGGTTTTTCAACAAACACCTGGCCGTAGTAGGATCCACCGGTGCCGGTAAATCTCACACGATCGCCAAGATCATCCAGATGGCGGTGAGCGCGAAGAACGGCCAATACTCGCTGAACAACTCGCACGTCGTCATCTTCGACATCCACTCCGAGTACCGAACGGCTTTCCCTGATGCGAACTTCCTCGACGCCAGTACGTTGACCTTGCCCTATTGGCTGCTCAATAGCGAGGAACTTGAGGAGGTGCTGCTCGATACGGGCGAGCGCGACAACTACAACCAGTCGGCCGTGTTCCGCCAGTTGGTGACGGAGAATAAGAAGCGCCACAACACCAGCGCGAAGAACGTCTTCTACGACAGCCCGTTGAAGTTCAACATCCACGAGGTGCTGAACGCGCTGTACAACATCAAGAGCGAGACCGTGAACTCGAAGAACGAGGCGCGGTACATGGTGGTGGACGGCAGCTACACGCTACTGCCCGAAGGCAAGACCGACAACAGCCACGGCCTGCAGCTCTCCGCGAGCGAGCGGCTCGATCTGTACTTTGCCAAGCGACTCGATTTCCATCCGACCAAAGGCCAGAGCATCACACCGGGCAGCTACGCAGACAAGTCGCTGGACAAGTTCTTCGCGCGCTTCGAGGCCAAGGTGGAGCAGGACCGCCTGCAGTTTCTCTTCGGTCCGTCCGCCGACACGGCCACGCTGGTGGGGACCCTGAAGAGCCTGATCGGCTACGGAGACGAACAGTCAAACGTCACGATCGTCGACTTGAGCGGCGTCCCCTTCGAGGTCCTCAGCATCACCGTGTCACTAATCTCGCGAATTCTGTTCGAGTACGGGTACCACTACAAGGTGATGCGGACTGCGGCAAAGGAGAAGATCAACACCGACACGCCGCTCCTGCTCGTGTACGAGGAGGCCCACAAATACGTACCCAACAGCGACCTGGCGCGCTTTCGTGCGTCCAAGTTCTCGATCGAACGCATAGCCAAGGAGGGTCGCAAGTACGGTGTGACGCTGCTCCTGTCGAGTCAGCGCCCGTCGGAGATCTCCGAGACAATCTTCTCCCAGTGCAGCAACTTTCTCGCGATGCGGCTGACCAACCCGAGTGACCAGAGCTACGTCGCGCGCCTGCTGCCTGACACGCTTGGCAATCTTTGCGACAAGCTACCGACCTTGGGCGCCGGAGAGGCACTGCTGATCGGTGAGTCTGTGGTGATGCCGTCGTTAGTCAAGGTCGAGCGTTGCGACCCGCCGCCCTCGTCGACCGACATCCCGTACTACCAGCTCTGGAAGGAAGAATGGAAGCAGCTCAACTTCGAGGCGATCAAGAAGGCTTGGCTCAAGGAGTAAGGGCGAGGCCCTTCCGGATTTCCATGTACCTAGCCTCCATTGCAGGCGGACATCCAGGTCTTTCAAAATTCGACCATACTCGCTATGGGGCAACAATGTGTCATGGGGCAGACGGTGCGGCGAGTGACGGAGAAGATCAGCTTTCTGCAGAGCTGACATTGCTCAACGAAACCCGAGCGACTGCAATGGGTGGTGGATTCAACCGGTCGATGCAACAGCTCGATGAAATTTCCCTGTCGATCAAGCATCGTTGCGCCAGGGTGGGTGCTACCAGTCCATACGATGCTTCTGTTCGGTTTTCTGATGCCGATCATCATCGTCGGCATGCAGGTACAGGCTCGTCGTAGTGAGCGAGACGTGTCCGAGGTTGTCGCGGATCATGCGCAGGTCGACATCACAATCCGCCATGTGCGACCCCGCGCTGTGGCGCAGCCAGTGCGCCGAAGCGCGCTCGAGCTGGGCTGCCCGTGCAGCATACTCTTCACCGCGCATACGCAGCTTTTCTGCCGCGCCCGCAAAAATGCCCTTGACGATCGTGTGCAGGGCCGCGCGCGTGAGCGGTGTCGTGGACTGGCCGAGCGGCAGCACGAGCGGGGTGTCCTCGTGCCCTGCGGGCAATACGGGCAAACCGCATTCGCGCCGGTAGTGGCCAAGCTCGATCATCATTTCGGTCGAGGCGGGCACTAGGCGTGCCTTGTCCCCCTTGCCAGTAATTTCGAGCCACCAGCGCTCGTGCCCCCCGGCGTCGCGCCGGCAGAAGAAGTCCCCCATCGTGTTGCCGCTGACTTCCGAGATGCGCAAGCCACCCAGGTAGAGCAGAGTGAAGAGCCACCGCGCGCGCCAGTAGCGTGCGCGCTCGCGGTCTGTGTCGCGCGGCAGACTGTTGATGTAGAGCTTGACCTCCTGCCAGAGGTCAAGCTCGAGAAAACGCGTGACGCGCGGCGCCGCTCGCCGTGCGCGCTGGCGTGAGAGTGACAGCGGGTTGCCGGCGAGGTAGCCCGCGCCGACAAGCCACGAGAAAAGGGCGTTGAGGATCACCATCGCCTGGCGCCGGCTGGATGCGGCAAGCGGCCCGTGGAAAGGGCGCCAGCGTGGATCTTCGCGTGCAAATTTGCGTCCGGCGGCAACCCAGCGGTCGCGCGGCTGTGGGTCGGCTAGGAAGCGCTGGTAGCCAAGCAGATCCTCGTGCGTGAGCGACGACAGCGGCTTGCCAAGCTGGACGATCGACCACAGCAGCAGCCGTTCGGCTTCCTTGCGGTAGTTATCGAAGGTGGTTTTCGTGTCGGCGACGCGCGCCAGCCACGCGCGCACGGCCGCAAGGTCGTCATCGGCGGCGATTTGGCGACGGCCGGTGGCGCGGTTGGCACCGATGCGGCCGTCGAGATCGTCGGGCAGTTGGAGTGCGTCGAGCGGGCACGGTGCGGTCAGGGCAGTTTTCACGGGATCCGGGCTACCTCAAGGTGTCATTCGATAGTTCTCGTACTTCCATTATATATTCTCAACATTATAAGGATAATGTCAAAATTATGGGCCTTAATGGTAGGAAAATGGCAAATTACACAGTATTATTATCTAACTGTTGTCATGCCGAACGTCCATGTCCGACTCCATAACCGAAGAAAACCGCCTGCATGCCGAGATCGAGCGCCTGAAAGCCCAGTTTCCGGACACGCGCGATCTCTACCGGGAGGCCTGTGCGCTGCTGTTCTTCCGCTTCGGTATCACGCCCACGGCGAACCGCCTCTACCAGCTTGTGCGCCGCGGCAGCATGAGCACGCCCGTTGCGGTTCTTGCGGCATTCTGGGCGGAGCTCCGGGAGAAAAGCCGTGTTCGCGTCGAGCACGCCGACCTGCCCGCTGAACTGCGGGATGTCGCCGGCGAGATGGTCGCAGCGCTCTGGAGGCGTGCGGCGGGAGCGGCGGACGATGCCCTGCAGGCGCTGCGCATCGACGTCGAAGCCGCGCGGCTCGCTGCCGAAGCCGCAGTCGCCGCAGTGCAGGCGGATCTGGCGCGTACGGAAACGGCGCTCGAGCAGCGCACGGCCACCCTTCTGGCCGCGCAGGTGCGTATTCATGAACTCGAGCAGGCGCAGGCTGCGGCTGCGGCAACACGTGACGTGCTCGAGGGCGAGCTGGCACGTGCGCATCAGAGACTGCGCGAGCGCGATGCCGCCTTAGCGCAGGCCCGTACCGATTTCGCGGCGGAACTCGACAAACAGCGAACCAGCACGGAGCTGGCCGAGACGCGTTTGCAGGCCGCGGAAAAGCGCGCGCTGCTCGAGATCGAGCGCGAACGTACTGCGAATACGCGTCTGCAGCGTGAACTGGGCGGTGTCCAGCAACGCGCGGCTCGCGACGGCGAGCGGGCGCAGGCTGAGATCCAGTCGCTGCATACGCAACTGGGCGATCTGCGCCATCAGGCGGGTATGCTGGAAGGGCGAATCGAAGCCATGTGGGCGAGCCACGCGGCCCAGGCACAGGAACTCGAACGCCTGCGGCAAAAAGCGTCCAGTCCGGGCAGTGCGCCACGACGCACTCCGCGGCGCGCGACGCAGCAGTCCCCCGGCGCTGCGAAGGGCACTGTTCGCAAGCCCGGCGGAAAGGCATGAGCCGCGCAGGACGCGGGAGGCAGAAGACAGCGTGCCCGGAAATCGGCGCGCTGATGCGCTACGACGAGCGGGTGGTGAGGGTGGTGGCCGAAGCGCGCGGTCAGCGCGTGATCATCGAATCGATTGACGAGGATGGCCGTGCGTTCCGGAGTGCGGTGAAGTGGGGGAATCTTGTGCCGCTTCCGGCGCAGCTATTCTGATGATGCCGGCGGTTCCGGTTCGATGATTTCGCCACCCCGGTACAAGTTTTACTTCCGAAATGGATCAACTTTCACTTCGTCGGACGCCTGTGGGCACGCAGCACCGACACACAAGCGACCGAGGTTGCCGTTCGCGTGGGCGTGCTCAATCGGATGGCGGAACTCGCACGCCCCCAATCCGTTCGTCTCGTCTGAGGTCGTGAACAAAGGCACCACTTCGTCCTCACACCTGATTAATGCAACAACGCCGTCGAAAGGTATCGAAACAAGTTGTCCAGATCACTGGAAAGTGGTCGTGGGGCTCAGATTCACATAAGTACGATTGAAGTTATGGAATGGCCGGAGTGCTTGTGGTACAGCTTGTCCTCAGGCAAGATGGATTGTCGAGAGCTTGTGAAACGGGAAATCCGCTTTATACCGAAAGCAAAATGAGAAAGGCACGCTTGCAGCGGTTTCGGAAAGCTGTCTCACGTGGCCGAAATGCCATGATGGACGGGCTGGACAATTTCACAGATCGGAACGACGATCGCGTGCGCGAGTCGAATGACATCGAATCCGTGTCGGCTAATTCGTGCGCGTCGGGCGGCATGCCGTTATCCGAAATAAACAATGTGATGAGTGAGCGATAAACAATGAACAAGAGCGAATTGATCGAGGCCCTGGCACAACGCACCGGACAAACCAAGGTCGCGTCGGGCGAGCTGGTCGATGTGGTTCTAGATCTGTTGGGCCAGACGCTGGCCGAAGGCGAATCGGTTCAGCTGGCCGGATTCGGCAGCTTCCAGGTCAGCACGCGGGCGGCCCGTACCGGACGTAATCCGGCGACCGGCGAGCCGATCAAGATCGCTGCGTCGAAGGGCGTGAAGTTCACTGCGGGCAAGCCGCTGAAGGAACGCGTCAATCCGGTTACGAGCAAGGGCAAGAAAAGGAAGTGACTCACATGCCGGAAAAGCCGTCAGAGCTCACACCCGACGCGCTGCAAGTGCGCGAGGTGATGGAGCCAGGCCGCGCCTATGAGCCATCACAAATCGGCCGAAAGCTAGGCCTGTCAACCGCATCGGTTCGCACGTTGATGGAACGCCTGGCGATCGCCGGCGAGCTCGAGCGCGTCATGTTCCGAAATGCCAGCGGTGGTAACCGAACGTGTTTTTATCGGCCCGACGAACACGGTGGTTTGCGCGGAATCGACAGTGCGCGGCGAGTGATCGAAGTGCGCACGAAAGACGTGTTCGATACGATGAAAGCAGGGGAGGGCTACTGTGCGGCGGATCTCGCGAAGCGGCACGATATTTCGATCCACCGCATGACTACGTTGCTGTCGGTGCTGGTCCGTGAAGGTAAGGTCGCCAAGAAAAAGATCGGCGGCGAACATCGCAGGCCCAGTTTGTACTACATTGCCGGCACCGAGCCGGGCGCGGCACCGTCGACCCCGAAGTCGACGCCAGCGATCGAGTCGCTCGCCGAGCGGCCAGCCTACGACAGCGAATATGCAAGGTCGCTGCGATCGCTGCGCGACATCAGCCAGGCAGGGCGCGGGCGGTCCTGACGACGAAGCGGACGGCCGAAACGTCCTGGATTGAAATCGAGCGATTTGCAGCCGCTCTTGCCCTTCGTAGAAGAGAGAAACGCGTTAGGTCGCTTGGTATTTCAACGGCCTGTTAGAGGCCAGTTCAAAAACCCCGTGAGGGGCTGTTTACCTTCTCGGCGAGATGTTAACGTTCGGCATCAGAACAACGGAAGTCCTAGGATGGAAGCGCCGATCATCGACGACGAACTGTGGATTCTGATCGAACCATTGCTGCCGCCTGCGAAGCCTCGTGCGAAGAGCGATCCTGGTCGTCCGCGCGTGTCCGATCGTGCGGCGCTCAACGGCATCCTGTTCGTGTTCAAAACGGGAATTCGCTGGAACCACTTGCCGACTCGGCTGGGCTTCGGCTCGGGCGCGACTTGCTGGCGGCGATTGAGCGACTGGCAAAAAGCAGGTGTATGGGACCAACTGCACGAGTTGCTGCTCGACAAGTTGCGTGCGGCCGGCCAAATCGATCTGTCATATGCTGCGGTCGATTCATCGTCCGTGCGCGCCGCTGGGGCGGGCGAAAAACTGGCCCGAACCCCACGGATCGCGCGCGACCGGGTTCCAAGCACCACATCCTCGTAGACGCCAACGGCGTTCCCGTCGTCGCAATCCTGACTGGTGCGAACGCCAACGACGTCACGCAGCTGCTGCCGCTCGCTGATGCGATTCCACCAATTCGCGGTGTCCGTGGCCGACCGCGTCAGAAGCCCGGCGTCGTCTACGCCGATCGCGGCTACGATTCCACCAGACACCGTCGCGCGTTGCGCGAGCGCGGTATCAAACCCGTGATCGCGAAGCGCCGGAACGAACATGGCAGCGGTCTCGGCGGCAATGTCAACTTGAAGCGCCCAGCGGATAGAATGGGGAAATGCCAAAGACCCGCAACCCGTTTCACGGCTACCGCTTCCCGGCCTCGATCATCAGCTGCGCGGTACGCTGGTACCACCGCTTCAATCTGAGCCTGCGCGACATCGAGGAGCTGCTGCTTGAGCGCGGTGTGACTGTGACCTACGAATCAGTACGCAACTGGTGTGACCGGTTCGGCGCACAGTTTGCCCATTGCACGAAAGCCGTGCGTGGTAGGTCGGGCACGACCTGGCATCTCGATGAACTGTTCGTGAAGCTGCGCGGCGAGCCGTACGTGCTGTGGCGCGCGGTGGACGAACATGGGACCGAACTGGACGTGTTGCTGCAGAAGCGCCGCGACAAGGCGGCCGCGAAGCGCTTCTTCAGACACATCCTGCGCGCAAACCCGGTACCCCGGAAGATCGTCACCGACCAGTTGCGCAGCTACCCGGCGGCAAAGGCAGAGGTGCCCGAACTGGACGGGGTGAAGCACGTGTTTGTGAAGGCCTGTGCCCGGGTGAACAACCGGGCAGAAAACAGTCACCAGCCCACGCGCCGGCGTGAGCGCCAGATGCAGGGTTTTCGCGATCCACTGCGCACCCAGGCTTTCCTTTCACGTTTCGGTCCGATCCGGCAACACTTCGCGCTATCCCGTCACTGCATGAGGGCTGCGGATCACCGCACCCGGCTGAAGGAACGCATTGCCAGCTGGTACCGCTGGAGCGACGCAGGCTTCGCTCGATAATCAGCAGGACCCCTTTGCATCGCCAATTCGAACGGCTTACAGCACTGAACTTGACAAAGCCCTTTCACGAGATCGGCGCAAGCGAAGATCTCGTTTTGACTGCCAGCCTCACACACGCATTCGACGAACTGAATTCGCTCAGTCATCGGCCGCCGGCATGCCCAGACTGTGGAAGTCGCAAGACGCGCTTCGATGAATGTCCGAACGGAGCATTTCCGCGCTTTAAGTGCGCGAATTGCGGAATCAGATTTACCCGGCGCCGCGGCTCGCCGTTCGTCAATACGAAGAGGAGCTCGCTCGACCGCATGCGCCTGTTCATTCGACACCTGTCGTTGCCGCTTTCGGTTATCCAGGCGGCGGATCTCGTCGGTACAAGCCACGGGATGATCCAGAAATGGAGCACGATGTTCACCGAATTCGCGGATCGACTGGTGCCGAGCGGCAGCTTGTCGGCACGGATGCGGTTGGGCGTCGAACCCACCGAGACGACGCCATGCCCGTTCTGCGGCCGCGTCGGCAGCGCCCAGCACACCGACGGTCGGGGCTGGTCGTGCGGCGGATGCGGTCGGCTGTTTTCGATGCGGCGCGAGGTAGTCGATCGTGACGGCCAGTTGCATATTGTCGCCAGTGAGGCGTAACGTGACCTGAGTCGCGGTCGACGTGAAGTCCCGCGCGACAAAGAAGGGTGAAACATGAGGAAGCAAGGCGTATCCCGCACTACGCGACCAGCGCGCACGAAAGAGATGTTGTTGCCACTGCCGACCACCAAGGTGAATGCGCTCTCGCTGGAAAACCACCTGGCGCTGGCGACTGTTCGAGCCGGGAGCGGTGATTTCGATCAGATCTGTTGCCTGATCCGGGTCGTCTACCTCGCGTACTTTCTGCGGCGCGAGACAACAGAAGGAGAGGAGCTCGGACCCTACCGTAGCGCCGAGGCTGCGCTGGACGCCTGCATCAAGCGGATCGAGAACGATGAGCCCTGCCAGTTACTCGATCACGAGCAGACAGTGGTTGAACGCGTGCTTGTGCTGCACGATGGACAGCTGGTGGCCGTGCCGAAGTTTCGCTATCTCGAGGCCTGGGACGAATTGCAGCGCTTCATCAAAAGCGGCAAACATTCACCGATTCCGTCCGAGGCCGCAAACAGCTGCCCCGCTCGCTTGTCTTAGCCATTTCAAGATGTCGGGGCACCAGCCAGATAGAAATGTCCGGTTTTAAGGTTGGTATTGCTACTTCTGTTTCCTCGTCTTGACCGTTACGCAGTGTCGAAGGTCGGAGCCTGAACGGGCAGGGCGCTTACCTTCGCTTCCTCAGCTTTTGCAGACCGACGGCTAGGTTTGTTTGGCGGCTTTGCGGTTTGCCGACGGTGCGCCAGATCCACGATCACATGCTCGACGTCGGCCAGCGTGATCTCGCGTTGCTTCTTCTTGCCCGGTTCAGCCTCGTTTCGATTGGTCCGCGTCGCATCGCCACGATGCGTTCGAGACGGGGCTTTACCGATTCGACTGTTATCGCGTTGCGCCTGGATCGTCTGCGCAACCTGGAGCACGTGACTCAGGCGCTTGTGTTCGACAACAGCAGCTTGATCGATCTCGGCCAGCCGGTCGTACTGTCTGCAGGGCAACATGCGACCCTCTGTTCGGAGTTCGATGCGCCCGTCCGGGTACTCCCATACCTCGATCGTTCGACCGATCAGCTTCCGATTCTCCGGCGTATCGTCCAGCAAATACATCACTCGGTCGTACTGCACCGTGAGCGATTTCGTCACTTTCCGCGGCTCGCGCCACGTCATCACCAAGTCGAGATTCTCGTCGGCGCGCAGCGATCGGTGTGCATAGAAGTCGCTCTTCGGCGGCTTTGCGAAGCGTGTGTTGTAGGCGGCCATGAAGGAGGGCGCGTAAGCGTTGGCGTCGGCCACCGTGTTGATCCCACGCAGCCGCATCTCCTTGACCAAGCGATCCTGCAACGTCAGATGTGCTCGCTCGACTCGCCCCTTGGCCGGACTGCTGTTTGCGCAAAACGTATCGATGTTCAGCTCGTACATCGCGCGGCCAAAGTGCGTCACTCGATTACCAGTCTTGCCCGGCGTCGTATTGCGGAACACGCTGTACTTGTCGCTATAGAACGCCCCCGGTTTGCCATGGCGCTCGATATACGCTCGCGTCGCCTCGAAGTAGCTGAAGGTCGATTCGGTCTGCGTGAAGTGCAGCATCATCAACCGGCTCGTCGCATCGTCGACGTACACCAGCAGCGTGCAGGCCGGCGCCCGCTCCTCGAACCATCGATGATCGCAGCCGTCGATCTGGATTAGTTCACCGAGGCAAGAGCGCCGCGCTCGCGGCTGGTAGACCTTCGGCGGACGCTGTCGGCGCGGAATCCACAAGCCAGCGTCCGTCATCAGCTTCCTGACCGTTTCCTTGGCTAGCCGAATGCCGTGTGTAGATCGTCAACTACTTTGGCCGGTCGAGCGTCAATTACCTTGGCCGGTTGGATGGGGTAATTGTCGTTAGTCAGGTTTCTGTAATTGTCGTTTCCTCCTGTTCGGTTTCGGGTAATTGTCGCCGCCGCGGACGCTTGTTGTCGCTGGCATTGCGACGGCGGTAGCTTTCGACGTTCAGTTCAAAGATGGTGGAGTGATGCACCAGCCGGTCAATCGCGGCGACCGTCATCGACGGATCGGGGAACACGTCGTTCCAGCCCGAGAACGGCTGATTGGCCGTGATCAGCAGACTGCGACGCTCGTACCGCTCGGCAATCAGCTCGAACAGCACGCTCGTTTCGGCCTGGTCCTTGCGCACGTACGATAGGTCATCGAGGATGATCAGGTCGAAGCGGTCCAGCTTGCCGAGCATCGAGGGCAGTTGGAGATTTTGGCGAGCGGCCTGCAGCTTCTGCACGAGCTCGCTGGTGCGCGTGAACAGCACGCGGTAGCCGGCGTCGATGAGGGCATGGCCGATGGCGGAACCGAGATGCGTCTTGCCTCCGCCCGGTGGCCCGAACAATAGGATCGTGGCACCTTTCTCCAGCCACGAATCGCCGGTCGCGAGTGCCATCACGTGGGCCTTCGAGATCATCGGCACCATGCCGAAGTCGAAGCTGTCGAGCGTCTTGGTCGGATCGAGATGCGACTCGGCGCGATGGCGTTCGATGCGTCGTTTGACACGTTCGGCGAGTTCATGCTCAAGCAGCGCGCCGAGCAACCTCGCAGCCTGCCATCCCTCCTGGTCGGAGCGCTGGGTAAATTCAGGCCATAGACGAGCGATCGTTGGTAGCCGTAGCTCGTTGAGCATCAATCCGAGGCGTGCTGCATCATGGGACGCGGGTGCGTTCATGCCATCACCTCCGCGTCGAGTAACGTGTCGTAGAGCGATGCTGCCGGCATTTCGACGACGACCTCCGGACACTGGGCCTGCCGCGGCACGAACTCGTTGCGCAGCTGTTCGAGATCAGGCAACGTACCGGCGGCCAACAGCGTCTCCAGTCGCTCGGCAAGCTCGGCTTCGACGCCGTAATGCGCGGCCAGTTCGAGCAAGCCGACCATCGTCCTACAGGCATCGCGCGGCGTCATCCGGGTTTCGAGTTGTTCCCAGGCGCGACGATATGCTTCGCGAGGGAACAGGTCGTCACGGAATGCCAGTCCCTTGAACGCCTGGGGCTTGCGCTTGAGCTCGTCGACGAAGTGCCGGTAGTCGAGCGCGCGCCGACGGCTGTTGGCAGCATGGGAGCCGCGCGCAGCGCTGTGCACCAACGCCCCCGATAGATAGCAGTCGAGCCGATCGGCGTAAATCCGCACCTTCAACCGATGGCCGATCAGCCGCGACGGCGCGCTGTAGAGGATGCCGCGTACCGTGAAGGTGCCGCAGCGAGTCACGCGGGCTTCTTCCTCGACGAAGTCGGTGGTACGCCGTAACGGCAGATCCTGCAGATGCTCACGTTCGGCGTTGAATGCAGCGGCGTTGCGGCGGTTGCGCCGCATCACGACCTCGCGCACGAAGTTCTCGTAAGCCGAGCGATCGGCGAAGTCTCGATGCCCGCGCAACATCAGCGCCTGATCAATCGCTTCCTTCAGGTGGCGATGAGACGACTCCACGCTGCCGTTCTCGTGAGCCACGCCAACATTGTTGCGCGTACCAGTCATACCGTAATGCTCGAGCAGCGCGGCGTAGCGAGCGGTGAAGTCCTCTTCCTGCTGCAGGTTCTTGAACGCCGCCGACAGGCTGTCGGTGCGATGTTCACGCGGACAGCCGCCAGCCTGCCAGAGCGCATTCTGCAAGCCGCCAGACAGCGCTTCGAAGCTCTCGCCGCTTTCAACAACGCCAGCGTATTCCCAATGCGAGAACTCGAGCACGAAGTGATACAGCCGATGATCGAACGGCGCGCCGGCGATCGTGACACGGAGATCGCGCATGTCGGTAAAGTCCGACAGCCCCTGCACGCCGGGCAGATGCTCCTGAGGGAAGAAGACCTCTTTGCTCGGGCCCTCAATTGCGCGCCACTGGCTGACGCGTCGCTCCAGCGTTCGACGCATGCTATCCGGAAACCGATCGGGGTGAGCTTCCTGCAGCTTGGCCAGCAACGTAACAGCCTTCAGACGCGGTGCATGGCGCAGCAGTGGCACCACCTCCGTCTCCCAGACGTCAGCGAACGGATCGGATCGGGTGCGCCACGTTCTCGACGCTCTCTGCGACGGCAGCGGCGCACCGCGCTCGATTCGACGCGCCGTTCGAACGCTCATGCCAGCCATGGCCGCTGCGACTTCTTGGGTGTGATGTTTGCGCTTGTTCATATAGAGGCGGACCTGCTGGTCCGTAATGTAGGTTCCGGGCATGGCTGTTCTTCTTTTGGAAGACGATCAGCCATCCTAAAACCCCATCCGTCCGGCGCCGCCGGTGGGGAAGCGCCTACGGCGGCTACGCCGCCTTCGTCGTTTCCCCACCGGCCAAGGTAATTGTCGTCAAACCGGCCAAGATAATTGTCGCCGTCTAAAGGGGTGACTTCAGAATTCGGACAATAAAGCACGTTAGCGCATCGGCTCACCGGGGTGGGACGGGGGCTCGATCGGCCGAGGGTGTCCGTGAAACATAGGCAGATGGAATTCGGCCCGGCCGTTTTCCTTGTCAGCCAAGGATTTCACGCAAACTTGTCTGAAACGTTTCACGCCTGCTGCGACCCACGAAGCCGGACTTTCAGTGGACAACTCCGCCGTTGAGATAAATACTTTATTTGGACAACCCACGGCTCCTCGCTGTTGGCGATACGCCGGAAAGCCTTATGAGACGGTCTTTCCGACGCACTAGCGTGCTTTATTGTCCGAACTCTAAAGCGCCCCCAAGCTCAGCCTACTATTGCAAACGCGTCTCATTTGCATTAAATTGCCACGCAAATGTACTGTTTGGAACACAGATGCCGGCGCAGGCCGTCCGCCGTGCCCAAACGCGAACGACACGAAAAGGGGCGGTATGAGCAGGAGGAACTGGGCGGCCGCACCGATGGCCATCGTCGTCGGCACGGCCGGCATGGGTACAGTCTACGCACAGGAAACGGCGCTGCCGACCATCGAGGTGTCCGCGCAACGCGCGACGACGCCGTTCCGCACGCGCGAATCGACGAGCGCGACGCGCAGCGAGGCCGACGTGATGGAGATTCCGTTCGCGGTCAGCAGCGTCGATACGAAGCTGATCCAGACAGTGGCCGCGACGCGCGGCGACGATCTTTACGACTGGGTCGCGGGCGTCTCTCGTCAGAATAACTTCGGCGGCCTGTGGGACAACTACGCGGTGCGCGGCTTCGCCGGCGACGGCAACACGTCCGGCACCGACTATCTGGTCAACGGCTTTTCGTGGAATCGCGGGATAAGCGTGCCGCGCGACACCGTCAACCTCGAGCGCATGGAAGTGCTCAAGGGGCCGGCGTCGGCGCTGTACGGGCGCGGCGATCCGGGCGGCATCATCAGCTATACGACGAAGCAGCCGCAGTTTGCGCGCGCGAACACCATCGGCGTGTCGGCCGGCAGCTACGGCGCACTGCGCCAGACCCTCGATTCGACCGGCCCCGTCACGAAATCGCTGGCGTACCGCTTCGTCGCGATGAACGAGAACAACGGCAGCTTTCGCGATACGGTGTCGAGCAAACGCTACCTGTTCGCGCCGTCGTTCACGTGGGACATCGGCGCGGACACGACGCTCCATTACGAATTCGAGAGCGTGCGCCAGCGCGCGCCGCTCGATCGCGGCGTGTTGGCGGTCAACAGCCAGCTCGGCGTGATCCCCGCGTCGCGCTTCCTCGGCGAGCCGCGCGACGGCGACTACGACGTGCGCAATACGGGCCACCAGTTCACGCTCGAGCATCATATCTATTCCAGCTGGTCGATCAATGCCGGCGTCGCGCAACGCAACACCGACCTGTCGGGTCGTACGTCCGAGGCATTCGCATTGCAGCCGGACGGCCGCACGTTGTGGCGGCGCTACAAGGAAGTCGAGTTTCACTCGAACGACCTGCAAGGCCGCGTCGAAACCAGCGGCTCGTTCCGTACCGGCGGCATCGGCCATACGCTCGTGATGGGCGTCGATGCGTACCGCTTCAACTACGACCAATTCGTCGCGCGCTCGACGCCGACCGCCGCGGCGCCGTATGCGATCGACATCTTCGATCCGGTCTACGGCCAGCCCGCGCCGACGCCGCGCACCGCGACCGACCTGCTCGAACGCGACAATGGACAAGGCGTCTACGCGCAGGACACGCTCGCATTCGGGCCGCACTGGAAACTCCTCGCGGGGCTGCGCTGGGATCGCTTTCACCAGTCGGTCGAGAACCGCCTGAAGGGCACGACGAGCAGCCAGTTGCAGACCGCGTTGAGTCCGCGCCTCGGCATCGTGTACGAGATGAGCCCCGCGCTGTCGCTGTATGCGAATACCGCGTATTCGTTCCGGCCGAACAACGGCGCCGACGTAAACGGCCGCGCGTTCGATCCGGAGAAGGGGCATGGCTACGAAGTCGGCGCGAAATGGGCCGGCGCACGCTGGCTCACGACCGTCTCGGCGTTCTACGTGACTAAGCGCAACGTGTTGACCGCCGATCCAGGGAATGCAGGCTTCTCGCGCGCGGCCGGCGAAGTGCGCAGCCGCGGTGTCGAATTCGAATGGAGCGGCGATCTCGGTCATGGCCTGCGCGGCATCGCCAACTTCGCGTATGTCGACGCCGCGGTCATGCGCGATACCGTGCTGGCGCCCGGCTCGCGCCTCGTCGACGTACCGCGGCTGAGCGGCAGCGCACTGCTGATGTACGAGGCCACGCTGCCGTTCGCGGACAAGGCCGGCGCAGGCGCCGGCGTGATCTATGTCGGGCGCCGCGCTGGCAATACCTCCAACACGCAGGACGGCTTCGACCTGCCGGCCTATGCGACCGTGCAGCTGAACGGTTACGTGCAGATCGACAAGCACCTGCGCGCGTCGGTCGTGCTGAACAACCTGTTCAACCGCACTACCTACGTCAGCTCCTACAACAGCCTGTGGGTCACGCCGGGGGCGCCGCGCAGCCTGTTCGCGTCGCTCGCCTACTCGTTTTAGAACGACTGCCACGGGCCGCCCGCCTCCATCACGCGCCGAATCGCGACGAGCTAGAACACGCACGTCGCGGTACCGATACCCCCGCCGCTGTTCGCAGCCCGTGCGGGAAATCAATCAGCGACACACCAACCAGTGCCCACAGCCGTGGCCGCGATGCAGGCCGAAATCCTCACAACTCTGATCAGGTTCCAGTCATGAGACAGCAGTAAGCGACTCGGCCTGGCACCGCGGAGTGGAGGTAATCGCCGCGCTGATGCTCGAGCAGCGGGGTACTATGGTCGCGCTCGGGTGGACTGTTGTGAGCGACTATCTGCCGACCATTCTCTCGGACGTTGATGTCCAGATGGAGGCGGTGAAAAGCGAAATCTTCGGTCCGGTCCTCACTGTCCAGCTATTCGACGACGAAGAAGAAGCGCTGGCGCTTGCCGACCATCCTGACTACAGGCTGGCAGCGGGAGTGCATACTGCGGACATTGGCCGGGCATTGCGTATGGCGCGCAGTATCGAAGCGGGAGCCGTATGGATCAACCGGTACGGCCGTACTTCGGACATCACGGCGGCTACAAGCGCTCGGGCATCGCAAGGACCTGGGACGTCAGGCCTACGAGGCAGACCTGCATCAGAAAAGCGTCCTCATCGATTTCGCGCGGGACGAGTGAAATGACATGCATGGCAACCGTCAATGCCTTTCTGCAAAACATCGTGCTGCGCGCGAGGGCCGTCATGCCTGCAAGGTGTGTATACGACCAAACTCCATGCAGCAAATCCTGCTAAGCAGGGACTCCAATTCGATCGAATGTGTGTTGTAGCCGGTCAGAATTGAGGCATTCGCACAGGCATCACATGCTTTAGAGACGGTTTCATAAAGGCTACTGTGCGCGTCGGAGGGTATTCCAGCAGATCAGGCAACAACCGAGTTTGAGGAACGCGCCGTGAATGTCAGCACGACGCTCGAAACGAATACGGAGGCGACGGAAGTGATGCAGCCAGGCATGCGTGCGTTCGACGACCCAGCGATATTTGCCAAGGCCGCTGCCATGTTCAGTACGGCGCTTGGCGATCACCGGCTCGATACCGCGATCGCGCAACGCGCGTCGATGCCGCTCAGAGTCGTAACCACGATCGGCGTAGACCACACGCGGTCTGCTCAGTGGGTGGCCGCGCAATCCGAGAATCGGCGGAATCGCGTCGATCAGCGCCAGCAATTGAGTGACGTCGTTGACGTTCGCGCCGGTCAGGATCGCGGCGAGCGGGGTGCCGTTGGCGTCAGTGACGATGTGGTGCTTGGAACCGGGTCGCGCGCGATCGGTAGGGTTTGGCCCAGTTTTTGGCCCGCCCCAACGGCGCGAATCGATGATGAATCGACGGCGGCTCGCGAGAAATCGATTTGGTCCGCTGCGCGCAGCTTCGCGAGCAGCAACTCGTGCAAGCGATCCCATACGCCCGCAGCCTGCCAATCGCGGAGCCGTCGCCAGCAGGTCACGCCCGAGCCGCAGCCCATCTCGGCAGGCAGGTCGCGCCAGCGCAGTCCCGTCTTGAGAACGAACAGGATGCCGGTCAGCGCAGCGCGATTCGAAACAGGCAAGCGGCCTGGGTTCTTCTCGCGCCGCGGCTTGGGTGGCGGCAGTAACGGTTCGATCAATGCCCACAGTTCGTCGTCGATGATCGGCTTGCCCATCTCCTCGGTCTCGGTTGTTCCGATGCCTGAGGTTAACAGCTCACCGCAAAAGTTAACAGCCACACGGGCCCTTTTTGAAACCGTCTCTTACGCAGACGGCTGTTCTCGGCCTCCAGGTCGCTAACCGGACGACGACTTGAGCTCGGTGCACTCGACGCCAGCCCCGCTGCGGCCTGCGCACTGCCATCGCGCTGATCACGGCACCAGTTCCCCAGCGTCGCCACCGGCACGCCCAGCCTGCGAGCGGCTTCATGCTGACCGACGCTCTCAGCGAGCCGCACCGCCTCAACCTTGAATTCCTTCGTGTACTGCCGTGGCTACCACGTGCTCTGCCATGTTCTTCTCCATACAGGCAAAAAGTTATCAAACTTCTTGCTGTACGTGGAATCGAGGCAGGGTCAGCCATCTCGCTGCCTTGATCGTAGGTCAGCGTCTGGCGCAGCGGCTCGACGAGCGATTGCAACTTGGACGTGAAGGCGGCCAGCGCCGACGCGGCAGTCGCGTCGGGCATTTGGGCCAGCAGCACGGCGCGACTCATGCGCTCGACGAGCACGGCCACGGAAGACTTGTTGCCGGCGCCCTTGATGAGGTCGCCTTCCCAGTGGCCCGGCATAAGGCGATCGCTGATCTCGGGCGGCCGCACGTGGATGCTAACCATATCGGGGATCTTGCCGCGCCGATCCGCGCCCCGCGATCGCGGCAGGCGCTTGTTGCGGTGCTGGCGCAAGCAGGCAATCAGTTCGCGACGCAGCTCACCGCGAGGCTGGGCATAGATGGCGTTGTAAATCGTTTCGTGGGACACGTGCAGACTCGGATCGTCGGGGAAGGTGCGCTTCAGGGTAGCCGCGATTTCCTGTGGAGACCACTGCCGCTGGCGTAGACGCTCGCAAACGACACCCCAGAGAATCGAGTCGGGGGCGAGCTTTATCGCCGGCCGAGCGGCTTGCCGTCGAGTGTTGCGGGACGCTTGGGCGACGCGCGAGCAGTACAGCCCGTTGGTCTGGGTATTGCGCGCCAGCTCACGACTTAGCGTCGACGGCGCGCGCTGGAGCTTGCGGGCGATCGCCCGCAAGCTCCAGCCTTCGTCCCGCCAGAAATCGATTCGCATACGTTCTTCAGGTTGCAGTTGTTGGTACGTTCTCTTTGCCATTCACGGAATTTACCGGCTGGCGAAAGTGTTGCACTTCAGATTTGAGGCCGCCCTGCAAGTCGAACGGGCAACACATTAATCAGCGTTTCCCTAACGTGACAGCGCCAGGCGAGATTCGGCAATCTGCTTCAACTCATCGGGGATTGAAGCAGATTCAACCAACTGCTTGAGCAAATCAGCGGCTCTGTTTTCGTCTTTTGGGCCACCGTCGCCAAGCGTCAAACTCGTCGCGAGGTTGAGTATTGAGCGAGGCAGCCCTCGCGCCGCCAAAGCCTCGAGGAGGTGGCGAGCCACTTCCGGCTCTCGGGTTCGGTTGCCGCTTAGCAACTCATCAGCAAGTGATTCTACAAACCTCAACGAACTTTTGTTCTCTGTTCCGTGTACCCCGGCGATGAGCGCTTGTTCGAAGTCGCCAACGCGATCGTGGGTGGCGTGTGCCAGCGTGCTAAGCGCGCCTTGGAAATTCAGATCATCCTTTGAGCCTGCGAACGGCGTTTGTGGCCGGTCTCCGCACTCTTCTTGCGCATGTGAGGCCGATGGTCGCCACCATCGGACAAAGTTGTCTGCGGATTGACCGTGAAGATCAACCAACGATGCGGCCAATTGCGCCGCCTGATATACGCGTCTCTCGGTTACTGTCGCGCCGTCGCATGCCTCATCGAGCGCGGAGGCTACTTTGGTGCCCAGCTTGCTGTGGAGGTCGGCCCAGTCTTTATAGCCGAAGACCTCGGAAGTCACCTGTCGCGCCTGGGATTCCTTTAGCGAAAGGCGATATTTTAGCCGATCGGCAGCCCGTGTCGGGATCGACGTGCTCTGGAAGTAGATACGCATACCCTCTCCTAATATAAGGGTGAGCGGCAACGGGGTCGGATCTATTCTCGGACTCAGGCCTGAGGTGATGAGCCAGCAAGTTCACTAAAAGGCTCCATGTGCTGCAGGGCAACCTTAATGTGGCTAATCACGGACCAGCCATGATAGTTGTCGCGCGGCGGCCATTATAATAGATAATCTACGCTTTTGCGTTGGAAGCCGCCAATTACGGCTCTGTCAACTTATCGAGACTAATGCGGAAAGACGGCAGGAAAATGCGGCCCTCAGAACTGGCAGGACGGATTTTGGGTGACTTCGGTGAGTTCACACCAGGCAACGAATCGCGCCGAGAGCTGTTTGCGATAGAGTGAAGCGCGCAGCAGATGCCGCTTGACCGCGAAGTGTTGTCTGATCGGCCCGAAGCACGAGAGAAATTCCTGTGTACGTTTGGGGTCGCGAAAGCCGCGCATGCGACGCTCCCGTTCACGCGTTGGCTGGTGGCTGTTCTCTGCGAGGTTATTCAATCGTGCGCCCGCTTTGACGAACACGTGCTTCACGTTCGCAAGTTCCGGGATCTCCGCTTTTGCCGCCGGATAGCTTCGCAACTGATCGGTGACGATCTTGCGCGGTACCGGGCTCGAGCGCAGTACACGCTTGAAAAAACGTTTGGCTGCGGCTTTGTCGCGCCGCTTTTGTAGCAGGATGTCGAGTTCGGTGCCGTGCTCATCGACCGCACGCCACAGCAGGTACGGTTCGCCACGCAGCGTGACGAACATCTCGTCGAGGTGCCACGTGCTACCCGGTTTGCGTCGCGCCGCTTTTACACGGTGAGCAAAGCCGTTGCCAAATTTGTCGCACGAGCACCGGATGGTTTCGTATGTTACGGTCACGCCGCGCTCGAAGAGCAGTTCCTCTATGTCGCGCAAGCTCAACTGAAAGCGGAAATACCAACGCACGGCGCAACTGATGCCCCCGGCTGGGAAACGGTGACCGTGATAGAGCGATTTCGATTTCTTCATCTCGCCATCTTACGTGACCAGCCCAATAACCTGACAACGCCGTTGTTGATGCGCGCTGTTCATGCCGGGTCCCGCGTTATGCCGAGCGGCTTGTACTAGTTGCGATGTGGCACCGCAAAAACGGACGCGCTGTCGGTCGATCAACCGGTCGTCGCATTCGGCATAGCGGGGATCCTCACAATTCGGTGAGGAACTCCCGCAGTTTACATCGGCATCCATTTCGGGAACAGCACTAACGCGAACGGCATGAATGGTGTGGCACGCCATGGCACCTAGCCGAACGTGGCAAGCCGGATACATTTGAATGCGTTCGATTTTGCGGCACCGCAGAGCTTGGGGATGGTGTCGCGTGCACGTTCCATGTGCGATGCGTTCATGTCGTCGCCTGCGGCCTTCAGCGCGAAATACGCCTTGATGCTGCATGAAGTGTCTCGTGCGCTGTCGACGTAAAGATCCCCCTGCCCCCCCATGTGTGTCCAGACGTTCTATCGCGCGCAGGTATCGCGCCACCTGCTCCTGCCGAACGGGTTCGATCTTTCCCATGAAATGCACCGAGGATGTAATCGGGCGTTATCGTCGCGTCGAATTCGAGTGCGAAGCACCATCCGCCGTCAGGTTGCTGCAAGCGGGCGAGTGCGTCGCGCGCGCGATAGCAGTGCCGAGCCGGGCCGCGAAAGCCGGGATGGTCAGATTCATGAGTCGTGCAGCAGGCTGGTACGAAAATCGAGAAGTGGTCGGACGGTTGACATTGCGTCGTTAATCCGGGCATCGGTACTGGCCGGTCGTACCGGCGTCGCTCGCCGTCCGGGCGATCTGGCCGGCAAGTTCATCGACAATGCGTTGCTGCACGCGCACAATCCCGGCATAGCGGCCGGACGCTTCGGCGTGCAGTTGCGTGTGACAGGTCACGCCCGCGCTACCAGTCGACTGTACGGGGCGAACGCTCCAGTCGGCATCCATTCCTGCATCGACACCCGGCCAGGCGTCGAAGCGCCGGATCTGTACGCGAACCACCAGCACCTGCCTGTTGACGGGCCGCGAAAGGCCCGCGACATCTTGGGTGTTAAGCTGCCGAACGAGATCCGATGACAGCGCCGTCCGGAGTTCGTCGCCAAGCGGTGCGGCCCAGCGTTGTGCGTCGAGTATCGTGACGCCTTCCGCCCCGCTGCGTACGACCATTTGCTGCTGGTCCAGCTGGGCGGGGATGCCCACGGGCAGGACGTCAATCACGAACGGTGCTGTCGGGCGAGCTGATTCTTCGCGAGTAGCCGGTGGAACCAGTGTGTAGTAGTGCACAGGCGACGAGGCGCATGCAGCCAGCAGGAACATTGAGGTAATTATCAGTCCGGTCGCAATGCGGGCAGAGGTGGTCATGATCAGTAGTCCAGAGAAGCTGAGGAAGCGGCACGCGGCGCTGCTGAATGGTCGGCCGGCTGCCCTCGCAAGAGTGCCTCCGGATGCCGCCCTAACAGGTCTGTCAGCGCGCGCAATGACCGTGCGGTGCGTTGCAGCTCCGTCAGCGTCTGCCCTAGATTTTCCTGCAGCGGGCTGTCGTCCGACAGCATGCTCTGGACGCCGTTGAGCGTCTGCCCCGCCCGCTGCAGGGTCTTCGTCGCTGCGGGCAGCACCTGACCGTTGACCTGTTTCAGCGTGCTGTCCATATCGGCGAGGCTGGCGTCGAGGTGATGCGCGATTGAGTCGAGCGGTAACCGGTCAACCTTGTCCACGATGCTAGCGACCTGTTCCTGCAGCCTGTCAAACCCGCCGTCTACGGTCGGCAGCGTCAGCGGACGTGCGTTGGCGTCGAAGGCAACCTTCGGCGCATTCGCCACGAAATCGAGCGAGATGTACAACTGCCCGGTGAGCAGGTTGCCGGAGCGCGCCTGCGCGCGCAGTCCGTGCGCGACCATCCCGGCGAGGAACTGCGCAGCGCGCTGGTCCGCGGTGCCTTCCATTTTGGGCAGCCTGCCGAGCACCGGCCCGAGCCGCTGTGGATAGACCTCGATCATTACAATCGACAGGAAACGTTTTGTCGCCGGATCATAGTCGAGCTTGAGCGACGCCACGCGACCGATGTCGACACCCGAGAACTCCACAGGCGCACCCACCGACAGCCCGCGCAGCGGCTGGCCGAAGCGCAGCTGGATCGCCTGTGATGGGCCGTCAGGCGGCGCCATTGCGCTTTGCTCGTTATTCGCAAGTGTGAATCGCGTGCCGGGCGGTGCCGCCGCACGGGGGCTGCCATCGGGCGTTCCAAACGCGATGCCTCCGGAAACGATGGTTGCGACTGACTGCGTCTTCAGCTTCAGGCCGTTGGCGTCAAGCGACAGGTCCACGCCGCTTGCGTTCCAGAAGCGCGTGTCTGTCGTCACGAAGCGGTCGTACGGCGCATCGACGAACACCTGGAGATCGACGCCGCGGCCGTCCGCATCGAGCGCGTAGGAGGCGACCTGCCCGACCTGGATATGCCGGTAGTAGACCAGCGAGCCGATGTCGAGCGAACCGAGATCCTTCGCATGCAGCGCGAAGCTCGTGCCCGGCGTGCCGTTGATCACGGTCGGTGGAATTTCCAGTCCGGTGAACGCGCGTTGCGCGACGGCCGAATGTCCCTTGTCCATGCCGATATACGCGCCCGAGAGCAACGTATCGACGCCTGACACGCCGCCCATGCCTATCCGGGGTCGCACGACCCAGAACCGGGTGTCGGCGTGGATCAGGTTGCGCGCGTTCCGAACGAATGCGACCGTGGCGATGACGTGCGAGCCATCATCGCTCAACGATACGGTCTGCACCGTGCCGATCGTGACGTCCTTGTACTTGACCGGAGTCTTGCCTGCTTCGAGCCCCTGTGCGGTCCTGAGCGAGATTGTGACCTCGGGGCCGGCCGACAGCCACGTGTGGATCACCATCGATAGGCCGATCAGTGCGGCGATCAGCGGTACGAGCCAGACGAGCGAGAGCCGCAGGCGGCTGCGCGTCACCGGCGGCTCGCGCGGATCAGGAGCAGAAGTGACGGGATTCATCATTCTTTTGTGTCCCAGATGAGCCGGGGATCAAAGTGCATGGCGGAGAGCATGGTGAGGATGACCACCATGCCGAAGAACAGGATGCCGGCGCGCGGCTCGATTTCCGCCAGCGCGTCGAACTTCACCAGCGCACAGACAATTGCGACGACCAGCACGTCGAGCATCGACCAGTAGCCGACCAGCTCGACCATCCGGTATAGGCGCGTGCGCTCGCGCATGGCCCACTGGCTTTGTCTGCGGGTTGTGACGAGCAGCGTGGCGATGGCAAGGAACTTCGTGCAGGGCACGGCCACGCTCGCCACGAAGATCACGAGCGCGATGCCCCACGAGCCGGATTGCCAGAACTCGACGACACCGCTGAGAATGGTGTTCTCGCCGCCGCTGCCGAGGATTTCTGTGTACATCACCGGTAGCAGGTTGGCGGGAATGTAGAAGACCAGCGCGGCGATCAGGAACGCCCACGCGCGTGTGATGCTGTCTGGACGCCGGGCATGCAGTACGGCCCGGCAGCGGGGGCAGCGCAGTGTCTTCGGGTGAAGGCCATCATTCCCGGCCGACATTGCCGAGCGGCACAGCAGTCCGCAGGCATGACAGGCAATCGCTCCGAGCTGGAGGGTGCGTACGGGGTCGCTCATCGATGGCGGTCCTCCGGCGAGGTCCATGACCACAGCCTTGTGACGTCGCGTCCTGCAATCAGCGTAACCAGCACCATCAGCACCGCGGTGGCCCAGATGCCGGCGCCCGGCACGATCGCGACGAGACTGGAGAGTTTGACGATTGCAACCAGGATACCTAGCAGGCCGACTTCGAGCATGCTCCACGGGCGCAGGGTGGCCAGCACTCGCATTAGCACGGCAAAGCCAGGGGCACACCGCCCCACGCGCGCGAAAGCCAATAGCCAGGTGAGCAACGCGATCTGAAGGCACGGCACGATCACGATGGCTAGTGCCGCCGGTATCGCAATCGGTGCAGCTGGTCCTTGCGCGAGTGCAACCGCCGCTTGCCAAAGAGTGGTCTCACTATACCGCCCCGCCAGGCTGATGCGGATGACCGGGCAGGCGTTGGCGATGACGAACACTACGCCGGCTGCCACCGTCATCGCCAGCCAACGGTCCACGTCCATCGAGCTTGCCCGCTCAAGCACGGCGCCGCAGCGCTCGCAGTGCGCCACCTGGTGGCGAGAGAGTGGGCGGCGGCGATAGACGCTGTCGCAATGCTCGCACGCGATGAGGTCGGGGAAAGTCTGCATGCAGGTTGCTATCTTTGAGGTCGATGAACTGGACGGATGCGTCTATTTTGATTAAATTAGACAATCATGTCTAGTTCAAGAAACAATCCACCATGACCGAAGCTCCATTGAAGGTAGGCGGCCCGGCGTCTGAGGCGCACACGCCGGAGCCCAGGGTAGCCCGGCAGCCGAGCCAGTTGAGAGGGCGTGCGCGGGTTGAGTCAATCCTCGATGCAGTCTCGGTGACGATTGCCGAGGAGGGGCTGGCCGGCGTCACGATGCACGGCGTAGCCCGACGCTCGGGAACGTCGATCGGCTCGCTCTATCATTTCTTTCCCGGCCGAGACGACCTGTTGCTGGGGTTGGTCCGCCGGCACGAGGCAGCGATTGCCGCGATTAACGGCGAGATGCTGGCTGTGCCACGCGAGGTCTGGCGGCGGTTTTCCGTTTCCGAGGCCGTCAATTATCTGTTGGCGCCCTACGTCGGTTACACGCGGCAGCATCCTGATTTCTTCCCACTCATGCACGACAGGAGTTATGCGGAAAACGAGGCGACATTCAGGCAGGTGCTCCGGTGCATAGTCGATGCCCGGCTGCCGAAGGCTAAACCGGCTGCCAGGGAACGGCACGCGGCGATGCTGCACACGATTGCTGTTGGCGTCATGCGCGTGGCCTTTCTCGTCGAACCCGAACGGCTGACGTTCTATATGAACGAGATGCCTAGGGTGATGGCGGCCTATCTGGTCAGTCTCGAGGCCGAGGCAGGGCGGTGAGCGGGATGATTTCTGGACAGGGCAACGACGGAGTGACCATGGAACGGGAGCTGCAGCGCAGGAAAATCGTGATCGTTGGCGGCGGGGTGGCCGGACTCGAGATCGCCACGTCGCTCGGGCGGCGCTGGCGGCGCGATCCGCATGCGCTATCGGTGATGCTAGTCGACCGGGATTCCGCCCACGTCTGGAAGCCGATGCTGCATACGATCGCGGCAGGCACACGCGATCTCTCGCAGCAGCAGACACCCTATATCGCCCAGGCGTGCAATGCCGGCTTCGAGTACCAGCCTGGCGAGATGTGCGGTCTCAATCGCGCGGCGCGCGAGATCCGGCTTGCACCGCTGCACGCGCCCGATGGTCGGCTGCTTGTGCCTGCGCGGCGGGTCGGCTACGACGCGCTGGTCATCGCGATCGGCAGCGAGGCCAACGATTTCGGGACCCCGGGTGTGCAGGAGCACTGCTTCCGGATCGACTCGCGCCGGCAGGCCGATGCGTTCAACCAGGAGGTGCGGATCAGGATGCTTCAGTGTCTCGCGCGCGAACGGGAGCTGTCTATCGCAATTGTAGGTGGCGGGGCAACCGGCGTGGAACTGGCAGCTGAGCTCGTGCACCTGACCGAGGCCGCCGTCGCGTATGGTGCGAAGGGACTGGGGTCGCGGATTCGCATTACCATAATCGAAAGCGGTCCGCGTCTGCTGGCGGCTTTCCCGCAGGATATCTCGGCCGCGACTTGCGCACGCCTTGGAACGCTGGGTATCGAAGTCATGACGGACACGCGGGTGACGGCGGCGACGGCCAACGGGTTCGAGCTTGGTGACGGTGGGCGGGTGGAGGCATCGCTGAAGGTCTGGGCGGCAGGCGTGAAGGCCCCGGGATTTCTCGCCGGCCTCGACGGCCTGGAGACGACCCGCGGCAACCAACTGGTCGTGCAGCCTTCATTGCAGACGACGCGTGACCCCGCGATTTACGCCGTTGGTGACTGCGCGCACTACACGCCGGCGGGCGCTGGGCGGGCGCTCGCGCCGACCGCGCAGGCTGCCCATCAGCAGGCGCAGCATATGATCCGCCATCTTCCGGGGGCGGTCCTGCACGGGCAACCGATCCCGGCGTTTGCCTATCGGGACATGGGGGCGCTGGTGTCGCTGGCCGACTACGATGCGTTTGGCTCGCTCGGAAAGTTCGGCCTGTTCAGTGGAACGTCGATCCGAGGCCGGCTCGCGCAGTTCAGTCACGCGATGCTGTATCGCAGCCATCAGGCGCGGCTCTACGGCTTCTGGCGCGGCGGACTGGTCTGGCTTGTCGACCGGCTGAACATGCGGTTGCGATCGTCGATCAGGCTCGACTAAGGAAACGCTGATTAATGAAGTCCGGCGGTCATCGCTGACGTAGCCGAGGCCGTTATAGAAGACAGCTCACGGAACGGACCCACGATGATGAAGAGGCAGATCGGCTTCGCGGAAGCGGAAATTGCAGGCAAGAAGCGCGTGACGAGGCGCCAACGCTTCTTGGCCGAGATGGAGAAGATCGTGCCGTGGCAGCGCTTGCTGTCGGCAATCGAGCCGCATTACCCGAAGGGCACGCGAGGCCGTCCGCCGATTGGCCCGGAGCGAATGCTGCGGATCTACTTCCTGCGACAGTGGTACGGGCTGTCGGACGAAGGGCTGGAAGACGCGCTGTATGACAGCATCGCGCTGCGCGCCTTCGCGGGCATCGATCTGGCGGTCGAGAACGTGCCGGATGCGACCACGCTGTTGAAGTTCCGGCGCCTGCTGATCGAACACGAATTGACACGCAAGCTGTTCGACGAGATCGGCATCTCGCTGTGCGAGCGAGGACTGCTGATGAAGGAAGGCACGCTGGTTGATGCGACGATCATCGAAGCGCCGCCGTCGACCAAGAACGCCGAGAAGAGCCGTGACCCGGACATGCATCAAACGAAGAAAGGCAACGAATGGCACTTTGGGATGAAAGCCCACGTTGGCGTGGACGCCGATTCGGGTCTGATCCAAAGTGTGGTTGGCACGGCGGCGAACGTGTCGGATGTGTCGCAAGCGCATGCCCTGCTGCACGGGCATGAACAGGAAGCGTTCGCCGACGCGGGCTACATCGGAGTAGATAAGCGCGACGAAATGAAAGGCAAGACCGTGAAGTGGCACGTGGCGGCCAAGCGCGGAAAGATCAAAGCGATGCAGGAAGGGCCGCTGAAGGACTTGGTGGTCGCGGTCGAACGAACCAAGGCGCAGATCCGTTCGCGGGTCGAGCATCCGTTCCATATCGTCAAGAACCTGTTTCACCATCGCAAGACGCGGTACAAGGGCTTGGCCAAGAACACGGCGCAACTGTTCAGCCTGTTCGCTCTGGCGAATCTGGTGATTGCGCGCAATCTGTTGCGATCAGTTCAGGGGAGCAGTCCGTCATGTGTGTGAAAAACGCGAGCAAGAGGCTCGTCTACGAGACAAATTCACCGAAATGAGCATCGATTCGAATCGTTATCCTGAAGGTTCGACGCCGCTTCATCTGCAAGTCGAACGGGCAACACATTAATCAGCGTTTCCCTAGGGTCTGTTTACATTCGATGAAATGTGTTTACATCTTGTTTTTTGCACGATCAAGGCAAGATGGTCCGAACATTACTGAGCGACGAGGTATGGGCACGAATCGAGTATGTCCTGCCAGGCAAGGAAGGCGACCCGGGGCGAACGGCAGCCGACAATCGGTGGTTTGTCGAGGCCGTTCTCTGGATCGGCCGCACGGGTTGTCCGTGGCGCGACTTGCCGAAGGAATTCGGCCGATGGCATACGGTGTACATGCGCTTCTCCCGGTGGCGTCGCAAAGGCGTGTGGGAACGCGTGGCACATGCGGTATCCGACGAGACGGAAATCAAACGCGTGCTGATCGACTCGACCATCGTGCGAGCACACCAGCATTCGGCAGGCGCCCGAAAAAAGCGGCCCGCAAGCGCTCGGCCGCTCACGAGGAGGATTGACGACCAAGTTGCATCTGGCCGTTGATGAAGCCGGGCGGCCGCTGCGAATGATTGTCACGCAAGGACAGGTCTCGGACATTTCGTGTGCGCACGAATTGGTCGAGCATCTGCGCACGGGCGCCGTGATTGCTGACAAAGGTTACGACTCGGACGCCTTCGTGAACACCATCCGCGCTACGCGCGCGAAGGCCGTTATCCCGCCGCGTTCGAATCGAAAGACCAAACGTCGGTACAGCCGCGTGCTGTATCGAACTCGGAACATCGTCGAACGCTTCTTCAATCGCATCAAACATTTTCGTGGTGTCTCCACTCGTTACAACAAGCTCGCCGGTAACTATCTCGCCTTCGCGGTGCTTGCTTGCGCCTTTGGACCGCTGGTGAGAATGTGAACAGGACCTAGCAATATTTATTTTGTCTTCGTTGGGGCTGTCGAGAAGCGTGCTTCACGAGGAGGGAGCTCGTCACCTCGTACTTCCGTCAGGCAAGAATATAGCTCCGGACGGCGACCTCTTAGCCATCGCTGTCCGGTACTCATCTCGACCAATTGCAAATCGAGATCGGCCACCACCATCGCGTCTTCATATGCAGTCGTTTCGGCGATAATGCGGCCATAGGGATCAAGAATCATCGCATTCCCCGTCCGAACCTCGTCCTCGTCTTGTCCTACCCCATTGCTGAAGATCACGAAGATTCCGCTATCGTGCGCGCGCGCGGGTAACCATCGCATCAGCCACTCGCGACCATTCGGCCCTTGGAATTCCGCCACAAGAGCCTCGGGATTATGATGTCTGTCATGCCATTTCGACAGAGGAATTGGCTTCATGGCATGAGGGCTTCTGGAATGTGTGCCACCCGTCTGATGCGGGGCAATAAGAATCGTTGCGCCCAGTAGAGCTGTGGCACGGACGTTCTCGATGAGGTTATTATCCCAGCAGATGAGAATGCCGATTTTTATTCCCCACTGCGTATCGAATACCGTATACCGGTCTCCACTGCTGACGAGCTCATGTTCGAACGCATGCAATTTCCGGTGGCTATGTAATTCTCCATTGGGCATGCAGATTACATAGGTGTTGAAAAGCTGCCTGTCTTGCGCCACCTCCAGGAGTCCTATGCCGATTGCCATGTCGAATCTGGCCGCCATTTCTCGCACGGCCTGGACCGAAGGACCATCGACCGGTTCTGCCAAGGCGTCCAGTTCGGCCCGATCCAGCTTCGGTATGTGCCAGTATCCCGTAATGCACATTTCCGGGAAAACAGCTAAACGCGCACCTTGGGACGCTGCTGCCTTGACGAAGTTAGCAATTCGTTCAAGGTTATATGCTTTGTCGCTTGCGCGATGCTGGAATTGAATTGAAACAACGCGGAGCACCGATTCAGATATTATTTCCATTGACTAATTTCGGATATTCCTGCTCACTCATGTGAACGAACGCTGGCGTCGGTATTGGTGAGTGTGGCGGCAGATGAATGTATGCCTGCCAGGGTGAGTATGCCAATGGCGGTCGCAGCGGCGGCTCCCGTATAGAAGATCGCGCCCAGGCCGTAATGCTGGCCGAGCAGGCCGAGCAGGGGCGGAGCGGCAAGCAGGCCCGCGAATCCCATCGCCGAGACAGTGGCAATCTGCACCGCCGGGCGCGGAAGGGCGCCGGCCATACTGAAAAGTACCGGCACGACGTTGGCGAGTCCGGCACCGGCGATCGCGCAGCCCACAATCATGACGAACGGATCCTGGCTCACCGGCCCAGCCAGCAGCCCGGTCGCGGCAATCAGACCGCCTGCGCAGACCAGTGCTCGCGAGCTGAATTTGCGTCGAATGATGTCTCCCGCGAAACGCATGAGCGCCATGAAACCGGCGAAGACGGCGTAGCCCATCAGGGCGATTTCATTGCCGGCACCCAGTGTGTGCCGCATGTAGACTGCCGCCCAGTCGAGCACCACGCCCTCGCAGGCGAAGGCAAAAGTGGCGACCACGCCCAGGAGCAGAGCAGGACCGAACAGGGACAGCCGCGTCTTTCCGGAAGCCTGCTCACTGCTGTCCGCTTGCCTGTCGGCGAGAAGCCCGCGCTGGGCCCAAACAAACATCACGAATATCGCGACGGTGATCACCAGTGCCTCGACGGCCGGGCCGAACGCGCGCATCAGCAAGGCGCCGGCGCTCGCGGCCGAGAGGCCGCCCAGGCTCCACATCCCGTGGAACGAGGACATGTAGGGACGGCCGTAACGCTTTTCGACGTCACTGGCATGCGCGTTCATGGCCACATTCATGGTGCCGCCCGATGCGCCGAACAGCAACACGATGACGCCGAGCGCCACGACGCTCGGCGCCAACGGAATGAGGCCGGCGAGGGAGCAATACACGACGGCGCTGACGCGTATCGACCTGCCCACGCCGATGCGCTGGATTAGCCAGGCGCTGAATGCCATGGCCACAACGGTGCCGCCGCCGAGCATCAGCAGGATCAGGCTGAGCACGAAAGGGGCGAGACCCAACCGTTCCTTGAGACTCGGGATCTGCGTGGCCCACATGCCGATCAGCGCGCCGTTAACGAAGAACATGGCGGCCGTCGGATGCCATGCTTGCCAGTTCTGGCGCATACCCGCGATGGGTTCATGCATGACGTGCTCCTGCGAGGCCCGGGTGGATGACCGGCGTCGAAGGGGATCGGGTAGGTTTCACGGACATGCGCTCAATCTCATGGTGGTTGATATCGACGCAAGGAAGCCCTGACCAAGGCTTCGCAGGCGAACGCTTCCGGTGATGCGCCACGCTTGGCGTCATGATGCTTGCCGGGGCGATGCGCGCCCCGCATCACGAGGACGCAGTGGCGTGAGCGCAAGGTGACCTGCCGGTGAAGGTCTTCCATGATCATGGAAGACACCTGAGACCACCCGGCGGCCATCGATCAGCACCCCGCGAGGCCGGTGGCGGCAGATCGTGTCGAGAATTGCCGCGCAAACGGTGGTCGTGTCTCCATCATCGGCGACCGGGTGTCCGTCGTAGAGCAGCAGATCTGCGCGTTGTCCCACGGCGATTCTTCCCGTTCCGGAAAATGTCAGGGCCTGCGCTCCCTTCCACGTGAGCAGGTCGATGATGTCGCCAGCCCGTTCATTTTGCGAGCGATTCCCGATCGCGGTCAGGCAGGGCAGTGCACCACCCTGCCAACTGAGCGCTATCCGCATTCGGCGCATGTTGCTGGAGCATGCAACGTCGTCACGCTGCGCAAGCTGCCCCGCTGGTTCATGGGCTGGATAGACGATATATGAAGGGCTTTGCCGTAGTCGCTCCCGATCGCAAAACGACATCGGAACGGCCGGCACGATCAGCGTGTTCTCGTCCAGAATGTCGAGGCTGCTCAGCAAGCCGAGGCCGGTGCAACCATACGCATCCTTGAACGCTTCGGCCCACGGGGTGCCACCATCCACGCGAACCACGAATCGGCGGCAGTTTTTCCTGGCCAGATCGTACAGCCCGGTGAGCAGTTGGGTCGATGCCGCCAATTGGGAGCCGACCGCCGGATGGACCACGAATCTCGTGGTGTCGAAACGCCTTGCCGTTTGTTCGTAGTCGCGCAGGCATGCCGCGGTGTCCGATACGACGGGCCCGGGCTTCGGCCCGAGCCACAGATCCGTGTATTCGCGATAAAGGCTCGCGCGCACGCCAACCCGCGTCGCGACGGTGAGACTTTCCTCCACCCGGGCTCCGAACATGCCGACGGTAGTCACGCCGCTCGAGACGGCTTGAAGCAGGAGATCGCCGAGCCGGGTGGCGCGGCGATCGCCGTCGTTCGCCACCATCGCGGTCGCCGAACTGTCGTCGTGTGCGAGGTCGGCCGGAAGGCTGGCATTGACGAGACCCGGTAAGCACAGGAGCGCGCTGCCGTCGACGCGCTCGAAAACCGCCAGGCTTCCCGGCCGTGCGATGCCAACGATCATGCCGTCGCGGATCTCGATGTCTGCGCGCTTGAGCATGCGACTCGCGGTATCGTAGTAACGCACGTTCGAGATCACCGGAGCGACGGCTGCTGCGGTGTGCCAGTGTCCATTGTCGGTTGCGCGCAATTCGTTTTCCTCGTGTCGATGACGAACGCTAACCGGCCGCTACGGCCCAGACGGAATTGGGCGCGTTGCCGAGGCTGGAACCGCGTGCGAGCGCTGCGTGCCGGGCGAGAAGCCGCATCGGGACGGTGTGCACGACGGGTGCCAGTGGTCCGCGGTGTCGCCCGAGCCGCATGACTTCAAGATTGGCGTCGGCGGTCACGTCGCAATTCGCATCGGCGAACACGAACAGCTTGCCGTTGCGCGCGCTGACCTCCTGCAGATTGGCGTTCAGCTTTGCCAGAAGCCGGTCGTGAGGCGCGCTGACTACCACCGGCATGTTGGCGCTAACCAGCGCGAGCGGACCATGCTTGAGTTCGCCGGCCGGAAAGGCTTCGGCGTGGATGGACGCGATCTCCTTCATGTTCAGTGCACCTTCTACCGCCACTGGGTAGTGCATTCCCCGGCCGAGGAATAGCATGTCGCTGCTGGAGGCGAGACGTTGGGCCCAAACCTGGATGCGGGGTTCGAGTGCCAGTACCTCGTCGATGGCTTCCGGCAACTCGCGCAGTGTCTGCAAATGATTCCGCTCGTCCTGCGCGGCGAGCGTGCGGCGCGACCGGGCCAGCGCCAGCGCCAGCAGGTACAGGACGATCAGCTCGGTCGCGAAGACCTGCGGGAAGTGCAGATCGTTCCCGATCACCGTGTTGGCCTCGAAGGCCAGGGTGCATGCGCTCGCGAGTTCGGTGCTCGAGGCATCGCAGATAGCAAGGGAATTCGTCATCCCCATGCGTGCGGCATGTTCGATGGCGCCCAGGAGGTCAGCCAGGTCCCCGCTTCGTGACATGGCCACCACAAGGGCTCGTGGCCTGGCCACGCTGTCCCGATAGCGGAATTCGCTCGCAAGTTCGACGCTGACGGGCAGCGCCGCCAGACTCTCGATCCAGCCTTTGGCCAATAGCGCCAGATGATGACTGCCACCGCATGCAAGAATCAGAACGGAGTCGGCCGTCAGCAGGATACGGTGTGCATGCTCACCGAAGCGCTCCAGCAGGAGGTCACCTTCCAGGCTGTCGAGCGCGCCGGTGATCGCTCGCGGCAACGACAACGCATCAGCCGCCTCGGACGGGCTGTCGTCGTAAACCGATGCGTCCAAGGCGCCTAGATGGTTGCGAATCGTTCCGGGCATAACGGTTTCCTCGAGCAAGGCCACTGGGTCCCCGCTCGGACGAGCGAGCACGGGCGATGGAGCGTGTAGGGGCTTGGGCCGGCAGGCGGCTCGAATCCTCAGGTCTGCACGGTGGCGGTCCGACACTCCACGAACAGCCGGTGTTCTGGCTGACATGAAAGAATCGATCCGTCCGGGCCGTGGGTGTGCAATTCAACGCCCTCGAAATCAGGGATCGCAAGCTTTGCACCATGACGAATCAACTCCTCGCCACCGATGCCGATGCAGTAGGCGCCGGCTGTGACCGCCGAGGTAACTCCACTGACAGCATCCTCGAAGACCATGGTGCGAGCCGGTGGCACGCCGAGACGTTCGGCAGCGAGAAGGTAGGGGTCGGGGTTTGGTTTGCCACGAGCGACGTCGTCGCGCTCGACGATCACCGAAAAGTACGGCTTGGCATTTAGCATGTCGATCACGCGATCGATTTTGTAGCGCCAACCGCTCGTCACGACGCCGATCGTGACGCCGGCCGCGCCGAGGCGCGAGACGAGTTTCGCCACGCCGGGGATTGTCTCGTAGTCTGCGGTGTTCTCGACGTGGATAATGTGCGCCTGCACCCTCTCCTGGTCAGTTCGCGGCAAGTCGTGAAACAGCGCTCGGATGGTGTGTGGTCCGGGCTGCCCATGGATGTGCAGATGCATGTCTTCCTCTGTGATCTCGCGCCCATAAAACTGCGCGGCTTCACGCCATGCCCTTTCGATCACCGCCCTGGAATCGACCAGCACACCATCCATGTCGAACAGGACTGCCGAGATTCTCGCTGCGTAGTCGCTCATTTCGTTTCCCGGGTCAGTTGAAGCTCACTCTCCGCTGTTGAACGGGCGGCCGCAACTACCACTTGGCCAAGCGAGATACCACCGTCGTTGGTCGGCACTAACTGGTGGCAGTATGGTTTGAAGCCGCGCGACTCGAGCGAGGCCAGCGCGTTGACCAGCACGAACTCGTTGCTGAAGACGCCGCCGCTCATCACGATCTGATCGACCCCGAAGCGCTCGACAAGGCGCAAGCACATTTCGCCAATGATATCCACCACGGTCGAATGGAACCGTCGGCTGAGCTCCGCGAGATCGGCATTAGGCGCCAGCAACAGTTCGACCGCGTCGCGGACAATAGGGCGATAGTCGACCTCAAGACAGCCATCGCGTAACTCGATGGCGTAATTGAATGGCTTCGTGGTACGAAAATCCCGCAGCAGCAGCGCTTCCATCTCGATTGCCGCCTGAGCCTCATATTCGATTTTCGAACAGATGCCCAGCAGCGCGGACATACCGTCGAACAATCGGCCCATACTGGTGGCTGTGGCCGCGTTGATTCCGCGCGCGGCCATCTTCGCAAACACGTCGCGGCGTTGCTCGTCGAGCTCGAGCAGAGCGGGCACCTTGAGCTCGACGGCCTGTTCTCCGAAGGTCTCGACCAGAAGCGCGATGGCAACTCGAATCGGCTCCTTGACGGCCTGGTCGCCACCAAGCAGCAGAAACGGCCGCAGATGCCCCACGCGTTCGAAGCCGGTCGCGTCGCCGAGCAGGAATTCGCCGCCCCAAATGGTGCCGTCGGGCCCGTAGCCAGCGCCGTCGAAGACCACCCCGATGGTGGTGCCGGATAGACCGTTTTCTGCCATGCACGAGACCATATGTGCATGATGATGCTGAACTTGAACCACGCGCATCTCGGTTTGCTCAACCGCTGCCCGAGTCGAGCGGAACGCCGGGTGCATGTCGCACGCAAGCGTGTCGGCTCGTACCGAGAGCAGATCCTGCAGATGGACAGCGCAATCGGTATGAGACTTGAAGGTGGTGTCGTTCTTCAGATCCCCGATATGCTGGCTGATGAAGACCTGATTGCCCTTGCTGATCCCGACCGTCGTTTTTAGCTCGGCGCCGAGCGCCATCACCGAACCTACCGAATACGGCAGATGAATCGGATAGGGCGCGTAGCTGCGCGAACGGCGCATGAAGGACATCAGGGGCGCATCCCTGCCCTCGCGCACGATTACGCGAACCACCGAATCGTCCACGCGGGTGCGAATATCCCGGTCGTTCAGCACGAAAGCATCGACGATTTCCCGCAATTGTTCGAGCGCGGCGTCGTTCTCGTAGGCGATCGGATGTCCCGAGAGATTGCCGCTCGTCATGACCAACACCGGCAGAGCCGGGTCCTCGAGCAGAAGATGCTGCAAGGGCGTGGACGGCAACGTGACGCCAAGATTGGGGTTGCGTGGCGCGATCGCCTCCGGGAGCGTATCGGCGCATTTGCGCAACAGGACGATGGGGCGTTGCGGGCTTTCCAGCAGCGCCTGCTCGTGCGGGTTGACGAGGGCCCATCGCGCCGCAGCCTCGCAATCGGCAACCATCACGGCGAGCGGCTTCGCATCGCGCTGCTTGCGGCGACGCAACTCGCGTACCGCAGCTTCATTTCGGGCGTCCACCACGAGATGGAAGCCCCCGAGGCTCTTGATCGCCAGGATCGCCCCCTCGCGCAGCCTTGCAATGGCCTCACGCACCACGTCATCGGTCTCGACCGGCGTGCCGTCCCGTTCGGTCAGCTGCAGGTGCGGTCCGCAAACGGGGCAGGCATTCGGCTGGGCGTGATAGCGACGATCCTCGATATCCTCAAACTCGCGATGACAGTCCGGGCACAGGGTGAACGCGCGCATGGTGCTTTGGGCGCGGTCGTACGGCATGCCGTGGATGATCGAATAGCGTGGCCCGCAGTGCGTGCAGTTGATGAAGGCGTAGCGGTGGCGGCGGTTCCCGGGATCGCGCATCTCTCGCAGGCAATCGTCGCAGACGTTGGAGTCGGGCGGAACGATGGTGTCCATGTACGCCAGATCGACGCTCTTGCGGATCTCGAAACTCTCGTAGCGCGGGGCCGGTACGTCATGCGGCACCTGCCGCACGTCGGTGATCCGCGCGAGCGGAGGCGGACGGAAGATCAGCTCGTCGATGAAGCCGTCGATGGCCTGCCCGGATGCCTGCACCTCGAGCAGGACGCCTTTGGAATCGTTGAGCACCCAGCCGTTGGCGCCATGACTGCGGGCCAGCCGATGGACGAAAGGCCGGAAGCCGACGCCCTGCACGATGCCGCAGACCCGGTAGCGGCGGGTCTGCGGCGCGCCATGGAGCTCAGCAGAGTCGGGGGAGTTCCGCGCCATGGAGTTCCTCGATGGTGACCTGGGTTCCATCCACCTCGACCTGGCGGACCTCGGCTCCGGAGGCGGCCCCGACCTCGCCGATGATGGCCGCCTGCCGTCCCGCCGGATCCTCGCGCAGGATGGCCAGCACGTCGCCGGCCACGTCGGGCTCGACGAACAGGCAGAGGCAGCCCTCGTTGGCGAGATGGATCACGTCGATGCCGAGCATGTCGGCGGCCATGGCGGCTTCCGGCAGGATCGGCAGCGCGTTGCGCTCGAAGCGGATGTTGCAGCCGGTAGCGCGCGCGTGCTCGTGGAGGACGGCGCACAAGCCGCCGCGCGTGACGTCGCGCAGCGACGCGACCTTGCCGGCCGGCACGCCTTTCAGCACCGCATCGACCATGTGATTGAGCGGCGCGCAGTCGCTCAGCACGTTGCGCTCGAAGCCCAGGCCCTCGCGAATCGAGAGCAGGTGAATCGAATGGTTGCCGATATAACCGCTCAGCAGGATCTTCTGTCCCGGACGCACGTTCCGGATGGAAACCGGCGGCCGCTCCAGCACGCCCACCCCGGCCGTGTTGATGAACAGCCGGTCGGCATCGCCCTTGCGGACCACCTTGGTGTCGCCGGCGACGATCTTCACGCCAGCGGCGCGCGCCGTATCGCGTACCGACGCGATGACCGTCAGCAGCTCGTCCATCGGCATGCCGGTCTCGATGATGAGGCTGAGGGTGAGATAGAGCGGACGCGCGCCGCTCACCGCGAGGTCATTGACGGTGCCGCAGACGGCGATCTTGCCGATATCGCCATTGCCGAAGATGATCGGCGTCACGACGAAGGAATCGGTGGTGAAGGCGATCCGGTTGTTCGGCAGTTGCAGCAGCGCGCTGTCCTCCATGGCACCGAGGTAGACATCGCCGAGCGTTTCGGAAATGCGCTCCACCAGCTCCCGGCTCAGCTTCGCGCCGGTGCCGTGATCCAGCACCACCGTTTCGTTCGGGTCCGGCGCGGCGGCGACCGGCGAGCCGCCGGTGGCCGTTACGCGGTCGGTCAGCGTTTGGGCCGTATTCATGCGACGGCCTCCTCGCCGCGGCCCGGGAGATCGTCGTGCTCCTTCAGCCGGTCGAGGATCTCGGATGAGGGAGCGATGACGGCGCAATAGCTGGCGAGCCATTCGAGCGCGCGATCGGTGTCCTCCGGTTTCGGCGCGAACACGCCGTCGCGGGGCACCCAGATCTTGTAGCCGCGGAAGAAGGCGTCGGCTGCCGTGGTCTGGACGCAGACATGGGTCTGCAGCCCGGTGACGATCACCGTCTTCACGCCCCGCTCGCGCAGGGTTTCGTCGAGCTTGGTCTCGTAGAAGCCGCTGTCGCGGCCCTTGACCACCACCAGGTCGGACGGGTGAACCACGTCCTCGATCAGGCGGTTGCCCGGCGTCCCCGCGATCGCCGGGATTGCGCGTCCGCGGTAACGGCTCTGGACCTGCGGGTCGTTGGGATCGTGGATCAGCTGCAGATGCACGACGAGCTGTCCGGCAGCACGGATTCCGTCGAGGAACGTGTTGAACTGCTTAAGCAAGCGGCTCAGTTGTTCGGGATCGGTCGAGATCTTATGTGTAAATTCGTATTGCAAATCATTTGTGAGCACAGCGACGTTTGGCATGGTTCGATTACCTTTCTTTCGTGTTTCTGATAGGCGCCGGCTGATCTCGGCGAAGTGGTGCGACCAACTTCTGAAATCAGTGAAACAGATAGGGAAAAAGCCATTTACGCCAAGCTATTTCATATGCGTATGCAGCGAAATGGTCGCGTGCTTGCATCTGACAGGAACTGCGGTTTCATTCTTATTTTTCCGGGTTCAAAAAATCCGACGACGGCCAAGTTGCCGTGATCGTCGAGCAGACCACCCCGAAGGCTGCTTTTTCACAACCGACGCAATTTGATCATCCGGCAGTCATTTCGTAAAATGAAATTTTTGAAACAAACAAGTCGGAGATGGAATGGATATCAAATTGCTGCGCGCATTTATCCAATTGACCGAAGCCGGGCACTACGGCAAGGCAGCATCGAAGCTGTTCGTTACCCAATCCACGCTGTCGAAACAAATACGCACACTGGAAACCATGATTGGTGGGGCGTTATTTGAACGTGGGCAGCACGGTGCGAAGCTCACCCCACTGGGGAACCTGCTGCTGCAGGAAGCGCGGGCATTCTTGCGGATGAGCGACGAAATCGATTTCAAAATGCGCCGCGCCATTACTGGCATGACCGGTACACTCGATATCGGGTTTGGCATTTCGACGCTGATCACCGCACCGAGATGGATTGCCGGCTTCCGCGACACGACCCCGGATAGTCAGATCACACTCAACGACCTGCCTTCAAAGGAGCAGCACCAACGCCTGCTTGCCGGTCGGCTCGATATTGGCTTTTGCCGGATGCCGGAAGGAATCGATGGGTTACGCTTCAAGCGGTTACTTGATGAACGACTGGCATTGGTACTCCCTCGCGACGTAACGATCCCTTCCCGTGGCCGGATGTCGACATTGAATAGCCTCGGTTTCGTCGCGCTTTCACCACCACGCGGGCCGGGACTCGATGCACAGATTGGTCAATGGTGTGCTTCTGCCCATTTCAAGCCGCGGATCGTCCAACGTGCCGACGATATTCTGACCGTTCATTCCATCGTGGCTGCAGGACTGGGGGCCGCATTTCTGCCCTTGCGCGGAGTCGAGGTGCTAGGTAACCGAACACATCAGCAAGCCTTGACAGGTCCGGCGTCGAAGTGGCCAATAGGTATCTGCTGGCGGAGCGCTGATAGCAACCCGCTGTTGCTACGGTTTATTGACTATGTATCAAAACATCTATGAAAGAGAGCGGGACGTATCATGGAGATATGCTTATTTCCTTTCGACTAGTAAACATCGTGCCGGCCGTGAATTTAATCCCCCCCACATATGCGGCCGTACTCGACGGCCTGCGGCGCGTGTGCCATCGCCAGGTGGTACGCCACCGACACGGCGCGCCGTTTGAGGCGTTCGCCCAACTGGGTTTCATCACGTGGGTCCGGCAGCCGGTGCGTTTGTCCCAGCAGGTCTCGGAACGATCCCGATTCGTGCCTACGCCGGTCGATGTCGCGGAGCTGACCGATACCGGTCGTGCGGCGCTGGACTGGCTCGTCGCGCTCGAAGCCACCGCCCAATGGGAAACGTTACGCGCGCGCCCCTACGGCATGCGCGATGACCGAGGCACGCCGTGAACGCGCCGGCCGAACAACTGGTCTTGCCGTCGCCGCGCACCTATACGCGCACCGACTACGCGGCGCTGCGCGCCTACTTGCAGGGCGTGTCGCCCGGCGCGATCGCCGAGCGCTACTACGATCCCGAGTCCGGTCCCGGCGCGTCGGCCGACGCGCTCGAGCGGCACCTGCGCACCATGCGTGACGACCTGGTGCACCTCGCGCAACTGCACGGTTCGTCGGTACTGGCCGATCACCTCAAGACGTCGATCCGGCAGCACGGCAGCGCGAAACTGACCGCCGTGACCCTCAAGATGGTCGAGGATGCGTCGAAGCTCGCGGTCGCCCGGCCGCTGGCCACGCACCCGGTCGGCGGCTGGTTTCGGCCGATGATCGCCAGGCGGCTGACCGGGGAGGGTGTCGCGACGCTGGGCGACCTGATCGCGCTGTGCAATCGTCGCGGTGGCAGCTGGTGGCGCTCGGTGCCGCGCATCGGCCTGTTACGCGCGCGGATCCTGGTCGCCTGGCTGCGCCAGCACGCCGAGTCGCTGGGCGTCACGGTCGACGCCGACGTCGATGCGGACGAACCCTTCGCGGCGCCGGCCGACCAGCACGTGATGCTCGCGCCCGCCGGTGGTGAGGACCGGCCGGCCGGTACGCTCGCCCCGCTCGAACGCATCGCCTTGCCGCACACGCTGTCCGGCGCGCACGGCGTGAATCGCGCCGGCGGCCTGTGCTACCTGCAGGCGTCGCACGACCTCGATGCGATCCGCGCGTACCTGCATCGCTACAGCGATCGGCCGCAGGCGCTGCGCGCGTATACGCGTGAGCTCGAGCGACTGTTGTTGTGGGCAGTCACCGAACGCGGCACCGCACTGTCGTCGTTGACCGTCGAGGACTGCAATGCCTACAAGGCGTTCCTGGCCGCGCCAACCGATCGCTTCGTGGGGCCGCGCCAATCGCGCCAATCTCCGCGCTGGCGACCGTTCGCGCCGGGCGGGCTGACGCCGACCAGCCAGAAATACGCGGTGCTGGTGATCCGCGGCGCGTTCGACTGGCTCGTCCAGGTCCGCTATCTGGCCGGCAACCCGTGGGCGGCCGTGTCGGATCCGGCCACCGTCACGCCCGAGCACGCCATCCGCATCGAGCGCGCGTTGCCGCTCGCGCTATGGACCCAGGTGCGGCAGGGACTGATCGAGCAGACGCAGCGCTTCGGACCGGATGCGGCACGCTGGCGGGCGGCCGCCGCGGCGATCTTCCTGATGGGCGATTCGGGCCTGCGCATCACCGAGGCGACGCTCGCGCAGCGCGAGCGCCTGCGCTACGTGCAAGCGGATGGCGACGTACCGGCCGGCTGGTCCCTGCAGATCGTCGGCAAGGGCCGCAAGCAGCGCTCGGTGCCGGTCAGCGCCGCGTGCGTGGCCGCGCTGCGCGCGCACTGGGCCGATCGCGGACTCGACTTCGATGCACCGCCCGAGACCGCGCCGCTGATCAAGCCGATCGACATTCCGCCGACGCCGGCCGCGCAGCGCCGGCACGGCGACGAACACGGAGCCGCCGGATATTCGGCCAACGGTCTGCGCGGGCTGGTGAACTGGGCGTTTGCGCAGCTGCGCGAGCAGCTCGATCTCACCGACGACGAACGCCGGCACCTGGCGAGCGCGACGCCGCACGCGCTGCGCCACACGTTCGGCACGCAGGCGATCGCGGCGAACGTGCCGCCCGACGTCGCGCAGAAGGTGCTGGGCCATGCGTCGCTCGCGACCACGTCGATCTATGCGCAGGCCGAGACCAAGCGCGTGCGCCGCGAGCTGGCCGGGTACTTTGCGCAGATGCAGTCGCTCGACTTGCCGATCCCGCCGGCACCGGCGCTGGCGGCCGCCACCGCGATCACGTCGTCGCCCGACACGTCGACGGGCGTCGAGCCCCTACCGGATGCGAACCGGCAGCTCGCACACGTGCGCGTCGCGCTGCAGGTGCGCGCCTCGACCAACCGGCGCGCTGAACGCGCCCGCGATGCGCTCGAGCGCCGGATCCTGGAGTTGACCGATACCGCCGCAGTCGAACCCGGTGTCGTGCTGCTGATAATCCGCTACGACACGCTGCAGGCGCTCGACTGGCAGGTCGAATGCTGGCTCAACGACATCGCGGACCGGGCCGAGGACGGTGACATCACCTGCGCGCTCGACGCGCAGTGGGGCGATCGACGCTGGACCCATTCCGGCGAGCACGATGCACGAACCCGCGTGGTCGGCGCTGATACGCTCGACAAGCCAGGCGCGATCGTGACGCGCGGGCCCGGCACCTCGGGACCGCGGATCTGGCGCATGCGCGTGAGCCTGCTCGGCTTCAAGCCGGAGATCTGGCGGCGCATCGAGATCCTGGCCGATATCGATCTGGCCGAGCTGCACACGATCATGCAGGCGGCAATGGGGTGGGGCGACATGCACCGCTATGGGTTCGGGCTGTATGGTTTTCTGGATCGCATCGATCTCGACTGCGATCGCGCGCGCGGCGTGCGACTGCTCGACGTCGCTCAGCCCGGTGACACGCTCGGCTATACCTACGATATCGGCGACTACTGGCACCACGCGATCAAAATCGAGGCCGAGATCCAGTCCGCGGCCAAGACGCGCTATCCGCGCTGCACGGCCGGCCGCAATGCCTGTCCACCAGAAGATTGCGGCGGCCCGTCCGGCTACGCGCATCTGCTGCGCACGCTCGCCGGCCGGATGACCGGCGAGAAGCGCGAGCTGCTCGACTGGCTCGGTGGTCGGTTCGATCCCCATGCGTTTCGCGTGGCGGACGTGAATCAACGCTTGGCCGACCGTCACAGCGAATGGGAGTGAAGGGCGAGGCTGTGCTGTACGCCGATAGCGATGGATCCTTTGGGCGGTTTCCGAAATCGGTGTTCAGAGACCGAAACGCCGAACAGCGTTTCGGTTGGCGGTGCTGCGGGCCATGACGTTTGGGCGTGTGGCGACGCCCCGCTTGACCGCCAGTCGTCTTCTGGTTGACCATTCTGACGCAAGTCTTCGTACGTGCGACTGCCGCGGCAGGTCGGCCGCCTACGAAAGGCTTGCTCGAACAGGAGGGCTACCCCATGGGGCAAGCGAAGCTACGTGGCACGCGCGAGCAGCGTATCGCTCAGGCACGCGAGCGAGATGAGCAGGTGCCGAGCCTGTCGCGTACCTGCGGATCGACCAGCCGCGATGAGCTGCTGCACCGGATCATTCCGATCTACCAGCAGATGGATGTGCGTCTGGCCCAGTCACCCGTTGCGATCGACTGCCAGGCCGGGTGTTCCTACTGCTGCTATTACCACGTCCTGGTCACGCCCGCCGAAGCCCTCGCGCTCGCCGAATACATCTCAACCTTGCCAGACGACGCACGCATCGCGATTCAGGCAAGGCTGACGGCGACCGCCGCGCGCGTGGTGCCGCTCAGTCAGCGCGACTACATCACGACCAATATCCCGTGCGCGTTCCTCGACGCGGGACGCTGTTCGGTTTATGGGGCTCGACCGATCGCCTGTCGGGGCTTCCATTCGCGTGATGTTGCCGCGTGCCAACGCGCTTTCGACGATCCGCACTGCACGGATCTTCATCCGTACGATGCGGCTCGCCAACACGTTCACGTACGCACCAAGCATGATTTCGCGCTGGCGCATCTTGAAGCGGGTTGCGACGCCGCGGAATACGAAATGCACGGGGCCGTCTCGGCGGCCCTGACGGATCCGACGACATTCGCGCGTTGGCGTGCCGGCACCGTGAGTTTTCCTACGGTGCGCGATCGCACACCGGTCATGAGCGACAATGTGAGCCGAATGTTCTCGCTAGGACACCTGCCATCATGAAGCCCAACATTGAAGCCATTGACGACACCGTGCTCGCGTTGTTGTTCTTGACGCTGCACGACGGCAATCGTGCCTGGAAGAGTTTCGATTGGAGTACGCTGAATCGGCTACATGCGCGCGGATTGATCGCCGATCCTGTTAACCGAGCCAAGTCGGTTGTGCTGACGCAAGAGGGGCTGCGCGAATCAGCTCGTTTGTTCCGCCAACTATTTGAGCGTCCGGCAGACGCTGATACTCCCTCTGAATTTTCTTGATGACGCGTTCTTCGACTCGCGGCCGGCGTCCGCTCACCAAGGCCATGCTGTTGCCGCTCGCGACCGATCACGTCCGGCAGCTGCAGATCAAACACCATCTCGCCCTTGCGGCCCTGCGCGATGGGCACGGCGGCATCGAACCACTCGGCACGCTCCTCAGCGTGCTGTACCTCGCGTTTCATTTGCGCGACGTGGCGGGCGAAGTGGATGTCGCGTTCTATCGCGAAGTCGAGGTGATACTCGATGCGTACACGGCACGAGCGGAATCAGATAACTGGACGTTGCTGGACGCCGAGCGCGGTGCGCTCGAGCAGTTGCTCGCCGTGCATGACGCACAACTTGCCGGGGTGCCGATGCACCGCTATCTCGATGCCAGGGAAAAGGTTATCCGATTTGCCCGGGCGGACGGAAAATCACCGATTCCGCGGCAAGTGGTAGAGGCGAGCTGAATGAATATTTCGACCCGATCCGATTTGCCGATGAGGAGAAACGCATGTCGTTGATCGATCGCATGTTGTCGCGCACCGTTCCACCCACGGGTGAGGGGCGCCGGCATGTCTTGGTGCGTGTCTGGCTTGACGAACACGGGCGCGTGCGAGATCTGAAGGTCCGGCGCAGTTGTGGCGATCCTGCGCGTGACGAGCGGGCGCTCCATGCGATCGCCATCATGCGGTTCCCGCGCGGACAACTCGGTTCGGGTGGCGGCACCTCGCAACGGTGGCACGACCTCACGTATAACGGAGATTGAAGGATTTTGCGTAACGCGACCAACGTACCGCGATGCCCGCTCGCGTATCAGCGGTGCTCGGTGTGCTCCTGGATGCGTTGCTGACACACCTCGACCAGTGCATTTTTGACGATTCGTTTCGACGTCAATTGCCAGACCAGGCTTCGCACAAAATGGCATGCGTAACCGAGGTCGATCATTCGAGCCCAATCCCGGGCGATGGTGATTGCCTGGAATGCACAATACACAATAGACGTCACGACTACGGCGCCAGCGAGCGCCGACAGCGTAGCGACGGAAGCCCAACGAACGATACCCGTCGCCAATATCAAGGTCGAGATGAAATACGGCATGACGGCGCAGACGATGGCCAGGATCACGATCACAATCAGCCGTGCTCCAATGCTGGTCAGCGCGAGAATGGCATGACATTCCAGAATCGTCAGATTTTGAGCGAATTCTTCGCTACTCTGAACCCTTCTTAATCGGTCGTCTATCGAAGCGGGTCGATCTCGATCCTGCCAGGTCATGATGTGCATCTCCATTGTTGGCCGAGTCCACGGTATTCACGGTGTAAAGCGTATCGGCGGTCGTTCGTACGATTTGCCTTCACTCATCCGGCTGACTCGCTCGGTGGCCTCCATCAGCTGTAGATCGTCAACTACTTTGGCCGGTCGAGCGTCAATTACCTTGGCCGGTTGGATGGGGTAATTGTCGTTAGTCAGGTTTCTGTAATTGTCGTTTCCTCCTGTTCGGTTTCGGGTAATTGTCGCCGCCGCGGACGCTTGTTGTCGCTGGCATTGCGACGGCGGTAGCTTTCGACGTTCAGTTCAAAGATGGTGGAGTGATGCACCAGCCGGTCAATCGCGGCGACCGTCATCGACGGATCGGGGAACACGTCGTTCCAGCCCGAGAACGGCTGATTGGCCGTGATCAGCAGACTGCGACGCTCGTACCGCTCGGCAATCAGCTCGAACAGCACGCTCGTTTCGGCCTGGTCCTTGCGCACGTACGATAGGTCATCGAGGATGATCAGGTCGAAGCGGTCCAGCTTGCCGAGCATCGAGGGCAGTTGGAGATTTTGGCGAGCGGCCTGCAGCTTCTGCACGAGCTCGCTGGTGCGCGTGAACAGCACGCGGTAGCCGGCGTCGATGAGGGCATGGCCGATGGCGGAACCGAGATGCGTCTTGCCTCCGCCCGGTGGCCCGAACAATAGGATCGTGGCACCTTTCTCCAGCCACGAATCGCCGGTCGCGAGTGCCATCACGTGGGCCTTCGAGATCATCGGCACCATGCCGAAGTCGAAGCTGTCGAGCGTCTTGGTCGGATCGAGATGCGACTCGGCGCGATGGCGTTCGATGCGTCGTTTGACACGTTCGGCGAGTTCATGCTCAAGCAGCGCGCCGAGCAACCTCGCAGCCTGCCATCCCTCCTGGTCGGAGCGCTGGGTAAATTCAGGCCATAGACGAGCGATCGTTGGTAGCCGTAGCTCGTTGAGCATCAATCCGAGGCGTGCTGCATCATGGGACGCGGGTGCGTTCATGCCATCACCTCCGCGTCGAGTAACGTGTCGTAGAGCGATGCTGCCGGCATTTCGACGACGACCTCCGGACACTGGGCCTGCCGCGGCACGAACTCGTTGCGCAGCTGTTCGAGATCAGGCAACGTACCGGCGGCCAACAGCGTCTCCAGTCGCTCGGCAAGCTCGGCTTCGACGCCGTAATGCGCGGCCAGTTCGAGCAAGCCGACCATCGTCCTACAGGCATCGCGCGGCGTCATCCGGGTTTCGAGTTGTTCCCAGGCGCGACGATATGCTTCGCGAGGGAACAGGTCGTCACGGAATGCCAGTCCCTTGAACGCCTGGGGCTTGCGCTTGAGCTCGTCGACGAAGTGCCGGTAGTCGAGCGCGCGCCGACGGCTGTTGGCAGCATGGGAGCCGCGCGCAGCGCTGTGCACCAACGCCCCCGATAGATAGCAGTCGAGCCGATCGGCGTAAATCCGCACCTTCAACCGATGGCCGATCAGCCGCGACGGCGCGCTGTAGAGGATGCCGCGTACCGTGAAGGTGCCGCAGCGAGTCACGCGGGCTTCTTCCTCGACGAAGTCGGTGGTACGCCGTAACGGCAGATCCTGCAGATGCTCACGTTCGGCGTTGAATGCAGCGGCGTTGCGGCGGTTGCGCCGCATCACGACCTCGCGCACGAAGTTCTCGTAAGCCGAGCGATCGGCGAAGTCTCGATGCCCGCGCAACATCAGCGCCTGATCAATCGCTTCCTTCAGGTGGCGATGAGACGACTCCACGCTGCCGTTCTCGTGAGCCACGCCAACATTGTTGCGCGTACCAGTCATACCGTAATGCTCGAGCAGCGCGGCGTAGCGAGCGGTGAAGTCCTCTTCCTGCTGCAGGTTCTTGAACGCCGCCGACAGGCTGTCGGTGCGATGTTCACGCGGACAGCCGCCAGCCTGCCAGAGCGCATTCTGCAAGCCGCCAGACAGCGCTTCGAAGCTCTCGCCGCTTTCAACAACGCCAGCGTATTCCCAATGCGAGAACTCGAGCACGAAGTGATACAGCCGATGATCGAACGGCGCGCCGGCGATCGTGACACGGAGATCGCGCATGTCGGTAAAGTCCGACAGCCCCTGCACGCCGGGCAGATGCTCCTGAGGGAAGAAGACCTCTTTGCTCGGGCCCTCAATTGCGCGCCACTGGCTGACGCGTCGCTCCAGCGTTCGACGCATGCTATCCGGAAACCGATCGGGGTGAGCTTCCTGCAGCTTGGCCAGCAACGTAACAGCCTTCAGACGCGGTGCATGGCGCAGCAGTGGCACCACCTCCGTCTCCCAGACGTCAGCGAACGGATCGGATCGGGTGCGCCACGTTCTCGACGCTCTCTGCGACGGCAGCGGCGCACCGCGCTCGATTCGACGCGCCGTTCGAACGCTCATGCCAGCCATGGCCGCTGCGACTTCTTGGGTGTGATGTTTGCGCTTGTTCATATAGAGGCGGACCTGCTGGTCCGTAATGTAGGTTCCGGGCATGGCTGTTCTTCTTTTGGAAGACGATCAGCCATCCTAAAACCCCATCCGTCCGGCGCCGCCGGTGGGGAAGCGCCTACGGCGGCTACGCCGCCTTCGTCGTTTCCCCACCGGCCAAGGTAATTGTCGTCAAACCGGCCAAGATAATTGTCGCCGTCTAAGGCTTGCTGTTTCACTCGGATCAAGGCGGCCAATATGCAAGCCGGAAATTCCGTCAGCGCCTCTAGCGCTATCGGATACAGCAGAGCATGAGCCGTCGGGGCAATTGTTGGGACAACTCCCCGATGGAGAGGCTGTTCCGCAGCTTCAAGACCGAATGGCTACCGTCAGTGGGCTACATGTCGGCGCAGGAGGCACACCGGGATATCAGCTACTACCTGATGCACCGGTACAACTGGATACGGCCGCATCAGTTCAATGACCGACTGGCGCCGGCGGTTGCGGAAGAAAAACTTAACGCAGTGTCCGGGATTAGTTGACCACTACACTCGCCGTTCGTCCGCGCGCCGGAACCCGAAGCCGATCTCGAGTTCCACTGGCTGAAGCCGGAGCTCGTTGCCGAAGTGGCGTTTCTCGAGTGGACGCCGACCGGTCAGTTGCGTCATCCGTCGTTCCGCGGGCTGCGTCTCGACAAGCCTGCACCGAGCGTGACCCGCGAAGACCCGCACGAACCGAAACGCCCCCGCAACAGCAAGTGATTTCCCCCATGCAGAAAGACCGCTCGATCGGTGCGCCGGGATGGTCACGAGTGCATTGCGAATTCACGTCGGCTTGTATATGCTGTGGCATATGCTAACCTGATTGAAGAGGGGGCGTCCTGATGCCAACCCATGACACCCGCCACGCGCGCCTGTTTCGCAACGGGCGCAGCCAGGCCGTGCGGATCCCGCGCGAATTCGAGCTGCCGGTCTCGGAGGTCACCATCCACCGGGAAGGCCGCCGCTTGATCATTGAACCCGTGGAGGCCGCGCCCTTGCGTGCGCTGTTTGCCCAATGGACCCCGCTGGACGAGACCTTTCCGGACATCGAGGACCGTCCGCCTGAACCGGTCGACATCGAATGACGCTGTATCTGCTCGATACCAACATTTTGTCGAACGTGATCCGCGATCCGCGCGGCGCATGCGCCACGCGGATTGGAGAGACCCCACCTGAGCAAGTGTGCACCTCGATCGTCGTCGCCGCGGAACTGCGGTTCGGCGTCTGGAAGCGCGGCTCGTCAACGCTCGCGCAGCGCGTCGAGCAGCTGCTCGCAAGCCTGACCGTGTTGCCGCTGCAGCCCGACGCGGACCGGTGCTATGGGCGGTTGCGGGCCGAGCTCGAGAAGCAAGGCCAACTGATCGGCGCCAACGACATGCTGATCGCCGCTCACGCGCTGGCCGTCGACGCCGTGCTGGTCACGGACAACACGGCTGAATTCACCCGCGTCGCGGGGCTGCCGGTCGAAAACTGGCTGCGATCGGCGACGTAACGCGGCGTGGCGGCCGCCGGCGGCACGATGGGAGCCACCGGCCACAGTGCGCCTGAGAACAGAATAGGAGCGGGGATGAACGGATTCGGCGGTGCTGCGATTTTTGCCTTCGCGTTGACTGTTGGGTGCCTCGCACTCGGCTGGAGCCAACCTGCGGTGGCCACGTTCGCCGCGTGCATCATATGCACGGTCTACGCGTCCCGGGGCAAGCACTGAGCGCCGGCCGACCGGCGGGCGCATCCGAGATTCCGATGGACGTCCTGCGATACGCCGGCGCGGCGAAGGAGATGGCGAAGTGACACACCCGATGACGGCCGTCCAGCAGATGTTCCTTGAGTGGTGCATCGGCTACATGAAGTTCCAGATCGCCGACGTGATGTCGGTCGGTCTGATGTCCCTCGAGGCCGAGCGCTACGATGCGCTGTGGACCATGCTGCAAAAGGGGCGGTATGGCCTCCTCGGCGACGACATGATCGAGATCGGCCGGCGCCTGTTTCCGGACGCGCCGAGCGCACCGGAGGGTTCCGGGCTTAATACGGCCTACGAGCGCGTGTGTACAGCCCTGGACGATTGGTTGCCGAGCTTCATCATCCTGCCTGGCCAGGTGTCGTTCCTGCCGGACCCCGAACCGCCGGACGGTGATGCCGCTGCGTGAGCGGCGGGCCCGGGAAGTAAAGCGCGACACCCCATGACGGGAGCGGGCGGGCGATTCAGCATCACCCATAAGGTGCCGTTAAGAGATTCAAAAGGGTAGTGCTTGACGCTTTGGAAGTGGTCCGTGTAATCGCCGAAAACATCCCAGATGGAGAGCGAAATGCCGCTGAACAAAGATTACCTGCAGGGCGCGTACGACGCGTTCGTCAACAGCGCGATCCAACGGGTGGCCCGTTCGGGCAACCAAGTTTACCACTTCAATATCCCGGCGAACGAGCTGAAGGATGCGTTTGACCTCGAGCGCTTGCGCGACGAGACCGTCACGGAAGTGCGCAACTTCTTCGCGCGCAAGGGCGTGGACGCCGACTACGAACAGGGCGAGGGCTTCGACATCACGCTGGACCTGAATCGCGCGTCTTTGAAACCCGCCGATGCGCGCAACCTGGCGATCGCGCTTGAGGTCGAAAGCGGCCACTGACCATGCAGACCCGGCTGCGGCCGGGTTTTTGTGGCACGCGGGCAATGCCGATAACTCCTCTTGGCGGCATTGCCAAGAAACTAAAGTCTGACGATTCTTGACACCCTCTGCGCAAGGAAGCGGCTAGAGTGTAGCTGGGCGTGGCCGGGGAAGTTGCGCCCATAACCTCGTAGATAACTCCGTCTTGGACCCGGTTTCGGCCGGGTCTTTTTTATCCAAACTGACCTATCGACGCACATTCATTGTGCGTTGCCTCTGGCACGCGGGCCATTCCGATCATTATCCACCGGCATAACAGCAAAACCCCGCGACACGCGAACCCCGTTCCGGCCGGTTTTTTTCATGCCCCTGCCGGCGCATCGCAGAGCAGGGCAGAGAAGAAAAAGTGTCACATCTGATAACTATGCTTATCGGATAACGTATTGACCCACCAAAAGTCCTCGAAGCCGTGTTAACAGCAGTCTTCAGATTTGTCGATCTTTAACGTTGCAGCCCCTAAACCCCAGGGCTAAAATAGTGACGGCCTTCTGGCGTGTCCTCCTCGTATGCGCCAGTTGAATGTCCTGACGAGGGGTGTCAGGACATTTTTTTATTCAACCGTGCGGTTTCAGGCCAACCAATCCATGCAGGAGGGGCGTAATGGACAAGTCTTGCGTCATGGCCGAAATGGATTTTACATCCAGTGTGGATGAGGCCAGAGCTCGAGAGGTCGCCGAACTTGTTGTGCGGTCGCGAAACCTGTCCCCGCACTTTGTGCGTGTCGCGCATACGTATGCTGCGAGATGGCTTTACCTGCAAACGCGTTTCGCGGGCATGCGACGGCCGACGACGGAGGCGTCTCTGGGGCGTAAGCTGCTGGTGATTTTGCTGATCCGCAGGCTAAAGGAGGGTTGGCCGGGATTCGTAAAAAATCCGCCACATCTCGGATTAAGTTGCTGATTTAAAAGAGAAATCGATGGTCGGATCGAGGGGGAAAAATGGCCGCAACAGATCCAGCAGGTAGTCGCCGAGCCGGTTGATGTGATCGCGTCGGTATGGGGACAGCGCTTTGAGGACCTCGGCGTCGATCGGATGGCCCTTTTCCTGCAGTTCCTTCAGCTTGCGCGACATCCACTGCACGTTGTACAGGATCACCATGTTCGCCACGAGGTGGTTGTACTTGACGACCTTGCGTTGCTCGTGCCGGATGTTTTCCGCGATTACACCGTCGCCGCCGAACATCAGCCACTGCGCGAAGTCGTTGAATTGCTGTAAGCACGAGACCAGTACCGTCTGTGAACGCTCGGTGACGAGTGCCATGATGTCCTGTGAAGGACACGAATGACCAGTCGTGTCCACGATAGGAGTTGTGGACAGAGTGACTCAGACAGTCGAGATCCCGCCGAAACGGCAAACTCGCCGACATCCCACGGAATGGAAGCGGACCATCGTCGCGCTGACATTCGAGCCCGGCGCATCGGTCGCCCGTGTTGCTCGCGAGAACGGCATCAATGCCAATCAGGTGTGGGCATGGCGTCGCCTCCATGCGCAAGGCCTGCTAACGGACGATGCGATTCCAGACGCAATGCTGCCGGTTGTCGTCAACGAACCGTCTCAGCCGTCGATGGCGCTCGAGGTGCCGACTGCGACCGACAACATACCGTCCGGCTCGATCCAGATCCAGCATGGCAAGACGTCGATTCGCATCGAAGGCGCGCCAGACCCGGACGTGCTGCGTTCTGTTCTCGATCGCATTTTACGATGATCGGTCTGCCTCAAAACACGCGGATCTGGATCGCGGCGGGCGTCACCGATATGCGATGCGGCTTCAATTCGTTGGCCGCGAAGGTACAGACGGTGCTGGAGAAAGATCCGTTCTCTGGACACGTGTTCGTGTTCCGGGGCAAGCGCGGTGACCTGCTGAAGTGCTTGTATTGGAGCGACGGCGGGCTATGTTTATTGGCGAAGCGGCTCGAGAAGGGGCGTTTTGCGTGGCCGCGTGCTGACGCCGGCGTGGTCGCGCTCACAACCGCCCAACTGTCGCTCTTGCTCGAGGGTTTCGATTGGCGGCAGCCGGTCGAAGCCGCGCGCCCACGCAGCGCGCTGTAAACCATTGTTAACTGGTGCTCGCGTGATCATGGGCAGTCGGTAAACTGTCCTCATGGAATCGACCTCGACCGCGCTGCCCGACGACATCGACGCTTTGAAAGCGTTGCTGCGTGAGCGCGACGCCCAGGTCGCCGAGCTGCGGCAGCAACTCTCGTCGCGCTCACTTGAGATCGAGCACCTAAAGCTCACGATCGCGAAACTGCGCCGCATGCAGTTCGGCCGTAAATCGGAGAAGCTGGATCGTCAGATCGAGCAGCTCGAATTGCGGCTGGAGGATCTGCAGGCCGACGAAGGCGCCGCCGATGTAGCAGCCGCTCCCGAGGCAAAGCGGCCGCGCCGCGAAGGTCCGAGCCGCAAGCCGCTACCCGAACATCTTGAACGCGAAGAGCGCGTCCATCTGCCCGCCGATGATGACTGCCCCGATTGCGGTGGACAGCTCAAGCCGTTGGGCGAAGACGTCGCGGAGCAACTCGAATACGTGCGTGCGCACTTCCGTGTGATCCGTCATCGCCGCCCGAAGCTGGCCTGCGCGCGCTGCGATCGCATCGTGCAGGCTGCGGCGCCGAGCCGCCCGATCGATCGGGGCATCCCGGGTCCGGCGCTGCTCGCCCACATCGCCGTGTCGAAGTTCGCGTACCACCTTCCGCTGCACCGCCAGGCGGTGATGTACGCGCGTGACGGCGTCGAGATCGATCCCGGCGCGATGGGCTACTGGATGGGCAGCATCACGGCGCTGCTCGCACCGTTGGTCGACGCCGTGCGCCGCTACACGCTGGCCTGCGGTAAGGTGCATGCGGACGACACTCCGCTGCCGGTGCTGGCGCCGGGCAACGGTCGAACGAAGACAGGACGTCTCTGGGTCTACGTGCGCGATGATCGGCCGAGCGGCTCCGACGAACCGCCGGCGGCCTGGTTCGCCTACACGTCAGATCGCCGCGGTGAGCATCCGCAGCGACATCTCGCTGACTTCACTGGTGTGCTGCAGGCCGATGCGTTCGCGGGCTATGCCGAGCTATATCTCGACGGGCGCGTCCAGGAAGCCGCATGTATGGCTCACGCGCGCCGGAAGATCCACGACCTGCATGCGGTGCGCCCCAACGCCGTGACGGAGGAGGCGCTGCGCCGGATCGGCGCGCTCTACAAGATCGAAGAGCAGATCCGCGGCAAGCCGCCCGACGAACGGCGCAGTGTGCGCCAAGCGCGGGCGGTGCCGCTGCTCGACGACATGAAGCGTTGGTTCGAAGCGACGCTCGCCAACCTCTCTGCAAAATCTGACACGACCAAGGCGATTCGGTACGCGCTGAATCGCTGGCCAGCGCTCGTCTACTACTGCAGCGATGGGTGTGCGGAGATCGACAACCTGATTGCCGAGCGAGCATTGCGAGCCGTCGCTCTCGGACGGCGGAACTATCTGTTCGCCGGCGCCGACTCCGGTGGCGAACGTGCCGCCGCGATGTATAGCCTGATTGGCACGGCGCGCTTAAACGGCCTCGATCCCGAGGCGTATCTCGCCTACGTGCTCGAGCGCATCGCCGACTATCCGGCTAACCGCGTCGACGAGCTGCTGCCGTGGAACGTGGCGCCGTCGCTGCCGCCTACTGCTCGCGTCGACCCCATCCGATAGCGTCGCAGAGCTCCGCAGTCAACAACCTGCACTACGGTACTGCTCGGGCGCTTACGAATTGCTCGCTCTTGTTGGTTTGCGCGTGGATCGTGCGACGCAGTTCCGGATCGTCCAGATACTTGAGCAGAAACAACGTCCGGATCACGCGCCCGAGTTCGCGAAACGCGAAGTAGAGCTTGTTCTTGGTGCTCTCCGAGCCGAGGCGACGCAGGATCGTCGACGGTGTCATCTTGCCGGCTTTGATCGACACTGCGACGCGCATCATGTCGGTGTAGTGGCGCTCGATCAGGCTCCAGTCTATCGACTGCCGGCACAGACTGTCGATGTGCTCGTACTTGCGACGTTTGTCTGCCTTGTACAGGACGAGATCCTTGATGTTCCGCATGCGCGGCATCAACCCGATCCCCATGACATACGACAATCCGAACACGGGACCGCTTTGGGCTTGGGTATCGCCGTGGATCGTGTCCGGCTTGATATCGGCACCGTTCTCGATCAACCCGTCGAGGATGTAGACGGCCTCGTGAACTCCGCACGGAATGAAGTGACTGAACAGCGCGATGTACATGTCCGACACGTGATAGTAGCCGATTCCTCCGTAGCCGCCATAGCGGATATGGTACTCGGAGAGCAGATTCTGTTCGTACAGACTCCATTTTGTGCCATCGGCGGATGCGCGCTTGCCACTCCCCCAATACTTTGGCAGTGCAAACTGGTTGTATGCGTTGACGACTTTCACGATCGCCTTGTCGAGCCGTTCCTCGGTAATGTGCTTCAGGTTTAACCAGGCGACCTGCTTACGGCTGATGCCTTTCACGGACCGAGCGGTCTGACTGGGTCCGAGATTGCAGCCGTAGCAGAACAGTGTGCTGATGAAGCGCTTGCGCGGGTCATCGATCTTCGGGTCGAAGCCAGACAACGGGCCGAACAGCTTGTGGAGATTGAGCCATTGCTCGGTTTCGGTGAGAAGATCCAGGATGCTGACTTCGGGCATTGACGCCTTGATCGCCTGATCGATCAACGCGATATTGGGCGGCTCGGAGTCCTTGGCAGGCTTGTGGATGATCAGTCCGTCGTTGCCGATTTCAATGCTGTCGTTTTCGGGAAAACTCGCATCGGTATGGTCCAGCGCCGCGCTCAATTGTTCACGCAGGTTCTTCACGAATGTCTTCGCGTCCGCAGGCAAGCCAACCGTCTCGCAGTATCGAGGCAAAGCTTGCCGCAACTCTTCGTCTGTGACCTGATGAATACGGTAATCATCGTACTGATCGCTTCCTTCGACATACAGGTCGCCGGAATTGAGTTCGCGCATGATCTGGTGAAGCACACATAGCTCGAAGAATCGTCGATGCAGCATGCGGCTATCGCGGCCGTGCGGGAAAACCGCGCGCATCCACTTCTCCGGCATCCAGTCCAGCGGCAGGTTCGCGAGATCGTTCTCCGTGAGCAGCAGAAACTCACGTCGGACGTCGCGGAAACCATGCAGCCAGGCGAGCGAAATAAGCACCGATCGATCCTGAGAACTCGAGCGCAGTGGCAACACGACCAGGCACTGGAACAGCAGCGAGCGCTGATTCTTGTACGGCGCGAGCATGAACGGCAGGTCGAAGTTTCCCGCATAGGCTACGTGGTCGTTGCACTGCACGAGTACAGCGGCGGGATCGCCGAGTGCCGCCCGAATTCGCGGCAGGCGTTGGCGTTCTGGAACCTCATCATCCTGAAGGATCTGCAACACATCGCGGAATTGTCCGACCAGACCATCGACGGCTTCCGCGTGGTCCAGCCGATATTTCTGCAACTTCGTCTTCGCATACACTTCGTACTTACGCATGATCTTGATGAAGATCTCGGCAACGTCGTCCAGTGCTTTCTGAAGCTGGGCCTGAACGAACAGTACGGCAAGCGCATAGCGTTTGTTGATCTTGAGCGATCGTAGCTCCGCGACGTCGAGCGCGCGCGCCTCGGTGACGAGCTGTTCTCGCTTGCTGATCGACAGTAATGTCGGTGCGTTCGGCAATCCATCAGCAAGATCCCGAATCCCGTTGATGTGCTTCAGAAAGCTGGCGACTGCGCGCGTGGTTGGCTTCTTCGGTTCGCGCTTCAGATCCTCCCAGCCGGATCGGCCATTCGTGACGACCAGCAGTGCATCGAGCCGAGCCCGCAGGGCATCATCGAGTCGGCCGGCGATCTCCCGGAAGATCGCGTCATTGACAGCGTTTCGGTTCTGCGTGGCGATTCGTTGCAGCGTCGCAAGGGGCGGTAACTCGTAGCGGCGCCGAATAAGTTCTTCGATCAGGACGTTGACGATGTCGGGCAATTCCGTTTTCGTTTGCGCTTCCTCACGAGCGAGTTCGCCGAGCCATGTCGTGTCATCGTCGTCGAACGCGTGAATGCCGAGGTAGATGCGAAGCAACTTCTGATGCCTGATTCGCGTGCCCGACTGGTCGTAACGTGTCACCGCTGTCCGCGGCAGTGGACGCGCGCGAAGTGCCGCGCGAACATGGTCGAGGATGACGGACGGTACATCTGACAACATTGGAAAATAGCCGAGTCGCTGTAGCAACTTCAGCTGCACCGCAAACAAGACGGCGGTAGATTCCTGACGAACCTGTCGGCGGACGTAGCGCATCTCCTCGGCCGACGGGGTGAATGCAGCGAGTTCTGCCGTGCTTGGCACGGCAGGCAAGACCGGATAGACGGAATCGTGGGCGATTGTCATGACGATTCTCGCCGGGGGAAGATTGCCTCGATCTGGCGCGTGCGCTGTATGTCGTCGTCATCCAGGTAGACCGATGTCGTGGTAATCGAGGCGTGACGGAGGTTGTCGCGCACGGTCGTGAGCGTCGCGCCATTAGCCAGAGCGTGTGTCGCGTGCGTATGCCTCAGCCAGTGCGGCGTCGCGCGCCGCAGCTTATCGGCGAGCGCGGGGTGATCGGCGTCGATAGCGTCGGCTGCGGTTCGAAAGAACCGGCGCAACACATCTCTCAGGCGCGGCGTGGTGATGCCGCCGGGCTCGTCGAGATGTCCGAGCAGCGGCGTGTCCGGCGCCCATCGTGCGGGGTTCACGGCCAGATCGCGCTGCATCAGGTACTGATCCAGCGCGAAGCGTGCGAGCGGCGGCAGCACGACCTTCCCGATTTTCGCCCCCTTGCCGGTCAGGTGAAGCCATCGCTCGCCACGCGGGCCGCTCTCAATGCCGCCAAGCGTGACGCTGACCAGTTCAGCCGCACGTAAGCCGGTTGCATAACCGAAGTCGAGCAGGAACCGCAGGCGCCGTGCTGCGGGAACCGTCCAGCCGGAGGACCATTCGAGTCCGTCGGCAATCGTCCGGATCAGCGCCCACTCGCCGGCCGTGAAGGCGCGCGCGGTATCCAGTTCGCCACCGCGCTGGGCGCCCCGGACCTTGAGGCCCGCGAACGGATTTGCGAGGACGTAGCGCTGCTCGACCAGCCAGCGAAACATTGCTCCGAGCACCGACAGTGCATAGGCGACGGAATCCGGTGACAGGGCTCCGGTAAAGGGACGCCACTCGGTCGACGATCGCGGCCGCGCCGGTGCGACCCAGCGGGCGCGCGGCGCGGGATGTCGAAGGAAGGTCCGATAGGCGGTCGCGTCCTCGTTTGTCAGCGAAGACAATGCCTTGCCGCGCTCGACAATCGCCCAGAGCAGTAGGCGCTCGGCCTCTCGGCGGTAGGCGCGCCGCGTCTCGATGGCTTCATGTCGTTCGAGCCAGGCGTTGATCGCCTGATAGTCGTTGTCGGCCGCGAGTGCACACATCGGTTTCGGTGCGCGGAAGAGACCGCGCGAGCCGTCCACGTCATGAGGTACGCGAATGTTTTCCCACGGCATCACGAGTTCTGGCTTTGTCGGTACGATCAAGGCACGGGCGCGTTCAGTCAATTCCGGGTGTGCGGCAAAGAAGGCCTCGATCCGACGGGCGCTGCGCTCACCGAGTCCGGGAACCGCAATCCACCAGCGCCGACGACGGGGAATCCGGACGGTCAGGTCGGCAAGTGTTCGAATCCCGTGCCGATGCAGCCACGGTATGACGCGAGGCGATAGCCAAGCATCCACCGGATCGCTCACCTGCGGTTGCGGGACCGGGAGTGTCGGCATGATGTCGAGCGCGCGGGTCGCGGCTTTGCGATGGTGGATCCGCTCGCTGGCTGCACATTGAAACGGCCGCGCCAGATCAGCGAGATGACGGCTGAGGGCAAAGCTGGCAAGCTGCCGGCGAATCTGGCCGATCACACCGCGCGCCGACTGGCCCCCTTCGAGAGCCTGCGGGCAATATCGCTCGACCGCCTCGCGTGAGCCCATACCCGCGTACCACGCGCGCACCGCGGACAGGGACGCAACGTCGGGCAAGGATGGTGGCGATAGGACGTTCGGCATCCGAAAATTATAAGCGGCTGGATGACAGCGATGTGATGGTCAAGTGTGACGCGTTTCACGAAATGGCAGTTTTACTAGAAAATGTATCCATATCGATAATAAAGGTTAGCGATAGGGTCGCACAGAAATTCATCACCATATCGCCTGGCGAATCGATCAACAGGTCCGGCCGTCGAGTTAAAATGCGGGGCATCATTCGCCTTCCGCGGAAACTCTCCCATGACCAAGACATCGCGGTCCGTCAGTATTGCGCACGATCACGACAAGTCAGCCCTGTCGAAAGGGCAGAAGACATTCAATTCGCTGATCAAGCAGATCGAGAAACGACGCAAGCGACTTCGTGCCTGGGAGGCGACTACCCCTCTGTTCCAGCAGAAGTTTGTCAACGAGCTTCTGCCGCTCGAGCAGACTTCGTGTGCGCTTCAGCTTCGGATGGTGTATCGCCTTGACGAAGTCTATGAGCAACTCACGAAGGCAGAGCGCCGGAAGGTCGCACTTGTCATCGTTGAGTTAGAAAACCATCTACGACAAATACAGCCCCACCACCTACGAGCGCCAGATCGCTGCCGAGGTCGGCGGGATGAAGTCCATGATCGAAGCAGTGTTCGGTGTCGACCTGGGAGATGATCTTGACTTGAAGTCTCCAGAGGATCTGCTGAAACGTGCCGAGGCCCATCTCCAGAATGCACAAGCGGAATGGAATACAAAGAATGCGGAGAGGGAGGCTCGCCGCGAGAAACGTAAAAAATCCGCTCGCCAGCAAGCTGCCGAAGCACGGGCGCAAGAGACACGGACACAGATTAGCCTGTCTATTCGCGAGGTGTACCGCAAGCTCGCCAGCGCATTGCATCCGGACCGGGAAACAGACCCCATCGAACGAGAGCGAAAAACGCAGCTCATGCAGCGTGTCAACGAGGCCTATCAGAAACACAACCTTCTGCAACTCCTGGAGTTGCAGCTCGAGCTTGAACATATCGATCAGCGCGCCCTCGACAACATGAGCGACGAGCGATTGAAGCACTACAACACAATCCTGAAGGAACAAGTTCGCGAGCTCGATCAGGAGATCGCTCACGTCGAGATGCCTTTCGGCAGGCCTATGGAGTCGATCCGTTCGAACCCGTGTCACCCGATACGGTGTTGCGAAATATCGCAATCGATCTCAAGGCGCTTCGGGTGAACATCAATACGCTCGAGCAAGATCTCGCCGCATTCGTCGATATCAAACAAGTGAAGCTCTGGCTAAAACACTGCAAGATCGCACCTGCCGAGCCAGAGTTCGAGTTCATGCTGTTTTGAGATTGTGGAGGAATCCTATGCTTTGGTATCGGTTGCTGAAAAATCGTGCGGGCATCCTGCTGACCGGCGATCATGACTCTTTGCACGAGCTGTACGAAATCGTTCACGACGTCAACGAACGTTCGCCTCTGCTTCGCGAGGAGGACGGTCCATTTTTGGGCTTGGCCTACGACGTGCGCAAAGCATACGAACAACAGCGTGAAATCCTGCAGCCGCCGAAGGGCCATGAAGAAATTGGCGTCCGCTACGGCGTCGAGATCCTTTGGCCCGTCCTTCTCGTCCAGCACCGGATGCTACGAGTTTCGCTCGGATACCTCGACCACTCCAGGCGGCATCAGGCGATCACCTATGCACTTGAGGCGGTCATCGAGGCAGGATTGCGAGAGGATTTCGCGACGGAAGGACAGACCATCGTCGACTACTGGCTACAGATCGATCCTACATCGGACATCTTTCAGAAGCTCGACAGCCGTGGCGCACTGTTTTGCTCCTGGACCAAGGCAGAACGAAAGCGGCGCTTCGCCTCGCTACTGCTGAGTTTTCACTTCATGTATGAGTATTCGTCGGGCCTGCCGGATCGTCGGCCGCCCCCCCGACGCCATATCACCGCAGGAGTTGGCGCGATGGCAGGGTGTCGAATGGCCCGATCCAAACTGGTAGCAGGCAATCTCGGCGGTTAGTCGCCCGAAAATCGTTATTCGAGGCATCCTTTTTCTCAATGTACTCAATTACTTATCCGGAGATGTGGCGGATTTTTTACGAATCCCGGCCAACCCTCTCACGCGAGCGGTGGCCGGCGTCGAAGCGGCACGTGTGGCCATGGCGGCAACTGCATCTCGTCAAATTGGCGCTGATTTGTCGACTGCGTCCGCCGGCTCGGCGCAGGCGGCCGCCCCATCCCGAGTGTTCATCGTGCACGGTCACGATCAAGCGGCGAAATTCGAAGTGCAGGCGCTTCTTGCCAAGCTCGGTCTCGAAGGCGTTATTCTCGACGAGCAGGCCGGTCGTGGCGCCACGATCATCGAGAAGTTTGAGCGGGAGGCTGGCACGGCCATGTTCGCCGTGGTGCTGCTCACCCCCGACGACAAGGGCGGTGTGTCAGCAGCAGCCGTGGACGACCTCAAGCCCCGCGCGCGCCAGAATGTGATCCTCGAACTCGGCTATTTCGCGGCAAAGCTCGGACGAGGGCGTGTCTGTGCATTGCGTCGGGGGAACGTCGAAATCCCGTCCGATTTCAGTGGCGTGCAGTATCTGGACTACGACGCCGGCGGAGCCTGGAAAACCTCGCTCGCAAAGGAAATGCGCGCGGCTGGCCTGCCGGTTGACTCGAATCGGCTCTAATAGTGATCTCGCCGGACTGGAAAGAGCGGCGCGACGCGAGGGAATGGGGCTCCTTTTTCGTGAAATGAGCGCTGGAGGCGATCTGAGGCGGCCAACGTGCATATCAACTGACACATCGCAATGCGCGCGGAGGGGCTCGACGGAAGAGTGGCCCTTAGGACCGCAGCGATGGGGAGTTGCTGTGCCATACCGTCCCGTGGAGGTCGACGGTAAGCGAGTTGTCTAGGACGGGGTAGACGGCCTGCCCGTCACCGGCCCGAAGAAGTGGGCCCGCTGGGAGGCGGCGGAGCGAGGAGTGGAACGCCGCGGTGATTCGATGGCGTGAGTGAGCCGGCGAGTATCCCGTATAATTTTTAGGGTCGTGGCGACTCGCCCAGCCGGTCGTATGGACGACTCAAATGCCAACGAAATCGCAAAGAAAAAGCCCCGCACTCGGCGGGGCTTTTAAGAACTGGGGGCTTGAGCCGCTTGAATTAAGCCATCAGAGATGACCGGCACCAATTGGGTCGCGCCCCACTAGACTGTAGACCAGCACTGCTGCTGGCCGAGCACATACCTTAGGCGAAATGTTCAACCTTGTCAATGACCCTGAAAGCATCGCCTTGGCGAGGCTCATCGAATTTTTCTCCGATCGGAAGCACTGGTACCGCTCGCTGTGGGGCATCGGCACCACGTTGTCGATGGACGAGCTATTCGAGGCATGCACCGTAATGCGGCACGGCCATTTGAGTGAGGGCTCGGTTAAGCGCATCGCGTCATCGCTACAGAAACGCGTGGGTATGCACCCCGGTTTCACTGCTGACGAGAAGCAGTTCTTGCGCGAGCAGGTTCAACAGGTGCCGCGTGCAGAAGGCGTCGCCCACTTCGCGATACGTGAACTGGCACAGCGCGTGTCGGGTGACTATCTGGCTCGATGGGCTGGCGCGGTCGCGCAGGGCGACTTTCGTGCAGAGCATTTCGCCCGCCATGTGGCTGCCCACCTACTCGATACGGGTTTCTCCGCGCAATATCTCCGCACCGTTATCGCCGACAAGGAGGCTGCCTCGGAATCGGTAACCTTAGCCGAGCTGTGTGAGGAGTTGCAGGGGATCGTGCGCACAAATGCCCCGCGCGAGTTCGAGGTCTTGCTCGCATTCAAAAGTGCGCCGCGGGTGCGTCGGGGACTACCCGACGTCTGGCTGACCGGCGCGTCAATCACCGCGTGGTTATCGGAAAATGGGTTTGACACTACCGGTGTGCGTGCCGCCGCAGCCATGGTGATCACCGTGCGGGCGCGCGACACAATTGGTGCAGCGCAGGCGGCTCGCAATGAAGCCGATCGCTATTCGGCCCGCGCGATGCTCGCGACGGGCCAAGCGTTGGACTACCTACCGAACTTGTGGGTCCGTGGCAGTGTCGAGACAGCGCCGCTGACCGCCAGCGCGCGCGGCGTCGCGGTCCGAGAGTTGTTTCGCGAGGATCGCGTCTTTGCCACGGATGTCAGCCAGGACGTGGACGCCGCCTTGGAACTGCTAGCTCATCTGGAAGGCAGTTCGCCACCAGCTGCCGTGGCGGGCGGTTGGGGCGCAATCGAGGGCTTGCTCGCAGATCCCAATGATCGGGCCTCGGCGGCCGACAACCTCGCGACGCTGGTTACGTGCTCGTTCCCGCGTGCCGAATTGACGGCACTGTCGCATCGGATGGAGCGGATCATGCCCGGCGACTTTTCCGCGCTCGTAGGGGTCGACGTCAATCGCGAGCGATGTCGCATCTTGGCCACGATGATCCTCGAGGAGCGCATTCCAGTGCTACCGAGCGTAGCGGATCGGGCCGCTGTTGCTCGGATGAAGAAGTTGCTCGCTAATCCGCGTGTGGAACTCCAGACGATCAAGGACATGATCAGTGAGTCATTCCACCGCCTGTATCGTCAGCGCAATTTGATTTTGCATGGTGGGCGCCTGGACAGCGTCGCACTCACCGCGAGTCTACGTACCGTAGCGAAGCTTGCGGGCGCCGGCATGGACCGGATTACTCATGGCCACTACGTCCAGCGTCTCCGGCCGCTTGAACTCGTCGCGAAAGCAAACTTGGCCTTAGCAACGGTCAGTCGGGACGTTCCATTGGGATGCGTCGATCTACTCGAAGCGAACTGAGAGCCGCGCAATACAAAGACTCGTCAAAGTGTGCGCGGCTGATGACCCACGGTTGCGACGAATATTGTCGAGAGCCAAACAAAAGCCATACGACCGTGCGACGCTCGCGAGGCGCGGGCGTGGCCCGAGGCGCCCTGACGCGCCCCTGACGTGTACGCAGGTTGACCCGACATGACGCTACCCCCGCTTGACTACACCGTACCCGCCAATGTGAAGCACGAGTTGCTCGATCCCGACCAAACCGTGCGGGACCACTACGCGCGCGACCTCGATCCGGAAGTCGATCTGCTGGCCGAGGCACTGGCCACTGCCTTTGACGGCTATCCCGCCATCCTCAATGCCGCTGCGCGGACGCAGGTGCCGCGAACCGAATTGGTCGCCGGCTTTGCGTTCGGCGTGATCGACGACATCGTGGTGTCGACGAAGCTGCTGCTGGCCGGCAAGGGGCCGGCGTCTGGCAACACCATGCGGCAGGCGATCGAGGGCGTGGCGATGGCCGTGCTGTGCTCGACCGACACGCCGTTGGTTCTCAAAAAGGCCGGCAAGGCACCGCCGTGCATCGCGTGCTACTGGCAGAAGCTCGACCAGGGTGACCCCTGCACGCAAGGGCACCATGCGCTCAAGCAACTGGACTGGAACGCCCAGACGCTGCAGGTCAGCGGCGAGGCAATTAAGTCGTTGCGCGCCGCGCAACAGCACTATCACCAGTTCAGCCATTGTGGGCCGGTGACCCTTGGTTTGCGCCACATGCTGAACGGTGCTGCCATGACCTGGTTGGGCGGCCAGTTCGATCCCGCGAAGCTCGATTGGTATCGCACCGAGATGCGCGAGCGCATCGCCCTCGCGCGGGTGTTGCCCGAAATCTTCAGCTATCTACTCAAGCGCGTAGCGCCGACTCGTCGTGTCTAGTCAGGAGCGCGTGATGGATACCCGCATTGTCGAATTGATTGCCGCGAACCAGCTAGGCGCGATCGCACTCGACACCTCGGTGTTTGATGCGCAACAGCGCAACCTCGAGGGCGGCTTGCTGCGCCGTGTCGAGCAGTTCCGTCGCAGTGACCGCGTCCGGGTGCTGATGCCAGACGTGGTGCTACGTGAGGTCGAGGCCCATTTGAGGCGCGATGCGGCCGATGCCCGTAACGGCTTGGCGCGCGCGGTGCGGATGGCGACCCGGGCGGGGGTGCTGTCAAGTGACGCGCTCAAGCAGCTTCAGATCATCGAGTATCTGATGGACGAGCCGGTGACCGCGGCGAGCCAGCGAATGGCAGAGTGGGTGGCGGGCACCCGCGCCGAGGTGCTCGACATCGCCGCTCGCGTCGACATGCGCTCCCTGTTCGACCGGTACTTTGCCGCACAGCCGCCGTTTGCCGAGTCGAGCAAGAAGAAGCACGAGTTCCCCGACGCGGTGGCGCTGCTGGCGCTGGAGCATTGGGCCGCCGAGCACGACACGGCGGTGCTGGTGGTATCGACAGATTCCGACTGGCAGCGCTTCTGTTCGGCGCATCCGCGGCTGCTCTGGACGAATAATTTGGCCGGTGCGCTGGCTGCGTTTCAGGACGAAAGCGCGCAGTTTGCGGCCCGCCGGCTGGCCGAGACCTTGGCTGTGGGCCTGGACGAGAAGCTGCAGAATGCGTTATTGGCGGCCGGTCGGTCCTTCGCGCGTCACATCGGAGTGGGGATCGACGGGCGCTCGGCACTCGACTTTACGTGGACCCGTGACATCCATGTTGACGCACTCCAGTGGCCCGCGACGGACGGCCTGCTTGACGAATGCGAAGCAATTGAGCACAGCAACGGCAAGGTGGTGGTGCGGATCAAGGGCGTGCTGCAGACCAAGGTCGTGATGCACTTCAATTTTTCGGCCGTGTCGGCCGCCGGTGATGCGACCGTTCCCGTCGGAAACAACATGACGCTGTTTGAGGAGGAGATTCCTTGCGGCATTCTCGTCACGGTCGACAGCAACACGTCCAATCGAGTTACGGTACGCGACATTGAATTTCTGCCGGCTACCCATAGGCTGGCGATCGGGGAGATCGCGCCGGAGTGGATCGACCCGCTATATGAGTGGACCGACCCGATCAATGACATAGGCCTTCCCGATGAAATTCCTTGATATCCGTGCTGGCGACGCCAGGGCGAGGCACGCCGCACCTTCAGTTTTGCGTGAGCGGATCGTCGAGCACATTTTTGTGGGCGAGGCCATGCGCCGACTCTGGCAGCTCGGCGTCCTTAACGTCGAGATCCTGCGCGTGGAGTTCGACGCGAGCGGGTATGACCTCGTCATGTGCGGTGGCAGCGTGATACGGCATGTCCAGTTCAAGGTGTCGTTGGTCGATGGCGCACGTGCGCAGGTGGTCATCAACCAAGGGTTGGCACACGCGCGGAGCTGGTGCGTGGTATGGCTCGGCGTCACGGAGATCTCGAAATCTCCGAGTACCGTTGGTTCGGCGCGGAGCCGGGTCGTCCGTTACCCGACATCACCAATCACGCGACAGCGCGTCAAGTGCGTGCCAATGCACAAGGCATCAAGGCGGAACGAGCGAATCAGCGAGTTCTCAGGAAAAGCGAGTTCGAGAGGCTCGCCGATCTGGACGAGACGCTACACCGCTTGTTTGGACGACTTTAAACCCGCCGTCGGCTTTTTGCCGGCGAGGAGATCGAATGCAGACGCGCACGAAATTGCACGACGAGATAGTCGAGGTTTTGACGCTCGCTGGCCGACCGCTGTCCACGCGGACAATTGCTGACGCAGTGAATCGGCGAGGGCGCTACGTGCGGCACGATGGTGCGCCGGTGCCGCCGAGCCAGATCCACGGTCGCACGCACGCCTATCCTCACCTGCTTGCCTTCGTCGACGGACTAATTTCGCTCGCTCCTTCATCCGCCGGAGTGCGCGTGCCGGGAAAATCGATCGTCAGGGATTACCGCGCATTAGGCCGATTTTTCCGTTCACTCGATGTCAACGAGGTTACGCTGCATTTCACGGACATCGAGGAGATCCTGGAAGCGCCGTTGCCCCCCGTCGCGCGACGGAGGGACACGTTCTGGCAGAACTCGGACCCGTTCCTCCCGAAGCCCGACTGTAGTGGTCTAATGAACCCGGACACTGATTTAGGCGAGAATGCTCGCCATGAAGAGGTGTCTAATGACCAAGCGACGTCGTACGTTTTCCCCGGAGTTCAAACAGCAAGCCGCGTGTCTGGTGCTCGACCAGGGCTATAGCCATATGGAGGCGAGTCGCTCGGTCGGCGTCGGCGAGACGGTACTGCGCCGCTGGGTGCACCAGCTTCAAATGGAGCGTCAGGGTGTCACGCCGCAGGGCAAGGCAATCACGCCGGATCAGCAACGCATTCAGGAACTCGAGGCGCGTATCGAACGCCTCGAGCGTGAGAAGGCCATTTTAAAAAAGGCTACCGCGCTCTTGATGTCGGAAGGCATAGAACGTACGAAGTAATTGATCAGATCTGCGCAGGCGAATCAGTCGAACTGATGTGCGCGGTATTCGACGTATCGCGGTCCTGTCTGTATGCGTACCGGGAGCGTGCCCAGCGCGTAGATGCCGAGCGTATGGCGTTGCGCCACCGGGTGCACGAACTGTTCGTCGAGAGTCGAAGCTCTGCTGGCAGCCGCAGCATCATGGGCATGATGCGCGAGGAAGGCACGGCGATTGGCCGCTTCAAGGTAAGTCGCTTGATGGAAGAGCTGGGGTTGATCTGCAAGCAGCCCGGCAGCCATGCGTACAAGCAAGCTACGGTCGAGCGGATCGATATTCCGAACCATCTCAACCGTCAGTTCGAGGTTGATGCGCCGAATCAGGTCTGGTGTGGCGACATCACGTATGTCTGGGCGCAAGGCCGTTGGCATTACCTGGCCGCCGTACTTGATTTGTTCACGCGCCGAGTCGTCGGCTGGGCGTTCTCGACACGCCCGGATGCCGATCTGGTCGTGCAGGCGCTGGACATGGCCTATGAGCAGCGTGGTCGGCCACAAGGGTTGCTATTCCACTCGGATCAGGGCGGTCAGTATGCGAGTCGGAAATTCCGTCAGCGCCTGTGGCGCTATCGGATACAGCAGAGCATGAGCCGTCGCGGAAACTGTTGGGACAATTCTCCGATGGAGAGGCTGTTCCGCAGCTTCAAGACAGAATGGCTGCCGTCAGTGGGTTACATGTCGGCGCAGGAAGCACACCGGGATATCAGCCACTACCTGATGCATCGGTACAACTGGATACGGCCGCATCAGTTCAATGACGGACTGGCGCCGGCTGTTGCGGAAGAAAAACTTAACGCAGTGTCCGGGGTTGGTTGACCACTACAGACGGTCACAAATGGGCGCACGCGTGGATGAAGGCTGGCTGGCAGAAGCGCTCCGTCAACCGTCAGGCCGAGATCGTGGTGTTTGAGAGGGTTGGGGGCTCCACGCCGCTCAGCAAGCTCGACGAGCTGCGTCCCGATCGTCTCGAACTGATTTACGACATCCTCGAACGCATCCCAATCGCAATTGACGAATGGCACATGAACGCGAACTGCCGGGCCGTGAAAAACTTCAAGGCGAATCCGCGCTTCTGCTACAACTGGTCGTTCGGCTCGCGGGAAGAAGGGTATGCCGTTTGTCTCTGGCATGAAAATTTGAAGGAATCGGCGGGCGGCGATGTGTTTTCAGACACGAACTACCGAGCTGGCGCGCAGGAGCGACGAGCACGTGCAGGTGTGCTCGCTGCGTCGAATCGAGAGCGATTGCGACTCATCGGCCAGGCCGACCGTGGGATGGCCCTCGATCGCGCGGTGTGCGATGCGTTCCACCTAGGTCAGCCCCTTCACGTCATAATCTGCGCTCGCGGCGAGCCGGTCGATGGTGCCACAATGGAATTCCCGAAGGGCACCTCGAGCGTAAAGTCGCGGGAACTCGATTCGCTCACTTGGTTGGTCGAGTCTTATGACGACGTAACTGGCGCCTGTCGTATTGTGCGCGGCCCGGCGCGCGCGACGGCCGTTGGGACCATAGGTGAGGCCGCTCGATCCGATGAGTGGATCGCGCGATATTTCGCGCGATTGATTCGCCCCGAGCAAGCCGCCTTTCGACAGGCGGTACTCGATGCGTACGACGGAAGGTGCGCCATCTCAGGCTGCGATATCAAGGAAGCGCTGGAGGCTGCCCACCTGCGCGGTCGCGATTGGCGCGCAGGACACAATGACGCCTCCGACGGTATTTTGCTCCGACGCGATCTGCATGCCCTGTACGACCGAGGCCTGCTTGAGGTGGCCGACGGTATCGCGCGCTTCAGCCGCGACGTCGTTCACCACTATGCGCATCTGGAGGGGCAGTCTGTAACTGTATGCCGCGACACCTGGCGGGATGGGGCAGAGTGAGCAGTTCGATGTGCGACGCGTAGCGCAGCGAGGCTGATCCGGACGTTGGTCCGTCGGCATTGCGGCCGACCTACGACACAGTCAACGCGGCGCTGGCGGCGTTTGTCGACTGACCTGTCGCACTCGCTCGCGAGTTGATCAACGCGACGTTCGGGCTGTGCTGAGATAGGCTGCGAGCTTTTCTCGCGTCGGTGGACGCGTACCCGCAGGTCTTGGCTGAAAGAAGTTGATCTGAAGCGGTCAATCCATCTTGCCTAACCCTTTGCGATTCAAAAATTGTATTCAAAATAAACGGGAGAAATCATTGAGAAAGGTCCGTCGACCGGGGGTGCCATATCTCGAAAGGACTAAGCACGTAACGTTTCGCGATCAGCTGGGTTTTTATCGAGATTTGCTTGATGCGGTACTCAAAACTGGTGCGGTATCATTGCCGATTCCAGCGATCCTGATCTATAATTATTTACGCTCTATTGGTCACAAGGATCTCTTTGGGGCGTCCGTTCTTTCACTCGCTGGATTGTCCGCACTTTTGCAAGCATTCTTGCTTATATGGGTTGCCATCACGGCTTCGATTATTGCGCCGTCCGGGATTGTCGTAGGGTTTCTAGATCGAAACTCAGAACGTGCGCCAACTAAGGCGTTACCCAACTTCATTCTATTGAGCTCGTTGATTTGGTCGCTATGCTACGCTGGGACGGCGTACCTTGCTGGAGATGCTACTTATCCATCTTGGATTTATTGGATTGGTGCCGGAATCGCTGTGGTAACGATTTGGATCATACTCACGATTATGGCCTGGTGGAGCCCGAGTTGGTTGCCAATCATTCCAGACAATGAGATAGATTGGTCGCTACGCTTAACGAAGCCGAAGCGAAAAGTTGTGCGATTTATTCAATCCATTTCGACGCATCGTGTTGGAATGTGTATAGGACTTACGACGCCGATAGTGTTCGCGGGTGTGTACGCGGTAACAGCAATATCGGTGGTATCTCTATTCGCGGGTTCATGGCACTTGCCACAGCGTGGCTTCAAGGCGGCGATGGTGTTTTTTCTGATCATCTTTGCTAGCTTTTTTCCTGGCGCGGTTTACTTGCGCGTAAGAGCGTCTAAGAAGTCACCCGGCAAGGCATTAAAAATTGCGCTGATCGCGACGGTAGCTCTGACATATATTGCGCTATTGAACGGTGTATCGGCGCAGCCAATCGCGCTTGCGGCAATGAGAGCTATGGCGATTATCGATAATACTCCCAGAACATATGAAATTCTGAAAGCTGACGAACGCAAAATTTACTCGGCGTTGGGGTATAAAGCGATGACGGGTGATCGATTCGTGCAGGCGTTTATCCATTATCAGTTCGCTGATATCAGGTTTGTTTGCCCGGAGCCCGTTGATTTCGGCGAACGCAAAGCGATCCCGAGTAACGAGCACCGGTCAAATGATGGCTCGGCTCCATCGGCCGTTTCAGACGACGCAGCACCCCGCGCCGACGCCGCTGGATGCTTGGTGCCAACCAAGGACGAAATTCGCGTGGTGGATCTTCCGAACAGCTTCAGGCTCCCGCTCGATCCGCTCGCGACGCCGATCACATCCGAGAGGCCGAAGCTTCGCGTAAAGAGCGGACCTCGAACCGCCCATCGTGCCCGTCCGCCTGTTTCAGCCTGCGTCGCGCACCGGTGATTTTTGCCAGATTGGCGTTTCTCGGCGACACTTTCGTCCGACCCTTGTTCGGCGCGGCCAGGCACGGTGCTGACCGAAATCGGCCCGCGCGCGCTGGCGATCGCCGGACGCCATCCCCGTGCGGCCCGTTACGGGTCGGTAGCGCGCGACACACGCTTGAGTCGAGCACCCAGGAGGACGAAATGCAACTGAATCTCACCGAGGCTACCGAGAGGATGCGGCGCTATCCGCAGCAGGTCTGGTCCGAGGACCCCAGCTGCGCTGGCCGGTACACCGCGCTGTTCGCGGGCCACGACGCCTACCTGCAGCTCGAGGGGGCAGCTGGTACCTGTATTACCAGGGCATCCGCTCCGAGCCGTTGGCCAGTTTCGCGGCGGCCCAGCACAGCGCGCCCGCGTTCGCGCGCGCTGTGCTTGCGCAGCTAGCCAGCCTGATTGTTGATTGAACCGAGCGTGGCCGCCAGTGGGCGGTGCACGCGGATAGCTTGTGGGAGAGGGGATGGCAGCAGAAGTACAGCCGGTGAACTGGTGGGCGGTCGCCGCCTCGAGCGCCGTGATCGGCGCGGTGGTCAACAACGCGATCTCGCTCTGGACGCGGCACCGTGACCGCGAGCGCGAGGCGGCCGCCACCGCCACCCGCCAGGCGTATGCGCGGCTCGATCTCGCCTTGGCGCTCGAGGCCTTTGCGCAGCGCGCCAGCGCCTACGTCTATGCAGTCCACGCCGCGCTCGAGGACCACCGCGCGCTGGAGCACGATGCCTTTGAGCGCGTCGACCAGCTGCGCTTGCAGTTTGAATTCCCGCCCGCGCTCATGTGGGCGGACCTGCCGATCGAGCTCGTCGCCGAGGTGCGCGAGCTGCCGTCCGCGCTGAAGGTCAGCCGCGAGTGGATCCTGGCTGCGTTTGCCAACTGGGCCGACACCGCCGACGCCTACGAATTGGAAGCCCAGCAGGCAATGCACTACGGCAGGCGCGCCGGCGAGTTGGCCAACCAGATCCGGCGCGACATCGGTGTCGCGCCGTCGGTGCTGGCAACCGATTACCTGATGCACTTCGAGCGGGCCGTCGAGGAGGTCAAGCAGGCTTACGCACGGACTGGCGGACAGTTCACGGTGCTGCCGGAACTTGAGGCACGGTTCAAGCGGGACTTGCCGGACGGGTCGACGCTGGAGGAGGCCTGACATGGAACCGGTTAACTCGTGTACGCGCCGGCCGCTGGATGACCGCCTGCGTTGCCGGCTGACTGCCGTCGACGGGCGGCGTTACTGGCGTGCCGGCTGGCACATCCTGCTCGCCGGTGCGCTATTTGCACTCATCGATGTTCTCGAGGGCCGGGGCATCGCGTGGCGCACGGCGGCGCAACACGGGGATCCCGTTGCGCGTGCCGGGCGCGAATGGGTGCGCACGTTTGTCGGTCATCGCGATGCGCTGTCCGTGCTCGAGCATGCGATGACGGGATTCGGCGCAGCCTTGCTGGGCGTCGTGGCCCTGCAACTGTATTACGCGCAACTGGCCGTCGAAACACGCCGGAGAACGGTTGGCCCACTCGGGCGCGCCATCGCGCTGTTGGTGGCAGGCACGCTGGGCATCGGCATGGGCCAGGTAAGTCACACCGGTACGCAAATCAGGATAGGGGTGTTCATGGCGGGCGCCGTGTGGGTCACCTTCGTCTTTCGCGACTTGTGGCGCCAACTGGCCTGTGATGCGCCGCAGTGGAACATTGGCTGGGTGGGTGGTGTGGTGTGGGTGTTCGACGACGTTGCGTGGAAGATGTATCACGCTTCCGTCACGCGGGACCCACCGGCGATCGTGGTGGCGCAACTGGCCGCGGGCTTGGTGCTGCTGGTCCTCACCTGCTGGGCTGTCGGGTGGCTGACGCGGCGGATCCGATGGCTGCACCCCATACCAAACGGAGGACGGTGACGTGCGCGTGCCCATGACTTCCACCCGCCGACGAGATTACTCATGTCGATCACCAACAGGCACCGCACCACGCACGACGATCGCGCCACGCGCGCGCCAATCCCACCCGAACACCGCTCGCCGAGCTCCGCGCGCCTGCGGGAGTACGTGCGGCGGTACCGCGGCACGCTGTCGGCCTACGTTGTGCAGGCGCTGCTTGACGCCGCGCACGAGCTCGAGGCGAGCGAGGACGCGTTCGCCGTCGTCGTCGAACAGAATCACGCGCTGCAGCGCCGGCTCGCGCAGACCGAATCGAACCTGCGCACGGCGCTGGCGTTGCGCGCGCCATCCGCGAGCGCTTGGGCACGGGGTCGATGGCGACCGTGCTGAAGTTCTTTCAAGCGTGGCAGGACGCGCAGGTTCGGCCCGCTGAGGCGCCGGTCGTACTGCCTCAAGCGCTACAGCGAGGCCTGCTGGAATTTGTTGCGTCAGAAGTGGAGCGGAATAAGGGCGAGTTGCGGGCGGACCTGGAAATTGCGACCCAAGCCAATGCTGACCTCATCCTTGAATCCGAGCGGCAAACGGCGCTCGTCGAGAACCTCTCGGCAACACTCGAGAGCGCCTACGCGGAGAAGGCGGTGCTTTCCGGGCGCCTTGAGCAGGTCGAAGCGGAGCGAGATGAGGCTCGTCATGAGGCGGCGGTCGAGCGTGCGGCGGCGGAAACCGCCCGTACAGACCTGGCCAAGGCGTTGCTTCGACTGGAGGCAATGCCCCGCTTGGAGGATGATCTCAAGACCGTTCGAGAGGCCTTGGAGAAAGAGCGCGCCGCACGAGTGAAAGCCGAGCAAGCATCTGCGGTCGCGGCCACAAAATCGGACGCTGCGTGTGAAGCACAACAGTCGCTTGAGCGTACTCTTGAGGAGTCCCGCCAGCGTGGTCGAGAAAGGGAAGCCGAGTTGGTTGAAGTGCGAGCTGAGCTGAAAGAGGCGCGAGCTGCGAACGAGCTTTTGCGGAACGAACAACGTGTCGCTCTCGGTCGGCCGCGGGCGCGCGCGTCATTGTCAGCGCCACGCGTCGAGCGGAAGTCAACGGAAGGAAAGAAGTGATTCCGAAGTCGAGATTCGCCGTCGCAATAGAGGCAGAGTCACCAGAATTCCACGCCTCGGGAGGCGGCTCGCTTGTACGCCGCTGCGTGAAAATCCTGTAGGTCGAACGCTCGGCGAAAAGTGTCCAAGGGGCAAATGGCCGCGGCTTCGACAACAAATCGAGCGGGAGCGAAGCGATCCGAATCGGTTGAGGAGCGTCGCACCCATCCGTGCTTGTCCCACGCGTCTATCAGGCCGCTATTCGCAAGCAATCGGTCGAATGCGTCGACTCGTTCGAGGAAGCAGGCTCGCGTGTTTTCGTCCGAGAAGACATTGGTTGCGACGGTCGCGAGGGCAAGTTCGTAGGGGCCAGGATCAGCTCCATAGAACGAAATCAGCATTCCGCGTATGTCCGAAACTCTGCGAGCGTCGACCAACACCTCGCCGTCGTAGATCGCGCCGGCCAGTTCGAAGGCGGTACAGAACAAGCGTGGTATCAACAAAGGGACGATCACGATGGCCTCCGGTGCCGTAGCGAGTACGGTATAGGCGAACGCGGCTCTTACGGCAAGCAGTCCCGATTTATTGTCCGTTCGCGTAATCCCGACTCGTTCCAGAGGGCGTTGCACCGAGCGTCCAGCATAGTCGATCGTAGTGAAATTTGCGTTATCCTGCTGCGGTGATCGTGTGAGCCAAACAACTCTTCATGCTGATTCGCAAACAAGGACGGATAGTCACGCTGGTACGCAATGAGCCGTCGAAAGGGGCTGCCGCAATCGGGAGATCTCACGACTGCAGTCGAGGTGTTCGGCGTGTAGTCGGGGCATTTCGCATCGACGAACCAGTGCCGGCGGAATTGCTGGCGGCATTGGCCCGAGACGAGCGTAAGGCGCTCGCTTGTTGGTTGACCACCTATAGAGAGGAGCAGGTCCGCGTACGCGCTTTACCGGTACTGGCGGGAGCTCACGCGCAATTTGAGGCGATCATCGCTGCACTTGAGGTTGCGGCGGACGCGCTGTCGGTCGAGGAGGCAGACCGCCTTTGGTCTCAATTGAAGGCGATTGAGCGCACATTGAAGCGGGCGGGGCATGCACGGCCACGCAGGGCTCGCCGCGCGCCGGCAGCGCCTCCAGGGCAACGAGATTTCTTCGGTGAGATCGAAGCGATCGAAAGCCGAGCCGTGCGACAGGAATCTGTCGCTCTCGAGTAGAAGTGATGGAACGCAAGTGCTTTGCTGGCGGAGGAAGACCGAGACCTTTCCGGTTTCGAAGCTGGAGTTCTTCGCGATGATTTACAGCAACGACATTTGGAATGGCGGCGCTTCGGGAGTCGCGACGATCCTTTCCGTTGCGGACGCAACCCACTGCCCATTCGGGGGGGCGAGCACTGCTTCCCCCGCGCTCAGGTGGTCCCCATGATGCTTGCGTAGCCAGGCGACGCCAAGCACGTCGGGCGAGTACACGACGCCCGGGGCAATTTGAACAAGCTCGATCATGGGCAACCATCCTAAGCGGCTTGAACGTCAAAGTGGGCAGCGGCGTAGCGAGCGCTGCAGTTCCACACCTCTACGCCGGGGGATGCGGACAAAATCTTGGACTACTTTGGAGGTAGTCCATGTATTCATACGAAGAGCGTGTTCGGGCGGTCGAGCTGTACCTGAAGCTCGGGAAGCGCATCAAGGCAACCATCCGCCAGTTGGGTTACCCGACGAAGAATTCTCTCAAGGCGTGGTGTGACGAATTCGAAAAGAGTGGCGATCTGCAGAAGGGGTATGTTCGCGTCAAGCCGAAGTACTCTGAGGAGCAAAAGAACTCGGCACTCGAACATTACGTCAACCATGGGCGCTGCATTACCTTCACCCTCAGGGCATTGGGCTATCCCTGTCGCGAGATATTGTCGAAGTGGGTTCGTGAGCGCTATCCGGAAACCATGAAATGCGTGGTTAGCAAGGCGGGCAGACCGGCCGTGTCATTGGCGTCCAAGCAGGCCGCAGTGTACGAACTGTGCACACGGGAAGGAAGTGCACAGGCGGTGGCGCGAAAGCTGGACGTCGACAGGGTGACACTGTACAACTGGAAGAACCAGTTACTCGGCCGAGAGGCTCCTGCATCCATGAAACGCGACAAGGGCTCACCCGCAGAGACGAATCGGGACGAACTGGAGCGACAGGTCGAAGAGCTCCGGCGCGACATTCGCAACCTGCAGCTTGAACACGACCTGTTGAAGAAGGCGAATGAACTCCTAAAAAAAGACCTGGGCGTCGACCTGCCGCTCCTGAGCAACCGGGAGAAGACGACGCTGGTTGACGCCCTGATAGAAGAATACGGTTTGACTGAACTGCTTGTGCGGTTGGACTTGGCGCGCAGCTCCTATTTCTACCATCGGTCGCCCATACGGGCCGCCGACAAATATGCCGAAGTCCGCCGCACCGTTGCAGAGATATTCGAGGACAATCACCGATCATACGGCTATCGTCGGGTGCAGGCAGCGCTCAGCAGGCAACGGGTGTTTCTATCGGAGAAAGTCGTGCGTCGCCTCATGAAACAAGGCGGCCTCTACGCAGCCAGGCCCAAGCGGCGCCGGTATCGTTCTTATGTTGGGGAAATTAGTCCGGCCCCAGATAACATCATCAATCGCGATTTCCACGCCACCGCCCCCAACGAAAAGTGGCTGACGGATATCTCCGAGTTCCACATCCCTGCGGGGAAGGTATATCTATCACCCATGATCGACTGCTTCGATGGCATGGTCGTCAGTTGGTCGATTGGTACGAGCCCTGACGCAGAACTCGTGAATACCATGCTGGATGCCGCTATCGAGACTGTGACCGAGGGCGATGAGAAGCCCATTGTGCATTCCGACCGAGGTGGTCACTATCGCTGGCCTGGTTGGCTGTCCCGGATTGCGAACGCCAGCCTCATTCGTTCCATGTCGCGCAAAGCCTGCTCACCAGACAATGCGGCCTGCGAAGGCTTCTTCGGAAGGCTGAAGACCGAAATGTTTTACCCTGGCAATTGGCGTTCGACGACCATCGCAGAATTCGTTGAGGCACTGGATGCCTATATCCGCTGGTATAACGAAAAACGGATCAAGGGCTCCCTCGGCTATCTCAGCCCCATCGAGTACCGTGAAAGCCTTGGGTTAACAACGTAAATCAGTCCAAGAAAATAGCCGCATCCCCCTCCTTGTGCTTCCGGCTGGAGCGAGAGTTAGCCGGGTCGGATTTGCACCGACAAGTCTGACGTGCCTTTGCAAGGCACACATAACAACGTCATCGAGCGGGACATCAGGCCGTTTGCTACTGCGAGGAAATCGTGGTTGTTCAGCGACACGGTCGCCGGCGCGAAGGCCAGCGCGGTGGTCTACAGCTTGATGCTGACATGCCGCGCCTGCGGCGTCGAGCCACACGCCTGGCTGCTGCACGTGCTGGCCGAATTGCCGCAACGTGCTCCGGACGCTGACATCAGCGACCTGCTGCCGTTCAACTACGCGAAACAGCAATCTGAGGCGAGCGTGGGCTGACGCAGCGAACGCGCCTCGATCGTCGCGAGGGCGCGCACTACCGAGACCCAGACGCGGACATCGCCGGTCGACCCTGACCATCGCGATGCGGCTCTGCTCGACCGTCAGTTGCAAATGATTCTCCATTCGGTGTGCTAAATCTACCGCTTACCGGGGTGACTTTGATTTCCGTGCTCTTTTCCGGTTAGGCGCCTTTAGGCCTGGCAGGGCCTTGCCTTGCAGCCCCAAATAATTACTCCGACAAAACAATGGGTTAGTGTCTACCCTCCGCTAACGAAGCAGAGAGCGTCTCCAGGTGTGGCCGCATACAAGATGGGCGTCCCTCGACCGGCGGTCCTAGTTCATCTCGTCGTTAGGCGCTCCGGTTGGTTGACGGATTGGGTTGCCGGCCGCGATGCTCGGCAAGATCCGCTTTGCGTACAGTGCCACCGGAAAGTTGAAGGGGCCGCGCAAGTTAATGCCCTCGATATGAGTGGGAGCAATTATCCGGAGTTGCTCGGTCGCGATCAGCTGCCAATGGCTAGCCTTGATTCCATATTTCTACTATTATCGAATCATGGAAACAAATCGGACTATTGCCGCTCTTGCGGCGCTCGCACACGAGTCCCGGCTTGCCGTGTTCCGCGCACTCGTGCAGGCAGGGCCGGAAGGCATGCCTGCCGGGCAGATTGCCACGTTGCTGGACGTGCCGCCGTCGTCCCTGTCCTTTCATCTGAAGGAACTGGCGCATGCGCAACTCGTCACCAGCCGCCAGGAAGGCCGCTTCGTCTTCTACTGCGCGAACTTCGCCACGATGAACGGCCTGCTGGCTTACCTCACGGAGAACTGCTGCGGCGGCAATCCGTGCTCGCCGGTGTCCGCATGCCCGACGTCGGGCGCCCGCCAATCCTGATTCGCATTCGCATGCCTCCGCCCATGACGACGAACATCCTGATCCTCTGCACCCACAACTCGGCGCGCAGCGTGCTTGCCGAGGGCATGCTCAATCACTGGGCTGCGAAGCTCGGCAAGGACGTGCGTGCCTACAGCGCCGGAAGTGCGCCGAGCGGTCGCCTCAATCCGTTCGCGCTGGAAGCGTTGACGAACGCCGGCATCGACGTCGACGGATACCGCAGCAAGAGCTGGGACGAGTTCGTCGGCGACGGTGTGCCTGAAATGCTCGTCGTCATCACGGTGTGCGACAGCGCGGCAGCAGAGACTTGCCCATACTGGCCCGGCAGCCCCGTCAAAGTGCACTGGGGCTACGCCGATCCGTCGAATGCGGCGGGTGGCGACGACGGAAAGCGCCTCGCATTCGAACTCACACGCCAAGCGATCGGCTATCGGATGCTGCAGTTGCTGGCACTGCCGCTGGATCGAATGAACGACGCCGAACTACAGACGGCGCTAATCGAGATCTCGCAAAACTGATCATTTGCATGGCGGTCTGCCGAACCGAGCGGTCGCCCACGACTTCACGATTGAACGCCGTCCCATGAACACGTCCAACGTCGTCCCGCCGGGAAAGGTCGTCGCAAAGCCTTCCATCAATTTCTTCGAGCGCTACCTGACGGTGTGGGTCGCGCTGTGCATCGTCGCCGGCATCGCGCTCGGCCAGGTGCTGCCGGGCCTGTTCCAGCAGATCGGCCGGATCGAGTACGCGCAGGTCAACCTGCCCGTCGGGCTGCTGATCTGGGTGATGATCATCCCGATGCTGGTCAAGGTCGACTTCGGCGCGTTGCATGAAGTGCGTCGGCACGTCAAAGGCATCGGCGTCACGCTCGTCGTGAACTGGCTCGTCAAGCCATTCTCGATGGCGTTCCTCGGCTGGCTGTTCATCCGCCATCTGTTTGCGCCGATGCTGCCGGCGGACCAGCTCGACAGCTACATCGCAGGACTGATCCTGCTGGCCGCCGCACCTTGCACGGCGATGGTGTTCGTCTGGAGCCGGCTGACCGGCGGCGATCCGCTGTTCACACTGTCGCAGGTCGCGTTGAACGACAGCATCATGGTGATCGCGTTCGCGCCGCTGGTGGGCCTGCTGTTGGGGATGTCGACGATCACAGTGCCGTGGGCGACGCTGCTCACGTCGGTCGTGCTCTACATCGTCATCCCGGTGATCCTCGCGCAGATCTGGCGCAAGGTGTTGCTGGCGAGGGGGCAGGCGGCGTTCTATGCGGCCATGGCGAAGATCGGCCCGTGGTCGATCGCAGCGCTGCTGGCCACGCTCGTGCTGCTATTCGCGTTCCAGGGCGAAGCGATCCTGACGCAGCCGCTGGTGATCGCGCTGCTCGCCGTGCCGATCCTGATCCAGGTGTTCTTCAATTCGGCGCTCGCGTACTGGCTCAATCGTGCGGTCGGCGAGAAACACGATATCGCATGTCCATCGGCGCTGATCGGTGCGTCGAACTTCTTCGAGCTGGCGGTCGCGGCCGCGATCAGCCTGTTCGGCTTCCACTCCGGTGCGGCGCTTGCGACCGTCGTGGGCGTGCTCATCGAAGTGCCGGTCATGCTGCTCGTCGTGCGCATCGTCAACCAGTCGAAGGGCTGGTACGAGTGCCGCACTTGATACGAACGGAGGAATCTCGACATGACTGCCATCACGATCTATCACAACCCCGACTGCGGCACGTCTCGCAACACGCTGGCCTTGATCCGCAACAGCGGCGAGGAACCCGCCGTTATCGAATACCTCGAGACACCGCCGCCGCGCGAAACGTTGGTCAAGCTGTTGGCCGACGCGGGCCTGACCGTGCGCGAGGTGCTGCGTGAGAAGGGCACGCCTTATGCGGAACTTGGCCTAGGCGATCCGAAGTGGACCGATGGGCAGTTGCTCGACTTCATCGAGCAGTACCCGATTCTGATGAATCGGCCCGTCGTGGTCACACCGATCGGCACGAAGCTGTGTCGGCCGTCGGAAGCCGTCCTGGACATCTTGCCGAACCCGCAGAAAGGACCGTTCACCAAGGAAGACGGCGAGGTCGTGATCTATGCGGAGGGCGAGCGTGTCTGAGCAACTGAAAGACCTGCCGCAGCTCGACGCAGCGCTGTTCCGCGTGCCGAATGCCGCTCGACTGCGGCCTGCATCGCCGTCGACACACCCACCTCGGCTCCTGCTGCTGTACGGGTCGCTGCGCGAGCGTTCGTTCAGCCGCCTGCTGGTCGAGGAAGCCGGCCGGCTGCTCACGGCGATGGGTGCAGAGGTGCGCGTGTTCAATCCGAGTGGCCTGCCACTGCCCGATGACGCGCCCGAGCATCACCCGAAGGTGGTCGAGCTTCGCGAACTGGTGATGTGGTCGGAAGGGATGGCGTGGTGCTCGCCGGAGCGGCACGGCGCGATGACCGGGATCATGAAGTCGCAGATCGACTGGATTCCGCTGTCGGTTGGCGCGGTCCGGCCCACGCAAGGCAAGACGCTGGCGGTGATGCAGGTGAGCGGCGGCTCGCAGTCGTTCAACGCCGTGAACCAGATGCGTGTGCTGGGGCGCTGGATGCGCATGCTGACCATCCCTAACCAGTCGTCGGTCGCCAAGGCGTTCGCCGAATTCGACGAAGCCGGGCGAATGAAACCGTCGTCCTATTACGATCGCGTTGTCGACGTCATGGAAGAGTTGGTGAAGTTCACCTTGCTGACCCGAGACATCGGCCCGTACCTGGTCGACCGATACAGCGAGCGGGAGGAAAGCGCCGAGGCGCTGTCGAATCGCGTGAATCAGCGGAGCATCTAGATCCCGGTCAAAGGAGTGACAAATGGAGATCCGTCCCGCCACGGTCGACGACCTAGCGTCGATTGAAGCCCTGCTGCATCAGTGCGGTCTGCCTGTCATCGGTGTGAGCGATCATTTGCAGGATTTTGTGGTCGCGATGGACGGTTCGACGATGTGCGGGTGCGGTGGCATCGAGCGCTACGACGACGCTGCGCTTTTGCGCTCCATCGCGGTGGCGGAGCATGCCCGGGATGCTGGATTGGGGCAGCGTATCGTGTCGCGGCTGGTCGCCGCGTGTCATTTGCTGCAAGTCCGGTCGCTGGTGCTCCTCACAACGACGGCGGAAGACTATTTCGCCCGTCTTGGTTTCGTGTGCGTCGCGCGCGATGACGTACCGCACCTGGTGCGGACGTCGAGCCAATTCCAGGGGGTATGTCCGGGCTCGGCCGTTTCGATGCTGCGGGTTCTGTAGTCTTCGAGACAGGCGCCGGCCGATCGACGCGACGCTTCAGGGGGATTGAATGGCCCCGCCCCGCGTGGCGAAGGCAGGGCGCCTTGCCGCGGCGAGCGGACCCAGGCGCCGATCGATCACCACCTGAATCGATCGCCCGCCAACCTGGAATGTGCGCCCCAACCGTCGGGGTGATATGTAACGCTAGGGATGTAGACCGGGGTGGGCGTCGGATTGCTTGCCACCGGACGACTGACGTTGGGTATGAGGCTTGGCCACGCCCAAGGGTTGCCCACATGCAGTATATTCCGCGCCGGGACAACGACGTGGCTGGCCGTTCCCGCACGTGAGCTTATCGGATGACCGGGCTGTACGACGACCAGGGCGACCAGCAGCGGTATCGAGATGCCGTCCACTTCTCCTCACCGATTCAGGTTGATGGGGTCAATCCACGCAGCGACCGGAGCAGCGACCGATGAAAGCACTTTGCACTACCCGTCACGCGCGCCTATATTTTAGGTCACGTGATGACATGATTCCAGAAAACTCCCGGTGTTCACGGAGTTCGTGATGGCAGCAAGCAATCGAAAGGCCGGCGCAAGCGCCACGAAACACGACCTCGAGCAGCTATCCGAATTTCGCTACCGGCTGCGGCGTTTCCTGCGTTTCTCGGAGGAAATCCTGCGGGCCGAGGGGCTGACGCCGTTGCAATACACGCTGATGTTGCACACCTGTGCGTTTCCGGACCGCTCGTGGGCGACAGTCGGCGAGATTGCCGAGCGGCTGCAGGCGTCCTCGCATGGCACGGTGGCGCTCATCACACGCTGCGAAGCAGCAGGGTTGGTTCGGCGCCAGACGAGCGAGCAGGATCGGAGGCAAGCGGAGATCCATCTGACGGAAAAAGGGGCGGAATGCTTGCGCAAGGTTGCGGCCTTGCACAAGTCGGAAATTCAGTCGTTCGGCTGGGCTTTCCAGGACGTCACCGATATCAACTGAACGCGCGACAGCAACGTGCGCGGATTCGCCGGGACGGCCGATATGTGTCGGTCGTCGCGACAACGGGCAGGGCGGGAGAACGAACACACACGCAGCAGGGGGAGGTCGTTTGCAAGGAGTGGCATATGAGCACGACCTCGAGCCTCAATCTGGAAGGCAAGCTCCGGCGTGACGCCGGAATCATCGGGCTGTTGTTCGCCAGCACGACCAGCATGGTCGGTTCCGGCTGGTTGTTCGGCGCCTATCACGCATCGCGCATCGCCGGCCCGCTGAGCATCGGCAGTTGGGTGCTCGGCGCGATCATCATCATGCTGATCGCACTGTGTTTCGCCGAGCTCGCGGCGATGTTTCCGCGCAGCGGCGCACTGGTGCACATGAGCCATGCGAGTCATGGCGTCGGGCTGGGCCGTATCTGGTGCGGTCTCCTGTTTCTGGCATACGTGCCGGTTCCGGCGGTCGAGGCGGAGGCGATCGTCACGTACGCGAACAACTATCTCCCCTGGTTCATCCAGCCCGGAAGCGCAGGCTTGCTGACGGCTGTCGGCTTCGTCGCATGCGCTGGCCTGCTCGGCATCATGGCATTGCTAAACCTGATGGTGATCCGCTGGCTGCTCAGCGTGAACTCGACCATTACGTGGTGGAAGATACTCGTGCCGCTTCTGACGATTGCAGGCTTGCTGGGCGCGAGCACGCACTGGGGCGTGATGCACGCGGCGCCCGGCAGCTACCATGTGTCCGGCATGTTCACCGCGCTGCCGGCCGCCGGCATCGTCTTCAGCTATCTGGGCTTTCGAACGGCGATCGACCTGGGCGGCGAAAGCGCCAATCCGCATCGAAACATTCCGCTGGCCGTGATCGGCGCGGTCCTTCTGGCAGCCGTCATCTACATCCTGCTGCAGGTCGCGTTCATCTACGCGCTTGCGCCGGCCGACCTTGCCGCCGGTTGGAACAACCTCAGCTTCAAGGGCGAAATGGGGCCGTTCGCAGGGCTCGCAACGACCCTCGGCATGGGATGGATGGCCACGCTGCTGTACATCGATGCCTACGTGTCGCCAGGGGGCACCGGCCTGATATACGTCACCGGCGGCTCGCGCATCCTGTTCGCGGCCGGAGAGCTGGACGCGGGCCCGCGCATGCTGACGCGGTTGAATGCCAACAGGATTCCCTGGGTTGCCGTACTGATCATGTGGGCGGTCGGTGTGCTGTTCCTGATGCCGTTCCCGGCGTGGCAGCAGATGGTGAGCTATATCACGTCGATCACCGTGCTCACGTACGGGCTGGGGCCGATCGCGCTGCTCGTCCTGCGACGTAACGTACCGGAACTGCAGCGGCCGTTCCGCATGAGCGGGGCCGGGTTGATCGCGCCGCTCGCGTTCGTGTGCAGCAACCTCGTCATCTACTGGACCGGCTTCAAGACCAACAACTTCCTGTTCTCGCTGGTGGCGATCGGCTTCGTCCTCTACGCGCTTCACCATCATGTCGTGTTGCGCCGTAGTGCGCGCGACTTCGGCTGGAAGCACATCGCGTGGTTGCTCCCGTGGTTCGGTGGGCTGTGGCTGTTGTCGTGGATGGGCGGTATCGGCGGCGGCCTGGGCGTCATCAGATTCGGCTGGGACATTCTGCTGGTCGCCGCCTGGAGCGTTGTGGTGCTCGTGCTGGCCATGCGCAGTGCGCTCGATGCCGGCGAGACGTCGGAGATGATGGGGCGCATGAACGAGACCAGTTGACGGATCGACACACTCGACACAGGCGGGCGTCATGACATCGGGATCGACAGGAGGAGAGGGCCGCGCGGCCGGCGAACTCGCATCGCTTCGCGTGGAAACCGGTCGCGTCCAGCGTTCGACACAACCGGAAGACGACGCGTTGCCGATCGACATGTATCGCCTGAGTTGCCTGGGGGTCGTGGTCGGCGTCGTCACCGCAATCGGCGCCGTGGCATTTCGCGGCTTGATCGGTTTCGTGCACAACGCCTTCTTCCTCGGCCGGTTTTCGGCCTCGTACAACGCGAGCGAGTTCACGCCCACTTCCGTTTGGGGGGCGTTCGTCATGCTCGTGCCGGTTGTCGGTGGCCTGGTTGTGACGTGGCTCGTCTGCACCTTTGCGCCTGAGGCGAAGGGGCACGACGTGCCCGAGGTGATGGACGCGATCTACTTCAAGCGCGGCGTGATTCGCCCGGTGGTCGCGATCGTGAAATCGCTGGCGTCCGCGTTCGCAATCGGCACCGGCGCGGCGGTCGGTAGGGAGGGGCCAATCATCCAGATCGGCTCGGCGTTGGGCTCGACGCTGGGGCAAGCGGTCAGGATGACTGCCGGCCAGCGCATCACGCTTGTGGCGGCAGGCGCGGGCGCCGGGATCGCCGCGACGTTCAATACGCCGATCGGCGGTGTCCTGTTCGCGACCGAGCTGATGATGCCGGAGATCAGCGTCAACACGTTTCTGCCCGTCGCGCTGGCGACCGGGACTGCGACTTTCGTTGGACGGTTGTTCTTCGGCAGTGCGCCAGCGTTTCTGGTACCCGCCCAGTTGGGCGCGATTCCCGATCGACCAGGCAGCGTGCTGACGCTCCTGCTGTATGCCGTGCTCGGCATCTTGACGGGCGCGGGTGCGGCGCTACTGACCCACGGGCTTCATTTTGCGGAGGATGCCTTCGAGCGCATTCCGGGCCGCTATGCGCGTCACGCGCTGGGGATGTTGCTCGTCGGCGTGACGACCTACCTGCTGATGCGCTTCGCCGGGCATTACTACGTAGAAGGCGTGGGATATGCAACGATTCAGGCGCTGCTATACGGACAGCTCGGTGGTTGCCTGTTTCTGATCACGCTTGCGCTCTGCAAGACCCTCGCTACGTCGATCAGCCTGGGCTCGGGATCCTCTGGTGGTGTCTTCTCGCCGTCGCTGTTCATCGGCGCCGCATTGGGCGCGGCGTTCGCCGCATCCGTCCAGGCCGTACTGCCCGCAGCGCCCGTCAGCACGCCTGCGTTCGCGATGGTCGGGATGGGGGCGATGGTGGGCGGGGGAACCGGCGCGGCGATGACGGCGGTCGCGATGATCTTCGAGATGACCCGCGATTACGACATCGTGTTGCCCATGATCATTGCTGTTGCGGTCAGTCTTGCGACCCGGCGTCTGCTTTGCCGCGAAAGCATTTATACGCTCAAGCTCGTGCGTCGCGGTCACGTGATTCCGAACGCGTTGCATGCCAACATGTTCCTCGCCCAGAACGCGGCGCAAGTGATGGAGACGGACGTGCTCGTGCAGGACGCCGAGGTACTGTTCCGCGACATTCTGGGCAATCTGCACGGCCCCCCGTTCCGCCACGTGGTCGTCACGCGATCGGGCCGGATCGAGGGGGTGCTTCGCATCAACACGGGGTTGCGCCGGGCGATCTCGCACGACCATCCGTCGGTGACGCTCGGTGTGCTCGCTCAACTCAATTTCATCGTGGTCGCGCCGGGTGAAGCGGCATTCGATGTGATCAGCAAGCTGCGCCAGAAGCGCGCGACCATGGCAGTGGTCGTCACCCAGCCCGAAGAAGAGGGCGCAATGGAGGTGGTCGGGGTCATTGCCAAGGAACACATCGCAGACGCGGTGGCGAGCAGTATCAGGATTTTTCCCGAGACCCGGCGCGGAGCCCAGCGCAGCCTGCGGTCAGGGAAGCAGCACGGTGACAGCCACGCGTCGACGCGGGCCGAAGCGCATGCCGGCAAGGAGGGGCAGCATGAAACTCAGCGTTGAGCTGGCCGTTCTGCGCCGGCGCCTTGCGGTGGCCCTGCATCTCGACGACTGGAAGGAAGTGTTGGTCGGCAACCTGCAAGACGAGGCGAGTGACGACCGCGAGTGGGTCATCGTCTACCGAACGGCGAATGGATATTGTTGTCTTTACCGGGGGAAGCCGGTCGAGTTCGATGAACTCTCCGATGTGCAGTCGTGGTCCGCCGAAATGGATGTCCGGACGTACTTCATGGGCTTGTGACCGCGATGTCGGTGCCGAACCGTTCTGTTGGTCAATGCGTGGCGGGAGCGGGCTCCCGCCACGCTGGCGCTTCATCGATAAACGATATCCGCGCGACGATTCTGTGCCCACGACACTTCGTCGTGGCCCAATGCAACCGGCTTCTCCTTGCCGAAGCTGACTGCCTCGATCTGTGCATCGGGTACGCCGAGCGTTTCCAGTGTGCGAAGCACGGCCTGCGACCGACGCTCGCCCAACGCGAGGTTGTACTCACTGGTGCCACGTTCGTCGGTATTCCCCTGAATCAAGACGTGCCGGCCTGGATGAAGGCGCAGATAGTCGGCATGCGCCTGCAGGAGCGACTGGTACTCGGGCTTCACTTCATAGCTGTCGAAATCGAAATAGATGCTGCGTTTCGCGAGCGGACTGTTGGGGTTGTTCAATTCGTCGGCCATGGTCGACGGCGTCCCGATCGCCTGACCATTTGCGGCACTCTGATTGATCATGCCTGCAGTGCTAGACGTCTTTGTCGCGGAATGGCATCCACCGAACAGCACAAGGGCCAACAGCACCGCATATCGCATCAAGCTTTTCATCACGGGTCTCCTGAAGGGCGCGTTCGATCGAACGGCATGGGTCGCAGATCAACGGAACGGGTCGCGGCATCACTGCCGGAAGCACAGTGAACGGAGCTGCTCCTGTTTGACGGGCGATGGTGTTTTGTAAATGAATTGAAGGGTGATTCGAAAGACTTTCTTGGTCACATGGTGGGTGAATACAGCCACGTTAACCAGATTAGGAGAAATGTCACATCGTGACTAGTTGCCATGTTACGATGCGTAAATTCCGCGAAATCGTGAATTCAGATGTGCTCCCTCAGCTCGCGTCACTCGACGTCCGGTCGTCCCGATACGAAAGGCCGGGGCGAGCTTCTTGAACCCGGCTCCCCAGCTGGGTTTTTTTTGTCCGTTGTTGGATCCGTTCGGTAAATCGCGTCAACGATGTCCCAGTCGTCCACCGTGTCTTCCCGCATGAGCGCGCCCGAACTGCGCGCGACCACGTCGCTCGCGGCGATCTTCGCGCTGCGCATGCTCGGCCTGTTCATGATCATGCCGGTGTTCTCGGTCTACGCGAAAACCATCCCGGGCGGCGACAACGTCCTGCTCGTCGGTATCGCGCTCGGGGCCTACGGCGTCACGCAGTCGCTGTTCTACATCTTCTACGGCTGGGCATCCGACAAGTTCGGCCGCAAGCCGGTGATCGCCACGGGCCTCGTGATCTTCGCGATCGGCAGCTTCGTCGCCGCGTCCGCGCACGACATCACGTGGATCATCGTCGGCCGCGTGATCCAGGGGATGGGCGCGGTGTCGTCCGCGGTACTCGCGTTCATCGCCGACCTGACCTCCGAGCAGAACCGCACGAAGGCGATGGCGATGGTCGGCGGGTCGATCGGCGTGTCGTTCGCGGTCGCGATCGTCGGTGCGCCGATCGTGTTCCACTGGGTCGGGATGAGCGGGCTGTTCGCGATCGTCGGCGTGCTGTCGATCCTCGCGATCGGTGTCGTGCTGTGGATCGTGCCTGATGCCGCGAAGCCCGTGCACGTGCCCGCGCCGTTCGCCGAGGTGCTGCACAACGTCGAGCTGCTGCGCCTGAACTTCGGCGTGCTGGTGCTGCACGCGACGCAGACGGCGCTGTTCCTCGTCGTGCCGCGCCTGCTGGTCGACGGCGGGCTGCCGGTCGCCGCGCACTGGAAGGTCTACCTGCCGGTGATGGGGCTCGCGTTCGTGATGATGGTCCCGGCGATCATCGTCGCGGAAAAACGGGGCAAGATGAAGCCGGTGCTGCTCGGCGGCATTCTGGCTATCCTGATCGGTCAATTGTTGCTCGGCAGCGCACCGCATACCATCCTGATTGTGGCGGCGATTCTTTTCGTCTACTTCCTTGGGTTCAACATCCTGGAAGCGTCGCTGCCGTCGCTGGTGTCAAAGCTCGCGCCGGGTTCGCGCAAGGGCGCGGCCACGGGTGTTTACAACACCACGCAGTCGATCGGGCTCGCGCTCGGCGGCATCGTGGGCGGCTGGCTGCTCGAGCAAGGCGGCCCGAACATGGTGTTTCTGATGTGTGCCGGCATGGTCGCAGTATGGTTGGCGATCGCATTCGGAATGACGCCGCCACCGCGGCGAACCTGAACGATCCGGACAGCGTTTGAAAATGAACAAGACTGACGAGTGGGTAGGGGGAGACCGATGATCCGCATTTCCGCGCTCGCAGATCGACGCGCGTTGCTGCATGCGCGGCGTCTGTGGCTTCACTATGGCGTGTTCTGGCTGGGTGCGGTTGCTGTCGGCCTCGTCGCGGTGCTTTACGCGAAGCTGATCGATTTCGGCTACGCGGTGTTTCTGGGTTATGCCGCCGAACATGCATGGTTGCCGCTGGTCGTCACGCCGCTGATCGGCGCGCTGACGGTCTGGCTGACGCGGAGATTCTTCGATGGTGCGGAGGGAAGCGGCATTCCACAGGTGATTGCCATGCTGCATGCACCGGGCAACACGGGTGCGCGGCTGCTCAAGATCCGGATCCTGATCGGGAAGATACTCGTCTCGTTCCTGGCCATTCTCGGCGGGTTCACGATCGGCCGCGAAGGCCCGACGATTCACGTCGGGGCCGCACTCATGTTCAATCTGCGGCAGTTTTATCCTCAGCGGTTTCGTGCGATTCGCCCGGGCGTGCTCGAGCACCGGCTGGCCCTCGCGGGCGCGGCGGCAGGCCTTTCCGCCGCGTTCAATGCACCGCTCGCCGGTGTCGTGTTCGCGATCGAGGAACTCACGCACAGTTTCGAACAACGGACGAGTGGCGTGCTAATCACGGCGATCATCTTCGCCGGTATCGTGTCGCTCGGCATTCAGGGTAACTACGTTTATTTCGGCACGATCGACGTAGGGGCGCACCTGCCTCAGTCGCTGGCGCTTGCGGTCGTCCTCATCGGTGTGATCGCGGGCGTCATGGGCGGAATCTTCTGCTGGTTGTTGCTCAACACGCGGCGCTGGATGCCGCGGCGGCTTCAGGATTTTCGTGCTGGCCAGCCCGTGCTGTTCGGCGCAGCGTGCGGGCTGGTCGTCGCGGTCGTCGGCGTGGCGACGCACGGCCATACGTTCGGCAGCGGATACGCGGAAGCCCGGAGCATGCTCGAAAGCCACACGAACGTGAGCGTGCTGTACCCGGTGTTCAAGATGGTTTCGATGATCGGCTCGTACCTGCCCGGCGCACCGGGCGGGTTGTTTGCACCGTCGCTCGCGATCGGTGCCGGGATCGGCAACACGCTGCATACCTTGTTCTCGGGCATGCAGTTGCAGATGCTGATCGCGCTCGGGATGGTCGGCTATCTGGCGGCAGTCACGCAGAGCCCGATCACCGCGTTCGTGATCGTCATCGAGATGATCAATGGCCACGCACTGGTCATCTCGTTGATGGCCACGGCGCTGATCGCCAGCCGCGTGTCGCGATTCTTTGCTCCACCGCTCTATGAAGCGTTGTCGACAGGCTATTTTCCCGCTGACCACCGATGACTTTCCGGGGCATTGTTCCAGGGCGTCGAAGATCATTAACTGTGTTTGTCTCGACTCATGAAGGGCCTCCTGATTTTTCTTGCCTCGTTGCTGCTGCTGTGTGTCTGTCGCACGCTTGCGCGCCGAAGAGACGATTCCCCAGGATTACCGCTACCTGGCACGTATGCACGTTCGTCCGGTCGTCATCCATTGCGTCGCGGAAATCGACCGATGGATTCGAACGTCGGCGAAGTACGACATGTTTCTCGCGCCTGACGTCCGGTTACAGAGAGCCGAGGTTCGTGCTTTTCGCGGGATGGAGGATCAGTCCAGCAACGAGCCGCTGGCCGATTCAACGGTGACGGTTCGTGCTTCAGCGCGGCTGCGGCCTCGTGGCGCGTGGATCCCCGTGACCGCGAAGTGCAAAGTCTGGCGTACTCACGTGGTGAGCGTCATGCTGAAACCGTCGGAATTGCAGTGACGCGCCCGTCTATCCTGAGACAAAACCGCTGCCCGAGTATTTGCGAGCAGTGATGTATCGGCGCCATTATCCTGCGGGATGACGATGATGGTCGCGTGTTGTGGTCTGTGCGTTGACGAGTGACCTTCGCCAACATCGGCGGATCTGCGCGGCCAGGTTTTGCGTGCTCATGATTGCGGGTCGACCGGCGTGCCTGCCGCACCATGGATCACGTGGGAATGGAGACAGCCGCGCACCATCGACAAGTAGAGTCCGTCGGCACGGCGCAGACGGAAATACTCGACGCGTGAATGATGCCCGGCCGGCATGATACGAAGTCCGACTGGCACACCTCTGAAGTACGATTCGGCGCGCAACGTAATCGTTCCGGCGCGCTCGCCGAGATGCAACTGCCGCGTGCTCTGTTTCCACCGACGAGCGACGCAATCCGCGACTTCTGGCGCGGATATGTTGGACTTTGCCGAGAACACGGGAGATTGCCCCAATACACCCTCGCGACGAGAGCACGCGATGAGGAGCACGCAGATTCCCGCGGCAATAGTCATGTGCCAGATGTTCAATGGTGTCCTCTCGATTCCACGCGGCAGAAGCCGAATCCATCAGCCAAGTTGCGTCACAGTGAGACATAAAAGATGCGTGGTAGCGGTGGGTTGATGACTGGAACTCTCGCATGACAAGAAGCGTCAGACGCTTCAGATGCACCTGATGGGGGATGAGCAACCCTCTACGCATCATCCGTGGTCGTTGAGCGCGGGAATGAGCAACTCCGCGGGTTTGTCGTAAGCGATCCACGAACGACGCCCATCAGAGTAAGGTGGCAGAACGCGTGAGGTGTGGTAGCGATGCGGGTCAGCGGAGATCGGCCGGCATTTTCCAGGGAAGCAGCGCGTCGTAGTCGTCGACGGTCTTCGCCAGCGGGAGACGCTGGAACAGCCAGGTGAGATAGCGATACGGATCGATACCGCCGGCCTTGCAGGTTTCGACGAGAGAGTACAAGTTGGCGCTCGCGTTCGCGCCGTCGACGGTGTCCGAGAACAGCCACCCGCGACGCCCGACGCAGAACGGACGAATCGCGTTTTCGCAGGGATTGTTCGAGATGGGCCAGTCGCCGCTCTCGACGTAGCGGATGAGCTTTGGCCATTGCGCGCGCAGGTAGGTCAGTCCCTTGCCGAGCAAGCTCTTCGGTAAGACGCCGGACGACTGGTCGAGCATCAGCGCGTGGATCGCGCCGAGCACACGCGCGCAGTATCGTCGTCGCAATCGCTGTCGTCGTTCGGCCGTCCACGTCTCACTTCGTGCTTCGGCGGCGAACAACCTGCCGATCAGCTTGATGAAGCGCGTCGCAAGCAGATCGGGCGTTCGGGCCGCCTTCGGTACGCTGTCTTCCGCTTTGACGAAGTACCGTCTCACGTGAGCCTTATGCCGAGCTCGGCATAAGGCCCACGCGAGACGGTACATCTACGATGTTCACGGCCCGCACAGTTTGCGACCCTGTTCGTCGATTTACTCGTCAAGCTTTCGTATGGTGCGCAGTGGATGAGCTTTAGCCGCGGCGAGCGTCTCGGCCTGCTTCGTGAAGCCGGCCAACAAGTCCTCCATTGCCTTCACAACGGCCGGTGGCGCGGTTTTCAGCGAGCCGGCGTTGAAAGGCGGCTCTGGATCATATTCACTGACCAACTGCGTACATTCGGCATACGTTCGGTCACGCATCTCGGCCAGCATCATCAGCCCAAAATCCAGCCCGGCCGTCACACCCGCGCCCGTCACTCGATTGCGGTCGCGCACCACGCGCGCTTCGGTCGGGATCGCGCCGTATTCGGCCAGCACATGGCGCACCGACCAATGCGAGGTCGCCTTATACCCCTTCAGCAATCCGGCCGCACCGAGGATCAACGATCCCGAACAGACGCTCGTCACGTATTTCGCACGCGCACCGCGATCGCGCATGAAGGCGAGCGTGGCCGGATCGCTGGCCGCAGCCAGGGTGCCGTCGGTGCCCCCGGGCGCAAACAGCACGGTCAGGTCGCGCGGGCAGGTGTCGAAGGTCGCTGTCGGCACGATCGTCACACCAGCATCGCTCGTCACGGGTTCGAGCGTCTTCGCCACGAGATGGATCTTCGCGCCCATCAGCGCGCCGAACATGCTTTGCGGGCCGATCAAGTCCATCACGGTCATGCCCGGGTACATCAGCATGGCGATCTGTTCGTTGCCCTCCCAGTGCACCTTGTTCATCTCGGGGCCCATGTCGGGCATCGTCATCGTATGCTCGGATTGCGGAGACTGGGCGGCGGCATCCATTGCGAATGGCGCGAGCAGCGTCATGAGCACGATATTCCGGCGGTTAATGTCTGTCATGTCGGTTTCCTCAGATGCTTGCCTTAAGTGTCAGGTAGACGGAACGCGGTTGAACCGGCATGACTACCGGGAAGGAGAGATATTCGTAGGGCGCGTACACATGACGGTTGGCCAGGTTCACAGCCGACACGCCGATCGTATAGCGCCCGAAGCTATATTCCGCTTGTGCGTCGAACAATGCGTAGCCGGGTACGGAGACCGTGTTCGGCAACGTCACCTCGCGGGCGCCGAATGCGGTTATGCCGGCACCGAACGACAGGCCACGCGCGGTAGTGTTCAGGTAGCGATAACGCAGCGCGATACGCCCGCTCTGCTTCGGCACGCGCGCAAGCGTGTCACCGACCGGGATCGCATTGTCTTCGGTCACCGTGGCGCGCGTGTAGGCGTAGGTCATCAGCATTGAAAACGCAGACGTGGGTTCCCATACCAGGTCGGTCTCGAATCCGCGTGCGCGCTGCTGGCCCGCCTGAATCGAGTAGAGGGGATTGTTCGGGTCGGGAGTGGCGATATTTTCCCGGGTCTGCTGGAACAAGGCGAGCGTGCCGGACAGGCCGATGTCAGTCCGCGCCAGTTTCAGCCCGGCCTCGACGTTGCGGGAGGTTTCCGGTTTCGGTGAACCGAGCCCGACGTAGCCGAATGCAGCGCGAAAGGCCATCGAATACGCGGCGTAGACGGCTACGCCCTGCGTCAGATCGAAACTCGCGCCGATGCGCGGCGAGACGTGATGGTAGGTATCGTTGGTGCCCTGTTCCGCCTCGTGAAATCTGAGTTGCGTGAAGCGCAGCGAACCGGTCAGATGAAACCGGCCGTAGGTAGCCTGATCCTGCACATAGGCGGCGATCGTCTGATAGCGGTCGGTCTGCGTCAACGTGAGCGGGGCGAGTGCGCCGAATGCGAGATCATAGGCAGGTTGTGCGAGATTCTGCGAGCCGACCGGCACGCCCGTGAAGCCCATGTCCGACGAAAAATCTGTGTGGTCGTAGTTGATGCCGACGAGCAGTTCATGGCGCCCGCCCAACGCATTGACCTTCGTCTGCAGATTGGCATCGAAGGTCGCTTCGCTGGTGCTCGTCTGCATGTTGCTCGGCAGGATCGGGTATACGGTCGGTGTGGCCGGATCGGGCGCGTAAAGGCTCGGGTAGACGAAGCTGCCGTATTCGGGAATGCTGTTGTGGTAATAGCGTCCGCTAACACTCAGCTTCAGGTTGTCATTGAACTCGTGTTGAAGCTGAATCGTTGCGAGTTGACTGTCGAATGAGGTTCGCTGCTGCCCGATCGGCGCACCTGGAAACGCGTACCGATAGAGTTGACCTGCCAAAGCCTGCGACGCCGGCAAGCCCGAGTATTCCAGCTGGCTGCTGTGGTTAAACTGCCCTTGTATGAGCAGGCTGGTGCGCGGGTCGAGCTTGAAGAGCACGCTCGGCTTGATCGACCACTTGTCGCTCTTGACCTGATCGATCCAGCTTCCTGCGTGCTCGTACTCGCCGGCGATGCGCGCGTCGATTGAAGACGTCAGCGCGCCCGTCAGGTCGAAATACGGATCGACAGTGCCATAACTTCCCGAGCGCATTGCCACGTAACCGCTGCGCTTGGCCTGCGGTAGTTCCGACTGGATATCGATCAGGCCGCCCAACGGGGAGCCAAGTCCGCCACCATACAAAGTCGACGATGGCCCTTTGAGTACATCGATCTGCTGGATGCCGACGAGGCTCGCGGGGCTGTTAGCGGCGCTCATGCCGTACATCGGCAAACCGTCAAGGTAGATCTCGGCGGGAAAGCCGCGCACGATATTTGCGATCAGACCATCTTCCGCAGGTTGGCTCGGCATCACGCCCGACACGTTCGCAAGTGCGTCGGCCAGCGTGCGGGCGTCCTGTTCCTCGATCAGTTTTCGCGGCACCACCTGCACCGATTGCGGCACGTTGATCAGGGGCGTATCGGTGCGCGTTGCGGATTCGCTGTCGAGTGCCGTATCCGTCGTTGTGAAGCGGTAACGATGGCTTGTGACGCTGATCGCAGGTAACTCTATGACGCCGCCGGAAAAGCGCGGATTTCGACCGCCATCGACAACAGCGGGTATTGGCTGTTGGGGCAATGGCGATGAATTCGAGGCGATGGATTGTGCATGCCCCGCGAGCGAGAAAGCTGCTAGCGAGGCGGTCGTGACCAATTTCAGATCTAGCATGATAGGAACGTGTGCGCGTGCTCTGGCGATTGCCGACATGTAGCTGGAAGTCGCTGGGATGTCGATTGCCATGCACATGTGAACCTCCCGCGCAATCACGAGCGACGCAAGTTGACGAGCGAGGAGGAACGGCAAATCGACTCGCGCCTTGTTGGTCGCGCGAGGTGATTTGGATGGACGAACTGAAACGTCGCGCGAATGCGCGACATTGCAGAACGTTCACGGATCGAATGATTCGACTAGGAAAGCGCAGTGAGGGGCGGTGCACGAGCGCCGAACGGGCCGTACGTCGGCGTGACGGCAGGACCGGCGTCGTCAGCCGGGCGTGGGGCCCGCGTGCTGGCGATACTTTGCAGCCAGTATGCGGTGACGAGCACGGTGACGGCGATGCTCATGGCGAGCGTCGCGCTGAAAGGGCAGATATCGCCAGAATGCGAGTGGTCCGCGTGCGAATCGGCACTCCCGAGCGCGTTGGTCAGGTCGGACACTGCCACCGTTGTCGCAGGGGCGGCACGCATTGCCACGGTGTCGTCGAACAGCGCTCCGTGGCCGCTACAGATCACGAGATCGCCAAGGTTCGCACTGGTGCTCGGGGAGAGCATCAGACCGGGCGGGAGTAGCAGGCGGAACGCGACGACCAGCAGTAGCAACGAGGCAACGGCGGGATTCGTCAAACGCTGCGCAAGCAGTCGACGTAGGCGGATCATGGCGCCCATATTGTAGTCGCTTCACAAGCGATCCGAAATACACCGGCCCGACTGTCCAGGTGTCCGATGGTGGATGTCGGGCGGCTTGTCGGAGCGCTACAAGAAACGTGTCGAGTCAGGGCGGACAATATCCGCCCGCGACCGTCGTCAGATCACATGCGTGTGTTCAACAACGTTTCGTCAAAACGTTTTACTCGATAGATCACGATCGACGCGATCCAGCTTACTGCGAAGATGGCGATGATGATGTAACCGAGCATGCCGAAGTTATCGTTGAGCGTGCCGATCGCGTCCCACGGCGCGCCCTTCAGGTCAAGCTGATCGGCGAGTAGGCCGAGCGCCTCGATGCCGCCGATCACCAGCGCAACAACGATCGACACCAGCGTGATCGCCATGTTGTAGTAGATCTTGCGCAGCGGCTTCTGGTAAGCCCAGCCGTAAGCGCCGAGCATCAGGTGGCCGTCGAGCGTATCGACGAGCGACATGCCTGCGCTGAACAGTACCGGAAAGACCATGATGGCCCACGGAGACAAGCCCTTAGCCGCCTGTGTCGCGGCGATACCGAGCAGGCTGATTTCGGTCGCCGTATCAAAGCCGAGGCCGAACAGGAAACCGATCGGATACAAGTGCCAGCTCCGCGTCACCAGCCGGAACAGAGGGCGGAACAACCGCGCGAGAAAGCCTCGATCGGCGAGGAGCATGTCGAAATCGTCGTCAACGTATGCGCCGCCACTGCGGACGTGACGCCAGGCGCGGTAGATGCCGCGCAGGATCATGAGGTTCATCAGCGCGAGTGCAAACAAGAAAAACGCCGAGACGGCCGTGCCGATGATGCCGCCGATCGCCTTGAAATTGTCGAAGCGGCTCTGTATAGCCGTGGTTGCGAGTGCAACCGCGATCGATACGAGTACGACGACCGTCGAATGGCCAAGCGAGAAGAAGAACCCTACCGCGACCGGGCGCTTTTTTTCCTGCATTAGCTTGCGCGTGACATTGTCGATCGCGGCGATATGGTCGGCGTCAACCGCGTGCCGGAGTCCAAAGCCGTATGCGAGCATCGCGGTGCCGAGCAGGACCGGATAGGCATGGAACGCCACCAGCGCCCATCCCCATGCAAACACGTTGATGGCGATCAGCACGCCATAAATGCCCAGCAACTTCCGCCGCACACTAGCGTTCGAGTCGTTGAAAATCTGATTGAATCGGTCAAGCATCGAGAGTCTCCCGGAAAGCACGCGTTCCGAATGGTGAAAGGGCAGGTGCACAACGGGGTCTGGCTTCGGGATCGACTGCGATTGCAAACGCCGTCTCGACACAGTGGCGCGACCGTACCGGAATCTCACCGGTTTCCCGTTGTGTCTGCTTCAAGAGAAATCATCTCTGCTTATACCGTGCGAAAACCGAAAAGTCGATTCCGTTCGTGATGGTGCTCGAGCCGATTTCTTTCACATTACATTCCGAAATATCGCATTCGTTTACTGAAATATTTCGGCAGCTTGATCCTTTTCCAGCATGGCATAATCGTCATCCGTCACGTCCCATGTCATCGTCTCTGCGCGTCATGTACGTCGCCCGTTTCCGCAAACCCGGCAGCCTGATCGGATTGATTGCAATCCTGATGATGGCGCTCGCCCCTGCGGTTTCGCAGATGATGATGTCGCGTCACCAGCTCGTCGACGCACTGACCGTCTATTGCACCGCAAGCGTCGACGAAGTGTCGGCCGCACATGACGGCAAGCCGTCGCACGCGGCAAAGACGCACTGGCAGGCTTGCCCCTATTGCAGTTTCTTCGCTCACGCGACTGCGTTGCCGGGGTACGCCGTCGTGCTTGCCACTCTGCGTCCCGGTTCGCAGAGGCCGGTCGTATCGGCCTCGAATCCGGCTCGCATCAGCCTCGTCCACACGGTCGCGCAATCTCGTGCGCCGCCCGCATTCTCCTGATTTCGTCTGATTTTTCTGCCTGAAAAATTGCCGCCCGCGAAGCGCGAGGTGGCGAGTCGTCGCGCGTACGCGCGACGATATCGAACGACAACCGGAGAACACACGACATGCCTCGTAATACCGAACGGCGCGCGCTTCGCGGATGCGCCGCGCTGCTGGCCACCTGCGCCGGCCTTTCCCATGCGTCTTTCGCCAATGCGCACGCCGTGGTCGGCGACCGCGTCTTTCCTGCCACGATGACAGTGGACGACCCCGGTGTCGGCGACGAGTTCGACATGCAGTTCGGCCATATCAAGTCGCCGGACGACAACGGCGACAACATGAACGTCAATACCGTGTCGTACGAGTGGGACAAGCTGATCACCAAGAACCTCGCGTTCAGCGTCGCTAGCCAGTACGTGGAGCAGAGCGATCCGAACGGCGGTTCCGCGAAGGGCTGGGATAACGTCACGCTCGGCGTGAAGTACCTCGTCTACACGAACGCCGCACACGAATTTATGGCGTCCGTCGGCCTGGAAACCGAGATCGGCGGCACCGGCGCGAAATCGATCGCGAACGCGTACTCGACATTTACGCCGACCGTCTACCTCGGCAAGGGCTTCGGCGATCTGCCCGCGTCGCTCGGCTATCTGCGCCCGCTCGCGCTGACGGCCGAACTCGGGCCGAACCTGACCACAGCGTCGTCCGACCAGGGGCCGAACTCGTTCGGCTGGGGCTTGACGCTGCAATACAGCATCCCGTACCTGCAGCAGCAGGTGAAGAACCTCGGCCTGCCGCAGCCGCTCAGCAACATGGTGTTCGTCGTCGAGGCGCCGATGAGCACATGCACGGCGGGTGCGTGTTCAGGCCAGACGACCGGGACGATCAACCCGGGCGTACTGTGGCTCAACCGCTACGGACAATTCGGCGTCGAGGCGCAGATTCCCGTTAATCGGGCATCGGGCAACCATGTCGGCGTGATCTTCGACGCGCATCTGTATTTCGACGACCTGTTCCCCAGCCCGCTTGGCAAGCCGCTGTTCTGATCCACGGAGAAACCGCGTGAATCTTTCGACCACGATGCGCGCGGCGGCAGGCGCGCTGCTGCTCGCCGCCGCGCAACTTGCTCACGCGCATGCGTATCCGACGCATCAGGAGCCGTCCGCGGGCGAAATCGTGACCGGCTCGCCGAAGACGGTCGCGATCGATTTCGACGACGCGCTCGAACCCGCGTTCAGCTCGATCGCCATCACCGATGCGCAGGGGCACGCCGTCACGAACGGCAAGGCCGAAGTCGACGCGGCGAACAAGAAGCACATGTCCGTCGCGCTGAATCAACTGACGCCGGGCGTCTACGCGGTCGCGTGGGTGGCAGTCGCGCTCGACGGCCACCGGACGCAGGGGCACTAGACGTTTACGGTGAAGTAGCCGTGGACGTGCTTGTCGACGCGCAGATCGCCTTGGCCGCCGTTCAGGACCTACTGTTCGCCACGGCGGTGGGCTTGCTCGCGTGCGGCTCGATCGACCGGCGCATCGGATTGTTCGACCAGCGGGCGCTGCGCCTCGTGCGCGCCGTGCTCGGCCTCGCGCTTGCGCTGACGGCGTTCGGCTATCTGTGGCTGCAGGCCGCCGTGATGAGCGGCTCGCCGCTCGGCGACGCCGGGCCTACTGTCGTGACTGTGCTCACGGAATCGCATTTCGGTATCGCCTGGTCTATCGGATGTTCAGGCGCGCTACTCGTCGCGGTGGGCATCCTCGCGCGGGGCCGCGACGCCGCGCCGTGCGCCGTGGGCATCGTGCTCTGGGCCGCTGGCAAGGCGGCCATGGGTCACTCGGCCGATGGCGGCGACTTCTCGTGGCGCGAAGCGGTGCACCTGACGCACGTACTCGCGACAGCGACGTGGGCCGGTGGCGTGATCGCCGCCACGGCCCTGTTGCGGTGCCTCGGGCGTACCGGAGCCGCGAGCATTCCGGTGCAGCAGACGGCTGCGTTCTGCTCCGCGCTCTCCCATCTCGCGACTGGTGCATTCGCTATCGTGCTCGTCACGGGGCTCTACAACGTGCTACAGGATACGGCGCAAGCCGGCGCGGCGCTGTTTGACATAGCCTGGGGCCGCGTGCTCGCGGCGAAGCTCACGTGCGTCGCATTCGCGGCGTTGCTCGGCGGCTGGAACCGCCTGGTCGTATTGCCAGATCTGCGCTTGCGTGCCGAACGGCACGATACGGGTTATCCGGCCGCGCAACACCGCTTCGACATGGCGCTTGCCGTCGAGGCCGTCGTCATGGTCGCACTCCTGGCGCTTGCAGCGTTACTGGGTCATACGGCGCCGACGGCCGGTCCGTCCTGACGGAACGTTCTCCCACGGAGCAAAGCAAGGGCCGAGCCCCTGCGTTATCCAACCATTCATGATCAAGGATCGACAATGAAATTCCCGAAGACAACGCTTTCCGTTCTCGCTTTCCTATCCGCCGCCGCATTGTCACCGGTCGCTCTTGCGGCGCCTACACAATCAGTCGCCGTCTCCGACTGCTGGATTCGCGGGATGCCGGGCAACTTGCCATCGGGCGGCTTCTTCAACGTGAAGAACAGCAGCGGCAACCCGATCGACCTGACCGGCGTCGACAGCGATGCTTTTGGCATGGCGATGCTGCACCAGACACAATCGAACGGAAGCACGTCGACCATGGTGATGGTCGACAAAGCGACGGTACCGGCCGGCGGCACGCTGTCGTTCGCTCCGGGCGGCTATCACCTGATGCTCGAGAAGCCGACGCATCCGCTGAAGGTCGGTACGAAGCTGCCGCTCACCTTTACGTTCGGGGATGGCGAGAAAATCACCGCGCAGTGCACGGTGAAGGCGGCGGGAACGATGGCGAAGTAAGCCGGAAAAACGAACACGCCGGTGCGGATACGCATCGGCATGCGCCTACCATTTGAACGTCTGCCACCGGTACGTATCGTCGAGCGACTCGATGACGAGCCGCTCGACCGGAACGGGTTTGACCGACCCGTACCATTCGAGTGGATCCGCGCCTTGACGCACGCCCGCCGCGACGAGCGCGTCGCGTGCCGTGTCCTCGATGCGTGCCCGTCGCCAGAGCGCCTGATCGTGAAGCAGCTTCGTCGCGTCGATCCCGAAGCGCACGAGGCCGCCGCCGGCCTGGCGCGTTTGCCACATCGTCAATGTCACGCGATCACCAGTGCCGGGGTCGATCGCCTTCCTGTTGGCCGTTTTCTCCCAGTACGGATTGCGCGAGAACCACGCGACCGGCTTCGCATCGAGTGCCATGTCGAGCGCTTTCGGCATGATGACTTCGCTCATGATGATGGACTCGAAGTGCAACATGACCGTGTAATGCCATGCCATCGTAACCATACGGAATTTTCCTTGTCGATTGAACGCATGCCCGTGACGCGTCAGTAGCGCACGGTAAGCGACGCGAACGCGGCGCGGCCGGGTGCCGGCGAATGCAGAGTCTGCGAGCCGTCGTACCAGACGTATTCGTTGAATCGGTTGAATAGGTTCGTCACCTGCAGCTCGATGGTGGCCCGCTTCGATACGCGATAGGCGCCTCGCGCGTTGACGGTCACCGCCGCGCCGAAGCGGCCGGTCGAGTTGGTCTGCTCGAGGTAATACGCGCTCTGCGCATTGCCCCACGCCGACACGTCGAGCTCAGGCGTTACCCGCCAGTCGATCCCGGCCGACACCAGATGGTTCGGCACGTGATCGACCTGCTTGCCGGCACTCGCCGGGCTCGCAGGCCCCGGATCGACGATGCGCGCCATCTGGTACGTGTACCCGAGCCACAGCCTGACATCCCGCGCCACACGTAGGTTGGCCTGCAGATCGACCCCGTGGCGCTTCGTCTTGCCGAGGTTGTCGTAGTCACCGGTCGGGTCGTTCAGCTTGCGGCGTACCTCGTTGGTTGCGAGCTGTTCCCAGTAGGCAAGGCGGCCGTCAAGCCAGTCCGCCGGCTGGAATTTCACGCCCAGCTCCCAGCCGTCGTTGATCGACGGCGCGAGATCCCCGGTGCGCGGCGGGATCTTGTACGCGCCGGCACCGACGCCGACCTGGAATGAACGGCCGTAGTTGCCATACACGCTGTAGCCATGCCACGGCGTATAGACCGCACTGACTTTCGGCTGGCCGATCACGCCATAGCCGTTCATGTCGTAGCGCGCCCCGCTCAGGTTGTTGGCGAGCTGCCCGCTCAACACGTCGACACGATAGGCCGGCACGATCTTCAGCGCATCCACCGGCTTCACGACGGCCTGCACGTATGCGCCCCAGGTGTCGTACGAGAACGCCTGATCGCGGGTTTGCGACGTGCGCACGTGGTGGTCGGTGAGCCAGCGCCGGCTGACATCGTCCTGCCACTCGCCGCTCACACCGGCCTCCAGCGCTAAATCGCGCAGCCAGCTCACGCGTGGACGGAACGTCAGCGTGCTCAGGAAGCCGAGATGTCGCTCGTCGGAGAAGCGCTCCTGCTGGCTGGTCGCCGAAGAGTACGTGACCCAGCGGCGCTCGCGAAACGTGTTCAGGTACGCGATGGTCGACCACGACAGCTGGTTTGTGAGATCGACGTCGGCGGACAGCGCGTACTGTCCCGTTTCGCGAGTTGCCTGATCGGTCGAGTTGAACTCATACGAGGTGCGCGGATTAGCGCGTGCGTCCGCACCGCTCAGATAGCCAGGCTCGTCGGCCGACACGCGCGCGTAGCGTGCGGAGAAACCGACACGCACGTCAGCCGTTGGGCTGTAGAACCACTTGCCGGCCGCGCCGACCTTGTCCGATCCCGAGTGATCGCGGTAGCCGTCCGACTTGCGGTAGCCGAACGCGTAGTTCTGCGAGAACGTGTCGGTTTCATGGCCGGCGACCGCTTCCGCATCGAACGTGTCGTAGCTGCCATATCCGATCCGGCCGCGCGCGTAGGTCCCACCCGTGAGTGTCGCGATCGATGCGCTGCCAGCGATCGCGTGCATCCCATAGCGCGGGTCGTTGGTACCGCGCACCGTCTCGAGCGAGTCGATTTCGAGCGGAAACACGGCATCCATGAAAGGCATGTTGCCGTCGTTGCTGTTCGACGGCACGCCGTCGATCAGCAGCTTGACCGCATTGATCTCGCCCTCGCCGTTGAAGCCGCGAAAAGATAGCTTGCCTGAAGTGGTGCCCTGGTTGAAGTCGGTCAGCAGCACGCCCGGCAACTGGCCGAACAGCTCCCATGGGCTGCGCACGTTCTGGTTCTCGAGATGCTCGGCGTCGACGCGATCGACAGAGGTGAGGATGTTCCTGGACGGCAATACGCCGGTACGCGTGCCGCTGACGTCGATGGTGCCGAGTATGAAGGTCGAGTCGCCGGTCCCGGCCGCGACCGAATCGGTTTTCGGTGCGGCCGAGGTGTGGCTGCCGCGCATATCGGCAGGCTCGGCGTCGTCGCGCTCGCCGTCAGGTTGTGCGGCGGGCTCGGCCTGTGCGGTCATCGCGATCGCGATGCATGCGGGAGCCAGCCATGCTCTCCGGGTATGTGGAATGCTCATCAAAAACTCTGGTTCGGTTGATGGGAAGCGGGACGATTCCCGGCGTGCAGTGGCCACGGCACGCCGGGTCGTGACGTCAATGTGCGACGCCGCCCGATGCGGAAGGCACGTCCGCGGGCATGCGGAATCGGTCGAAACGCGCGACCGTGACCGGAAGCATCGGCTGCTCGGCATCCGCGAGACGGGACAGCAGCACGTGCACATCCGCTGGCGGCACGCCGGCATCCGTCAGCCACGCGGGATCCTTCAACGCAGCGCCGCCGCAGGTGACGATCGTCCAGTGGTCGTTCACAACGCGCAGCAGCGCACGGCCGGCCATGTCGCGCTGCGCCCAGTCGGCGATCGCGAACTTGCCGGCAAGGGCGACGGCCTCGGTCACGACATGTCTGTCGGCGCTGTCGTAGGTGCGGGAGAGCAGTTGCGCGATCTGCATGGCGGCCGAGGGTGGGGCGTCGGCAGCACATGCATTCGCGGTGGCAACTGCGAGCGCGATGCCGCATGCGATCCGCCCGGCGAGCGAGTGGATCGGAAAAAATCGCTTCATGATGGAAGTGGGCAATGTGTTGAATTGCGCCCCGCGCTGCGGCGCGGGGCGGTTAGGGGATCGAGTGCCATGCGACGGAGCCGCTCACTCCGTCGCTCGTGTGCACCACGCGGCATTTCGGGGCAGTGCGTCGAGTGCAGCGGGCCGCGTGATCCACGCAATCCAACCTGCCCACAACCCGACCACGACGAGGGTCGCGATGTTCAACGACCGCCGGTGCCGCACGATGCGTTCAAGCATGGAAAGGCGAGCATTCATACCAACCCCCATGGTTCGACGTGGTGGAATTCGCGTGCTTCATCAGAACGCGTACCGCATGCCGGCGAAGACGCTGCGCCCTTCGCCCGGATAGAAGATCGCGGTGTTCGCGGTGCGCGCGTCCGCGACCGTGCTGATGTCGCTCACATAGCGCTTGTTGGTCAGGTTGCGCGCGTCGACGAACAGCGACAGCCCGTTGCGGAAGTCGTAGCCGGCCTGCAGTCCGAGCAGCGTGTAGCTCGGCACGCGCAACGTGTTCGCATCGTCGGCCCACGCGCCCGACGGCACCCAGTCGAGCGTCGCCGCGATGTGGAAGCCGCTCGGCCGCGCGTAACCCAGCGTCGCGCGCAGCACGTTCAGCGGCACGCCGGCGATCCGGTTGTTGCCGTACTGCGGGTCGTTCTTGAAGCGGAAGTCGTTCAGGTTCCAGATGCCCGACAGCGTGACCTTGTCGCCCACGCCGCGCCCGGTGACGTTGCGCAGCAACTCGACCGACGCGCCGGCCTCGATCCCTTGCATCACCGTCTTGTTCGCATTGAAGGTCGACGCCGGCACATCCGGGTTCGTCGTGTACTGCAGCAGCTGGTCGCGCACGAGCGAGCGATAGGCGGTCACGTCCCAGCTCACACGCTCGCGCGCGCCGCGCGTGCCGAACTCGATCGTCCACGCGTGCTGGGCCGTGAGCGGCGTGAAGCGCGTCGTGTTCGAGAAGGTCTGCGTGAGGTCGGTGAAGTCGGGCACGTCCTGGCTGCGCGTGATGTCGACGTAGGCCTGGGTGTGCGCATCCGGCTGCCACAGCAGCCCGAGCTTCGGATTGACGCCGCTGTAGCTCGCGTTCGTCGACTTGTAGTTCGGATCGCGCGGCAGCCCGCCGTTGTCGATGTACTCGCGCACCGAATGCAGCACCTTCACGCCCGTCATCAGCGCGACGGTCGGCACGAAGAACAGCCGGTTCTCGACATACGCCTCGTAGTTGAACGCGGTCTGCGTCGAGTCGAGCGTCTGCGCGCCCTTGTTGCCGTTGACGTTCACGTACTGGTTCGCCTGCGTGCGGCCGCCGAAGAAGCGCGCGCCGACGATCAGGTCGTTGCGCATCCCGCCGAGCGTCAGGTGGCCCGTGTAGCGCGGCGCGAAGCCGTAGGTCCAGCCGTCCTGGTCGAGCGCCTGGAAGATCGGGTGGTAAAGGCTCTTGTGAATGGCCCACGTGTCGAACTGCAACTCGCCCGAATCGAGCTTTACCGTCGTGCGGTTCGCGATCCGCTCGGTGCGCGTGTTGCGCGCCTGGTCGCCCGATATCGCGTTCGGCGCGGCCTTCGTCGGATTGTTCAGTGCGTCGGACAGCGACAGCGTGCCCGGCAGCAACTGGTCGACGACGTACACGCCGACGTAGAAGCGCGTTTCGACGGCCGGGCTGAACCGGTAGCCGACGTTCGCGTTGAACTGCTCGTATTGCCCCTTCGAATGATCGCGATAGCCGTCCGCGTGATTGACGCTGAAGTTCGCGAGGAAGTCGAGCGGGCCCAGCACGCGCGAGATCTGCGCGCTGGTGCGCACCGTGCCGTAGCTGCCGCTTTCCACGCGCAGGATGTTCGGCGCGTCGGCGGTATGGGCGGTCGGCGTGATGAAGTCGATCGCGCCGCCGAGTGTCGACGCCCCGTACGCGAGGCCGTTGCCGCCCTTGTAGACCTGCACGGCCTGCAGCGCGAGCGGATCGATCTGGTAGTAGTCGCCGCTGCCGTCCGCGAGGTTGGTCGGGATGCCGTCCTGCAGGATCTCGAGGCCGCGCGTGTGGTACGAGCGGGCAATTCCCGAGCTGCGGATCGACAGCCGCAGCTCCTGGCCGTAGCGGTTCTCGACGAACACGCCGGGCACGTCCTTCAGAACGTCGCGCAGCGTGAAGGCGTAGGTGTTCCGGTAGCTGTCGGCATCGACGAAGCCCACGGAGCCGACCGTCTGTTCGAGCGTGCGTTTCAGGCTGCCGGTCGATTTCGAGGTCAGCGAGTCCGACGCGCGGGTCGCGTTGACGTTGATCGCAGGCAGCGTCGACGCGGCAGGTGCATCGGCCGGCGCGTCGGCGCCTTGCGCGCATGCGGCCGACGCGAAGAGAACGGAGATCGCGCCGGACAGCGCGGCGGCAATACGGGTCGAAGTAAACATGTCGTTGTATGTATGGTTATGGTGACGATGGTGAAACGGAAGCGATGCGCGCCATGCGCGGCGCCGGCCGCCGCGCGTGGTCACGCGCGCGGGCTCGGCATCGGGCACCGGCAGGGCGGGCAGGCGAAGCGGACGGCGCCGCGCGGTATGCGGCGCCGCGGTCGCGAGGTGCGTCAGGCGCGGGCGGAAGGCGGCCCGCGCGCGGCGAGCGCATAGCGCTTCGACGGGTGGCGGGCAGAGGGGATCAGTGGCGCGGGCAGCGCATGCCGCACGGCCGGGGAGGCGGAGAGCAACACCGCGTACTGCAGCGGTGGATGGCCGGCGAGCAGGCCGCAATAGCCGCAGCGGTCGAAATGCTTGTCAGACGGCGAATCGGATGGAGAAGCGGACGGCGCAGGCAATTCCGCGTGCGCCACAAGCGTGTTGCCGGTTGCAGAGCAGATCGGCGCGGCCGGCCAGCCGTCATCGGGTGCGGCTGCGCGCAGTTGCGAGATCAGCGGCGCGACGAGGGCGAGCACGAGCGCGAACAGCCCGAGCCACGCGGTGGCCCGGGCTTGTCGCGTCGGCGCGCCGCGTGCGCCGGCGCGCGATGATTCAGGCCGCTGCGCGTGCCGCACGGCCGAACAGCAGACGGTCGATCAACCAGACCGCGACGATCGTCAGCCCCATCAGCGGGAAGACGATGCCGAGCAGCACGAGCCCGGCGATCCAGCCGCGCATCGGCGGCGTGCCGCGTTCGCGCGACGGTGCGCCCAGCTTGCCGGCCGGCCGGCGCTTCCACCACATCACGGTGCCGGTGACGGCCATCGCGGCCAGCCCGAGCGACAGCACCGCGCAGATGATCTGGTTCGCGAGCCCGAAGTAGCGGCCCATGTGCAGCGCCGTGCCGTACGACACGGCGCGCGATACCGCGCCGTAGTCGTCGTAGCGGATGTCCTTCAGCACGGCCCCGCTGTACTGGTCGATGTAGATCGTCCGCTCGGCTTTCGGGTCGTCCGGGAAGTACGACGCGGTGAACACGCCGTCCGCGCCGGACGGCAGCGCGAGCGTATAGCCGCTCGTCACGCCGAGACCCGCGACGATCGCGATCGCGCGGGCCAGCGGCAGCGGTGCCGGCGTCGGCGCCGACGGCGAATGCGGGACGGGCACGTTGCCGACCGCCCACGGCGTTTGCGGCAACGGCAGGTCGTCCATCACCATCCCCGGCATCGACTCGCCGGATTCATGGTGGTGGCCGGGCGGCGCAGCGACCTCGGCAGGCGCGGGCGCCGCGGCGGCACCGGGGCGCGTCGAGCGCACCGATCCGCCACCCCGGGCGCCTTCCGACGCGCCGAGGTTCACGGTTGCGGCCAGCGCCTTGAAGTTCTTGCCCCACGAGCCCGACCACGGCAGCCCCGTCAGGATGAACGCCACGGTGCCGGCCGCGAGCCAGATGCCGGCCGTCGCGTGGAGGTTTTTCCATAGCGGCCGGCCGCGCAGCGACAGGTCGGGGCGCAGTGCCTGCCCGACGCGTGCCGCGCCGCGCGGCCACCACAGCGCGATGCCGGTGCCGATCATCACGAAGGTCCAGCATGCGGCGAGCTCCATCAGCAACTCGCCCGTCTTGCCGAGCAGCAGCTTGCGATGCAGCATCCGGTCGATCTGCATGAAGCGGTTCTCGACGCTCAGCGTGCCGAGCACGCTGCCGTCGTACGGGTTCACGTATGCGCTCTCGCGGCTGCCGTCGCGCAGCCGGAACACGTATTCGGCGCTGCGGTCCGGCGCGGTCGAGACCTGGACCGACAGCGGCGTCGCCCCGGCCGGCAGCGCGGTGCGCGCGCTCGCGAGCAGCGCGTCGGCATCGAGTCGCGGCGTGGCGCGCGGCTCGACGACCAGCCGGTGCGGATACAGCAGCGGTTCGATCTGCGGCTGGAAGCAATAGAGCGTTCCGGTGATCGCGAGGACCACCAGGAACGGCATGACGAACAGGCCGGCATAGAAGTGCCAGCGCCAGAGCGTCCGGTAGCCGGCATGGGCGGATTGGGCGGACGAGATCGCCCGCTCGACGGTGGTCGACATGGTGTCAGCTCCTCGTGTTCGTCGATCGGTCGGGCCGGCTCGCGGTCGGCCGCCGTCGACACGCGGCACACCCGCGTGCGCACGGCGGCGAAACGGACGACGACACGTCATGCACGGGCGGTCATGGCGCGCATGGCGACGTCGCCAAAACGGCGGGCGCTGTCGGGTGATCGCTTGAATCGGATGATGGGAAACGAACGGCGTGATGATCGGCGCCCGTTGCCGTACGCAGGCCATCAGGCAAATCGATCACTAGAACAGAGGAGGAGCGCGGCAGGGTGGGCGATCGTCGAATACCGACCGCACGACGCGAGGGATGTCGAATAGAATCCGGAACCGTTGAGGTGCCGCCGAGGGAACCAACAGAGCCAGCAGCGCGACCGACGCCAACGCCGTGAACAGCGCCGCACCGAACGCGCAGAGGCTGTCGTCGTCAGCGGACGACGCTGCTTTGCCGAGATGTGCATCACGCTTCAGCGCGCCGGCGAGCGCGAACGCATCGTTGGCCGGCATGATCGGCGCACCCGCCTCGATTCGGGCAGCGAGTGCTGCCACGTCTACGATAAGCGGGCCGCGCCCCGAACACAGCACCACCGAGCCCGCATCCGGACCGTCCGGATCGAGCATTACGGCGCCTGACATCAGCGCGCGGGACAGCAGCGTTACAAGGAGAAACCCCCACAGAAGCTGTCGCGCGACGCCTTGCCGGAGCAGGAAGCGGCGAAGTGCGTTCATGGCGCGCGATTGTACATGGGTTTACTGGCAGGGAAAGACTGCCGCGCCAATGGGCGGTATCAGTCGTTACTCGATTGGATCAGACGGCAATGAGGTCACGGGGGCATACGGTGCTCGTCCGTTTGTAACGCCTCTAAGGACATGCCGACACATGACTCGGATTACCATAAAACTTGACATAAGTATATCTAGCGAACTTTTTGTTTGTAGTGGCTAAGTTGTAATGTCCGCTTCTAGCCAAGTTCAAATGTCCGCTTTTCGACCCATCGTAAGCTGATCGGCCGCTGGGAATCCAGCGCCGGAGGCTTTGATGGCTGGAACGGAACGGATCACGATGACGATGCGCGAGCTGGACAGATTCAAGGTCATTCAGGACGTCGCGGACGGCAAGCTTCAGCCGTGGCGCGCGGCCGAGCGACTCGGGCTGACAACGCGGCAGATTCGGCGACTGGTCGGCCGATTGCGTGAGCACGGGCCGCAAGGTCTCGTGTCTCAACGACGCGCGAAGCCCAGCAACAATCGATTGGACAGCACGACGGCTGACCGGGTGCAGTCGATCATCCGTGATCGCTACGCCGATTTTGGCCCGACGCTGGCCTGCGAGAAGCTCTGGGAATGTCACGGCATTCGGCTGGCCAAGGAGACGGTCCGGAAGCTGATGTCCGACGCTGGCCTGTGGGTGCCGCGCCGGCAGCGGCCACCGAAGGTTTATCAACCGCGGGCGCGACGCGCGTGCCTGGGGGAACTGATCCAGATCGATGGCAGTGACCATCGATGGTTCGAGGATCGGGCGCCGGCCTGCACGCTGCTGGTGTACGTCGACGACGCGACGAGCCGGTTGATGATGCTGCACTTCACGCAGACCGAATCGACCTTCAGCTACTTCGAGGCGACGCGCGCGTACATTGAGTGCCACGGCAAGCCGGGGGCGTTCTATAGCGACAAGTACAGCGTGTTCCGCAACGTAACGCCAGGTAAGACTGGTAATCGGGTGACGCACTTCGGCCGCGCGATGTATGAGCTGAACATCGACACGTTTTACGCGAACAGCAGTCCGGCCAAGGGGCGAGTCGAGCGAGCACATCTGACGTTGCAGGATCGCTTGGTCAAGGAGATGCGATTGCGCGGGATCAACACGGTGGCTGACGCCAATGCGTATGCGCCCTCCTTCATGGCCGCGTACAACGCACGTTTTGCGAAGCCGCCGAAGAGCGATTTCAATGTGCACCGACCGTTGCGCGCCGATGAGAATCTTGACTTGGTGCTGACGTGGCGCGAGCCGCGAAAAGTGACGAGGTCGCTCACGGTGCAGTACGACCGGGTAATGTACTTGCTGGAGGACACGCCGGAGAATCGAAAGTTGATCGACCGGCAGATCGAGGTGTGGGAGTACCCGGATGGGCGGATCGAACTCCGAACAGAGGGTCGCGTGTTGCCGTGCAGGCAGTACGACCGGCTGGCCGAAATCGATCAAGGTGCCATCGTCGAACACAAGCGTCTGAGTCACGTGCTGCAGATCGCGCAAGCGCTTCAGGCGCAGCGCGATAACAGCCGAATCGGTAAGGCACCGTCTCGAACGCATCGAGGCGACTCGACCAAGACGAATCGCAACACCACTCAGCCGAACAAAAAGAAGCAGCGTGAGTTCACGCAGGCCGATGTCGAGAAAGTGATCGTGGATCTCGCCGAACGCAGACAGGTCCAACAGCCTGCGAGTTATTGTCGAATCTGGTGTACGGGACGGGAAGGAGGCGGGAGAAGGCGGTGGCGATTGAAGGAGAATGTTGCTTTCCAAGGTAACAACCCGACAATCGGAACCCACCACCATGGCGAAACGTACGCATGAAGCGAACAGCAGTCAAGCAACAGAAGCAGACATCAAGGGCACGCCCGGCCTGGACGATTTGATCCAGCAAGGGGCGCGGCGGATCATCCAGCAGGCGATCGAGGCGGAGTTGGCGACGTTGCTTGAGCAGTATTCGAACGTGAGAACGATCGACGGCAGACAGGCGGTCGTGCGCAATGGCTACCTGCCGGAGCGCCAGATCGTCACGGCCGTCGGTCCGGTGCCGGTCCAGGTGCCGAAGGTCCGCGATCGCTCGGGCTCGAGTGTGAAGTTCAATTCGACAATCGTGCCGCCCTACGTGCGCAAGTCGCCACGCATATCGTCGTCACTGCCGTGGCTGTACCTGCGCGGGGTCTCGACGGGCGACATGAGCGAGGCGCTGTCCGAGTTGCTCGGCGAGCAGGCCAAGGGCCTGTCGGCGAACACCGTGAGCCGACTGAAGGCCGCGTGGTCGGACGAGTACGAGCAGTGGAACAAGCGCGACCTGGCAGCGTCGCGCTGGGTCTACTGGTGGGCCGACGGCATTCATACGCAAGCCCGCACCGAGGATGCCGACGGACAGTGCTTGCTGGTGATCATCGGCGTGAAACCGACTGGCGAGAAGGAACGCGTCGCGCTCAGTGACGGCTATCGAGAATGGGGGTGTCAGGATTTCCGTGTTCAAGGCGGGTTGAGATTCACACGGATGGTCGAACGAATCGATCCTCGTAAAGGATGGCGAACTGGTTCATAGCCGCCTTCCAGTCATGAGCAGCACGCTCCCAATCGGCAGTGATGTTGCGCAGTGCCAGCCAGATGAGCTTGGTGGCAGCCTCATCGGTCGGGAAGTGTCCTCGAGTCTTGATGATCTTGCGCAGCTGCGAGTTGATGTTCTCGATGGCGTTCGTAGTGTATATAACCTTGCGAACCGCCGGCGGAAACGCGAAGAACGGAATCACACGATCCCAGGCGTTGCGCCATGCCGCACTGACTGTCGGGAATTTCTGGCCCCATGGCCCTGCGGCAAAGGCGTCGAGTTCTGCCTGAGCCGCCTCCGCACTCGGTGCGCAGTAGATTGGGCGAATCACTGCGGCTAATCCTCGACGGTCTTTCCAGCTGGCGTAATCGAGGCTGTTGCGGATCAGGTGAACGATGCAGGTCTGCAGCGTGGTCGCCGGAAACACGGCAGCCAGCGCCTCGGGCATGCCTTTGAGGCCGTCGGTCACGGCGATTAGGATGTCGTGAACGCCACGTGTCTTGAGATCGTTGAACACCTTCATCCAGAACTTGGCGCCTTCGGTGCCTTCGATCCACAAGCCCAGAATATCGCGCGTGCCGTCGGGCAGAACGCCCAGCGCAAGGTAGATCGCCTTGTTGCGCACCACGGCGTCTTCGCGAATCTTGACCCGCAGCGCGTCAAAGAACACCACCGGATACATCGGCTCGAGCGGCCGCGCTTGCCAGGCGGTCACTTCGGCCATGAGTAAGCGTAGCGTGAGGGCCGTCCAAAATTTTCTGGACAGGCGGCGCAGAGCGCGGCAGGCTATGCCTGCCGTGGGCAGACCGGATCAGTTCGCAGTGCCGGGGACTGGGAGCAGCAGCTTGGCGACGTTCCAGGGCAGCAATTCGTCGACACGATTGATCTGGTAATCGGCGATGTGCGTGAGCACGTATTCGAGGTAGGTGCGCGGGTTGATGCCGTTGAGTTTGCATGACCCGAGCAAACTGTACATCGCGGCCGCCCGCGCTCCGCCGCTGTCGGAACCGGCGAACAGAAAGTTCTTCCTGCCGAGCGATACGCAGCGTAACGCGTTTTCAGCCAGCACGTTGCTGATCTCGATTCGACCGTCATCGCAGAACAGTATGAGTGCCTCCCAACGATTTAGCGAGTAGTTGATCGCAGCAGCCAGCGGTGCCTTCGGCCAGAGCGTCTCAAGTTTCTCCCTCAAGCGTACTTCGAGAGACGAGAGCAGTGGTTTGCTTTTTTCTTGCCGAACACGTAGACGCTCATCGGGTGGCTTGCCTCGGATCTCGGCTTCGATGCCGTAGAGCTCGCCGATCATGTCAAGGACTTGAGTTGTAAATTCTGACGGGCCGGATTCGTGGACCTCGAACAGATAGCGTCTCGCGTGGTCCCAACATGCTGCCTGGCGGATCTTCCTGCTCTCATACAGTTCGTTGAACCCAGCGTAACCGTCCGCCTGCAGGACACCTTCGAATCCGGCGAGATGAGTCTGAGGGTGGATTCCTTGGCGGTCCGGCGAGTAGGCAAACCAGACGGCCGCGGGTTGTGTCGAACCGGAACGTCGATCATCACGCACGTAGACCCATAAGCGGCCCGTCACGGTTTTCCCTTTGCCGGGCTCAAGCACGGGGATCGGCGTGTCATCCGCATGAAGTTTCTCCGGCGCCATCGTATAGCGCCGTAGTGCCTCGATCAGCGGTCGGCAGAGCTCTTCGCATTGACCGATCCAGCGAGCCATGTTGGCGCGATCCAGACGCACACCGTCGCGGGCCGCAATCGCAGTTTGCCGATACAACGGAACGTGATCCCCATACTTCGAAACGAGGATGTCGGCAAGCAGGCTGGGATGAGCGATGCTGCGTTCAATCGTAAGCAGTCAATAAACGACGCCCTACCAATGGTAGGCAGAAGGTCAGATGCTAAGTGTCCGCGTGGACACATGCACTCAGACCGTGATGACAGAGAAACAGGACCTTCGAAGCAGACTGGTGGTTGGCCGCAGACGGGATGGCCGGCGGGAATTTGATGAAGATGCCGTGCGGGAGCTGGTCGAGGTTTGTCTGAAGCCGAGGGTATCGATCGCCCGGGCGGCCATGGACCATGACGTCAATCCGAATCAGTTGCGCCGTTGGATCTCGCGCCATCAGCAGCATACGCTGCAAACCCCAACGAGGCCGGACCCGCTGGTGATCGACGGCGTATCGATCGACATTCCGGGCACTGCCCGTCGGGTTCCGATGAGTGAAGCGCGGGCATTCGTTCCTGTCGTCACGACTGCGTCGACCGTGCCTGCCGTTTCCCCAGTACTGCCACCAGCCCCGTCGTTGATGGCGCTCTCGTTACATGTGCGCTTGTCCAATGGTGTCGAATTTGATCTCGGCGAGGCGAGTGTCGATGAGCTGGCCACGGTGATCCAGATGCTCGGGAGGCTGCCGTGTTCCGGTTCGACGAAGAGCTGAAGGTTTATCTGCATCGCGATCCAGTCGACTTCCGCATGGGCATCAACGGGTTGTCGATTCTGGTCGAACAGGCGATGCGCCTGAATCTGATGACCTCGGCGCTGTTCGTGTTCGGCAACCGACGACGCGATCGCATCAAGATTCTCGGCTGGGGCGGCAACGGCTTCTGGTTGCTGCTCAAGCGACTCGAAGCCGACCGCTTCGTCTGGCCGAACGGAGGCGACACGATCACGCTCAGCGCTGAGCAGTTGCACTGGCTGCTCGACGGAATCGACCTGGCCGTGATCCAGAAGCATCCCCAGCGATATTACGCGCGGATGAGCTGAACACGACGAGGGCGACATGGTCTAACCGGCCATGCCGAACAATCCCGTCATGTTGAGCGCCGAGGAGTACGAGGCGCTGATTGCCGCGAGCGCCGAACGCGATGCGCTGCGCGGTGAGCTTCGACTCGTGACGGCTCAGCGCGATCTGGCCGAGGAGAAACTGCGGGCCTACAAGCACGAACTGTTCGGCGCATCGAGCGAAGCGCGCCATGCTGACCAGCTCGGTCTGTTCAACGAAGCCGAGGCGCTGGCGACGACTACCGACGCGCCCGCGCGCGAGGATATGCCCGGCACATCGGTCGCCGCTCACACGCGCGGCAAGCGTGGGCGCAAACCACTCGATCCGAACCTGCCGCGCGAGGTCGTGCGACACGAGTTGCCCGAGTCCGAACGGTTCTGCGCGCATGATGGCCATGCTCTCGTCGAGATCGGCGTGGAAACGAGCGAACAGCTCGACGTGATTCCCGAGCAAGTGTGCGTCGTTCAGCACCAGCGGGTCAAGTATGCCTGCCCGTGCTGCGACCTCGGCATCAAGGTCACGCCCGCACCGCCGCGTATCATCCCTCGCGGGCTGCTCACGGAATCCGCGCTGGCGTGGATCATCACCGGCAAGTACCAGTATGGCATGCCGCTGTATCGTCAGGCCACGCTGCTGCGTCGCTTCGGCGGAGACATCTCGTCGAATACGCTGGCCACCAGCGTGGTGCGGGTGGGACTGGCCACGCAGCCGGTAATCAACCTGATGCGCGACGCGCTGCTCGAGTCGGACCTGATCTACGGCGACGAGACAACGTTCCAGGTGCTGAAGGAACCGGGACGAAGGCCGCAAGCAAAGAGTTACCTGTGGGCGCAGATCAACGGCTCGGGGCCGCCTGTGCGGATGTTCTCTTACTCGCCGGGACGCGGTGCCCAACATGCGCGGAAGCTCTATGCTGGCGTGCAGCCCAGCACCGTGTTGATGACGGACGGGTATGAGCTCTACAACGGCATCGCCCACGATCACCAGCTCGTGCATCTCGGATGCTGGGCACACGTGCGCCGCGGCTTCATCAAGGCCGAGGAGTCGGTGCCGAAGGCGGCACGCTCGCCGGACCTGCTGGCGACGCGCTTCGTCGTGCTGATCGGTAAGCTGTTCGCAGCCGAGGCGCGCAGTGCGAAGTGGGCGCCCGAACCCCGGCAGCGACTGCGTGTCCGATACAGTGCCCGCGTGCTCTCCATCATCGAGCGCATGCTGATCGAGCATCTACCGGGCATCCTGCCGTCGAGTCTGCTCGGCAAGGCATTGCAGTACATGAGCGGACAGTGGCCCAAGCTGGTCCGCTACGTCGAGAACGGCAACTGGCCGATCTCGAACAACCTGTGCGAGAACGCGATCCGGCCGTTCGTCGTCGGCCGCAAGGGCTGGCTGTTCTCCGATACGGTTGCCGGCGCGCAGGCCAGCGCCAACCTGTACTCCCTCGTCGAGACGTGCAAGGCGAATGGCATCGATCCGTATCGGTATCTCGTCTCGCTGTTTAGGGCATTACCGAAGGCAACAACTCTCAGCGACTACGAAGATCTTTTACCTTGGAGCAGTGTACGTGATGAAGTCATCGGACATTCTCATCCGTGAATCGCGATCAGCGGATCACGCAACAATCGCGCTCTTGCTGCAGCAACTCGGCTACCAGACAACTCCAGCGCTAGTCCTCGAGAAGATTGAAGCGATGCGTCCGAGCCCGGTGGACAAAATCATTGTGGCATCCGTGCGAGAACAAGTCATCGGTAGTATCAGCCTCCACGCACTACCTCTCTTCCACGCGGCGGGCAATCTCGGGCGCATAACTAGCATGGTCGTCGACGAGCGATATCGGGGAAACGGAGTTGGTAGCGCACTGATTGACGCTGCAGAACACTGGTTTAGGCAGGTCGGATGTGTAAAGTTGGAGGTGACGAGCGGCGACCATCGACCGGCTGCTCATCACTTCTACGAGCGACATGGTTTCTCGAGGGACGGCCAGCGACTCTCCAAGAAGCTCCATTCATAGAGGGGCGTCATTACCTGATCGCTTACGATCGAATCGACGTTCGCGACGGTGCGTCATCGCACGGGCCGCACACGCAACTGTCTGTCACGCGCAACCTTCCTCGGGATGGCGTTCAAGCTCATCGAAGCCGCTGAACAGTCTTGGCGGAAGATCCGCGGCGTCGACAAGATCGAACCGCTCCTGAAGGGCATTCCCTTCAAAGACGGAACCCCGGTGATCGAGAGCACACCGGCTCCTCAACCGCTGGCCGCCTGATCATGCTGACCCGACCGTGTACACCAGAATTGACGATTGCTCACAGCCTGCGCGCAAACCTGGCCGCCGGTCTGCAAGGGGCAGTGACGCAAGCGTAAGCACCCTGCCCGTTCAGGATCCGCTCTTCGACACTGCGTGATCTGTAACCCAAGAGAAACAAACATCAAGCCCGTAAGCCCGGACATTTCAACTTAGCCGAGAGGCGGACATTTGAGAATGGCTTTGACATGTTTGTGTAGGCGAAAAGTTGAGCGGTCGGACCCGATTCGCAGTAACGGACGGCACCATGGGTTGGTGTTGTTTCTGATCTGTATGCTAAATGCACCACCAACGTCGATGCGGCCCCTCGCTCATTTGACACGTTTTCCGCTGAAGACACTGCACAACGTGACGGCGATCGGGCGTTGGCCTCCATCGCGGCAAGCGACGGGAACTGAGGGTTTCCGGCGGTTGCACGCGCCTTGAGTTTTCACATCCACATGCAATACTCCTGTCACCCTCCAATGCGAAACCACTCTCCACGCGCCATGACAGACTCCGCCACTCGTCTGACATACCCCATCGTCTGCGACGATCTGAGTCTGTCGTTCTCCGCCTATGGCACCGGTTGGGGGTATGTTGCGATCAAGCTCCCGGTCGACATCATTCGAGACAAGCTCGGTGCAAACACGGCAACTCCCGAGCAGTTGCTCACCGCATTTGAAAGCAATCGCGAGAAGATCACGATCGTGGTCAATCGACATGCATTGCCGAGCGACGGCCGGCGCATCCAGCTCGATAAATCAGACTTCTAGGGTCTGTTTACATTCGATGAAATGTGTTTACATCTTGTTTTTTGCACGATCAAGGCAAGATGGTCCGAACATTACTGAGCGACGAGGTATGGGCACGAATCGAGTATGTCCTGCCAGGCAAGGAAGGCGACCCGGGGCGAACGGCAGCCGACAATCGGTGGTTTGTCGAGGCCGTTCTCTGGATCGGCCGCACGGGTTGTCCGTGGCGCGACTTGCCGAAGGAATTCGGCCGATGGCATACGGTGTACATGCGCTTCTCCCGGTGGCGTCGCAAAGGCGTGTGGGAACGCGTGGCACATGCGGTATCCGACGAGACGGAAATCAAACGCGTGCTGATCGACTCGACCATCGTGCGAGCACACCAGCATTCGGCAGGCGCCCGAAAAAAAGCGGCCCGCAAGCGCTCGGCCGCTCACGAGGAGGATTGACGACCAAGTTGCATCTGGCCGTTGATGAAGCCGGGCGGCCGCTGCGAATGATTGTCACGCAAGGACAGGTCTCGGACATTTCGTGTGCGCACGAATTGGTCGAGCATCTGCGCACGGGCGCCGTGATTGCTGACAAAGGTTACGACTCGGACGCCTTCGTGAACACCATCCGCGCTACGCGCGCGAAGGCCGTTATCCCGCCGCGTTCGAATCGAAAGACCAAACGTCGGTACAGCCGCGTGCTGTATCGAACTCGGAACATCGTCGAACGCTTCTTCAATCGCATCAAACATTTTCGTCGTGTCTCCACTCGTTACGACAAGCTCGCCGGTAACTATCTCGCCTTCGCGGTGCTTGCTTGCGCCTTTGGACCGCTGGTGAGAATGTGAACAGGACCTAGGGAAACACTGATTAATAGGCGATTGCGCGAGGTGGTCGGCAACGTGGGCGGAGAATGGCCGGATACCAATGCGAAGCGCCGCCCATTCGGAGAAGTTTGACCCGAGCAAGCGTCGTATTTCTCGCATTTCTCTCACGCATGACGGACTTCTCCCATGAATCGACCGCAGCCGGTTTTGCGCAATCACCAAGTTCGCCAAGGCGAACAGGCTGAACAGTTGCGCCGTGTTCTTCGCCAGTCTCTTGTAGCGCACCTTGCGATGGCGAAACAGGTTCTTGACAACATGGAACGGATGCTCGACCCGCGCGCGGATTTGCGCCTTGGTTCGCTCAAGCGCGATCATCAGATCCTTCAGCGCACCATCGTGCATCGTCTTGATCTTTCCTCGCTTGGCCGCCACGCGCCACTTCACCGACCGGCCCTTCATTTCATTTCGCTGGTCTACGCCGATATAGCCCGCGTCGCCGAACGCCTCTTGCTCATGACCATGCAACAGCGCGTGCGCTTGCGAAACATCCGACACGTTGGCGGGCGTGCCGACTACGCTGTGAACCAGCCCCGAATCGGCGTCGACGCCGATGTGCGCCTTCATGCCGAAGTGCCACTCGTTGCCTTTCTTCGTTTGATGCATGTCCGGATCGCGACGCCTCTCGGCATTCTTGGTCGACGGCGGTGCTTCGATGATCGTCGCATCGACAAGCGTGCCTTCCTTCATCATCAGCCCGCGTTCGCACAGCGATATACCAATCTCGTCGAACAGCTTGCGCGTCAGGTCATGTTCGAGAAGCAGGCGCCGGAACTTCAGCAGCGTGGTCGCATCCGGCGCGTTCTCGACGGCCAGATCAATCCCCGCAAACGCCCGCATCGCGATGCTGTCGTACAGCGCATCCTCCAGTCCTTCGTCCGACAGGCTGTACCATTGCTGCAGGAAGTAGATTCGAAGCATCCGCTCCAGACCGATCGGCGGGCGGCCGCGAGTTCCTTTCGGGTAGTACGGCTCGATTGCCGTCAGCAATCGCGACCACGGCACCAGCTTTTCCATCTCGTCCAGGAAACGCTGACGCCGGGTCACGCGCTTCTTACCCGCGCTTTCCGCTTCCGCAAAGCTCATTTGCCGTTTCATCGTCGTGGGCTCGTTCCGTGAACTATCTTCTACAACGTCCTCGGCTGCGTCAGCGATGACCACCGAGCCGGATTAATCAGTGTTTCCCTAGTTGCGCCCGATGACCGGAATCAACGCGCCGGTGACGCCCGATGCTGCGTCGGAAGCGAGAAAGAAAATAACGTTGGCTACTTCCTCGGGCCGCACCCAACGCGAAAAATCTGCGCCAGGCATGTCGTTGCGATTCTGCGGCGTATCGACAATACCGGGCAGGACTGCATTGACCGTAATCGACCGATCCTTGAGTTCCTCGGCTAGCGCCTCGGTCAAGCGCATCACCCCCGATTTAGATGCCGTGTACGCCCCCATCCCAATGCCGCCCCTCAGTGCAGAGCCAGCGCCGATGTTGATGATGCGGCCGCCGCGTGTGCCACCGGCTAGATAGTCGAGTGCCGCTTTCGATGCCGCGGCCGCCGTGCGTACGTTCATCTGGTACATCAGGTCCCACGTGTCGAGGCTGCCGTCGGACAGCGTCTCCCAGCGAAAACCACCGGCCACATTGACGATCACATCGAGTGCGCCGAGTTGCTCGACCGCCGCCGACATCGCGGTTCGCGCCGCGTCGAGATCCGTCAGCTCGACACCGCCGCGCCACCACGCCACGTTCAGTTGTGCCGCATTTGTTTCATCTGGAGCCGGTGCCTTGTCGAGCAGCGCCACCTTCCAGCCGTTGTTAGAGAATAATCGGCCCACGGCGCGTCCCAATGTACCGAAGCCACCGGTTACCATCACTATCCGTTGCATATTCGTTCTCTCCGTCGCCGTACCCGGCGCAATCAAATCAACGCCCTTAAAACCCGCTCGCGCTTTTCGCGTAGCGCGTTCACCGCTTCCCGATGGTCTTCCGTCAGGTTTGACCGCCTTCCTGCGCTATCCACGCATCGAGAATCAATGCGCGAGTTACTTGAGTCCGATATTGGCCGACGTCCTCATCCATTGAATCGCCCGCACGGTGCCATTTGCCAGTAGCTTCGCTATCGCGTCGACAACGGCATCCAGTTCGTCAGCCGGCACAGCATGGTTTGTTCACAATGGATAGGTTCAGCTGTTCGGCAACGGCATGATCGTACTGTTGCCCACGATCGACAGAAATTCGCGGCGAGTGGTGGGATCGTCACGAAACGCACCTAGCATTCGGCTGGTCACCAGCGACGCGCCAGGCTTATGTACGCCCCGTGTGCTCATGCACTGATGTGCGGCTTCCAGAATGACGGCGACGCCCTTTGGCCGCAGCACGGTGTTTAACGCATCGGCGATCTGAACGGTCATCTTCTCCTGAATCTGCAGGCGCTTTGCATAGACATCGACAAGGCGAGCAAGTTTGGAGATGCCAACCACATGGTGATCGGGCAGGTAGGCGACATGTGCGCGGCCAATGATCGGCACCATATGGTGCTCACAATAACTTTCGAAGCGAATGTCCTTCAGCACGACCATTTCATCGTAGCCGTCCACTTCGGAAAACGTCGTAGCGAGAATCTGAATCGGGTCGGATTCGTATCCCGCGAAGAATTCGCGATACGCGCGCGCGACGCGCGCCGGTGTTTGAACAAGGCCTTCTCTTTCAGGATCGTCACCCGCCCATCGAATGAGCGTTCGAACTGCCTCTTTCGCCTGATCCAAAGTGGGGCGAGCCGACGCGTGTGCAGGCCCGATCTCGGTGTCTCGTTTGTTCATAAACTATCCTAATCGTCTGGGAATCGTGCAATCCGTCGCGTCACACATGCGTGGTAACGCCCTCGGCATCTCCGAAGTGGGTTCGTCATGGTGAGGCGCTATCCGGCGTCTTCAGATCTTTGCACCTGTGAGCCTGGCGCGCATGGCGGCGATCTGCTCCTTGTGTTCGCCACCAACGAACAGCATGCTGTTGGCGAGGCGCTCGACATTGCGTGCCTGCTGGCGGTCCAGATCGGTGGCCAGTTCGATGGCCAGTTTGGTCAGCGCGAGGGCTTCGCGAGGCAGGGACGCCAGCTTGTTGCAGAAGTCCATGACGCCCGCGTCAAACGCATCGTCTTCGAACACCTCGTGGACGAGACCAATGGCGAGGGCGCGCTCCGCGTCGATGGGCTTGGCCGCCATTGCGAGCCAGCGCGCCCAATGGGGACCGACGATACGGGTGAGCCGGCTGACGCCGCCGGACCCGGGCAGGGTCGCGATGGTCTCGATCTCGGGCAACGAGTAGCGTGCGTTGCGCGCGGCCAACCGGAAGTCGCAGGACAGCGACATCTCCAGTGCACCACCTAGGCAAGGCGCGTGGTGTGCGATGACGACGGGTTTCTCCAGCGCTTCGATCTCGTCGAACATCGTGTGGAAACTGCCGCGTCCGTTACGGTACCAGGTGCGTGCGGCGCTGCTGCTGCCCTTGGGGTCGGGCATGGCGATGTCGGTGAAGTCCGCGCCTGCGCTGAAGTACTTGCCGTTGGCGCGGATCAGCAGCACACGCAGCGCCGGATCGGCGGCGAAGCTGCGCACCGCATCGAACAGGGTATCGCCCATGGCGAGCGTGATGGCGTTGTACTTTTCGGGCCGGTTCAGAGTGAGTTGCAGCACGGGGCCGACGGCGTCGATCAACAGATGGGATGAGGTCATGGTTGTCTCTCTTTTGGGGGCGCCTACCGGTCAGCTCCGCGTGCGCGGCATGCCCAATGCGGCTTCTGCGATGAGGCTGCGCTGCACTTCGCTGGTGCCGCCGTAGATGGTGGCCTGGATGGCCTTGCGGCCTTCGAGTTCCAGACGGCCCAGATCGGTGGGGCCCTGCAACAGCGAGGTCGGCGCGGTCAGTGCCATCAGGTCGGTCGAGACGCTCACCAGGGCCTCGCTGGCGAACAGCTTGGCCATGGGCCCGTGATGCTTGCCGACGGCATGTTCGGCGAAGGCCCAGACGCAGCGGCGTGACAGCGTATCGGCTACTTCGCGCACTACATGCGCCTTGGCTAGGCCACGGCGCACCTCCTCCCGGTCGATGGCGCCGCTGGCGCGCGCCCAACGTTCGGTGTACTTGATCATCGCGCTCAGTTCAGCAACGAAGAAGTCACCGGCGCTCTGTTCCATCGTCAGTGCCGCGCTCATGACCTTCACCCCGCCGTTGATCTCGCCCAGCCGGTAGCGGTCAGGGATGCGTAAGCCTTCGTAGTAGGTGATGTTGGTACGCTCGTTGCCCAGCGTTTTGACCTCTTGCACGGCGTAGCCGGGCACGTTGGCCGGCACGAGAAAGAGGGTAAGGCCGGCGTACTTGGCGGCGTCGGGGTTGGTGCGGGCCAGCAGCAGCACATAGTCGGCGATGTGGCCCTGGCTGGTGAACATCTTCTGGCCGTCGATGACCCATTCGTCACCGTCCTTAACCGCACGGGTCTTGGCGGCAAAGATGTCCGAGCCGCACGAAGGTTCGGTGTAGCCAAGCGCACAGGTGGTAGTGCCCGCCAGCAACGGCGGCAGCAGCTCCTGCTTGACGGCATCAGTGCCAAAGGCCATTACCATCTTGCCGACCATGTCGGACACCCGGATGACAGAGGTGGGCCAATGGGCTTCAGCAAACGCGCTGTAGAGCGCAGCGGTTTCGTATGGCGAGCGGGCCGCCCCACCATGAGCCTTTGGCCAGTCGGGGTACAGCAGGCCCGCTTGTCCGAGTGCTCGGTGGATTGCGGGGTCGTGGCCGTCCACCGAATGGAAGGCGAAGTCCTCGCGCCCCTTCAGGTTCGCGGTGAAGAATGCCTCGGCTTGTGCAGCGTAGTCTGCCGCTGCAGCGCCGTAGTCGAACTCGATGCCGGTGTCTCCTGCATTGGCGATTGGCGGCGGCGGGGCGTCGGGCGCATACCAGAGACGCTCGGCTAGCCGTGCGAGTTCGTGCTCCGGGTTGCCGGGCAGCAGGGCCAGGCTGCGCACGCGCCGGAAGTACAGCTGCGCGTCGTATTCCAGCGTCATGCCGTAGCCGCCAAAAGTGCGCATCGCCCGCACCGTTGCGCGCCCGCCGCTCTCGGTTGCCCACCACCAGGCTTTGCTCACAGCTGCTGCGGCTTGTGGTGAACCTTTGCCCGCCAGCGAGGCGGCACGCCATACCAGTAGCCGAGCCCCTTCCACGTCGGTGACCGAGTCGGCCAGAGGATGCGCCAGACCTTGGTAGCCGCCGATTGGGCGGTCGAAGGCGGTACGTTCGCGCGAGTAGGCCGCGGCATCTTCCAGCGCCTTGTGTGCCGCTGCGGCGATTTGTGCAGCAGACAGCAGCTTCCATTCGTCCACTGCTGCAGCGTAGGCAGTTCGCGCGGCTTGCCCCTGGGCCAGCTCGACTGCAACTGACAGGTCGGCAGGCAGCGTCCACTCATTCAGTGGCAGCGCACCTAGGTTGGCCGTACGGGCCGCAGGCGCAGATTGCGGCACCAGCAGCAGACGATCGTCGTGCAGACACAGCACCGCCTGAGCCACGGAGGCGGCCGGCACCAACTGGCCTTTGGACGGCGTGACCGGCGCCAGTGCCAGGGTGATGATGGCACTACCGTCACCTACCTTGGCTAACCAGGAGCGAGCTTCATCCCCGCCGGCGACAGCCAGCAGATGCGCTGCCACGGTGCTTTCCACGACGGGCGCACTGGCCAGCGACCGCCCCGCTTCTTCGGCCATCAGGACAGCGTCCATCAGACCGAGGCCGCCGCCATCGAGGGCCTCGGGCACGCGCATCAGCGGGATGCCCATCTCAACGCACTGTTCCCACAGCGTCGCGTCGAAGCCGGTGGCCTCGGCGGCCCGCACGTGGGTAGAGGTGGATTCATTGCTGAAAAGCCGGGAGAACGCCTCTTGCAGCAGACGTTGGTCTTCATTCAGGTGCAGGTTCATGGGGAATGTCTTTTCGCCAGGGTCAGGCAATCGTGCGGGCGTGGAGGCGCCGCACCTCGCGCTTGTCGATCTTGCCGCTGGGCAGTTTGGGCAACGCCTCGACGAAGACGTAGCGGCGCGGGCGCTTGTAGCCCGCCATGCGCTCGCGGCAATGCGCGGTGAGCAGCTCTTCGTCCGCCGTGGTACCCGGTTGACGCGCGATCACGGCGCACACTGCCTCGCCCCATTTTGGGTCGGGTTCGCCGATCACCGCTACCTCGCACACGGCCGGGTGTTCATACAAGGCCTCTTCAACTTCACGCGAGTAGATGTTCTCGCCGCCGGAGACAATGACATCCTTCATCCGGTCCACCAAGTAGATGAAGCCGTCATCATCGAAGCGACCAACATCTCCGGTGTGCAGCCAACCGTCGCGCAGCGTCTCCAGCGTGGCGGCCGAGTTGTTCCAGTAGCCCTGCATGTTCATCGGGCCGCGGATGACGATCTCGCCGGCGTCGCCGTGAGCGCAGTCGCGCCCCTGGGCGTCAACGATGCGCACCTCCGTGCCGCGCATCGGCACACCGATGGACTTGATGCGCTCCAGCGTTCGCTGGCGCTGGCGTTCGTCGCGATCCAGCAGGTGATGTGAGGCCGGCAGCACGGTGCCGGCACCTTCGGTCTGCCCATACATTTGCGTGAAGATCGGACCTAGCAGGTCCAGCCCCCGACGCAGCAACGCCACCGGCATCGCCGCGGCCGAGTACACCAGCATGCGCAGGCTGGACAGGTCATGCTCGAGCACGTCGGGATGGTCCAGCAACATCTGAATCATCGTGGGCGCCATATGTGTGACGGTGATGCGCTCGCGTTCGATGGTTTCCAGGATGGTCTTGGCATCGAAGCTGCGATGCAGCACCACGGTGCCGCCTTGCCAATGGGCGCCGAGCTGGATCATCTTTGCGCCGACGTGAAACATCGGCATCGTCAGCAGCGTGCGATCGCTAGGTCCCGATTGCATGATGCCGCTGAGGGTCTCGGCGAAGCTCGTCATGGCCGACTGGCCCAGCATGCAGCCCTTTGGCCGGCCGGTGGTGCCGCTTGTGTACACCAGGTAAGCCAGGTCGGTGACGCACGGTGGTACTGGTTCGTAGGCGGCATCGCCGTCGTTCACGTAGCTTTCATAGCTGCGCGTCCACGTGGCTTCACCGCCGATGCAGATGTACTGTTCGGTGCCGGGCAATTGCGATCGCAGTTGCTCCACGGCAGGCAGGTACTGTGCCTCGAACACCAGATGGCGGGGTGCACTGTCCTTCAGTATGAAGGCCAGCTCCGGCACGGCGAGACGGAAGTTCAACGTCGCCAGCACCACGCCCGACAGTTCTGCCGCGGCGTACAGCTCGAAATACTCGATCTCGTTCATCGCCAGCACGGACACACGGTCCATCGGGCGCAGGCCTGCGGCGGCCCAGGTGGCACACAGGCGGCGGGCACGTGCGTAGAGCTCGGCGTGTGTGAGGCTTCGGCCTTTGCATTCGACTGCCACCGTGTCACCGTGGTACTGAGCGTTGGCGCGCAGCGTTTCAGCCAGCGTACCGGGGGCGAACTGGTTCATCGACGGTTTCCCTCCCGGCACTCTGCATCGCCCAAGTCTCCCGCATGCAAGTTTATGGAATACATTACGTGTTATCCTAATGATACGGTATCGCAACTTTAACGCCGAACTAGCAAGATGCAAAGCGCAATTTCGAACACCGCCATGAACCTGGATCCCGAACGTCTCCTGAACCTGAAAATCCCCGATTCGACGCACTCATACACCGCCATCGACGTGATGCGCTTCGCGCTCAGCCTCGGCTTGGGTGCAGACCCGCTAGACGAACAGGAACTGCGCTTCGTCTACGAGCGGGATTTGCGCGTGTTGCCAGCGATCGGTGTCGTGCTGGCGCACCCTGGCTTTTGGCCCCGCACCATGGATACGGGTCTTGACTGGGTCCAGATCGTGCAGGCAGATCAAACTCTGGTAGTGCATCATCCGTTGCCCATTGAGGCGGTTGTCAATGGGCGTACGCGTGTGGTCGACGTGATCGACAAGGGGCCGGGGCGCGGGGCACTGGTCGTGTGCGAGCGACTGATTTCCGATGCGGCCACGGGTTTACCCCTGTGCACATCCCGGTACACGATGTTCTGCCGCGGCGACGGGGGCTTTGGGGGACCGCCCCGCACGTTGCCGTCGCCCCACCCGATTCCGGACCGCACTCCCGACGTGGTGTGCGATTTGCCCACATTGCCCCAGACGGCATTGATGTATCGCCTCAACGGCGACATGAACCCTCTGCACGCAGACCCGCAGATAGCGCGGAAGGCCGGATTTGATCGCCCGGTGCTGCATGGTTTGGCCACTTTCGGCATCGCCTGCCATGCCTTGCTGCGTGGCGTGTGCGACTACGACCCGACACGGCTGAAGGCGATGGCTGGGCGCTTCACGGCGCCAGTCTTTCCCGGCGAGACGCTGCGCACCCGGATGTGGCGCGAATCCGGGAACTGCTGTTTCACGGTCGAAGTGCTGGAACGCAACCTCAGTCGCCATCAACAACGGAAACGCACGCTTGGCGTAACGTGCTTTGGACGGACGGGCGCTCCGTCTGGACACGCCTCTGAAAATCCGGGTGTGCTGCGAAGCGCTGACGCTGCGCCGCAGCGCCCGTCGTTTCCAACTCCCCTGCACGCTGCTGCCGCGCATGGTCTACGAAGCCGATATAACGGCGACGCACCGAGGTTGACTACCGGAATACCAAGCAGGACCTGGGGTGGACCAGTACGACGGGTGCGGCTGATGCAATTTTCGCCGTCACGTTTCACCAAGAACTCGGACATCGGTAGACCACCTTTTTTGCATCCTGTTTATTGCAATGTCGCACACTCCTGCGACGGTGCGGCCATAGTCTCGAGTCACTGGATCGCAGTGTGAGCTACGAACCGTGATAGCTGAACCAACTTGCTGATCAGGCAACCGAAAAATTGGCAGTGCAGCACGTTCTGAAATTCTTGGCCTTTCTCGAAATCTCAACTCGGGCGTAACGGCTTGTGCTTTCACGATCGGTCAACAAGTCACTGGAGGCGGAGGCCATGCAGTCGGCGACGATGCCGTCCCGCGATGGCTCGAGAATGCATGCTGCAGGCGGGCCGCCACGGAGAGGGGATGCGGTCCTTGCCTGAAGCGCAATGAATCGGCACCGGCTCGGCCCAGCTTCCGGAAAACGCTCAGGATGGCCGCAACCCGTTTCACAGTGATCTCAGACGGCAACAGGGCCGGGGCGCCGAGCCGGTGCGGTGTCGATCGCACGACGGTGTGGTCTAGCACCACCTTTCCACCGTCGACCAGCACATCTTTTCGACTTTGACAGCTGCGGCTGCTCGGCAGAGTCTGGTTGCGCGGGGCTGACGCGAAGCTCTTGGTCGAACTCATCTAAGTGTTTTCTCTAATGAAACGGTATAGGAACTTTACGGCTGGCATGGCAAGATTGAGTGGACGACTTCAGGACGTCACCGGCCGTCGGCAACGACGAGCCACGATGCTTCGCGAGAAGCCCTGTTGTATCTGGAGAATAAGATGAAGACTCCGATCGCCATCCAGCACTGTGTTACCACTTCGCGGGGTCATCAATGACTGGCCGCAGGTTGGAGCGCAAGGTTGCCATCGTCACTGGCGCGGCACGCGGCCTTGGATCGAGCATCGCCGAGGACATCGTTGCGGAAGGGGGGCAGGTGCTGCTGTGCGACCTCCTTGAAGAGCAAGGTCGAGAAGTGGCGGAGCGCCTGGGGTCTGCCGCTCGCTTCATGAAGATGGATGTCACCAAAGCAGTTCAATGGGCGGCGGCAATGCAACACGCCGAAGCCGCTTTCGGTCCGGTGCAAGTGCTGGTGAACAACGCGGCATTGATCGAGCTGAAGGGCTTTGACGAGATCACCGAGGAAGACTTCCGCGCGGTGTCCGAAGTCAACGAGCTGGGTTGTTTCCTTGGCATGAAGGCGGTGGTGCCCTCGATGCGTCGCGCTGGCGGCGGCTCGATCGTGAACATTTCGTCGGTCGCCGGGTTGCACTCGGCGGGCGGGCTGGCCTACACCGCATCAAAGTTTGCGATCCGCGGCATGAGCAAGGCTGCGGCCTATTACCTCGGGCCGGACAAGATCCGCGTCAACTCCGTGCACCCAGGTTGGATGCGCACGCCGCAGACCGAGGTGGCCCCGCTCGGCTGGGTCTCGACGTTGTTGCCGCTGCGGCAGATCGCAGAGCCCTCGCAGGTTGCGAAGGTGGTGTCGTTCCTGGCCTCAGACGATGCCGCGATGATTACCGGCAGCGAATACCTCGTCGACGGTGGGGCCATGTTGATGGGCACTTTGGACATCGTTGCCCGCATGGGCGAGCACATGGGTGAGTGATCCGCGATGCAATACGACTACATTATTGTCGGTGCGGGGTCTTCCGGGTGCGTGCTGGCCCACCAATTGTCGAGCAACCCGGCCAAGCAGGTGCTCCTGATCGAAGCCGGCCCGAAGGATTCAAGCCCGCTCATCCATATGCCGCGCGGCTTTGCCAAACTATTCTGTCATCCCAGCCTTGTCTGGCGCTATGAGGCGAAGGTGGGAGCGGGCTCGCAGCGTGTCGAGCAATGGATCCGTGGCCGCACATTGGGAGGGTCGATCTCGGTCAACGGCATGGTGTACGTGCGTGGCCAGCCAGAAGACTACGACGGTTGGGCGGCGAACGGTTTGACCGACTGGAGTTGGCGCCACATTCTGGCCTGCTACAAGGCGATTGGAAACCACGAGCTGGGTGCCGACGAGATGCGCGGCGCCGGTGGACCGCTGCACATCTCTGTATTCAGGCGCCGGCAACCGTTATGCGACGCGATGATTGCTGCCGGTGTCGAGCTCGGGCTACCCTACCGCGACGACCTGAACCGTGAGGATAACGAAGGTATTGGCTGCTACGCCCGCACTATTCGTGGGGGCGCCGCAACAGTTCGGCACGCGCTTTCCTGGCGCCCGCCCGCAAGCGCCCGAACCTCACGGTAATGACCAATTGCACAATCGATCGGGTGGCATTCTCCGGCCGGCAGGCCACCGGTGTGGTGGGGTCGCACAACGGACGCCCCGCGACGTTCCGGGGCCGGGAAATCATGCTCAGCGGTGGGGTGCTGAACTCGCCGATGATCCTGCAACGTTCGGGCATTGGTCCTGCAGCGCTTGGGTATTGACGTGCTGGTGGATAGCCCGGATGTGGGCCGCAACCTGCGTGATCAGCGCGGCATTGGCCTGCAGGCGCGTGTTTCGCGCGGCAGCATGAACCATGAGTTTTCCGGCGTTTCGTTGCTGCGCAACGTTGTGCGGCAGCAGTTGTTCGGCACTGGGCCGCTCGCGGATGGCTCATTTGAGGTGGGTGCCTTCTTCCGCACGCAGCCGGGGCTTGACCGTGCGGACGGTCAGCTGTTCATGGGACCGTTTTCCGTGGATGGCAGGAAGGGCTTCACCGAGACCGTGCTGGAGAAGGAGCACGGCATGATGATCGGCGGCTACGCGCTACGGCCGGTAAGTCGCGGCACGATCGAAATCACGGCGTCGGATCCCGAGGCGCCGCCGTCCATCGACGCCAACGTGCTGGGCGATGACGCCGACCACGCCCCGGCGATCGGGGTGTTCAAGTTCCTAGGTCCTGTTCACATTCTCACCAGCGGTCCAAAGGCGCAAGCAAGCACCGCGAAGGCGAGATAGTTACCGGCGAGCTTGTCGTAACGAGTGGAGACACGACGAAAATGTTTGATGCGATTGAAGAAGCGTTCGACGATGTTCCGAGTTCGATACAGCACGCGGCTGTACCGACGTTTGGTCTTTCGATTCGAACGCGGCGGGATAACGGCCTTCGCGCGCGTAGCGCGGATGGTGTTCACGAAGGCGTCCGAGTCGTAACCTTTGTCAGCAATCACGGCGCCCGTGCGCAGATGCTCGACCAATTCGTGCGCACACGAAATGTCCGAGACCTGTCCTTGCGTGACAATCATTCGCAGCGGCCGCCCGGCTTCATCAACGGCCAGATGCAACTTGGTCGTCAATCCTCCTCGTGAGCGGCCGAGCGCTTGCGGGCCGCTTTTTTCGGGCGCCTGCCGAATGCTGGTGTGCTCGCACGATGGTCGAGTCGATCAGCACGCGTTTGATTTCCGTCTCGTCGGATACCGCATGTGCCACGCGTTCCCACACGCCTTTGCGACGCCACCGGGAGAAGCGCATGTACACCGTATGCCATCGGCCGAATTCCTTCGGCAAGTCGCGCCACGGACAACCCGTGCGGCCGATCCAGAGAACGGCCTCGACAAACCACCGATTGTCGGCTGCCGTTCGCCCCGGGTCGCCTTCCTTGCCTGGCAGGACATACTCGATTCGTGCCCATACCTCGTCGCTCAGTAATGTTCGGACCATCTTGCCTTGATCGTGCAAAAAACAAGATGTAAACACATTTCATCGAATGTAAACAGACCCTAAGAGGCCAGTTCAAAAACCCTGCTCAGCTCGTCGGAAGATGTTCCAACAGATGAGCGAGCAGCCAAGTTTCAGGAATGCTTCGTGAATGTAGGCACGTCGCTCAAAGCGAGTGCGTAGGCGACGGAAATTGTGGAGCCAGGAATGCGTACGTTCGACCACCCAACGATACTTGCCCAGACCACTGCCATGCTCGGTCCGGCGCTTGGCGATCACCGGCTTGATACCGCGTTCGCGCAACGCGCGACGATGTCGGGTGCAATCGTAGCCGCGATCGGCGTAGACGACGCCGGGCTTCTGAAGCGGTCGGCCACGAACGCCGCGGATGGGTGGGATCGCATCAACGAGCGGCAGCAACTGCGTGACGTCGTTGGTGTTCGCGCCAGTCAGGATCGCAACGAGAGGAACGCCGTTGGCGTCTACGAGGATGTGGTGCTTGGAACCGGGTCGCGCGCGATCCGTGGGGTTCGGGCCAGTTTTTCGCCCGCCCCAACGGCGCGCACGGACGACGAATCGACCGCAGCGTATGACAGATCGATTTGGCCGGTCGCACGCAACTTGTCGAGCAGCAACTCGTGCAGTTGGTCCCATACACCAGCCTTTTGCCAGCCGCTCAATCGCCGCCAGCAAGTGGCGCCCGAGCCAAAGCCCAGACGAGTCGGCAAGTGGTTCCAACGAATTCCCGTTTTGAACACGAACAGGATACCGTTGAGCGCCGCACGATCGGACACGCGCGGACGACCAGGATCGCTCTTCGCGCGAAGCTTCGCAGGTGGCAGCAATGGTTCGATCAGTATCCACAGTTCGTCGTCAATGATTGGCGCTTCCATCCTTGGACTTCCCTTGTTCTGATGCCCAAGGTTAACAGCTTGCCGAGGAAGTAAACAACCCCTCTCCGGAGTTTTTGAACTGGCCTCTAAATGCATGCCGGCGATCATCAACCCTTCCGAGTTGACGCGGTCCGGGCCTTCGAGGCGGCGGCCCGACACGGGAGCCTCGCCCGCGCGGCCGACGAGCCGGCGCGGACCGAAGGCGCGGTCAGCCGCCAGATCGGCCGGCTGGAGGCGTTCCTGGGCGTGACGGTGTTTGAGCGCGCGGGGAACCGCGTCAGGCTGGCGCCGAACGGCATGCGATACGCAGTGCAGGTGCGCCCGGTCGCACCCTGGCCGGACGGGAAGGCGGTCACCCAGAACTTCTGCCTCGAGAGGTGGCCGCGCAAATTCGGTCAGTCGGATAAGTGGTTTGGCCGGGGCCTGAGCCGGCGATAATGCTGGCAAAGGAACCGAGGAAATGACGAAGAGAACCCGACGGACGCACTCAGCGGCGTTCAAAGCGAAGGTGGCGCTTGCAGCCGGTCAAAGGCGAGCGGACGCTGGCGGAACTGGCGCAGCAGTTTGATGTGCACCCGAACCAAATCACGGAGTGGACGCGGCAGTTGCAGGAGCGCGCGGCAGACGTGTTTGGCGCGGCAGGCGCGCCGTCGAGCGAGCCGCCAGTGGATGTGAAAACGCTGCACGCGCTGCACGCCTGCCTCGCGGCAGCGGCGTTCGAAGGCAATCGACGGATATTGGCCCCCTTATCCGAATGATGCATCACGCTCGCGGGCCGCCCCTGCGACAATGCCATGTCCAGTGCGCGTTGCATCAGTTCGGTATGCAGCTGGTTCGACATTGCCCGGCCCACGACACGCCGACTCAATATATTCAGCACAACTGTCGCGCCCAATGGCAGCGCCCGACACGATGGCCACGCGGGCGGACGGGCCCGTCGTGGCCGAGCCAAGCTGCCGCGGACGCGCCCATGGAGGCTTCAGCGGCGGATGAACTTCGAATAGAAGTGCGGCATGTCCAGCTGTCCCAGAATCCCCGGCTTGGCGGCGCAGACCTCGTTGATGGCGTTGATGGGGTGCAGTGCGGTGACCGCACAGCCGGCGGATAGGCCGATGCTGATCTCGGTGTGGAAACCCGGGTCGCCCTCAATGGTGATCTGGTAGCCCGCCTCGGTGTCGTTCAGCGGCTGCTCAAAGTCGGGCCCAGCGTCCTTGTGCGTGCGCTCGATCTTGCGGTAGACCACCAGCGGCTCTCCCTTGTAGATGCCGGTCATCGTCCAGCGGATGGCGGCGATGGTGTTCGCCTTGCCCTTGCCCCAGGCCGCGTCGTAGTCGAACGGCACCGAGCGCGTCTCGTAGCTGTGCTCGATCTTGTCCAGTTCCACGCCGAGGTAGTCGCCGATGCCCCAGACCGTACTCTCGTGCCAGCCGCGGCCGATGTCGTCGTAGAACATCGGTGCCCTGAAGTCCAGCGGCTCGTTGAATCCCCAGTTGACGATGGACAGGAAGCTGCCGTAACCGTTGAGGTTGCAGATCTCGGCGACGTGGACACTATCGATGCGCCCCGCTCCCGACAGCAGGCTGAACAGGTGGCCGGTGGTCATGTAGCCGGGGTCGGTGCCTCCGCAGAAGATAGAACTGCGCCCCTTCTCGCAGGCGGCGGCGATAGGCTGCACGAACTCTGGTCGCCCGCGGTGCGGGGCGATCAGGTCCATCATGGCGGGGCCGACGACATTCGTGCCGGCCTCCAGGAACGGCACCACCTCGGCCACGCACTGGGCCTCGCGGTTCGAATAGTTGCCCTGGTAGACCAGGCAGTCAGCCTTCAGGGCCAGCAGCGCGGCCACGTCGTCGGTGGCAATGACGCCAGTCTTGCCCAACCCGGCGATGTCGCCCGCGTCGCGGTCGATCTTGTCCGGTGACCAGGCATGCAGGCCGACCAACTGGTATTCGGGGTGGCCGATCAGGCCGCGCAGGCCCGGCAGGCCGATCGGGCCAGTGCCCCAGGCGATGACGCGCTTTTTGCTCATACGTTCTCCTTTGAAAAACGATGCCCCCGCATCGCGGTGATCTGTTGCAGACGATGGACGGCTTCGACGTATTCGCGTCGAATGCGGTCGACCAACGCCTTGACGGTGGGTATGTCGTGGATCATGCCGACGCCGTGGCCGGCTGCCCAGATGTCGCGCCAAGGTTTGCGGGTCTCGCACAGCGGATCGAGCGGAGTGGTCTCGGTCGACAGGGTGTCGGGATCGAAGCCATTGGCGCGGATCGAGGTCTTCATGAAGTTGCACGGCACGCCGCGGGTGAAGGCGGATGTGTAGAGGATGTCGCTGGTCTCGGTGGCCACCAGCATGTCCTTGTAGGCCTGCGGCGCTATCGACTCCTGCGTGGCGATGAAGCGCGTGCCCATGTAGCAGAGATCCGCGCCGAGCGCCTGCGCTGCCAGGATGCCGGCGCCGGTGCCGATGGCGCCGCCGAGCACGATGGTGCCGTCGAAAAAGGCGCGCACCTGCGGCAGCAGCGCGAACGCGCTGTTAACCCCCGCGTGGCCGCCGCCGCCCGAAGCGATAAGGTTCAGGCCATCGACGCCGGCCTCGGCCGCCTTCTCGGCGTGGCGCACCGTGGTCGCGTCGTGGAACACCAAGCCGCCCCAGGCGTGGACTTCCTTGACCAGGTCGGCAGGCGCGCCGCCGACACTGATGACGATAGGCACCCGGCGGCGGCGGCAGAAGTCGAGCTCCTTCTCGAAGCGCGCGGCGCGCTCGTTCTTCGCCGCGCCGGCGCTCAGGTTCGCGGCATAGGGACCGGGCTTGCGGCCCGTGGAGGCTTGGAAACTGCGCAACTCGTCTTCGATACGGCCAAGCCAGTCGTCGTACTCCTCGGCAGAGCGCGCAGAAGCTGCGGCCGCACCGGCCATGATGCCGGCCTGGCAGGCGGCGATGACGATGTCCGGGCCCGTCACCAAGAACATGGGCGCGGCCACCAGGGGCAAAGTAAGGTGGGCGAAGGCGGGGTCGTTCGGCAACGCCATGGTCAGAAACCTCCCTTCTGCAATCGGTCCTCAAGGTCGGCGTTGCGGCCCGGGTTGTGTCTCACTTCGTAGGCCAGCGCATCGACTAACGGAAGGTCGATGCCGCCGTCGATCATCTTCTTGACCCAACGAGTCACGTCTCGCGGATGGACCGCGATCTGGGCGGCGAGCGCCTGCGCTTCCTCCGTGAGCCGGTCGAGCGGCACCACGCGGTTGAGGAGGCCCAAGCGCAACGCTTCGTCCAGAGTCAGCTCGCGGCCCGACAGCATCATCTCCTTGGCCATCGCGGGGCCGATGCGCCGCGACAGCCGCTGAGTCAGGCCCCAGCCGGCATGCAAGCCCCACCTTTGGTGGCTATCGGACAGGCGCGTATTGTCGGCCCCAATGATGATGTCGGCGGCGAGCGCGAGTTCGAGCCCGCCCGTCATGCAGTGACCGTGCACCGCCGCGATCACCGGCTGCGGCAGCGCGGCCAGCGCCGACAGGGTTTCGCGGTTGAACGGCGTCGGGTCGGAATCGCCCGGCCGCCGCTGCTTGAATGCCTTCAGGTCCGCGCCGGCGCAGAACGCGCGGCCGGCGCCGCGCAGTACGACGCAGCCAATCCCGTCGCCCGCCGCGGCGATGGCGTCGACGTGCGAGCGCAGCTCGCGAAAGCTCTGCGCCGACAGCGCGTTCAGCACCTCGGGGCGGTTCAAGGTCAGCGTGGCGACGCCGCCTTCGTCTTGGCGTTCAACGAGGGCTGTCATGTCGGCCCAACGAGCTTGAAGCGCGGCAGCGTCACGCCTTCGGGCAGGTCCTGCCAGGTCAGCGTCACGCGTGAACCGATGGACACCCGCGCCAGCGGCGCGCCGACCACTGCCGACACCAACCGTACGCCGGGCGCACCGTCCAGCTCGACCAGCGCCGGCACGTAGGGCACATGGGGCGCGGCCTCGGGGAAGGGCGGATTCGTGATGATGGTGAAGGAGTAGATTGTGCCCGTTCCCGGCACCGTCACCCACTCCACTGCCTGCGACTGGCAGGCAGGGCAGTAGGGCGCGGGAGGCATGCGGAAGCGCCCGCAGGCGCCGCACCGCGGAATCTGCAGCCGGTGTTCGGCTGTGGCGCGCCAGAACGGCTCGCTCCAGCGGTCCATTTCGAGGTGGAAGTGCGTCGTTGGCGGCGCTAGAGAAAGGGGCATGTTGGATGTCATCGCATCAGGTCCTGAGAATGAGGCCGCTGACCGGCAGGGACGCCGGCGCACCGGTGACGAGTGCCACTTCGGCATCGACCACTTGGTTGGCCGCGACGCCGCGCAGTTGCTCGACGGCTTCGCGTAAGTTGGTCGAGCCGACGATGTAACTGTTCGACAGCTGACCGCCGTGCGGGTTGACCGGCAGACTGCCGTCAAGGCGGATCGCACCGTCCTCGACGAAGCGGCCGCTTTCGCCTATCGGACAGAAGCCGTAGTCCTCCAGTTGCATCAGCACCAGAAAGCTGAAGTTGTCGTAGATCAGCGCGACGTCGATGTCTTTCGGGCCCACGCCGGCGTCGTCGTAGAGGCGCTTGACGATAGAGCGGTGGCCGGACGACGCGAACAGGTCGTCGGGCATCTGCATCGAGCCGATGGCCCGGCCCCAGGCGCCTGCGCCGCCATGCGCGCAGCCGGAGACATACACGGGTTTTTGCTTCAGGTCGCGTGCGCGCTCGGCCGACGTGAGCACCACGGCAACCGCGCCGTCGGTCTCCAGGCAGAAGTCGAACAGGCACAGCGGGTCGGCGATCATCCGCGCGCTGAAGTAGTCGTCCATCGTCATGGGCTTCTTCATGATCGACAGCGGATGCTTCAGAGCATTGGCGCGGAACGACATCGCGACCTCGGCGAAGTGCTCGCGCTTCGTGCCGTACAGGTGCATGTGCCGCCGGGCCAGCAACGAATACAGGTGGCCGGGGCCGACGAGGCCGGTCGATGAATAGAACGCGGTGTCGGGAGTCGGCACCATCGCGGCCATGATCTGCCCGTAGCGCTGCTGCGTCTGCTGGATGGCGCCGACACAGACCACCACGTCGGCCATGCCCGAGACGATGGCTGTCGCGCCCAGGCCCACGTGCCCTGCCGAGCCGCCGCCGCCGCCGGTCAGCGTGGCGGTGTAGCGCACTTCGGGGATACCCATGGTCTCGGCGAGCGCATCAGTCGAGGCGTAATGACTGCCCATATAGTAGGCCAGCCCATCCACATCGCGGATGGTGAGGCCGGCGTCATCAAGCGCATTGAGCACGGCTTCGCCGACCAGTTCTTGCATGGAGCGTGGTGCTGACTGGCCCCGCTTGTAGTAAGGCGTACTGCCCAATCCGACGATGGCTGTTTTGTCACGAATGGACATGAGGTCCTTTCCCTTTTAAGAGTGCATGAGCGCGACTTTAATGAAACACATCCGTATATATAATCTGCGAATGAATCCGTGACAACGGGGTTTGCACCTAGAGACCTGCATGGGATGGACGAACGACCATGTCTAGCATGGCTGTTGAATTTGGGCCCCGTGTAAACGGGGTTTGAAGGACAGGCGTTATGGATATCGTGTTCATGAGATTAGGCGATGAGTGCGATGCGCGGGATTGATGAGATGCAGGAGCCGCTGTTTACGACGGTCAAGCTGGACGACTTCGTCCCTGCTGATCACCCGTTGCGGCCGATCCGGCTGCTGGTGAATGAAGCATTGAAGCGGCTCAATGGGTTGTTCAGCGTGATCTATGCGGACAGCGGCCGGGCTTCGATTGCGCCCGAGAAACGGCGTTGTCAGGTTATTGGGCTGGTCACGTAAGATGGCGAGATGAAGAAATCGAAATCGCTCAATCACGGTCACCGTTTCCCAGCCGGGGTCATCAGTTGCGCCGTGCGTTGGTATTTCCGCTTTCAGTTGAGCTTGCGCGGCATAGAGGAACTGCTCTTCGAGCGCGGCGTGACCGTAACATACGAAACCATCCGGTGCTGGTGCGACAAATTTGGCAAGGGCTTTGCTCACCGTGTAAAAGCGGCGCGACGCAAACCGGGTAGCACGTGGTACCTCGACGAGATATTCGTCACGCTGCGTGGCGAACCGTACCTGCTGTGGCGGGCGGTCGATGAGCGCGGCACCGAACTCGACATCCTGCTACAAAAGCGGCGCGACAAAGCCGCAGCCAAACGTTTTTTCAAGCGTGTACAGCGCTCGAGCCCGGTACCGCGCAAGATCGTCACCGATCAGTTGCGAAGCTATCCGGCGGCAAAAGCGGAGATCCCGGAACTTGCGAACGTGAAGCACGTGTTCGTCAAAGCGGCCGCACGATTGAACAACCGCGCAGAGAACAGCCACCAGCCAACGCGTGAACGTGAGCGTCGCATGCGCGGCTTTCGCGACCCGAAACGCACACAGGAATTTCTCTCGTGCTTCGGGCCGATCAGGCAGCACTTCGCGATCAGGCGGCATCAGCTGCGCGCTTCACTCTATCGCAAACAGCTCGCGGCGCGATTCGTTGCCTGGTGTGAACTCACCGAAGGCACCCAAAATCCGTCCTGCCCGTTCTGAGGGCCGCATTTTCCTGCCGTCTTTCCGCATCAGTCTCGATAAGTTGACAGAGCCGCGTCGTTTATTGACGGCTTACGTCTTCTTTACCTTAGTCCGTCGAGGAAGTCGGACAATGAAGCAAGGCGCAAGAGCGCTGCCAAGCGTTTCGTATCCGACATATAGGTCTCGTCTGCATCCAGTTCGACCGTGAGGCGTCGCCAGAGGTCGAACGCGCCGATGGCGGCTCCAAGGTGTATGTGGGCCGCGTAGCTGCCACGCGTCTGTGACGCGGCTTCGGCGAGGTGATGCTGGATTTCACGTTCAGCGCAGACGGTGGCCTCTACATAGCTGATGGGTATGTGCATTATCGAGTATTCCTGGCTGTTTGGACCTGGATCGATGATGAAGCCTGTCTAATTTCCGCTCCACTTTTAATTGGGGAATTCCGACTTTCTGAAGCGGACCGAATCGGCCTGATCTGTGCGCTGGTGGGTGAATTCCGCGACGTCATCCACCGCACGGGGAATACGACTTTAATCATCGACTATTTTTTATGTTTTGAATGGAGTATTCAATTAAGCATTGAATTGCATCACTTGATTTCCCTGACTGTGTGTGCACGCGCACTTCCACGTTGCCCAGCTCTGGCAATCCTTGACTCGCACCCAATTTAACTATTCCTTCGGGGATTGTGCTGGCAGCCAGTACCGTAACTCCTAGGCCAGCGCGCACTGCCGCGATAATTCCGGAGTAACTGGAACTAACAAACGAAAATCGCCAGTTGATATTAGTGCGCTGCAAGGTTTCGACGATTTTACTTCTATAAATGCAAGGCTGAGGTGCGACCACCAGAGGTAATGGATGAAAATTGCGATCTTGGCTCTCACCCCCCCAATCCATATTAATGGTTCAGTAACAACATTTATCCCCGACTGGGTGGTGTCTTCATGCAGCGCGATGACAATATCGAGCTGTCCTTTTTTTTGACGTGCCAACAAATTTTTGCTTAAATCGCATACAACTTCAAGTGTCACGTTGGGATAATCTTTTGAGAATTTCCCAAGAATTGCTGGAAGAAGTGCAGCATTGTACTCATGTGGAGCTCCCATTCGTATGGATCCTGCAACATTTGAGGGGCGCAATCTGCCGACCGCTTCGTCATTGAGAGATAATATTCTTCTTGCATAATTTAAAAGTGTTACTCCCTCATCTGTAAGTTTTAGGCGATGCATTCCACGAACAAAGAGTTCGACATCAAGCAGTGCTTCTAGCCGTTGTATTTGCAGACTAACAGCCGACTGGGAGCGCCCAATAGCTTCTCCTGCGCGGGTGAAATTCCCAAGATCCACGGCCTTGACAAATGTTCTCAGTAATTCTGTTGGAATGTTAGTCATGGAGCAATAAATACTATAAGCTATTAATAGCCAAAAAATTTTCTGATTTGCCAACAAAATATGCAGCAATGGTTGCCGCATCTAGGGAAACACTGATTAATAGGCGATTGCGCGAGGTGGTCGGCAACGTGGGCGGAGAATGGCCGGATACCAATGCGAAGCGCCGCCCATTCGGAGAAGTTTGACCCGAGCAAGCGTCGTATTTCTCGCATTTCTCTCACGCATGACGGACTTCTCCCATGAATCGACCGCAGCCGGTTTTGCGCAATCACCAAGTTCGCCAAGGCGAACAGGCTGAACAGTTGCGCCGTGTTCTTCGCCAGTCTCTTGTAGCGCACCTTGCGATGGCGAAACAGGTTCTTGACAACATGGAACGGATGCTCGACCCGCGCGCGGATTTGCGCCTTGGTTCGCTCAAGCGCGATCATCAGATCCTTCAGCGCACCATCGTGCATCGTCTTGATCTTTCCTCGCTTGGCCGCCACGCGCCACTTCACCGACCGGCCCTTCATTTCATTTCGCTGGTCTACGCCGATATAGCCCGCGTCGCCGAACGCCTCTTGCTCATGACCATGCAACAGCGCGTGCGCTTGCGAAACATCCGACACGTTGGCGGGCGTGCCGACTACGCTGTGAACCAGCCCCGAATCGGCGTCGACGCCGATGTGCGCCTTCATGCCGAAGTGCCACTCGTTGCCTTTCTTCGTTTGATGCATGTCCGGATCGCGACGCCTCTCGGCATTCTTGGTCGACGGCGGTGCTTCGATGATCGTCGCATCGACAAGCGTGCCTTCCTTCATCATCAGCCCGCGTTCGCACAGCGATATACCAATCTCGTCGAACAGCTTGCGCGTCAGGTCATGTTCGAGAAGCAGGCGCCGGAACTTCAGCAGCGTGGTCGCATCCGGCGCGTTCTCGACGGCCAGATCAATCCCCGCAAACGCCCGCATCGCGATGCTGTCGTACAGCGCATCCTCCAGTCCTTCGTCCGACAGGCTGTACCATTGCTGCAGGAAGTAGATTCGAAGCATCCGCTCCAGACCGATCGGCGGGCGGCCGCGAGTTCCTTTCGGGTAGTACGGCTCGATTGCCGTCAGCAATCGCGACCACGGCACCAGCTTTTCCATCTCGTCCAGGAAACGCTGACGCCGGGTCACGCGCTTCTTACCCGCGCTTTCCGCTTCCGCAAAGCTCATTTGCCGTTTCATCGTCGTGGGCTCGTTCCGTGAACTATCTTCTACAACGTCCTCGGCTGCGTCAGCGATGACCACCGAGCCGGATTAATCAGTGTTTCGTAAGCGCGAAATCCTCCGCACCTAGCCGGCACTGCTGAATCGATCCACGATTGCGTCCGCAACCCACACTTGCGGACGCAACCACGATGACAGCTGATACGATTGACCTCGATTTCCTTCCCCTGAAGGTGACCCACGTTTCCCCGAACGGCAAACGATCATTTGATCCCGATGGGAAACGCCGCTTGGTCGAAGCATGCTTGCAACCCGGCGCGTCGCTATCAGGTCTGGCGCTCAAGGCTGGGGTAAACGCGAACCAACTGCGCAAATGGTGCGAGATGTACCGTAAGGCAGGCGTAGTGGCCGGCTCGGCGCGGACGATCGAGGCCGAACCTTCGGCGTTTGTTCCGGTGGTGACGCTCGCGAGCGCGGTGCCGCGCTCGACAGCACCTACGGAGTCGTTGCCGGTGCGTCGAGAATCGCCCTCGATGTCGGCGGCGCCGCAAGCGCGCCTGTCGGTACGATTGCCCAACGGCGTCGCGATCGATCTGGAATGCTCGGTACAAGACGCGCCACTGGTCAAGGCGATGATCGGCGCGTTGGGAGCGGGTTGATGTTCCGCTTCGACAATGACCTGCGGATCTACCTGCATCGCGAGCCGATCGACTTCCGCGCTGGGCTGAACACGCTGGTGACGATGGTCGAGCAGTCGATGCAGCTTGATCCGCTCGCGCGGGCCGTCTTCGGGTTCCACAACCGGAAGCGGGATCGCGTGAAGCTGTTGCTCTATGACCGCGCCGGCTTCTGGCTGTTGTTGAAACGGCTCGAGGTGGATCGGTTTGCCTGGCCACGCCGTCAACAGGCCGTGATTGAGCTTACGGTCGACCAGCTCCACCTGCTGCTCGACGGCGTTGATCTCGACGCGCTGCGTCCGCATCCCGCCCGACAGTACTGCTTCACGAGCTGAATCTCGGTGTTGTGGAAGTTGTGGGTCAACAACGTCTGTCCTGGGCGTTACAAATCTCCGTAAACCTGTGCGGCGCCGTGCTTCGCTATCGTGAGGCGCATGACAGCCGATCTCTCCCGATTGCCACGGGCCGCCAAGGCCTATATCCACGAACTCGAGGCGCGCGCTGCTGCCGACGCGCAGCGCATTGCTGAACGTGACGCCAGGATCGACGAACTGATCAAGCGCCTTGACGCGCTTGAAGAGCAATATCGTCTCGCGCTGGCCCGACAGTACGCGCCGAAGAGCGAGAAGCGCAAGGATCGCGTGTTCAACGAGGCCGAGGAAGCCACCGAAACGGGGACGACCGACGAGGACGACGGCGATGTGCCTGCGTTGCCAGACACCGGGTTGCCAGAGCTCGATAAGCCCGAACCCCGCAAGCGGGGTCGCAAGCCGCTGCCGGCAGACCTGCCGCGCGAGCGCATTGAGTACGACCTGCCTGAAGACGAAACGCTGACCGATTACCGGTACCACCTGCGGCAGCAGCACAGCGTACCGCTGTTGACCGACTTCAAGACGTGGCTTGACGAGCTGGCGCCGAAGGTTCTGCCGCAGAGCTTGCTCGGCGAGGCGATTGGATACTGCCGTAGGCAATGGCCGTACCTGATTCGCTACGTAGACGACGGCCGTCTGCCACTCGGTAGAGTCGAGATGTGGCGCGGTGGCAGTAGGCCCGGTTTGTCTGTTGCCGCCCCTTTCGTCTGGCGGTGCCCGAATAACCTCACCATAGCTCCGTTTCCACATCCCGCTCATCGAACCGGACGTGCGGATTTCCCGCATCCGGCTCTCTTCCAGAACATCAAACCTTAGCGTTCGCGCGGTTGGCCGCGAGCGTCTGCAGGCGTATCAGCCCCAATGTATCGTAGAGGTACTGGTCGGAGTATTGGCGGTACCCCGTTCCCCGCTTTCCGCGTTTTCGCATCAACCAGATCCGCAGGCGTCGCGCAACGTACTTGTCGAGATGCTCGTAAATCCGCTTGACCGGGCCTTGGCTAAAGTATCCCGCCCAGCCCCGCAGTAGCGGATTCAGTCGTTCGAGGCGACTTTGTACGTCGAGTGCATTCCAGCGCGACGTCGTGGCGTCGTGGATTTCCGTCACCAGCCGCTTGATGGCCTTCTTTGACGGGCGTGTACCCCAGTATGGGCGCCCATGCCCGCCATAGAATCGTCCGACCGTGTAGCCAAGGAAGTCGAAGGTCTCGTCTGGCAACTTCACCAGTCTCGTCTTCTTCTCGTTGACCGTCAGGCCGAGCTTGCACATCAATTGCCGCATCGCCACCATCGCCCCAGCCCCGTGACCTTCCCGACATAGAAGTACAAAGTCGTCGGCGTAGTTCACGACTTCCGCCTGATGTTTATCAGCGTAGCCATGGCCGTACCAAGCCAGCATGAATCGGCGGAAGTACAGATTCGAGAGCAACGGTGAGATGGGCGATCCCTGTGGCGTGCCCCGGTGTCGGTCCTTCGCTTCCGTTGATCGACGCTCGCCTTGCGGTGTGCGTTCGACCACTGGCGCGTTAAGCCAATCCCGGATCACTGCGAGCACCGAGCCGTCCGCAATACGACGGCTCACGCAGCGCATCAGGTCGCCATGTGGAATAGTGTTGAAGTAATCGGACAGATCGGCGTCGACGACTTCGCGCGCACCTCGCTTGGCTATGCCGAAGTGAATGCGACGCAGCGCCATCTTCGCGTCAACTCCCGTCCGGAAGCCGTACTGCCATTTGAACAGGTCCACTTCGAAGATCGGACCTGCCACCAGCAACACAGCCATTTGAACCACCCGGTCCCGGATCGTCGGAATACCGAGAGGTCTCTCCCCACCACTGGCTTTGGGAATCCAAACGCGCAACAGGGGCTGGGGCCGGTATTGCTTGGCCTTTAACTCCTGCTGCAATCTAACCAGCCACTCGTTTCGCCCACGTTCTTCGATGTCCTCGAAACGCTCGCAGTCTGCACCCGGCGCGCCACGGTTGGCGTAGCAGCGTCGATAGGCATCGTACAAAACGTCCATACGGTACACCTTGTACCATAGGCTATAGAAGCGCGTAGCCGGTTCGCACTTGGCTTTCGTTTGCAATGTGGTCTGTAGCGTCTGAACCGAATCAAGCAAGGTTGGTAGACTCACGTCAATCCTCGGGCTCTTTCTACTTTCCAGCATTCGTTGTGAAACAGGGGGCCTTCGCTCCACCGGCGTTACCCGGCTTCGGCACTACTACACCCCCATCCGCCATCCGCGTGGGCCGACTCCATCTCTCACGAGATCGTCGTTGCCAGGGTGGCCATCCCGGCACCCGCGCGGACTTCCCTTGTTGCACGTTCGACCACTGCTCTGCGTGCTGCCACCACTACCCCGGTGGAACCGTTGGATGCGGATCTCGCTCGCTTCTCCAACGACGTCGGCCTTCCTCGTTATTATGGCGAGTCGGCTTCCACAACGACCTTTCGAGGCCTGCTCAGTGTTCACTCACGTTGCGGCCCGCAGAGCTCGCTGACCTCCTTCGAGGCCGTTTCAAGAAGTGCTTCAGCCCATTCGTTGCCTCCTGGACCGCTCCTTGTGCTTCCGGCTGGAGCGAGAGTTAGCCGGGTCGGATTTGCACCGACAAGTCTGACGTGCCTTTGCAAGGCACACATAACAACGTCATCGAGCGGGACATCAGGCCGTTTGCTACTGCGAGGAAATCGTGGTTGTTCAGCGACACGGTCGCCGGCGCGAAGGCCAGCGCGGTGGTCTACAGCTTGATGCTGACATGCCGCGCCTGCGGCGTCGAGCCACACGCCTGGCTGCTGCACGTGCTGGCCGAATTGCCGCAACGTGCTCCGGACGCTGACATCAGCGACCTGCTGCCGTTCAACTACGCGAAACAGCAATCTGAGGCGAGCGTGGGCTGACGCAGCGAACGCGCCTCGATCGTCGCGAGGGCGCGCACTACCGAGACCCAGACGCGGACATCGCCGGTCGACCCTGACCATCGCGATGCGGCTCTGCTCGACCGTCAGTTGCAAATGATTCTCCATTCGGTGTGCTAAATCTACCGCTTACAGTGTTTCCCTAGATCGAAACCAACATGCGGGCCAGCGTGTCGACCGCAGACAGGATGTGATACACGAACATCCGGATTCTGATTCCGTCCGCCCTTGCACTTGTTACCACTGCAGCTCAAGCTGCCGATATCAGCACTTTCGTTGTGAATGGTCTCAGTACAGAACCGCGCTCGGAGGTGCTTTGAAAGCACACATCGGTCGCCCACACGTCCAGTTGCTGCCGGAGGCCAACGGCGCTTGATGGCCGAATCCTATCCATCCGAGTTACTGAAAAACCGCTGGTGCAGCGTAAGCCCCCGAGCAGTACCGTAGTGCGGGTTGGGAGCTCTGCGACGCTATCGGACGGCCTCGACGCGAGCAGTAGGCGGCAGCGATGATGCGACGTTCCACGGGAGCATTTCGTCGACGCGGTTAGCCGGATAGTCGGCGATGCGCTCGAGCACGTAGGCGAGATACGTCTCGGGATCGAAGCTCTCTAGGTGCAAACCCCGTTGTCAGGGATGCGCCGACACTTTATATATACGAATCTGTTTCATTAAAGTCGCGCCCCATGCCACTCTTCAAAGGAAAAGGACCTCATGTCCATTCGTGACAAGACAGCCATCGTCGGCTTGGGCAGTACGCCCTACTACAAGCGCGGCCAGTCAGCGCCACGCTCCATGCAAGAACTGGTCGGCGAAGCCGTGCTCAACGCGCTGGATGACGCCGGCCTCACCATCCGCGACGTGGATGGCCTGGCCTACTACATGGGCGGCCACTACGCCTCGACCGATGCGCTCGCCGAGACCATGGGCATTCCCGAAGTACGCTACACCGCCACGCTGACCGGCGGCGGTGGTGGCTCTGCTGGCCATGTGGGCCTCGGCGCGACAGCCATCGTCTGCGGCATGGCTGATGTCGTCGTCTGCGTGGGGGCCATCCAGCAGATACAGCAACGCTATGGGCAGATCATGGCCGCCATGGCGCCCACTCCGGACACCGCGTTCTATTCGTCCACGGGTCTGGCCGGTCCTGGGCACTTGTATTCGATGCTGGCGCGCCGGCACATGCACCTGTACGGCACGAAGCGAGAGCACTTCGCCGAGGTGGCGATGTCGTTCCGTGCGAATGCGCTGACGCACCCTCTGTCGATCATGAAGAAGCCCATGTCGATGGACGACTACTTCAACTCCCGGATGATCGCCGACCCGTTGTGCCTGTTCGACTTCTGTCTGGAGACCGATGGCGCAGTTGCCGTCGTGCTCACTTCCGCGGAGCGTGCGCGTGACCTGAAGCAAAAGCCCGTATATGTCTCGGGTTGCGCACATGGTGGCGCTGGCAATTGGGGGCGCGCGATCGGCTCGATGCAGATGCCCGACGAGATTTATGCATCCTCCGGTCATCGCTCCATCGTTCAGCGCCTTTACAACGAAGCGGGCGTCGGACCGCAGGACATCGACGTCGCGCTGATCTACGACAACTTCAGCTTCCTAGTCCTGATGCAACTCGAAGACTACGGCTTCTGCCCCATCGGCGAAAGCGGCCGATTCGTGGAAGACGGTTCGATCCGCATGGGAGGCAAGCTGCCGGTCAACCCGCACGGCGGCCAGATGTCGAATAGCTATATCGTCGGTTCGACCAACCTGCGCGAAGCCGTGGAGCAACTGCGCGGTATGGCGGCCAACCAAGTGAAGGATGCCGAAGTGGCCTTGGTCACCGGTGGCCCCGCCTCGCTTCCCGTCAGCGGTCTCATTCTCAAGGCCTGATGCCATGACATCTCCTAAGACACTCTCGCTCGTACCGCCGACTATCCACTTTCACCTTGAAACAGATCGGTGGACCGAGCCGTTTTGGCGCGCCGCAGGCGAACATCGCTTGCAGATTCCGCGTTGTGGCGCCTGTGGCCGGTTTCGCATGCCCCCCTCTGCATACTGCCCAACCTGTCAGTCTCAGGAAATGGAATGGGTGACCGTGCCCGGTACCGGCACGATCTATTCATTCACCATCATTACCAACCCACCCTTCCCTGAAGCCGCCGCGCATGTACCCTATGTGCCCGCGGTGGTTGAAGTGGACGGCGCACCCGGTGTTCGCCTGGTGTCGGCGATCGTGGGCGCACCATTGGAAGACGTGACCATCGGCTCACGGGTCTCGGTCACTTGGCAGGACTTGTCAGACGGCGTGGCACTGCCGCGCTTCGCGCTGATCGCATCGACCTAACCGCCCTCGCGGCAGAACTCCTCTTAGAACTCCTCTTGAAAGGAATCAACATGAGCAAGAAGCGCGTGATCGTCTGGGGCACCGGACCGATTGGCATGCCTGGCCTTCGCAGTCTTATCGGCCATCCTGAATACGAGCTGGTCGGGCTGCATGCGTGGTCTCCCGACAAGGTCGGCCGTGATGCGGGCGACATTGCTGGCCTCGGCACGACCGGCATCATCGCCACTAACAACGTGGCCGCGCTGCTGGCGCTGAAGGCCGACTGCCTCGTCTACCAGAGCAACTACGCACACCGGGAGGGCGAATGCGTTGCCGAAGTGATCCCGTTCCTGGAAGCAGGCACCAACGTGGTTGGTCCCTCGATGATGGACCTGGTGGTCCCCACCCGGGGACGACCCCAGTTCGTGACGCCGATCGCGGATGCTTGTGAAAAGGGACGCAGCTCCATCTTCTGCAGCGGCACCGACCCAGGCTACATGAGCATCAGTCACCTGTTCAGCCTTCTGTCGTGTGCCGGCCGCATCGACAGCGTCCATGTCGCCGAGATCTGCAACCTGAACGGCTACGGCAGCTTCAGCAGCCTGGCACAGTGGGGATTCAACCAACCGCTCGACGCTCGTGTGGAGATGTTCCATGACGACGTCGGCCGCGGCTGGCATGAAAGCACCTTGTGGGGCATCGGCGACTACCTCGGCGTCGAACTCGACCGAATCGAACAGACCTATGAGACACGTTCACTGCCATTCGACTACGACGCGGCTTGGGGCAAAGGCAAAGCCAACACCATCGCAGCCGTGCGCTGGACGATGACTGGCTATTACAAGGACGAACCACTGATCGTCTATCGCAAGATCGAGCGCACACACAAGGACGCTGGGCCGGACTTCGAGCAGCCGCTACAGGGCACGGAGGCCGGTTACCAGGTCACCGTCAACGGTGACCCCGGCTTTCACACCGAAATGAATATCGGGCTGTACGCCGGCTGCGCGGCCACCGCGCTGCACCCCATCAATGCCATTAGCGCGGTGTGTGCAGCCAAACCCGGGATCATGGGGCAGCTCGACATGCCGCACTTCTATTCAAAGTGGATCCGACGCTGAGCAGCGCTCGGGAAAGACTGCAACCCCATCCCGGTGGGATGAGGTTGCAAGCGCTACAGGACGTCAGCGCAGCCGCGCTACGACGCTCTACCTGACATCGCAAAGGCGCCCGTGATTGGTGGCAGATCCAGAAAGCTGCGTACACCGCACGGCGCTTCGCAGATGACTGGAATGGCGTTGGCCACATGCCCACCCACGGCAAAACCGGCGTCCAGGCCGGTGTTGCGGCCAAACGCACCAAGCTCCAGGTCCACAGCCATCGAAGGCGCACCGTGGATTTCGATACGATAGCCCTCACCATGTGCCGTCGGAGCGCGCGGCCAGTCGGGGGCCATGTCATCGGCAATGCGCGTGAGGTGTTCGGCCACGATGCGCTCTTCGCCCGCAACAACCCCGACCGCTGCGACCCGCATGGCCGCCACGGTACCGGCACTAATGTGCCCTGCGGGAATGTCGAAGGCCTTCTTCGTTGCCAGGTAATCAACCCGGCCGGTGATGGCATCGAGCGGCAACGCCAGTGCTTGGGCGATCATCTGCACCGCCCCGCCCAGCGAGCGGCGGAACGCGTCAGCTATGGCGGCGGCCGGGTACTCTGCGGCCGGCAACCCGAAGCCGAGCAGGCCGAACAAGGTTTCAGGGCTGTTGTAGTTGGCATAGTTCGCAACCTCGCGGAACACGATGCGGTCGATGCGGGTTGACAATGCAGTAAGCGTGACCACCAGCTTGTCGGGCATGAAACCTGGAGACACCGCGGCATAATGAAAACTGCTGTTGCCCTGCCGGCATGCGTCCTCGAGCCGAGCCAGCACGACCGCAGGCAACAGCGGCGGATGTACCAGTGCATTGGGCGCGGTGGCCACGACATTCTTCCCCGCGGCCAGGAATCGACAGATCTGTTCGAACAGCTTCGCGCTTTGTGAACCGGCCATCTCGATGTCATCGGCCAGCGGGTCGGCCGCCATGAAGCTCACACAGTCGGCGGGCATCTGCAGCAGCGCCTCCATGTCTCGCGTGGCAAGTACACCGCAGGGTGCGCGGCGGCACAGTTCGCCGGCATCGCGCCCCTCCTTGGCTTCACTGTGCACGCACACACCCACCAGTTCAAGCTGCGGATGTTCAAGGATGCGCCGCAGTGCAAAGCGGCCGGTGTTTCCCGTGCCGTACTGAATGACCTTGTACCGCTTCATGGGAGAGTCCGATTCATCGCCACGCACAGCGGCATCAGCGCGGTACGTGGACACGGCGATACTGGCCCTGCAGGTACAGCAGCGGATCGCGCGACGGATCGGCACGCACGCGCAGCACTTGGCCCAAGAAGATTCGGTGGTCGCCGCCGTCCAGCACTTGCAACGTGCGGCACTCAAGGTTGGCCATCGATTCCTTGATCACGGGCACACCGGTTTCCCATACTTCGCAGGGCGTCTGCGCAAATCGATCTTCACCCCGCTTGGCGAAGCGGTTCGATACGTCCTGCTGGCCGATGTGCAGGATGTTCACCACGAACACCCCGGATGCTTCCAGCGCGGCCAGGGACGACGATCGACTGTCCAGGCAGAACAACACTAGCGGCGGGTCGAGCGACACCGAGCTGAAGGAGTTGGCGGTGAATCCCAACGGGGTGCCATTCGCCGCGAGCGTGGTGATAACGGTGACCCCCGTGGTGAAGCAGCCCAACGCGTTGCGCAGCGTGCGGGTATCAAAGCCGGTCTCCACCGCGCGTTGGGCTGGGCGTCGAGCGACGCGCTCCAGGAAGCTGACCACCGCAGCGTTGAACAGATCGTTCTGATCGCCCGGCACCATGTGGGCGGCACCGGCCACTTCCAACACGTCGGCATGGGGCATTAGCGACTGGAAGCGCTTCACCGCCTCGTCATTGACCACTTCACTCAACGCGCCACGCACCTGCAGCGTGGGTATTTTCACTCGTCGCGTCGCCGCTTCCAAACGCTCTTGCTGATACTGCGGGCTCAGCCGCTTTTCGGCATCAAGAAAGGCGGGGTCCCAGTGCCAGAAGTAGCGACCATCACGCAGTCGTAGGTTGCGCGCCAGGCCCGATGTGTCCCGCGGTCGCGGCCGGTGTGGCAAGTAGCGCGCGACCGCATCGGCCGCGGCTTCCAGGTCAGGAAAGCCTAGCGGCGCCGACTGCAGGAATGCCTTGATGCGATCGATGCCCTCAGGATCCATCTGCGGTGTCACATCGACCAGCACCAATGCCCGGGCGATAGGCACTTCGGCCGCGCCGATCGCCAACAGTGAGGTGAGGCCGCCCAGCGATGCACCCACGAGCGCAGGCAGCGCATCCGGATCTGAAGTGACGCCGGCCCCCGGCAACTGTCTGAGCACCGCACGCAAGTCAAGCGCAAATGCCGCCAGACTGTAGTCACCATCGGCGGCCCAGTCGCTCTCGCCGTGGCCGCGCAGATCCAACGACACCACATAGCGGCCGGCCTGCGCAAGCGCCTGCGCGGCTTCGCGCCAGGAGTGACGGGTCTGACCGCCTCCGTGCAGGAGAACCACCGCCGGTTCGGCAGGATCCCCGCACACATCGGCCACCAGCGAAATGCCGCCGTGGCCCTTGAATACCTTCGTTTCCACGGGCGCCTTCCCTGATCAGGTGGTTCTGGTACCGGCGCCGGGGTAGTTACCGCCGCCGAAGTCACGATCAAGCGAAGAATGATCCACATCGCCGGTGGGCCCGCGGGGAATGCGCTCGACAAAGGCCACCGAAGAAGGCTTCTTGTACGAGGCAATGCGTGCCTTGCAATACTCGATCAACTCCGCCTCGGTTGCCGTCGCCCCCGGCTTGAGCGCGACGATCGCCTTGACGGTCTGGATCCAACGCTCATGCGGCACACCGATGACGCCGCAGTCGGCCACCGCCGGGTGCTGGCGCAGGCAGCCTTCCACTTCCGCCGGATAAATGTTCTCCACACCCGACTTGATCATGTGGACCTTCGGCCCCACGAAGGTCAACGTCCCATCGGCCTCGCGACAGCCCAGGTCGTTGGTGTGGTACCAACCATCGCGCTCGCGGTGCGCATTGATCTCGGGACGGCGCCAGTAGCCGTTCATGACCAACGGGCCGCGAAGGACGATCTCGCCGGTCTGACCCGCAGGCACATCGTTGCCCGTGTCATCGACCACCCGTAGCTGGACCGACGGCGAAGGCCGCCCGCAACGACCGATGCCGCCCGGTGCGTAATGCGAAAAGGTTACCAACCCCATTGCCTCTGTCTGGCCATAGCCGAAGAACAATGCCTGAGACGGGTCGGGCGTTACCATCGCATCCCAAGCAGGCGAGTACGGTCGTGACCGGAAAGAGCGCAGATCGTAGGTACCGCCGGCGTTGAGTGCGACGATCTCTTCCATCGTCGAGCCAACCAGGAACCCGCCAGTGCAATGCTCATTCGAAATGGCTTGCGCAATCGTCGCGGCATCAGATCGGCGCACAAACACATTGGTCCCGCCACATACAAACGTGGACAGCGTGCTCATCATCGTGCCCAGATGAAAGAGCGGCCCCGAATTCAAAAACACCGTGTCGTTGCCGACACCCTGCGTGCGCGCCAAGGTCATGCATTGCAGCAGGATGGCTGTCTGGCTCAGCATGGCACCGCAAGGCCTGCCGTCGAACGCGGCGGTGTACAGCATCAGCAACGGCTGTGTCGGGTCGCCGATCGCCTCGCGTCGTGTCGCCGGCGCACTGGCGAGGAACGCCTCGTACGAGCCTGCACCGCTCGCATCGTGCTGCAGCCACAAGGACTTGTGGCCTGCGGCTCGCTCACGTCCGGCACGCACCGCACTACCTACCTCCTCGTCCTGCCAGACCACTACCTCGGGCTCCAGGTCCTCCAGCACGAAGGCCAGTTCCTCGGCGGTCTGGCGCCAGTTCGCCGGACAGAAGAGGGCGCCCACGCGGGCACAGGCCAGCAACAACTCCAACACCCGGTGTGCGTTTTGGCCCAGCCACAGCACACGGTCACCGGCGCCCACGCCGACGCTCTGCAACGCGTTGGCAAGTCGGTCCACGCGCACTCGCAACTCGTCAAACGTGTGACGTGTATCGCCGAACACCGTGGCCGTCTTGCCCGGGTAGGAGCGGCCGTGTTCCTCCAGCACGCTGTCGAGGGTGAAATTGTGCAATGCGTCGGTCATCGTTTTCTCCAGGAGGTGATCAGGCAAAACGCCAGTCGTGGCCGTCCGCGGGTGCCTGCGCCTTGACCCCAACCGGCAGTCGGAACAATGGTTTGGCTCGCGGATGGCGGGCAGTCACATGCACCTCGCCCTCGATGCACTCCAACAGCCATTCATCCCTGTCGTAGTGCACTTTTCCCTGTGGCGATACGAAGGCAAACAGCGGCCCGAGCGTGACCATTCGCCACGGGTCGAGCCCGGCCTGCTTCAAGCGGTCTGCCGCACTGTCACGCGCAAAGACCAGTGGAGTGGAAACGAAGGTTTCTTTCAGCGGCAGACCCGCCATGTCGAGACCATTCAGAATCTCATCACTCACACCGAACGCTGCGCGCACCTGGAATCGGCGCAGGAACATCTCGGTGCGCCGAGCATCGAAGTTGACGTTCTCGGCCATTGCGACACAAGCGTCGAGTTGCTCAATTGCGCATTCGTAGGGCCAGAAGTGGCCCAACTCTGAACACGCCACCGAGACGGCCACCGTGTCGCCGGGCACCACACCGACAAACGACAGAAATTGAGAGGCCCAACGGGTGTCAGCTTCGACGTCACGATGGCTCAACGGATACGCCATGCGCATTCCCCTGGCCGGAAAGCAGGCCACAAACGCGAGATCGTGAGCGATCTTCGAGAATTCATGCACGGGTGCGGGCCGGTCGGCGGCCGATGCTGAAGTGGGCTCAATAGCAATTGTATTCATGGCATTCATCACTTCCGAAATTCAGATCTTCACGATCCGCGGGATTTTGTGCGGCGGCCCTTGCTTCAGCAGTTCCTCGTTGGGCACCAGCTCCACTTTCGCTGGCAGTCCTAACATTTCACTGACGTGAGTGGCGAGGCGCTGACGCAGCGCGTCCAGATCAGGCTGTCCGTCGTAACCCACACGCACCCACAGTTCGGGCATCACCCGCTGCGGCTTGACCAGTTGGTACAGGCCTGCCTTCGTTTCAGGGAAGGCCTCGACCATCGGCCCCACGTCGCGAGGCAGGATGCATTGCTCATTAACCACCACCTCATCGCCGGCGCGGCCCAGCACCTTAAAGCGGGCGTGGGTGCGACCGCACTTGCAGGGTTGACGGGTGAGGCGAACCAGATCGTCGGCGCGGTAACGCACCAACGGATCCACGGTGTTCTCTAGCGTAGTCACCACAAGCTCACCCACTCCGCCCTCCTCTACCTGCATGAAGGTCTGCGGATCGACGTGCTCGATAAGCAACTCGTCTTCCCAGGGGTGGGCACCGTCCTGCGCGCTGCAGTCGAGCACTACGCTGCTGTCGCCAGCGTTGAGCAGGTTGATGATCTTCATGCCCCAGCGCTGCGCCAGCATCAGCGCGCGGCCGCCCGGCGCCTCGCCGCCGAAAGCCACCATCTTCATCGGCTCGAAGATCGCGCGGAGGTCCACATCCGTCTCAGCCTCCAGCTTCTCCAGCCCGATCACCAGCGGGGTGGACATGATGAGCATCGCCTTGGGCTTGTAGACGCGAGCAAGTTCCACCAGCCGAGACAGTTCACGCGGATCATGGTCCACCAGCAACGGTACCAACCCAAACTCCATTGCGATCTTCACTGAAGGTCCGCGCGTGGTCGGGATACAGATGATCACGGTATCACCTGGACGCAGCCCCGATTCCCAGAAATAGCGATTCCAGAAGGAGCTACCCGTCGGGGGCGTGATCCTGGTGTGCGCCAACAGTGTCGGGTCACCTGTGGTGCCCGAAGTACCGGTGATCTGACGCAGTGCCGAACGTTCCACGCAGAGCAGACCGCCGAACGGATCGCCGGTCCGGGCGGTCCACGCGCGAAGATCATCTTTGCTGATGAACGGCACCTTGCGACGGAAGTCATCCAGCGACTGGATGTCATCGGGCGTCACACCGGCTTCATCCCATTTCGCACGGATCAACGCGCCCTTGTCGTAGGCGACGCGGATAATCTTGCTGAGTCGCTCGAACTGGAGCGCTTCCAGAGCCTCCCGACTAATGGTCTCCATCTCGGGATCGAAGAAGCGGCGCGACTCGCCCGCTTCTGGGACGGCTTGGACGTGTAAGGTCATCATTTCTCCTGATTCATCAGCTCGCCGGCTCTCAGCCGGCGATACAGCGCTGTGCGGTTGACTGGACCGGTCCAGTCAACCGCACAGGTGCGGGTTGACAGCGGGATTGCGCAACTTGAACAGCTTGGCAGCAGTCAGACCCAGGATATCGGCACGCTCGTTGTCCGGCACGTCCAATCCTTCGAACTGCTCTTCGATCACACGCTGCGTATATGGGAAGGATCCTTCCAGGTGCGGGTAGTCGGACGAGAACAGCAAGGCCTCGTGACCAATCGCAGCGCGCATGCGGATGGCCGAACGGTCATGCGTGAACGCGGCCTTCACTTGAGCCTTGATGATCTCACTGGGCTTGCGGCTGAGCTTGGGCCGGACGTAGTGCAGGTGTGCGGGATAGATCTCGTCGAAGAGCTCGGATATCTGAAACAGGTAGGAGGCACCGGCCTCAGCCGTGACGATCGTGAGCTTCGGAAAGCGGTCCAGGCCGCCACCGGCCACCAGCTTCGCGACACAGTCGGAAGCACCCCGTGCGGCATACATATAGTTGAGCAGCGCGGCACCCGGCCCGCGTTCGGACACCGTGTCAGCGCCCGTGCCGGCATGCACGACGATCGGATGGTCTGCAGCCACCGCCACCTCCCAGAGCGCATCCCATTCCGGACTATTGTACGGCGTCAGGCCTTCCGGCAGCGACGCCGGCAACATCGATGTGTTGTACCCCGCGGCGATGGAGCGCTTCAGCTCAGTCACCGCCTCATTGATGTCGCCCACCGGCAACAGCGCCGCCGGCACGAACGTGTCAAGGTGGTCTTTGAAGTGCGAATAGCACCAGTCGTTGTAGATGCGGCAAGACTCGGCTTCGAGTTCCCGATCCCCCAGCCGGCTCATCACCAGGCCGATAGTCGGATAGATCAACTCGGCATCGATGCCGTCCTTGGCCATGTCGAGCTTGCGCGGCGCAATCTCGGCCCGGCCGATTTTCTCGTTGCCCGACACACCGTCGGCCACCTGCATGCGCATCAGCGTCTTGCCGTTGCCGACCACGCTGAAGTACTTTTCGTCCTTCTTGGGTGCGAGTGCCCTGTCTTTCATCGATGCAGGCAACTTGTCTTGCCACAGCGTCCGGGGTTCGTTGACATGGGAGTCGCAGCTGAATACGAACGGCTTCATGATGTTTCCTTGCAAAAGAGAGGGGTCAGTGAGCCACTGCAGAAGCGGTAGACTTCTTGGCGGCAGGGGGATAGAAGCGGCGACCTTCACGAGCCATGGTGCGCAACAACTGTGGTGGCTCAAATCGGGCGCCGCACTTGGCCGCCAGCGCATCACAGATCTCAACGAAGCGGGCCACGCCAACGCCATCGATCAGACCCAACGGTCCACCCGTCCAGGCCGGGAAGCCCCAGCCGAGAATGGCGCCCACATCGCAACCGCGCGGATCCTCGATCACACCGGCCTCAATGCAGCGCGCCACTTCCAGCGACTGCACGAAGAGGAAACGTTGCTTCAGCTCTTCCTGCAGAGCGAAGTCACTCGCGTCGACGACGGTAGGTTCGGCGAATGCAATCAGACCGGGCCACAGGCGCTTCGGGGCGCCGTCCGCCGGATAGTCATAGAAGCCTTGGCCATTCTTGCGGCCCAAACGGCCGTGAGTCGTCACCATCGCCTCCAGCACCGCATCGCTGAAGCGGGGCTGATAGGCGTTGCCCAGATCCTTCTTGGCCTGCACCGCCGCGTGGTGCGGCGTATCCAACGACACATCGTCGTAGAGCTCCAGCGGACCGCGCGGCATGCCGGCGGCGCGGCCCATGTTGTCGATGATCGCTGGTGCAATGCCTTCCAGCAGCATCGCGACGCCCTCGTCGATGTAGGTGCCGAACACCTGCCCGGTATAGAAGTTGCGCCGATCGCGCACCACGATGGGGGTCTTGCGGATCTTGACGATGTAGTCGATGGTTCGGGCCAGCGTTGCATCACTGGTCTTCTCGCCCATGATGACCTCGACCAGCCCCATGCGATCGACGGGCGAGAAGAAGTGCACGCCGATGAAGTTGGCCGGGCGCGACGATGCCTGTGCCAGGCTTGTTATGGGCATGGTGGACGTGTTGGAGCCGAACACGGCCTCATCGCCCAACAGCACTTCGGCGCAACGCGTAGCATCGGCCTTGACTTCCCGGTCCTCGAAAACGGCCTCGATCACCAAATCGCTTCCGCGCACCGCTTCAAAGTCTGTCGTAGGATGAATCAGTGACAGCAGTGCCTGCGCCTTCTCCGGTGTGGATTTACCGCGGGCAATGGCCTTCTCCAGAAGTGTTCTACTGTAGTCCTTACCTTTATCTGCAGCCTCCTGCGTCCGGTCGATCAGCACAGTCGCGATGCCTGCCTGGGCCTGCACGTACGCGATGCCGGCACCCATCATGCCGGCACCCAGCACCGCCACCTTGCGCACTGCGCTGGCAGGCACACCTGCGGGTCTCGCATCGCCTTTTGACAAGGCCTGCATGGACTCGAACAACGTGCGCGTCATAGCCTTGGACTGCCAAGAGGCCAAGGTCTTCAAGAAGTGACGTGTTTCAATGCGCAGCGCATTGTCAATGGGCACCTGCAACCCTTCGAACACGCAGCTCAGCAACGCCGGCTGTGCAGGGTAATTGCCGTAGGTTCCCTTGCGCACCATTGCATTCCCGACCATGAACAGCTGCGCCACCTGCGGGTCGTACGGACCGCCGCCAGGAATGACGTAATCCGGCCGGTCCCAAGGCTGCACCGACTTGGTTTCGCCGGGACCTTCGAGAATCCAGGCCTTGGCGGCCGCAATGGTCTGTCCTGGCGGCACCAAGGCGTCCACGATCCCGAGCGCCAGCGCCGCCTTTGCGTCCAGCGGCTTGCCCTCTAGCATCACAGGCAGCGCCTTGGCGATGCCGACCAAGCGAGGCAGGCGCTGCGTTCCACCGCCCCCCGGGATCAACCCAAGTCCTGTTTCGGGCAAGCTGAACCGCACCTTTGGTCCATCGGCTGCGATCCGGTGGTGGCACGCCAGCGCCAGCTCCAGTCCACCACCGATTGTGATGCCTTCCAGCGCAGCGACCACCGGCTTGCCTGATGTCTCAAGCTGGCGAAGGTTCGCGTGAAGGCTGACGAGCAGATCAAAGGCGGCCCGTAGCGTGGCATCGTCCGAACGCTCGTCGATCGCCAGCGTGGTACGCCCCAGTTCACCCAGATCGGCCCCGGCACAAAATCCGGAGTCTTTCGCCGATCCCAGCACCAGGCCCTTGATTGAGGCGTCGTCGCGCAGCCGCGCGGCTAACAGTGGTAAGTCGCGCTGCAGCCCTTCGGTGAGCGCGTTCACGGGGCGGTTCGGGGTATCGAGCAACGCGATCGCAACGCCATCGACATCGACACTGAAGCGCAGTTCGTTGAATTGAGAAGACATCGTTCAGACCCTTTCGATCACGGTGGCCGTACCCATGCCACCTCCAACGCACAACGTCACCAGCGCGGTGCGACCGCCGCTGCGTTCCAGTTCGTCGAGCGCCGTTCCCAGCAACATCGCGCCGGTGGCGCCCAGCGGATGGCCCATGGCAATTGCTCCCCCGTTGACGTTCATCCGGTCCGCGGGAATGTCAAGCGCCTGCATCATTCTGAGCACCACAGATGCAAATGCTTCGTTGACCTCGTAGAGGTCGATGTCGGCCGGACTCATGCGCAGTCGTTTGAGTAGCTTGGTCGCCACCAGCACCGGGCCGGTGAGCATGATAGACGGCTCGGATCCGATGGAGGCCATGCCCACGATGCGTGCGCGCGGCTTGAGTCCCAAGGCGGTAGCCGCCTCGCGTGTACCAATGAGAACACCTGCTGCGCCATCTACAATGCCCGAGCTGTTGCCCGCGTGATGGACATGTTCAATGCGCTCGACGTGCGGATAACGCTGGATCGCAACGGCATCGAATGCCATTTCGCCCATCTTGGTGAACGCAGGCTTCAAAGCACCCAGCGTCTCCAATGTTGTCGCGGGACGCAAGTGTTCGTCGCGTGCCAACACCGTCAGACCCAACACATCTCGCACTGGAACGATCGACTTGGCAAAGCGCCCTTCGTCCCAGGCCCTCGTCGCCCGCTGCTGGCTCATCAGCGCGTATGCATCGACATCGTGGCGCGTGAAGCCATGTAGCGTGGCCAGCAGGTCTGCACCAATGCCCTGCCCTGCGATGTATGACTTGAACGCCACCGAGGGATCGACTGCCAGCGCGCCCCCGTCGGACCCCATCGTCACACGCCCCATGCACTCCACGCCTCCTCCGATGGCCAGTTCGGCTTCACCGGATATGACCTTGGCGGCAGCGATGTTGCAGGCTTCCAGTCCCGACGCGCAAAAGCGGTTGACCTGGACGCCTGCCGTGCTCTCGCCGATCCCGGCCGCCAGTACCGCCGTCCGGGCGATGTCGGCCCCTTGCTCACCCACTGGTGTGGCGCAGCCGAGGATCACGTCTTCAACGCGGTCGATGGGCAGTTGGTTGCGCTCACGAAGTGCCTGCAGGACCTGCGTTGCCAGTGACAGCGCACTGGTTTCCTGCAAGCCCCCGTCCTTGCGGCCCTTGCCGCGCGGCGTACGGACTGCATCGAAGATGAAAGCTTCAGTCATGAGCAAAATATGGACCTTGTAGTTCGGAATGAAGGGTCGCCGCGTAGCTCTTACAGCGTGCGGGCGATCAGGACCTTCATGATTTCGTTGGACCCGGCATAGATGCGTTCGACCCGGGTGTCGACGAACATGCGTGCGATCGGGTATTCCTCCATGTAACCGTAGCCGCCAAAGAATTGCAGGCAGGCGTCGACGATCTTGCATTCGAGATCGCTGACCCAGTACTTGGCCATCGATGCGGTCGCCGCATCCAACCTGCCGGCCAGCAGCCGCTCGATACAGTTGTCGACGAACACCTGCGCAATCGTGGCCTCGGTCTTGCACTCAGCCAGCTTGAACTGGGTGTTCTGGAAATCGATGACACGTCCCCCGAACACCCGACGCGTCTTCACATACTCCAGGGTCTCACGCAGCGCACGGCGGATGTTGGCCACACCGGTGACGCCCACCATCAACCGCTCCTTCGGCAGCTGGGACATCAACTGCGAGAAACCCCGCCCTTCCACGTTGCCAAGAAGATTGGCCACCGGAACACGCACGTCATTAAAGAACAGCTCCGATGTGTCTTGCGAATGCAGTCCGATCTTGTCGAGCTTGCGACCTCGCTCAAATCCAGGGCAATTGTCGGTCTCGACGACGATCAACGAAATACCGTGCGCCCCGGCACCACTGTCCGTCTTGCAGACCACGATCACCAGGTTTGCCCGTTGGCCATTGGTGACGAAAGTCTTCTGCCCATTGATGATGTAATGGTCACCTTCGCGACGTGCCGTAGTGCGTACGGCCTGCAGGTCCGAACCGGCGCCGGGCTCGGACATCGCGATCGCACCGATCAGCTCGCAGCTCACCATGCGTGGCAACCAGTGCTGCTTGGATGCCTCGTCTGCGTATTGCTGGATGTACGGCGCGACTACGGCGTTGTGCAGAATGAGGCCGAAGCCCTCCACACCACAGTCGATCTGCGTTTCCATCAGCAGCGCCTCGTGGCGGAAGTCACCGCCACCGCCGCCATAGACTTCGGAGATGGAAATACCCGAAAGGCCCGCCCGTGCGGCCAAGTCCCACAGCCCCCGATCGACAATCCCTTGCTCGCGCCAGCGGCGCGTCGCTTCAGGCGGCGCATGGTCATTGAAGAAACGGCGCACGGTACCGGAGAACAGTTGCAGTTCCGGTTCGCGTAACGCGGCCGACCGCTCAATATCGATTTCAGCCATATGGTGACTCGGCGTCAGGCCGGCAGGAAGCGGCGTCCGTTGCGGTACATCACGTCCGCGACCTGATCCGTCGTCAGCCCTTGACATGCCTCGGTCACAAAATCGCGCGGCGTCGGCACACCTTCGGCATGCGGGAAGTCGGACCCCATCAGCAACCAGTCACTCGCCCCCGTCAACCGCACCAACTCCTTCAGGTCATCTTCCGGATACGCCACCACAGCAATGCTCTCGCGGAAAATCTGGCTCGGACGCTTCTTCAACTGCCCGCAAGGCCACGGGCTGTTCTTGGCCATGCCCCGTGCCTTGTCCATGTCGATCAGCATCTGCGGCACCCATTCGGCACCATTCTCCGCACTGATCACCTTGATGTTGGGGAAGCGCTCGAAGAAGTTGTAGAAGATCAGCGACGACAACGTCTGCACGATGGGCACACGACCATACGCGTTCGTGTAGGTCCAGGCGCTTTGCTTAAGACGAGACTGCATGGTCTCTTCGCCCCACACCTTCATCATCGGGTGCATGAAGGTTGCTTCAGAGATGTGGTACGACACACGCACACCAGCCTCATTCAAGCGTGCCCAGATCGGATCGAAGCACGGGTCGCCAGGCGCCTTTCCGTTGACCGGACCCAGCGGCATCAGCACGATGCGGGCGCCGGACTTGATCGCCCATTCCGTCTCGGCTATGGCGTTGTCCATGTCATAGAGGTGAAGCAGTGGCGTGCCGAACATGCGGCCACCATTGACGAAGCCCCACTCTTCGCGCATCCATTCGTTGTAGGCGTGGATGATGTTGTGCGCCGCATCAACGTTCTGCTCGGCCACGTCCGCGATATAGCCGATGGTCGAGACATGTTCGCCAACAAAGAGGATGCAGCTTTCGACGCCGAACTCATCCAACTTCTTCAACCGCTCTTCACGATTGGTCTGATCAGGCGTCACCGGCACCCGCAGGTCCACGTTGTCCTGACCGTTCTTCAGCGCCTTCAGGAACTCCTTCAGGCTACCGGGCGGCGGGCCCTTGCCGTCTTCGGTGTAGTAGCCCGCTCCTACCTCGATCTTGCGGTCGCCCATGTACAGGGCGAACTGGCCGTCGGCGCCCGTGCGGCGCGTGACACCGTATTCGGCCAGGTACTTCTTGGGCAGGTAACGGGTCCACGCGTCACCCACCTCCACGAGGTGGCTGTCGGCATCAAAAATCGGACCTTGGTATGTCTCCATGTGAACTCCTAGAAAAATGTGACCGGCGACCACTCGATGTCACCCTAGTTAATATTTGGACTCCTCGACTTTAATGTAACAGTCTCGTTTCATTAAAGTCAATGCATCAGGGACGCTTGGACACTACATAGTTACGCTAATGTATCTTTATTGAATTCCGCGCTAATGTGTGCAGAGAACCATGTTTGAGGCTCATGCTGTGTCGCTTCAAGGCGACTTCCCACACCCCGACTCGACATGAACGAACCGATCACTTCGACGCTCAACGATGGCGTGCTTACGCTGACCCTGAACAATCCCGGCGTACGCAACGCCATCACGCAGAAGATCGGCACGCAGCTCGTAGCCCGGCTGCGCGAAGCCGCCGAAGACCCCGCCGTGCGTGTCCTGATTCTGACTGGTGCCGGCGAACATTTCTGCAGTGGCGCCGATCTAAAGACGTTGGGCAGCGTCGATCCAGACAACGCGCTGGAAGCGCGTTGGGGCGATGACCCGATATGGAAGGACCTGGAGCAGCGCGCCCTTCGTATCCGCCGCAACTCGGAGATAGGGTTGCTGCTGCACACCATGGGAAAACCCACGATCGCCATGGTGCGCGGAGCAGCCGCAGGAGCCGGATTGAGCATGGCGATGGCCTGCGATTTCCGCATTGCGTCCGATACCGCCGTCTTCACGACAGCCTTCTCGCGCATTGGCGTTTCAGGTGACACCGGCGCCAGCTATTTCCTACTCAAGCTGGTGGGGGCAACCAAGGCGCGTGAGCTGATGTTCCTGTCCGAGAAAGTCTCGGCGCAGGAGGCGCTTGAGATCGGCTTGGTGAGCCGCGTCGTGCCGGACGCTGAACTGGACGCCCGAACCCTGGCGGTCGCATTGAAGCTGGCGCAGTCGGCCCCGATCGCGCTGCGACACATCAAGCACAACCTGCTGTCAGCCGAGCGCATGAGCCTTGAAGACGCCCTCGACCTTGAGGCTGCTCACATGGCGCGCTGCTTCCAGACACAAGACTCAAAGGAAGCCGTCGCCGCGTTCCGCGAGAAACGCCCTCCCAATTTCTCCGGCCACTGACCACGACAACGGAACCGCCATGATCGTCGAACAGCGCGTTTACACCTTCCCCCGCTACTCATCAAGAGCTTCCTGGAAATGTACACAGTTCGCGGCCACCCGTTGCACCGTAAGCATCTCGGCCGGCTGGTGGGCTACTACACCACGGAAATCGGCGAACTGGGCGAGATCGTCCAGCTGTGGGCCTTCGAAGACTTCGACGACCGCACACGCCGGCGCAAAGCGTTGTGGAGCGACTCCGATTGGCTGGCGTTCTGCGCCGAGTCGCCGGCACCGCTGTCGATGCACAGCCGCATCTTGCTGCCCACCTCGTTCTCGCCGCCCCACACCGCCTGAGCGGTGCCCTTCTCACAACACGACATCACTATGCGTAAGTGGCTGAAATCAACTGAGACCCTGCTTTTCAGCGTCCGTGACAAGACGGCCTACATCACGCTGAACCGCCCCGAACGACGCAACGCGTTGACGATGAAGACGCTCCAGGAGCTGCATGACGCGCTGCTGGAGGCCGATGACCGGATGGACGTTCACAGCGTGGTTCTGGCAGGCGCTGGTCTCGACTTCTGCGCGGGCTGGGACTTGGCGGGCAATGACCTGAACCCGGTCGCTTCAGCGACAGCGGCCGACGCGGACGAAGATACCCCGGTCTACCGCAGTGCCTCCGCCAACATCGATGACGACAGTTGGCAGTTGGAACGCATCACCGAACTACGCATGGTTGCCTTTGACATGCACAAGCCCGTGATCTGCCGACTGCACGGCAACTGCATCGCCAATGGCAGCGACATCGCCTTTCTCTGCGACTTGCTGATCGCCGACGAAAACGCCTCCATCGGGTACCCACCGGTGCGGGTGCAAGGCTCGCCCGCCTCACACATGTGGCTCTATCACATCGGCCCGCAATGGGCCAAGCGCTTCCTACTGACCGGCGATTCCATCAGCGGTCGCGACGCCGAGCGGCTCGGACTGGTTTTGAAGGCCGTGCCCGCAGCCCAGCTCGACGAGGAAATCGCCGACCTGACGCGCCGCTTTGCCGCCATCAGCCCCGATCTGCTCGCCTGCAACAAGCGCATCGTCAACCTGGGACTCGAGCTGATGGGCGCACGCACGCTGCAGCGCCTGGCCTCGGAAACCGATGCACGCGGACACCTGTCGGCCGGACGCATGGCATTCCGCCGCAACTGCCAGGAACTCGGTGTCAAAGAAGCCGTTCGCCAGCGCGATGAACCCTTCGGCGACGGACGCATCCGCCTGCGTGACTGACGCGCGACTGGCCACAGTCAACCCGTAGCCGTCACCGACCATCCCAGGAACTCCATGAGCACACCCGACTCCCTGCATGCGCGCCATGATGCCGCCAAGGCTTCTTTGCCGAAGATCGCGCACATCATCGGCGCTGACCGCGCGACCACCGGTAGCGCCGAGGCTTTCCTGCAGATCAACCCCACCACAGGCCGACCCCAGGCCGAAGTGCCATTGGGGGGCTCTGCCGAGATCGATGCAGCTGTCGCCGCGGCACGTGCAGCCCTTGCCTGCCTGGCGCTCCACGCACCCGACCGGACGGCGCGACATGCTGAACCGGCTGGCGCAGCGGTTGCGTGACCACAGCCATGACTTCGCGCGCATCGCGGCGCTCGAAGTTGGCATGCCTATCGGCACCGCCACGCTGATCGCGCAAGGCACTTGCGAGTTTGTGTCGTACTACGCCGGTTGGGCCGACAAGATCACCGGCGACGTCTCGCGCGCACATCCCCAAGAGTTCGCATACACGCTTCCGGAACCGTACGGCATCATCGTCACATGGAACGGGCCGTTGCTCTCACTGGGCATGAAGGTCGCGCCGGCGCTAGCCGCAGGGAATACCGTCGTCATCAAACCGGCCGAATTCACACCGTTTACGCTGCAGCTGTTCGTCGAGCTGTGCCTAGAAGCCGGCATCCCGCCCGGTGTGGTCAACCTGGTGCACGGCGGCGCAGACGCCGGCGGTGCGCTGACCAGCCACCATGGGGTGGACAAGATCACCTTCACCGGTGGTCCGGCGACCGCACAGCGCATCCTGGAATCGGCGGCGAAAACCCGTATGCGATCCGTTAACGACGTCCTTGTCTAGAAATCGCTTCACTCTGATGCTACGTGTCCACGTGGACAGCTGGTATCAGAGTGTATGAGTGAAAAACGAGACCTGCGTAGCCGACTGGTCATCGGCCGAAAGCGAGATGGGCGCCGAGAATATGACGATGCCGCTCGAGACGAACTGGTACAGATCTGCCTGCAACCTGGCGTTTCAAGTAAGCGTAGCGTGAGGGCCGTCCAAAATTTTCTGGACAGGCGACGCAGAGCGCGGCAGGCTATGCCTGCCGTGGGCAGACCGGATCAGTTCGCAGTGCCGGGGACTGGGAGCAGCAGCTTGGCGACGTTCCAGGGCAGCAATTCGTCGACACGATTGATCTGGTAATCGGCGATGTGCGTGAGCACGTATTCGAGGTAGGTGCGCGGGTTGATGCCGTTGAGTTTGCATGACCCGAGCAAACTGTACATCGCGGCCGCCCGCGCTCCGCCGCTGTCGGAACCGGCGAACAGAAAGTTCTTCCTGCCGAGCGATACGCAGCGTAACGCGTTTTCAGCCAGCACGTTGCTGATCTCGATTCGACCGTCATCGCAGAACAGTATGAGTGCCTCCCAACGATTTAGCGAGTAGTTGATCGCAGCAGCCAGCGGTGCCTTCGGCCAGAGCGTCTCAAGTTTCTCCCTCAAGCGTACTTCGAGAGACGAGAGCAGTGGTTTGCTTTTTTCTTGCCGAACACGTAGACGCTCATCGGGTGGCTTGCCTCGGATCTCGGCTTCGATGCCGTAGAGCTCGCCGATCATGTCAAGGACTTGAGTTGTAAATTCTGACGGGCCGGATTCGTGGACCTCGAACAGATAGCGTCTCGCGTGGTCCCAACATGCTGCCTGGCGGATCTTCCTGCTCTCATACAGTTCGTTGAACCCAGCGTAACCGTCCGCCTGCAGGACACCTTCGAATCCGGCGAGATGAGTCTGAGGGTGGATTCCTTGGCGGTCCGGCGAGTAGGCAAACCAGACGGCCGCGGGTTGTGTCGAACCGGAACGTCGATCATCACGCACGTAGACCCATAAGCGGCCCGTCACGGTTTTCCCTTTGCCGGGCTCAAGCACGGGGATCGGCGTGTCATCCGCATGAAGTTTCTCCGGCGCCATCGTATAGCGCCGTAGTGCCTCGATCAGCGGTCGGCAGAGCTCTTCGCATTGACCGATCCAGCGAGCCATGTTGGCGCGATCCAGACGCACACCGTCGCGGGCCGCAATCGCAGTTTGCCGATACAACGGAACGTGATCCCCATACTTCGAAACGAGGATGTCGGCAAGCAGGCTGGGATGAGCGATGCTGCGTTCAATCGGCAGTCCCGGCATCGGCGGCTGCGCGATATGGTTGCATCGGGTACAACTCATCTTGCGGCGGATCGTGCGGATCACCTTGAACGCCGCCGTCACGCGCGCGAGCTGCTCTGACATATCCTCGCCGAGCGGGCGCATGACGCTACCGCACTTCGCACAAATCGGATCAGGGGCAAGCACACGCTCTTCGCGTGGCAGATGAGACGGCAGCGTTTCCTTCGGCGTCTTGATGGAGATTCCTGAGCTCGGTGCCCGAGCGCGCGCTCGGCGAACATCTGCAACACCTTGTTCGCTGGCCAGATTCTCGAGCTGCGTTTCGAGCCGGTCCAACTGCTCGGACTTGTGACCGAAGTGCATCCGACGAAGTTTGTCGATTTGCGCCTTCAGGCGCTCGATTTCTCGGTCCCGATCAACGATCTCAATATCGCGCTCGGCAAGCGAGGCGCGAGCCTCGATCAGTAAGAGGCCAGTTCAAAAAGACCCCGAAGGGGCTGTTAACTTCACCGGCGACCTGTTAACCTCACGCATCTGAGCAACGGGATCATGAGGAATGCAATCGCCGATCGTTGATGACGAATTGTGGATACTCATAGAACCATTACTGCCGCCACCGAAACCGCGGCGAACGAAGAACCCAGGACGGTTTCCGGTTCCGAATCGAGCAGCATTAAACGGCATCCTGTTCGTGCTCAAGACCGGTATTCGATGGAACCATCTGCCGACGCAGCTCGGCTTCGGCTCGGGGACGACCTGTTGGCGCCGGCTTCGCGACTGGCACGAGGCCGGCGTGTGGGATCGCCTCCACGAACTGTTGCTCGCCAAACTTCGGGCAGCCGACCAGATCGATTTCTCGCGTGCCGCCGTCGATTCATCATCGGTACGGGCCGTTGGGGCGGGCCAAAAACTGGCCCGAACCCCACCGATCGCGCGCGACCCGGCTCCAAGCATCACATCGTCACCGACGCCAATGGCACACCTCTCGCCGCGATCCTGACTGGCGCGAACGTCAACGATGTTACGCAGTTGCTGCCGCTTATCGACGCAATTCCATCGATTCGCGGCCTACGCGGCCACCCGATTCAACGGCCTCGCGTGGTCTATGCCGATCGCGGCTACGACTCTGAGCGACATCGGCAAGCATTGCGAAATCGCGGTATCGAGCCGGTGATTGCCAAGCGCCGGACCGAACACGGTAGCGGACTCGGCAAGTATCGTTGGGTGGTCGAACGCACGCACTCATGGCTCCACAATTTTCGACGTCTACGCACTCGCTTCGAGCGACGTGCTGACATTCACGAAGCATTTCTCAAACTCGGCTGCTCGCTTGTCTGTTGGAACATCTTCAGGCGTATCGAGCAGCCTTTTTGAACTGGCCTCTAAGGCCTTCAAGATGGCAACGTCGTCGGGTAGATCATCGTCGGGCGGCATGCCGCGCAGTTTACGAGCTTCCCACGCGGTTTACAACCACTACGCCATCGACAGCGTGGCCGTTCGACGAGGTTGCCGCCAATCGATCCCCTCAAGAACCATGGACAGCTGGGCCGTCGTCAGATAGATCTTGCCGCCGTCGGCCTGCGGCCAGACAAAACGCCCGCTCGTGAGCCGTTTCGCAAGCAGCCATATCCCGTCGTCGGTCGCCCACAAAATCTTGATCAGGTCCCCACGGCGCCCGCGAAAAATAAACACGTCACCACTCAGCGGATTCTCGCACAGCGCCGTCTGCACCTTCGCCGCCAGGCCGGGAAAACCACAGCGCATATCGGTGACGCCTGCTGCGATCCATACCCGCGTACCCGCCGGCAGGCCGATCACGACTTCAAACTCCCCAGCACCGCCCGCAGTGTTTCGAGATCGACCACGCCATCTACCTTGACTACGGCGCGACCGATTCGCACTTCGATCGTGCCGCCAGGCGCGGCCGGCTCCGCAACTTTGAGAGCCGCGATCGACACCTCTGGAGCGACGACGCTCGGCATATCGGCCACTATGGTCACTGGAATCAATTCGGTTGCCTTGGCCTGCGCAGCTCTATACTCGCGTCGCCATCTAAACAGCATGTTCGCGTTCAGACCGTGTTCACGAGCAAGGTTGGACACCGACACACCTGGTTCGCACGCAGCCTCGACCATCCGACGCCGAAACTCCGGACTGTGATTCGGGCGGCCCTTGCGACTGCCCGCGGATATCTTCTCTGAGCCCAAAGTAGTTCCCACTACTCAAAATAGTGGGAACTACTTTGGGCCCTCCTACCTGCGAGTTCAAGAACGGCCCTCACGATACGCTTACCGTTTCAATAGCACGGACCGCCATGGAGCATGGTCCCAATCCGAACCTCCTGCGCAGTTGGATCGCCCGCTACCAGAAGATTCAGGCGCAACTCGAACACGAGCGAGTCGCTCGAACGCCCGCGATTTCTGACGGCGTCACGATCGACCTCCCCAGTACGCCATCGGCGTTCGTGCCGATCGTAGCGGCTACCGCATCGCCGTGCGAACAACCACCAGAGCTATTGCCTGCAACTCGACCGATGGCGCTCTCGCTGCACGTGAGTCTATCGAATGGCGTTGAGTTCGATCTTGGCGAAGCAAGCATCGACGAATTGGCCACCGTCATTCAAATGCTCGGGAGGTTGCCGTGTTCCGGTTCGACGAAGGCTTGAAGGTCTACCTGCACCGCGATCCTGTCGACTTTCGGTACGGCATGAACAGCCTCTCGATTCTCGTCGAACAGTCGATGCGCCTGAACCCGATGGATGCGTCGCTCTACGTGTTCGGCAATCGACGTCGCGATCGGATCAAAATCCTCGGCTGGGATGGGAACGGCTTCTGGTTGCTAATGAAGCGCCTCGAGGCTGATCAGTTCATCTGGCCTGACAAGAAAACCGAAGTCGTGACCATGACGACGGAGCTGCTGCACGCGTTGCTCGACGGCGACGACATTACCACGGTCCAGCGGCATCCGACGCGGAAATATTTACGCGTGAGCTGAACATCGAATTGGCATGCCTGTCCAATCAGCATGCCGATTCAAGGTAAGCCGTCAATAAACGACGCCCTACCAATGGTAGGCATAAGGTCAGATGCTAAGTGTCCGCGTGGACACATGCACTCAGACCATGATGACAGAGAAACAGGACCTTCGAAGCAGACTGGTAGTTGGCCAACGACGGGATGGCCGGCGGGAATTTGATGAAGATGCCGTGCGGGAGCTGGTCGAGTTTTGCCTGAAGCCGGGGGTATCGATCGCCCGGGCGGCTATGGACCATGACGTCAATCCGAATCAGTTGCGCCGCTGGATCTCGCGCCATCAGCAGCATACGCTGCAAACCCCAACGAGGCCGGACCCGCTGGTGATCGACGGCGTATCGATCGACATTCCGGGCACTGCCCGTCGGGTTCCGATGAGTGAAGCGCGGGCATTCGTTCCTGTCGTCACGACTGCGTCGACCGTGCCTGCCGTTTCCCCAGTACTGCCACCAGCCCCGTCGTTGATGGCGCTCTCGTTACATGTGCGCTTGTCCAATGGTGTCGAATTTGATCTCGGCGAGGCGAGTGTCGATGAGCTGGCCACGGTGATCCAGATGCTCGGGAGGCTGCCGTGTTCCGGTTCGACGAAGAGCTGAAGGTTTATCTGCATCGCGATCCAGTCGACTTCCGCATGGGCATCAACGGGTTGTCGATTCTGGTCGAACAGGCGATGCGCCTGAATCTGATGACCTCGGCGCTGTTCGTGTTCGGCAACCGACGACGCGATCGCATCAAGATTCTCGGCTGGGGCGGCAACGGCTTCTGGTTGCTGCTCAAGCGACTCGAAGCCGACCGCTTCGTCTGGCCGAACGGAGGCGACACGATCACGCTCAGCGCTGAGCAGTTGCACTGGCTGCTCGACGGAATCGACCTGGCCGTGATCCAGAAGCATCCCCAGCGATATTACGCGCGGATGAGCTGAACACGACGAGGGCGACATGGTCTAACCGGCCATGCCGAACAATCCCGTCATGTTGAGCGCCGAGGAGTACGAGGCGCTGATTGCCGCGAGCGCCGAACGCGATGCGCTGCGCGGTGAGCTTCGACTCGTGACGGCTCAGCGCGATCTGGCCGAGGAGAAACTGCGGGCCTACAAGCACGAACTGTTCGGCGCATCGAGCGAAGCGCGCCATGCTGACCAGCTCGGTCTGTTCAACGAAGCCGAGGCGCTGGCGACGACTACCGACGCGCCCGCGCGCGAGGATATGCCCGGCACATCGGTCGCCGCTCACACGCGCGGCAAGCGTGGGCGCAAACCACTCGATCCGAACCTGCCGCGCGAGGTCGTGCGACACGAGTTGCCCGAGTCCGAACGGTTCTGCGCGCATGATGGCCATGCTCTCGTCGAGATCGGCGTGGAAACGAGCGAACAGCTCGACGTGATTCCCGAGCAAGTGTGCGTCGTTCAGCACCAACGGGTCAAATACGCGTGCCCATGCTGCGATCTCGGTATCAAGGTCACGCCCGCACCGGCGCGTATCATCCCTCGCGGGCTGCTCACGGAATCCGCGCTGGCGTGGATCATCACCGGCAAGTACCAGTACGGCATGCCGCTGTATCGCCAGGCCACGCTGCTGCGTCGCTTCGGCGGCGCCATCTCGTCGAACACGCTGGCCGCCAGCGTAGTGCGGGTGGGGCTCGCCACGCAGCCGGTGATCAATCTGATGCGCGACGCGCTGCTCGAATCGGACCTGATCTACGGCGACGAGACAACGTTCCAGGTGCTGAAGGAGCCGGGACGAAGGCCGCAGGCGAAGAGTTACCTGTGGGCGCAGGTCAACAGCTCGGGGCCGCCTGTGCGGATGTTCTCGTACTCGCCGGGGCGCGGCGCCCAGCATGCGCAGAAGCTCTATGCCGGCGTGCAGCCTGGCACCGTGCTGATGACTGACGGGTACGAGCTCTACAACGGCATCGCCCACGATCACCAGCTCGTGCATCTCGGATGCTGGGCACACGTGCGCCGCGGCTTCATCAAGGCCGAGGAGTCGGTGCCGAAGGCGGCACGCTCGCCGGACCTACTGGCGACGCGCTTCGTCGTGCTGATCGGCAAGCTGTTCGCGGCCGAGGCGCGCAGCGCGAAGTGGAAGTCTGAACGCCGGCAGCGACTGCGTGCCCGGTACAGCGCCCGCGTGCTCACCATCATCGAGCGCATGCTGGTCGAGCATCTGCCAGGCGTCGTGCCGTCGAGTCTGCTCGGCAAGGCATTGCAGTACATGAGCGGACAGTGGCCCAAGCTGGTCCGCTACGTCGGTAACGGCAACTGGCCGATCTCGAACAACCTGTGCGAGAACGCGATCCGGCCGTTCGTCGTCGGCCGCAAGGGCTGGCTGTTCTCCGATACTGTCGCCGGCGCGCAGGCCAGTGCCAACCTGTACTCCCTCGTCGAGACGTGCAAGGCGAACGGCATCGAGCCGTATCGCTATCTGGTCTGGCTGTTCACCAGGTTGCCGCTCGCTGCAACTGCCGACGACTACGCCGATCTCATGCCTTGGAGAATGCCTGCTGCCCTCAACCACTGAGGGGCGTCGTTAAAAGACCGCGTACGATTCAAGTCACCGTCACCGCCGATGAACTGGCCGCGCTGCTCGCGATACGTGAGCAGCACGCAGCGCTTCAGCAAGAGCGAGACGAATTGCGTAGCATGGTGCGTCTCGTGACTGCGGAACGCGATCTGGCCGAAGAGCGACTGCGCTCCTACCGTCGCGAATTGTTTGGCGCGAAGAGTGAAGCACGGGACTCCGATCAGCTCGGCCTGTTCAACGAGGCCGAAGCGCTGGGCGCAAACGCGACGCCCGCGCAGGAAGATGCACCCGATACGACGGTCGTCGCCCATACGCGCAAAAAGCGCGGCCATCGCAAACCGCTCGATCCCAACCTGCCGCGCGACATCGTACGGCACGAACTACCCGAAGCCGAACGCTTCTGCGTGATCGACGGTCACGCACTCGTCGAGTTCGGCGTGGAGATCAGCGAACAGCTCACGGTGATCCCTGAGCAGCTTCGGGTGATCCAGCACCAGCGCGTCAAATATGCGTGCCCGTGCTGTGAGCTCGGCATCAAGGTGACGCCGGCGCCGCCACGTATCATTCCCCGCGGACTGTTGAGCGAATCGGCGCTCGCGTGGATTGCCACCGGCAAGTATCAGTTCGGCATGCCACTGTATCGGCAAGCCGGTTTGCTGCGCCGCTTCGGCGGCGACATCTCATCGAACACGATCGCCGCGAGCATGGTTCGCGTCGGCCTTGCTGCGCAGCCCGTCATCAACCTGATGCGCGACGCGCTGCTTGATGCCGAGCTGATCTACTGCGACGAGACGACGCTCCAGGTGCTGAAAGAAGAAGGCCGCCGCGCGCAAACGAAGAGTTACCTGTGGGCGCAGATGACGGGTTCGGGTATGCCCATCCGCTGCTTTACCTATACACCGGGACGTGGCGCCTGGCTTGGCGACAAGCTGTTCACCGGCATCCGTGCGGGCGCGGTCATGATGACCGATGGCTACGAACCCTACAACGACATCGCTGAGCGTCACCAACTCGTACATCTGGGATGCTGGGTTCACGTGAGACGGTACTTCGTTAAAGCGGAAGACAGCGTGCCGAAGGCAGCGCGCACACCGGATCTGCTCGCGACGCGCTTCATCAAGCTGGTCGGCAAGCTGTTCGCGGCCGAAGCGCGTAGTGAAACATGGTCGGCATCGCGACGACAGCGATTGCGACGACGTTACAGCACACATGTGCTCGCAGCGATCCACACGCTGATGGTCGAGCAGTCACCCGGTGTCGCGCCGAAGAGCCTGCTCGGCAAGGGGTTAACCTATCTGCGTTCGCAGTGGCCGAAGCTCATCCGCTACGTCGAAAACGGCGACTGGCCGATCAGCAACACCCCCTGTGAAAACGCGATTCGGCCGTTCTGCGTCGGCCGCCGCGGATGGTTGTTCAGCGATACCGCCGACGGCGCGCACGCGAGTGCCAATCTGTACTCTCTCGTCGAGACCTGCAAGGCGAATGGCATCGACCCCTATCGCTATCTCACCTGGCTGTTCCAACACCTACCGCTAGCAAAGAGCGTCGACGACTACGACGCGTTGCTGCCCTGGAAAATGCCGGCCGACCTGCGCTGATCCGCTTCCTTACCGCACCTCAAGCGCTCCACCGATTTGCTCTGAGGGACGTCATTCGTGGATCGCATACGATTCTTCGGCAGGCTAAAGACTGAGATGTTCTATACAGGAGACTGGCGTTCGACGACCATCGCGGAGTTCGTTGAGGTACTGGACGCCTACGTTCGCTGGTACAACGAGAAACGGATCAAGGGCTCCCTTGGCTATCTCAGCCCCATCGAGTACCGTGAAAGCCTCGGGTTAGCAACGTAAATCAGTCCAAGAAAATAGCCGCATCCCCCCTTGCTGATGGTCGTGCACCCGGCCGACAGGGGCATGCCGGCCAGCAGCGCGGCATGGCGTGCCGATGCCTGGCCCACGCCGGCGGGCAACACGCAACCCATCAGCACTTCCTGAATGTGGTTCGCGGTGAGACCCGAGCGTTCGACTGCAGCCTGGATGGCGGCGCCACCGAGCTGCGGAGCGGTGAGGCCCGCGAATTCGCCCTGAAAGGCGCCGAGGGGTGTGCGAGCGCAGGAAACAATGACGACAGGATCTTGTGACATGGTGGACGTTTAATGTTCCGGTATCGAATCTTAAAGCCGAACTTGGCCGATGAACCCTGGCAGCCGGTTGCCGGATGTGCCCGGCACCTCCGGCCCAAGTGGTGGGCCGGTCGGTTTTACTGAGGATGGCGCAAGGCTGCGCTGACGCCGCCGTCCACCAGCAGATCGGTGCCGGTGATGAAGGAGGCTTGCTCCGATGCGAGGAACGCCACCACGTCAGCGATCTCCAGCAAGCTGCCTTGCCGTGCCAGCGGGGTGCGATCCAGCAGCTGCACTTTCAGTGGCTGGTTCTTGAACTCCATCGCGCCCTGGTGCGATGCGATCAACCCTGGTGATAGCGAGACGATGCGGGCCTGTCGACGGCCCCAAGCCGCCGCTTGGCGCTGGCACATGCGCACCAGGGCTGTCTTCGACAGCATGTAGCTCATCGTCGTCGCTGGTGGCCCCCCCAGCACGGCCTCGACCCGCGCGAGCAGATCAGGCGCGAGCGGGTCGTCGAGCAATGGCATGGCGCGTTCGTCGGCACCACCCATGTGAGCGGCTAGCGACGCAATGTAGATCGCTGCAGTGCGCTCACAGGCCAGTGGCAAGAAAGCTGCGGAGGTCAACGCCGGTCCGACCAGGTTCACGGTCATGATGCTGCGCCAGTCCGCCATGCTGGGCGTCAAGCCCACCACGTGGGCCAGCACGCCCAATCTACCCAGCGCAGCGGTGCGCGAGGCCAGTGCCGCGACGGACGCCTCATCCGAAACGTCGCAGCGTTGTACCTCGACGACATGGCCTTCGTCGCGCAACGTGGTGGCTACAGTGTCTAGGTGCGTAGGGTTGAGGTCGGCCAACAACAGGCGATGCTGCTGGCCCAGTCGACGGGCGATGGCCATCCCCATGTTGCCCGCTCCCACCACGACGGCGATCGGCAGGTCGGGGCGAGTGCGGCTCAGTGCTTCAGGCATGGTGATCCTTGTGTCTGGTGAAGGTGCAGTAACAAGCAGTCTTCGGCATGTCCGTCATATAGGTTCGGTGCGCTCCGCGCGCGGACCACGCCTGTCTTGCAAACCATTCGGCCCACCATCATTACTGACAGTAGGCCGCTTCATTTACGAGAAACGTGGCGTAGCACAACGCACGCTACACGATTACGACCGCAGGGTTGACTCGCCGCTGCGGACCTTGGCGTTTGTCGCATTGAAGACGGTGGTTTTCGCCGCTGCATTGCCGGAAATCCCTTGCAGAAGGAAATGCGACAGCGCCGGAATGAGGATCAGCGCACCGATCATGTTCCAGAGGAACATGAATGTGAGCAGAATGCCCATATCCGCCTGGAACTTGATCGGGGAGAACGTCCATGTCACCACACCCGCTGCCAGCGTCACACCGACCAACGCCACGACCTTGCCGGTGAACTGCACGGCATGGCGGTAGGCCACGCGCAGCGGTTGTCCGGTGCGCTGATACGCGAGCTGCACGCTCAGCAGATAAAGCGCATAGTCGACACCGATCCCCACGCCCAGTGCGATCACGGGCAGCGTCGCGACTTTCACGCCGATACCGAGCTTAACCATGAGCGCTTCGCACAGCACCGACGTGATGCCCAGCGGCACGACAGCCACGATCACCGCGCGCCAACTGCGGAATGTGATGAAGCACAGCAGGATCACCGCCGCGTACACCATGAAGAGCATCGTGCGGTTCGCCTCCGCGACCACCACGTTCGTCACCGCGTCAATACCCGCCGAGCCGGCGACCATCAGGAACTGGTGGTCCGCATTACTGTGCGCCTGCGCGAACTCCTCTGCAACGGTCATCACGTGGGTGAGCGTTGCCGCCTTGTGATCCGTCAGATACGCAATGACCGGCGCGGTACCGCAGGTCTGGCTGATCAAGTCCGGATGGTCGAGCAGGATCTGCCAGACGGTCTTGTTGATGATCGAGGGCACACGGTCGATCGTGTACCATTTCGGATAACCCTCGTAAAAGCCCGAAGTCACCCAGCGCGCGAGACTGCCAACCGAAGTCGTCGTCTGCACACCCGGCACGCCGCGCAGCGTGCTTTCGAGTCGATCCGCTTCGAGCACGAGCGGAAAATTGTTCGCGTCGCAGGTACCATGCAACGACTTGCCGACCACTACGAACAGATCGCTCGACAGCCCGAAATGCGCATTCGTATAGGCGTTGTCGAGGTTGTAGCCCGAATTGGCTCTGAGTTCGGGGGCACCGGAATCGAGGTCGCCGATCTGCAAATGCTGGCTGATCGACCAGCCCACCGCTGTGAGCAGCGCCGCGCACACGATCGCGCCCACGGCCCAGCGCCGTTCCGTGAAGCGGTCCAGCAAATTCCACAGCGCGCCCACCGAGGAAGCTCCGGTGGCATCGTTTTGCTCGCCGCGCACACTGCGCTGCGCGGCAGCCGGGCTCACTCCGATGTACGAGAGCAGCACCGGCAGCAGCAGCAGGTTCGTAAAGACAAGTACGCCCACGCCCACGCTCGCCGTAAGCGCTAGGTCCTTGATGACCGGAATGTCGATGACCATCAACACGGCGAAGCCGACCACATCGGCAAGCAATGCCGTGAGACCGGCGAGGAAAAGCCGCCGGAACGTGTAGCGCGCCGCTACGTATCGGTGTGTGCCGCGCCCGATGTCCTGCGTGATCCCGTTCATTTTCTGCGCGCCATGCGAGACGCCGATCGCGAACACGAGGAACGGAACCAGCACCGAATACGGATCCAGCACGTAGCCGAGCGTACGGATGATGCCGAGCTGCCAGACCACCGCAATGAGCGAGCAAACCACCACCAGCAGCGTGCTGCGATAGCAACGCGTGTAGAGAAAGATCACGCCGAGCGCGATCACCGCGGCGACACCGAAGTACATCGCGACTTGCTTCAAGCCATCGATGAGATCGCCGATCAGCCTGGCGAAGCCCACCACGTGTACTTTCACTTCTCCACGGCCCTCGGTCTTGATCGCTTCGTCGATCTGATGCGAGAGCTTCGCATAGTCGAGCGACTTTCCTGTGTTGGCGTAGTGGTCGAGCAGCGGCAGCTGGATCATGCTCGAATGCAAATCGTTGGAAACGAGGCTACCGACGATGTTTGCGCGCGCAACGTTCGTGCGCAGTTGGTCAATCGACTGTGCCGAACCGTCGAAACCATCCGGCATGACAGCGCCGCCCGCGAAACCCTTCTCGGTGACCACATTCCAGCGAACGATCGGCATCCACAGAGATTTCACGCCAGGTCGATCAACGCCCGGAATCAGGAACAATGCGTCATTGATACGGCGCAACGCCGCCAGGTACTTGGGATCGTAGATATCGCCCGAAGGATTCTCGACGACAACACGGAGCGAGTTGCCGAGCCCTTTCAGGTCGGCCTTGTTCGCGAGATAGTTCTTGATGTAGGGATGTGAGAGCGGAATCATCTTTTCGAAGCTCGCATTCACGTCGAGCCGCATCGCCTGAAACCCGAGTACTGCCGTGATGATCGAGCAGACGATGATAAGCCAGGGACGCCGGTTGAAAATCAACCGCTCGAGCGCATTGCCCGAACGCAAATCGAACTGGGCAAGATCCTTCACAACAGGCATCTTGCCGAATTGGGCATTGTTGCCGCCAGCCATGTCTGCTCTCCGTTATTTCGACTTCGCCAATGCGATTCGCGACAGGCCGTGTCCACCGGCCACCACTGCAGTGTCATCCCGCAGCGACATGGCAAAGATACCGCCCGGCTGGCTCACGGTCAGCCTGTGAAACGTTGCGCCTTGATCGCTGCTCTCGAGCAATTCGCCGGCCTGCGTGGCGAGCAGCAAATGACCATTCGCGCGTTCCGCCGAAGCGAGAATGCTTGCGCTGGTCGGCAGGGTTATCTTGGTCCAGGTAACACCGCCATTAGTGGAACGGTAGGCGTTACCGAGGAGCCCGTACGCGATCATTGCATTGCCAGCAGAAGCGAGTCCGAAGAGGCTGCCCTTCGACGGCAAGGAAACTGCGACGAAGCGCTTTTTGTCGGGATCGAGTTTCAGGAGAAGACCCTGCTCACCCACGATATAGAGCGTTCCGCCAATACGACGCATCGCATGCAGGTTCAGGGCTTCCGGATTATCGACGCGGTCGAACCATGGGACCCAGCTGAAGCCGCCGTCTTCGGTATGAAAGATGATGTTGAATGACCCAATGACCCAGCCAGAGTGCTCGTCGTCGAACCACACATCGAGGAACGGACGCCCCCCCCATCCGCCACGAAGCGCTGAGCCTCCTCTCGCGACGCCTTGAGTGCGGCCGATGCGCCTTGCTGCTTCGCGTAGTAGTCGGTCATCAGCTTCGCAGCCTGTTCGCCATCGAGCTGACGCACCCAGGTGCCGCCGCCATCGGACGTATGGAGAACTTCGCCGTCGTGGCCAACTGCCCAGCCCTGCGTTGCGGACTTGAAGGTCACCGCGACAAGATCTGAACTCACTGGCACGCTCACCTGGCGCCAATGAGCGGCATCGTCGTCCGAGACAAGGATGACTCCGCGCGGCCCCACTGCGACCAGTCGTTGCCCGGCACGGGCGACGGCCATCATCGGTTCGTGTGCTGCCCACGGGTTGACGATTGCCGGCGAGTGCATTGGGTCGGCGAACCTTGCGTGAACCGCACTACTCGCCAAGCTTGCTGCAGCCGCCAACGCAAGACAACGAAACATGGTATGGCGCATTACGTCTCCTCCACAGTTAACGCCGCCCAACGACACGGGCGGCCCTGGACCCTATGTTTTTTCGTGCCGTATTGAGTCTCGCCGGCACGGCGTGCTTGCTGCATGACCGCCAACTATTGGATACCGGTGGACTGCATGCGCTCCGGGGAGGTGCGACCCGGACCCGCAGCAGCCTGCCGCACAAGAGCAGGGCGGGACGCCGCGGATTTTTGTCACGCTTACATAGCTAGACAACTAGGTCCTGTTCACATTCTCACCAGCGGTCCAAAGGCGCAAGCAAGCACCGCGAAGGCGAGATAGTTACCGGCGAGCTTGTTGTAACGAGTGGAGACACCACGAAAATGTTTGATGCGATTGAAGAAGCGTTCGACGATGTTCCGAGTTCGATACAGCACGCGGCTGTACCGACGTTTGGTCTTTCGATTCGAACGCGGCGGGATAACGGCCTTCGCGCGCGTAGCGCGGATGGTGTTCACGAAGGCGTCCGAGTCGTAACCTTTGTCAGCAATCACGGCGCCCGTGCGCAGATGCTCGACCAATTCGTGCGCACACGAAATGTCCGAGACCTGTCCTTGCGTGACAATCATTCGCAGCGGCCGCCCGGCTTCATCAACGGCCAGATGCAACTTGGTCGTCAATCCTCCTCGTGAGCGGCCGAGCGCTTGCGGGCCGCTTTTTTCGGGCGCCTGCCGAATGCTGGTGTGCTCGCACGATGGTCGAGTCGATCAGCACGCGTTTGATTTCCGTCTCGTCGGATACCGCATGTGCCACGCGTTCCCACACGCCTTTGCGACGCCACCGGGAGAAGCGCATGTACACCGTATGCCATCGGCCGAATTCCTTCGGCAAGTCGCGCCACGGACAACCCGTGCGGCCGATCCAGAGAACGGCCTCGACAAACCACCGATTGTCGGCTGCCGTTCGCCCCGGGTCGCCTTCCTTGCCTGGCAGGACATACTCGATTCGTGCCCATACCTCGTCGCTCAGTAATGTTCGGACCATCTTGCCTTGATCGTGCAAAAAACAAGATGTAAACACATTTCATCGAATGTAAACAGACCCTAGCGCACGCCCGAGGATTGCAAGCGTTCCGGCGTGAAGTACCCGGATGGGAAGCTCATGTTGAATGTGATTCCCGGCGCCTCGGCGGGGTGGCTGCCGAAGATGTAGACACCGTTGTTGAAGTCATAGAACCAGTCGGCGACCGAGTACGGAATCTTGTAGTCGTACGCGGGGACAGTCGTCTGGAATCCGCCGCGATACAGCTTGCCCGACTGGTCGTAAGCGTCCATTACCCCGCCGCCACCGTCTTCGTCGGCATAAAGCGTCTTGCGGCTATATATGTGGCGTGCACCGGGTTTTAGCTTCAGCTCAATGACCCATACGCGGTGAAGTTCCCAGCGTACGTAATCCGGGTTGATGAAATGCGGCGTGAGGATCTTGCTCGCCGGCGTTTCATACTGCTGCTTATAGTCGTTATACGGGATGTACATTTCCTTCTTGCCCACGAGCTTGGCGTCCCAGCGATCGATGCGTCCGTAGAAAAGCGCACTGTCATCCATCGTGACTGCCCCCGAGTAACCGGGGTTCGGCGTATCGTACGCAAGATCCGGCGCGACCCGCACTCGGCGCTGCCCCGGATTGTATTCCCACGATTGTTGATCGTGATCCGCGGTGTCCATGAAGTACCAGAACAGATTCGTATTGCCGATCAATCGCGCTGGAGCTGCGTAGTCGTTGAGCACGTAATAGGTATTCGCGAGGCCACCCTTCTTCTTGAATTCTTCCTCCTTCTTCGTATCAAAGTACGGGTAATAGAGGGAGGTCTTGAATTGTGAGGCGAGGATCGGCGTACCACTCGAGTCCACCAACCAATTCTTCGTGTTGTCGCGTTCGGCCGTACCGCGGTAACGCAACTCCCAGTCCCACAATGCTTCCTGTCCGTTCTTCGGCACGGGAAACGGTTTCCCGCCGAAGGCTCCTGTCAGGGAGAGACCGTTCTTTTCGAGCTTCGCGGTCTGAGCGTTCTTGGTGGAGTTCTCCAGATACCAGTCCGGGTAGGAAACGCTGCGGTGAGTCGGATAAACGTCCATCCTGTAGGTCGGATAGCGCTTGAATAATTCAATTGAAGACGCACTCAACTTGTCCGCGTATTGCTCGTAGTTTTGCGCGGTTATCTGAAGAACGGGCTTTTCACCGGGGAACGGATTGACCCATTTTCCCGAGTCCGGCTTGAAACCCGGCGGAGCCTGTGTGACTCCACCGGTGTAGGCCGGAATGGTCCCTTCCTTGTTTCCGGCCGCCTCGGCACCAAAAGCCGTAACCTTGCTGTCCGCGCCGAGCGTATATGGTGAAGCCAAGATCGCCGCAAATACTGCAAGTGTTTTAAGAAGCTTTGGGAGTCTCTTCACTGTTGTCTCCATCTTTATCAAAACGTTGTCTGATACGTAATACCGAGCCAGGACTTGTCGCTGTAGGGCGCCCCAAGCGCCGTCGCAGCACCTGCGCTCGAGTATCCCCTCTTGTTCATGTAATACGTGTAGGTGATATCGATCTCGTGTTTGTTATAGATGTTGAAATCGAGCCCCACCACGAATGTGTTCTGGCCCTGCGATTCCCCCGCAGGACCGATAACAGACGAATAACCCTTCAGGTTGAGGTTGACGAAGAGCGGCATCGTGAGATCGACGCCAGGGAAAACCTGATACCACTGTGGGTTCGCACCGATGCCAAGCCCCGCCCAGAAGCGCGTCGAGCAGTTGTTAAACGCGGAGTTGCCGGATGCCGAACACTGGCCTGTGGCGTCATAGCTGGAATTGGCGAAGTTCCGCGCATTCGATTGAACGCTCAGCAGCCGGTTGAACGCGAATTCCGCTTGCAGGAACAGGTTGTCCCACAAGAAGGATTTGCCAAGCGACTGCGTCATGTTCAGAAGACCGTGCAGCGTGCGGCCTGTCGGTGCGTCGTTGACCGTCGTCGCGTTGACGGCGTTAAGGGGCATGTTCCAGCGGTAGGACAGTTCACCAGCGACTGCTGCACTGCCGACAGCGCTGTTGAAGCCAGCGCCGATCAGGTTCACGTCGTTGCCGTACTTCGCCGTCACGCCGGGCAAATTGGCCCCGGGAAAAAGTTGCGGCCCCGCACCCGGCATAAGCACCGCTGCCCACGGCATTTTCATCGCGAAGTGGCGGTATGTGAACTCAAAGGTCGCTGCGAGCGAATCGACCCGCCACTTGCCGTCGATGCCGATATCGCCGATCTGACCTTTCGTCGCCGCGATACGTGGAATCGCGAAGGTACCCAGCCCCAGAATGTTCTGGTAGCTGGCGATCGGGGGGCCGTAAAGAACGGGATCCGCACCGCCGAAATAGGTACCGCCCTCGGGCAGACGATCGTGATTCCATTCGAATGTGTACTGTGCGCCGAGGGAGAACGTGTCGGTAATGTTCGTCGTCACGTCGGCCTGGGCCGTCGGTAACACGATTTCCTTGAGCGAAGCGCTCGGGCTCTGCGTCAGTTTCATCAGGTCTAGCGGCTGCTGACCGATCGCCACCGAGTTCGCACCACCCAGCGTAGCAAACGCTGACTGCCCCCAGGTGACTGCCGTTCGACCGAGCTTGACGTTTACAGCGTGACCGCCGAGATCGAACGTGTTGAACACGAATGCATCACGCAGCTCCGCGCTGGGGCCTTGATAGTACTTCTTGATGTAGCCCGTATATTGATTGTTCGGATAATTGGGCGGAAAGGCAGGATTGCTCGAATTGTGGTTCTTGAACGTCGGGTCGTACCATGCGTCCATGCTGACGCGAAAGCCCGACGTATCCTTGTATTTGAAATCGAATTCGCTGTAGAGGTTCAGCATCGCCTGGATCGTGCTGAACTTCGGCGTCGACAGATCGCCTTCGTCGTAGGTCGGGCTATTCGTGTAAAAGTGGCTCGGGTTCTGCAGACGGATGTCATAGTCCGCGCGCACCGTATTGTCCCAATTCATTTCGATGTCCGGATTCGGTACATCGAAGTGGAAGGCGTTCGCGTTTGCGCTCCACATCCCGCACGCCGCGGCGATACAGGTTGCGCGCATGCCAAGGCTGATCGCGCTTGACTTCAGATTCTCCTGTTTCATGCGTCTCCTTTTGTCTTTTCTGACCTGCCGCAGAAACGGCTCGCGCCGTAGGGCCGCCGCAGACATCTAGCAATGCAGAGAAGCCGGCATGCCTACCTCCTCAGCATCGCGTCCGGGACCACTTATCCCATCACAACAATACGAATTCTGTTCGCGAAGGGCGTGTGGGTACGACAGGCGGGAATAGATCGTGATGTCATGAAGTCGTCCACTCAATTTTGCCATACTTGCCATAAAGTTCCTATACCGTTTCATTAGAGAAAACGCGTAGATGAGTTCGACCAAGGTCTTCACGTAAGCGCTGCACAACCAGGCACTGCCGGGGCGGCTGCAACGGTCGAAGTCGCAAAGGTGTGCTCATTGACAATGGAAAGGTGTCCCTCGACCACACCGTCGTGCAATTGACAACCGCGCTGGCTCAGCGCCACGGCCCTGCAGTTGTCGGCTGAGATCACTGTGAAATGGATTGTGGCAATCCTGACCGTTTCCGGAAAACGAACTGAACCGGTGCAAATTCATTGCGCTTCGGGCAAGAACCGCACGCCCTCTCCGTGACGACCCTCCTGCGGGATGCATTCTCGGGGCATCGCGCGACAGCATCGTCGCCAACTGCATGGCCTTCGCCTCAAGTAGCTTGTTGACCGATCGTGAAAGCGCAGGCCGTTGCGCCCGAGTTGGGATTTCGAGACCGCAACGACCTCAATGTATTTCCGCGGCGACGATCGCAAACGCTCTCGCCAGCTCGCCGTGGCCTTCGGGTCCTGAAATGAAAAGCTGGTCAATCTCGCCGCGTCACCGGCCATGATTGCGGCGTAGCGTACGTAAAAACCCGGTTCTTGAGGACACCTGTTCGCCGGATGGCGAAGAGCGGTCGTATCGGCTACTTCTGTGACGATTGTCAGTGCCGCCGGACGCAATGGAAATAGCACGCCCCATTTATCGGCGACCAGCAATATACGCACAAACGCCGATTGCCATAATATTACGATTATGTATCATTAAAGGGGGTAAGTATGCTTTGCTCGAAAAGCGCAGCACCATATCGGATCCTGATGGATCGCGCGGAGACGATGGGACTGGCTGACCGCGCCGATGCTCGAATGCCCGGCGGAGTCGGTAAGCGGTTGAACGACGATGTAGGGATGTCGGTTTCCGTTGTCGACGCGCTCGAGCCGCCAATACCCTCGGGGCGATTGGATGCAACTCAGTCGGCACGGACGCCGATCCCGAGAGGAGCAAAGCAATGAGTCAGCACTACTGGCAGGATTTTCTCGACGGCGAGGACATTCCGCCGCTCCCGTTTTGGACATGCTAATGGAACTGGAAAGTGCGCGCGAGCAGGCAGCCGTCATGGCCAATCAGGCGGATGCTGAAATGTGGCGGTGGTTTTGTCACATGCAGGAGGAAAACAGGATAAGGTGGTGCCGCGCACATGGCCTGTGGTATGTATCCGTGGACCACCGCCATCTCTCCACGGAGTCCGATTTCGATGCAGCCATCCGGGCCGCGCGGCAGCGGGCGACCGCAGGTGTGAGTCAGTCTGCGCGGCGGAGAAAAGAGGCGGCGTCCGCTTCGGACGTTTCGATTGCGGTTGGGCGGCGGCGTGTCAACGCGTGGTGATTCGTTTCGCGGATCCGTGACGTACAGTCCCATCCTGTTTGCGATCGTCGCCTATGCTGCGACCAATATCGATAATATGTTCGTGCTTCTCGCGTTCCTGAGCGAAGCGGATAGCCGGCGCTGACGCGTGACCGGGGAGCAGTGTGCGAGCTCGCTAGTCCTCGCGGCGGCGGCGTTCGTGCTCGCGTCGCTGCTCGCACATTTGCCCGCCGGCGATGTGGGACTACTCGGCCTTCTGCCGATCGCCATCGGCTTGTACGTAAGCATCTAACGAACGCTGTATTGACACCGCCGTATCGATGTAGGCGCATTCTGTGCGCGGCTCAGCCACGCTCGCACGCTATGTTTCCCAACGATCCAAGAAGGCCAATACGTCACCACGTGATCGCAGAATCCGCTTCTCTGCCCCGTAGTCGTCAAACAGTCTCTGGTGGCCAATGTATGAACTCGGTCCCTGGCGGCTTCGATACGTCGAAGCCCAATCCAACAATGCTTCGAATGAAGCCGCGTCTCCTCCACGACGGATACCGCGCTGGAGGATGTTCTCAACGCATTCTCCTTCGTCGAGACACAGCCAGATCAGTGCCGTAGAGTCGGTACGAATCTCATTGACCAGCGAGCCGTAAATTCCTTCAATCACCCAGCGCTCAGCTTTCGCGGCATCTCGCAGCAGCTGTACCGCCTCGTTGCGCTCGCGGGCAACGTTGTACCCGCCTGGAAGCCAATGAATCGAATCCAAATCTATACAGGGTGATTCCATGTGATTTGCAATTCGCTCGGCAAGCCAGCTTTTTCCCGAACCTGAATTCCCCACTATCAGCGTTCTAAGAGGCCAGTTCAAAAACTCCGGAGAGGGGTTGTTTACTTCCTCGGCAAGCTGTTAACCTTGGGCATCAGAACAAGGGAAGTCCAAGGATGGAAGCGCCAATCATTGACGACGAACTGTGGATACTGATCGAACCATTGCTGCCACCTGCGAAGCTTCGCGCGAAGAGCGATCCTGGTCGTCCGCGCGTGTCCGATCGTGCGGCGCTCAACGGTATCCTGTTCGTGTTCAAAACGGGAATTCGTTGGAACCACTTGCCGACTCGTCTGGGCTTTGGCTCGGGCGCCACTTGCTGGCGGCGATTGAGCGGCTGGCAAAAGGCTGGTGTATGGGACCAACTGCACGAGTTGCTGCTCGACAAGTTGCGTGCGACCGGCCAAATCGATCTGTCATACGCTGCGGTCGATTCGTCGTCCGTGCGCGCCGTTGGGGCGGGCGAAAAACTGGCCCGAACCCCACGGATCGCGCGCGACCCGGTTCCAAGCACCACATCCTCGTAGACGCCAACGGCGTTCCTCTCGTTGCGATCCTGACTGGCGCGAACACCAACGACGTCACGCAGTTGCTGCCGCTCGTTGATGCGATCCCACCCATCCGCGGCGTTCGTGGCCGACCGCTTCAGAAGCCCGGCGTCGTCTACGCCGATCGCGGCTACGATTGCACCCGACATCGTCGCGCGTTGCGCGAACGCGGTATCAAGCCGGTGATCGCCAAGCGCCGGACCGAGCATGGCAGTGGTCTGGGCAAGTATCGTTGGGTGGTCGAACGTACGCATTCCTGGCTCCACAATTTCCGTCGCCTACGCACTCGCTTTGAGCGACGTGCCTACATTCACGAAGCATTCCTGAAACTTGGCTGCTCGCTCATCTGTTGGAACATCTTCCGACGAGCTGAGCAGGGTTTTTGAACTGGCCTCTAACCGATTACCGGTATCGCCTGCGGCAGCAGCACAGCGTGCCGCTGCTGACTGCCTTCAAGGCATGGCTCGATGAGCTGGCGCCGAAGGTTCTGCCGCAGAGCTTGCTCGGCGAGGCGATCGGTTACTGCCGCCGACAGTGGCAGTACCTGATCCGTTACGTAGACGACGGCCGCCTGCCGCTTGGTAGAGTCGAGATGTGGCGCGGTGGCAGTAGGCCCGGTTTGTCTGTTGCCGCCCCTTTCGTCTGGCGGTGCCCGAATAACCTCACCATAGCTCCGTTTCCACATCCCGCTCATCGAACCGGACGTGCGGATTTCCCGCATCCGGCTCTCTTCCAGAACATCAAACCTTAGCGTTCGCGCGGTTGGCCGCGAGCGTCTGCAGGCGTATCAGCCCCAATGTATCGTAGAGGTACTGGTCGGAGTATTGGCGGTACCCCGTTCCCCGCTTTCCGCGTTTTCGCATCAACCAGATCCGCAGGCGTCGCGCAACGTACTTGTCGAGATGCTCGTAAATCCGCTTGACCGGGCCTTGGCTAAAGTATCCCGCCCAGCCCCGCAGTAGCGGATTCAGTCGTTCGAGGCGACTTTGTACGTCGAGTGCATTCCAGCGCGACGTCGTGGCGTCGTGGATTTCCGTCACCAGCCGCTTGATGGCCTTCTTTGACGGGCGTGTACCCCAGTATGGGCGCCCATGCCCGCCATAGAATCGTCCGACCGTGTAGCCAAGGAAGTCGAAGGTCTCGTCTGGCAACTTCACCAGTCTCGTCTTCTTCTCGTTGACCGTCAGGCCGAGCTTGCACATCAATTGCCGCATCGCCACCATCGCCCCAGCCCCGTGACCTTCCCGACATAGAAGTACAAAGTCGTCGGCGTAGTTCACGACTTCCGCCTGATGTTTATCAGCGTAGCCATGGCCGTACCAAGCCAGCATGAATCGGCGGAAGTACAGATTCGAGAGCAACGGTGAGATGGGCGATCCCTGTGGCGTGCCCCGGTGTCGGTCCTTCGCTTCCGTTGATCGACGCTCGCCTTGCGGTGTGCGTTCGACCACTGGCGCGTTAAGCCAATCCCGGATCACTGCGAGCACCGAGCCGTCCGCAATACGACGGCTCACGCAGCGCATCAGGTCGCCATGTGGAATAGTGTTGAAGTAATCGGACAGATCGGCGTCGACGACTTCGCGCGCACCTCGCTTGGCTATGCCGAAGTGAATGCGACGCAGCGCCATCTTCGCGTCAACTCCCGTCCGGAAGCCGTACTGCCATTTGAACAGGTCCACTTCGAAGATCGGACCTGCCACCAGCAACACAGCCATTTGAACCACCCGGTCCCGGATCGTCGGAATACCGAGAGGTCTCTCCCCACCACTGGCTTTGGGAATCCAAACGCGCAACAGGGGCTGGGGCCGGTATTGCTTGGCCTTTAACTCCTGCTGCAATCTAACCAGCCACTCGTTTCGCCCACGTTCTTCGATGTCCTCGAAACGCTCGCAGTCTGCACCCGGCGCGCCACGGTTGGCGTAGCAGCGTCGATAGGCATCGTACAAAACGTCCATACGGTACACCTTGTACCATAGGCTATAGAAGCGCGTAGCCGGTTCGCACTTGGCTTTCGTTTGCAATGTGGTCTGTAGCGTCTGAACCGAATCAAGCAAGGTTGGTAGACTCACGTCAATCCTCGGGCTCTTTCTACTTTCCAGCATTCGTTCTGAAACAGGGGGCCTTCGCTCCACCGGCGTTACCCGGCTTCGGCACTACTACACCCCCATCCGCCATCCGCGTGGGCCGACTCCATCTCTCACGAGATCGTCGTTGCCAGGGTGGCCATCCCGGCACCCGCGCGGACTTCCCTTGTTGCACGTTCGACCACTGCTCTGCGTGCTGCCACCACTACCCCGGTGGAACCGTTGGATGCGGATCTCGCTCGCTTCTCCAACGACGTCGGCCTTCCTCGTTATTATGGCGAGTCGGCTTCCACAACGACCTTTCGAGGCCTGCTCAGTGTTCACTCACGTTGCGGCCCGCAGAGCTCGCTGACCTCCTTCGAGGCCGTTTCAAGAAGTGCTTCAGCCCATTCGTTGCCTCCTGGACCGCTCCTTGTGCTTCCGGCTGGAGCGAGAGTTAGCCGGGTCGGATTTGCACCGACAAGTCTGACGTGCCTTTGCAAGGCACACATAACAACGTCATCGAGCGCGACATCAGGCCGTTTGCCACTGCGAGAAAATCGTGGTTGTTCAGCGACACGGTTGCGGGCGCGAAGGCGAGCGCGATGGTCTACAGCATGATGCTCACGTGCCGCGCCTGCAACGTTGAACCGCACGCCTGGCTGCTGCACGTGCTGACCGAATTGCCGCAGCGCGCCGTAGACGCGGACATCAGCGACCTGTTGCCGTTCAACTACGCGAAGCGGCAAGCCGAGGCGAGCGTGAGCTGACATACCGAGCGCACCTCGATTACCACGTCGGCGCGCACTACCGAAACCCAGACGCGGACATCGTCGGTCGACCTCGGCCGTCACGATGCGGCTATGCTCGCCCGTCAGTTGCAAATGATTCTCCATTCGGTGTGCTGAATTTACCGCTTACAATCTACCGCTTACGCTCTTCAAGCGCGTCAAGGCGCTTGATCAGTTCGTCGATCCTGGCGTCACGTTCAGCAATGCGCTGCGCGTCGGCAGCAGCGCGCGCCTCGAGTTCGTGGATATAGGCCTTGGCGGCCCGTGGCAATCGGGAGAGATCGGCTGTCATGCGCCTCACGATAGCGAAGCACGGCGCCGCACAGGTTTACGGAGATTTGTAACGCCCAGGACAGACGTTGTTGACCCACAACTTCCACAACACCGAGATTCAGCTCGTGAAGCAGTACTGTCGGGCGGGATGCGGACGCAGCGCGTCGAGATCAACGCCGTCGAGCAGCAGGTGGAGCTGGTCGACCGTAAGCTCAATCACGGCCTGTTGACGGCGTGGCCAGGCAAACCGATCCACCTCGAGCCGTTTCAACAACAGCCAGAAGCCGGCGCGGTCATAGAGCAACAGCTTCACGCGATCCCGCTTCCGGTTGTGGAACCCGAAGACGGCCCGCGCGAGCGGATCAAGCTGCATCGACTGCTCGACCATCGTCACCAGCGTGTTCAGCCCAGCGCGGAAGTCGATCGGCTCGCGATGCAGGTAGATCCGCAGGTCATTGTCGAAGCGGAACATCAACCCGCTCCCAACGCGCCGATCATCGCCTTGACCAGTGGCGCGTCTTGTACCGAGCATTCCAGATCGATCGCGACGCCGTTGGGCAATCGTACCGACAGGCGCGCTTGCGGCGCCGCCGACATCGAGGGCGATTCTCGACGCACCGGCAACGACTCCGTAGGTGCTGTCGAGCGCGGCACCGCGCTCGCGAGCGTCACCACCGGAACAAACGCCGAAGGTTCGGCCTCGATCGTCCGCGCCGAGCCGGCCACTACGCCTGCCTTACGGTACATCTCGCACCATTTGCGCAGTTGGTTCGCGTTTACCCCAGCCTTGAGCGCCAGACCTGATAGCGACGCGCCGGGTTGCAAGCATGCTTCGACCAAGCGGCGTTTCCCATCGGGATCAAATGATCGTTTGCCGTTCGGGGAAACGTGGGTCACCTTCAGGGGAAGGAAATCGAGGTCAATCGTATCAGCTGTCATCGTGGTTGCGTCCGCAAGTGTGGGTTGCGGACGCAATCGTGGATCGATTCAGCAGTGCCGGCTAGGTGCGGAGGATTTCGCGCTTACCGATGGGCACGTCCTCACAAAATCGTCGGGATGCCGCCGCCTTCAACCCTCAACGCAGCACCGTTCGTGCCCGCGGCCTGCGAGGAGGAACGGTAAACCACCATGTTGGCTACTTCCTCGGCAGTCAGCAGGCGCTTAATCAACGAACTGGGGCGGTACTTGGCGATGATGCCCTGTTCGACTTCAGCCTTGGTTGTACCAGAGGCCGACGCCATGTTGGATATCAGCGTGTCAATCTGCTCGGTGAGGGTTGTTCCTACAACGATGGAGTTCACCGTCACGCCGCTGCCCGCGCTTGATTCAGCCAAGCCCCTGGCAACGACGATCTGCGCCGCCTTGGTCATACCATAGTGAATCCGGGTCGGCGGTGGAGTGATGGCCGACTCGCTGGTGATGAATATCACACGGCCCCAGCCACGCGCCATCATCTGCGGCAAGTAGTGGCGCGACAGGCGCACACCGCTCATGACATTAGTCTGGAAGTAGCGCTCCCAGTCGTCATCGGTGATGTCCCCGAATGCCTTTTCTTCGTAGATACCGAGGTTGTTGACCAGGATGTCGGCCTCGCCTGCCTGCTTCAGGAACTGCGCCACGCCCTCCGCGGTGGCGAGGTCGCCCACCAGGCCGCTAGCCGATGCACCCGGCACGGCCTCACGCAAGCGCGCCATCGCCTCCTCACAGGTCTTCTGGCTACGGCTGTTGATCAGCACGCTGGCACCGGCCGCGGCGAGCCCCTTGGCAATGGCCAGGCCTATACCGCTGGCCGAGGCGGTGACGATAGCGCGGCGCGACGAAAGATCGATTTTCATGGTGTCTCCTCCAATGTGAAGTCAAGCTCAGGTACTTTCGATGACCATGGCCACGCCCATGCCGCCCCCGATGCACTGCGTCGCCAGACCGTAGCGTCCGCCATGTCGCTGCAGCAGTTGCGCGGCCTTGCCAGCGAGCCTGGCGCCAGTCGCGCCCAGTGGGTGACCCAGGGCGATGGCACCGCCATCGATGTTGAGTTTGTCAGGATCAATGTCCAGGTCCCTTCGGCAGGCTTCGGCCTGCGATGCAAAAGCTTCGTTCATCTCGACCACATCGATGTCAGACATACGTAGCCCAGCCCGCTTCAGCGCCTTGCGCGACGATTCGATTGGCCCTAGCCCCATCAATCCCGGCGCGCAGCCCGAAATCGCAAAGCTGGCGATCCGGGCCAACGGTGTCAGGCGGTGGCGCGTCAGGAAGTCTTCGGAGCACACCAGTAGTGCCGTCGCGCCATCGGTCATCGGACTCGATGTGGCGGCGGTGACCGTGCCGCCCTCCATGAAGGCTGGCTTCAGCGTCGCCATCTTCTCCAGCGATGTGTCGCGCACGCAGCCGTCATGTTCGACACGAATATCGCCAACGAGATACGGCTCAATCTCCTCAGCAAGACGGCCTACCTGCTGTGCCCGGTATGCCTTCTGCTGGCTGGCCAGGCCAAAGCGGTCCTGGTCCTCGCGGGTCAGGCCGTACTGGCACGCCACACGCTCGGCAGTGATGCCAACGTTGCAGTAATCCTCCACTTGCTCCTTTGTCCACGACGGATGCGGCAGCAGGTTGAAGCCCATCATCGGCACCTTGGACATGCACTCCGTGCCGCCTGCAATGAAGGCCTCGCCCGCATTCATCTTCAGCATACCGGCTGCGATCTGCACCGCCTGGATCGCAGATCCGCACCAACGGTTGACTGTGACACCGCCCACCGCCTCTGGCAGCCCGGCCAGCATGCCGACCACACGACCGATGTTCAGGCCCTGCTCGCCTTCCGGGAAGGCACAGCCCCAGACCACGTCTTCGATGTCATCGGCAGGGACACCGGTGCGCGCCAGCAGGGCACGGATGACATGGGCGCCGAGGTCATCAGGCCGCACGTCAGCCAGCGCACCCTTCTTGGCGAAGGTGAAGGGGGATCGCACGTAGCCGGCGATGTAAGCGTCAGAACTCATGAAAGGCTCCCGGTAGATTCGGAAAAAAGCAAGCGACTTCAGGCGAACGCCGTCGCGCCCACGGCCAGCCGCTCTCGGCATTCACGCACCATACGCTGGATCAGTTCGTCGCAAGTGGGCACGTCGTCGATCAGACCGACCACCTGGCTGCCCCAGACGAGGCCGGCGTCGATGTCGCCCGACTCCAGCGCCTTGCGGCCCCGCGAGCCCATAACCAGCGGGTGGATGTCCTTGAACTCGACGCCACCAGGGCGACGCTCCATCGTCACCACTTCATCCGATACGGCGTTGGCCAGCACTCGGCCGGTGTTGCGCAGCGTGCGGAAGATCAAGCGGGTATCGCGCTCGGTCTTGTCGACCATCAGCTGCTTGATGTTGGCGTGGATCGGGGCTTCGACGGTGGCACAAAAGCGCGTGCCCATGTTGATGCCCTCGGCACCCAGCGCCAGAGCTGCGGCCATGCCCCGGCCGTCGGCAATGCCACCCGAGGCGATCAACGGCACCTTGACGCGGCGCGCTGCCGCGGCGATCAGCACCAGACCGCCCACGTCGTCTTCGCCTGGGTGACCGGCGCACTCGAAACCGTCGATGGAAATGGCATCCACGCCATGGCGCTCGGCCGACAACGCATGCCGCACGGACGTGCACTTGTGGATGATGGTGACACCTCCGGCCTTGGCGCGCGAGATGAATTCGGCCGGACCACTGCCGGCTGTCTCCAACACTTTGACCTCCGACTCGATAACGGCATCGAGGTAATCGGTGTACGGCGGCGGATTGGCCGACGGCAGGATCGTCAGGTTGACACCGAAGGGCTTGTCAGTAAGGCTACGGCAGCGAGCGATTTCCTCGCGCAGCGCATCGGGACTCGGGAAGGTCAGCGCCGTCAGGATACCCAAGCCACCGGCATTGGACACCGCACTGGCCATCTCGGCCCGGCCCACCCACATCATGCCGCCTTGCACGATCGGGTATGAAACGCCAAGCAGTTCGGTGATGCGCGTCTTCATCGCGGGTGCACGCACGGATGCGGTCATGTTCACTCCTGTGATTCGAGTTGGCGGGTGACGACCAGCCGCTGGATGTCCGCGTGTGCCTTCATAAATCCGGCACACGCGCACGTCGCGGCAGATGCGCTCCACCGGAAAATCTTCGCAGTAGCCGTACCCGCCGTGGATCTGGATCGCGTCCGAGCCCCCGCTCTCAGCCACTTCGGAAGCAAAGAGCTTGGCCATCGAGGCCTCGCGCACGAATGGCCGGCGGCATCGCGCGGACTGGCGGCGTGCAACACGAGTTGGTGGGCCGCTTCGATCTGGGTGGCCATGTCGGCCCACCGCAACGCCACGGCCTGGTGGTCTTGCGGCGGCACACCAAAGCTGGTGCGCTCCTGCGCATAGTGAGACGCAACCTCGCGCGCAGCAGGGGCCATGCCGACCGACTGCGCAGCGATGCCGATACCGCCGCCTTCAAGATCGGTCAACGCGATGTGGTAACCCTCACCCGGCGCGCCTAGCATCTGATCGGCAGCCACTTCGCAATCCTCGAAGGCGATCCGCGCGGCGTGCACGCCCACGATGGTGGCGGTGGCGCCGTCGCCCGCCGCGATCTCCTCCAGTTCCAACGCGTAGCCGAAGTGGTCGGTACCCGCTCCGTCCCACTGCGTAGGCACCGGCATACCGAGCCGCCCCTGCGCGCCCACCGTCCTCAGCGCTTCGGCTCGGAAGCGGTGCTCGCGACCGGCGCTGGCGGTATTCGGCGCAAGTTGCACGCTCGCGAAACTGCACGCCAAGTCGCGCACCATGCGCTGCTTTTCAGTGCGGATCATCTCGCCGCCATGCGCAATGCGCCATCCAGACGAATCGTTTCGCCGTTCAGCATTACGCTCTCGACGATGTTGACCGCTAGCTTCGCGTACTCGTCAGCGCGACCCAGTCGCTGCGGGAACGGCACAGCCACCGCCAGGTTGGCGCGCACGTTCTCGGGCAGCCCGGCCATCATCGGTGTTTCGAACAGGCCTGGCGCAATGGTGCACACCCGGATGCCGACGCTGGCAAACTCGCGAGCGGCCTGGATCGTGAGCGCGACCACGCCACCCTTTGAGGCGGAATAAGACGACTGCCCGACCTGACCTTCGAACGCGGCGACGGACGCGGTGTTGATGATCACGCCACGCTCGCCATCGGTCAGCGGCGGCAAGCCCATCATGTCGGCGGCCGCCAGACGTAGCAGGTTGAACGTACCGACCAGGTTGACCTCGACGCCGCGGCGGAAATCATCCAGCTTCATCGGCCCTTGTTTGCCGACGATCTTGGCGCCTGGCGCAATGCCGGCGCAGTTGACCAAGATGCGCGCCGGGCCATGGGCCTCACGCGCCGCCGCGACCGCCGCCTCGCCGCTGTCGCTGCTGGTCACGTCAGTTTGGACCGCAATGCCACCGATTTCGGCCGCCACTTGACGGGCGAGATCGATGTTGAAGTCCAGCAGCGCCACCTTGGCACCCGCACGTGCGAGGGACCGCGCCGTGGCAGCGCCCAATCCCGATGCGCCGCCGCTGACCAGTGCGGCTTGTCCGTCGATTTCCATGTTGCTTGCTCCTATCGTTGGATGGCGCTGGTTTGGCGGTTCAACGGCCGCGGAACACCGGCGCGCGCTTACCGAAGAAGGCGTTCAACGCCTCGTGAAAATCTTGTGTGCCTGCGCCCGCTGCAAAGGCAGCCTGCTCTGCCGCGAGCTGCGCAGACAGCGACTGGTTGAAGCTGTCGCGCAACAAGCGTTTGATTCCCGCCAATGCCAGCGGGGCTGCTGCAGCGAGCCGCTGGGCCATCGATGTGGTCTGCGCCTCCAGGACATCCAGTGGTACAACGCGATTGACCAACCCCAGGCGCAATGCCTCCTGAGCGTTGATCGAGTCGGCCAGCAGCGCGATCTCCATGGCCTTTCGCAAGCCAACGAGTCGCGGCAGGGTCCACGATGCCGAGCAATCCGGCGTCGCACCCACGCGCGCATAGGCGAGATTCATCACGACGTTGTCGGCCGCCACCGCCAGGTCCGCAGCCAGAGCAATGCTCATCCCTGCGCCAGCCACAGGCCCGTGGAGGCTGGCCAACACCGGCTGCGCCGCAGACGCCAACACCTCGATCGCTTCATGCATCGGTGCGATAAGCTCAACCGCAGCGCTTGGGGCATCAGTCCCGGCATCACGGAAGTAGGCGAGGTCTCCCCCCGCCACAAAAGCACGCCCCTCGCCCGACAGCACGATCACGCGCACGGCGGCATCACGGGTCGCGGTGTACACCGCATCACGCAGGCACAGCGCCGTGCGCACATCGATTGCGTTGAGCACCTCTGGACGTTGAAAGCGGATGCGAGCCACGCCATTGGCAATGACCAGACCGACCGGAGCGGCAGACGTCGTCATGGTGATGTCCTCAACGGCCCGTGAATACCGGCTTGCGCTTCTCGCGGAAGGCCGCGATGGCCTCGCCGTGGTCATCCGTCTGACCCGCCATCGCTTCATAGGCCATGCCCGCGTCCATCATGCTATGGGCCAGCTGCTTCAGGCCGATGTTGATGGTCTGCTTAGTCCAACGAATCGACTGGATCGGCATCTTGAGCAGGCGGTCCACATAGGCATCCACTTTCTCGTCGAGCTCTGCCAGCGGCACCGCAGCGTGGATCAGGCCCATTGCCTGAGCGTCTATCGCGCCGAGCAACTCGCCGGTGAACAGGTAGTGGCGCGCACGGGCATAGCCAATGAGCTGCGGCCAGATCACCGCCCCCCCATCGCCCGCGATCAGCGCGACGTTGTTGTGCGGGTCACCAAAGCGCGCGGTATCGGCAGCGAATACGATGTCGCTCAGCAGAGCCACGGTCGTGCCCAGGCCAATGGCATCGCCGTTGACTTTGCAAATCACCGGCTTCTCGCAGTCGAGCAGGCTGAAGACGATGCGCTTGGCCTCGCGCACTGTGCGGTACATCAAGACCGGTTCGTCACGCAGCTTTTGCATATAGGCCAGATCGCCACCCGCGGTGAAGGCACGCCCCGCACCGGTGAAGACGATGACTTCGCTTTCCTCGTCTTCCGCCGCGTCGGTGAACGCACGCGACAGCTCGCGATGTGCGTCTTCGCTGAACGCGTTCAGCTTGTCCGGGTTGTTCATCGTGATCGTCAGCACCTTTCCGCGGCGCTCGAAGGCGAGGGTCTTGTAGTCGGAGAAATTCATCGTTGGCCTTGTTCTGTGCTCTGGTGTCGATTGAGCGGGTTTAAACAGTGGCGGCGGTGCCCAGCACCAGCGTGGCTTGGCTCGACAACGTGCCGCCGTTGGCATGCGCCAGTGCGAGTTCGGCACCAGGTACCTGACGTTGGCCGCCCTCGCCGCGCAGTTGCACGCACGACTCGACCATCGTGAACAAGCCGTACATGCCGGGATGGCAGCACGACAGTCCCCCGCCGTTGGTGTTGACCGGCAATTCGCCGCCCGGGCCGATGCGGCCGCCCTCCACGAACGGACCACCCTCGCCCTTGGCGCAGAAGCCCAGGTCTTCCAGGAACAGCAGGGTATTGATGGTGAAGGCGTCGTAGAGGTTGACCACATCGATTTCAGCAGGCGTCACGCCCGCCGCGGAGAACGCGCGGCGACCCGACTCCTCCGCCGGCGTCACGGTGAGGTCATGCATCTGATCGATGTTCGAATGCCAAGTGGCCGCTGCGCCGCCCAGCAGGTAGACAGGGTCGTGGCGAAGGCTGCGGGCACGGTCAGCACGCGTCATCACCACTGCTGCTGCCCCATCGGTGATCAGGCAGCAATCAGAGACTCTCAGCGGGTCGGACACCATGCGCGAGGACAGACAATCTTCTAGCGTCAGCGGCCCGCGCTTGAAGGCTTCGGGATTGAGCCGTGCCCAGTCACGTGCGGAGACCGCCACCTGCGCAAAGTGTTCCGGCTTGGTGCCGAATTCGTACATGTGCCGCGACATCGCCAACGCATACGACGATGCCGGGTTCAGTGGCTTGTACGGCTTCTCGTACGGCGAAGCCTGGCGCATCGATACGAGTCCCCCAGCACCGGTACGCTGGTTGCTGCCATACATGATGAGCGCCGTGTCACAGTAGCCCGCGTCCAGCATGAAGCTGGCGACGATGGCATGCGACAGGAACGCCGAACCGCCGGTGCGGTTATTCTCCGTGAAGCGGGGACGGATACCGAGGTATTCGGCCGCCGACAGACCCGAGAGCGCATCGTCTGGCGTACAAACGAACAGCGCATCCACGTCGGGCAGTGGGAGACCGGCATCGTCCAGCGCCAGCAGCGCCGCCCGGGTGGCCATGTCCAGCGGCGTCTGCCCCGGTGCCTCGCCGATACCGTAGGTGGCCGCACCGACAATCGCTGCGCGGCCTCGAGGAAAGTTTTCGTGGTGCATGTGCCGACCCTCAGTAAACCTCGAACAGCGCTGCCGCGCCCATGCCGCCGCCCACACACATGGTGACGACTACATAGCGCGCCCCTCGGCGGCGCCCTTCGATCAGCGCGTGGCCGGTCATGCGCGAACCGCTCATGCCAAACGGATGGCCCATTGCAATAGCCCCCCCGTTGACATTGAACAGCGCCGGGTCAATGCCGAGCTTGTCGCGGCAGTACAGCGCCTGGCAGGCAAACGCCTCGTTCAGCTCCCACAGCCCGATGTCCTGGACCTTGAGTCCGTGCCGTGCGAGCAGGCGAGGCACCGCCAGCACCGGGCCGATCCCCATTTCTTCCGGTGCCAGACCAGCCACCGCCATGCCCCGGTAGACGCCTAACGGATGCAGGCCACGCCGTGCGGCCAGACTCGCCTCCATCAACACACAGGCCGAAGCGCCATCGGACAACTGGCTGGCGTTGCCGGCCGTGATCGTGCCACCCTCCAGGACTGGCTTCAATTGACTCAGACCTTCATAAGTCGTGCTGGCACGCGGTCCTTCATCCGTGGTCAGGTGCACGTCACGACGGCTCACGGCGCCGGTGGCCCTGTCGGTGAGCAGCATCGTCGCGGCCATCGGCGCGATTTCCGCATCGAACCGGCCCGAAGCCTGCGCGGCCGCCGTGCGCTGCTGCGACACCAGGGAGAACTCGTCCTGCACCTCACGGCTGATGCCATAGGTGCGTGCGACGTGCTCGGCGGTCTGCAACATCGGCATGTAGGCATGCGGCACGAGCGCAATCAGCGCCTCGTCACGCTCCTTCACCGCCGCTTCGACATAGGACGGCGTCAACGCGGTGACGTTCTCCGCGCCACCGCCGATGACCACGTCCATACCATCGACGATGATCTGCTTGGCCGCGGTGGCGATCGCCATCAGGCCCGATGCACACTGACGGTCGATGGTCTGCCCGGAGGCGCCCACGCCCAGCCCGGCAGCTAGTGCGCCTGCGCGTCCAAGATTGCGACCGGAGGTGCCGGCGGTCAGCGCCGCCCCGATGACCACGTCCTCGACCTCGGCCCCTTCGATCCCGGCACGCACCACCGCGGCACGGATGGCATGCGCCGCCATCGTCGGCGACTTGGTGAAATTGAGCCCCCTCGCCCGGCCTTACAGATCGGCGTGCGGGCGGTGGAGACGATGACAGCTTCGCGCATCAGAGATGCCTCTTTGGAATTTTGCGTGTTCGGGGTCAAAATCACTTCAGCATGGGCCTGCTGACTCAGTCCGCTATGGACGGCCACAGCGCCGCACCACCGACAGCGATCAACGGACGGCCAAGCTGCTCGGCCCAGAAATGCTCGCTGCCGGCCTCCGAGCGCCATTGCCACAGCCGACGCGTGAAGTGGTGCAAGGGGTGTTCGTCCGTGACGCCGATGGCCCCGAAGACCTGATGCGCGGCCGCCGCCCCGATGCCCGCAGCACGTGAAGTGACAATCTTCGCGACGGCCGCGCCGCGATCGCCCACTGCGGCCTTCGCATCGAACTGACGGCACCCATACAGCGCAGCCACCTGCGCAGCGGCGGCCTGACCAGCCAGATCCGCCAACAGGTGCTGCACGGCCTGGAATCGACCAATGGGCTTGCCAAACTGCTGGCGCGTATTGGCGTACTCCAGTGTCATGGCCAGCACCCGGTCCAGCGCCGCGGCCATCTGTATCGACCGCAGCACCCCCATCGCAGGCAGCAACCCCAGCGGCCCAATACAAGGCGGTGCCGGTACCAGATGCTCGGCGGACTTGCCTCGCAATACCGCGCGCGCACCCGGCATACGGGCCACGCTGTCCAGCGGGGTAAGATCGCCCTCATCGAGCGCCAGCAGCACCAGCCAGCGCCGTCCGTCCCGCTCACCCACTGCCACGCTGGTGCTCCCCACGCAGGCCCAGGGCAGCCATCCTTCACTGCCCGTCAGCCGGTTCTGCGCATCCAACGTCAGAACGCTGGTGAATACCGCCAGCGGGCCGGCCGGAGGTTCAATACCAGCAGCGGCACAGGCCCAGGCGGCCACCATCGTCTCGCCCAGCGGCACGGGCGCCGCATGGTGGCCAGTCGTAGCCAGCGCGGCGCGGCAGGTCACCCAGTCGAGCCCCGCACCGCCCGCCGCCGGGTCGGCCAACGCCAGCACAGTCCCCTGAGCTTCGATCTCTTGCCACAGGGCATCCGCCGGCTCACCGCGCTCCACTGCCACCATCAAGGCAGGATCGACCTGACGTGTGAACAGGCGCTCCAGCTGCTCAGCCAGCAGCACCCCGATGTCTCGTTGGTCGTTCATCGCACCCCCAGCCCGCGGGCCACGATGCCACGCATAATCTCGTTGGTCCCGCCGCGCAACGAAAACGTGGGGGCCGCCTGCGTCAGGTAACTCGCCATCGACGCCAAGCGCACGTCATCCGCATGCACTGCCGGGCCATCGCACAACTCGCGCATCAGCACGGACAAGCGTTGCTCGAAGGCGGTGCCCAGCAGTTTGGTGACGGCCGCTTCCTGTGCCGGCATGCCGCCCTGCGCCAGCTGACCGAGGATGGACAACGACATCTCACGCAGCACCGTCATCTCGGCCACCGCGGTGCCCACCCGGCGCGTGGCCAAGCGATCGGCGTCCTGTCCCGGCGGCAGCGTAGCCTTGATCGCGTCGATCACCAGCGGCAACAACGGGAAGGACGACAGGTAGCGGTCCGGCCCGCTGCGCTCATAGGCCAGCTCGCTGTTCACCTGGCGCCAACCTTCGTTCTCCTGTCCAACCAGCAGATTGTCGGCCACGAACACATCGTCGAACACCACTTCGTTGAAGTGCGCCTCGCCGGTCAGGTCGCGGATAGGATGGATCGACAGGCCGGACGACCGGAGATCGATCAGGAACTGCGACAGCCCATCGTGTTTGGTCTTGTCGGCGCTACCCGTGCGGAACAGTCCGATCATGAAATCGCACTGCTGCGCATACGTGGTCCACACCTTGCGCCCATTCAGACGCCACCCGCCATCGACCTTGGTGGCGCGTGAGCGCAACGAAGCCAGGTCCGAGCCGGCGTCCGGCTCCGACAAGCCAACGCAGAACGCGGCCTCGCCGCGCACGATCATCGGAAGGAACCGCTGGCGCTGCGCCTCGCTGCCAACCTTCAGCAACAAGGGACCACTTTGCCGATCGGCCACCCAATGGGCGCCCACAGGGCTACCGGCGGCCAGCAGTTCCTCCATCACCACGTAGCGCTCCATCGCGCTGCGCTCATGGCCGCCATAGCGTTTGGGCCAGATCATGCCGATCCAGCCCCGTCGAGCCACCTCACGTGTGAAGTCGCGGTCGAAAGCCGTCCATGAATGACCGACGTCCCAGCCCGACCACGTAGGCACGACGTCGGCAAGAAAGGCCCGCACCTCACGGCGCAACGGTGCGCAGGCCGGTGGCAAGTCCAAAGGATCGAAACAAAAAGGTGAAGTCATGTCGGTCCGGCGAAGAGCCTGCTGATGTCAAACCACCTGCTTGCGCCGCAAGGCGGCGATCACGTCATCGTCCAACTGAAGCCACTCCCGCAGCACCTCGCTGGTGTGCTCGCCCATCGCCGGCGGTGCCAGCCGGTACGACACGGGTGACTCGGACAATCGCATCGGACTGGCCGCGCTGGCACTGCGCCCATGAACCGGATGCTGCAACTCGACGACCAGCTCGCGCGCGATCACGTGGCGATCACGCGCCAAGTCCGGCATGGCATTGACCGGGCCACAGGACACCTGGCCAGCGTTGAGCAGTTCGTCCCATTCGGCGCGGGTGCGTTGCCGCAACACGTCACCGAGGGCCGCCGCGAGCTCGGCTCGATGGGCCACACGCTCGCGGTTACGCGCAAAACGGGAATCTTCCGTCCACTCGGGCCGCCCCACCAGCCGCGCCAGCCGTGCAAACTCTCGGTCATTGAAGGTGGCAATCAGCAGCAAACCATCGCTGGCCTCGTACAAGCCGTACGGAGCGGCGCTGGGATGATCGTTGCCGGTCCGGCCGAGTTCGACCCCGGCGTTGAACCAAGCAGAGAAGGCGTTCAGCATGATCGACAACTGTGCATCCAGCAGACTGATGTCGATGTACTGCCCGACCCCGTGCGTATCGCGATGATGAAGTGCCGCCAGCACCCCGATGGTGGCGTACAGCCCCGCGCTGGCATCCGCAACGGGCACCCCCACCCGGGTGGGCCCCGCGCCGGGCTGGCCGTCACGTGCGCCCGTGACGGACATCAGCCCGGCCATCGCCTGGGCAATGTAGTCGTAGCCGGAGCGTCCCGCATACGGTCCCGTCTGGCCGAAGCCGGTGACCGAGCAATAGATCAACCGCGGATTCAGCGCCTTCAACTCCTCGTATCCGAGGCCCTGACGCGCCAGCGTGCCGGTGCGGTAGTTCTCGATCAGCACATCGGCTTGCGCCGCCATGTCGCGGATGAGCTGCCGCCCTTCGGGCTGGTGGAAATCAATGGTGATCGAACGCTTGTTGCGATTGGCTGTCTGGTAATACGTGGAAGTCTCTGTGTCGTGTCCGTCTTCGTCCTTCATCCATGGAGGACCGACATGGCGTACGTCATCGCCTTCGCCCGGGCGTTCCACCTTGACGACCTCGGCCCCTAGGTCGCCCAGGATTTGCGCTGCGTATGGGCCTGCGATCACACGTGTCATATCCAGCACGCGAATCCCGTGGAGAGCTCCCTGCCTCGTCATGCCGAACCCTCCGCCGCCAGACCCAGCACGGACTTGGCCAAGATGTTCCGCTGAATCTCGTTGGCGCCAGCAAAGATGGTCGGTGGCAACGCCATCATGGCCTGCCAGTGCAGGTCCACCGCCGTGCTGCCCACCTGCGAACGGCCGACAAGCCCGGCATGCTCACTGCCAAGCTCCGCGTTGAATGCAGTGATGCGTTGCAGCAGTTCCGAGACAAATATTTTCAGAACCGATGCATCGGGACCCGGTGCGTGCCCGTCCTCGACCGCATCGCACATCTCTGCGTACAGCAGCCGGTAGTCGTGCAGGTCTGCTGCAAGCTGCGCATAGCGGTCCATCAGACCGGCATCGGCATGCGCACCGGTCTCGCGCAGCAAGTGCGCAGTCAGGCCCAGCGCTCGGCCGGCCAGCGCCGGACTGCCGATCCAGATACGCTCATGGCCCAGCAGGGTCTTGGCCACGGTCCAGCCCTGGTGAAGTTCACCGACCAGGTTGGCCACCGGTACGCGGACATCGTCGAAGAAGACTTCGCAGAATTCGTCCTCACCAGCCAGGTTGACGATAGGCCGGATCGTGATACCGGGGGTCTTCAGGTCGATCAGCAGGAACGAGATGCCCAGCTGTTTCTTGCCCAAGTTGCCGGTGCGCACCAAAGCGAAGATGTGTGTGGCTTCGTTGGCCTGCGTGGTCCAGATCTTCTGGCCATTGACGACGAAGTGTTCAGCGGAAGCATCGAGCGTGGCACGCGTCTTCAAAGAAGCCAGGTCGGAGCCAGCATTCGGCTCCGAGTAGCCCTGACACCAGACGTGCTCACAGGACAGGATGCGCGGCAGGTAGTAGGCCTTCTGCTCGGCGGTACCCAGTTGGGCCAGCGTGGGACCGAGCTGTGTTTCGCCGAGGTCGACCACGCGCGCGACACACGCACGCTCGAACTCCTCGTGATAAATGCGTTGCCGCGCAAACGACAAGCCCATGCCACCGTGTTCGCGTTGCCATGCGGGCGCGCGCCAGCCATGTTCGTGCAACAAGCGCAGCCACTGGACCGCCTCGGCGCCGCGCAGGCGCCGGAACGGACGCAGCGTGTCCTGTCGCCAGTTAGGCGGGTAATGCTCAGTGAGCCAGTCTCGCAGCCGCAGACGAAACTCCGCGTCGCTGAGCGCGTGAAGATCAGAAGGATTCATAGCGTCAGACATCAACGAGCGCCTCCGGTGCCAGGCCGGCGACAAAACGGCGGCGGTGCTGGGTCGCATTGCCCAGCCATGCCGCGTGGAACAACGCTGCGCGCAAGTACAGGCCAATGTCGGCTTCTTCGGTGAAGCCCATCGCCCCATGCAACTGCACGGCCACACGGCCGGCCTCCACCGCCGCGTCAGCGCAGCGTGCCTTGGCAGCACTGATGGCCAGACGCGCAGGTTCGAGATCCGCCCCGGCGCCAAACGTGTGCAGTGCATGGCGCCAGCTGGCACCGGCAAGGCGGTTGGCGGTGTACAGGTCAACTAGCCGGTGTTGCACGGTCTGGAAGCTGCCGATAAGCCTGTCGAACTGGCGTCGCCCATTGACGTAGTTCACTGTCTTCTCCACGCAGGCATTGGCCAGACCGGCAAGATGGGCTGCCGATGCCAACGTACCGGACGTGACCGCACGCATGAGCGCCCCCTCCGCGGCAAGGCCACGCAGCAGCACGGCATCGGGAGACACAGGCGCCGCCTCGAACCGCACCCGTGCGAGGCTCACCCCATCGCCGGCCGCCACCGGCTCGAGGGTCACGCCGGGCGCACAGGCGTCGACCGCCACCAGCACCGTCTTGCCTGCATGCGTGGCACTAACCAACAGCACCGTGTCCGACTCCACTGCCGGCACAAAGCACTTGGCACCGGTGAGCTGCAAGCCTTCCAAGCGGGTTTGCGGGCGGTGTGAACTGAAGTCTCCAGTCTGTTCCTGCCAAGCCAGCGTCAGCCAGCGCTCGCCCCCGGTCTGCAATTGAACCAGATCATTGATGCGCGGGTGGTCGCTAGCAGATGCCAGCACGGCCTCAGGCATCACCACCGTCGCGATGTAGGGCTCCGGAAAGGCATGGCGACCGAAGGCTTCGCAGAGCACCAGGGCTTCGCGCAACCCGAGGCCCACGCCCCCCATCGACTCGGGCAGTGCCAGACCGATCCAGCCGAGCTCGGCGAACTCGCGGCGCAGCGCCCGGTTCACCGGGCGCACCGTGCCGAGCGCGCCGCGCGGCCGAGCAGAAGCAGAGCGCCCCGCAAGCCAATCGGCCGCACTCCGACCGAGCATCAAGGATACGTCGTCCATGGCGGTGTTCATACGGTGATCGTGAATCCGCCGCTGACCGACAGCACCTGCCCCGTCACGTACGAAGCCGCGTCGGACAGCAGGAAGCACACCGGCTGCGACACCTCTCTCGGCGTGGCCCAGCGGCCCAGCGGGATCTGAGCCAGGTAGTTGTCGCGAAACCGCTCGTCATTGCGAACCGTCTCGGTCATCGCAGTTTCCACGACGCCAAAGCACACCGCATTCGCACGGATACCGAACTTGGCCCACTCGCGCGCAGCGGTCATCGTCATGCCAAACATGCCGGACTTGGCAGCGGCGTAATTGATCTGGCCAAGGCTGCCACGACGGCCGGCATCCGACGACACATTGACCAGCACGCCCGGCGACGCTTCGCCGGCCTTCGCGCGCGCCAGCCAATGGCGGCCACATGCCTGCGTGAAGTAGAAGGAGCCGTTGAGGTGCACGTCGATGACCTGCTGCCACTGTGCCGCGGTCATCTTGTCGATCATGGCGGGACGTGTGATGCCCGCGTTGTTGACCAGTCCGTACAGGCCACCGAAAGCTTCCACCGCGCGCCTCACCGCTTCATCTGCGAATTCCGGGTCGGTCACGCTGCCGACGACCGGCAGGAAGCGGGACCCGTGCACGTCAGCCACCTCCTGCAGCCCTTTGTCGTTCAGGTCCACACCGGCAACCTGACCACCCAGTTCAATGACCAGATCGGTCAGCGCGCGGCCGATGCCTTGCGCGGCACCGGTGATGAGGATGGTTCGCCCCGCAAGGGACATCAGGTTTTGCGTCATGCACATCGCTCCAGTTGATCAGGTCCAGTCTGAGTTCAAAGAAATTTCCCGGTGGCACATCACTCGAACAACGGGTAGAAGATGATGCAGGGCGCTTGCTCGTTCGGCGTGGCGATGCGGGCCTGCACCCGCATGCCAATGTGCACGGCCTCGGGCGGCACCGATTCAACGCGGCTCATCATGCGAGGACCCTCATCGAGGTCGACCAGCGCCACGTTGTAGGCGGCCTGGGGCGGCTTGGGCCTCACTACCGTGGTGGCGTACACCGTACCGCACCCGCTGACAAGCACCCACTGCAGGTCCAGCGTGCCAGCGCCTGGCGCTGCCACACGCGGATAGAACACGTACGCACCCGACGACGTCGAGCGCTGCAGCATGAAACGTCCCTCGCGCAGGAACTGTTCGAACTCCTGATCAGGCTGGATCAGAGAGCGATTCTGAATACTGGCTTCCATGTCCACCATCTAGACGAATTGAATGTACACAGCCGTGTAATTTTTGTTCCGACTTTCAGTACGCAAAATATACATACGATCCCGTAACATTAAAAGCGGTGTTTACGCTGATCGACGGTTCGGTGTTGGTTAACGCTTGAGAGAAACCCACGGCAAGGTCACGGCGTGGCAAAGCGCCACGTCGTGACCACAGGCGAGATAAGGTGGGCGCGGAAAACGCAGTGGAGGAGCAACCGCCACGAGAGAGGACCGGCCGCAGCGGGCCGAGCCGCCGGTATGAAGTGTAGAAACGCTACCTGCAGGCGAACGCCGGGCCCCGCCGGCTCGCTCAAAGCCTGTTCAGCGCGATTGATCCGCCTGAGCCGACTTGACGGGTGCCGGCAGCTGTTCAAGCCCCCAAGCGCGCGCCAACGTGGTGTATACCGCATCAACGGTCCGCTTGCGCTCCGCGCGCGTCGGGCGGGGCCTCACCAGCGTGCGTACTCCACCCGTGGCCAACTCGGCCAATTGGGAGGCCGCCACGTGCGGATCTTCGATGAAGATGACCCCGTCAGCGCGCAGGCGATCTAGGTACTCGACCAACCCCGTGAGCGCAAAGTCGCTGTTCTTCGAGGCTGCCGCAGCCAAGTCCGGAAAGCGCGGCGCCTCAGCGATCGTCAATCGCAGCACCGCCACGAAATCGGGGTGCGACACCACCTCGACGAGTCGCCCAATCACATTACGGAGCACCTGTCTCGGCGTTCCCTCGACGATGGAGGCCGTCAGCTGCTCCCGAAGACTGTGGCGAGCGAAGCCAAGCACTTCTCGAAACAGAGCCTCCTTGGTGCCGAACTGTCGATAGATCGTGACCTTGCCGACCTTGGCCTCTCGAGCAATGGCTTCTAGACTTGCTCCTTCGAAGCCACGCGTCATGAACTCATGCAGTGCGGTATGGATCATCGTGTCGCGCAGATGATCGGCCTGCTCCGCCGTCGGCCGGCCTTGAGGCCGCTTCAGCGCCCCCTTCTGGACCGTTCGGATGCGCTTGAGCAGCCCGGGAAAGGCCACCTGCGGCAGATCATCCTTTGCAAGCGCAATGTCGTTCGTGTCGGGTACAGATTTCATGTTGAGCAGCAAGCAGCCGGTTCGCAAATGCGACAGCATGCTAGTCTAAAGGCCATCGGGATAGCAACTCCGGGACAAGCACACACGCCCTCCGGCATCGACAACTAAGCGCGTACTTGCTGCATGCATTCTATCATCGCGCCTCCCACACAGTGAGCGCATCGGGCCGCACGCGTGGAATCGACAGTCATCAAGAATCGATCGAATGTTTGAAGTTATCCAGTATTTCCGCGAAATCAGCAGGCTGCTGAGCGTGCGACAAATTGCCGAGGATTTTCAGCATCCGTTGACGAGCCTCTCAGTGCTAGAGCCGCGCTTTCACAACTTTAAGATTATCTCGGCGACAACCCGAAGAAGCGTGCCTACTTCGCAATGCCGAGACTGGCCACGCTGAGCGACCGGATTTACGGAATGGGTCGCAAGCGGCAACTTGCTGCTGCAACTGGGTGCTAGGACGGCAGTCGATCCAAGTCAATTTCTGAACGGACGTACGTCGGTTGATGCGCATCTCCGGCACCGGCTAAGCACACGCACATATCGCGTTGAGTCGCCATCAGGCCGCCCATTGGCGCCCATGCGCCTCGCCGCATCACGGCGTGACATTAGCGCTGCTTCCGCCTGCCATAGCGTCACAGGAGGCCTGTTCCGTTTGCACTTTCCGAATCGCGATTCGTCAGGATCAACAGAACTGCCCGTACGCGCACCAGTGCGAACGGCTGCCGCCTGAACATGGCCGTTCGTCCGTCCAATGCAGCTCTCGTTTATGCGCACCGTGTCAATCAGGCTAAAGAATTTCCCCTGCATTGATACTTCTTCGGACGGACCATGACAACGCATATCGAGACAAAGCATCCTTTTAACAGCCTATCGGGGCCGCCCGCCGGCATGGATTGACGGCAAGGACCGCACGCCCTTCGAAATCCAGCAAAGCGCCACCCAGTCTTGAACTCCCGCAGAACACTGGATACATTTACAGTGTGCCAGGCGCAGCCGCCACTCGCGATCTACCGAGTGGCTGGCCGCTGGTCCCTTGTCTCGCCGATTACTATGAACCTCGCCCCGACTGTTGATTGCCACGATGCCGAGCTCGATCCGATTCGGTACGGGTATGCGCTCGAGTCCGCAACGCAAGATCTGCGACGCATTGCGACGTCGCTCGCAGCTCGCTATATCAGCGCCGGCCTTGCTCACGCCTTGAGCTGGCCACTATTGCTCGAGATCGAAGAGCAGGCATTCTCCGATTTGGCCTTTCAGAGCCGCAACGATCCACCGATCGTCGGCGCACTGCCGCGCATTGGGCCGACGACGCTGCCGGGCGTCGATTTCAGCGGTCTCATCGACTGGGGGCAGTCCGATCCATCGCTGCCGATCGTCTATCAGTGCGTCCGCGAGCTTCTGAAGGGCGCCGCCACGTTCGAGCGCTGTGAGGAAGCTGCGTGAGCGACGCAATCCGTGGGCTCAACGAGCTGCGTACCGATGCCCACGCCGAAAAATGGATGGAGGGATGCCCCACCCTTCTGCAGGCGAAGGACGCGAATCGTAGATTCGCGTTATGCTTGGGGTACCCAGTATTCAGTATATAAGATCAAATGGACGAACCGACTTTCTGGCTGTCGGCGCCGACCGCGGCCTATCGACAGTGGCAGCGCACGGAAGCCGCCGGCGCTGATCGGCGTGCGTTCTCGCCGAGGTCGATCGTCCAGCACGAAGCGATGTTTGAACGCTTCATGCGCCACCTCGCCGCCGCGCAAAGGTCGCTGGCCACCTTCGGGCCCGACCACCTTGAATCGTTCTTCGCTGATCTTGAGCGCCGGTGCAAACCCGGCACCACGACGCGCCTGCGCTACGAGAAGCTTCTCGACAGGCTTGGCCGACACCTGGTCGACGTCGGCGTGCGCAAGACCAATCCTGCGGCCGCCTATGCCTTGACGCAGACGTGGCCGGAGGACGAGCCCGTCCCGGTGTACCTGCTCGAAGCCGACGATCATCGACTGCAGGCGTCGATCCGAGCCATTGATGGCCTCGACGATCGCGCGTTGCGGAACCGCGCCATCGTTGGCTTATTGCTCTCAACCGGCATCACCGCGCAGGAAATCCGGCAGGCGACCGCCGACGACCTCGACCTATCGCCCGCGCGGACGCACCTTCAAATTCCGAAGCGCGGCCCGCGCGAATCACGCCGGGTCAACGTAGCCGAATTCGCGATACCGGCGCTCACACAATGGCGAAACCTGTCTACGGCCGCCGACAGCCCACTGCTGTTCCCGTCCCCCCGTGCAGGCGGGCCGATGACCGACGAGATGCTCGGCCGCATCGTTCGAGACGAACTCCTCGCGATCGACATTCGGCTCCCCGATATGAGTCCGCGCACCCTGCGCAACACGTTCGCAAGGCGCTTGCTGCTTGCCGGCAAGAGCAACGACGACGTCATGCGAGCGCTGGGCCTCACCAGCCAGCGGACGGTGGTCAGGATTCGCGCAACCCTCACGCCTTCACCGCAAGCTCACACCGCAGCTTGACTTCTGAACCGCCTCGATAGCCTGAAGAAGCCAGCACTTTCGCTGGCGTCTTTCCTATCGGAGTATTCGTATGGATTACGTAACGCGCTACACCGACCTCATTTATTTCGCAAACGGCGAAATTGCTTCTTGTCTATACAGGTTCATCAAATCGCCCGACAACCAGACACAAGTCGTCCTCCAGATCAATCATCACAGCGGCCGACCGGGCAACCTGGCCGCCGATCACCAAACGCGTGACACGATTCTGAATCGATTCGCAGACCGCGAGTTGACCGGGGTCCCGTTCTCGATGCTCTGCGTCGCATTGACGGAGGGTGACGTGCACCACGTCGTCTTCCCCGAGCCAGATCTCGAAGACTACATTCAACGTGGCCACCCGTATCACCAGACCCCCGAGCGCGCTGCACGCGGCCGCCGTATCGAGCGCATCTCGATCGATTCACGGAACCTTGTGATCGGCCGCGCCCGGATTCAGACGGCGCACACCGCGCCGACGCCGCCGGATTCTGAAGATCGACGTGCTCGCACTCGGCATGCTGTCGATGGTGCGCCGCGCGCTCGACATGATCTCGGAGAAACGCGGCGAGACATTCGAGTTGCAGGACATTCCGGCCGAGGACAAACCGACCTACGACATGCTGTGCGACGGCGACAGCATGGGCGTGTTCCAGGTGGAATCGCGCGCGCAGATGTCGATGCTGCCGCGCCTGCGGCCGCAATGCTTCTACGACCTGGTGATCGAAGTGGCGATCGTCCGGCCGGGCCCGGTTCAGGGCGGCATGGTCCATCCGTTCCTGCGCCGGCGTCAGGGGCTGGAACCGGTCACCTACCCGTCGCCCGACGTCGAGAAGGCGCTGAAGCGCACGCTCGGCGTGCCGATCTTCCAGGAGCAGGTGATGCAGGTGGCGATGCTCGCGGCCGGTTTCTCCGCCGGCGAGGCCGACCAGCTGCGTCGCGCGATGGCGGCCTGGAAACGCAAGGGCGGCTTGGAGCCGTATCACGAGCGCCTGGTCAGCGGCATGCTCGCGCGCGGCTACGATCACGAGTTCGCCGAGGCGATCTTCGCGCAGATCAAGGGTTTCGGCGACTACGGCTTCCCGGAAAGCCACGCGGCCAGCTTCGCGCTACTCGTCTACTCGAGCGCATGGTTGCGTCGCCACGAACCGGCCGTGTTTCTGGCCGCGCTGCTCAACAGCCAGCCGATGGGCTTCTATACGCCGTCGCAGCTACTGCAGGACGCGCGACGCCGCGGCGTTGAGGTGCTGCCCGTCGACGTCAACGTGAGCACATGGGATTCAGCGCTCGAAGGGCCGACGACGTCGGCGCCCGTGCGCCTCGGCTTCTCGCTGTTGCGTGGCATGCGCGAAGACGTGGCCGGCCGCATCGAGCTCGCACGCGCTGCGCGACCATTCGTCGACGTCGCGGACCTGGCGCGCCGCGCGCGGCTCGATCGACATGACCTGCAGGTGCTCGCGCGCGCGAACGCCCTTCGCTCACTGGCTGGCGGCAATCGACGCGCGGCGCTTTGGTTGGCGGCCGCCGCAGTCCCTGATCGGGATCTGCTGCGCGGCACCGAGCGCGACGACGCGGTGCCGGCGTTGCCTCAAGCATCGGAGGGCCACGAGATCGTGACGGACTATCGCGCGATGGGCGTAAGCGGTAGATTTAGCACACCGAATGGAGAATCATTTGCAACTGACGGTCGAGCAGAGCCGCATCGCGATGGTCAGGGTCGACCGGCGATGTCCGCGTCTGGGTCTCGGTAGTGCGCGCCCTCGCGACGATCGAGGCGCGTTCGCTGCGTCAGCCCACGCTCGCCTCAGATTGCTGTTTCGCGTAGTTGAACGGCAGCAGGTCGCTGATGTCAGCGTCCGGAGCACGTTGCGGCAATTCGGCCAGCACGTGCAGCAGCCAGGCGTGTGGCTCGACGCCGCAGGCGCGGCATGTCAGCATCAAGCTGTAGACCACCGCGCTGGCCTTCGCGCCGGCGACCGTGTCGCTGAACAACCACGATTTCCTCGCAGTGGCAAACGGCCTGATGTCCCGCTCGATGACGTTGTTATCGAGTGGCAGACGGCCGTCGTCTACGTAGCGAATCAGGTACGGCCATTGCCTACGGCAGTATCCAATCGCCTCGCCGAGCAAGCTCTGCGGCAGAACCTTCGGCGCCAGCTCGTCAAGCCACGTCTTGAAGTCGGTCAACAGCGGTACGCTGTGCTGCTGCCGCAGGTGGTACCGGTAATCGGTCAGCGTTTCGTCTTCAGGCAGCGTCTGCTTCGCCAGCGCCTCGACCTGATACAACGCCTGGAAGAACTCGAGGGCTTTCGTGATGCGCGGGCTCGGCTTGTTCTTCTGGCCCTTGAGCGCGTCCGTGAACAGCCTGCGCGCATGAGCCAGGCATCCAAGGTGCGTCGCCGTCTTGATCGTGCGCCAGGGGCGCCAGCCGTCCGTCATCAGCGTGCCCGCGTAGTCGCCGAGGAAGGCACGCGGATACTCCCCACCGCGCCCCGGCTGATACTCGAACAGCACGACCGGCTGCTCGCTATCCGCGGCGCTTCGGTACACCCACATATACGACTTATCCTGCGCCTTTCGGCCCTGTTCCTTGAGGACCTGAACCGGGGTCTCGTCACCGTGGATCAACCACTGCTTCCGCAGAACCTGCTTGAGCGCATCGTAAATCCGCGTGTAATGCAGTTCGGCCGGGCGAATGATCCAGTTCGCCAGCGTGCCGCGGCTGACCGCGATATTCGAGCGCGCAAGGACATCCTCCATTCGGTACAGCGTACGCGGTCTTTTAACGACGCCCCTCAGTGGTTGAGGGCAGCAGGCATTCTCCAAGGCATGAGATCGGCGTAGTCGTCGGCAGTTGCAGCGAGCGGCAACCTGGTGAACAGCCAGACCAGATAGCGATACGGCTCGATGCCGTTCGCCTTGCACGTCTCGACGAGGGAGTACAGGTTGGCACTGGCCTGCGCGCCGGCGACAGTATCGGAGAACAGCCAGCCCTTGCGGCCGACGACGAACGGCCGGATCGCGTTCTCGCACAGGTTGTTCGAGATCGGCCAGTTGCCGTTACCGACGTAGCGGACCAGCTTGGGCCACTGTCCGCTCATGTACTGCAATGCCTTGCCGAGCAGACTCGACGGCACGACGCCTGGCAGATGCTCGACCAGCATGCGCTCGATGATGGTGAGCACGCGGGCGCTGTACCGGGCACGCAGTCGCTGCCGGCGTTCAGACTTCCACTTCGCGCTGCGCGCCTCGGCCGCGAACAGCTTGCCGATCAGCACGACGAAGCGCGTCGCCAGTAGGTCCGGCGAGCGTGCCGCCTTCGGCACCGACTCCTCGGCCTTGATGAAGCCGCGGCGCACGTGTGCCCAGCATCCGAGATGCACGAGCTGGTGATCGTGGGCGATGCCGTTGTAGAGCTCGTACCCGTCAGTCATCAGCACGGTGCCAGGCTGCACGCCGGCATAGAGCTTCTGCGCATGCTGGGCGCCGCGCCCCGGCGAGTACGAGAACATCCGCACAGGCGGCCCCGAGCTGTTGACCTGCGCCCACAGGTAACTCTTCGCCTGCGGCCTTCGTCCCGGCTCCTTCAGCACCTGGAACGTTGTCTCGTCGCCGTAGATCAGGTCCGATTCGAGCAGCGCGTCGCGCATCAGATTGATCACCGGCTGCGTGGCGAGCCCCACCCGCACTACGCTGGCGGCCAGCGTGTTCGACGAGATGGCGCCGCCGAAGCGACGCAGCAGCGTGGCCTGGCGATACAGCGGCATGCCGTACTGGTACTTGCCGGTGATGATCCACGCCAGCGCGGATTCCGTGAGCAGCCCGCGAGGGATGATACGCGCCGGTGCGGGCGTGACCTTGATACCGAGATCGCAGCATGGGCACGCGTATTTGACCCGTTGGTGCTGAACGACGCACACTTGCTCGGGAATCACGTCGAGCTGTTCGCTCGTTTCCACGCCGATCTCGACGAGAGCATGGCCATCATGCGCGCAGAACCGTTCGGACTCGGGCAACTCGTGTCGCACGACCTCGCGCGGCAGGTTCGGATCGAGTGGTTTGCGCCCACGCTTGCCGCGCGTGTGAGCGGCGACCGATGTGCCGGGCATATCCTCGCGCGCGGGCGCGTCGGTAGTCGTCGCCAGCGCCTCGGCTTCGTTGAACAGACCGAGCTGGTCAGCATGGCGCGCTTCGCTCGATGCGCCGAACAGTTCGTGCTTGTAGGCCCGCAGTTTCTCCTCGGCCAGATCGCGCTGAGCCGTCACGAGTCGAAGCTCACCGCGCAGCGCATCGCGTTCGGCGCTCGCGGCAATCAGCGCCTCGTACTCCTCGGCGCTCAACATGACGGGATTGTTCGGCATGGCCGGTTAGACCATGTCGCCCTCGTCGTGTTCAGCTCATCCGCGCGTAATATCGCTGGGGATGCTTCTGGATCACGGCCAGGTCGATTCCGTCGAGCAGCCAGTGCAACTGCTCAGCGCTGAGCGTGATCGTGTCGCCTCCGTTCGGCCAGACGAAGCGGTCGGCTTCGAGTCGCTTGAGCAGCAACCAGAAGCCGTTGCCGCCCCAGCCGAGAATCTTGATGCGATCGCGTCGTCGGTTGCCGAACACGAACAGCGCCGAGGTCATCAGATTCAGGCGCATCGCCTGTTCGACCAGAATCGACAACCCGTTGATGCCCATGCGGAAGTCGACTGGATCGCGATGCAGATAAACCTTCAGCTCTTCGTCGAACCGGAACACGGCAGCCTCCCGAGCATCTGGATCACCGTGGCCAGCTCATCGACACTCGCCTCGCCGAGATCAAATTCGACACCATTGGACAAGCGCACATGTAACGAGAGCGCCATCAACGACGGGGCTGGTGGCAGTACTGGGGAAACGGCAGGCACGGTCGACGCAGTCGTGACGACAGGAACGAATGCCCGCGCTTCACTCATCGGAACCCGACGGGCAGTGCCCGGAATGTCGATCGATACGCCGTCGATCACCAGCGGGTCCGGCCTCGTTGGGGTTTGCAGCGTATGCTGCTGATGGCGCGAGATCCAGCGGCGCAACTGATTCGGATTGACGTCATGGTCCATAGCCGCCCGGGCGATCGATACCCCCGGCTTCAGGCAAAACTCGACCAGCTCCCGCACGGCATCTTCATCAAATTCCCGCCGGCCATCCCGTCGTTGGCCAACTACCAGTCTGCTTCGAAGGTCCTGTTTCTCTGTCATCATGGTCTGAGTGCATGTGTCCACGCGGACACTTAGCATCTGACCTTATGCCTACCATTGGTAGGGCGTCGTTTATTGACGGCTTACGGTACAGCGGCGTGCCGTCGACGTACTTGCCAGCCGTGACGGCGGCGATCATCGACGCACTGGCATGGCTGCCCGGCAAGGGCTGTGCCGGCATCGGCGCGACCACGATCGGCGTGCGCACGCCGTGGCGTTCGCAGTGCCTGCACGCATATTTGGCACGCGCGTGCTGCAGCACCGACACCTTGACCTCCATGTGCAGTTGCTCGCCGACTTCCTCGCCCATGCGGTGCATGCCTTTGCCGCAGCACGGGCAGATCCTCTGGTCTTCAGGCAGGTCGTACTCAATGCGCTCGCGCGGCAGGTCTGCCGGCAGCGGCTTGCGACCCCGCTTGCGGGGTTCGGGCTTATCGAGCTCTGGCAACCCGGTGTCTGGCAACGCAGGCACATCGCCGTCGTCCTCGTCGGTCGTCCCCGTTTCGGTGGCTTCCTCGGCCTCGTTGAACACGCGATCCTTGCGCTTCTCGCTCTTCGGCGCGTACTGTCGGGCCAGCGCGAGACGATATTGCTCTTCAAGCGCGTCAAGGCGCTTGATCAGTTCGTCGATCCTGGCGTCACGTTCAGCAATGCGCTGCGCGTCGGCAGCAGCGCGCGCCTCGAGTTCGTGGATATAGGCCTTGGCGGCCCGTGGCAATCGGGAGAGATCGGCTGTCATGCGCCTCACGATAGCGAAGCACGGCGCCGCACAGGTTTACGGAGATTTGTAACGCCCAGGACAGACGTTGTTGACCCACAACTTCCACAACACCGAGATTCAGCTCGTGAAGCAGTACTGTCGGGCGGGATGCGGACGCAGCGCGTCGAGATCAACGCCGTCGAGCAGCAGGTGGAGCTGGTCGACCGTAAGCTCAATCACGGCCTGTTGACGGCGTGGCCAGGCAAACCGATCCACCTCGAGCCGTTTCAACAACAGCCAGAAGCCGGCGCGGTCATAGAGCAACAGCTTCACGCGATCCCGCTTCCGGTTGTGGAACCCGAAGACGGCCCGCGCGAGCGGATCAAGCTGCATCGACTGCTCGACCATCGTCACCAGCGTGTTCAGCCCAGCGCGGAAGTCGATCGGCTCGCGATGCAGGTAGATCCGCAGGTCATTGTCGAAGCGGAACATCAACCCGCTCCCAACGCGCCGATCATCGCCTTGACCAGTGGCGCGTCTTGTACCGAGCATTCCAGATCGATCGCGACGCCGTTGGGCAATCGTACCGACAGGCGCGCTTGCGGCGCCGCCGACATCGAGGGCGATTCTCGACGCACCGGCAACGACTCCGTAGGTGCTGTCGAGCGCGGCACCGCGCTCGCGAGCGTCACCACCGGAACAAACGCCGAAGGTTCGGCCTCGATCGTCCGCGCCGAGCCGGCCACTACGCCTGCCTTACGGTACATCTCGCACCATTTGCGCAGTTGGTTCGCGTTTACCCCAGCCTTGAGCGCCAGACCTGATAGCGACGCGCCGGGTTGCAAGCATGCTTCGACCAAGCGGCGTTTCCCATCGGGATCAAATGATCGTTTGCCGTTCGGGGAAACGTGGGTCACCTTCAGGGGAAAGAAATCGAGGTCAATCGTATCAGCTGTCATCGTGGTTGCGTCCGCAAGTGTGGGTTGCGGACGCAATCGTGGATCGATTCAGCAGTGCCGGCTAGGTGCGGAGGATTTCGCGCTTACCGATGGGCTTCACGCTCGGCCGGCATCCGCTGACGCTGCTGCGTGAGCGCCTCGCGCTCGATCGCCTGCAGTCGGCCGAGCAGCTGGCCACCTTGCGCAGCGGCCAGCTCGCGCGCGCATGCGGATTGGTCACGGTGCGGCAGCGGCCGGGCACGGCCAACGGCGTGCTGTTCATGACGCTGGAGGACGAGACGGGCCAGGTCAACGTGATCCTGTGGCCCGGCCTGCTGGAGCAGTTTCGGAAGGAAGCGCTCGGCGCCGCGCTGCTGGCCGTGTACGGCGTATGGCAGGCCGAAGGGAAAGTGCGCCATCTGATCGCGAGCAAGCTCGTCGACCGGACCGAACTTCTCGGGGCACTGCCCACGACGGCGAGGGAGTTTTGCTGACGCTGCCGAAAAACTGCGGTCAGTAGCTATTGGCCGTTATTCAGTCGGCTTCCCGGCAATGGCGAGCATTCCGCGGAAGTGGCAAAACGCCCGAGCCTATCCCACCCCTGGATATAGCGATACTTCGAGACGCTAGCGACGAGTGAATCCATTCTCAACAGCAGCTGCTCGATCGGCACTAAGCTGTCGTCCGGCAGTTTCCACTCCCGCCCGGTCGCCGCCGTGTCGATGCTCAGTTGTAACACGGACTCCGCCTCTAAGAAGAGCGCCAAGTCACTGTCGGACACATCAGGCTCGACGAGGAAGTACCCCAGATAGAGCACCCGGAGTAACGCGATCATCGTCTCAGGTGTCCCCTGCCCACTTCGAATAGTCGCCAGCGCCAAGTGATTTTCGAGTGATATGGCGCGGGCATGAGGGGCCGGCAGCGGCAACAACTCAGCCTTGCTACGTGGTCGTCGATTCGAGCGTTTTTGCGACATTCTAGGTCCTGTTCACATTCTCACCAGCGGTCCAAAGGCGCAAGCAAGCACCGCGAAGGCGAGATAGTTACCGGCGAGCTTGTCGTAACGAGTGGAGACACGACGAAAATGTTTGATGCGATTGAAGAAGCGTTCGACGATGTTCCGAGTTCGATACAGCACGCGGCTGTACCGACGTTTGGTCTTTCGATTCGAACGCGGCGGGATAACGGCCTTCGCGCGCGTAGCGCGGATGGTGTTCACGAAGGCGTCCGAGTCGTAACCTTTGTCAGCAATCACGGCGCCCGTGCGCAGATGCTCGACCAATTCGTGCGCACACGAAATGTCCGAGACCTGTCCTTGCGTGACAATCATTCGCAGCGGCCGCCCGGCTTCATCAACGGCCAGATGCAACTTGGTCGTCAATCCTCCTCGTGAGCGGCCGAGCGCTTGCGGGCCGCTTTTTTTCGGGCGCCTGCCGAATGCTGGTGTGCTCGCACGATGGTCGAGTCGATCAGCACGCGTTTGATTTCCGTCTCGTCGGATACCGCATGTGCCACGCGTTCCCACACGCCTTTGCGACGCCACCGGGAGAAGCGCATGTACACCGTATGCCATCGGCCGAATTCCTTCGGCAAGTCGCGCCACGGACAACCCGTGCGGCCGATCCAGAGAACGGCCTCGACAAACCACCGATTGTCGGCTGCCGTTCGCCCCGGGTCGCCTTCCTTGCCTGGCAGGACATACTCGATTCGTGCCCATACCTCGTCGCTCAGTAATGTTCGGACCATCTTGCCTTGATCGTGCAAAAAACAAGATGTAAACACATTTCATCGAATGTAAACAGACCCTAGTGACGGCGCTTACTGTTGAATCGTTGCATTCTTCATCAGTCCGCCGACGAAGTTCGCCGTCGCCTTCTCGAGCGCCAACGCTTGCAACTGCTGCTGAATCGTCGCCTTCGCGGTGTCAAACGATGGGACCTGCGTTGGTCGCTTCGCGTCGACCTTCACGATCGCGCGTGGGCCATTGACGTCATTGCCAAGCGCGATCGACTGTGGCGTCACACCACCTGCGGGCAATTGCGTGATCGCCTGAGCAACGGCGAGCGGCAATCCTTGCGTATTCCCGTCCGTCACTGGCGTCTTGAAGCTCACCCACGGCAGCTCACCGCCAGCAGAGGCGGTCGGCGCCTGGCTGTACTGCCGCGCCAATGCGTCGAACGACTGCCCCGCTTTGAGGCCAGCCAGCACCGTCGCAGCGGTCGCCGCATCTTTCGTCACGATGATGCGCGGCTTGACTTCCTCCTTTCCAAGCGATGCGACGATTTCATCGTATCGCGCCTTCACTTGTGCATCCGTGACAGGCTCAGGCTTTACGTTATCGCGCACGAAAAGTTGCGTCTCGGCTGTCGATTTCGCAAGCTGCATGGCTGCCTGCACTTCTGGCTTGCTGCCGTAGCTCGCTTTGTCGGCCGCTTGCTGGATCAGCACGCGCGCGATCAACTGGTTTTTGATCGCTTGGCGAAACTGCGGCGTATCAGGCTGGCGCGACGCCTGCAACACGGCGTCGACCTCTTCCTTGGTGATCGGTGTACCGTTCACCGTTGCGATAGCACCCGCGGGCAACGCCGAAGTTTGTGTTTGCGCCCGGACAGGCAGCGCCAATTGCCAGGCAATCGTCGTCGCGATCAGAATTCGGTTGAACGTCGTCTGCATGCTTGATGCTCCTGCTTGTGTGAACACGCTAGCGACCTCAGTCACTGCGCAAAGTGTCCGACACCGAGGGGTAGTCGGACACGACAAAGTTCGATCTAGTAAAACCAGTTCAAGGTGCCGAGTACCAGCGTCGCCTTGTTGCCCAGTGCCGCCGGCTGCGTCAGCGCGCGCCCGACCAGCACCTCACCCGAAAGCGACTGCTTGCGCCACTGCCATTGGGCACGCAGGCCGGCCCCGATGCCGGCGAGCGTCGGGAAACCTGAAACACCAATCAGGCTCGTCTTGCCGGCATCGAGGAAAACGTACGGCTCGATACGGCCTTCCCTCCACATCGGAACGTTCACCCATGCGAGCTCGTTACGCGCATAGAGGCCACGGTCTCCCGCGATCTCACCCGATCGGAAGCCCCTGATCGTATCCATGCCCCCGAGGTAGAGTTGCTCCGAGCCGTACAGCGCCGTATTCGTGTACTGGCCGCCCAACGCGCCTCGGTACACTAACACCGCGCCGTTCAGCTTCGGCAGCGGCAACGTAATCGTCGCCGTCGCATCGAGCTTGGTGAACTGACTGTGCGCGGCGTCGCGCGCAATACCGTGCTCGTCGTGGTTTGCACCGAACCACGGTAGACCCTGGGACAGCCCCCCGTTGACCGTGAAATTCCCCTGCGCGTCGTTCATTACAAACTTGTGCAGCCAGTTGCCGCCGACCCGGAGCACGGCGACCCGCTGCGGATCGAGGTCCGCGCCGTTGATGGTTCGATCGGTGCGACGCCACGAGAGCGTCGTGTCGATACTGGTGATGTCGCTCACGGTCCTGCCGACCAGGTAGTTCCATCCGAAGATGTGCGAGAGCGTGCGGCCATACAGCAGCGCCGTCGAACCGATCAGCTGCTGGTATTCGGAATCCGCGATCGTGTAGCTGAAGGTATTTCGCCCGAACGGTACGGCGAACGATCCTACCAGTGCGTTGCTGTCCTGACTGTCGAGGAAGTTGACGCTAAACGATTCCTGCAAACCAAGCAGGTTGTCCGCTTCGACGCCGGCGCGATAGCGCGTCACACCCGTTGCGGAGCTGCCATAGTTGTCGACGCCGAGATTGAAATACAACCGGTCGCCAGGCTTATTGTCGATGGCGACAATCGAGTCACCGGCATTCTGGCCAGGCAGAATTTGTACCGCGGCCTGATTGCGGCGTAGTCGATTGATCTGCGCGACGCCTTGATCGACGTCTTGCAGACGAAGCGGATCGCCGGGCGAGACTGGGAATGCATTGGCATAGCCGACGTCGGTGAGCCAGCCACCGCCCGCCGACGCCTCGCCTGGCTTGAGGCGATGAATCGGCTGCCCATTGACCATAAAGCCCGCGACGTGGCCGACTTGGATCGTGACCCGGAGAGTGCCGGTCGAAAGATTCTGCGGGCCGAGCAGCGCGCGAGTTGTCACATAGCCTGCCGCGACAAAGGTGTCAGTCAGACGCTTCAACAACACATTAATGCGGTGCGTGCCGAGCTCGTGATTCGCAAACTCAGCGACGAGGGTATCGAGTTTCGCGCGCGACACGCCGCTGGGCGACTCGAACCGCTTACCGTCCGCCGACTGCAGCAGGATCTCCCGAACCCGAAATGTCGGACCACTTTCGACGATCGCGTCGACCGGCGTACCGGGTGGCACGTCGAGCGTCGTATCGGACGGCGGCGGAATCGTCACCGAAGGCGGCGGCTGCTCGAGCTGACGCTGGCGCGCCTGTTCTCGTTGCTGTTCGATAATCAATTGCGCGGGGTCCTGCACGGGTCGGACCGCCGGAGGCACCGTTTGCGCATGCGCCGGCATGTACCACGCTGCGAGGCTCGCGACCAACAGCGGTAGCTTACATCCAGAGAAGACGGGTGCTTTCATCGTTGTTGTGCGTGCGGAATCCCGCGAGCAGACGTGACGGTGCCGACGGCGCCGCTCGTCGATGCGGCGAAGACGACCGTGGTTGCCTGAAAAGCTACGACGACCATGCCGAGGCGATTTTTCGTTCGATAGTTCATTCGCTTACCGCCACCACCACGTCGTTAGGCCCAAATGCTGATCGATGGAAACCGGCGTTCGCGACGGTGCACGCACGGTAGTGATACCGCCGGCAGCCGTCACGCCCTTTCCGCCGCTGAACGAGCCGCCGTCGATCACAGCGTCTCCGGTCAGAAAGACCTGTCCGTTCGCGGCAAAGCCGCCACCGATATCCATCGCGATCAGCTGCGCCCACGTGCTACCGAAGAACGCCTTGAAACCACGATCCTGATTGATCGCCGAGTAGCCGGTCACGCCCTGCGCATAGGTAACGGGCGCGTCGACCTTGATGTCGCCCGTTGCGAAGACATTGCCGCCGACGTTGCGTGCGACAGCGCCGCTCTTGATCGAGATGTTGCCGCCCACGCCGGATTGCGAACCGCCACTCGCCTGAATCGTGCCGCCGTAGGGGGTGACGTTGCTCGACGCGTTGGCGTGGCAGAAGATCCAGCAGCTGCGCGAATAGTTCGCCTTCCCCGAGAACACCGCCGCATTCGTAAATGCGTTCTGCGCCGTGATGGTGACATCACCGGCAGTCGCTTGAATAACACCGCCCGAATTCGTCACGTTCCGTCCGGTGATCGTCAACGGTCCACTGGTTGTCGCGAGGTAGGCGATCTGATCAGGACGATTGACGGTCCCGTAGTCCACGTTGACCCCGGTCGTCGAATGTGTGAAGAACAGGAAGCTGCCGCCTCGATCCGTGTACGCCGCTGGCTGGCCCCCATTCGTACCGCCCGAGTGGTCGATGACGTTCTGCACGTCGCCGGCCGCCGTCAGGCTCATGCCGCCGTTCGATGCGATGCGTGCGTTATCGTTGATGATGTTGCCGCCCGCGGTCAGCGACGTCGTGCCGTTGGCCGAGAAAATGATGCCCTGATTGCCGGCGCTGGATCCATTGAGAATATCGCCCGCCGCGCTCAGCGTCAGGTCGCCGCCGGACGGCGTGCCGTTCGCCGTCGTGCCCGCCTGAATCACGCTGCCGACATTCGTAATCGCGCCTCTGCTCGTTAGGTTGACAGCGTTGTTGGCGCTCAGCGTCGACGGGCCAGATGCATCGTCCGAAAGCGAGATCGAGCCAGCATGAACCGTCGCGTTGTTCCCGGCGTTCAGTTGGGCGCCCTGTAGCGTAACCGCGCCGGTCGTCGCGATCGAGGCGTCATGTGCGCCGAAGAACTGGTTGTCGGCGATCGCGACGTCGCCGGTTGACGTGACCACGGCATCGCCCGCGTTCGCGTACAGCTTGCCGAGGCTGCGCACGCCGGCGCCCTGATCAGTGATGATCAGTTCCACACGTCCGGCCGTCAGGCCGCCGGCGGCCGTGATGTCGACCGCGAGCGCTTTGCTCGTCGCGCCGGGAGACGATGCACCGATCCGCCAGTCGTGACCGTTATCGGTTGGCGACATGCCCCCGTTCCAGCTCGTGATACTGCTGCCGACGGTACCGCGAATGAAACTCGGCACACCGGTCTTGTTGTCGTAGGTGTTCGTCACCGGCCCGTTCACAGCCAGTTGCTTGGCGACAAGATCGAGGCCGATCAGGTCGCCCGTCAGCCCGCCTGCTCCGATCGTGATCGTACCTCGATCGGTGTTCAGCACGACGTTACGCTGCACCGTGCCGGGCGCGAGCGTCACATCGGTGAAGCTCACCTGGCCCGTCGACAGCACGACGTGGCCGGTATTCGTGAAGCTCCCGCCGTCTACTGTAACGCCGTTCGGATTCGCCAAGATGACGTTCGCGCGCGGGCCAAGGACGTTGATGTTGCCCTGGATCAGCGATGGGTTTGTGCTGGTGACCTGATTGACGATCGTGCGCGCGTTGATGCCAATATTGTTGAGATCGGCACCGGCTTTCGAGACGTTGAAAGACGAATAAGTGTTGTTCGAGACGCCGCCGACGGCAGGCGCGATGTTGACGGTCTGTCGACCCGCCGTACCTGTCGAAATAGACGTTGCGGTGCCACCATCCGCAACGATGCCTGTTGCGAAAGCCGAGCAGGACACGCCAAGCCAAGTCAGCACTAAGCTATGTTGGAGCGGTTTTTGATAGATCATCCGTCTCGACCACGAGAATTTTTTCATTTTCTAGTTCTAAATCCGCACAGAATTCTTGCTGCATGATGTCCGTTCCAGTCGACTTGAGTAAGTAGTCATGCCATTTCCGTCCCGAGGAGCTAAGCATTCAGCAACTGCGAATGCCATTGATGACCAATCAGATCGACAGGCTCTAAGTACCGAAGAAACGTGTGCTTATCATGCGTCGCTAGCAACACATCGCATGATTCGTTGGGGGAACCCCATTCTGACTCGCAATCTTCGCAAACAACAAAGAACGAGTATCCGTCCTTTTCGGCTGCCATCAGAACACGACCCTGACCGCAAACTGGACAGCGTTCATTCGCAACTGCGTAGTGCATGTATGTCATAGTTAATGTTCCTTTGCGAATGGCATGCCGTTTACACTAGACAGAACTCAACTTGGTGCTGCGCTTTGCCGATGTTTGTGGGAACAAGTCACAATCTTCTATATTGGAAGCCCTTCCAGCGAAAGCTGCATCAAGCTTTATTGCGACGAACGCCTATCAAAGCGCTTGTCTAGTTCCTGCTCCGATTTAAATCCCATGAGCAACCCGATTTCAAGAAGCTTGACAGCTGCCACGCCAGTTAATCTGAACGGAATGCTCTCCAGTGCTCCCACCACGTATTCGTATGCGAGACCGTACTCCCCGGCGTCAGCGATGAACTCACGGATCTGGGCCAAGTGTTCCTCATAGGTCAGTCCACTTGGTGAATAGTATTGAGCGACGTCCGGCTGGGCCTTCATCTCGCCGAGAATGAAATTCAAGTTACCTTGAATCAATGCATTGTCAGAAATAGGGCTCATTTCGGGTTTCTCGGTAAATTTGTCGGATAGCCTGTCACGATTCGGCCCTTCGCAGGGTCGACGACGACTTTGATGTCGACTCCGTTGATCGTACCAGTGCCTGTAACATAGCCATTTCCAGGCGCAGGCTTCGACCAAGCAGTGCGCGGATCTGTCGCAATGTCAGAGATTGCGTTTGTAATGTCTTGCGGCGTCCATGATGCAGGAAATTCTGACTTGCCTGGTTTGCCAACGCCGGAAAGGTGTCCGCCAGATGTAGGGCCGTCCCCGTAAAGCACATGGTTCTCTGCTTTCGGGTCCAGAAGTGAGTTGTTAGCTGGGTTGGTGGCGTTCGCATTCTGTGTTGTGCCGGAATCGTTATTGTTATTGCCGCTAGACAAACTAACGTTGCTGGGCGACGACGGAGAAGGTGTCGCAACGCCAAGCAACAATGATGTCATACAACCAAGACCGCCGGTGACGGCGCACAACGCAGCCAAAACGGGCGTTACCGTCGCTGGCGCGGTCGGCGTGTTGTTCGGCCCACTGCTGGAATCAACTTGCCGATTCGCATCAGACGGTGGTTGCGACTTATTCCCGTAGTTTGCCTGAACAATGTCCCCCACACCCTTCACGGTCGACGTGACCGGTTGCATGTAGGTTTGCCCCGTCTGGCTCCTCCACGGCATCATTGCCGTCAAGAGCATGTCTGCGGCCGCGCTGAGCGCCCCGCCATTCTTCACGGCTGCAGCTGTATGAGTCGAACTCCCCGCGTCGTTGTTCAGCGCCTCGTTTTGAGCTGCCGTGGCACCGGCCATCGCGTTTTGACCTGCAAGGCCGGCGATGCCCCCGCCTGCCCACGTCGAAATCGCCGCCAGCATGGCCATCTGGCCTTGATCGAGCGCCGCGCCGCTCGGATCGATCACCCTCAGAACATCAGGCGTCAGCGCAGCAGACACTGCCCCGCCAATCGCACCGCCACCACACCCTTGACCCGTTGCAGCACCGGCCGCGCAGCCGAGCGCGGCATGCGCGGCCACGTACGCCGCACCTGTCAGCGTGCCGTCCTGATTCAGGTTGCCGATAGTGTAAGCAATGGATGCCGCAGCATTGGTCGCTGCGCTGTTGCGCAGGTTCGTCAGGAAGCTTCCGCCCTGCAAGGCCGTCTGGACCGTCGCTTGAAGCACCGACTCGGCGGCGATCGCGGTAATCGTTGTCGGAAGCGAGCCGGTCGCCGCGCCCGCCTGCGGCACCAGCGTATTCCCCACCGTCTGCACACCGGCCAAAGCAGCAAGACTGTTGTTCGAAGCTGCCCACGACCACCCTGCCGCGCCATTGCTGAACGTGATACCGTTCGTCAGCCCGGCCGTCAGCGCCGCCGCACCGGCCGTCGTGAGCATGGATCCGAGGTTGAACGAGCCCCCACTGTTTAGTTGGCTCATCGTGCTGTTCATCATGCCGGCGAAGCCCGCCGACAGAGCCGCGTTCGCCGTACCGGCGCCCAGGGAACCCGCGGTCGTTCCGGCCGCCGCAAACGCCGAACCCGAGCCGGCCGACGCCCCTGCTGCTGCACCAATCGCCCCCGATGCAGCCATCCCGCCCATGATCGACAGTCCAACGATCACGCCGGTCATGAAGATCTGATCGAACCATGAATCACCGTCGACCGCTTCCGTATTCAGGTGATCGGCAACGGTCGACTGGCTGAACTGCCCGCCAAGCTGCGCCTTCAGGTTGGACAGCATCTGCTGCGTCGCAGCCTGATTTACGCTGCCGTCGGCGCTGGTCTGCTGCAATGCCCCACCGATCTGGTTCAGGCTTTGCACGTGCAGGTCGTAGTTCGCGGCCGACATGAATCCGCCCTGTTGCGCGACAGTGCCCGTCGTGCGCAGGAACACGCCTTCGTCCCCGAACTGGTAGATCTCTCCGATATTCGTCGAACGCTGTTCGTTCGTGAGACTGCCGGTGTTGACCGTCAGGTTTTGCGCCGTCACGGAACCGGTATTGAGGACGCTGTTCGCGTAATTCAGCGCGACGTTCGTCCCCGTGATTTCGCCGTCCGCGCTCACGACCGCGTAGTTTTTCGGCAGCAGAACCTCGGGCATCAATGCCTGCACCGTCGGGCACGCGGCGCCACCCGATGCGCGACACCCCGGTTCCGGCACCGCCTGCTGGACATACCAGAGCATCGGCGCATTGATCTGCGCGAGCTGGGCGTCGCTCAATTGCGTGCCGAGCGCGATATTGTTCTGCTTCGCATACTCGAGTGCCGCACCATACAGCGCTGCTTTGTCCTGATTGTTGATCGACGTCTGGCTTGTGCTGTCGGTCGCGCTCGGAGTGCTGTAAAAGCTGCTCTTGCCAGTCGCTTGCAGCGCGGCCTGCTGGATCTGCTGGTTTTCCGTATACGGGTCGTAGTAGAACGGCACGCTGCCGGGTTGCAGGTTGGCCGGCAAGTTTGCGATCAACGATGCAGACGAGAGCGAGTCGACCACCTGCGCTGCCGGATTGCTTGTCAAGTACGACACCGTCACGGTTTGACCGGACACCGTCTTGACGGTCGTGATGGTCGGCGTATTCACGCCCGTCACGGTCGGCGCCGTCGGCTTGCCCACCGTCTGTGCGCCGATCGGCGTATTGGGCGGCAGAGCCGCCATGCCGGTGACCGAAGTCGGCCGCCCGTCCTGATTCGTCACCAGCCCGGCCTGGTTCACGGCGGCCGCGACCGAAGGCGGCAGCGTCGGCGGGGCCAGCGAAATCACCTGCCCCGACACGACAGGCGGCGGCGTAAAGACGTTGGGGTTCGTGATCCCGTTGACGAGCGTTGAACCCGTCAGCGTGATCGACTGGCCGATCACGTTACCGGTATTGGTCAGCGTCGGCGAGTGGACGCTCAGGTTGCCCGCTTGAATCGTTCCCGGCACGAAGTCCTTCATGCCGACGTTCGATGGAAGGCCCGAAGCCGCTTGTGTGTCGCCCTGGCTGAACGCGTTGCCGTACAGATTCTGGCAGTCCGCGGCCATGCCGAGACAGCCCCACGTGCGTGTCGCGCCGGGATTTCCGGTCCAGAATGCGTGCAGGTATTGGTTGTCGCTCGCCGCATTCGTCGACGCATTGATCGTCGCGGTATTCAACGCAGTCACGAGACTGCCCGTATTGCTGAACGTCCCTGCCGAGATCGAAAGATTGTTGTTGGCCGTGATCGTCGACGGATTGGCCGCTTGCACCTGGATATAGGCTTCGCAGTTCTGTCCGCAGCCCGTGTACGGCGACGCTGTCCCATAGTTCTGGTGAACCGCGACCGGTGCGGCGATCGTGTTCGTCACGCTCGCCGCATTGATTTGGACGTTGTTGCCAGCCTCGATCGCGGCCGACGTGTTCGTCACGCTGGTAGCCTGCGTCGAATTGGCCGCGGTCGTACCTGCGCCGCCGATCACAACATCGTTTCTCGCCACCAGATTGCCGTAGGTGTTGGCGACCTGATTCGCAGCAATCACGATGTCGTGGCCGGCGGTGACGTTGCTGTTGGTTTGCTGATAGCTGTACGTTTCCGAGTTCGGGTTGGTCGTATTCAGTGAGCTACAACCCGCGTTTGAGACTCCCGACGCACATCCCGCCGTCACGGCCTTCGATCCTACGTTGGCGCCTTGGTTCGTAAAGCTGGCCGCCTGAATGTTGACGTCGTTGCCCGCGGCCAAGGTGCCGGTGTTGGTCAGATTGCCGCCCGACAGATTCAGGTTGTTGCCGGCGATGATCTGCCCGACAGTACCTTGTTTGGTCACGCTGGAGGAGACCGTTTCCAACTGCACCGTGCCGGGCGCGCTGATGGTGTACGTGGCAGGTGGTGTCGGCGTACCCACCAAGCAATACCCTCCCTCGCACTGGTAAGTGCCACTCGGATTGGCCGTGCCCGCCACGCCAATCGGTGCGGTCTTCTGCAAAGCCTGCAACGATGTCAGGAATGCATTCAGCGATGCCGAATCGACGGAGTCCGTGACCGTCGACGTGAAGCTCGAACCCCCGTTCTGGAGTTGCTGCACGTTCACGTTGGCGTCATGGCCCGCGCTGACGACGCCGCTCTGGTTGTTGAGCGTATTGGCAGTCAGGCTGAGGTCGTGGCCTGCCGCGATAGTCGATGGCGTTACCGTTGCACCGGTCGACGTCGTGGTCTCGGTGACGGTCGGCAAGATCAGGGTCTGGACGGTCGTTGCGCCCGAGACCGGTGTCGAGGGCGGCACGACGACCCAGATGGCGCCTTTGGGCGCATTACTGGTCGGCACCAGCGCGAACTGGATCGGGCCAGAACTCGCAACCGGCGACGACGGATCGCCCCATCCCTGATAGATCAGCCGGGCGCTGGATAGCGACCAGACGGTCTGTTTGGTCGGCTGCTCGCCGCCGGGTGAGAGGAGCCCGCCGAGCGTCGCCGGCAGATTCGCCTGGCCGAGCATCAACGTGCCGCCGTCCTTGCCGACGTTGTAGATCGCATAGACCAGTTCAGAGCCGATCGGGGTGGCCATCAGCAGCCCCGGGTTGTCGACGGTCTTCGTGGTCGTGGTCGTTGTAACCACGGCTGCCGCGGAGTTGTTGACGTTGTTGGCGGTCAGCGACAGGTCATTGGTCGCCGTCAGCGTGCCGCCGGCATTTCCGAGATCGCCCAACAGGTTGATCGTCGCGTTGCCGCTGCCTGCAGGGCTGTTTGCATTTCCGGCACGGGTCGTGCCGCCGGAGTTGTCGTAGTTTGCCCCCGTGATCGCGAGCGTATTGGCAGCCTGAACCGTACCCGCGTTCGATCCCGAGCCGTTCAGCGTCAAGGCATTGTTGGCGGTCACCGTGCCTGTGGCTGCATTCGCCAGCGACCCGTTGATCGTCAGGTCGTTGCCGTTGATGGCGCCGGTGTTGCCCACGGCACCATTCAGCGTCAACGAGCCTGCGCCCTGGTTGATCGTGCCGGCGTTATTGATTCCCTGCGCAGCCGATACCGTTACAGTCGTACCCGGCAGAGTCCAGGTGCCCGAATTGTTGACCGACTGCGCGGACAGGTTCAGGCCGTAGCCGCCATTGACCATCCCGTAACTGGCGGCCGACGGATCAAGCGCTTGATTCGGCAAAGCGAGCGTCGCGATGTTCTGCGCCAGAATTTTGCCGTTCGTATTGTCGAAGGATCCGTTGCCGCCCGTGACCGTCACGGTGGTGTTGCCAGTCGCCGCGGTCGAATTGTTGACGTCGCCCGCGAAGATCAGACCGGCGTTGCTCAGACTGTTCGTCGTCAGGCTCAACGCGTTCGTCGCCATCAACGCGCCGGTATTGGTCGTCGCGTTGCTGACGTTGAAATTCGCCGTCGGCGCGTAGATCGAACCGCTGTTGCTCAGATTCGCGGCGTTGAAGGTCGCCGATTTCAGCGATGACAAGCTCCCTGAGTTCGTGACCGTCGAACCCGACACGTTCAGGTTGCCGCCGGCCATCTGGGTGCCGACGTTCGATATGGCGCCGCCATTCAGGCTGGTGTCGCCCTTGAACGCGGCCGTGCCGCCTGTCGTGACGCTCTGTGAACCCGTGATTTGCGTGGTGCCGCCGACCACTGCGTTTGCGGTCGTGACGTTCGCCCCGCTCAGGGTCGCTTTGCCGTTCACCGACAGGGCCGGTGCTTTCGCGTCGAATGCCGCGTTGAGCTGGCCCGCCGACGTATCAAGATTGCCCGTCGCCGTGGCTGTCAGATTGCCGCCGATCGACACGCCTTGCGTCGTGATGTTCGCCGCCGTCAGCGTCCCATCCTTCGAGACGGTCGTCTGGCCGTTCAGCGTCAGGTTTTGACCCGCATTCAGGCTCGCGTTCCCGGCTGTCGAGATGGGCCCGGAGGCCGTCACATTGCCGGCCTTCGCGTTCATGCTCAGGTCGCCGAGGCTAGTTACGCTGCCTTGCGTCGTGACGTCGGTGCCCGCGGCAACGGTCGTCGCCCCACCGGACAGCGCGTTACCCGCGAGCGTCGCGCTACCGTTTGTCGCCGTCAGCGTGGTCGTACCGACGGCAGTTGTCGCGCCAACGCTCAGGTTGTTCGCCGCCGTCGCCTGGAGGTTGTTCCCTGTCTGAATTGCACCGCTTACGCCGATGTTGTTTCCTGCATTCAACGTCGTGTCATTCGCGACGTTGACCGCGCCCGTACCGTTGATATCGCGGCCGGCCGAAACGCTTGCATTGCCGGTGTTATTCACCGACAGACCGCCGTTCAGATTCGCATCGCGCCCCGCCGAGATCGTCGTGCTTTGCCCCGTCTGCACGGTGCCCGCGACGGTTGCGTCCTGCGCTGCAGCGATATTCACCGTGCCCGGCGTCGATATTGCCCCGGCGACCGAGACGCCGCCGGCGCTCGAGCCGATCGATGCGTTTCCACCGCTATAGACCGTACCGCCCAAATTGACGCCCTGCTGCCCGGTCGCGTTCAATCCACCGAGCGACACGACGTTGCCGGTCGTACTCACGGTCCCGCCGTTCGCGGTGAGCGTCATGTCGCCGACAGACGCGGCGTTGCCGTTCACTTGCGTGCTGCCACCCGACGTCACGCTCAGCTTGTCGCCGCTCGTGACGTCGCCACCCAACGTCGAATTCTGTCCCGACTGAATCGTCACCGCGCCCGGTGCCGTCACCGTCCCGCCAAAATCAGCGTTCGTACCGGCCTTCGCGGTAATCGTGGTGCCGCTTTGCACGGCACCGTTCAGGCCGATCGCCTGCCCGGCGTCCAGTGTGACCGCGCCTTGCGACGACGAAACCTTACCTTGCCCGGCGATCGAGCCAGCTTGCGCGGCGATCGACACCGCGCCTTGCGCTTGCGTTGTGCCGTCGATCGTCGCGTCCCGACCGGCCGTCACGGTTGCCGCTCCGTTCGATTGCAGATTGCCGCTCACGGCGGCCGACCCTGTCGCCGCGGTGAGGTTCGTATCGCCGACGGACGTGACTGCGCCATTCACGGTTGCATTGCGCGCGCCCGCCAGCGCGACCGTGCTACCGCCCTGTACCGCCCCTTTCACAGTCAGATCACGTCCAGCCTGCGCCGAGATCGTGCCCGGCGCGCTCAGCCCGCCAACCGTCAGATCTCCGTTCGTCGTCCGCAGCGCAATATCGTGAGCCGACACCGAGTCGATCGCCATCGACTCGCCGGCCGTGAGATTGGCTGAGCCATTTGCGGCAACCGACGCAGCCGTCAGGTTCCGACCGGCCGTCATCGACACGCTTTGTCCGGCCGACACGGCCCCCGGCGCAGTGACGTCGCCGTTCGCAGCAACCGTATAGTTCTGGTTCGCGAGGCCGGTACCGCCGATCGTCGTGTTGCCCGCGCTCGTCAGATTGACGTTCTGGCTGGCAAACGTTTGACCGACCGTGACATCGCCGTTCGAATTCACGACGACGTTTCCCGCCGTCGCGGTCAACGGGCCTTGCATATTGGCGCCGAGGCCCGCTGCTGTCTGGACGATGTAGACCTGGCCAGCGGTGACCGATCCGCACTGATTCGCATCGATCGCCAAGCCGTTTGCGGTTTGGATCGCCGTGACATTGTTCGGCAGACCGTTGGCTGCGGTACCGTATGCAGTGCCGGTATTGCCCGTCGTGGTCGGCGTGACGAGCTGGTTGCCCGTCACGACGTTGATGCGCTGATCCGCACGGATCGGCGCCGCCAGCGTGACTGTTTGCCCGATGAGGTCAATATTCCCGACAGTCCCTTCGATCCCGGCTCCCGGACCGTTTACGCCTGCCGGCCCGTTGATCGAGATGTTGCCGGATCGAACGTCGTACGCGACCGCACCGGCGTGCGCGAAATCGGTTGGAGCACCACCGACGCCCGTGATGAACTGCGGCGTGCCTGTGGTCAGCGTGAGATTTGGGATGTTCGTGAGCGACAGTCCGTTTGCCGATATCCCGCCCGGAGCCGCGATCACGATCGGTGCAGCAGCGCCGAAGGTCTCGAGCGGCCCGTTCAAGACCGCAATATTGTTCGACGTCACCTGGTTGATAATCAACGACGCTGGCCGGCCGTTCAGATTCGGATTCGCGCCGAGCGAGCCGCCGAGCAGCGGAGTCCCTGCAATCGTGCTGTTGTTTAGCACGAGGCCGTCAGGTCCCACATTGAACGACTGATATTGTCCGAGACTCACGCCGTTGGAATTCGGCGTCGGAATGTTGATAGCGGGGACTCCCGAGCTCGTCGCGGTGACAGTTGGCTGAAACGGAATCGGCGCCCGCGGATCGATGATCGGCGCAGCATGTGCTGTTTGGTCGACCAAAAGCATCGCGGGGCTGAGGTACATCACGACCGACATGACCCATGCGGTCGCCTTGACCCAAAGCGCATGCTCTTCGCTTTCCAGCGAAGCTTGACCGAAGATAATTTTCTGTTTGGCCGTTCCCCGTTGAACGTGCCGAGCTTCTATTTCGCGCATCAGTCGGCGCATGGTTGGTCTCACTCGGAATTTTCAGCGGATGTTCGCACAGCCGAAACCGAAAGATGGTCAACAATTGTCATGCCCCGTCTTGCTGTCGGTAACACGGTTACAAACAGCCTTCATGCTGATTCGAATATCAAAATATCGACGATGGCTTACTGTGACCAATATAAAAATAACTAAATGTTTTTGAGATTGATTTAATCAAAAAGACCCCCGTTCCCGGCCGAGGGACCGCAGAGCCATGCCTGACAGCGCTTTGGCTCCGAGGGGGGCGACGGCCGCATCGACTACATGTGTGCGCTAGGACCGAATAGAAATGTTAAAAATCGTTTCTTGAAAACTTAAATCCGATCGATGAATACCTCCCGATCGGGAGGGAGTAGCCGGTCGCAACGAGGCATAACGCGGTCAAACGACATCAGCTGGCTCACAAACCACCTGCGATTTTTACGAGGGAGCGTGTTGTGCTCTGTCGACGCGGACTTGACTTTCGTTTGAAGCCGGTAAGGTAGTCGATACCAATTTCTCAACCACGAATGGAGAAAGCATGTCGACATACCACGAACTTCTCGCAAAGCGCGCCGCACTCGAGGCGGAAATCGACGCCGCAAAAGGGGCTGCTCGGGAGACAGCTTTGAAAGAGGTGCGCCGGCTCGTGAACGAATTCGATCTCAGCGCCCGGGAGGTCTACGGGGCGCGCGCAACCCGCAAGCGCGGCCGCGTCGATGCGAAGTATCGCCATCCCGACACCGGCGCGACCTGGAGCGGTCGGGGCCGCCCGCCGGCATGGATTGACGGCAAGGACCGCACGCCCTTCGAAATCCAGCAAAGCGCCACCCAGTCTTGAACTCCCGCAGAACACTGGATACATTTACAGTGTGCCAGGCGCAGCGGCCACTCACGATCTACCGAGTGGCTGGCCGCTGGTCCCTTGTCTCGCCGATTACTATGAACCTCGCCCCGACTGTTGATTGCCACGATGCCGAGCTCGATCCGATTCGGTACGGGTATGCGCTCGAGTCCGCAACGCAAGATCTGCGACGCATTGCGACGTCGCTCGCAGCTCGCTATATCAGCGCCGGCCTTGCTCACGCCTTGAGCTGGCCGCTATTGCTCGAGATCGAAGAGCAGGCGTTTTCTGATTTGGCATTTCAGAGCCGCAACGATCCAGCGATCATCGACGCGCTGCCGCGCATCGGGCCGGCGACGCTGCCGGGCGTCGATTTCAGCGGTCTCATCGACTGGGGGCAGTCCGATCCATCGCTGCCGATCGTCTATCAGTGCGTCCGCGAGCTTCTGATGGGCGCCGCCACGTTCGAGCGCAGTGAGGAAGCTGCGTGAGCGACGCAATCCGTGGGCTCAACGAGCTGCGTATCGATGCCCACGCTGAAAAATGGATGGGGGGATACCCCACCCTTCTGCAAGCGAAGGACGCGAATCGTAGATTCGCGTTATGCTTGGGGTACCCAATATTCAGTATATAAGATCAAATGGACGAACCGACTTTCTGGCTGTCGGCGCCGACCGCGGCCTATCGACAGTGGCAGCGCACGGAAGCCGCCGGCGCTGATCGGCGTGCGTTCTCGCCGAGGTCGATCGTCCAGCACGAAGCGATGTTTGAACGCTTCATGCGCCACCTCGCCGCCGCGCAAAGGTCGCTGGCCACCTTCGGGCCCGACCACCTTGAATCGTTCTTCGCTGATCTTGAGCGCCGGTGCAAACCCGGCACCACGACGCGCCTGCGCTACGAGAAGCTTCTCGACAGGCTTGGCCGACACCTGGTCGACGTCGGCGTGCGCAAGACCAATCCTGCGGCCGCCTATGCCTTGACGCAGACGTGGCCGGAGGACGAGCCCGTCCCGGTGTACCTGCTCGAAGCCGACGATCATCGACTGCAGGCGTCGATCCGAGCCATTGATGGCCTCGACGATCGCGCGTTGCGGAACCGCGCCATCGTTGGCTTATTGCTCTCAACCGGCATCACCGCGCAGGAAATCCGGCAGGCGACCGCCGACGACCTCGACCTATCGCCCGCGCGGACGCACCTTCAAATTCCGAAGCGCGGCCCGCGCGAATCACGCCGGGTCAACGTAGCCGAATTCGCGATACCGGCGCTCACACAATGGCGAAACCTGTCTACGGCCGCCGACAGCCCACTGCTGTTCCCGTCCCCCCGTGCAGGCGGGCCGATGACCGACGAGATGCTCGGCCGCATCGTTCGAGACGAACTCCTCGCGATCGACATTCGGCTCCCCGATATGAGTCCGCGCACCCTGCGCAACACGTTCGCAAGGCGCTTGCTGCTTGCCGGCAAGAGCAACGACGACGTCATGCGAGCGCTGGGCCTCACCAGCCAGCGGACGGTGGTCAGGATTCGCGCAACCCTCTCGCCTTCACCGCAAGCTCACACCGCAGCTTGACTTCTGAACCGCCTCGATAGCCTGAAGAAGCCAGCACTTTCGCTGGCGTCTTTGCTATCGGAGCATTCGTATGGACTACGTAACGCGTTACACCGACCTCATTTACTTCGCGAACGGCGAAATTACTTCATGTCGATACAGGTTCATCAAATCGCCGGACAACCAGACGCAAGTCATCCTCCAGATCAATCATCACGGCGGCCGACCGGGCAACCTGGCCGCCGATCACCAAACGCGTGACGCGATCCTGAATCGAATCGCAGACCGCGAGTTGACCGGGGTCCCGTTCTCGATGCTCTGCGTCGCATTGACGGAGGGTGACGTGCACCACGTCGTCTTCCCCGAGCCCGATCTGGAAGACTACATTCAACGTGGCCACCCGTACCAACAGACCCCCGAGCGCGCCGCACGCGGCCGCCATATCGAGCGCATCTCGATCGATTCACGGAACCTTGTGATCGGCCGCGCCCGGATTCAGACGGCGCACACCACGCCGACGCCGCCGGATACCGACCTTGCGGCGCTGCTGAACCGCTCTGAGGCGGCGTAGCAATCTTCACCTACGGGGCGGCAATCGTCTGATACGTTTGTGCGCCGCGCGAAAAAAGCCCGACACGTGAGTGCCGGGCTTTTTGCAAGAGCGCTTGACCTCAGGCAGCCTGAGAAAACAGGTCGACAGGCGCCAGATTCAGCATCGTAAGGTGCTCCGCGTTCGAGATCGCGCGGTCGACCAGAAATCGATCCAGCTCCGCCGGCGTAAGGTTAAATCGCTCGGCGAGACGGGCGAAGTACTGGCCGCGCTTCGCCATCTCCTGATAACGCCCCGCCATCCCCGCCGGCAGCCGCAAAATGCCTTCGTTCAGCCAGAATCGGACCGACTCCATCCCAGCGTGTTGCTGGGCTTTCACGGACCAGCCTGCGTCGAAGCTGCAGGTCACGAACGCGCAGGCTGCCTCATTGTCCACCTCGAACTGGTCACCCTCTTCGAAATAGACGACCTGCTCTCCTCCCTTCGTGCGCGCGTAGCGGCTGGGCCGATCCGGATGCAGATAGCGATTCCACTGCTCTGCGGTGTAGTCACGAAGCCCGTCTACAGGCGCCTCGGCATCGTACGCACCGACGTAGAACCATCCGTGATGTGGGATGTCAGTCTTCGGCATCGGGGCGAGCACCGGAACATGGTAGCGCCGGCCGAGGCGATGCACGTCAAACCAGACCGAAAGCGCTGGAAACGCGTGAGGCGCGTAGTGGTGCATGGAGAGATAAAAATCGATCGCCACCAGCTGCGCCGGCGTGATCATCTCGAACTGCACATCGCAGAGCGCCCGGTTCTCCGGCGTATCAGGTATTTCGCCCGTCGCCAAGGCCCCCTCATGCCGCTCCGCGCGCTCGACCTCAAGCACGTCGAGGGTCAGCAGGTACTGCAGCAATCGGAGCCGCTCCCGATAGGAGAGGACGTCGGGCTTGACCGCCAGGTACCCAGCGTCGCTCAGCTTTCGGCCGACCAGTTCTCGTCGACCGAGATCCCACTGCACCGCGACCAGATAGTTCCTGAAGCGATTTAGCCCTTCCAGATGCTGGTGCTCCGGCTCCTTCACCATCGACTCCATCGAGCGATCTCGCTCGCCCGACACGCAACAGAACGCGCACCCGAATCGGGAGCCGCACGCGGCGCGCGCGCCGCCCTCCCCGAGAATCACGCCGCATGTTCCCTCGTTTCCCGCCCTATAGAGATCCGACAAGCGTCGAATCGACGCAGCGGAAATCGGCGACGGAAAGGGCCGATCGGCATCGTCCGCGAAGAGCGAGAGCATCGCCCAGACGCAGTCGGTGGACCATTCAGCGATCGGAGAGAACGTGAGCATCCCGTCCGCGTTTCGGACGGGTCTCAACGCATTCTCGCTGCGCGCCGTCATGGCCGCTGCACGACTGCCGCTTTCGTCGAACCTGTTGCCGAGTATGGTGACAACTTCGCCACTGCCGCCGGCGGCCGCCGAGCGCTCGAGCGCGACGCGCAATCGGTTTTGCGGGTCGACCTTCCAGTCAGCCGCGCACGCTCGTATCCGCTTCCCGTTCTTCACCCCGTTTTCCGGGGTGCGGGGAAGCGTTCCTCGCCCGATCGTTGCGACGACAAACTGCGACGCCAAAGATGGCTTCGCCACGTGCACCGATACCGGCGTGCCAGCGTCCGCATAGGCGTCGCGGATCTCATCCAGCATGGCCTGAAGGTGCCAGTGCATACTCGGGTTTTCGATTGTCGTATCCGCACTCGTCACGAAGTGCTCGCGCGACACCTCTGCACCGGCGCGTCGCACCGCCTCGAGCATGAGGATCGCGGTGCAAGTCGAGTCCTTGCCGCCGCTCAGCGCGTTGGAGACCGTGTACCCCTTCCGAATCAGCGCGACGAGCGAGTCGATCGCGGACTCCATCTTCACCAGAATTTCCGAAAACATGTGCTGCTCCAGTAGCGCAGGAACAGCCCCACGCGGGATCTGTCCCGCGTGGGTTGAGAGGAAGATAACAATCAGGGCGCGCGATACAACTCGCCGCGCGCGGACACCGCTTCCCAGTTCTTCAGGTACGCATCGGCAACACGAGTGTCACCCCGCAACACTACGACGTTCTCCGCGTTGTACCGGGCCGCTTGCTGCGAATAGTTGTAGCTTCCGGTCTCGACGGTCATGCCGTCGACAACGACATACTTCGAGTGCTGTGCCGGAAAGGCGCTCACAACACGAACGGGGATCCCGGCGTAAGCGAGAGCACCGAGCGCCGCCCGTGCTCGGCCGCTTCGATCCTCTTCGAGGTTGCTGCGCGCGTCGACGCTCACCGCGACGTCAACGCCGCGGCGCTTTGCGGTGATGAGCGCACGCGTCACTGCCGGAGCGGTGAACGAGTAAGCCAGCACACGGATGGACTGGCGAGCTTCGCCAATCGTCCGCAGCACCAGCGCTTCGGCGCCGCCATCCGGCGAGAACGCAATTTCAACCCGAGGCGGGACCTCCGCCTGCGCGCGGCCGACCAGCGCGATCGCGACGAAACAGCACAGCCACGCCGCCAGTACAGCCCAACCGATTTGCTTCTTCATAAGTATCTCCAAACGAATATGAAAAGCCCCACTCCGTTCACAAGCGGGGCGTTGAGATGCGTCATCGAAACGATGAGAGGGAAGCATTAGCGGTTCGCCATGCCTTCGCAACATCACGCGCGGTGACTGTCAAGAGCCACCGTTCGCTTTCCTTTCGCGGCCACTTGGCGAACTCCGCGTACCCCTCCTTCTGCGGAACAGCGGAACTGACAACCGCAACGAGAAAGCCGAATCGATCGGCTGGAACACGCAGTAGCGCGCAACTGGATTCGAGCGCGAGCCGCACCGACGAACCGAAACTGCCGGCCGGCGCGCTCATCTCCAGCTTCGCTCGCGGCTTCCCGTTCTTCGTGAGAAACGGAACCTTCTCGCCATCGGCCGTGAGGTAGGTGCGATGGACACGCCGCGGCTTCCCGGCTTGCGACCGCGCGCGCTGAAGCATCACGGGAAACTTTCCCTGCTTCTTGCCGAAGGCGTCGACGTACTCCAAGCCTGGGTGACAGCGCACGTCGCGCCCGATCCACTCGAGCCGTAGCCCGGGAATCCGCGTCGATAGGTATGTCCAGACAGGCGAATCAACTGTCACCGGAGCGGCGCCGTCCCACGCGGCCTGCATTTCACGACACTTCTGCTCGTCGCTTTTTTCAGGCCGGACCGGGACCGGCTTTGCCTTGCGGACCACCGCGACCGGAATACCACCGTTGTAGTTGCCAGTTCCGAGCTCGTAGTAGATCTCGCGATACGGTTTACCGGTCACTTCGTGAATCAGCTGTACGCCGGTACCGCCCTTCAAGCAGCGCGCACAATGCCAACCACCGCGGGGGTCCTTCTCGGCTGGATAGAGCCGGAAGGTCTCTTCCCCATCGCAAAGCGGGCACGACCACCAGCGCCCTTTTCCGTTCAAAAATCGACTGTCGATGTAGTGCGGAAAAACATTGGGCCAGTCGATGGCCGCGAGATTCAGCTTCTTCAGCTCTCCCATGATTCGTCCTCCGTTCGCACAACGGCGAAAGCGCGTGCATTCGCCACCGATCGGATAGCCAGCACAGATGGATCAACAAACCTTCCTACCGCCGCGGACTCCAACGGCACGTCGAATCGACGCGTCATGGAGAGCCCAGAGCGGGACGAAAGGCAGAAACACTTCACGTTCACGGATCTCTCCAGTTGGACTGCGGGTTTTTCGATGCCTGAGACAGGCGCGGAAACGCTTGCTCAACGAAGCCGCGCGCGGGCGCGTCGGCTTGGTTCAGCAACGTCAGCGGAACAGGGAATTGCGGGCGGGAAGGAAGACGGCGTGTGACGTGCCCGAAGGCACGTCGCACGCTATAGGTGAGAGAAAACGGGAGCGAGAATCGGGATGGTGAGCCCTTTCGGGATCGCGTTTGAATCGGACCAGATTAAATAGGGCCCGATCCTAAAATGGGATATCGTCATCCATCTCGTCGAAACCGCCACCACCGCCATACGACTGCGTCTCGGCCGGCGGGGGCGCCGAGCGTTGCGGACGCGCCGCAGTGTTTGCCGGCGGTTGACCGGACGGCTGTCGCGAGGCCGGAGCGCTCGCATGACGACGCGTACCCTGCTCGAATTCGTTATCGCCACCATTGCCACCGCCGTCACTGCGACCGCCACCATTACGACCGCCGAGCATCTGCATCTGGTCCGCGACGATCTCGGTCGAGTAACGATCCTGCCCGTCCTGGCCTTGCCATTTGCGGGTGCGAATGCGGCCTTCGACGTAGATCGAGCTACCCTTCTTCAGGTACTCGCTCACGATCTCGGCCAATCGGCCGAAGAACGAGATGCGATGCCACTCGGTCATTTCTTTGTAGTCGCCGCTCGCCTTGTCCTTATAGCGATCGGTTGTCGCCACTCGAGCGTTCGCGACCGCGTCGCCACTGGGCAGGTATCGCACTTCCGGATCGGCGCCAAGGTTGCCGACGATGATCACTTTGTTAACAGATGCCATCTAGAACTCCTTCACTTGGTAATTGACCACAGCCACTTGTCCCACATGACTTGCTGGCCATCTTTGTAAATAGGTGAACCGTCTTCCTTGCGGAAAGCCGGCACCTTGATCTTGCGCAGGCGCTTGACCGATACGCGGTCGCCAACGCGACAACCACACTCGCTGATCGCTTCCTTCAGGCCCTCGCCCTGCAATACCTGTTCGCCCCCTCTCGTCTGGAGGCGAAGGGCAAAGGACCGATAGCTCCGAGATTTGCCTGGTCGACGGTCCGGGAAGGTTTCTTCGCCCCAGCCGTTAATCCGGCCTTCGACCGGAGCGGAACGGCCGGTTTCGGCATCGCTACCGCGACGTGAAGAACGGAACCCACCCGATTCACCTACAGTCTTCTGGCGATCGACTTCGCGCTCAACGTCGGCTGGCGTTTCCGCTCCCTCCGACGAGCGTGCCGATCGAGCTTCCGAATCTGCGGTTGGCGATGCGATACCCATAGCGCCAGTGGCCGGTACGCTTGTGCGGCGGATCGCTGTCGCGATCGCGTCCTTAAGCGGGGCCGGGTGCTGCTGCAAGATCGCCCAGTGCGGCGCGAGCGCCGGAAGGATCTTCGTGCCGAACATCGTGTCGCCAGGTGCCTCATCGAATGCCGGTACGAACTCGACGACACAGTCGCCCTCGTCGATGAACAAATGGACGATTCCCGCGATTGTCACGAGCGTCTCATTTTCGGCGCCAGTGCCAACAGGCTTCGCGCTGGCACATGTCGACGAGGGCTGCTCGGCCGTCGACGCCGATGCCCGCGGACTGCCGGGGAAGGCTTGAGCGAGCACGCGCGTGAAGAACATGGCTACGCCAACCGCGTCATTCGTCGCCGTCACCGTTGCAGGCGCTGCTGAGACGCTCCCACCGAAAAGCCCCGTCAGCGCGCCCGAGGTCTTATTCAACCGTCGACCCGCCGTATCGAATGCACGCCCCTGCGTAAGCGACAGCATCGTGACGGACGAGAAGTCGATCTCGCTCGCAGTTGCGTCCTGAATGCCGCTCCGGAAGTACTGCGCTTCGTTCTTGAACTGCATCGCATGAATGCGATCCATCACGTATCCCCAGCCCATGTAGACGAGAAGCGCGATCAGTGCGCCGCCCGCCATCACGCCTGCGGCCTCGACCAGCGACAGCTCCCCTTTCTGCTTGCGACGGCCCTTCCCGATGTAGGGGCGCTTGCGCGGCTGCGGTTTGTTGTTTTGGTTCATGTCTTTGGCTCCTAGAAATTCTGGTTGATAGAGGTCGGCGCGCTATCGAAAGCGACAGCACCCGTTGCGAGATACGATCCCAGGCCGAATACAAGGAACGCCAGCACCGCGCCCGCGAGTAGCACGTAGTGCGTGATCTTTGCGTTTCGTCGTACCGCCTCGACGACGCGCTCGAGCGACGTCTGCCCGAGATCCTTCACCGCCTCGACAAACTGATCCCGCCCGGCCGCGTCAGTCAGAATGTCGATGGTGGTTTCCGAGAAGATCCCGGTATCGAGTGCGAGCATCGGTTGGTCGGGGTTCGCCGTCAGCCGCGCGCTCATCCGGCGCAGGTGCCAACGCATCCACGGGTCAGCCGACTTGGTGAGCTTGTCCAGCGCGGCGCGCAGGGTGAGGCCCGAGTCGAACAGGCCCGCCAACGACACGATCAGCAATGCCGCACGCAGATCCCGGCGATTGCGCCACATCAGCGGCATTGCGTCGACGCGGTTACGAAACTCGCCCGTCCAATGCTTCAGCGTTTGGAAATACCCGACCACCAATCCCACGACGACCGCGGACGTCAGCCACCAGTAGTCGGCGCAGAAGGTGTCGAACGCGTAGATGAACTGGCCGAACGAGGACCACTTCTCAAGCGGCTTCACGTCCAGCGTCGCCGGCAGAATGTGCGCGCCGAACAGCACACAGAACGAATAGAGATAGACCAGCAGGAAGGCCGGATACGCCATCTGCAGCGACGTCGTCGACGACAGTACGCGCTTCGCGTGCGCCGCCATCTCGGCCAGCTCCAACCCTCGAATCGCGGCATCGTCGCGGGGCGACTGTCCCGCGAGTTCGAGCAACACGAATTCGTCGTTCGGGATGGACGGCTTGATGGCAGTCGCAAAATCGTCACCGGCGCGCATACGTTGGGCGATCTTCTGGAACACCGGCCACGAGAGGTTTTTTCGTGAGCGATGGCGCACCTCTAGCGTCGTCAGCCGTTCGAGCAATGTCTCGCTGTTACGCAGCCCCTTTTTAGCGATGTCGAGACGAGTCTCCCGGAAGAACATTTCGCGCATCGCTCGGAATCGAAGCGTTGCGAGGCGTAGACGCTCCTTCGCCGGAAGCACCATGAAGATGGAGTAGATGAGCGACTTGATCACGATGGCAACACTCCATCCGCGTCCGGGGCCACGCGATATGCATCGAAGCTGCACATCGATTCATCGATGAACCGCGGATCGATGACACCACGCGAGGCCTTGTACAGCGCGTGCTCGTAGACCGGCATGCATCGCATTGAAGACGACGTCCGCGTTCATGCCCGCCTGGCTTCCCCTGTTCAACGCGATTTGGATCGTGCGGACCGTGATGGCCACCTGGCGAGTCGAGATCGCGTTTTCATGCTTCAGCAGCTTCCCGATGTTGTCCGCCGCTTCCTTGGTGTCGTAAACCATCACCAGCCGGCTTTGCGGATTCACACTCACGCGACCCATCGGCGATTTCAGCTTGTCGATTTCCGCCGTGATCGCCGCAATTTGATCGAAATCGCCTTCGCGGCCAGTCGACGTCTGGGCGGAGAACGAACCGGTGTTGCCACCCGAGCTGCCACCACCGCCGCTGCCGGACTGGTTGCCGGTCGACGTGTCCATGCCCTTGCTCATCGTCGACTTGATCGACACCTTGCCCGGGATCGCCGCGATCTGGTACATCCGGGTAACGAACCGATTCACGTTGATCGTGCTGCCGTCGAACGACCAGTCGAGCCCAAGGTCGGTCGTCATGTTTCGCATGTACATGCCCGCCTTGCCGGAGAACGCCTGCCGGTAGACTGGCTCTTCGGTTCGCGCGGTGTTGTTCTGCCCCTTCGACTCCGTCTGGCCCGGCACCAGCGAATCGCGGGGCACGAAAACGTCCGGGCTCAGATGAACCGGATATCCCGTCGCGGTCGAGATCAGCGTGGCGATCTGCTTGATGCCGAGGTTTGCGGGAAGCGTAACCGTCTTGTCGCGGAACACTGCAGGCAGCGTCGCCTCGTAGGCGAGCGGCACCAGCCGGTCACCCAAGAACGCGGTCGATACGTCCTCGACAAGCGCCATCGGCGCCGGCCCCTTGCCAAGCGCATCGGAGATCGTGCGGTGTGCCGCGTCGTAGCTGTCGTTGACGTCCTGCTGGGTCACGGCGCAACCGGCGGCCATCAGGGCGGCCGCGATCGCGACCGTGGATTTCAAAAGGTGAACGCGCATGGTTCTCAGTCCTGGCAGTTGCCCGCGCGTGCGATCACGCGGATGACGTTATTCGAGTGGCGGCACGCGCGCGTCGGCGTGCGCATGTGGTTCGTCGCCTTCATCACCTGCTGCAGGACGGAGGTGAAGTCGCCCGTGAAAGACGCGTTGAATTCGAGCGGCAGGTCGTCGTCGATCTTCCACGCCAATTGCCAGCCCTGCTGCTGCAGCCAACGGTCGAGCGCATCGCGCAGATTCACGTCAGCCGGCGTCACCGAGAAAGTCAGCGTGTCGTTCGCGGCTGGGGCACTCACGCCCGGCAACTCGACAGCGGCGACGTCGGTCGCCGGCGCCGGCAGGGACGGCTCTCGCTTCGTGCTGTCGGCCGCTGCCGGTGCCGCTTTCGGCGTCGACGCAAGCACCTGCCAGCCGTCCGCATCAATCGAGCTCGTCGCTGCTTGGGGGGCCGCAATCGCCGCGACGCTCAGGGCGGCAAGCGCTACCGCTACGATCGCGCGTGCTCGCGCCTGATTCGAATGTGTCTTCTGCATGGTTACCGACCCTGTTGCATAAAGCGGCGATAGATCGCGCTGGCGTAGACGAGCTGCTTGGACGGCGTCACCGCGTTATAGGCACCGACTGCCTTCCAGTTCGGCCCGAACCGGCGCACGTTCGACGCGAGAATCCACGCCCCGACATATGCGCTCACGCAGCCGTTGAAGAGGTGCTCGCGACGGATGCCGTAGCGGGAAAGCGTCGGGAGCCAGGACGTGTTGATCTGCATGAGCCCGATGTCTTCGCTGCCGTTCGTGTTCCGGTTCACTGCATTGGCCCGCATGCCCGACTCGTGCTGCGCAATCACGCGCAGCAGCCGCGGATTGACACGATGAAAGGCGGCCGCGTCATCAAGGCAATCTGCGCGGGCGGGCAATGCGGCGATCACCATCACGGTGGCGACGATCGATACGATGTGCTTCATGGCGTCGGCCCCCCACTCGCCTGCAGCGACGCGTCAGGCGCTTCGCGATACGTGACTTCCTTACGCCGCTTGACGTGGATCGTGTTGCCGTCTGCTGTCACGGTGAACAGATCGGACGTGCCTTCGAACATGAAGTAGCGGCCCTTCTGCTCGCCGATGCCCAGGTTCCGCGCATCGGTAACACCGACCCGCACGACCGATTCCGCGAACTTGAAGTACGTGCGGCCGTCGCGATCGAACACGGCCTCGAGCTTTGCCGGGTTCGGCTGGTCGAAGTCGTAGACAGTCTTCGCGTCCCGCGTCACTTCGACGTGGTTTGTCGCATCAGCCACGATGAAACGTTCCGCGCGGTCGATCGTCATCACGCTCTTGACCTCGTCCCAGCTGGTACGCAGCGCCTTCCCGTCCGGTGTCTTGAACGTGACGGTCTTTGCCGGCTTCGCCGTGAAGCGGATCTGCATATGCGTGTCGTCGCCATCACGGATAGCCTGCGCGCCAAAGTGTTCGGCCAGCCGTGACACCGGTGCGGGCTCCGCGGTAACACGCGCGACGACGCGGTTCAAACCGGCCTCGTCGGCATCACGGCCGGACGACGCATAGTTCAACGCCGCAGACTTCGGCGCGTCGCGATGCAGCCGCACGTGTCGCTCACCGAAATCGACATCCGCGTACAGCCCGGTTTGCGTCATCAAGCGATCGAGCGCCTGCAGCCAGTTCTCGCCGTCGCGCGTCGCGAACAGCTCCGAGGTCGTCAGGTCAACGTCCTTCTGCGCGGAACCAGTCCAACCCTGTGGGACGAGCGACTTGACCACGTTACCGACCGGCATCGACGCATGCAGCGCGCGGACGGGCGCGAGCGCGGAGCGCGTGCCGATCAGCACCAATCGGTTCGTGAAGCCATCGAAACCGGCCGGTTGATCGTCCTTCATCGCAGCCAGTGCGCCGGTGCCGCCGATGAAGGTGTTCGCCTTCTTCCAGCGGGCCGTTGCCGAATGCGTACCGACCTTGTACGTGATCGACGCCGGCGTGCCCTCGACGACGACGTACGGACCTTCGGTATGCCCACCTTCGGCGACGATGACCTGCCCCGCGCGCGGCTGAATATAGGTCTTCGTCCCGTCGTTGAAAATCAGCGCCGGCCGCTCGGATATGCCGCCGAGGATGTCGTAGTCGAAATCGAACGGGTCGGTATTCGCCGCCGATGCGGCCGCACACACGATCGCCGATGCGGCGCACGCGAAAATCTTGGTCGTGTGCTTCAAAGGCCTGCCTCGATCAAGGAAAGGTGTCGAACGAACCGTGCAAGGTACGAACGACCGGGATTGGGATTCGCGCTGTGGTAATAGGCGACCGCCTTCGCCACCGAGTCAGTTCGGGCAAAGTTCTCGGTCAGAATCGCCTCGGCTACCGCGACGTTGGTCGCGGGCGCGAGCGCAGCCCATGCCGACGCAAAGCGTTTGCCGTGGTAGCACCAGTTCACCTGCATCAGGCCAACGTCGAAATCGCAGCGCTCGCGCGCAAGCAGCGTCTCGATCGCCTTGTAGGCTTCTTCGCGCGACTTGAAAAAGAAGCCCTGACCCGCAACGTTCAGGGTCCATGGCCACGCGCGGCCGCGGTAGTTCGATTCGTTCAGCGCGATGCCGGCGAGGATCTTAGGATCGACGTTGGTGTGCAGCAGCTCGAACGGCACGACCGCACGGGAGCACGCCCATCCACCTCGACGTTCGGCGAGTGCCGCCTGCGCGCCGTCATCCAGTACGAGCGGTTGGAGCCAACCGCGGTCGATAAACAGGTCGTCCAATGCGACATCGCGCCCATCGATCGAGACCGTGACTCCGGCGTCACTCGAGCTGCGCACGGGCTGGCCGATCAGCGGAGACGCCCATTCGACGAACGCATCGAGGCCGCAGTAATAGACCGGCTTCCCCGGCAGCATCGCGACGCGTCGCACCGCGCCGTCCTGGATGACGACACTCACGGGGCTGATGACCTGCGCGATCACGGCCGAATGCGCATAAGCACTCGCCGATGCCATCGCGGTCGCAAAAATCAAGTGCTTGATCATCGCGGCTCCCGGTACGGCTCGAGCACCATGTCGCGATTGATCTTCATCATGAAGTGCCGTTTGCCCGGCTTCGACGAGATTGTCGGCGGGATGTTTTTGTAGCGGTCGAGCACCGACTGCGCGGTTTGCGCCGCGATCTGCCCACCCGTGCTGCCCACAGTGGTGACGCCAAGCGGGCCGGACGTCGTGCTCTGATCGCTATTGCTGAAGGCGCGAACCAGAATGGCGGTCAGGAACGAGGTCGAGTAAATCTTGAAGAAGTGGTTGTTCACGTCACCACTGAAGCCGGCCGTGCCATCGCCGTCGGCACCTTGTGCGCCGTACAGCGGCACGTGCTTGCCGTTCGGCAGACGCATCTCCGCGCCGGCGACGAGAATCGACTCCTGCCCCGGCTGAATGTCCGAGCTATAGGGCGCAACGATCGTGGTGCCCCACGGAATCACGAGGCAACGCCCGTCGCCATTGTTCGCGTACACGTCGCTTTCGACGATCAGCGACGCCGTCCCGGGACGATCCGAGTTCAACGCCTCGTTCGAGAGAACCGGAATCTTCGCCGGCGGCGACAGCGTGCAACCGTGCGACTGACCGACAAAGCCGGTCCGCGCGAAATCCTTGTCGCCCTCGCTCAACTGCGCGACGTCGTGCATGAATGCGTTGTCGCGTTGTTGCGTCGTCATCGCTCCTGCCGCCTGCCCACCGCGTGATGCGAGTGCAGCCTGCGCCGTAGCTTCTTTCATCGCCGCGTCTTGAGCGGCCGCCTGCTGAAGCAGCATCTGTTGCGGCGAGATCATGCCGTTCGGTAGTTGCGGCTGCTGCGGCTGGGCCTCCTTAATCTTGACGCCAGGGCGGAAGATCGGCGAAACAAAGATGCTGTCCTCGTCATTTGCAGCTTTGAGTTCCGCCGTGCTGGCGCTCGGCAGGACCGCGTCAGCCGACAGGGTCGGCTTCTTCGCATTCGCAGCCGCGGCAGCGCTTGCGGCGGCTGCAGCTTCCGCCGCGCGCCGACGGGCTTCGGCCTGTTGTTGCTCGATGATTTTGTCGACGTCAGCTTTGTCAGCGTTGCTTTTGTCGACCGCTTCGGCCGCTCGTTCTCGCTTTGCCTTCAGCGCTTCTGCCTCTGCCTTGTTCGCTTCGACGGTCTGTGTGTAGAAGCCCAGCGAGCCAATACCAAGGGCCGCAATCGCACCGACCGCAATCATGACGTTGCGGGGCACCTTGCCCTTGAACAAGGCCTTCTCCTCCGGGCTGCTCGGATCGATCTGCTTTGCCATACCGACCTCAGAACCCAAAGAGGCCGCGACGGCCGCGCGTGATCGTCACCTCCTCGCCCGGTCGCGTGAGCTTCACTTCATCTGCAAGTCGCTGGATAACGATGTACGGGCCGCGCCGGATAAAGTTCGGGCTGACGATGTCGCCGCCGTCGTTGATGGTCGGCACGGCAAACGGCGTACGCGGCGGCATCCGGATCCAGATGAACGTGCCATCGTCGAAGACCGTTTCGGGCTTGAGCGAGCTCGTGCCAGAAACTGTGTATTCGAAGTTCAGCTTGTCCGGGGAGACTCCGATCGGCCCGGAATCTGATTGGCCAGCGTGGTCGGTATCGCGATCGTCGCCGCCGGCATTCCCGCGCGTGCGCACTTTCGCCATCAGCGAATTCGGGTAGTTGAAGCGGACGTTCTGATAGAACAGGCCGCCCAGCGGCGACGAGACAAGGGTCAGCTCGTACTCGCGCTTGTTCGTGCTCAGGTGGAGCGTGTTGACGAGGCCAGGTTTCGTGGGCTTCACGTACACGTGGTTTGCGCCGTCCGTATCGATGACCCACTGCACCGAATCGCCCATCGCCGGCTCGCTGATTAAGCTCTCGCCCCGCTCCAGCTCGATCGTCGTGAGCTTCAGCGGCGCCGTCATCACGCGATAGATCTGGTCGCGGCTGTACGGGAACACGGCCATGCGTGCGTCGCCAGGCATCGTGATGGGGTCGGCGCCTGAGTTGTACGGGTTCACGGGGCTCATCGCGTCGCCGATAATGCTGCCGACATCGAAACCGGGAATCGGCGACACAGGACTTGCGGCAGTCTTTACGGCGAACGCATTGGCCGACGCCGCGATCAACGCGAGCGTGCCCCAGATCAGGAGGGAACGTGGTCGTTTCATGCGCCGGTTTTCTGCAAAGTGAAGAACGGGTAGTAAAGGCCGTACGGATTCGTGCCGAGTACGTCTTCCGCGGTCGGAGGAATGATTTGGTAGCGCATCGTCAGCGCGAAGCGGACATCGACGGGCTTGTCGGTGGGCGATTGCCGGGTCGAGGTCGTGAATTCGACGACGACGGTCGAATCCTCCAACAACGAGACGTTGGTGACCTTCGGCTCACGGACCAGCTTCGGATTGGTGGTGATCTGGTCGAACGGTTTGTCCTCGCTGATCCAAGACGCGAACTGGTTCTTCGCGTTACCGACCATCTTTGCTTTGACGGCGTTGATGTTCTTGGCGAGGCGTGAGGTACGGATATCGTCGGTGAGGACCGGCTCGATCGTGAACCAGTGCTCGACGTCCTGTTTGATCGCCGTGCGTTTCGCTTGATCGTCGGGGTTGTACGCGGCCAGTTGCTTGACCAACGGATTACCGCCGGCATCGGACGAGACACCGTAGGCCCTCACCACCGACGGCGGCGGTTGCCGGGTGTACACGGCGCCACCAGCGATGATCGCAAGGACGAAACAAAAGGTCTTCCAGTGATTGGCTTCGACGCGCAGACGGGTCCCCTGATCGAAGATGATCGTCTCGGGATCTTCGTTCGAGTAATGGCCGGGCGCCGGCGACAGGGCGACCTGCTTCTTGCTACGGGGAAAGAGTCTGGGGAGTCGCATCACGGAGTTCCAATTGGGACGGATCAATTGGAACAGCCGAGGCGACAACGGCACCTGGGAAAAGAGCCGTGATTTCAGGGACCTTTTCGAGCCGCAAAGAATCGCTGGCCATCGGTGCGACTGCGCGCAACCAGTTGAGGGGCGTACGGCAATAAGCCCTATGAAAATCGTGAGCTTTTTGGGCCTTGCGTTTACGACTACATCGATAGAATTAGTACGCCGTCGTTGCACGCGTTGCACGCAACACCCTGGTGGTGACGAGACGGCAGCCATTCGTAAATCATTGTTTTCGCACGATTCTCAAGCCGGTCCTCGTTCGAGGAATCCTGATGCCCCCCTCAACCGGTTGAGGGGCATTTTTCAGAAACAACAACAATTGACGATCAACGATCCTCGACTCGTATGACCTGTTCCAAATCGTGTAATAGTTCGGCCGCTGAGGAAACAGGCTTCTGCCGAGATCGGTTGGCCGCGGTCGCGCGACATGAGGATCTCCGTGGGGCCGGCGCTCCACCCGTTGTGCTGGGCACGTTCTATCGAGAGCAGTTGGACCGGCATCTTTGGCCGAGTCAAGCATCGATGGCCGCCGCCTTCAAAGTGTCGAAGGCGATTGTCACACGATCAATTCAAGCGTCTTTGCTTCCGCCCGACGTGATCACCTCGTTCGGCGGACCATGTCAAGTGTCATACCGGACAGCAGATATCGCTGCGAAATTGATCCAGAAGGTTGGTACGGACCTTGTCACGCGAAGGGCTCTAACCGTTCCGGCCAACATTGCTCCATCGAAAGTGATATCGATACTGTCTACGGGCGTGGTCCAACCCGAAGACGGTGTCGAACTTCGACTGTCTGTAGGTGCAAACGGAAGGTACCTCAGAATCGATGCGCCTCATATCGACCTTGTAGTTCCCCATCTTGCCGTACTGCAAGATCTGCTGAACGCTCTATTTCCGTCGGTCATTCCGCGGAGACGCTAACGGTATTGTCGAACGGGTGACGGATTCCGACCTCGAGGGAATTGCCAGGCGATGGGTGACATTTTCCGACCCAGTGCTTTCGGCAGACCGTGGAACAAAATAAGTCGGCGGAGCGCAATGGTGACGGTTTCCGACCCGAGGCGTGCCGAGATGCCGAGAGGTGACATTTTCCGACCTGCAGCGACAGTTGCTAAAAGTGACGAATTCCGACCTGCTGACTTAGGCCGGAAAGTGACATATTCCGACCTTCTAACTCGACGCCTCAGAAGTGACGTTTTCCGACCCAGTGTGCGGTTTCAAAGGTGACACTATCCGACCTGAACGTAGAGCTGATGGTGACAGATTCCGACCTGGTAAGCATCTCGATAAGTGACAAATTCCGACCTGAGGTGGGATCTTCTCCTCTTTCATACGCTGGGATTTCGCACCGACAGTGACGTTTTCCGACCCAAGGGCCTGCCCTTCCTATGACTTTTTCCGACCCGTCGCGATGGTTTTTCCGCCGATGACCCGCCCCAGCCGTGGGACTGGCCCTTATAGTTTGTGGAAAAGGTGACGTTTTCCGACCCAGTAGTCCGCTTCCTCATTGTTCCGGGGGTCTAGTCGGTCAAAGGTGAGTGAGTACTTAGTACCTTTGGGCCGGTCAGGTCGGAAAGCGTCACCTTTTCCGCTTGCAACCCAGTCTTTCCGGCCAATAGGACGCCGATCGGAGATCCTAGAGCCGCGTGGAGGTCGGAAAATGTCACTTTTAAGTGACCCGGTGTGCGTTGGAGGCAGGTGTCAGGGGGTTGTTGTTGTATAGAAGCAACTTTCAAACAGTGCTTTTTGTAAGACAGTTTGTAGAACCGTTTGTAAAACCTTTTGTAAACGCTGTGCCCCGTCCCGCACAGGCTTGCCAGGTAAGGCTTTGCCGGACGTCACAGTCGAGAAACTGTGACGTTTGCCGACCCGGAGGTGACGCAATCCGACCCTAAGTAGACACAAAGCGGGCCGGCGGTGACATATTTCGACCGTTATCCACAACGGTGACTTGCGCCCTGAGCATGTCACCTTATAATTGTGACACCCTCCGCTGAAGGTCACCTTTGTGAACAAAAAGGCAAAAAACCAGTCCGAGCCGGCTCAGGTCGAGATCGTTGAGCTCGAACCTCTCCAGATCGAGCCGTTGGACGAACCTGCTCTGGACGGTGATGGCCGCGTACGGGGGACTGTTGCCATGAGCCGAGCTCTGGTCAATGCCCAGCAAGGCCTGACCCTAAACGAGAAGCGGGTCATGATGGCAGCGCTCCGATGCATAGATAGCAAGAAGTCACCGTACTTGCATGGTAAGGGTAACGGCTATGTAAGTGTTCGTGTTCGAGCCGACGAGTTCGCCGCGCTGGCAGCACTTGCTCCGCGGTCCGGCGAGAAGCAGGCCACCGCCGCGTATGAGGGACTGAAAGAAGGCTGTGCGAGTCTTCAAAAGCGTCAATTGACGTACATGGATGGCCCGAGGAAGGTGGTACTGAATTGGGTGTGGAAGGCGGTTTATCATGAACGAGAAGGATGGGCAGAAGTTTCCTTCTCTCCGGATTTAACGCCCCACATCTTCATGTTGCAGCGGCGTTTCGTCTCGTATCAACTCGAGTTTGCCCGAGGGCTACAGTCACTTTATTCGTGGCGGCTCCTCGAACTGTTGATGCGAGAGCGGGATCGGGGCAGGCTCCTGATCACGTTGGAAGATTTCCGCCACGTGCTTGAAATCCCTGCTACGTACCGCTTTGCCGACATCAAGCGTCGGGTGATTGAAACCGCTGTGAACGAGCTGAACGCAAAGGCGGATCTTGTAATTTCCTGGACACCGGTGAAACTCGGCCGCGCTGTGAATTCGCTCGATTTCAAGTTTATCCAGAATCCGCAAAGCCGCCTCGCACTGGACGGCGACTTGCCCTTTGAAGAATCAAGTGCAGCGGCAACTGCCGGAAGCTGAAGCGCGACGGCCTCGCAGTAGTTCCGTCGCGCTACATCGCTTGTAGTACGGCACGGGGTGAATGCCACTCTAGCTGTGTTGCCTACCCGGCGGACATACGTGGGTGTGGCACATCGCTACTTCAGTTGGTGGCCGTCTTCCGCAAGGAGCTTTTTGAAGGCCGCAACGTATGCCTCGGCTTTTTCGGCCGAACCTAGAGCGAGGTCCAGACGGACCTTCCCGTCGCCCCATTCCTTGATCGCACCGATCTCAGCCCCTTCAACAGTTGACACCTTGTACTGTCGCGAAAGGGACTTCCGTGGGGCTCGGCCATTTTCGAGACTTTCGCGTAAAGCCTTCACCTTCTGAAACGGCAATTCCTCGTCACGAATGCGCTCGGCAAATGCCAAGGTGCGCTTCTCGTCCGATGCCTTGAGGAACAGGGTGAGCTCGTAGCTAGTTGATAAGCCGAATTGTTTGGGATGCGAACCGATCACGTCCAGGACTGACTGCGGCAGATCCAGAAGCGCGAGAATTTTGCTGACCTTGGATTTGCCTTCCTCCACCAAGACCGCCAGCTCGTCATTCGATTTTGCATGACCCTGATCGAGAAGTTTCTTGTACCCGAGTGCGACGTCCAAAATTGTTTCCTGCTCGCGCTCGTTGTTTGCGGCTCGGGCAAGGCGGTAGAAATCTATCGGGTCCAGGCCTTCGAGAAGCTTCACATCCAACGTCTCGAAGCGATTCCGGAGCGCACCAAGCTTTCGGAACTGGCCGTCGATCAAGATTGCGCGGTCGGGAAAGTCGGGGTGGCGTCCGGCAAGCACGGGGACGAGTTGGCCATCTCGGGCCATTGAGGCTGCGCGCGCGGCGATGAGCTCTTCTTTGTAGATAGTGCGACTGTTGAGCGGGTTATCGTCGATATGGCTTATTGGCATTGTTATATACCGCGCCTGCACCTTCCCTGCTTGCTCCAGGCCTGCCAAATACGCTTCTGCAGCCGATCTTGTCGGGGCAGCGACACTCTCATTGGGCTGATCCAATAGGCTGCTTCGGCCGCTCAATGCTTCATCAACGCGGTCGAACCTTGAAGGTGCCGCCGTCACTCGCATTGTCTGGTCGCGCTTTACACCTGCATTAAGCGCCGCAGAGAAGTCTTTCTTGCTCATGCACGCACCTCCAGAACTTCAAGAATTTCGTCGACAAGATCATTCAGCTCTTTGTGGGCGGCCTTGGCCGAGCGGAGTTGAAGGACAGTAGCACCAGATACCTCTGCTTCCTTGTAGGCGGTGCGGAAGCCGAGCTTCGTTTTCAGCATGGGAAGCTCATCGTCTCCAGCCGCAGCTTCAAAGATCTGCTTCACGATCGTGACGTTCTGGTTCATGTTTGCGAACGAACGAAGCTTGAGATCCGGGTTGCGGATCTGTGCCTCCATACCTAATTTTTTTGCCTCTTGAACCGCCCAGAGGTTGCCGCCCGACGCTGCGATGGGAATCAGGCCCAGATCAGAAATAAGAAGGGCAACGGAGGGCGCAGCCGATTTAATGGCGGGCGGACAGTCGATGACAATAAAATCATAGTCATTCACGTACTTTGCAATCTCCCGATCCGGCCGAGGACTTAGCGCCAGGTTCGAAATAGCTGCCGGGTACGGTCGATCATCTGGGGCCGCGCCGACTGAGAGTGTTGCGGTGCCCTGCTCGTCCAAGTCGACTAGCATGGTTCGATAGCCTCGCAGGCCGAAGGCACCCGCGATATTGGTCGAGGTCGTTGTTTTCCCCGACCCTCCTTTCTGGTTGAAGACGGCAATAATTTTTGCGGCCATGCGTTCTCCTTATGCACTCGGTGCTCGGACAGAAGCAGTTTCTACGTAGAAACTGCTCGCCAAGCGGGCTGCTAGGGATATTAGGATGTCACCCGAAAAACATCAAGAAAAACGACGCGATTATGAGAAATGCTACGCTCCGGCGCGGCAGATCAACCGGACCTTGTAGAGTGGCGTCCTTCCAGGAGTAGTTTCTACGTAGAAACTTGGGGTTTTGCCAGTAGCGCCTTCGGCGGCTTAACGGCGCGGCGGACGGCGTCGCGAATCGAACGCAAAGGAAGCAATTGACATTCTCTTGTGCGACCTCTTCGAATCGTGTGCAGCTTTTGGGCTTACGTTCTAGCGCCCTGGGTAGTTTCTACGTAGAAACTGCCGTCGCATAAGACGAGCGCGCAGGCAACGTTTTGCGATCGAGACCCTCGGACCGGGGCATCGGAGAACTCTTTTGGGATGCTCAGAAGGCGTTCAGTTTCTATATGGAGACTGAGTTGTCCAACTAATTGCGGACGCCGGACTCAATCGTCAACTCGCGCGTACTGAGCGTGACGCCGAATGCTCGCAGATATAGTTTCTACGTTGAAACTGCCGTCGATGCAATCAGTAATACCCGCGGAAACTTCTAATCTGATGCCTCTGGGGGCGTTCAGTTTCTACGTGGAAACTGAACGGACCAAGCAGTTACAGACCTTGGTCAACCGACAAAGCTCGCATGCTGAGCGTGATAGCGAACGCTGCCAGGTCCAGTTTCTACGTTGAAACTGCGACCAGCGTGCACGACCAAAGCAATCACGAACCGTTTTGCCGGCGGAGAGGTTGGGCTGCCGACTGACATTTCGTCGTATTCGGGATGTGAGCTCAAAAAGATTCGATTTTTTCTTATATACTGACTTTTCGCTACGCGCGCGTAGATGGCCGCAGCGTACGCTCCGTCGCAATGTCCAGGATTATCTGCGGGATCATCGGCCTGTAAGGACGGAAGTCGTAGATCATCTGGTAGTTCGATAACTCCCCCGGAGATAACTCCGACTTAATCTAGGAGAAGTCGATGGGGATCGTCATCGCCACCGTTGATGATGTTTCGGAGTACACGTTCAGACCGGCGGTCATAACAGCAATGTTGGCGTCGCAGATACTTCCGATTCTCGGGCGATTATTCGCCATCAATCGATTTTGATGACCCGAGCCGCGCTAAGAGGTAGCTAATCTAAGGAAGGTCTCGGCCTCCCGGTATTGGCGGCCAAGCTCCGCAGTCGCGTAGATCGATGTGGTGTCGAGCGAATCGTGACCGGCAAAATTTCGCGCGCTCTCAAGACTCATGCCATTAGCCAGCGCATGCGAGACGAACGTATGGCGCAGCCAGTGCGGGCTGGCTGCGCTGAAAGCCCGCGCGTGCGGTGAATCCTCGCGCAGCGCGGCGGCAGTCGCCATCGCGAAAAACTGCCTAACCGCCTTATAAAGTTGAATCGGATGGATCGGTCCGGTTTGCCGCGCGTGCGCCGCAAGCTCGGGCGCCGGATCGGTTTTGCTGGCCTTCGCCGCGCGCCGGATTTTGCCGATCTCGGCATTCGACAACAGCGCCGGAATCAACGGGGTGGCGGCAGGGCAGGCGAGGGGATCGCGCGGTAGCCCGCGCGATTCCAGATAGTCGCCCATCAGATCCAGCACCACCGGCACCAGCGG